>NZ_CP043644.1:4072500-4779090 GCF_014217645.1 Hymenobacter sp. NBH84
CTTTCTAATAATTTGTCTTACATACATAAAGTAGAGTTCTTCTGTTGTTTGAGTGCCCTTGCTTTTGCTATCTGTATAATCAGCCTGTTTCATAAGTAGTGCAGTTTTTATAGCAATGCTGTAGTAAGCATGTCAACTTCTTATCTTAAACGTCATTCTTATTGGCGCTATAGGTAGCTAATAAGATGAGAGTAGATGACGGCTATTTTTATATGCTACTGTCGAGAACGGCACTATACTCTATACGTAAAGAGCTTATCTGGTCACTTTGCCACCTACCCTATGCTCTCCAACAACACCAAACGCGCTCATACTCCTGCTTTACAGCCTATAGTTCCTGGTATCGTGGGGTGGCGTAATGTCTTTGTCAATCTATATTATATAAATGAGCAGGAAGTGGCCGGAATAGGCAGACCTTGGGTACTACTCGATGCGGGTCTACCCTTGTCGGCAGCGCATATTCAAGAATATGCCGCACAGCTATTTGGGCCAGCGAATCCGCCGCAAGCCATTTTACTTACGCATGGACACTTCGACCATGTAGGAGCGCTACCCGATTTGCTGGAAGCGTGGCCTACTGTGCAGGTGTATGCGCATCCGTTGGAGTTGCCTTACCTCACAGGACTTTCATCTTACCCCCCACCCGACCCAACAGTAGGTGGCGGTGGTATGGCCGCTATATCCTTTCTCTACCCTAAAAAGCCATTGGATCTAGGTAGTCGGGTGAAAGCGTTATTAGACGATAGATCAGTTCCGCATCTGCCGGGGTGGCGCTGGGTGCATACACCGGGGCATACGCCGGGGCACGTGTCATTTTTTCGTGAGAGCGACCGTACGCTATTAGCCGGCGACGCTTTCGTAACGGTGAAAGGTGAATCGGTGGTGGCTACTTGGCAGCAAAAGCAAGAGGTACATGGGCCGCCCGCTTACTTCACGCCTGATTGGGAAGCTGCGCGAGCTTCAGTGGAGTTGCTGGCTGACCTAGAGCCGGAGGTAGCCGCTACGGGACACGGTATTGCTATGCACGGCAACGAATTGCGCCGCCAACTGCAAGAGCTACGTGACCATTTTCAGACGCAAGCTGTGCCGACAAAGGGGCGCTACGTAGGACACCCGGCTGTGGCCGATGCTTCGGGGGTGGTGTCGGTGCCGCCGCCTGTGATTAGCTCTTGGGTGAAAGGCTTGGTAGTAGCCGGCTTGGTAGGTATTGCAGTAGCTGTATTGCGCCGCCGCGACAAGGAATCGGGGTAGGAGAACAGCCGAAAGCGCTACCTTGCAGCACATGAGTACGCATCAGCATTTCTTACTTCACAAGCCATTCGGTTACCTCAGTCAGTTTGTATGCGAATTGCGAAAGAAGAAACTGCTGGGGGAGTTGTATGATTTTCCGGCTGGTACTATGGCTATTGGGCGTCTAGACGAGCATAGTGAAGGCTTGCTGCTGCTCACCACCGACGGCCGCATGAGCGAGTATGTGCGTGGCCGGAAGGTAGAGAAGGAATATTATGCTCAGGTGGATGGCCTCATTACCGACGAAGCGGTAGCCCAACTGCAACAAGGTGTAGAAATCGGTATTCGAGATGTGCGGTACCAAACGCTACCTTGCGCGGTACGGCGCCTCGAAACTGCCCCAAACTTTCCTCCTCGTACCCGCAAAATTCGCGACGACCGCCACGGGCCTACCAGTTGGGTGTCGATTACGGTAACAGAAGGTAAATTCCGGCAGATCCGGAAGATGACGGCGGCGGCAGGGTTTCCTACCTTGCGCTTGGTGCGCGTGCGGGTAGGGGATATATGGCTCGGAGATTTAGCGGCGGGCGAGGCGCGAGAAGTGGTTTCCTTCGCGCTAAGTTGTCAGGAGGCGGAACTGAATAACGGGTAGAACAGGTCTGTTTCGGCCTTTCGTAGCTAGTAAACAGGTTAGTAGGTAGTTTCTATGGAGCTCTGCTGAACTTTACCGGAAAGTTACCTGTACTATTGTATTCACGAATACTAATGCTTGGCTTTATCGGCCAACGCATCCACCCTATAAAGCTGGTAAAAGACATGGGTAGATCCCAAGCAACGTTTGGTAAGAAAGAAAACGAAAAGAAACGCCTGAAGAAGCGGCTGGATAAAGCCGAGAAAAAGGAGGAACGTCAAGCCAATGCCCAGAAAGGCCAGAGCCTGGACGAGATGATGGCTTACGTAGACGAGAATGGCAACATTGTAGATACTCCGCCAGATCCGAAGAAAAAGAAGGAAATCAAGACCGAGGACATTCAGATTGGCGTAGTGCGCCGGGAAGACATGGATCCGGCCGATTTGATTCGTACTGGTATTGTGACGTTCTTCAACGAGTCGAAGGGCTACGGTTTCATTAAGGATTCGGAGACGCAAGAAAGCGTATTTGTGCACGCCAACAACCTGCGCAACCCCATCAAGGAGAATGACCGCGTGACCTTTGAAGTGGAAATGGGACCCAAAGGCCCCAGCGCCACCGACGTGAAAGCGGCCGCCGTTGCGTAAATTTACCTCTCGATAAGCCCAAGCGGCTGAAGCTCCTGTGGCTTCAGCCGCTTTCTGTTTCTAGCCCTACCCTCTACGCCTTACTGATGCCGCAGCCATCCAACGCCACCCCTACTACCCTGCACCCACGCAACCGTCACCACGGCCGCTACGACTTTGCGCAGCTAGTACACACCGCGCCCGAACTAGCCGCATTTGTCATGGCTACTCCTTCGGGCGATGCTAGCCTGGATTTTGCTGATCCGGCTGCCGTGAAGGCGCTGAACCGGGCGTTGCTGAAGCAATTCTACGGCATGCGGCAGTGGGATATTCCGGCTGGCTACCTGTGCCCGCCCATCCCCGGTCGTGCCGACTATATCCATTACCTCGCTGATTTGCTGGCCGATGGCAATGCGGGCGTTGTGCCCACTGGCAAAGCTGTGCGCGTGCTGGATGTGGGGGTAGGCGCCAATTGCATTTACCCCATCATCGGACACCATGAGTACGGGTGGCGCTTTGTAGGCACCGATGTAGACACAACGGCCCTGCGGGTGGGCAAGCAGCTCGCAGCTAGTAACCCTACCCTCACGGGCGCCCTGGAGCTCCGGCACCAACCCGACCGCAATTCCATCTTCAGCGGTATACTGAAGCCGCGCGAGGTCTTTGATGCGACAATGTGCAATCCGCCCTTTCATAGCTCGGCAGCTGAGGCCGAAGCCAGCAACCGGCGCAAAGAGCGGAATTTGGGCACGAATCGACAGGCACGGCCTACCCCCAACTTTGGCGGGCAGAGTACAGAACTGTGGTATCCCGGCGGCGAGGCGACTTTTTTGTGGCGCATGGCCGAGGAAAGCGCGTTGTTTCGGGAGTCGTGCTATTGGTTTACTACCCTCGTGTCGAAGAAAGAAACATTGCCGGGCTTGTACAAGTCGCTGCAAAAGCTAGGAGCTACGGAGGTGCGCACCATTCCGATGGCGCAAGGGCATAAGATAAGCCGCATTGTAGCCTGGACGTTTTTGGATGCGGCGCAGCAACAGGCGTGGCGGGAAAAGCGGAGGTAGGAAAGCAGTGTAGGACGAAAAGCGACTGAAGCTTCAGCCGCTTTCGGTTTACCTGTTCAGCATAAGCAAGGCAGGTATATAGCTTAGTGTATGCTGCACTTGGGATGCCATGGCTGTGCGCCATCATTAGGCAAACAGGCTAAGCTTAAGCGCACCGTTCTGTTCTTCATAAAGAAAGACCACCCTATACGGTGGTCTTTCTTTATTGCAGCTATCTTTGAAAAACACCACGTCTAACCAACTGGTGCTAAACGCCCTACTGCACTACTTCACCTTCCTACTATGCACAAGCTTTACAAGATTTTTCACCGGCAAGCTACGGGCTGGCTGCTCGGCGCTGCGGCCTTACTGAGTTGCTGGCCACAGCAAGCCACTGCGCAAACCAAAAGCGCAAAGCGTGGCATCGCCTACGGCTACCACTCGGCTGCCGACATGCAAGCGCTGGCGCCCGGCATCAGCTGGTGGTACAACTGGTACTCCAAGCCCGAAGCTGGGGCGGCAAGTGTCTACACCAACCTAGGCATCGACTACGTGCCAATGCAGTGGGGCCGCGACCTGGACGGCACTCCCTTCACCGCCGACCGATTGGCGGCCAATATTCCGGCCGGGGCCAAATACTTGCTGGGGTTTAATGAGCCCAACTTCCGTAGTCAGGCCAACCTTACGCCTACCCAGGCCGCAGCCCTGTGGCCTACGCTACAGGAAGTAGCCCGCCGCAAAAACCTCAAGCTGGTGTCGCCGGCGGTAAACTACTGCGGCGACTGTGTAACGGAAAACGGCACTACCTACTACTCGCCCACGCAGTACCTTGATGCTTTCTTCGCCGCCTGCCCTACTTGCCAGGTCGATTATATTGCCGTGCACACCTATGTGTGCGAGGAGCAGTGGCTGCGCGATAAGATTGGGGAGCTGAAAAAGTACGGCAAGCCGATCTGGCTCACGGAGTTTTCGTGCGGTGATATGCCCCAGAACCAGATTACGCTGGATGTGCAGAAGCGCTACCTTACCGCCGCCGTGAATTACCTGGAAAACGAGCCGGCAGTGTTTCGCTACGCTTGGTTTTCGGGCCGCAACAACGAGATACCCAATATCAACCTGCTTGGCGCTGCCTCGGGCCAGCTCACCGAACTGGGCCAGCTGTACGTGAGCCTACCCTTCAGCGGCAGCACACCTACGCCTACCCCTACCCGCCTGACGCCCGTTGCTGCCGTGGCTTCGTCCAGCGAAAATAGTGGCACCGCCGCCGCGAAGGCCATTGATGGCAACCTGACTTCCCGCTGGGCCAGCGCCTTCGCCGATCCGCAGTACTTGCAGCTCGATTTGGGCACGGTGAAGGATATCTCACGGGTCAAGATTAACTGGGAAGCAGCTTACGGCAAAGACTATCAGCTACAAACTTCGCTTGATGGCTCCTCCTGGACCGCCATTCACTCCGTCATCAACGGCGACGGTGGCATTGACGACATTACTGGCCTGGCTGGCCGGGGCCGTTACCTGCGTATCTACGGCACGCGCCGCGCCACCACCTACGGCTATTCCATCTACGAGGTAGAGGTATATGGGCCTGCCGCTGCTACTTCCACCACCATCAACCTGGAAGCGGAGAGCTACAGCAGCATGTCGGGGGTGCAAACCCAAACTACTACCGACACGGGCGGCGGCCAGAATGTGGGCTACATTGATGCCGGCGATTGGATGGCCTACAGCAATATCACCTTTCCTACCACCGGCACCTACACCATTGAGTACCGCGTGGCCACCCCCAGCGGCGGCACGCTGTCGTCGGATTTCAACTCGGGCTCGATTCAGCTAGGCAAAGTAACTATTCCGGCTACCGGCGGCTGGCAAACCTGGACCACCGTATCGCAAACGGTGAGTGTGGCGGCGGGCACTTACAGCTTCGGCGTATTTGCGCAAACTGGTGGCTGGAACCTCAACTGGATGCGCATTAGCCAAGCTGGCAGCAGCGTAGCAGCCAAAGCAACCGCCACCGCTTCCATCACCGCTGCGCCTACCGTGCAGTTGTACCCCAACCCGGTAACCGATAAACTGCACTTAGTTTCTACCCTACCTCTTGCTGGCAGCCAATACCAGATTACCGACGCCTATGGTCTGGTGAATGCCCAAGGCACGCTGAGCAGCAGCAATGAGCTTAACGTATCGTCGTTGCGTGCAGGCGTGTACACGCTGTTGATTATCACCAAAGACCAACAGAGGACTACCTTGCGCTTGGTAAAAGAGTAAGTCAGACCCCATCAATATGTTGAAAGGCTACCAAAATGGTAGCCTTTCTCATTTACTACCTGCTTTGTGTTTCTATCTCTAGTGTAGAATTATCTACAGGACCACCCTTCAACCACCGTACACCTCATTCAGCACGCCCGCCAGCCGGATGCCGGCTTGCAATAGGCGCTGCTCTACAGTAGGGGCGTATTTGGGGTAGTAAGTATAGTCGAGGTCGGGGTGTTGCTCGGCTTCGGTGAGGAGGGGTTGGCTGAGCTGGTAGGACTCCCAGAACCACGTGGCGGGAGCTGCCTGCTGCCACTGCCGCACCTCAGATTTCGTGGCGTGGTCGAGCTGCTGGGCCATTTCCAGGTAGGTGATGGCGGGATAGTCTACCAGGCCTGAGTCCCACACGCTGTGCAGATTCGAATCTCGGCCCCGGAATTTCACCTTGATCTTGTTGCCGCCGCTGGTTTCGGCCGTGGCCGTATGCATGGGCTGGTGCACGTCGCCCACAATGTGCACGATGAATTTCAGCGCAAACACCTTGTCCTCTTTCGAGGTAGCAGGGTCCTTCAATTTCTGTAGTTGCTCCTGCAAGGCCCGATAGGCGTTGGGCTTTTCCATCGTGGTGATGGTGCGAATGTACTCATCTTGGCTAAGGCCCACGGATGCGTTCACGTAGTGCCAGGGCGAGGTGTGGGCAAACTCCGGGTAGGAGCGGATTTCGTCGGGGAAGGTGCTCACCAGCGGCAGCCGCTCGGTGCCCAGCAACTGCTGTATCTGGGCGCGGGCTTTCTTGCTGAGGTGGTTTTCGGCAATTTTCCCGATAACGCGGTGGCCCTCTACGCCCCAGGCCAGCAGGCTAAACGGCAGGGCGAAAAATAAAGCTACTAAGCTGATTTTCTTGTACATGACAGTAGGGTGGTAAGTCTGAAAAGTGAGGCATAAAAAAGCCTGCTACTACACGCAGCAGGCTTTTCAGATTGCTTGAAAACTTAGTTGAAGATGTAGCGCAGGCCAATCTGCATGTAGTAGGTAGAGGACAGACTCACGGCGTCGCGGTAGGTGTTGGTCAGCAGTTGACCCGTTACGTTGTCGCGGCTCATGCGGAAGGTAGGCCGTGTGCCGTTAGCCGTTAGGGTAGGCGCTAGGCTGTTTGTGTTAGCGGGCTCCAGAATAGCAGCGTTATTGAATGTGCGCTGCTGGAAGCGGCCCCAGCTGTTGTTCAGCAAGTTGCCCACATTGAACACATCGAAGCTCAGCTGTAAGGTATTGCGCTTGCCGCCTATGTCGGTGAAGAGGTCCTGCAGAATTTTCACGTCGAACTGGTTGCGCCAGGGGAAGGTAGCACCATTGCGCTCAGCATACTTGCCTTTGCGCTTGCGCAGGTAATCATCCTGGTCAATGAAAGCAAAGAATGCGTCGCTTTGCTGTTGCGGTGTGAAGAGCGTCTGCTGACTGGCGCCGGTACCCGTGGTGATGGGCACAAAGGTGATTTCCGACGCATCGCGCGGGATATACATCAGGTCGGCATTGGCGCCGTCGCGGTTGAAATCCGACGAGTACAGGTAGGAAGCGCGCCCTTGACTGGCGCCGTCGTAGAACAACGAAATAGTGGTAGCCAAGTGGCCTAGGTACTCGCGACGATACGACAAGGAACCTACCACGCGGTGGGGTAGGGTGTTACCGTTGTAGCCTAGTGCCAAATTGTTAGCCCCGTTCACCGTAGCCGTTTCCTGCCACGCCGACAGTGGCTGGCTACCACCACCATCAAATAGGTTCTTGGAAGCCGTGTAGGTGTAGGCCACTGAGCCAAACAGCCCGTTGTCGAACTGCTTATCGAGCTTGCCAGTCAGCGAGAAGTAGTACCCACGCGAGGCATTGTCGAGCACAATGGCATTGTAAGCACCGCCGCCAGACGTACCATTGGCCACTGGCTTCCCGTTGATGAGCGGATTGACGTACTTGTTGGTATTAGCGCTGGGGTAGATGATGCGGTTATCAGGGTAGTTGCTCACGTACAGTGAGCTATTGATGGGCTTAACCAGGTTCGCGTTGCGGAACACGGCCGCGTTGATGTCGCGGTTCAGAATACCTTCCAGCGTACCCACTACCCCAAAAGGCAGCTTGGCATCCACGGCCAGACTGGATTTCCAAGTCTGCGGGAAGCGGAAATTACGGGCCAGCGACGAGGTGGTGCTCGGAATAACAGTGCCAGCGACGGGCGGCGTGTCGGGGCGGTTGCCGGTGGGGCTGGGGTCGAACCGAATGTCGCCAATGGGGCCGCTGGTACCGGGTGAGGAACCGTAGGTCTGCGTAATCTGGAGCAGGCCTGCATCGCCGGCTTGGCTCACAATCCATACGTAGGGCACACGGCCCGTGAAGATGCCTGTACCACCGCGCAGCTGCAAAGAACGGTCGCCCAGCACGTCGAAGTTGAAGCCTACCCGCGGTGACCACAGCAGTTGGGTCTTGGGCAGGTTAGCCACGTTGATCTGCTCGCCACCGGCAAATGACAGCGGCGTAATCAGCGGGTGCTCGGCCAGCTTGTTGGGGTAGCTGGTCAGGTCTACACGCAAGCCGGGCGTGATGCGCAGGCGGTCGGTCACGGCAATTTCGTCTTGGGCGTAGACTGAATACTGACCGTACTTAAAGCTGGGGAACTGCTGCGAGTAATCGGCCGAGAGGGGGTAGGTGATACCAAAGTCTACCGGCGCGTTGCCCTGTACAAAGTCGTTCCAGGAAGCAAACGTATAATAGCCGGTGCCGAAGCGCTGGAAGCCGTTCTTCGTCTCGCTCAGGTCTACCTGTGCACCCAGGGTTACGTTGTGGCGACCCAGAATCCAGTTGAAGTCATCTTTGAAGGACAGAATCTTCACGTCGCGCAGGTTGCCGTAGGTGAAGGGCTCGTAGCCGAACGACGTGAACGGCGTACCCTCCTTCAGAATATCCACGAAGGGGAACAGCTGGCTATCGGAGCTGCGTGGGTCGTTTTGGCGGGTGTAGGTAGCGCGTAGCGTATTGAACTTGTTGTTACCGAAGGTCGAGTTTAACTCAGCCGCCAACGAGTAAAAGTTTGCCTCCTGATAGTAGGTAGCGTTGCGGAAGAACAACGCCGTATTTGCTTGGCGGTTGCCGCTACCCGCCACAAAAGCTGGCGGATTTGTACCAGTCGGATCTGGGTTAGGATACGTGTAGTTGCCGAACGGACTACGCGACGTGCTGGGGAAGCTGCTGTTTCGGCTTTCTACCTGACTGTAGCGCACATTCACGCGGTGCTTCTGGCTGATATTCCAGTCCAGGCGACCCAGGATCTTGGTGCGCGGAGCCGTGAAGCTGTAGCCTTGGTAGGGACCGGTTTCGTAGCCGTAGGTAGTGCGCAGGTAATTGCTGATCTGGTCCAGTTCGGCGGCCGTGGGGCGGGCTACGTTAGTGCCACTGCCAAACGGCGCGGCATCGGTAGCGGCCACACGCTGCTGGCCAGGAGTGCGGTTTTCTTCGTCCTCAAAGTTGGCGAAGAAGAACAGCTTGTTCTTGATGATGGGGCCACCTAGGCGGAAGCCATACTGATAGAAGCGCTGGTCCTGTAGTACCACGCGCTGGTCGCCTACCTTGTCGCCCTGGTAGTTCTGGTTGCGGTAGTAGCCGTAGACTGAGCCGGAGAAGTCATTGTTCCCTGAACGCGTTACGGCATTAATAGCCGCTCCGGTAAAGCCCGATTGGCGCACGTCAAACGGCGTCACGTTCACCGATATTTCCTCAATGGCATCTAGCGAAATAGGAGCTCCACCAGCTGGTAGATTGCCACCGGTACCAATACCGAAATTGTTGTTAAAGTCGGAGCCGTCGACGCTGAAATAGTTGGAGCGGTTGCTGCCGCCGCCAATAGCCGTGCCGTTGGCTTGGGGTGTGAGACGAGTGAAGTCGTCGAGCGAGCGGCTGATGGATGGTAGGCGCTGCAGAGCGGTGCGGTCGATATTGGTGATGGCGCCGGTTTTGTCGGCGTTTAGGATAGAGCCGGGGTTGGCCGTCACCGTCACGCCTTGCAGTTCTGTGCCCTCGGTCGTCAGGGTAGCGTTCAGCACGTAGGGCTGGCCCAGCGTCAGGCTGATGTCATTGAATGTCTGCTCTTTGTAGCCGATGTAGCTCACGGTCACAGTGTAAGGCCCACCAACACGCATGTTTTGGATGGTATAGCGGCCCTCGGCATTGGTAGCCACACCGTACTTGGTGCCGCTGGGCACGTGCGTGGCTTGCACGGTGGCGCCAATAGATGCTTCGCCGCCGCTGTCTCTAATCAGGCCCGTCAGGCTACTGGTCGTAACCTGGGCTTGCAGGCCCAAAGCGGCTAGCAACACGAGTAGCCCCGTCAGTAAAAAATGTCTCATCAGGTGGTGATAAGGGTGAGAAAGGGAAATACAAAAGCGCACGCACTCTCCCACCGGCCACACAAGACCACCCTACCCCTCCGCAGGTAGCGAAATCTACGAACACAGAAAATCTTTTGGTACAGCTGCTATGTGGTAGCCAGATGTAAGCATCACTTTTCCAAATAATTACCTGCGACACAAACTAGAACAGGAAAATGGAACCGTGGAGTTGAGCGTGCACTTTTAAAGCGACAAAACTACAGGCGCACGTTTAAGCCAATGTTACCTCCTGTTTACGATACCTTTATTAAGTTAAATTCATCTTGATTAAAGAATATCCCTTGTAGCTAAACCTACACGCAAAAAAGCGGCTGGAGCTCTAGTAGCTCCAGCCGCTTTTTGCGTGTAGTTATGCAAGCGCAGACTTACATATGTATCGCCCGGTTCTCAGTAGCCGCCAGACAAGCTTCTTTCATGGCTTCGGCGTAGGTAGGGTGAGCGTGGCTCATGCGGGCTACGTCCTCAGCGGAGGCGCGGAACTCCATGGCCGTTACGGCTTCGGCAATCAGGTCGGCAATGCGCGGCCCGATCATGTGGACGCCCAAGATTTCGTCGGTCTCCTTATCGGCCAGCACTTTCACGAAGCCGTCGAGGTCCATGGAGGCGCGGGCGCGGCCCGAAGCGCGGAAGGGGAAGTTGCCGGTTTTGTAGGCTTTGCCCTGCTCCTTCAACTGCTCCTCGGTATAGCCTACCCCAGCCACTTCGGGCCAGGTGTAGACCACTCCTGGAATGAGTAAATAGTTCACGTGGGGCTTTTGGCCAGCAATGGTTTCAGCCACGAATACGCCTTCTTCCTCAGCCTTGTGGGCCAGCATGGCACCGCGCACCACATCACCGATGGCGTAGATGCCGGGCGTGGTGGTTTGCATGTGCTCGTCTACCTTAATGCGGCCGCGCTCTTCCAGCTGCACGCCGGCCGCTTCCAGGTTTAGGCCTTCGGTATAGGGCGCACGGCCCACCGCTACCAAGCAGTAGTCGCCTTCCAGCTTAATTTCCTCACCCTTGGGGTTGGTGGCGGTTACGGTCACGGCGTCGCCCTCGCGGGTGGCGCCAGTTACTTTGTGGCTGAGGTAAAACTCAATGCCGATTTTACCCAGGATGCGCTTCAGCTCCTTGCCAAGGGCGCGGTCCATGGTCGGAATCAGCGAATCCAGGAACTCTACCACCGATACTTTCGCACCCAGGCGGGCGTATACAGAAGCCATTTCCAGCCCGATAACGCCGCCGCCAATCACAATCATGTGCTTGGGCACTTCCCGAATGTTCAGGGCCTCGGTGCTGGTGATGATGCGCTGCTTGTCCTGCTTGATGAAGGGTAGGACAGTAGGCTTGGAACCGGAGGCGATAATCACCTTTTTGGTTTCGATCTGCTGCTCCTCGCCGCCTTCAGTAGGCGTGATTTTGATATGCGTTTTGTCGACAAACGAACCCACGCCCCGCAGCACGTCGATTTTATTCTTCTTCATCAGGAACTGAATGCCGTCGGTGTTGGCTTTCACTACGCCGTTCTTGCGGTCAATCAGTTGGTTCATATTGATCTGCAAGTCACTCAGCTCAATGCCATGCTCCTTGAAGGTAGTGTGGGCATTATGGTAGTGTTCTGTCGAATCGAGCAGGGCTTTGCTGGGAATGCAGCCTACGTTCAGGCAAGTGCCGCCCAGGGTAGGGTACTTCTCAATAAGGGCGGTTTTCATCCCCAGCTGTGCGCAACGGATGGCAGCCACGTAGCCCCCCGGTCCGGAGCCGATAACAGTAACGTCGTATTGATTCATGATGCGGTGAATTCGTTGGTAGTCAACAAGGGGCGAAGGTACGGAAGAAACCGGAGGCGGAAATAGCAGCCCGGCGGAAACGCGCTGGTTGCGCAGAATGCTAAGTGCTGCTACCCTACACAACCGGCTACTGGCTGTTTTGCCTAAGGTAGGCACGAACACAAGCGCCCCTTCCGTAAGTGGAAGAGGCGCTTGTATATATAGCTTAGCTAAATAGTGCCTATCAATTCGACAACATCAATGGTTGTAATTGCCCGCGCAATTGTTCACGCACTAGGCCCAAACTAATAGACTCTTTTTCACCTACCAGATACAAAAATTGTTGCCCACCGGGCAGCATCCGTACTAAGTGCAGTTGTGTAGACAGCAGGAAGGACATTTCTTCCACTGCCTCTTCCTCCAACTGGTGAACAGCGAGTTGTTGGTACCGGACCAAGGCAGCGCTGTGCTGGGCGGCCGTCTGCGGAGTTACATCATCCAGCCCCGACCAGCCAGCCTGGCAACGACCATCGGCCACATCCACCACAGCCACTAGCCGCAATGATGGCAGAACCGCCAGGATTTGATGTACCAATTGCTCCGCCTGATCCTCAGGCGGAGCAATTAAGTTATTTGTTTTCGATAACCCGGATTGACGGGTAGCTTTTCTGCGGTAATTCTTGGGTTTCACGCGGACAAGATACTACAAGCTACCACTGAGCGACGTAGGTAACGCCTAGAAATTCCACCAATGACGCTTGATTTTCTCGCTAGGTAGCAGCGTTACATCGGTACCAGCGTCGGATACTTTTATTTCTTCGTCCTGATAACCACCATAGCCATACTTCAGCGAGTTGGTGCCGGCCGGCACGCGCAGCACGTATTCGCCAGCCGCATTTGTAACGGCAATCTGACGGCTGCCGGGCTGCATCACGGTAGCACCGGGTAGGGGCTTGCCGTTTTCATCCAGAATGCGCCCCTGCACCATAATCATACGCTTAGCCGATACGGCAGCCGCTACCGAAGCGGTATTGCTGGCCAGTGCTTCGGCGGTGGCTTCGGCAGTAGCCGTTTCCTGTACTGCCGAGAAATTGGAGTTGTTGCCCCGTGCGCCGGGCAGGCTAGTGCCGGCAAATACCATAGAGCCCACTAGCACGGCGGAAGCTACCATAGAGGTAGCGCGGCGGCGAAAACGTACGGGCTCGGCCCGGATATATTGAATCTGTTTTTGCACCCAGGTAGGGGCTACTTCCACCTCGTCGGTAGCTTGTAGTTCCTCCCAGCGCGTAAGAGTATCGTGCGCTACGTCGGCATCACGACGCAAATAATTTTCTACGGCTTGGGCAGAAGATCGGCTCAGGTCGCCATTGAGATAAGCATCCCGATATACCGGCAGCAGCTCACCGGTTTGGGGGTCGAAGGGAGATGCGGTAAGTTTCATACCATAAATGGATTAAGGTGAGAAATAAGGGAAATTGAAATCGTTGAGAGAAGGGGATAGGAATAGAATAGAGGTGTGGGAGGGGCGGCTTTTACTCGCAGGTACGCATGACCTCGCGGGCAATACCTAGGTTGGTGTCGCGGCTTTCGACGGCCACGTAGAGAAATTGTTGCTTGTTGGTCAGGATCCGCAGCAAGTGCAGTTGGGTAGGTAGGGTAATCACGATTTCCTCTAGCTGCTCGTCAGCATCAGGTTGCAGCGCGGCCAGCACGTTGTACTGTCCTCTTACCAGTGCGGCATTAAATCCGGCAATTTTAGCTGGATTGAAGTCCCGGGAAGTCGTGTAGGTTGCCACGGCCTGCCCCGAGTCTATCTGCACCACGGCTGCTGCTACCAGCTCCGGCAAGCCTTCCAAGACCTGCTGCAATACCTGGGCGGCCTCCTGGTGCTCAGCACCATTGCCAGCCGGCACCACCTTGTTAATGGTTGCACCGGAAAGAGACTGAAGACGATTGAGAAAGGGAATTTGCATGATGGCCTGCGAAAACCCACCGTGCTACCATAAAATTACGGCGTAGACACAGGGCACTGCTGGCTTGTCGCAGCTGAGGAGTTGGTCTGAACACAGAGGAATCTGCGCACTGCCCATGCCGCCAGCAGGAGAATAATTAATTGAGTTGCGCGGCGTGCTGACGCAGTACTTCGCGGGCAATAGCCAGGTTGGTATCGCGGGCGTTTACCACTAGATAGATAAACTTGTTACCGGCTTCGGTGAGCTTCAGCAGGTGCAGCTGGTTGGTGAGCGAAATCAGGATATCCTCAATTTTCTCACCGTTTAGCTTCAGCGCGGCCATAGCTTTCTGCTTTTGCTTTACTACCTCCGTGTTGTAGGCAGCGGCCGTATCGGGGTTGATGTTTTGCACGTTAGAATGCGATGCTAGGCTCATGCCCGAGTTCACATCCACTACAGCCACGGCTAATAGTGCGGGCAAATCGTCGATAACGCCTTGTATTACTTTTCCTGCGGGATTATTGACTGAGTAAGCCATTGAAACGAACGGATAAGGAGGAAGGGAAACAATCCACTCCGGTCAACCTCCATCCTGTTTCTAGTATCCTGATCAGGCCCACGCGTTGGCCTGCTTACTGGCAATCAGAATCAGAAGGAAAGTAGCCGAAGAACTGTCTGTGTGGTGGATTAGACCAAAAAAACCAGACCGACTTGTTCTACAAAACTCCCCCGATTCTTCCGGCTAAAAAATGATTGTTATCAACTCAGGAAATGATTGTTATCAGCTTTTTCCCGCCCGTTCAATTATGGGACACCAATATGGGAAAAAGTCCTATAAGTCTTGCTACCCTACCTTCTATCTGCACAAAAAAACCCAGCAATCGGGGTTGCTGGGTCACTTACGTACAGACTGGAAAAAGGGTTTTATAAAATTTGAAAAAAGTTAGCTTTATCACTATTCATAGAGCGCCGAAAGCTGCGTAATCTTCTCTAGGTTCAAAATGGTGATGCGGCTGCCATAGGTCGACACCAAGCCCTCTTCTCGAAATTCTGATAAGAGCCGGCTGGCCGTTTCCTTAGCAGTGCTTGTAAGCGCTGCAAGGTCTTCGCGCGTAACGGGAATACTAAAGCGCATTTCCGTAGCAGGCCGAAACAGTTCGTGCAGCATCAGCAACGCTTCGGCCAGCCGGCCACGTACGGGCTTGAAAGCAGCGTGCATCATTCGTTCTTCCATTCTACCTAAATCCTTGGCCAGCAACTTAGTAAGGGCAGTCGAAAACTGTGCATTCTGTCCAATCACACTAAAAAAATCGGGGCGAGGAACCATGCACACTACACAGTCACTGAGAGCTATGGCTGAGGTAGTAGCGGTGTTGCCTACCATGAGCGAGCGGTAGCCCAAAGCATCGCCTTCCTGCGCCAAGCGCATAATTTGCTCTTTGCCGTCGCTGCTGATGCGGGACACTTTCACCTTGCCCTGGTGAATGCAGTACAATCCGGGCAGGCGATTATTCGTCTGAAAAATGCTCTGTCCCTTCTTATAGCTCTGCGATATTTTGCTGGTAGAAATTAATTCTAATTCCTCCTTTTGGCACGTACTCATGAGGGATTGGGTCAAATACGGGCAATTCTGGCAACTGGTAGGAGCTGTTTTATACGGTACTGCCATAGGAAAATCACTTTGCTCAAAACCTCATACGTAGCCTACATAGGCTATTTAATAAGAAGCTAAATAGCTAAAATGATACCATCCGCGTAACAAACTCATTATCAGATCAAAATACCAAACCCCATTTCCCTTATTCAACCAGCACCCCTATGTAGTAATTAAAGGTATCGACCTCCACATTGTCGCGGGTGGCGCCGGGTAGGGCCACGGGTTGCAGACGGGTAGTGGGCGTGATGAACTGGTACTCGCTACCCTTGGTCCGAACGCGCACAGGCATGGCAAAGCCGGGCGCTTCGGCAATCCAACGGGCTAGCAACTTATTCTGTACCACTCGCATTTCCAGCACGGGTAGGGAGGCGTGGCGCAGGTATTGGTCGAAAATAGGCGTAAGGTCGCGGCCGGTTTGTTGGTTGAAATAGTTGATGATCTGCACCGTGGTGACGGTCTGATGGTAGAATGTCTGCCCTAAGCCCCGCAGCAACTGCCGCCATTTGGCGTCGTCGTTGATAATGGTGCGCAGCATGTTTAGCATGTTTGCACCCTTATCATACATGTCGCTGGAGCCCTCGGTATTCACGCCGTAGGGACCAATGATGGGCTTGTCGTTCTGAATGTTGCGGCGCTGGCCGTGCAGGTACTCCTGCCCCGCCTGCTTACCAAACATCGTTTCTACAAACAACGACTCGGAATATGTGGTGAATGACTCGTGCACCCACATGTCGGCAATATCCTTGGTGGTGATGTTGTTGCCGAACCACTCGTGCCCACTTTCGTGGATGATGATGAAGTCCCACTTGTCGCCCCAACCCGTACCCGAGCGGTCGTTACCGAGGTAGCCGTTCAGGTACTTATTGCCGTAAGCCACCGCGCTTTGGTGCTCCATGCCCAGGTGCGGCGCGTCGATGAGCTTGTAGCCATCCTCATAGAAGGGGTAGGGACCAAACCAGCTTTCCATCGATTTTAGCATGGGCTTCACATTGGCCGCAAACTGCTTTTTGGCTTTTGCCAGGTTTTCGGGTAGCACCCAATAGTCGAGCGTCAGCTTGCCTTTCTCGCCCTGGTAGGTATCGCCGAAGTGCTGAAAATCGCCCACGTTCAGGGCCACATCGTAGTTGTTGATGGGGTTGCGCACGGCCCAGTCGAAGCGAGCAGCACCGTCTTTCAGGGTAGTAACCTTGCGCAAGCGGCCGTTAGATACGTCTTTCAGGCCTTTGGGCACCGTCACGCTGATCAGCATACTGTCTACCTCATCGGCCTGCTGATCTTTATTGGGCCACCAAATACTGGCGCCTACCCCCTGACAAGCCGAAGCTACCCAGGGCTTGCCGGCTGCATCCTGCGCATATACCAAGCCGCCGTCCCAGGGTGCGTGCTCGGCCACGGTAGGCTGGCCGGAGTAATGCACCGTAAATTCCTCGCGGCTACCCTGTTTGATGGACTGTGGGAACGTGACAAACACCGCATTAGCCTCGCGGGTGAACGGCACCGATTTGCCTTTATACTCAACCTTTTCTACCGTTAAATTGGCAAATAGGTCGAACTGCAAACGCGTGAAATTCCGCGTGGCCGTGAAGCGGAACAGGTTACTACCGCTTAGAAACCGCTTGGCCGGGTCCAGGCGCACGTCGAGGTGGTAGTAGTTCAGGTCGTAGCAAGTACGCAGGGGGCTGTCGATGTTGCCACGGAGCGAGTCGGCGCGGGTGAAAGTGGCGGGTTTGGGTTGCAGCAATTGGGCCGAAGCAGCGCTGGACAAACTCAGTCCAGCAGCCAGTAGAATACTATGAGAAAGACGCATAGGGGCAAGGTAGGCAAGATTGGGCTGATGGTTGTCATTCCGAGCGCAGCGAGGAATTTGAGAAAACACGGACACAGCTCCGCCAGATTACTTCCCACCCGCAGAATGACACCCTACTGCTTCCGCAACAGAAACGGCCCCAGCACCAGCGCATCCAGCCCCGACTGAAAGTAGCAATCCAGCGCATCAGCCGGCGACTCTACCAGGGGCATACCGTTGACGTTGAACGACGTATTGAGCAACACCGGTACACCGCGCCGTTGCTCAAACGCCAACAGTAGTTGATGAAACAATGCATTATCAGCGGCGCGCACGGTTTGCAGGCGACCCGTGCCGTCGTCGTGCGTTACGGCGGGTAGGCGCAGGCGCGCTTCGGGGCGCAGTGGAAACACGCGTTCCATGAAGTATGACGTTTCACCGGCGGGCAACTCGAAGAACTCATCCTGGCGCTCCTCGGGCACGGCCGGCGCAAAAGGCCGGAAGGCCTCGCGGTGCTTCACGCTGGCATTCACGCGCGCCTGCATATCGGGGAGGGTAGGATCGGCCAGGATGCTGCGGTGGCCCAAGGCCCGCTGCCCCAGCTCCGATGCTCCCTGAAACCAGCCGACCACTTGGCCGGCAGCCAACAGATCGGCAGTGGCAGCAACTACGTCCGTGGGGCGCTGGTGGGGTAGGCGGCAGCGGTGTAGCTCAGCGGCTATTTCCTCCTCCATATATGCGCGGCCAAAGAAATTGTGCCGGGCAGCCTTTCCTGTGCCGGGCGGGTTTCCTGTCAGCTGCTGAAAACCATATAAGGCGCTACCCAAGCTGATGCCAGTGTCATCGGGCGTGCCACCAATGAAGATTTCCTGGTAAGGTGTGTGGCTACGCAGCTTGCCGTTGAGCACCGAATTCATCAACACGCCGCCGCCTAGCACCAAACGCCGCTGACCAGTTTGGGCGTGCAGATTAGTTAATAGCTCAAACACTACCTCCTCCGTAATGCGCTGCACGGCCGCCACAATGTCGTATTCGCGCTGCGTAAGTGGTGCGCCGGTGGGTAGGGCTGGGCCTAGCAGGGCCTCTAGCTTAGGTGAGTAGTAGCGGGGCGTGAAAAACAGGAAAAACTCAAAGTAGCGCAGGTCAATTTCGTAATGCAGCCCTTCTACGGTGATGAGCGGGCGAAGCAGTTGATAATAGGTGCGCCAGTTGCCACGGGCCGCCAGTGCCATCACCTTCCACTCGTCGCTGTTGGGCCGAAACCCGAGGAAATCGGTGAAAGCGGCGTAGAACAGGCCCAGCGAATGCGGCGTGCGGTTGGCAGCTAGCTCGCGCACCGTGCCACCCTGGACAGTGCCCAGCAGCCCGGTGGTAGTTTCGCCAAAGCCATCGGCTACCAAAAAATCAGCTTCACCTCCAAATCCTGACTGCCGCAGCGCATTGGCCAAGTGCGCCTGGTGGTGGTCTACGTAGTGCAAGCGCGTGGTATTACCCAGTTCGCCGAGCAGCGTTTGCTGCACGCCGCGCACATCGGTGCGTAGGGCGGCTAGCTCGTTTAGAGTGAGTTGGGCCAGTTGGCTCCGGTCGCGCAAGGCTTCGGTGGTGGTGAGGGTAGGCTGCGCAAGGTAGGGCGCAGGGTTCCAGCCTACGAAAACGTCAGTAACGTCCGTAATCTTCCTACCTGCGGCAGCACAGCAATAGGTAATAGCCCGACGCGGAAACGACTTATCCTGCTTCACGCGGGAAAGCCGCTCCTCGGCAATGGCAACCTGCACGAGCCCATCGGGACTTAGCAAACACGCAGAGGCATGAAAACCGCTACAGTTAATCCCCAGAATAACATGCTCCACAGGCAATAAGAAAAGTAACAAAACGAAACCAGGCTCTAAAATAGAGCTTCTCGAAACTATGCTGACTGTTCGAAGCGACAACAGCTTTTTGTTTTCCTACAATCAACTGCTGAACAATGGCTTATCTATTCACTCTAATCTTATACATCGAAACTCGTCAATAAAACTTTACTGATAATATATATAACTTTTAAGTTAATTCATTTGTACCTTCGTTGCCGCAACTCCTACTCGATAATAACGTATCTCGGAAATACATCTACCCACAATTAATCTTTTCCTGACCGCTATGGCTACTACCACTTTGCCCGACATCCGTACGGAAGGGGACATCAAGACGTTGGTCGACTCTTTTTGTCAGCACCTTTACAACGACGAAGTATTAGCCCCGGCGTTCAATGCCATGGCTCGTATTCACTGGCCCTACCACCTCACCTCCATGTATCAGTACTGGAGTAGCACGTTGCTGAGTGGCAGAACGGATGTCAACGGCGAAGCCATTCCCCACAACCTGGTTCTACCAGTTACCAGCCCCAACTTTCAGCGTTGGGTAAACTTATTTTACGGTACGGTAGCAGAACATTTTTCCGGCTCAAAAGCTGAAGAAGCCAAACTGAAAATGATGAGCATGGCATCGGGTGCCTAATCTGCTGATCATTATTTAGTAAAAACGAAGCGGCCGCTCACCATCTGGTGAGCGGCCGCTTCGTTTTTGTGTTTCCTACCTTATACACCCAGCAGCAGACGCGTAGGGTCTTCGAGCAACTCCTTCACGCGCACCAGGAACGATACCGACTCGCGGCCGTCGATGATGCGGTGGTCGTAGCTCAGGGCTAGGTACATCATAGGGCGAACCACTACCTGCCCGTTCTCGGCCACGGGGCGCTGGATAATGTTGTGCATCCCCAGAATAGCCGATTGCGGCGCGTTGATGATGGGCGTGCTCATCATAGAGCCAAATACGCCGCCATTGGTGATGGTGAACGTGCCGCCGGTCATCTGCTCAATGGTCAGCTTGTTGTCGCGGGCCAAGCCAGCAAGGCGCACGATTTCCTTCTCAATACCATCAAACGATAACTCCTCGGCATTGCGAATGACAGGGACTACCAAGCCTTTGGGAGCCGATACTGCAATGCTGATGTCGCAGAAATCGTTGTACACGATGTCGCCACCGTCGATTTGGGCATTCACGGCGGGCCACTCTTTCAGGGCTACGCACACCGCTTTGGTGAAGAACGACATGAAGCCGAGGCCCACCGAGTGCTTCTCCTTGAACTTGTCTTTAAACTTGTTGCGCAGGTCCATAATCGGCTGCATGTTCACCTCGTTGAAGGTGGTGAGCATGGCCGTTTCGTTTTTCACCGACACCAGGCGACGGGCCACCGTCTTGCGCAGGTTGCTCATCCGCTCGCGGCGTGAGTTGCGGTTGCCGGTAGCAGTTTCAGAGGCGGCAGGGGCCGGAGCGGCTGGCGCTGGGGCAGCCTGCGGTGCGGGAGCAGCGGGCTTTGCTTGAGCGTTTTGGGCGTCTTCCTTGGTGATCCGGCCGTCGCGGCCGCTACCCTGCACGTCGGCAGCGTTGATACCTTTTTCGCCGAGAATTTTGCCGGCAGCCGGAGAAGGCGTGCCCGTAGCGTAGGAGGTAGTGCCAGCGTTGGCAGCAGGTTGCGATGGGGTAGGTGCAGCTTGCGCACTGGCCGGCGCAGCAGCCGGGGCCGCTGAAGCGCCACTGTTACCACCTTCGATGCGAGCTACTACGGTACCAATGGCAATAGTTTCGCCTTCACCTACGGCGTGGCGTAGGGTGCCGGCTGCCTCGGCGGGCAACTCAAACGTGGCCTTGTCCGATTCCAGCTCGGCAATTACCTCGTCGCGGTCCACTTGGGCGCCGTCGGGCTTCAGCCACTTCGATACGGTTACTTCCGTGATGGATTCGCCTACTGTCGGAATCTTCATTTCGATAGCGCCACCGCTGCTGGGAACTTCGGCAGGAGCCGCGTCCGATGTATCACTGCCTTCGGGCGTACCGCCGTAGCCGGCTTGGTCGCTGGCCGCGGGGTTTTCCTCGCCTTTAGAGATGGGGTCGTTGCTAGGTGCAGCAGCAGGAGTCGCAGCGGGTTTCGTAGCGTCTGGGGTAGCGTCTGCCGCCGGGGCATTGGCACCACCGATTTCGGCAATCGTTGTTCCGATGCCAATCGTTTCGCCTTCAGCTACTTGGATACTCAGCGTGCCATCAGCTTCGGCGGGCAACTCAAACGTTGCCTTATCCGATTCCAGCTCGGCAATGATTTCGTCGCGTTTCACGGCTTCGCCGTCTTTTTTCAACCATTTGGCAATGGTTACTTCCGTAATGGATTCGCCAACGGCGGGTATTTTAATTTCCAGACCCATAGGTGGGAGAGTTAAGGGTTGTGGGGCGATGGGATAAGCATTTCTACCCGGCTGCTGACTGAGAGCCAGCAGCCGGGTAGGCAACTGAATTAATCGAGCTTCTTGGCTTCTTCTACGGTTTCCTTGATGTTCTCGTCGGCTACCTCTTCGCGGGGCTTGTCGAAGGCACGCGCTACCAAGTCTTTCTGCTCTTTCACGTGCACTTTGTTGTAGCCGGTAGCAGGCGAGGCTGAGGCTTTGCGGGCTACCACGTCTTCCAACTCGCGGCGCATGAAGCGCAGCAGGTAGTTCCAGTAGCCCATGTTTTCGGGCTCTTCCTGTACCCAGTAGATCTTGGCTTTGGGATACTTTGCCAGCTCGGCATCCAGCTGCTTTTTGGGGAAGGGGTGCAGCTGCTCCATCCGCACAATTGCCACGTCGGTGCGGCCCGACTGCTGCTGCTCGTCCAGCAGATCGTAGTAGACCTTGCCCGAACACAGCAACACGCGCTTCACCTTCTTGGCATCGGCATAGTCATCACCCAGCACTTCCTCGAAGCGGCCCGACGTGAAGTCCTCCACCGGCGACACGCACAGTGGGTGGCGCAGCATCGACTTCGGCGACATCACCACCAGCGGCTTGCGGAACTCCCAAGTCAACTGACGGCGCAGGGCGTGGAAGAAGTTGGCAGGTGTGGTAATGTTGGCTACCACAATATTATTCTCGGCGGCCAGTTGCAGGAAGCGCTCGGGGCGGGCGTTGGAGTGCTCGGGGCCCTGACCTTCGTAGCCGTGGGGTAGGAGCATCACCACGCCGTTCATGCGCTGCCACTTACTTTCCGACGACACCACAAACTGGTCAATCATCGTCTGGGCACCGTTGGCGAAGTCACCGAATTGGGCTTCCCACACCACCAGCGCGGTGGGGTTGGCCATGGCGTAGCCGAACTCGAAGCCCAACACCGCATACTCGCTCAACAGCGAGTTGTAGATGCGCAGGTTTTCGTGGTCGCCTTTCAGGTGGTTGAGCGAGTTGTAGGGCGCCGAGGTTTCGGCGTCGTGCAGCACGGCGTGGCGGTGCGAGAACGTGCCGCGCTGGCAGTCCTGGCCGCTCACACGCACAATGTGATTTTCGGCCAGCAACGAGCCGTAGGCTAGCAGTTCGCCGGCGGCCCAGTTCAGTTGCCGCGTCTCGAAGAACATCTTGCGACGCTCCTTCAGCAGATTATCAATCTGCTTGAGGGGCTTGAATCCTTCGGGTAAGGTAGTCAAGGCCTCGCCTACCTTCTGCACCGTTTCCTCGCTCACACCCGTTTCCGGCGACTGCTCGAAGTCCTGGTTGGTGCTGCGGCGCAGGTTGCGCCACTCATTTTCCAGAGGCTGATACTTGTAGGGTAGGGGCTGCTGTTTCACCTGATCGAGGCGGGCTTGCAGCAGGTCGCGGAACTCGCGGTCCATCTGCTTGGCCAACTCCGCGTCTACGTCGCCGCGCTCTACCAGGCGAGCGTTGTAAATCTCGCGCGGGTTCTTGTGCTTCGAGATGATATTGTAGAGGGTAGGCTGCGTGAACTTCGGCTCGTCCGACTCGTTGTGGCCGTGGCGGCGGTAGCACACCATATCCACAAAAATATCGGCGTGGAACTGCTGGCGGTATTCTGTAGCCAGGCGCACAGCGAATACGACTGCCTCGGGGTCGTCGCCGTTCACGTGAATCACGGGCGCGTCGATAATCTTCGCCAGATCTGTGCTGTAGATAGACGAGCGGGCGTCCTCGAAATCTGTGGTAAAGCCTACCTGGTTGTTGATGACGAAGTGAATGGTACCGCCCGTCTTGTAGCCTTCCAGCTGCGACATCTGCGTTACCTCGTAGCCAATGCCTTGGCCAGCCAGGGCAGCATCGCCGTGGATGAGAATGGGTAGGATCTTGTGATAATCGTCTTGGTACTCGTGCTCAATCTTGGCGCGCACCAGACCTTCTACCACGGGGTTCACCGCTTCCAGGTGCGAGGGGTTGGGCGCCAGCTTCAGGTTCACTTGGTGGCCCGATTCGGTGTCTACCTCCGACGAGTAGCCCATGTGGTACTTCACGTCGCCGTCGCCCATGGTTAGGTCGGGCTTGGCCGTACCTTCAAACTCCGAGAAGATCTGCTCGTACGTTTTGCCCATGATGTTGGCCAGCACGTTCAAGCGGCCGCGGTGGGCCATGCCAATCACCACTTCGCGCACGCCCAACTCAGCACCCTTTTCAATGATGGCATCAAGTGCTGGAATGGCTGTTTCGCCGCCTTCCAATGAGAAGCGCTTCTGCCCCAGGAACTTGGTATGCAGGAAGTTTTCGAACACTACGGCTTCGTTCAGCTTGCGCAGAATCCGCTTCTTGTAATCGTCCGAAGGGTTGAAGTTCAGCGCGTCGTGCTCCGCTTTCGTGCGGAACCAGTCCAGCACCTGCGGGTCGCGGATATACATGTACTCGAAGCCCACCGTGCCGGTGTAGATGGACTGCAAGCCAGCAATAATTTCGCGCAGGGTAGGCGCCTCACCCAATCCCAAAATAGAGCCGTTGCGGAACGGCGTGTCCAAATCGGCTTCACTCAGACCAAAGTTCGCCAGATCGAGGCGGGCTTTGCGGTCTTTGCGCTGGCGCACCGGGTTGGTTTTGGCCAACAGGTGGCCGCGGCTGCGGTAGGCGTAGATTAGGTTACGCACGGCCGTTTCCTTATCCGGCGCGGCCTCGTTGCTGTTGCGCAACGCGCCGGCATCATCGGTAGAAGCGCTGGTGTTCAGCACGCCATAGCCGGGACGCTGCTCCGGAATGGCTTCTAAGGTAGGCGCAGCGGGGGCGGGAGGCGTAGACGGGGCAGCCGTAGCCGTGCCGTTGGTTGCAACGGGCGTCTCGCCATCGGCGGGATATTGCTGCGAGAAGTCGAAACCCTCGAAGAATTTTCGCCAGCCGAAATCTACCGAATCGGGGTCCTGCTTGTACGCTTGGTACAGTTGGTCGATATACTCGCCGTGCGCGTTGGCGATATAGGAGTAAGCATCCATAGGTGGGGGTGAGGTAAGGGCGCTATGTGAGTTGAAAGCAAAAGTAAAGTACTTGAATAGAAGTCAAAAACTCATATTCGTGTTTTCAAATAAACTTTACAATCAAAACTTTACAGTAATACTGCAAATTGAACTCTGTATTCTTACGAGGTTATAGGCTATAAGTAATAAAAAAAAGCCTTTTCCTGGCGGAAAAGGCTTTCAAAAACATATGCATTTATCTGTCTTTACTTGGGCAGACTCATTTTAAAGATATGATACGGCTGATCCTGTTGGCCAACACCTTTGCTCCAGGTAGGTGTTTTGTGGATGGCCGAGTTCGTTACATATAAAGTAGTGCCATCGGCGGAGAATGCAAACGTATCCGGCCACTCCAGGCGGGGGTCCTGCACTACGGTTTCAATCTTGCCCGCCGGCGTGCGCCGCTTGATGGAATGATCTTCAAAAGCCGTCAAGTAAAGGTTGTTCTGCGCGTCGAGAATCATACCGTCGCAGGCAGGTACTTTGCCCAGGTCTTCAATCTGCGCGGCCAGTTGTGCGTCGCTTAGGCTGGTATTGCGCAGCGCTTCGGTTTTGATACGGTACAGGGCGTAGCTGGTCAGCGGCTTCCAGTAGAGGTACTGCCCGTCTTGGCTCAGGGCAATGCCGTCGGCGTTGAACTGGCCCTGTTTGCCGGTAGGGTCCACCAATAGCTTACCATCGGCCTTAATATTCAGGGTGGTGTCGCCTACCATCGAGGGGTGCTTCACCAGCAACCGGCGTGCTTTGCCCGAGCCCAGGTCTACTACCACCAAACTACCCTCACCCGACTCCGTGATGTAGGCGTAGTTCTGCTGCGTGTCCACGCGCACGTCGTTGAGGTAGGACTTGCGCGGGGCTACATTCTCGGGGAAAGCGATGTTCTGCACGACCGTATTCGTCTTGGGGTCGATTTTCACCAGCTTCGGGCCGCCGGGTACGGTGGCTTTCAGGCCGGGCGAGGCGGGGTCGAGCACCCACAGCATACCGGCGCGGTCGGCGTATACGCTCTGCGGACAAATCCAGTGCTTCTGGGGCTCGTTGCGCACCGTTTCGTTCCAGGTGCACCACGCTGCATTGGGGTAGGGTTTGAGGGAGTTGTTGGCCCCAACTTCGGCAATGGGGAACACCGGGTTGTTATCCCAGCGCGGAAAATCGCCAAACACGCGGCCGTCGGGCAGCACAGCTACGCCCACAATCTGCGGCTCGCGGAAGGCGGCCACAATTTGCAGCGGGGAGTTAGCATCGCCTTTAGGAGCTGCGGCCCGCCCTACCAGCGCCGTGGTATCGTTGGCGGCATTGTCTGCCATGGTAGTACCAGGGGTAGGAGAAGAGCAGCTAGCAGCCAGCAGTGCCAGCGCACCAGCTACGGCAAGTGAGCTTGCACGGCGGTGAGCAAAAGAAAAATAAGAAAGCATAGAGGGGAGAAATGGAGGTGAGGAAAAGGGCTATAGCGCAAGGAAAACTTCTTCTCATACGGCGCTCGACAAACGGCGTTAGGACCAATCCAAGTCAATTTTTTACTTCTATGCCAAACCCTATGGCGTATGCGCCGTACTATGGCACCTCAAAGAATGGAATAACAACGGCACCCTGACGCTAATTTTTTTAGCACGCTTTTTTTACCTTCGCTTTGCCTTGCAGCACAACCCGTCGCAACGGCTCCACAGGATTCAATTAATAAATAGTTGTACCTTTGCCAGCAAGCAGGTGATAAATGTCCTGCTTATTACTGTTAACAAGCAGCTAAATCGCCTCTTTTCCTGCTTTACTAGCTTAATCAGGCTTCTCCATCTCTTCTGAACACATTGGCTTTGCAAGCGTTTTTCGCTGCAGATTGCCTTTCTTGTTAGCCGGAATTTGCCGGCTGCCTACCCTCTTCAGGCTAAGCAAGAGTCCACTAAAGCTACCTTGATGTCCATTGCTTTATTTCTGCTCACGTTCCTCTTTCCGCCCCGCGTTATCATGCAACCGGCGGCCCTACCCTCTACGGTAGCCCAACTGAGCCCACGTCCGGTAGCACTGCTGCTACCCCGCCTGGTGCCCCTGGTACACCACACACCGCGCCGTCTGACTTCGTACCGGGTAACAGCAACGGTCTACTCTGCTAGGAAAAATCAGACGGATAGTGAACCGTTTGTTACGGCCGATAACTCACGCATCTCGCGTCATCACACCAGCAAACGGCGCTGGATGGCCCTTTCCCGGGACATGCTGAAGAACTGGGGTGGTAAATTTGATTTCGGTGACTCCGTACGCGTGAAAGGCATTTCGCCAGAGTTAGATGGCGTGTATGTCATCCACGACACCATGAACCGCCGCCTGCACCGCACGATTGACTTGCTGGTAGGCCGGCACGAAAAAATATACGGCAAGTGGGACGACGTGACCATCAAGAAGGTGGAAGACACGCCGCCCGTACTCCCCGAATGGCAGGCTAGTTAAGCCGGCTTTTATCCTCGGGACGCTGCGCCAGCAGCTCCGCTACCTTTTCTACCGGTTGCGGGTTTCCATCCTCATCATACAGATAGCTAAGTGGTTGCGCTGGATTTTGCATGATTTCCGCCAGCGGAATATGCCACGGCTTCCACATTTCCAGCAGCGCCTGGCCGTAGCCGCTGTTGTCCCAGGGGTTGAAAACTGGCCCCGTCACATCATCTATCAGGGTATCCATTACTACGTGGTCGTCGCCGGCTTGCACGGGTCGAGCGAAGTAGTCGGGCACTACATTGAACAGGTAGGCCGCATAGTACACGCGCGCCTTAAACTCGGCAATCTGGGCCGGGTGTAGCGGCCGCTGGGCCTGCTGATAGATACCGCGCATGGCTTGGCGAATAATCCCGTTATCGACCAAGCAGCTCGTAATCACCGCATTATCGAGTTTGATACTGAACACCATGGTGGTCAGGTCGTCGTCGTACTCGAAGGGTAGGGCAGGTTGCGTGGCATCGGCTTCCAGAATAAAGATGGACGCCGGCACAAAATCATCAAACTCCACGGGCACGCGCAGGGCCTGCAACGTTTGGAAATACGCCTGAAAGCGGCGGAACATTTGGGCGTTTTCGGCCAGCGGGTAGCGTGGCTTAATCAGCGGATTCAGCTCCGTGAGCAGTTCCGTGACCAGCACCCCGTAGAACATCTTACCCAACCACAGGAACAGCGTTTTCTCGTCTAGTGCCCGCAGGCCGTCCAATCCGGCTGCGGCGGCTTCGGCTACCTGCGCCTCCAGCGGCTCTACGTGCTGGGTGCGGCAGCGGGCGCAGCACGAGATGGTGAGGTTTTGATAGGTAGTGATGCTTTGATCGAGCAGCTGAATAGGCCGCTCGGCCAGGTGGTAGCGCTCCATCAGCCACGGTGCAAACACCGGCACGGCATCGGTAGGGGGTGTAGTAGGCGTGCCACACAAAAAGCATTGCTCAGGGCCAAAGCGCATGCCCTCGAAAGGGTCGTACAGGGTCAGATCAGAAATCGGCATACATTTATAACAAGCGAAACCGCAAAAGTACGGCGCCCGTTGGCATAGCCCTACCTATCGGCGCAGGCCAGGGTAGCAATGCTGACACTACTGGCGCCGGCTGTTAGCAGCACGGCAGCACAGGCTTCGAGGGTGGCACCAGTCGTCAGCACATCATCTACCAGCAAGATACGCTGGCCGGCTACTAGCTCGGGCGTGGCTACCTCAAACACAGTGGCTACGTTTTGCCACCGCTCCAGGCGTGTTTTGCGGGTCTGAGAGCTGGTATGCTCGGTGCGGCGCAACGCATGGGCGTGCCACGGGAGTTGCAAGCCGTTAGCAAAACCCTCGGCCACGCAATCAGACTGATTATAGCCGCGCTTCGCCAGCTTGCGCGGGTGCAACGGCACTGGCACAATTAAGTCGAAGGCTTCGTGCAGACCGTGCTGACGCAGCTCAGCACCGTACCACTCGCCCAGCACCACACCTACGTGCCGCTGTCCGCGGTATTTGAGCTGGTGCAACAGGTGCTGCACCCGGCCGCGCCGCAGAAACCGCAGATAGCTAAACGCGTGCGCTACGGGCACTTTGCCCCAAAAGCGCCGGGCCAAGGGGTTGTCGGTAGGGGGTAGGAGATGGTAGTCGGTGTAGGGCAGTTGAGCGCGGCAGCCGGTGCAGATATGGTTTTCGCCCCGCGCCAAGGGTTCATCGCAGGCCAGACACACACGCGGGAAAAGCAGGGAAACGAAGTCGGCAAGCGGGGCGAGTAGCACGGTGGGTATGGGAGTTTGAATTTTAAGCTCAGAGTTTATTGGATTTTTAGGCGTAACTGAATAAAAATCAGCTTATTGCTTTCTTTTCATGCAACTATTTATCGCATAATCAACTCTTCTTTCTGCGCTCCTTTTACTTCTACCTATCTGTATATCAATGATTCCATACAAATACATGGCCATTGCGGCGATAAGCTCGGTGTTGCTACTCGAAGGATGTAAGGAGGATGCTGACGTAGTACAGAGTCAGGTAGATGTACGCTTCGTGGTGCTGAACACTCAAGGTCAGCAAACCTCTGTTTTCAAGGCAGGTGAAAATGTGGTATTTATGCTTCAGATCACGAACCAGTCAGATCAGATGCTCCTACTAGACAACCCTATTTTTCTTGATCAGCGCTTCTGTGAAGTACGCAAGCGAGGTAGCAGCGCCGAGCGCAAGCCCTATAATAGCATCTTCTGTACTTATTAGGGAGGACATGTGCTGCCAGCTCACGGCAGTCAAACCATACAGATTCCGTGGGTAGCAGATAGCACAGTGCTGACCACTACCCACTTTTGTAGTGTGCTGTCTAAACAGTTTCTCCCCGTTGGCCGCTATTATTCCTCCTTCACTACCCCTATCGCACTTTATCAAAATAATGAGCAGATAGGTGAAATTCCTGAAAGGAGGTACACCGTCGAGTTTGAGGTTCGTTGAGCCGCGGATGTAACTAAGAGCGGCGTTTGTGGTTAATTTTGGATTTCATTCCTACAATCAACCACTCGTGTTCCTCTCCGCCCTTTGAGCGGTACGGAACCGAATTCTACTCGCACCCTATGTCCCTCGTCACCGAATTCAACGACTACCGCCAACAGATGAACGATAAGATCATGGCGGCTGATAACAAGGTAATCAAGCGTTTCTTCAACCTCGACACCAACACCTACCAGGAAGGCGCCGTGGATGTGAAGACCAAGGAGATGATTGGCCTGGCCTGCTCCATGGTGTTGCGCTGCGACGACTGCATCAAATATCACCTGGGTAAGTGCCACGAAGAAGGCCTAACCGACACTGAGATTTACGAAGTCTTTGCCATTGCCAACCTCATCGGCGGCAGCATTGTGATTCCGCACTTCCGCCGCGCCGTGGAGTACTGGGAAGTGCTGAAAGAAGAAGCCGCTAGCGCTGCCAACGTATGATGGAACACGAATCGGAAGCGGATTTTGAGTACCGCTGGCTGAAGCTACGCAACGAGATGAAGGCCCGCTTCGGCAAGAAGCCCGACCTGAACGCCATGCTCCTGCTCATTGGTGTGCAGGAGCTGGGCCAGGGTGCGGGACCCTTCACCAAAGAGCAGAAACAGGACCTGATGCACATTGCTACCTGCCGGGTCTTCAGCATCTCGGGCTACTACGAGCTGGAGCGCGTGGATGAAGAAGGCTGGCCGCACTACCGCCTGGTGCGCCCCGTGCCTTTTGCTAACCTTAAGGAGCAAGAGCGCATGCTGCAATGGCACATTGTGGAGTATTTTGATTCGCTGGAAGACGAGTAATTAAGGCTGTCATCCTGAACGCAGCGGAGCGTAGTGAAGAACCTTATCACGTAAGAACAACCATTACAATAACGGCTCGCGCCAGCGTGATAAGGTCCTTCACTACGCTCCGCTGCGTTCAGGATGACAAAAAATTATCCTCATTTTGAACATCATCACCTACAACGTCAACGGCTTGCGCTCAGCCCTGAGCAAAGGCCTACTCGATTGGGTAGCCCAAGTCCAGCCCGACGTGCTGTGTTTACAGGAAATTAAAGCGGGTAGGGATGCCCTGAATGTGGCGGGCTTTGCCGACCTGGGTTACCACGCCTACCTGCATCCAGCCGAAAAGCCGGGTTACAGTGGCGTGGCTACGTTCTCAAAAGTGAAGCCCAACAACGTCGCCGTAGGCTGCGGCACCGCCGATTACGACTCGGAGGGTAGGGTGCTACGGCTGGATTTCGACGACTTTTCGGTGCTGAATACCTACATGCCCTCGGGCACCAGCGGGCCGGAGCGGCAGGCATTTAAAGTAGAGTGGCTGCACTTTTTCCGGCGCTACGTGCGCGAGCTGCAAGTGGCCGGCGTGCCCCCGCTCATCATCGGCGGCGACTTCAACTGCTGTCAGACCGACATCGACCTGCACAACCCCAAAGCCAACCAGCAGAGCCCCGGCTTCACACCCGAGGAGCGCCAGTGGTTCCGGGATTTTCTGGCCGATGGCTTCACCGACTCTTTCCGCCACCATCACGGCGACGCCATCGCCCACTACTCCTGGTGGACCTACCGCGCCGGCGCCCGCGCCCGCAATGTAGGCTGGCGCCTCGACCACCTGCTGGTAGATAAACAGTTAGAGCCGCGTATTCTGGAAGCCGGCCTGCTGCCTGACGCGGTACACTCCGACCATTGCCCGGCCTTCGTGGTGCTGTAGAGGCGCCTTACAGGTGCCCGTCGTTGCTGAGGGTAGGGCTTTGTGCGTAAGTGTGGGGCCAAGCCGTTCAACGACGAGCGCCTGCAAGGCGCCCCTACAGTACCATACGCCCCTCCGGAACAATTTTCCTACCCTCCGTTGTCGTTCTCATACCGGCGGGCAAATCCGTATCTTGCCTGAACCGAACTGAGTCCTATCGCTAGTGGAAAACAGAGATACTACAACGCCGCCGCTGCCAGCCCTACAACGGGTGCTGGACCAGCTGGAAGCCTTTAAGCGCAAGTTTTACCTGAGCCTGCTGGTGCGCGGCGGGCTGGTAGCCCTGGGCCTGTTGCTGACCTTATTTGTGGTCTTCAACCTGCTCGAGTACTTTTTGTACCTGCCCACCTGGGTGCGCGGCGGGCTGCTATTTGGCTTTCTTGGCTTAGTAGTGTACGCCTTTGTGCGCTGGATTTGGCATCCCTTGGCCGCCCTCACTAACCTGCGGCGCCTACTCTCCGACGAGCAAGCCGCTAGTAGGGTAGGGGAGTTGTTTCCAGAAGTACAAGACAAGCTCTTGAACGCCTTACAGCTGCAAGGCCAAGCCCGCGAAAACGCCCTGATTGCCGCCAGCCTGGAGCAGCGCGCTGGTCAGCTCGCCGGTTTTGAGTTCACGAAGGGCATTGACCTCAAAACCCAGACGCGGCCGTTGTGGAAATACGTGGCCGTACCGGCGGGCATTATTGCCTTGCTGCTGCTGGTGTACCCGGCGCTGTTCGTGCAAGGCACGGAGCGCATTTTGCATTATAACCGCGCCTACTCGCCGCCCGCGCCGTTTCGGTTTGTGGTAGAGAATAAGAATCTGCAAGCCTTTAAGGGCGAAGACTTTGCCTTGGAAGTAGCTGTAGAAGGCGACGCCCTACCCAACGATATTACGGTTCGCTACGATGGCCGGGAGCGGCACCTTAGCAAGCAAGCCAACGGCCGCTACCGCTACGAGTTCAAGCAGTTGCAGAAGAACATTTCCTTTCAGTTAGCCGCTGCCGGTTTCACCTCCGATGAGTACGACTTGCGCGTGCGCCAGCGGCCTGATTTGCGCGATTTTTCGGTGCGCGTTTCCTACCCTGCCTACTTGGGCAAAGCTGCCGAAACCATTCGCAACACCGGCAACCTGACCGTGCCGGAGGGTAGCACCGTGCAGTGGAACTTCGCCACCGAAGCCACCGACGAATTGCAACTCGTTTTCCAAAACCCCAACGAAACCGTGACGGCCGCTGCCGACGGTGACGAGTTCACGGCCTCGCGGCGGGTGATGCGTAGCCAGCCCTACCTGGTGCGCCTGCGCAACCCCGCCAGCCTCAACCGCGACCCGATCCAATACCAGCTCACGGCCCTACCCGACCAGGCCCCTGACATCACCCTGGAAACCTTTGCCGACACCACGGCCCGGCAGTTTCTGGCCCTGGGCGGTACCGTGCGCGACGACTACGGCCTCTCGCGTCTGCAACTGCACTACCGCGTGGCGGGCGGCAGCCCCGGCGCACCCTACAAGACCCGCGCCCTACCCTTGCAATCTGGTACGGCCCAGGCCTATGCCTACCAGTGGGACGTGCGCGCCCTCAACCTGAAGCCCGGCGACCGGCTGGAGTACTTCGTGCAGGTGTGGGACAACGATGGCGTGCACGGCCCCAAGTCGGCACGCACGCGGCAGGCCGAGTACCGCCTACCCTCGCGGGCGGCCCAGCGCGAGCAATTGGCGCAGAAGTCGGCGGCAGTGCAGAACCAGTTGAGCCGTGCCGGCGAGCAGAGCAAACAGCTGGAGCGCGAAATGGCTAAAACCGACAACAAGCTGAAAACCAAGCGCGAGCTGAGCTTTCAGGACCGCAAGCAGTTGCAGAATATGCTGCAAGAAAAGAAGCAGGTAGATCAGCAGTTGGCCGACATGAAACAGGCCTTCGAGCAGATGATGCAGCAGCAAAATGAGCTGGACCCCAAAAGCCAGGAACTGGCTGAAAAGGCGCAGGAGCTGCAAAAGCTGATGGAAACCTTGCTGGACCCCGAAACCAAGAAGCTCTACGAAGAGCTACAAAAGCTCCTGGAAAACCAGCAAGACCACAACCAGCTGGACATGCAGCAACTTCTGCAAAAGCTCGAAAACAAAGAGCAAACCTTGCAGAAGGAGTTGGAGCGGGCTTTAGAGATGTTCAAGCAATTGCAGTTTGAGCAGAAGCAGGACGCTGCCCTCGACAAGCTGCAAAAACTAGCTGAGGAGCAAAAGAAACTAGCCGAGCAAACCCAGCAAAACGACAAGAGCAACCAGGACAATAAGCTCAGCAACGAGCAGCAGAAGCAAAAGAACGAGGAGCTGAAACAGCAGCAGCAGCAGGCCAAGGAGCAGTTTGAGGAAATCAAGCAGGACTTGCAGGACCTGAAGAAAATGGACGAGCAGCTGGGCGGCGAAAACGAGGCCGATGAGATGAAGCAGGAGCAACAGCAGGTAGACCAGCAGATGCAGGAAAGCCAGCAGCAACTCCAAAAAAATCAGAACCAAAAGGCCAGCCAGGCCCAGAAGCAAGCCGCTCAGAAAATGCAGCAAATGGCCCAGGAAATGCAACAGCAGATGGACCAGGAGGAGCAGGACCAGCAACAGCAGAACATCGACGGCCTGCGCGACATCCTGGAAAATCTGCTCAAGCTGAGCTTCGACGAGGAAGGCGTGATGAAGCAGTTCCGGCAGGTAGACCAGCAGGACCCGCGCTTTGTGCAGCTAGGCCAGCAGCAACGCAAGCTCCGCGACGACGCCCGCGTGGTGCAGGATTCGCTCTATGCCTTAGCCAAAAAAGTGTTCCAGCTCCAGAGCTTCGTGACGCGGGAGGTAGGGGAGATGAACGGCCGCATGGACGAGTCGATGAACCACATCCAGCAGCGCGATGTGCGCCGCGCCACCGCCAGCCAGCAGCAGGCCATGACCAGCATGAACAACCTGGCCCTGATGCTGAACGACGCCCTGAAGCAAATGCAGGAACAGCAGCGCCAAAGCCAGCAACAGCAGCAGCAGGGCGGCGGCAAGCCCGGCCGCAAAAAGAAGAAGGGTAGCAGCGCCGGCGAAGGCCAGCTGGGCCGCATGCAGCAGCAGCTCAACCAGCAGATTCAGCAGCTCCAACAGAGTGGTAAATCGGGTAGGGCGCTGTCCGAAGAACTAGCCAAACTAGCTGGGCAGCAGCAAATGCTGCGCGACGCCTTGCAGAAAATGGACCAGATGAAGCCCGGCGGCAAGGAAGGCAAAGGCGAGGGCGGTGGAAGCGGTACCGGCGAACTCAAAAAAATGATGGAACAAACCGAAACCGACCTCGTAAACAAGCGGCTGACGGAGCAAACCATTATGCGCCAGCAACAAATCCTTACTCGTTTACTGGAAGCCGAGAAATCGGCCCAGGAGCGCGATCAGGAAGAACGTCGGGAAGCGCAAACGGCGCAGAACCGCCCGCCGGTATTTCCGCCTGCTTTTGAAAAATACAAGCAGCAGAAAACCTGGCAAACCGAGCTGCTCCGTACCGTTCCGCCCGCCCTCACGCCCTATTATCAGCGGGAGGTCAGTGAATATTTTCAGAAAATGAAATAGCTCTCCTTATTTTTACCGCCGCTGCCCCTCTTACCAACCCCTTATGAAGCAGGTTAAAATTCAAATTCCTTCGCTGGTCGAGAACATCCGAGTAGTGGAAAGTTTCATCGACAATTCGAAGGATACCTTCCATATTGAAGACGACATCTACGGCAACATTATGGTGGCCGTCACCGAAGCGGTGAACAACGCCATCCGGCACGGAAATAAGTTCGACAAGGACAAGAACGTATTTCTGTCGCTTTACGTAGATCAGGACCGTCTGAAGTTTGAAGTACAGGACGAAGGCGAAGGCTTCGACTACGATAACCTACTGGACCCCACGGCTCCCGAAAACCTAGAAAACCCCGGTGGCCGCGGTATCTTCCTCATTCGCCACCTCGCCGACGAGGTGGAGTTCACCCAGGAGGGTCGCAACGTGCAACTCACGTTCCTACTCGCCCCTGCGCCTGCCACTTCCGATTCTCCATCTGACCACGTCACGGCCTAAGCCCTGGTATGAACACAGCTGAACACGACGAGTTTTTGCACGAGGAGCCGCGCCACGAAACGCCTGGCATCGAGTTTATCGTAGAGGAAGTGGATTTCGAGTTGGCCGACGCTGCCGAACTCACCTCCTGGATTGAGCGGATTGCGGCGGTGCACGAGCACGAAATCGTTCAGCTGACCTACATCTTTTGCTCTGACGAGTACTTGCACCAGGTGAACGTGGAGTACCTTGACCACGACACGTACACCGACGTTATCACCTTCGATAACTCGGATACTTCGGATGTGATTGAGGGCGACATTTTCATTTCGGTGGAGCGCATCCGCGAAAATGCCCAGCAATTGGGCGTCACGTTCCGCGACGAATTGCACCGCGTAATGATTCACGGTGTGCTACACCTGCTGGGCTACGCCGATAAGGACTTGCTGAGCCAGACAGCCATGCGCAAAAAGGAAGACGACTGCCTCTTGCTACGCACATTCTAGGCGTTTTGCATCCGTTTTTTATGGATTGATTTTTCAGGAACGCCCGCCGAAATGCGGGCGTTTTCTGTATTGTTGCCTACCCGTTGTCATTCCGAGCAGCGCGAGGAATCTGAGCAAGTCTCGCCGAGGCCAGTTATCCAGATTCCTCGCGCTGCTCGGAATGACAATCCCTACCCACGTTATCTTTCTATGTCCGCCGTGCCCCCTCCATTTCCTATTATTCCGGGCAACATGCTGGATTATTACCTGGGCCAGGGTTATTACCGGATGCATCAGGACTTATTCACGTGCCGTTTTCTACCCATCAACGACATGCTGCACACGGTGCATTGGCTCCGACTGGCGCTCGACAACGTGACGTGGGGGCCGGAGCAGCGCCGCTTGCTGCGCCTAAACGAGCCGTTCGGCGTTTCCATCCGGCCTTTCCGGCTTACCGATGAATACGAGATGCTGTACGCGCAGTACCGCGCCTCCATCACCTTCGACGCGCCGCCTACTGTGGAGGCCTTTCTGCTGGCCGGCGCTACCCATAACATCTTCACCACCGAGGTGCTGGAAGTGCGCGACAACGGGCAGCTGATTGCGGCCGGTATTTTCGATAGCGGCACGCGCAGCTTGGCCGGCATCATGAATTTCTATGACCCTGCCTACCGCAAAAACAGTCTAGGCAAGTACCTGATGCTGTTGAAAATAAACCACGCCCGCCAGCAGCACATGCAGTATTACTACCCTGGCTACTTAGTGCATGATTACCCCAAGTTCGACTACAAGCTGTTTCCCTGCCTACCTGCTACGGAGGTGTTCAACTGCCTACGCGACCAGTGGCTCCCATTTACCTGGGAAGAGGTGAACCGGCAAGCCACTGAGCTGATGCTTGATTGGGACGAGCAGGAACTAGACTAACTGCCTGAATTGTATCTTTGCACACGCTTTTCGCAGTGAAGGGTATCCACTCGCAAGTAGAGGTGTTTGCTGGGTTTTTAACACTCTCAAACTCGCCTTTCAAGCTTGCGTGAACTCCGGGCGAAAAAATTCTATTAAGAAGGCATGTTTCAGCAAGAAGAATACGATGTGATTGTGGTAGGCGCGGGCCATGCGGGCTGCGAGGCTGCCGCCGCTGCCGCCAACCTGGGCTCGAAAGTGCTGCTGGTGACTATGAACATGAACACCATCGCGCAGATGTCGTGCAACCCTGCCATGGGCGGGGTAGCCAAGGGGCAGATTGTGCGCGAGGTAGACGCCTTGGGAGGGCAGTCGGGCATCATCACCGACAAAACCATGATTCAGTTCCGGATGCTGAACCGCTCCAAAGGCCCCGCCATGTGGAGCCCGCGGGCGCAATCGGACCGGATGCGCTTTGCCGAGGAATGGCGCCTCACGCTGGAAGGCATTGCCAACGTAGACTTCTGGCAAGAAGCCGTGCTGGGTTTGGTGGTGGAAAACGATACGGTGGTAGGCGTGAAAACGCAGCTCGGCATTGAGTTCCGGGGTAAGTCGGTGGTGCTCACCAATGGCACCTTCCTAAACGGTCTCATTCACATCGGTGAAAAGAACTTTGGTGGGGGTAGGGCTGCCGAGCGCGGCAGCACTGGCATCACGGAGCAGCTGAAGGAGCTGGGCTTTGAGGCTGGCCGCATGAAAACCGGCACCCCGCCCCGCGTAGACGGCCGCTCCCTGGACTACTCCAAAATGGAGGAGCAGGCCGGCGACGACGTGCCCAGCAAATTCTCCTACCTCGACACGCCCGCCCTCAGCAAGCAGCGCCCCTGCTACATCACCTACACCAACGCCGAGGTGCACGAAATCCTACGCGAGGGTTTCGAGAAGTCGCCGATGTTTCAGGGCCGCATCAAGGGCTTGGGGCCGCGCTACTGCCCCAGTGTGGAGGACAAAATCAACCGCTTTGCCGACAAGGACCGCCACCAGATTTTTGTGGAGCCCGAGGGTTGGAGCACGGTGGAAGTGTACGTGAATGGTTTCAGCTCGTCCCTACCCGAGGACGTGCAGTATCGCGCCCTGCGCAAGATTGCGGGCTTCGAGAATGCCAAGATGTTCCGGCCTGGCTACGCCATCGAGTACGACTTCTTCCCGCCTACCCAACTCAGCCTCACGCTGGAAACCAAGCGGATCAAGAATCTGTACTTCGCGGGCCAGATCAACGGCACCACGGGCTACGAGGAAGCCGCGTGCCAGGGCCTGATGGCCGGCATCAATGCGCACAACAAAGTGCACGGCAAGGCGCCCTTCGTGCTCAAGCGCAGCGAGGCCTACATCGGTGTGCTCATCGACGACCTGGTGAACAAAGGCACTGACGAGCCCTACCGCATGTTCACGAGCCGCGCCGAACACCGCATCCTGCTGCGACAGGACAACGCCGACCTGCGCCTCACGCCGCTGGGTTACGAGCTGGGCTTGGCGTCGGAGGAGCGTATGGAACTGGTGCGCCAGAAGGAACAGCAAACCCAGGAGGTGCTGACGCTGCTAGGCAAGTTTGCCATCGAGCCCCACGAAATTAACAGTCTGTTGGAGGAACTGGGCTCGGCTACCATCCACGAGAAAACCCGCGCCGTGAACTTGCTGCGCCGCCCCAACGTGGAGCTGGCCGACCTCACCCGCGTACTGCCCGGCCTCACGCTGGCGCTGGCTCCCTACCGCGCCGAGGCGCTGGAGCAGGCCATTATCTTGGTGAAATACGAGAACTACTTAGCCAAGGAACACCAGCAAGCCGCCCGCGTGCAGGAGCTGGAAAACTTCGTAATTCAGGGTAGGCTTGACTATAAGGCTATGCCCGCCCTCTCGCACGAGGCCCGCGAGAAGCTGCTCAAGATTCAGCCCGAAACCTTGGGCCAGGCCAGCCGCATCAGTGGCGTCTCACCAGCCGACGTTTCGGTGCTGATGGTGTACTTGGGTAGATAGTTTTTGTGTTAAGTGATAGAGCGTGTCGTGCTTCATCTGGCGTCCGCGCAGCCGAAGCATCTCTACTGCAGCCGTAATCTTTCTCAATAAGAATTACTATTGCGGTAGAGATGCTTCGGCTGCGCGGACGCCAGATGAAGCACGACGTTCATGCGCTTACTATTCAACATCTCATTTCTGTGTCTTACGAACGTTTAGAGGCTTGCCCGGTGTGCGGGAAATCGGACTTCCAGAATAAGCTGGTGGTTGAAGATAAGTCGGTGAGCAAGGAGAGCTTCGCTATTCAGCAGTGTACGGCGTGCAAATTTCAGCTCACCAATCCGCGCCCCGATGCGGCCCATATTGGGCGCTACTACGAGTCGGATGAATATGTGTCGCACAACAGCGGCGCGGCTGGCCTCATCAACCAAGCGTATAAAGTAGCCCGCTTTTTTACCCTACGACGCAAAGTGGCTCTGCTCAATCGGCTGGTGCCAAGCAAAGGCAAACTGCTAGACTACGGCTGCGGTACGGGTCATTTTGTAGCGGCGGCCAAGACCGACGGCTGGCAGGTGCACGGCCTGGAACCCAACCCCCGCGCCCGCGAAGAGGCGATGCGTAGGGTAGGGGCCAACGTGGGCACGCCCGAAGACCTCGGCAAGCTACCGGCCGGCTCCTTCGACGTGATTACGCTGTGGCACGTATTGGAACACGTTCATACCCTGAACGAAACCCTGCGCCAGCTCATTCAGCTCTTGAAGCCGGAGGGTGTGCTTATCATTGCCGTTCCCAACGTAGAAAGCCTCGACGCCCAGCACTACCGCCAGGATTGGGCAGCCTACGACGTGCCGCGCCATCTCTACCATTTTGCGCCCAATACCATGCGTCAGTTGCTGAAAAAGCACAAAATGCAGGTGCGCGAAACCCTACCCATGGCCTTGGATGCCTATTATGTGAGCATGCTCAGCGAGAAACACCGCGCCGAGCAGGGCCAGGGCATGTTGGCCGTGTTGAAAGCCGGCTACCAGTCGAACCGCTACGCGGCCCAGCACGGCGGGCAATATTCCAGCCTGATTTACGTAGCTACTCGGCGCTAAGCCTGTTCCCCAATGGGGTAGGGGAGGGGCTATGTAGTTGATTGTTAAGTTGAGTGATAGTGGGCGGCGGTGAGCGAAGCCTACGCTTCGTGCCGCCGTCACTGTTTTTGTCTGTTTATTTATGATGCAATTTGTGCGTGCTGGTTGGATACGGTGGGTAGCCGGTATGGCGCTGCTGAGCGGTTGCGCTACCATTGCCTCGCCCGATGGTGGTGCACGCGACCTGGTTCCGCCCGAGTTGGTGAGCACTAACCCAGAACAGGGCGCCCGCAACGTGACGACCCAAACCATTCGGCTGGAGTTCTCGGAGGAAGTGCAGTTGCAGGACTTAGCCAAAAACCTGATTGTGGCCCCGCTGATTCCGGATGAGAACCACTACAAAGTGCGCGAGGACCGCACGGCTATTTCGCTGATTTACGATAAGCCGTTTGCGCCGAATACCACCTACTCCTTCAACTTTGGGGATGCCGTAGTGGATATCACCGAGAAGAACAAGGCCAAAAACGTGCGGCTGGCGTTCAGTACCGGCCCGCAGCTCGACTCGGGCATGGTGCGCGGCGTGGTGACGGACCTGCTCACGACCAAGCCTGCCGAGAATGCCTCCGTGATGCTATACCCCGCCAACGACACCGCCTTTTCGGTGCGCAAGGGTAGGCCCTACTACCTCACTCGCACCGACAAATCCGGCGCTTTCACTCTGGAAAACCTGAAGGCAGGCCCGTACCGGCTGTATGCTTTGGTGGATAAAAACCAGAGCTTCCGCTATGAAGACGGGGAGAAAATTGCCTACCTCCCCGAGCCCATTCAGGTAGGCGAAACACTCGACTCGGTGCGCCTACAACTGGTGCGCCCCGACGCCCGCCGGGCGCTCATTACTGGTCAGCAGCCCGAGCCTACCCGGTTCAAGGTATCCTTCAACGAGGGAGTAAGCCGGGCGCGCCTGGCTCCACTGCCCGGCACCGCCGCCCGCCCCGACACGGCTACCCTCAACCAAGGCATATTGCTAGCTGAGGAGGGCAAGACGCTATTAGTCTTCAAAACGCCCACCTTTACGGAGGGCCGCTACGTACTCACGGCCGCCGATAGTGCCGGCAACGTAGGCCGCGACACCCTCGACGTGCGCTTTCAGGGCAAAGAACCAACGCGCCGGGCAGTAGGCTACGCCGTGGAAGGCAATCCGCAGCAAGTGTACCGCCAGGGTCAGGTGCGGGTGAAGTTCGCGGTGCCCGTACGCATTGCGCCAGACAAGCCCTTTGCTACCCTCACTGAAGACTCTACCGCAGCCAAACGCCCCCTGCGCCTACCCAAAGACGGCCGCCTGAACGATACCCGCACGGAGCTAACCATTAACCTGGATACCAAGGCCGAGAAAACGCTGGTTTTTCAGTTTGATAGTACCAACATTCAGGCCGTCACGGGGCAGTCGTTGGGCTTCCGGCCGCTGAAGCTGGGCGTGAGCGAGCAGCCGGCTTCTGGGTCGTTGTCGGGTACCATACAGACCAAGTATACCAGCTACGAGGTGCAGGTAATTGACCAGAAAGCCCAGCCGATAGCAGTGCTCAAAAGCCCCAAAAAGACGTTCCGCTTCGATAACCTGCCGCCCGGCACCTACCGCCTGCGGGTGCTCATCGACGCCAACAACGACGGCACCTGGCAGGGCAGCGACCCGAATCTGCAAGTGCCTCCCGAGCCGATTTACCTCGGCCCAGTGCTACAACCTGTGCGGGCCGGGTGGGATCAGGAAGAGATTAAGCTGGTCTTTTAGAATTGTTTTCTCGGACTCAAAGCCCCTGCCTACGTATGGCAGGGGCTTTTTTATTGATGGCATTCTTGCAGGCGTCTGCTTATGCGCATGGGTAAGGCGCAAGCTCGTCGTTAACTACCGCTCCGCCCTACCCGTACGTGCTGGGGTACCCCACTTCCTTCGCCATGTCCGACACCATCGACCCTACCCACACCTCCGGTGCTACCCAGTCTACCTGGTTTGCCACCACCGAAGCGCTACCTGCTTTTTCGCCCCTACGCCAAAACCTCATGGTAGATGTGGTAGTGGTAGGTGCGGGCATTGCCGGTCTTACCACGGCCTACCTGCTGGGCAAAGAAGGAAAGCGCGTAGCCGTGCTGGAAGATGGTGAAATAGCCAGCGGCGAAACCGGCCGCACCACAGCTCACCTTTCCAATGCGCTGGATGACCGCTACACCACGCTGGAGCAGTTGTTTGGACAGGAGGGCGCCCGCCTGGCCGCCGAAAGTCATGGTGCTGCCATCGACCAAATTGAGCAAATAGTAGCCGATGAGCAGATTGATTGTGATTTCAGCCGCTTAGATGGCTACCTGTTTCTGGCGAAAGAAAACACCCACCAAGAGCTCTTGGACGAGCGCGACGCCGCGCACCGCGCCGGGCTTACCGGGGTAGAGTGGCTACCTGATGCTGGTACCCAGGGCTTCCAGACCGGCGAGTGCCTGCGCTTTCCCAACCAGGGCCAGTTTCATATTTTGAAGTACCTGCGCGGGGTAGCGAAAGCCATTGTGGCGCAAGGTGGCCAAATCTTCACGCACTCCCACGCCACCGAAGTGCAAGGCGGCGACACAGCGCTGGTGCGCACCACCGAAGGCTTTGAGGTACGCGCCCAGGCCGTGGTAGTAGCCACCAACACGCCCTGCATCGACCGTGTAGTGATGCACACCAAGCAGGGCGCCTACCGCACCTACGCGCTGGGCGCCCAGGTGCCGCGTGGCGCCGTTACCACTGCCCTGTATTGGGATATGGCCGATCCGTACCACTACATCCGCGTGCAGCCAGTACCGGATTCTGATTCGCACGATCTATTGATTGTAGGCGGTGAGGACAATTCAGTGGGGCACGACGATCCGCAGGCCCGGCTGGCTTGCCTGGAAGAATGGACACGGGCGCATTTTCCGGCTATTACTTCCATCGATTTCCGCTGGTCGGGGCAGGTGCTGGAGCCCAACGACAGCCTAGCCTACGCCGGACGCAATCCGCTGGACGAGCCCAACGTGTACATCATCACCGGCGACTCGGGCCACGGCATGACGCACGGCACGCTGGGCGCTATGCTGCTGCGCGACCTCATCCTGGAACGCTCCAACCCCTGGGCGGAGCTATACGACCCCGGCCGCGTAACGCTCAAAGCAGAATCGCTCAAAGAGTTTGCCCGCGAAAATGCCCGCGTAGTAGCCGACTATACCGACCTGCTTACGGGGGGCGACGTGGCCTCAGCCGATGCTATTGCACCCGGCAGCGGCGCCGTACTGCGGCACGGCGTCACGAAGGTGGCTGTGTATAAAGACCAGCAGGGACAGGTACACGAGTGCTCCGCCATTTGCCCGCACCTAGGTTGCGTGGTGCATTGGAATGAGTTGGAAACCAGCTGGGATTGCCCGTGTCACGGCTCCCGTTTCGATGCGTACGGCAAGCTGCTGATGGGACCCGCCAACTCAGACCTAGCACCGTCATAAGCCTACCCTTTTCCTACCCCCGTTGCAGCGCAAGGCCTGGCTTTTCAGTCAGGCCTTTGTTTTTGCAGCTTGCCCTGATTTTGGGTTTAATAGGATGAATAGAATGTCGGCTATATGAGTTATTCACACTCAAAAGTGCCCGTACGGGCTTGTAGTGCGGCACCCTCCCTTTTATCCACATATTTATCCACTGCCTTTTCCGCAACCCACATAATGTGTGGATAATATGGTGGAAACCTGGGGATAACTCGTGGATAAAAAGCGGATAAGTTTTTTTGCACCGTGAATAACCCTTACAGGTGAAATTGGCTGTGGATAAGGGTGGATAACTATCCCCTAAAAAACCCACAATCCACACTGCGATGTGCGTGTGGATTGTGGATTTGTGGACAAGCCTGTGGATTGTGAATAATCGATTTAACTGCTTTAATATCTGTTGTTTAGTATCCACATACCCTGTTGATAGACAGTGGATAACTGCTTTTTTATTCACAAGTTATCAGCCATGTTGATAACCCTTCCGATTTATCCACTTATGCACACTCCTAACAACAGGGATAAAAGAGAAAAATTTAAAAAATGAATTTAAAAAGTTATTAACTCTGTGGAAAAGCGAAAGGCTTCGTTCAGGCGGTTGGGCAGAGCCGAGCTTCACTTGGGCAGTTGGGCAGTTAGGTAGAACCAGGTTGCGGTCGGGCGAGTAGGCAGAACCGGGCTTCGCACACGGGGGGCGCTGGGCGGCAGTTATCCACGATTTAGCCGCAGGGTGGTGGATAAGTAGGTTAAATGGCCGCTCGTCGGTTTTCAGCGTATAAACTTCTCTGAACTTCGCCTGCCATGCCCTTCGACTACAACCTGGATTTCCACCATACCGACTTCCGCCAGCACCCGGAACTGTACCGGGTGGGCAAGGGCGAGCAGGGTGTGCTGCTGGTAGAGCCCTATAAGTCGGAGATTCTGCCTCACTGGCGCTTCCGTACGCCCGAGGTGGCCCAGGAGTCGTCGGAGAAGATTTACGCGCTGTTTGAGGCGTATTTGCGCGATGAGGACTTTGTGGGTGCCGATATGGCCCGCAAGTTTTTGCAGATGGGCTACACCCGCGCCCGGCGCTACGCCAACCACCGTGGCGGCAAGAAGTACGACGGCCCTGTGCCGGACGACAAAAAAGGCCAGAGTGGCGCCCATGGCCGCGCCGAGCTACCCCGCGCCTCCGAAGACCCCACCAAAGCCGAGGCCGCCCGCATCTTCAAAGAGAAGTGGGATGCGGCCCGGGCCTACCCTCTCTACCAAGAGCAGAAAGCCGACTTCGAACAGCGCTACGGAAAATGAGTTGTCAGTGTGGATAAAATCAGCGTACTGATAACTCTCAACGGCCAACCGGCAACTGAACTCCTACCTTTACTCTCCTTCACCAAACCCCTACCCCTATGCAAACGACCCCTAATACCCCCGACGATACGTTGGAAGAACACGAAATCATCCTAGGCACCGGTATGGGTCCCTTGAAGTTTGGCGCCACCCGCGACGAGGTGCGTCAGCTGATGGGCGAGCCCGAAGAAATTGAAGAGTCGGATGACGACGACGAGTTTGAGCACCAAGCTTGGAACTACCTCGACGAAGGCTACTCCCTGTACTTCGACCGCGAGGACGACTACCGCCTGAGCTGCATCGAAACGGACTACCCCGCTATGCGCTTGTTCGGCGAGTCTATCCACGGCAAGTCGGTGGAGGAGATTCAGGACCTGATGCGCCGCAACAACGTGGAAGACCCAGAAGTGGAAAAAATGGATACCGGTGAGATGCGTCTTTCCTATGAAGACCAGATGATTGACCTGTATTTCGACGAAGGCGAACTGCAATTTGTCAACTTCGGTGTGTTCATAGACGACGACATGGAGGTACAATGGCCGGCCTAAAACTGGAGTTATCCACAAAATCAGACTAAAACAGTGTGGATAAGTGGATAACTCATTGGTTTTCTAGTGAATTGATCTCACTTTGCTAATCTAAGCGTGTTAGCAACCACGTTATCAACACAGCTGTTAACAACGCAAAAGCCGCTCCCACAATGGGAGCGGCTTTTGTCTTCTCAGCTCAAAAAGAAGCTAGCAGCTACTCTAAATCAGCGCTCGGAATAGCAGGAACAAACTGCCAGCCAGGAACATGGTTACAGGCAGCGTGAGTATCCAGGCCAAGGCAATGCTGCGAATCATCTGCGGGTTCAGGTTCTTCACGCCGCGGTTGGCCACCATGCTACCTGCAATGGCCGACGATAATACGTGGGTGGTAGAGGATGGCAAGCTCAACCAGGTAGAGCCACCAATCATAGCCGCTGCTACCAGCTCCGAGGAAGCGCCTTGGGCATACGTTAGGTGCTCCTTGCCAATTCGCTCACCAATCGTTTTCACAATGCGTTCCCAGCCTACCATCGTACCAATACCCAGGGATAGGGACACCATGAGGAGCACCCACCACGGGGCGTAATCCGTGAAGCGGCGCATATCGGTGATGGCGGCTTCGTAGGTGTTGCGGTCGTTGGTGCTTAGGCTCACCTTATCGCTGCCAATGATTTTCTTAGCGCTGCTATAGGTAAGCAGAATAGCCTTGCGAATGCGGAACCGCTCGGCCTGGGGAAGCTGCGATACGTCGGTTTTGCCGCTGAAGATGCTGTCGAGGGTAGCGGTCTGGGACTTCACTTCTAGCAGATTCTGGCGATTATCGGCACTGAGCTCCTGCGGGTTTACTTTGTTCATCACCAGCTCCACCCGCTGCAATGACTCGCGCATGTCCAGTGGGTTCAAGGTTTGGTCGATGGCGAAGTAGGTAGGCACAATGCCAATCAGGATCAGCATAATCAGGCCCACGCCTTTCTGACCGTCGTTGGAAGCCGTGGAAAAAGCTCACCAGCGTACAAGTGGTTACCAGCGTCAGACGAATCCAGAGGGGTGGGGGCTTGCGCTTGTGTGGCTCTTTGAAGATGGTTTTGCTCTTCACAAAGCGCTTGAGCATATACATCAGCAAAATAGTGAGCGTGAAGCCGAACAGCGGCCCTACCAGTAGGGCAAGGCCTGCCTCGCCGGCTTTGCCCCAGTTCACGCCGGAGCCATTACCACCCGAAATCAGGCTGAACGCAATGCCTACCCCTAGGATGGACCCAATGAGGGCGTGCGACGACGACGAGGGTAGGCCGTAGTACCATGTGCCCACGTTCCAGATAATGGCAGCCAGAATGAGGGCGCCTACCATGGCAATGCCGTGGTACACGTTCTGATCAACTAAGCTTTCGACGGGCAATAGGTAGATAATACCCATCGCAACGCCAATACCACCGGAAAATACGCCGATGAAATTCCAGAATGCCGACCATACCACGGCCACCCACGGACGCAGGGTGTTGGTGTAGATGACGGTAGCCACGGCATTAGCTGTGTCGTGGAAACCGTTAACGAATTCGAACGCGCAGGCTGCCAGCAAACAAACTAGCAGCAGTAGTAGCACGTGAGGCTCTAAGCCGAACATAAGAGGGTAGTTGGTGAGAAATCAGATTTCAGCAGTCAAAGGTACAGGTACCCCAAAGGGTAGCAAGATTATGAAATTGTTACTGGAATTGCCGAATCGGTAACTTATGGGTAATCTGATAAGCTAAAGAACTGGGAGACTAATTAGGGTAGAGATGAGCAAGGACTGAACGATGGCGCGAGGCTGTGTCCGTGCCGTCTAGTAGCAAGGCCTCTGGCCTGCGGTCGTCCGCGCCAATGGCGATATTCGGGAAAAAGTTATCCGAGTGAGTAGGCCAGAGGCCAGCTACTAGACGGCACGGCGCACAGCTCCACGCCATTGAGTCGCCACAAAATCCGTGAAATCCGTTAAAATCCGCGCTAATCCGTGATACTTTTGCAGCTATGAGCAACGCCCCGCAGAAATCCTCCATCGAGAATACCCAGCTGAAAGATATTGTCAGCCACGCCAAGGAATACGGCTTTGTGTTTCCGTCCAGTGAAATCTACGACGGCCTGGCCGCCGTGTATGACTACGGCCCCAACGGCGTGGAGCTGAAAAACAACCTCAAGCGCCTCTGGTGGCAGGCCATGACGCAGCTGCACCAGAACGTGGTGGGCATTGACGCGGCCATTTTCATGGCGCCGCAAACCTGGGTTGCCTCTGGCCACGTAGCCGGCTTCAACGACCCCTTGGTGGATAACCTTGACAGCAAGAAGCGCTACCGCGCCGACGTGCTGGTGGAAGACAAAGCCGCCGAGTACGAAGCCGCCGGTCAGCAAGACCGCGCCGCCGACTTGCTCACTACCCTCGGCCGCCTGCTTACCGACAACGACCTGGCCGCCGTGAAGGAGCTGATTGTGTCGGAGAAGATTGTGTGCCCCATCTCCGGCACCTGCAACTGGACCGACGTGCGCCAGTTCAACCTGATGTATTCCACCCAGGGCTCGGCCGTGGAAGGCGACGCCGCCCAGATTTACCTGCGCCCCGAAACCGCCCAGGGTATCTTCGTGAACTTCCTGAACGTGCAGAAATCGGCGCGGCAGAAGGTGCCGTTTGGTATTGCTCAGATTGGCAAGGCCTTCCGCAACGAAATTGTGGCCCGCCAGTTCATCTTCCGCATGCGGGAATTCGAGCAGATGGAAATGCAATTCTTTGTGCGCCCTGGCACCGAAGGTGAGTGGTACGACACCTGGAAGGCCGCCCGCCGCCGTTTCCACGAGGCCGTGGGCTTGGCGCCCGAGAAGCTGCGCTTCCACGACCACGACAAGCTGGCCCACTACGCCAAGGCTGCCGTGGACATCGAGTACGAGTTTCCCTTCGGCTTCAAAGAAATCGAAGGCATCCACTCCCGCTCCGACTTCGACCTGACCCAGCACCAGGAATTGAGCCGCAAGAAGCAGCAGTACTTCGACAACGACGTGAATCCCGAGACCGGCAAGCCCTACGGCAACTACGTGCCCTACGTAGTGGAAACCTCGGTAGGCGCCGACCGCCTGTTTCTGGCTACCCTGTGCCAGGCCTACCAGGAAGAAACCATTACAGAGGGCGAAGGCGAAAAGGAGCAAACCAAAACCCGCACGTTCCTGAAGCTGCACCCGGCGCTGGCGCCCATCAAAGCGGCCATTTTCCCGCTGGTGAAAAAGGATGGAATGCCCGAGAAGGCCGAGGAAATCTTCAACAGCCTACGTTTCGACTTCCCCGTGATTATGGAGGAGCGCGATGCCATTGGTAAGCGCTATACCCGTCAGGACCTCATCGGCACACCGTTCTGCATTGTGGTAGATGGCCAAACGCTGGAAGACGACACCGTAACCGTCCGCCACCGCGACTCGCGCGAGCAGACCCGCATGTCCATCTCGGAGTTGCGCGCCTACATTGGCCAGGCCGTAAGCTTCGCCCGAATTTTCGAGAAGCTGTAAGCGTGATTGAACTGAGTAACAACAGAAACGGCCCCGAGCAATCGGGGCCGTTTCTGTTGTTAGAAAGGGTAGAAAACTCAATTATCACTCAGCCAGGCGCTGGCTTCGTGGCGGGAGGTGAAATAGTTGAACTCCACCTGTGCGGGCGTCAGGCTGGTGTTGCCCATCAGGTAGCTGCCGATCTGGTGTTGGTACTGTCCCTCAGACAACACAGCGGCAATGTACACCGGCCGGTCGAGGGTAGGGGGAAAGGTGCGGGCCAATGGCTCCAGCAGATATTCTTCGTCGTCGGCTGGTGGGGCGTTGCGCTTGAGGTCCAACAGAAGCTTACCCACGTTTTTACGCAACATCTCATCCAATGCCAGCTGATAAGCCTGTCCAAACGACATAGAGAGGCTAGTGGCACTATACGTGAGTTGCAACATATCCGTCTTACGATGGTAAGTAAGTAAGACTTCCGGAGCTGGAAACAAAATCATCAGGCGAGAAAAACAATGGTAATGATACCATGTTAAAATGCATTTATACAGCAAAAATGCGACACTATATTGTATTATACCTGTATAGCGTAATGGTAAAGGTCGCTATATTTAAAATATAATTTTATGTATGTACCTACATTTTTTTTATAAACGCCATTGCCGTTGCTTTAGTGCATTTTTCGACGCCGTAGACTAGCTGCCCCGCTTTGCGTACCTTTGCTCCATTTTAGCAGCCTATGTGGAGTAAACTCGCCTTATTCATCATCAAGAACCGGCGGCTGCTACTTCTGCTGCTGGCGGCTATTACGGTGTTTATGGCCTGGAAAGCCAAAGACGTAGAAATGACCTACGACTTTGCCCAGGTGGTCCGGCCCGATGACCCGGACATGGTGTATTTCCAACGCTTCAAAAAGCAGTTTGGGGAAGACGGCAACGTGCTGGTGCTGGGCTTGCAGGATAGCAGTATCTACCGGCTCGGCAACTTCAACGAGCTGCGCACCCTCACCGATACCCTGGGTAAAGTGCAGGGCGTGAGTGGTGTGCTGAGCATCACCAAGCTCATTCGGCTGGACAAGGATACGGCCAACCGGCAGTTCCAGGCGGTGCCCATCTTCCGCACGTTTCCGCAGACGCAGGCCCAGCTGGACTCGCTGATGCAGATCGTGAACCAGCAGGAATTCTACAAAGGCCAGCTGATTTCGCCGCGCACCGGGGCTACCCTGCTGGCTCTAACGATGGACCCGAAGTACCTGAACTCCAGCCGCCGCCAGGCTGTGATGGATAAGATTCTGGGCCACGCCGAGCGTTTCAGCAAGAAAACCGGCATCCGGCTGCACTACGCCGGCCTACCCTACGTGCGGTCTACCATGACGAGCAAGGTAGCCGGCGAGATGAAGTTTTTCGTGCTGCTGACGGTACTCATCATGGGCGCTACCCTGCTGATGTTCTTCCGCTCGTGGGCGGCCGTGGTGTTTCCGCTGCTTATTGTGCTGATTGTGGTGGTGTGGTGCATTGGCTCCATGGTGCTGTTAGGCTTCAAAATCAGCCTGCTCACGGGCCTGATTCCGAGCATTCTCATCGTAATTGGCATCCCCAACTGCACTTACCTACTCTCGCGCTACCACTACGACTACCGCAAATCCGGCAACCAGGTGCTGGCCATGACGCGCGTGGTACGCAAAATTGGGCTCGTAACGTTGATGAACAACACGACCACGGCCATCGGCTTTTTCGTGTTTTGCTTCACCAACATTGCCATTCTCTACGAGTTCGGGCTGGTGGCGACCATCAACATTTTCGCCGCCTTCGTCATCTCGTTTATCATGATTCCGGCCATCTTCACCTACCTGCCGCCGCCTACCCCCAAGCAGCTGGAGCACCTAGACGCCAAGCCGCTGACCAAGCTGCTGGAGTTCTTTGAGCACCTGGTACTGGAGCGGCGCGGCACGGTATACATTCTGGCCCTGGCGCTGGTGGGGCTGTCGGCGCTGAGCATCACACGCGTGAAGGCCATTTCCTACATGGTGGACGACCTGCCCAAGGATTCGTCGGTGAATGCCGACCTGAGCTTCTTTGAGCAGCATTTCAATGGCATTATGCCCCTGGAAATTGTGGTGGATACGGGCCGGAAAAAGGGGATTCTGAAACTGAAAAACCTGGAGCGCATCGACCGGCTGGAAAACTACCTGCGCACCCAGCCCGAGCTAACGGCCCCCGTCAGCATCGTGACCTTTTTGAAAGCCGCTACCCAAACGTTCTACAACGGCGAGCCGGACTACTACCGCCTACCCGATAACTCCGAGAAGAACTTCATCCTGAGCTACCTGGCCCGCTCGCAGGGCAACGGCGGCCCCATGAACAGCAAGCTGCTGCGCTCCTTCGTAGACGATTCGAGCCAGCAGGCGCGCATCTCGCTGAAGGTGGCCGACATCGGCTCCCGCAACCTCGATACGCTGCTTGCCAATAAGATTCAGCCTCAAATCCGGGAAATCTTCAACGGCACGGGCATGGATGTGAGAATGACGGGCACTACCATCATCTTCACCAAGGGCAACGAGTACCTCATCAATACCCTCAAAGAAAGCCTGGCCTGGGCCTTTGGATTGGTAGGGCTGGTGGTGCTGCTGCTGTTTCGCTCGGTGCGAGCGGTGTTCTTCACGCTCCTACCTAACCTCGTTACGCTGGTGCTCACGGGCGGGCTGATGGGCCTGTTTGGCATTCCCTTGAAACCCAGCACGGCCCTCATTTTCAGCATTGCGCTGGGCATTGATGGCGACAATTCCATTCACCTGCTGGCCAAGTTCCGGCAGGAACTGGCTTCCAACGGCCGCCACGTGCGCGCTGCTATCAGCACTACCCTGCGCGAGGCTGGTACTAGCATGATTTACACCAGCATCACGCTGTTTCTGGGCTTCGCGGTGTTTGCCTTCTCCGAGTTTGGCGGCACCAAGGCCCTGGGCCTACTAATGTCGGCTAGTCTTCTAATTACTAACTTCTCCAACCTGATTTTGCTACCCTCCCTGCTGGTTACTTTCGAGCACGGGGTAGACGAGGAAATTGACCGCTCTGGCCTACGCCACTACGACGACCAATACCACGAGGAAGACGACGACGTGGAATTGAACCTGGATAAGATGCAGGTGAAACGGTTGAACAGTTAACCCCTTAAAAGTAGTTGTCATCCTGAGCCTGCGAAGGACCTTCTCACGCTAGAACGACCACACGTCAGATAATTACAATCTATCGTGAGAAGGTCCTTCGCAAGCTCAGGATGACAGTTTTGCATACGCTCCCCACAACGCATATATGAACTACCCCGAATTTAAAACAGCCGCTCAACTACGCTCAGGTCGGTACCGATATCCTGGCCTGGTGGAAGCAGAACGGCATCTTCGAAAAGAGCGTGAGCAGCCGCGAAGGGCAGCCCACCTACGTGTTCTACGAAGGACCGCCCTCGGCCAACGGCGCGCCCGGCATCCACCACGTGATGGCGCGCACGGTGAAGGATATTTTCTGCCGCTACCACACCATGCTGGGCAAGCAGGTGCCGCGCAAAGGCGGCTGGGACACCCACGGCCTACCTATTGAGCTACAGGTAGAAAAGGAGCTGGGCATCACGAAGGAGGACATCGGGAAGAAAATCAGCATTGAGGACTACAACCAGCGCTGCCGCGAAACCGTGATGCGCTTCAAAGCCCAGTGGGACGACCTGACCGAGAAGATGGGCTACTGGGTGGACCTCAACGACCCCTACATCACCTTCGAGCCGGAGTACATCGAAAGCTGTTGGGCGCTGCTTAAGAAGCTATACGACAAGGGATTGCTCTACAAAGGCTACACCATTCAGCCCTACTCCCCGGCGGCTGGTACCGGCTTGTCGTCGCACGAGCTGAACCAGCCCGGTACCTACCGCGACGTGAAGGACACGACGATTGTGGCCGAGTTTGAGGTGAAGCGCGACGAGCAGTCGGAAAAGCTATTTGCGTTGGCTGATGGCCTGCCGGTGTTCATCATGGCTTGGACGACCACGCCGTGGACGCTGCCAGCCAACACGGGTTTGGCGGTGGGTAAGAACATCCGCTACGCGGTAGTGCGCACCTTCAATCCCTACACATTTGAGCCGCAGGTAGTGGTGCTGGCAAAGGTCCTGGTGGGTCGCTACTTCACGGAAAAAGGCGCGCAGGCGTCGCTGGAAGACTACAAAGCCGGTGACAAAGTGCTGCCGTGGCGCCAGGTAGGCGAGTTCAGCGGCGCTGAGCTGGTAGGAATTCACTACGAGCGTCTGTTTGGTCACGAAGCTGGTTTCCCGGCCTTCGAAAGCGAGGAAAAAGCCTTCCGCGTGATTCCCGGCGACTTTGTGACGACGGAAGACGGTACCGGCATTGTGCACATCTCGCCCACCTTCGGCGCGGATGACTTTAAGGTAGCCCAGCAAAACGATGTGCCGGCCCTACTGGTAGCCGACGACCAAGGCAAGCTAGGCCCCATCGTGGACCGCACTGGCCGCTACGTGCAGCAAATGGGCGAGTTTGGCGGCCGTTGGGTGAAGAACTACGACGGTCACGACGAATCGGCTGCCGACTACCGCACGCTGGACGTGGACATCAGCGTACGGCTGAAGGAGCGCGGCCGGGCGTTCAAAGTGGAGAAGTACGAGCACACCTACCCCCACTGCTGGCGTACCGATAAGCCGGTGCTCTACTACCCGCTGGATTCGTGGTTTATCAAGACCACGGCAGTTAAGGACCGCCTCATCGAGCTCAACAAAACTATCAACTGGAAGCCCGAAAGCACCGGCACCGGCCGCTTCGGCAACTGGCTGGAGAACCTGGTGGACTGGAACCTGAGCCGCTCGCGCTACTGGGGCACGCCCCTACCCATCTGGCGCACCCAGGACGGCACGGAGGAAATCTGTATCGGCAGCATTGCCCAGCTAAGCGCCGAGATTGACAAGGCGGTGGCGGCTGGCGTCATGACAAAAAATCCGTTGCAAGAAGGCCTACCCACTACGTCGCCCAACGAGCAAGCGGATAGCCAACAGCTAAGAGCTAACGGCCAAAAAATCGACCTGCACCGGCCCTACGTGGACGACATCTTCCTAGTGTCGTCCAGCGGATTACCCATGTACCGCGAGACGGACCTCATCGACGTGTGGTTTGACTCGGGTGCCATGCCCTATGCGCAGTGGCACTACCCCTTCGAGAACCAAGAGAAATTCCAGAAGAATTTCCCCGCCGATTTCATTGCCGAAGGCGTGGACCAGACCCGCGGGTGGTTCTTCACCCTGCACGCGCTGGCCGTGATGCTGGAAGATTCCGTGGCCTATAAGAACGTGATGGCCAACGGCTTGGTGCTGGACAAGAACGGCAACAAGATGAGCAAGCGCCTCGGCAACGCCGTGGACCCGTTTGCCACCATTGGGCAGTTTGGGCCAGATGCTACCCGCTGGTACATGATTGTGAACGCGCCACCATGGGACAATCTCAAGTTCGACCCGGCCGGCGTAACGGAGGTGCAGCGCCGCTTCTTCGGCACGCTGTTCAACACCTACTCGTTCTTCTCGCTCTACGCCAACCTCGACCAGTACACCTACTCCCCGGAGCAGGCCGTACCCGTCGCCGAGCGTACTGAGTTGGACCGTTGGGTGCTAAGCAAGTTGCAATCTTTGGTGCGGGAGGTAGGCGGCCACTACGACAGCTACGACCCCACGAAAGCCGCCCGCGCTGTGCAGGATTTCGTGACCGACCAGCTCTCGAACTGGTACGTGCGTCTCTCGCGCCGCCGCTTCTGGAAAGGCGAACTGACCGCCGACAAGCGTGCCGCCTTCGATACGCTCTACGAATGCCTCTACGCCGTGGGGCAGTTAATGGCCCCCATCGCGCCGTTCTTCGCCGAGTGGCTCTACCAAAACCTGACCAATGCGCAGGTAGGGGAGAAGCCCGAATCGGTGCACCTGACGCTGCTGCAACCCGCCCAAACGGAGCTGATTGACACGGCTTTGGAGGAACGCATGGAGCTGGCCCAGCGCATTTCGTCGCTCACGCACTCCATGCGGAAGAAGTCGGTACTGAAGGTGCGCCAGCCCTTGCAGCGTATTCTGGTGCCCGTACTCAACGAAACAACGCGTGAGCAGGTAGGCAAGGTAGAAGACCTAATCTGCGCCGAGGTGAACGTGAAGCACGTGGAGTTCCTGGACGACACGAGCGGCGTGCTGGTGAAGTCGGTGAAGCCTAATTTCAAGCGCTTGGGTCAGCAATACGGTCCGAAGCTGAAAGTAGTAGGCGCCCGCATTCAGCAGATGACGGCCGAGGAAATCAGCCAGCTGGAAAAGACCGGCGCACTACCCGTAGAAATTGACGGCGAAGCCTATACCCTGACGCCGGAAGACGTGGAAATCCGCACCCAGGACCTGCCCGGCTGGCTGGTAGCCACCGACGGCCCGCTGACTGTGGCCCTCGACGTGACCCTAACTGACGAGCTGCGCCAGGAAGGCGTGGCCCGCGAGTTGGTGAACCGCCTCCAAAACCTGCGCAAAGATTCGGGCCTGGAGGTGCAGGACAAAATCCGCGTGACGCTCGGTGCCGATCAGCCCGAGTTGAAAGCCGCCGTGCAGTCGTTTGGCGACTATATCCGCACCGAAGTGCAGGCCGTGGCGCTGGACTTTGTGGCGGACGTAAACGGTGGATCGGTGCTGGAATTCGATGATTATTCGGTGCCCGTGCGGCTGGAAGTCGCAAATGGCTAAAACGGGCCTTCTGGACCATCTGAACGGTGTAGAGACGCATATTTGCGTCTCGTCGTTGAACGACATTGGCCACGGGGCGCAGACGACGAGACGCAAATATGCGTCTCTACACCGTGCGCTTAGCAACGCAAACAGCTTCTAAAGCTGAAGTGCCTACCGGCTCCTACAAAAAAGTCGGTAGGCACAACGGCGTCTAAATGGTGGGGTAGGGCGTATGTAACCGTCCAAATCCTCCCGATTCTGGTTCAAGAAGGCACAAACGGCCCGAAATTTATATACTGTTACCCGGAAGCTGCGGTAGGAAGTCCGTGCGGCAAAGTCAAAAATTCAGCGTCTCTTTGTACTCTATGAAGTATTGGAAATACTACCTGGTGGCCCTGCTGGTCATCCTCGTCGATCAGCTCTCGAAGTGGGCCGTGCACACCTACATGCAACCCGGTATGCCCGGCGAAATCCCGCTCATCGGCGACTGGCTGAAGCTACACTACACGCTGAATCCGGGTATGGCCTTCGGGGTAGAGCTACCGCCGCCCTACGGCAAGGTGCTGCTCACCAGCTTCCGTATTGTGGCCGTAGGCTTCATTATCTACCTGATTAAGAAGTACTGGCGCCTCGGTGCGGCGTCCGGCCTGTTGGCCTGTGGTGGCCTTATTCTGGGCGGCGCCATCGGCAACTTGGTTGACTCGATTTTCTACGGTGTGGTGTATGATAATGCACCTTTCAACGCGCCTACCCCCTGGCTGCACGGCCAGGTAATCGACATGATTTACGTGGACATCTACGAAGGTTTCCTGCCCGAGTCGTGGCCCCTGGTGGGCGGCATGCACCTCTCGCTGTGGCCCATTTTCAACATTGCCGATTCTGCCATCTTCGTAGGCGTAGTGCTGATTCTGATTTTCCAGGGCCGTTTCTTCGCTGAACCTACGCACGAAGCACATCCGGTGCAACCTATTCACCGCGACCCAGCCGAAGCCTCAGAAGTGGTTTAAACGCTAAATTTTGCCTTATACAACAACGCCCGCGGTAGCATCTACTGCGGGCGTTGTTGCTTTAAAAGAGCTTGTTTGACAAACAAAGCGTAAAAAGACCGTCATTTCAAGCTGGTCGAGGAATCTCGCGTGCTGAAGTAGGATACTATATTTTGTCAGCGCGCGAGATTCCTCGACCAGCTTGAAATGACGATCTACTGTGCGATTGATTTTACCACACTTGATGCACTTGCGGGCGAATTTTCTGATCGTATACGGCGCGTACGGCTTGCATCTGCTCCTCCGTAAGAGTCGGTAGCTCGGCGGCTTGCAGGTTGGACGTGAGCTGTTCGGGCTTGGAGGCGCCGGGAATCACGCAGCTTACTTCGTCAAACATCAGCACCCAGCGAAGCGCGATAGGAGCGAGGTTGGGTTGATCAGGAAATAGCTTTTTTAGCTCCTCCACAGCAGCGAGGCCCGTTTCATAGTCCACACCAGAGAAGGTTTCGCCTTTATCAAAGGCCTCGCCGTGGCGGTTGAACTGGCGGTGGTCGTCGGGTGCGAAGGTGGTTTGGGGCGTGAATTTGCCCGTGAGCAAGCCGCTGGCCAGCGGCACGCGCACAATCAAGCCCACATCGTGGCGCTTGGCTTCGGCAAACAATAGCTGCGTGGGGCGCTGTCGGAACATATTGAAGATGAGCTGAATGGTGGTCACATTTGGGAAGCTAAGCGCTTTCAAGCCTTCTTCCACGCGCTCTACGCTCACGCCCATATTTAGGATTTTGCCTTCTTCCTTGAGCCGATCAAATAACTCAAAAATCTCGGGACGGTAGTACACGTCGGTTGGTGGGCAATGGAGCTGAATGAGGTCCAGCGTTTCCAATTGCATGTTGCGCAGGCTGTTTTCCACAAACTGCCGCAGGGCTTTAGTCTGATACGCCTCGTTGGTGTGCGGCTGCAATTGTCGGCCGCACTTGGTAGCCACGTAAATGCGTTCCTGGCGGTTGCGCACGAGGCGACCTACCGCTTTTTCGCTCTCACCGTCGCCGTACACGTCAGCCGTGTCAATGAAGTTGATACCGCCATCTACAGCGGCATTTAGAATGGCATCGGCGTTTTCGTGGCTGAACGGCTCGCCCCAGCGGCCGCCTACCTGCCAGGTGCCTAGGCTAATTTCGGAGATAGAGAAGCCGGTTTTGCCAAGGGTGCGATGTTGCATAGGGTAGGGGAATAGTGGTTGGGTGTTGGTTTCAGTCAAAGGGAGCCGTCAGCTGAGCGCAGCGGAGTCGAAGCATCTCGCTGCTAACATTGGGTAACTAACGCAACGAAGCGAGCGAGATGCTTCGACTACGCTCCGCTGCGCTCAACATGACCGCCAGCCCTTACATACGCAAAGGGCGTACTTCTTGCTACGGCGCGGCTCTTTATCTTTACTTGCATCCCTTCTATTCCTTTACCCGTTGTTCTGTGTCTGAGCCTCTGCTTTCCGTTCGCAATCTGACCATCGATTTCCACTCGCACCGGGGCGATACGCGGGCCGTGGCAGATATCTCGTTCGATCTGCACCGGGGTGAAACACTAGCAATTGTAGGCGAATCGGGCTCGGGCAAGTCTGTCACGTCGCTGGCACTGATGGGGTTGATTCCGCTACCGCCCGGCAAAATCAGCAGCGGCATGGCCATATTTCAGTCGCCGATTTTGGGTGAGGTAGACCTGCTCCGGCTCAGCGATAAGCAGCTACAGCAAGTCCGCGGCAACGACATTTCCATGATTTTTCAGGAGCCGATGACGTCCCTGAACCCGGTGTATACCTGCGGCAGCCAGGTGGTAGAGGCTCTGCGGCTGCACACTACCCTCACCGAGAAAGAAGCTGCGGCCCGCACCGTGGAGCTGTTCACGATGGCGCAGCTCCCGCGCCCGGAGAAAATATTCAGCAGCTACCCCCACGAAATCAGCGGCGGCCAGAAGCAGCGCGTGATGATTGCCATGGCCATGGCCTGCAACCCCGCCATCCTCATTGCCGACGAGCCCACCACCGCCCTCGACGTGACGGTGCAGGCCCGCATGCTCCAACTCATCGATGACCTGCGCCGGCAGCATAACACCGCCGTCCTGTTCATCACGCACGATTTGGGCGTAGTGGCCGAAATTGCCGACCGCATCATGGTGATGTACCGGGGTAGGGTAGTGGAGCAGGGTAGGGTGCTCGATATTTTCACTAACCCGCAACACCCCTATACCCGCGGCTTGCTGGCGTGCCGTCCAAAACTTTCTATTGGACGCAAAAAACTTCCTGTAGTAGCCGATTTCATGCAGGAAGCCGCCGACGGAAGCCTATTTTCTGCTTCACCTGACGATACGCAACTACCTGCTAACGAAACCGCTGTATCACCTCAGAGCGAAACTGAATTTACCAAAACGTTCCCCGTGGAACATAACAGCGTTCCACGTTCCACCAATGATATAGGCAACCTGGAAACAGCGCCTCTGGAATCGGGGCAATTGGTACCTGAAGCAACGGCTACTACCGTAGCAAAGGCTATTGATACGTTGGAAAAACTGGAGGCGGCTCCTGAGCAACGAACAGTAGTAGCATCAAACTCCGACACACCCTCAACCCAAGGCCCGCTTCTTCAGGTCGAAAATCTGAAAGTGTACTTTCCCATTCGGAAGGGCTTTTTCCGACGCACCACAGAATTTGTGCGGGCGGTGGATGATGTCAGCTTTGATATTTATCCTGGCGAGACGGTAGGGCTAGTAGGGGAATCGGGGTGTGGCAAGACTACGCTGGGTAGAACCCTGTTGCGTCTGGTGGAACCAACCAGCGGCAGTATTCTGTTCGATGGAGTGGATCTGGCTACGCTCCCAACCGGGGAGCTGCGCCGCCGCCGCCGCGAGTTTCAGATGGTGTTTCAGGATCCTTATGCCGCGCTCAACCCTACCATGACGGTGGGCGAAGCCATCCTAGAACCCATGCGGGTACACGGGGTAGGCGGTATCAAAGCCGAGCAGAAGGCACGTGTGCTGGAACTGCTGCGCACGGTAGGGCTGCGCGAAGACCACTTCCTACGCTACCCCCACGAGTTCAGCGGCGGCCAGCGCCAGCGCATTTGTATTGCGCGGGCTTTGGCGCTACAACCCAAGTGTATCATCTGCGACGAATCCGTTTCGGCTCTCGACGTATCGGTGCAGGCCCAGGTGCTCAACTTACTCAACGACCTCAAGCGCGAGTTTGGCATCACCTACCTGTTCATCACCCATGACCTGTCGGTAGCCCGCTTCATGAGCGACCGGCTCTTGGTGATGAGCAAAGGGAAGATTGTAGAAAGCGGCCCCGCGGCCGAAGTCTACGCCAACCCGCAAAACGACTACACCCGCACGCTGCTGGCAGCCATCCCCAAAGACGAGCCCGCTGACATCCGGGCTGCCGTGGCCCGCCGCGAGGTATAGTTGTCAGAACCACGGATTCGCTCGGATTTATCGGATTACGCGAATTTTGTGAACAAGCCGACCTACCTATTCGGCTCACTCAGATCCCTCATTACGTTCGGAATGATACAGAGGTAGTCCGTCTATGAAATCCGATTAATCCGTCGAATCCGTGGTTCTGACAACCCCACATAGTTGTTTGCCGATATATTCCGTATTATTCCTACCCTGGCTGATCAGCTGTAGCATGGTTGCTTCTCGTAGCGCCACCCAATTTACTTTTTACTCTGACTGCGGCGCCCCTGCGCCCGGTCCCATTTTACACCGCCGCCTGCGAAAAAGACAACCACTGGCGGCTCCTATTTTCTAATGAAAAGAAAAGACGATTCCGCCGCTCCCCGCGCCCCACGCGCGAAAGCTGCCCGCACTCCGCAAGAAACGAGTGCCCCCACCGCATCAGTTACCATCAACCAGGTAGCCCGCGAATTTTTCACTTCCAACGAAACCCTCATTCCCTACCGCCAGCTGGCGCGCCGCCTCGGCGTGACTACCAAGGAACAGCGCGAGGTGCTCTTCGGTCACCTGCGCACCCTGCGCGAAACGGGGCAGCTGGAGCTCGTCGGCAATGATGAGTACCGCTTATACGGCACCGAGTCGGCCGAGCCGGTACCCGCTACTGCACCCGAAGTAGAGGCTTCCACCGAGTCTACCCCCGAGGCTGCCAAAGGCAATAAGAAATCGAAGTACGCTGTTACCAAGCAACGCCAGGACGAGGAGTCTAAGCCTACCCCCGAGCAATCGAGGCCCGAGGAGGATGACGACGATTCAGTTTCTAAAGGCCGACCGGTAGAAGCCGAGTTCGGCAAAGACCCCGTGATTCACCGCCGCCGCGAGGCTGGCTTTGACCACGCTGGTGATGTGCGCCACCAGAAGAAGCGCCGCCCCGAGCGCGCCGCCGAAACCGAGCGTCCCGGCGAGTACATCACCGGCCGTGTAGATCTGGCTACCCAAAAATTTGCCTTTGTGGTGAGTGAGGAGTCGGAGGAGGACGTGCGCGTGTTCACCGACCGCCTCATGTTTGCGATGGATGGCGACACGGTACGTGTGCGTCTACGCGGTCAGCGCGACGGCCGCCCGGTAGGCGACGTAGTAGAAATACTGAAGCGTGAGAAGGACACCGTAGTAGGTCGCCTGATGACGCAGAACGCCGGCTTCGGTTTTGTGAAGCCTGACTACCGCAAGCTCTACTTCGACGTGTTTGTGCCGACCGATGGGTTGCACGAAGCCCGCGACGGCGAGAAGGTGCTCGTGAAGATTACCGAGTGGCCCGAGGACCCCGGCCGCCAGCCCGTAGGCGAGGTGGTACGAAGCTTCGGCCAGGCTGGCGAGAACGAAGCCGAGATCAACGCCATCATGGCGGAGTTCGGGTTGCCGTTTGAATTTCCTGCCGAGGTGGAAGCTGAGTCGGAAGCTATTCCAGACGTGATTTTAGCCAAGGAAATTAAGCGCCGCCGCGACTTCCGCGACGTGACTACCTTCACCATCGACCCCGCTGATGCCAAAGACTTCGACGATGCCCTGTCGCTTCGTCAATTGGAAAATGGACACTGGGAGATAGGCGTGCACATTGCTGACGTGACCCACTACGTGCGCCCCGATACGGCCCTGGAAAAGGAAGCCGAGTTCCGGGCTACCTCCGTGTACCTGGTAGACCGCGTGATTCCGATGCTACCCGAGCGCCTCTCGAATGGCCTCTGCTCGCTGCGCCCCAATGAGGACAAGCTGACCTTCTCGGCGGTGTTTGAGCTGGACGAAAAGGGTAAGCTCTACGATTCCTGGTACGGCAAAACCATCATCCACTCCGACCGCCGCTTCGCTTACGAAGAGGCCCAGGAGCGCATCGAAACCAAGGAAGGCGACTACGCCACTGAGGTGAATCTGCTCAACGACATCGCCAAAAAGCTCAACGAACAGCGCTTCAAGAAAGGTGCTATTAGCTTCGAGACGCAGGAGGTGAAGTTCCGGCTGGATGAGAACGGCAAGCCGGTGGGCGTGTACGTGAAAGAGCGCAAGGATGCACACAAAATGATTGAGGAGTTCATGCTGCTCGCTAACCGTAAGGTGGCCGAGTTCGTGTTCAAGATCAAAGCCCGCAAGCCGCGCATGACGATGGTGTACCGCATTCACGAAGCGCCCGACCCCGACCGTCTGCAAAACTTCGCGCTGTTTGCTCAGAAGTTCGGCCACACGCTAGACCTCACCAATCCCAAAAAGCTCAGCACCGAGCTAAACGATTTGTCGGAAGAGGTAGTGGGCAAGCCCGAGCAAAACGTCATCCAGACGTTAGCTATTCGCACCATGTCGAAGGCTATTTACAGCACCGAGCCTATCGGGCACTTCGGCCTGGCCTTTGAGCACTACACGCACTTCACCTCGCCCATCCGTCGCTACCCCGATATGATGGTGCACCGCTTGCTGGAGCACTACCTCGAAGGTGGTAAGAACGTGCCCGCGGAGCCGGTGGAAGAGGAGTGCAAACACTCCTCGGAGCGCGAGAAGCGTGCCGCCACGGCCGAGCGCGCCAGCATCAAGTACAAGCAGGTAGAGTACATGGCCGACGAAATTGGGGCCGAGTTCACCGGTGTGGTATCGGGCCTAACGGAGTGGGGCGTGTACGTCGAAATCCAGGAAAACAAGTGCGAAGGTATGGTCCGCGTCAGCGACATTCCCGGCGACTACTTCGAGCTGGACAAAGACAACTACCGCTTGGTAGGAAAGAAAACCAAGCGCGTCATTCAGTTCGGCGACCCGCTGCAAGTGGTGGTGAAAGCCGCCAACCTGCTCGACCGGACCATCGACTTCGAGTTGGTAGACGGCCGGCCCGATGCCGTGAAGCGTCGCGAGAAAGACGAGAAGCGTGGCAACCGCGGAGGCAGCCGCCACGGCGGCAAGGAAAGCTCTGGCAAAAGCAGCGGTAAGCGCCGCCGGTAAGAGGGTATCATCTTAGAGAACGTCATGCTGAGCGGAGCCGAAGCATCTCTACTGGTAGTAATTGATTTACTCACGGTAGAGATGTTTCGGCTCCGCTCAGCATGACGTTCTTTCGTTCTACCCATGCTGTCGCCCTACCCATCTTTCCGTTGTACCTTGCCTACCTCATTCCATCCTCTACCTTCTGTGGATATTTCTGCTCTTACACGCACGATCAACGACCAACTGGCCCTCTTGTCCTACGGCGACCAACCCACGTCGCTGTACGAGCCAATTCGCTACATAATGGCCCTGGGTGGCAAGCGCATCCGGCCGCTGCTCACGCTTCTCGGTGCCCAGCTTTTCACCGACGACCTAGCGCCCGTTCTGAAGCCTGCACTGGCCACTGAAGTCTTCCACAACTTCACACTCCTGCACGACGACCTGATGGACCAGGCGCCCCTGCGCCGGGGCCAGGCTACCGTGCACGAAAAGTGGAATCCCAACGTGGCCATTCTGAGCGGCGACGTGATGCTGGTGCGCGCCTACGAGCTGTTTTTCGACGTGCCGGGTGCGCTGCTTCCTACCGTGCTGCGCCGCTTCAGCCAGACCGCAGCCGAGGTATGCGAAGGGCAGCAGTGGGACATGAATTTTGAAACCGACCCCGAAGTAAGCATTGCGCAGTACCTCGATATGATCCGGCTGAAAACGGCCGTGCTACTCGGGTTTGCGCTGGAGTTGGGCGCCCTACTCGGCGGCGCCCCGGCCCCCGAGGCCGACCAGCTGCGGCAGTTCGGTACGGCCATCGGCATTGCCTTCCAGCTCCGCGACGACCTGCTGGATGTGTACGGCGATGCCGCTACCTTCGGCAAGCGGGTAGGGGGCGACATCGTATCCGACAAGAAAACCTTCTTGCTACTCACAGCTCAAGCGCAAGCTACTACAGCGCAGCAGGCCGTATTGCAGCAGTATATTGGGCAGCCCGTTGTCGATGCTGAGGGCAAGGTGCAAGCCGTGACAGCCGTATACGACGAGCTACACATTCGTTCCCAAACCGAGGCGCTCATCAATGAATACTTCGAGGCGGCGTTGGCGCACCTAGAGCAGGTAGAAGTAGCCGCATCGCGCAAAGAGCCACTCCGGCAGCTGGCGCTCCAACTGATGGAGCGTGAAAGCTAGCCGTCTTCCTACCCTTTGATTTCACCCTTTCTATGGATATCACCCTGATTCTGGTCGTGCTCACGGCCATCATTTCCGTTTATGCCTGGTCGAACCCGACCTTTCTGGATAAATGGATTTTGAGCCCCTTTCTGGTAGCCAAGCGCCAGGAGTATTACCGCTTCCTCACCTCCGGCTTCCTGCATGCAGACTGGATGCACCTGCTCTTTAACATGTTTGCCTTCTTTTCCTTTGGTCAATTAGTGCAAGGCAGCTTCGAACAGATTTTTGGCTTTGAAGGTAGTCTGTGGCGCTATCTGATGCTGTACTTAGGTGGCATCATCGTTTCCGATATCCCTACCTACTTCCGCCACCGCCGCGACCCTGACTACCGAAGCTTGGGCGCATCAGGTGGGGTAGCGTCCGTTATCTTCTCCGGAATTCTGTTTCAGCCAATTGGCGGCATCCACATTTTTCCGATTCCATTCAGCATTCCCGGTTTCATTTTCGGCTTTCTCTACCTCGGTTATTCTTACTACATGGGCCGCCGGTCGGGCGATAATATCAACCATGATGCTCATTTCTACGGTGCTTTGTATGGGGTAGTGCTCACATTATTCTTCATCCCGCAAATTGGCCCCTACTTTATACAGCAAATCCAACAGTATTTATTTTAAGTTATTGACATTCAGATATTTAAATTAGATATTGTTCAGGCTTACCCTTGATATGAGGTAATTCCAAGGTCAATAGAAGCAGAAAGGCCCGGTTGCACATGCAACCGGGCCTTTCTGCTTCTATTGACGTCGACAGCTAGGGCTATTTGCCTAGCATTCGCTGTTTTTCTAGCCGTGCTACATGACGTATCAGTTCACCAGTATTTGTCACTTGCTTCACCTGCCAATGGTCATCGCGCTTGAGCATTTTCAGTTCTAAGACCAGTGTGGTATCGTACTTCGGCTGCGTGAACTCCAAGCCTACCAAGGCCTGCCCATTGTCTTCTTCCTTCACATATTTCACGTCCTTAAACTTGCTGTCGGGACTTACCACTTTCCCTACCAGTCCCAGTATCGATACATTAACAGCGCGCTTTGGTTGTGCTGCTATGGCTACTTCCACGGAGCCTGTTTCTACGTAACGCTGCACTTCCTTGCGCGCTGCTGTAGCCAACTGCGGCTTTAGCAGACGCAGGCTTCCCATGAAGGCCGCGCCACCAGGATTCAATAACTTCAGCGTAGTGCTCTGAGTAGTTACTTGGTCTACAATGCCACTCGCCACGCTTTCTATATCCACATACTGTTCGAATGCCGCTACGTCGTGTGCCTGCACTGCGGCGGCTGCTTTCAAGAGAGAATACTGTGGCCCCGACGACATACTGTGGTAGTACCAATAGCCTCCGGCCAGCAGTAGAAGCAGCACGCCGAGTAGAAGTGTTTTTTTCATGTTGATGTATTGTATAGAGTAAATTGAAATTTCTGTTGATAAGAGAGCAAGTCTAGAAATGCCGTGGCTTTTAGGTTTGTGTACAGGTATTCGCGACGTGCCATCACTTTCATTCTTACGACAGCTCTTTCGGTTTGCATTTTAAACTACGCAACGCTCAGATATCAACTAATGCGTTGGTCTACGTGCGTTGACTTACAAATTGCTTTAGAGCATCATCTACAAGTGAAGCGGAATACCAGCAATGGCCAAGCATCTTACAGTTCATAGATGCAAGTGCTTCTACAAATGCCTAACCAAAATAGTCTACGCGCCAGTTTGTAGCTGCTGGGCTCCCAGACTTATTATCTATCTGGCGACCTATTAGACATTGCAACAGTAGGGTAGGGTAGGGGGCCTCAATAAAAGGTCAAGAGATTCTGGTATCTCCTCCAATAAGTATAAGGTACACTATCCTGATACTCCTTTTTCTCACCTCAGATACAGATAGTGTGATCTGCATTGTCTGTTGAAACCTACCTAACCAACCATCAGGGGCCAACTCCAATTACACACACTTTTTATGATAGCTTCTATTCCGTCTAATTTCAAAAACTGTTTTTAAATCCGTTTCAGACTTAACGGTGTATTAAGACTTAGAATGATAGAGTCTAATGTACATCAGAAGGCCTACGCTGCTATTAGGTGTAATAGTAATGCGCTTTCACTATCGTTTCAATGTAATACTGATCAATCTTACTTGAGACTCACAGCGATACAGTACAGCATGTATCAATGTTATTTTACACTTATATTTTTGTGAAACAGCTTAAATAGAGCTGAAAACCGCTTTTTTAGCCGTTTCTTATTTATTATAGATTGCTATGTCGCTATTATTTGCAGTATGTAACACGTTTTATGTTACTGTAATATATAGCATGTAACTGTAATGTATTTGCTTGTTACGTGTGTTTTGTAACATATATTAGGTTTACAGTTAAACATTGATATTTGTAACACTATTTGTTTTATCGCATCAATATTTACAACTTTACAAACAGTAGTTACAATGCTCTCGATATGCCGCATCAAGGAGAAATACTGCAAAATGCTATCAAAAACAGTGGTATTTCTATCACGCGCATTGTAGACGAACTAGGTATTACACGACCTACAATCTATCGTAAATTCAAGGATGATACACTTGATTACGAATTTGTAAAAAAAATAGGTGACATTATCGGACATGATTTTTCCCAGGACTTTACAAAAAGCCCACAATCTGTTTTGTCATTTGTAACGAACACCCCTACAAAAGTGTCCACTCATCCTGCTTTACAACGTAACACTTCTGCTGTAACACCCTCCCAGGACCAAACAGAACAGCTTTTAGCTTTGCAAACGAAGTACATTGCCTTACTAGAGGCTTATAATGAACTGTTGATTAAAGTGTATGGGCCTAAATGACAAATATGTTCCACGTGAAACATATTTGTCAAATAGTCCAACTACAGATGAAAGCTAAATAAAGATCAGAAGTTGGAAGAAAGCCTACCGTTTAGTGGGCCAGCAAGAGCAAGGTGGAGCTGTTTCAAAGCTCACAAAACTCTCCTTGTTGAGGTAGTTCAGAAAGTCACCGCTTATAGATTCGAAGTTGAAATTAGTGTGGTAGATTAATCAGTGTAAATCACTGTTTAGCCAGGCTAGCTACCTGCTCTGTGAAGCAAGCGAAAGGCAACCGGTAGTCGCAATGGTGCTTTTAATTAAGCTAGGCAAGAACTTTATTCAGAGGATAATCAGATATACTATGCGTGCTGCCTCGTGGTAGAAAATGTTGCCTATCTATAAAAATTTCTATGGAGTATGGGCCTCTGTAGAATTAGTAGATGAACTACTATAGGAGATACGTAGAAAGCAATTGATCTAGAGGATTGGGATGGCTATTGAATAGATAGCATATCCTTTCTTATTGCAGATGCGCTTACTAATACTTTCAGAACTCATTCATTCACTCCCAACCAACCAACCAACCAACCAACCATTGTATAGCTACTGGTCGTCTACCTAAGTCTATATAGAGGGTAGCAGGAGGTGCTGAGAGTGAAGCCTTCCAAAAGCCATTGCGTTCGGTTTAACTGAGTTGATTGAATTTCTCTACACAAGCTAGAATAGCTATGCGCTGATAGAGGCTTACGAAAGCGGTAAGCATCAGCCTGAGTTTCGTTTGGTATTATATGTTGAGAAGAAAGTATGCTTGTTTGGGCATACTCTTCTCGTCTTATAAGAAGACCACCTCTTTGATAACCTCCTCGCCAACCTCCGCATTGATAATCTCTAGCACCCGTGTCTTAGCCATCACGAGTTCATGTTTGAGAGGTGCCGAGGTGAGACGTACGAACAATTTGCCCTTGCTCACAAAAACCTCCTGGGTTTTGAGCGCGACAGCCTTGCCCATCACCCGTTCCCAGCTGGCAACTACTACTACCTCGTTCAGCTTGCCCTGAATACGGTAGGCCTTCAGCAAAGCTTTAATACCGTCCTTCAGCGGCATAATATCAGCCTGACGGTAATTGTCTGAAGGTTTATGTTTTTTCACTGAAAATGCGTAAGGAAGCGAAAGTAGCACCCTATCTAGAGGGGGTTGCAAAGGTACACAACGAGTTACCTATAGCGGCGCAACCGAACCGTTCTCGACCCGGAAACGACTTATTTGTTCCGATAGAGTTGATAGTACCTGATCAGTCCGATCGAGGTGTGTATCTGTAAGAAAAACCTGCCCAAAGGTATGGTCAGCTACTAGGCGCATAAGCTGCGTGATGCGCTTCTCATCTAAACGGTCAAAAATATCATCCAACAGCAGAATGGGCTTTTGCTGTTTGCGGATAGACAGAATCTCAAACTGCGCAAGCTTCAGGGCAATAGCATATGATTTTTGCTGACCCTGCGAGCCGTAGTTTTTAACGGGTAGGTCATTCATGAGGAATACGAAATCGTCGCGGTGGGGGCCGGTGTGGGTGCGCTGAAGCAGCAAGTCTTTGCGCTCGTTGAGGCGAAGCACCTTCAGGAAGTCAGTAGGAGGTACTTGACTTTTATAGGTAAGGGTTACTTCCTCCCGATCATCGGAAAGCTGCTGGTAATGCCGCTGGAAGATAGGCGTAAACTCATCTAAGAATTGCTGGCGTAAATGAACCAGCTGCTCACCAAGGGGCGCTAATTGCTCATCCAATACCAAAAGATAGTCCCGATCATACGCTTGGCCATTGGCCGCCTTAAGCAAGGCATTGCGCTGGCGCAACAGGTGCGAATAGGAAATCAACAGCTCCAAATACGTATGATCAAGCTGCGACATCAGGCTATCGAAATATCGGCGCCGGTCTTCGCTGCCCTGCCGGATGAGGTCCGTATCGTAAGGCGAAATCAGCACCACGGGGTAGCGACCAATATGATCGGATATGCGCTCGTAGGGTTGCTTGTCGTGCGTAACGGTTTTCTTCTGGCCTACCCGTAAACTGCACTGGATAACCTCGTCTGCCGGCTCAGGGGTAGGGGAGTGAAACCGGCCGCGCACCACGAAGAACTCTTCTCCATGTTTAATTGTCTGCGTATCAGCAGCATTAAAAGCGCTCTTGGTGAGCGACAGATAATGAATGGCATCTAAAAGATTAGTCTTGCCACTACCATTGTCGCCAATGAAGCAATTAATATGCGGCGAGAGGTGTAGATTGACTTCTTCGTAGTTCTTGAAGAAGAGAAGATGCAGAGTTTCAAGATTCATTCGGGTTCGGAATTGCAATCCTTTTACGTACTTTCGCATCCCAAACGCGAACAACCAAGAGCACGATGGCGGAGACGAAAGTAAAGGCTGCCCCCAAAGCTTCCAAGGAGAGCAAGCCAGCTAAAACGAAAAATGCCCCCAGCGGTAAGGCCACACCTTCCGAAGCTGCGGTAGAAGCAACGGAGTTGATGGAAACGGTTCAGCAACCCGATTCGGGTGCACCGGCATCCAACCCCGAAGCAAAAGAAGCTACGGGCGCCCCTAAGGCTACGACTCCGGATACTCCAGAGTTTTCGAAAGAGCAATACCTCTCTTGGTATGAGCAAATGCAGCTCATGCGCAAGTTTGAAGAAAAAGCCGGCCAGTTGTATGGTCAGCAAAAAATTAAAGGATTCTGCCACCTCTATATAGGACAGGAGGCTTGTGTAGCTGGCGCCGTGTCGGCCCTGACCAAGGATGACAAATGGATTACGGCCTACCGTGACCACGCGCACCCACTGGCACTGGGCACATCGCCCAATGCTATCATGGCTGAGCTGTTTGCAAAGGAAACCGGTTGCTCGAAAGGCAAAGGTGGTTCGATGCACATGTTCGACAAAGAGGTGAACTTCATGGGTGGCCACGGTATCGTAGGTGCCCAGGTTCCCATGGGAGCTGGTATTGCCTTTGCTGAGAAGTACAACAAGACCGGCAACCTGTGCATTTGCTACATGGGTGATGGTGCCGTACGCCAAGGTGCATTGCACGAAGCTTTCAACATGGCCATGTTGTGGAAGCTGCCGGTTATTTTCGTTATCGAAAATAATGGCTACGCCATGGGCACTTCGGTGCAGCGCACGTCCAACGTAACCGAGCTGTATAAGCTGGGTCTGTCGTACGATATGCCTTCGGAGCCGGTAAATGCTATGAACGTGGAGGATGTGCATGAAGCCGTAGCTCGTGCTGCCGAGCGTGCCCGCGCTGGTGAAGGCCCTACCTTGCTGGAATTCAAAACCTACCGCTATAAAGGCCACTCGATGAGCGACCCGGCCAAGTACCGCACCAAAGAGGAGTTGGAAGACTTCCGCTCGCGCGATACCATCGAAGCTGTGCGCCACACCATTCTGACGCACAACATGGCATCGGAAGAGGAATTGAACGCCATCGACGAGAGAATTAAAGGACAGGTACAAGAGTCGGTTGACTTCGCTGAAAACTCTGCTTTCCCCGATCCGGAAGAACTCTACCGCGATGTGTATGTAGAGGAAGATTATCCTTTCATCCGCGAATAGCATCGCTTTTTCTGACAAGCATCTTTGCGGCTCCCCTGAGCCATTCGTAGTATGTCCAAGATTCCTTATACGCGTAACAGCCCGCAGAACCGCCCGCAACGCGTGTCTACTGACCCATTGCAGCCCGCAACGCATGAGGGCGAATTTGGCAATGCAGAACATCCGTTGTTAGAAGATCCGGATGCTCTGGCCATCCGTTTGGCCGAATCGGAAGACTTTGTGCGCCGTAACAAAAACCTGTTGCTGGGTTTGCTGGCCGTGGTCGTGTTGGCTGTGGTAGGCGGTATCGGCTACTATATGTGGCGCTCCTCGCAGGATGAGAAAGCGCAGACTGCCATGTTCCAGGCCGTTAACTATTGGGAAGCCGATTCGCTGAACAAGGCCATGCAAGGCGATGGGCAGTATGATGGCCTGACAACGATTGCCTCGGAGTATGGCAATACGAAGGCTGGCAACCTAGCTAGCTTCTACGCTGGTGTAGCTGCGCTAAAGCAAGGCAAGTTCCAGGCTGCTATCGACTATTTGGAAGACTTTAGCTCCGATGATCTGCTGGTGCAGGCCCGGGCCTACTCTTTGATAGGCGATGCCAACATGGAGCTAAACAAGTACAAGGAAGCCACCGATTTCTACGATAAAGCAGCGAACTATAAAGCCAACGAATACTTCTCGCCAGAGTACCTGATGAAGAAAGCAACGGCGCAGGAAATGGCGAAGGACTATAGCGGAGCGGTGGAAACCTACGATAAAATCATTAACGATTATCAAAGCGCTCAGCAAGTAAACGAAGCGCGCCAGATGAAAGCCCGCGCCGAAGCACTGGCTGGCAAGTAAAACCCAATGGCAGTTTTGCTGTTCTAGCAACTACTATTAAAAAGGACGGTCCAGTACCGTCCTTTTTTTATAAACGCGGGTAGCGACTAGTAGTATCTACTTACTGCGTCCGTGAAATCTTCCACATCTGCAAACCCTACGCTACATGGCAACTACTCTCAAAAACCTCAGCGACTATACTTCTGACCACTTTATTGATATCAGTGACAAGCGCTTTGGCTTGGTAGTGGCCGAATGGAACCGCGAAATTACGGATACGCTGGCACAAGGCGCGTACGAGACGCTGCTCAAACATGGCGCGAAAGAAGAGAACATCTACCGCAACACCGTGCCGGGTAGCTTCGAGTTGACCTTGGGGGCCCAATTACTGGCCCAGCACGAGGAGATAGATGCTGTTATCTGCTTAGGGGTAGTTATTCAAGGCGAGACGAAGCACGATGATTATATCTGCCACGCAGTAGCTCAGGGTATTACCAACGTCGGATTGAAATTCAATAAGCCCGTCATTTTTGGCTTGGTTACCACTAACACACTGGAGCAGGCGTGGGATCGGGCGGGTGGCAAGCATGGCAACAAAGGAGTGGAGGGAGCAGTGGCCGCCATCCACATGCTGGGCTTCTGAGAAGGGCGTATGCGGAGGGGTATGAATGAAAAAGCGCCGTTAGCTAATTAATTGACAAAGACGTAGCTTTGCGGCCGAAAAGCCTTGCGCAGCGTCGGCTGATTGGCTGGATACAACGCTGAACAGTGCCTTATAAACTTATTTATAGAAGCTACTGTTGAGCGGCTATTCCGGCAAATGACCGATACGGCTATGCTGGTAGGCAATCAATCACCCCTTTATCATATTTTCCCTGCCCAACATGAGTGACGACAACCTACGCTATTCCAGGGAAGAGCTAGCTGAGTTCGAGCAGATTATTCAGGACAAGCTAACCGCTGCCCGGAAAGAAGTAAGCTTTATCAAGGAAACCCTGAGCCGGCGCAACGATTCGGGTACCGATAACACGGCGTCATCGTCGAAGGTCCTGGAAGACGGTGCTGATACAGCCGAAAAAGAAAGCCTGAATCAGCTGGCCTCGCGCCAGATGAAGTTCATTCAGCAGCTGGAAAACGCGCTGATTCGCATTAAGAACGGTACCTATGGCGTGTGCATCGGTACGGGTAAGCTGATTCCGAAAGAGCGCCTGCGCGCCGTGCCGCATACGCAGCACTCGATTGAAGCGAAAATGGCCCGCCGCGACTAGCGGTACACTACTATCTTACGTGCCCGGACGGGTTGGTTGGAGGCTGCAAAGTATCTAACCGCCGGTCCGGGCACTGTTTTCTGAGGCTGGGTGTTGGGAGCTTCAGTTTACAATTCACCATTGATTTTTCATTTTGCACCGTAGCGATACGGCGCTAACCCTTGCAACTATGGGCAAGAAACACTTCTCCGATGAACCGTCCGGCCGCCGTGGCCGCACTTCTTTTAACGACAAAAACAAAGAGGGTGGTCGCGATGCCAAACCGCGCCGCAACGACCGCCCTGCCGGTAATAACTTCGGCCGAGACAATGACCGCCGGGGTGAGGGCTTTACTTCGCGCCCATCGTTCGGCCGGCCGCAGGGGCAGGGTAGCCGTCCCGGTGGTAACCGGGATTTTGGCAACCGCGGCTTCGGGGAAGACCGCAACAGTGGTGGCCGCAGCTTTGGCAGCAACGACCGGCGCCCAAGCGGGGGTAGAGATTTTGGCGGCAACGACCGTCGTGCTGGCGGAGGCCGGGACTTCGGTGGCTCTGACCGTCGTGCAGGCGGCAGCCGCAACGACGGCTACAGTCAGCGGGAACAGCCCAACAACCGGCCTGTGCGCGCCTACGAATCGAGAGAAACCTGGAATGGTCAGCCCTACCGCCAGGATGGTAAGCCAACCGTGCCACGCGGTGCGCCGGGTGAGCGAAACCGCAAGTTTCAGAAGGCGAACCCGAATGCGGAAGCTCCTGCTTTCCGGCCGCAACCAGAAGCACCTACCCGCCCCGAGCGCAACGAGGCAACCGGAACTGACCGACCCATTCGGGCAGCGCGCCCATTCGACTACCGCGGTAAGCCTGAGGAAGGCGACACGCGCAGCGAGCGGCCAGTCCGTACGTTTGAGCGCGGTAGCGAAGACCGCCGCGATAACCGGGGTGGCTACGGCGACCGGAAACCAACGGGTGATTTTGGTAAGCGCGACTTCAGCGGACAGCGCGAAGGCCGTCCGTCGTATGGCGACCGACAGGAGCGCAACTTTGGGGGCGGTAGCCGTAGCTTTAGCGAGATGCGGGCAGGTCGTGCGTACGAAACGCGCGAGCGTCGTAGCGATACTTCTACGGACAAGAAATTTACACCCGATGCCAACGACCATCGTGCTGGTAAGCTGAAGCGCGGCGAGGTGGCTGGCCAGGCCCCAGACTACAAAAACCTCAAGCACTACGAGCAGGATCCGAACCGTGGCAATAAGCGCCGTCGCAAGGAGGAGGAATTGGGAGCGGAAGTAATCCGTCTGAATCGCTACATCGCCAATGCGGGCGTTTGCTCACGTCGGGAAGCCGATGCGCTGATTGCCGCCGGCGAAATTCGGGTGAACGGTGAGGTAGTGACCGAAATGGGCTACCAGGTACAGCCATCGGATACGGTGCAGTATGGCAAAACCAACCTCAACCGCGAGAAGCTGGTGTACGTGCTGCTGAACAAGCCCAAGGATTTCATCACCACCACCGACGATCCGGAAGGCCGCAAGACCGTGATGGACTTGGTGTCGGGTGTTTCCAAGGAGCGCATTTTTCCGGTAGGGCGTCTTGACCGCAACACTACAGGGCTGCTGCTATTCACCAATGACGGTGAAGTAGCGCAGAAGCTTTCGCACCCCTCCAACAAAAACAAAAAGATCTACCAGGTAGAGCTAGACAAGCCACTAACAGAAGCTGACCTGCGCAGCATTTCGGAAGGCCTGGAACTGGAAGATGGCAAAGCAGAGGTAGACGACGTGGCGGTGGTAGCCGGCAACGCGCACTTTGTGGGCATTGAGCTGCACACGGGACGTAACCGTATTGTGCGCCGCATCTTTGAGCACCTGGGCTACGAAGTAGTAACGCTGGACCGCGTGCAATACGCTGGCCTCACCAAAAAGGACCTACCCCGTAGCAAGTGGCGCTTCCTGACGGAAAAAGAGGTAATCCGTCTGAAATACTTTATGTAGCACGCAACCCCCTGGCAACAGCGGGGCTCCTAGTGGTGAGTAGTGAGATGGTGAAACAGTAAGTTTGATGTTCTGCCGGTACCGCTTACGCGAATCCAGCTTATATAGAAGCATCAAGCTTACTATTTCACCACTCACCATTTCACCATTCACTATTTCACCTTCATGCGTACCGCTACTCTTGATATTGGCAACACGGCCGTGAAGTATGGATACTTCGAGGGTAGTGAGTTGCGGTATCGGGCAACGGGGCAAACGCTGGCAGAGGTGCTGGCGCTGGTGCAACTGCATCAGCCTACCCACGCCATTGTGGCGTCGGTAGCGGAGCCTACCACAGATTGGGCCGCTGCGCTACGGCCGCTTGTGCCGGGGCAATTGCTGGAACTGGCACCCGCTACCACACCGCTCCCACTGCGCAACGGCTATGCTACCCCCCACACGCTAGGCGCCGACCGGCTGGCGGCAGCAGTAGGCGCGGCGTGGCTGCATCCCAACCAAGATGTATTGGTGATTGACGCCGGCACGGCTATTAAGTGCGACTTCGTGGAAGGTGGTCACACCTTTCGGGGAGGTAGCATCGGGCCGGGGCTGCGGCTGCGGTTTCAGGCGCTGCATACGTTTACGGGCCGCTTGCCGTTACTGGAAGTGCCCAATGCTCCTTCAGTGGCCGTACCCCTGATAGGGGATGATACGCAATCGGCTATTCGGAGTGGCGTGCTGAACGGAGCAGCCGCTGAAGTAAACGGTCTGATTGATACCTACCGGGCACAGTACCCTGGGTTGGCGGTGCTGTTGACGGGCGGCGACGCCGGTTTTTTTCAACCACGGCTGAAAGGCTATATCTTTGCCATTCCGGAGCTTGTGCTACTTGGGCTCCATCGAATATTAGTGCATAATGTTGAAAACTAAATTTGCCGGCCTGGCCGGGTTGTCGCTGCTAGGGTGGCTGAACGCTGCACAAACGCAGGCACAAGGTCTGGGAAACTCGCCTTATTCGCGCCTGGGCCTGGGCGACGCCTATATCAATACGGGTGGCGTCCGGCAAATGGCAATGGGTGGGGTAGGACTAGCTGCACCCAATGGTACCAACGTAAATGAGTTGAACCCGGCGCTGGTGTACTACACCTCTCGTACCACCTACGAGGTAGCCGTAACCGGGCAGTTCAAAACCATCAGTAACCGCACCAACTCGCAGCGCGATGGTAGCGGTACGCTGGGCTACCTGGCACTGGCTTTCCCCATTTCCAAACGGTGGGCAGCTGCGGCCGGCTTGCGACCCTATACGGCCGTCGATTACGAAAGCACGACGAGCAGCAGCGTAACGGGCGACCCTAACGCGCAATCTATCAACCGCTTTACGGGCGATGGTGGGCTGTCGGAAGCCTATATGGCGCATGCTTTCCGCATAGCGAAAGGCCTGACGGTAGGGGGCACAGCCTCTTATGTGTTTGGTACCATTGATGCTACCTCTGGCACCACGGTTGTGACCTCCGGCGACAACTCAAATGCGCAAAGCACCGTGCGGCTAGAGCACGTTCGATATTCAGATTTCATTTTCCGGGCCGGCGCGCACTACCGTGGCAAGCTAACGGATAAGCTCAACTACAACCTGGCGGCCGTATACGGCTTTCAGTCCAACCTGAACGGCACGTACGACGTGACGCAGGAGCAGCGTACGTTGGCGGGCGCGCCCATCGCCAATACCAGCATTGTGCTGGTGAGCGGTCAGAAGGGCGAAGCCCGCGTGCCTACCCTGGCGCAGTTCGGTATTAGCCTCGACAACAACCGCAACTGGAGCACCAGCCTGGACCTGGCCCGGCAGCAATGGTCGCGCTTTCAGGTGCCGGTGTTGGCTGGCGTAACCAGTGCCGCCAATGTGCCCTTGAGTGACACCTACCGGGTAGGGCTAGGCGGCGAATGGGCCCCGGACCCAACCAGCGTCGACAACTACTTCAAGCGCGTGGTGTATCGGGCGGGCATCAGCCTGGCAGAGATTCCCTACCGCCCCGGCGGGCAGCGCCTCTACGACCGGGCCGTGAGTTGGGGCTTTGGCTTCCCGATACCCGGTGCTACGCCGTTGGATGCCACTACCTTTAGCTTAGCCTTCACGTATGGGCAGCGCGGCAACAACAACGTAACCATTGACAGCCCCAGTGGCAACGTGAAGGAAAACTACATTCGGATGCAGGTAGGGGTTTCGCTCAACAACCGCTGGTTTATCAAGCGGCGCATCGAGTAGTGCAGAGAGAGGGTAAGATCATGCGAGAATTCCGTATCTGGATTGGGTTGGGTTTGGCTTTGGTTGGCTGTCAGAAGCAAGAGGCTGACCCAACGAAGAAAGTCAAGTACGAAGGCCCGATGATGGAAACCACCAACGTGCTGACCTTCGTTAGCGACTCGGCCAAGCTTCAGGTGAAGCTGACTGCGCCACTCCAACAGCAGTTTGAGTCGGGCGATGTGGTGTATCCTAAAAGCGTGAAACTGCTGTTCTATAGTAAGGATGGCCAAACGGTGGTTAATACTATCACCGGCGATTACGGCAAGCAGGAAAAGAGCAAGGGCCTATACTCTTTGCGCGGCCATGTGCGGGTGAAAAACGAACCCAAGCAGCAGACCCTGCAAACCGAGGAACTGTTCTACGACCAGCAACGGTTGCTGATCTACACGAAGCCCGAGATGTACGTGCACATCGAAACCCCCACGGATACAGTAGACGGCTACGGCTTAGAGGCCGATCAGAACTTTACGTCCTATAAGTTGAAGAAAGTAACGGGTAAATTCAGCAACGTTACTGAAACGACTACTCCCTAATTTATGGCCTTTCGATTTGATAAGTCGCTGGGGCGAACGGTGTTGTTTTCGGTAGCCGTGGTGTCGTTCATTATTGCGGTATACCAAACCATTCTGCTAAACAGCATCGGCAAAAACTACACCCTGTATATGGTGTCGTTTGTGTGTGTGATGTGGTTTCGCTACCTGGGACTGGATACTAAAACAGCTGCCAAGGATACGCCGGTGCCCCGTTCTGGTACTGCGACTAAAGCCGGTGCGAAGCCAGCCGCAAACCGGCCGAAAGGCAAACGACGCAAATAGGGTAGCTTCTTTTTTGTTAGCAAATGTGGCATTTATGGTGCTGAATGTCACAGAAATGCGCCTTTCCTACCCCACCACTGGCAGGTAGCTTTGAATGTCGGGCGGATTCTGGTTATTTTGCGCCTCTTTCTCCTTTTTATACGGTGCTTTTTTTCAAGTAAATGGCTTTAATTAACACGATTCGGGAAAAATCCGGCTGGGCCGTTGGCACGGTAGCCATCGGTATGCTGCTCTTCATCGTGGGCGGTGACCTGGTAGGTGGAAACAACCGTTTGTTCGGTGGCAACAATACGACCGTGGGCGAGGTAGCCGGCGAGAAAGTAGAATTGGCCGATTTTCAGAATACCCTAGAGCAGCAGAAAGAAGCCTTTGCCGCCCAGCAAGGTCGTCAGCCCGACGAGCAAGTGATGGGCTACCTGCGCGACCAGGCCTGGAACCTGACCATCTACCGCATTGCTTTCCAAAAGGAGTTTGAAAAGTTGGGCCTGAAAGTGTCTGATGACGAGGTGGTAGATATGGTGCAGGGCAAAAACATCAGCCCCAGCATCCGCCAAGCCTTCACCAATCCGCAAACCGGCCAGTTCGACCGCGCCAAGCTGCTCGACTACCTGCGCAACCTCGACAAGCTGCCCCCACAGGCCCGTGCTGCCTTCGAAAATTTCGAAGCCAACCTGCCCATTGAGCGCATGGCCAACAAGTACAACAACCTGATGAAGCTCTCGACTTACGTGACCAGCGCGGAAGCCAAGAACTACCTCACCAACCAAGGCACTACTGCCAACGCCCGCTACCTGCTAGTGCCGTACTACACAGTATCGGATTCTTCGGTGAAGGTGACGGATGCTGAGTTGCAGGCCTACCTCGACAAGCACAAGAGCCGCTACAAAGTGGAGCAAGGCCGTAGCATCGAGTACGTGACCATTCCGGTGGCAGCTTCGGTAGAGGACAGCAGCGCCGTGCGCAGCACCATCGACCAGCTGGCTACCCAGTTCCAGAGCGCATCCAACGACTCGCTGTTCGTGAAGTTGAATTCTGATCAGCCCTACAACGGTGCCTACCTCTCGCCAGCCGATCTGCCCGAGAAACTGCGCGAAAACCTACCCCTGACCGTGGGTCAAGTATATGGCCCCTACGCTGAGAATGGCGTGTATTCGCTGTTTAAAGTAACCGGGGAGAAGAAAGGCGAGCAGGCTGCGGCCCGCGCCAGCCACATCCTCATCAAGCCCGAAGGCACTACCCCAGAAGCAAAAGCCGCCGCGAAAGCCAAGGCGCAGGACATCCTGAACAAAATCAAAGGCGGTGCTGATTTCGCCGCTATGGCCCGCCAATACGGCACCGATGGTACCACGGCTACCGGCGGCGACCTAGGCTGGTTCTCGCAGGGCCGTATGGTACCCGAGTTCGAGAAAGCTGTGTTTGGTACTACCTCGAAAGGGTTGCTGCCGGCTCCGGTAGAAACGTCGTTTGGCTACCACATCATCAAAATCACTCAGCCCAAAACCTATCAGACCTACCAGGTAGCGGCGGTGCAAAAAGCCATTGTGCCCACCGATGCTACCCGCGACGCTGCCTACCAGCGCGCCCAGGACCTGAAAGGTCAGATTACGGATGTAGAGTCGTTCCGCAAGGCCGTGGCCGCCGATAAGTCGTTGCAGAAGCAAGAGGCCCAAGGCCTGGGCACTGCCGACCGCAGCGTAAACAACCTGCAAAACGCCCGCGAACTGGTGCGTTGGGCTTACTATGGCAACAACGGTAAAGAAACCAAGGTAGGCGACGTATCGGAAGTGTTCGACATTGGTGACCAATACGTTATTGCTGTGCTCACCGGCACCCGTAGCAAAGGCACCGCCGATATTGCCAGCATCCGCCCCGAGCTGACGGCGCAGGTACGCAACGATATGAAAGCGGAGCAGATCATCAACAAGCTGAAAGGCAAAACCGGCACGCTAGAGCAACTGGCGGCCGCGTATGGTCCTTCGGCCCAGGTGAAAACCGCCGATAACGTGGTATTAGGTTCGGGTGTGCTGCCCGGCCTGGGTGCCGAGCCAGCTGCTGTTGGCAAGATTTTCGGCCTGAAAGCTGGCCAGAAATCGGCGCCCATCCAAGGCGAGCAGGGTGTGCTCATCGTGGAGCCTACTGCCATCAACGCGCCTGCCGCTGCCGGCGATGTAGCCGCTACCCGCAAGCAACTCATGGAGCAACGCACCGCCCGCGCCGACGGCTTGCTTTACGAGGCTGTGAAAGCCAACGCCAACGTGAAAGACGATCGGGTGAAATTCCCGAGCCTGTAAGCCCTACCTCCGTACAGGCTTCTATCTCAGAAAAGGCCACTCCGCAAGAGTGGCCTTTTCATTTGTAGGCAGGTGGCAGCCAACGGGTTTTTGTGGCTATCTTGAAATGATTCTGGGCGATGAGCCGTTCAGAAAGTTGAGTGGTGGGTAGGGGACTATTAGCATTTATACTGATAACCAGCAACTCGCAACTCGCACCTACTAATTACGACCGTATGCGCTTCTCTCGTCGTTTGCTGCCCGTTCTGATTTCGTTGCTGCCCGTGGCTCCGCTAACGGCCCAAACCATGCTGGGGGGAGATGTGGCACTGGCGAAGGAATACGCACGCAAAGGCGAAAACGAGAAGGCCGCTTTTCTATTCGGTCGCCTACCCACGGCCGAGCAGCAGCGCCCCGATGTGCTGCCCGATTACCTGAACACACTTCAGGCGCTGCACAATTACAAAGAGGCAGAGAAAGTAGCCCGCAAAGCCGCCAAACAGCATGCCGCCGAACCGGTATACACAGTGCTGCTGGGAGAAGTATACACTGCCGCAGGCGACCAAACCGCCGCCACCAAACAATACGAGCAGGCCCTGACGCGCCTGACCAGCGAACAAATCGTGCCGGTTGCAACGGAGTTTATGCGCCGCCAACAGCCAGAATGGGCCGAGAAGACCTACCTGCGAGGCAGAGAACTAACAAAGAACGACGCGGAATTTGCGCCCCAGCTTATTCAGCTTTACACCCAAGGTGGGCAAACAGAGCAGCTAATGGCCGAAACGTTGCGCTTGGTGCAACAGGACGGACGCCAGTTGCCCTTTGTGCGCAACATGCTGCAAAATTCGCTACGGGAAGAAAAAGACTTCGAGGCCCTCGAAAAGCAGCTACTCAGTAACGTGCAGAAGTACCCAGACCAGCCCGTATACAGTGAGCTGCTGCTGTGGCTACAGGTACAGCGCCACGATTTTGTGGGGGCGCTGGTACAGGCCAAGGCCCTTGACCGTCGGGAGCGGACCAACGGCAGCCGTGTGCTGGAGGTGGCCGCTATTGCCCAGCACAACCACGATTACGAAAGTGCCATTGCCGGCTACCAGTACGTGCTGCGTGAGTACAAAGGTGGCCCGCTCTACGCTATTTCGCGGCAGCGGCTGGTAGAAGCCCGGGAGGAGCAGGTGCGCACCACCTACCCCGTGGAACCAGCCAAGATTCAGGGGCTAATAGGCGAGTACGAGCAGGTGTTACAAGAGCTGGGCCGCACACCCGAAACGGCTTCCATTCTAACGAATATGGCCGAGCTGTATGCTTTTCAGCTTGATGATAAGCCACGAGCCATCCAGCTGTTGCAGGAAGTAATTGCCATGCCCCGCGCCAACCCGACCACAGTGGCCGATGCCAAGATTAATCTGGCTGATATTTACTTGCTGCGCGGCGAGCCGTGGGAGGCCACCTTGCTCTACTCCCAGGTAGAGAAAGACCACAAGGACTCGCCCATCGGCTACGAGGCCAAGCTCCGCAACGCCCGTCTTAGTTACTACGCCGCCGACTTCAAATTAGCCCAGAGTCACCTAGATATTCTCAAGCAGGCTACCAGCCGCGAAATAGCCAACGATGCCATGCAGCTCAGCCTGCTCATCTCTGATAATACCGCCATGGATACCGCCGGCGTAGCCCTGCGCGACTATGCGGCCATTGAGTTACTGGTGTTTCAGAATAAGTTGGCAGAGGCCAGCCGCGGCCTTTCGGTGCTGGTGTCTAAGTACCCTGGTCACGCCCTCACAGATGAGGCGTGGTACCTGCAAGGTCAGCTTCAGCGCCGCATGGGCGACTACCCGGCTGCCGTGGCTACGCTCGCCAAAATCACATCAAATCCCAAATATGATGTGCTGAGTGATGACGCTATGTTTCTGATGGCTAGTATCTATGAGGAAAACCTCAAAGAACAAGACAAAGCCAAAGAACTGTATAATCAGTTGCTGGTGAAATATCCGGGTAGTATTTACGTGGCGGAGGCCCGCAAGCGTTTTCGAGCGTTGCGTGGCGATGGCGTTTAGGAAATTACAAGATCAGCTCTCCCTTAACTCCTTTTTCAACTCATCTAACTCTGTGCGAAGTCGTCGTTGGTGCCAAGTGGTTTTTCTGCACGGAGTTAGAGGCGTTGAAAAAGGAGTTAAAAGAAATGAGAATAGTGCGGTAGGGTAAGAAAGATGGAAGGTTAGCGGAACTATTCATCCTCCAAAAGGCAACATTCAACATTTCCACAGCGGTTTTCTTCTTACTTTTGAAGATACTGCCCCCTGCTGTCAACCCCGCCCCGTATGGAAAAAAGATGGATTCGTAAGTCTTCGCCAGACCCCGCCAACGTTCGGCAGTTGGCGGATGCTTTGCGCGTCAACGAAGCCATTATCAGCCTGCTGTGCCAGCGGGGCGTGTGCACGTTTGAGGAAGCCAAAGCATACTTTCGCCCTTCACTCGCCGATCTGCCTGATCCGCTGCTCATGCGCGATATGGACCGCGCTGTGCGGCGTCTCACGCAAGCGCTGCACGCGGGGGAGAAAGTATTGGTGTTTGGCGATTACGACGTAGACGGCACCACTTCCGTGGCCGTGGTATATTCCTACCTGCGGCAGTTCTTCGGCCCCGAGCGCATCGACTATTATATCCCCGACCGCTACAAGGAAGGCTACGGCGTATCCGATGCGGGTATTGACTATGCTGCCGAACACGGCTATGCCCTCATCATTGCTCTCGACTGCGGCGTGAAGGCGGTGGAAAAGGTAGGTGACGCAACGGCTAAGGGCGTCGATTTTATTATTTGTGACCACCACTTGCCCGGCGAGTCGCTGCCGCAGGCTGTGGCTGTGCTGGACCCCAAGCGCGCCGATTGTCCCTACCCTTTCAAGGAGTTGTCGGGCTGTGGGGTAGGGTTCAAGTTGATGCAGGCCTTTGCCCAAGACCAGGGGCTGGATGAGGCGCCCTTGCACGAGCTGCTGGACTTGGTGGCCGTGAGTATTGCGGCCGACATTGTGCCCATTTATGGTGAAAACCGGATGTTGGCCTACCACGGCCTGCGCCTGCTCAACGACCCCGAGCGGCCCCAGCGCCCCGGCCTCGATGCTCTGCGGGAGCTAGCGGGCCTACGCTTTGGGTTGAATATTAGTAGCCTGGTGTTTGGCTTTGCGCCGCGCATCAATGCGGCCGGTCGTATGGGCGATGCCAAGCGCTCGGTGGCCATGCTGCTAGCCGAAACCAAGGAAGATGCCATTGCCCGCGCCGGCGTGGTCGACAAAACAAATCAAGAGCGCCGTGGCTTCGATACCAGCATCACGAAAGAGGCGCTGGAAATGATTGAGAACGACAGCCGGTTGTTGAACGCCCGCTCTACAGTTCTCTATAAAGAAGACTGGCACAAAGGGGTGGTGGGCATTGTGGCTTCACGTTGCCTGGATAAATACTACCGTCCTACCATCATTCTCACCCAAAGCAACGGCAAGGCCACTGGCTCGGCCCGCTCCGTAGCGGGGTTTGATGTGCACCAGGCCATTGAGGAGTGTGCTGATTTGCTGGAGCAGTTTGGCGGCCACATGTACGCCGCCGGCCTCACGCTGGCCGTCGACAAAGTACCTGAATTTCAGGAGCGGTTTGAGCAGGTAGTAGCCCGCCGCATCCTGCCGGAGCAGTTAATTCCGCCGGTTGAAATCGATAGCGAGCTGCAACTAACGGATATTACCAACGGCTTCTACCGGCTGCTGAGCCAGATGGAGCCGTTCGGCCCAGGCAATCCAAACCCCGTGTTCGAGTCGCGGGGCGTGTATGCAGCCCCGGACTCTGCCCGTATTGTGGGCAACTCTCACCTCAAGGTTGCCCTTACCCAGGATGGCTACCATGTAGTGGACGCGATTGGGTTCGGGCTGGGCGAATACTACGAGCAAATGCAACAGGGCGAACCGTTTAGCGTGTGCTACAACGTGGAAATGAACGAGTACCGGGGCACCCGCACGCTGCAATTGCGCCTGAAGGATATTCGGTGGGAATAAGGACTTCTACTGAGAGGCTTTAGGAAGAAGGTAGAACTTACCGTCAAGCACTAAATAGCCTTCCCTCAGGTAGGAACCAGAATGAGATTTCTTGTAAAGTAGTGGCTGTAGTTGCAGCCATGTGACTACGCCATTTATCCGCTTTTCGCGCAATACAGTACGGCCTGCTTGTTTTAGTTTAAAGCGCTCTTCCGTTGTCCCATTATACCAATGAATGGTTCTGTGGCGCCATTTACTCGATTTTGCAGCTACTGAAAGTGGAGTTGTGCTTGCAATGTTGCTAGTAAGTTCCACTGTACGACCTTTCACAACGTGTCGCTGTTGAGCTAGTCCTTTACGACTAGTAGTAAACTTAGGCGTAGTCTGCTGCACTCGTTCCCGTAGCATATCTGCCTGCTGAAACAGTGTATCACGGGCGGCAGTGGCTTGGGGAAGATCGGTGATTAGTTGCGCTTGAGCAGTGCCGGCTGAAAAGAGTAAACCAACTGTGACTCCAAGGCAATAACGGGTAAAAGACATAGAATAGAAACTATAAATGAAAAGGTGCCCGAAAGTAGGGGCACCTTTTCATTTATCCTACGATAGTGTTGCGGTGGTTATCGGGCAACGCGCTGACGCCAGGCATCCAAGCTCCACTCACCAGCACCTGCAACGGCCAAGAACAGGAATACGAAGCAGTAGAGCACTGCTAACTCGCCCTGGTTTTGGATGGGTAGGGGCGCTTGCGGCGCGTGAGCCATGAAATAGGCTACAGCCATCAGGCCCGACGAAATGAATGCCACGGGTCGTGTGAACAAACCTAGAATAAGCAGCAGGCCGCCCAGCGCCTCTAGCACACCAGCTAAGCCCATAAGCGAGAAAATTTCAGCCGCGCCGTGCTCACCGGCCGGAAAGTTGAACAGCTTCTGCGTACCGTGCAGCATGAACATAAAGCCCGCTACGATGCGCAGAATGCTCAGCAAACGGGGCATCCATGTAACGGAGTAAGTAAGAGTAGTAGTTGCCATATGAAAAGGAGTGAATGAAAGAAGTAACGCACGTTAGCGCGCAACGTTGCCGGTAAGGCGCGGCTGCGGACTCGCAAACTGCCACGCCCACCCAATGAGCACCAGTTGCAAGGGTAGGCGTGCCCATACCGCCCAGGTAGGTAGCCGAAACAGCTCGTCGTTGTGGCGGGCCATATACACGTTGGCCGGAAATACAGCTAGCAGTAGCAGAATCAGTCCCCAGGCGGCTGGGCGACGCGTGGCGGATAGCAGCAGGCCCAGGCCACCCGCTAGCTCGGCCACGCCACTCACGTACACCAGCGTGAGGGGCACAGGTAGATAAGGCGGGACAATCTTCGCGTAGACCTTTGGCTTCACGAAGTGCATAATGCCGGCCCCCACGTATAGCAGGGCCATCAGAGATAGGCTAAGGGTACGACTACGGCGCGACATACAAAACAGGTAGGAGGGTAGGGTAGGAACGCAGGCCGCCCCAGCCAGGTTTTGGGTAGGGCAATGTGTACCTTGGCTCATTCGTTGCCTGTGCGGGTGTTCTATCTTCCTCCTCCTTTATGAAATTTGCTTCCCTGGCTCTGTTGATGGGGCTGACCACGGGTGTTGCTTTTGCCCAACAGCCTGCCGGCTACCAGATTACGCTCGATTTGCAACAGGTTGCCAACGACCGGATAAAAGTGGTGGTGCAGCCGCCTACCCTCACCGAGAACCAGGCCACGTACATCATGCCCTCGGTGATACCAGGCTCCTACTCGCGCAAGGACTACGGCCGCTTCGTGTCCGGCTTCACGGCGCTGGATGCCAAGGGGCGTAAGCTGAAAGTGAAGCATCCTTCGCCCAACCTGTTCGTCATCGACAACGCCCGCACGCTGGCCCGCCTCGAATACTACGTAGACGATACCTGGGACGCCCGCCAGGACGATAATTTCATCTTTCAGCCCGGCGGTACCAACTTCGAGGCCGGCCGCGACTTCGTGCTCAATCACTATGGCCTTTACGGCTACTTCGATGGGCAAAAGATGATGCCCTACCAGCTCACCGTTCGCAAACCCGCCGACCTCTACGGCGCCACCGCCCTACCCAAGCAAAGCCCCTCGGCCACCGAGGATGTGTACACGGCCCCCAGCTACGTCACGCTTTCCGATGGTCCCATCCTCTATAGCCGGCCCGATACGGCCAGCTTTGCGGCAGGCGGCGCGCGTATAGGTGTGTCGGTAGTATCGGAGAGCGGGGTGGTGAAAGCCGCGCAAATCCAGGAAATAATGCGGCCGATGGCCGAAGCATTGGCGCAGTATTTTGGCGGGGAGATGCCGGTAGAGCACTACGAGTTCTTATTGTATTTCCCTGGGTTGAATTCGCCTTTGAACAGCAAAAACGGTGGCTACGGCGCCATGGAGCATTCCTACTCCTCGGTCTATTTCCTACCCGAAATTCCTGACCCAGACCGCGTAAAAAGCATGGTGCAGGAGGTGGCCTCGCACGAGTTTCTGCACATGCTGGCTCCGCTGAACATCCACAGCCGCGAAATAGGAGAGTTCGATTTCCGTGACCCCCAGATGTCGCAGCACCTGTGGCTCTACGAGGGCGTGACCGAGTACATTGCCCAACTAGTGCAGGTGCGCGGCGGCCTGAATACGCCCGACGAGTTTCGCCAGCATATCAAGCAGAAAATCGACAACGCGGAGAAGTACCCCAACGTGTCGTTCACAACCATGAGCCGGCAGATTCTGGATGCGCCCTACAAAGACATGTACCAGAACGTGTACGAAAAGGGCGCGCTCATCGGCTTCCTGCTCGATATCCGGTTGCAGGAGCTGAGCCAGGGCCGTCAGAGCTTGCGCGACGTGCTCCTGACGCTGCGCCAGAAATACGGCCCTACCCGTTCCTTCGAGGACAAAGACCTGATTCCAGAGTTCGTGTCCCTCACCAATCCGCAGATGCAGGATTTCTTTGACCGTTACGTTATCGGCAACGAGCCGCTACCCTATGCCGAGTATTTCCAGAAGATAGGCTGGCACTATGCCGCCACAGAGGAAGGCAAAACGCTTGCCTTCGGCAATATCGGCTTCAACTACGACAGCGCCCGCGAGCAGTTCAAAGCCGCTCAAACCAAAGCCGCCGAAAACGCTTTTGGCTTGGAGGAAGGCGACATCATTGTGGCCGTAAACAACCAATCGGTGACGATGGCCAACGCCGAGCAGCTGCTCCGGCCGTTGGTAGAGCCTACCTCCGCTGAGCCCGTTACCGTTCGTTTTCAAGCATCGGCCGCTGTCAAGCCGAAGGAGCGGACGGCCACGCCTCGCACCTTCGACGTAAAGCTGCACAACGTGCTGCGGGTAGACCCCGCTGCTACGCCCGCCCAAATGGCGTTGCGCGCGCAAGTGCTGAAGCCATTGAGCCACTAAATCACCATTTTTGCCGTATGATTCTTCGCGCTGAGCACTTATTCAAGAAATACAAAGCCCGCACCGTGGTTAACGACATGTCGTTGCACGTGGAGCAGGGCGAGATTGTGGGCTTGCTGGGACCAAACGGCGCCGGCAAAACCACCTCGTTCTACATGACGGTAGGCATGGTGAAGCCCAACGCCGGCAAGGTGTTTCTGGATGATGAGGAAATCACGAAGCTACCCATCTACCAGCGCGCCCGCCGGGGCATTGGCTATTTGGCGCAGGAAGCCTCCGTGTTCCGGGACTTAACGGTAGAGGAAAACATCCTGTCGGTGCTGGAAATGACTGGTCAGCCCAAACAAGCCCAGCGCGACAAGGTGGAAGAGTTGCTGAATGAGTTCAGCCTCACACATGTGCGCAAAAACCTGGGCCGCGTGCTTAGCGGCGGCGAGCGGCGTCGCACCGAAATTGCCCGCGCCCTGGCCGTCGACCCTAAATTTGTGTTGCTGGATGAGCCCTTTGCCGGTGTCGACCCCATTGCCGTAGAGGAAATCCAAGGCATTGTGGCCAAGCTCAAGCATAAGAACATCGGCATCCTCATCACCGACCACAACGTAAACGAGACGCTCAGCATTGTAGACCGCGCCTACCTACTCTTCGAGGGCAAGCTCTTAAAAGCCGGCACCGCCGAGGAGCTAGCCGCTGACGAAATGGTGCGCCGGGTGTACCTGGGCAAGCATTTCGAGTTGAAAAGAAAGATATAAGTAGGTTTACCGTAGTGGGTGAGGTAGGCCTCAGGTTAACGCACGTTTAGTAATTTGCCCGCCGTGTTAAATTCTATCCTCTCTTGGGCTGTACAGCGGCGTTTGGGCGATATCGCGCAGTTTCGGGACCACCCGCACGAAACGCAGGCGCAAGTGTTGCGCACGCTCCTGCGCACGGCCCGCGATACAGAGTGGGGTAGGAAATATGGTTTCGGTGACGCGATAACCGCCGCTGACTTTGCCCAACGAGTACCTATCAATACCTACGAGGAGCTTTATCCGAAGCTGGAGCGCGTGCTACGCGGCGAGGCCGATGTGCTGTGGCCCGGCCGGGTGCAGTGGTTTGCCAAGAGCAGTGGCACCACCAACGCCCGTAGCAAGTACATTCCTGTCACCCGCGAGTCGTTGCAGGAGGGTCACTACCGCGCCGGCCGCGACATGACTGCATTAGCTACTTACCACTACCCTGGGTGCAAGGTGCTAGGCGGCAAAACGCTGTCGTTGGGGGGTACGCATGCACCCAATCCGTTTCGCCCCGCTGAGCCCGACTCGCGTGTTGGCGACGTGTCGGCGGTGATTATGCAGAACTTACCCGCCTGGGCCGAATACATCCGGACGCCACCGCTGGAGCTGGCCCTGTTAGACGAATGGGAGGAAAAAATAGAGCGTATTGCCCGCCACGTGCTTACCCAGGATGTGACTGTGCTGGCCGGAGTACCTACCTGGATGATTGTGCTACTGCGCCGGGTAGTAGAACTGGCGGGTGTCGCCAACATCACGGAAGTATGGCCCAACCTGAGCTTATTTCTGCATGGCGCGGTGGCCTTTGGACCCTACCGTGAGCTGTTTCGACAGTTGATTCCGCGGGAGCAAATGCACTACCTCGAAATCTACAATGCCTCCGAAGGCTACTTGGCGTTGCAGGACGAGCCCAACTCAGAAGACCTACTGCTCCTGCTTGATCATGGCATCTATTATGAGTTCCTACCCCTCGATCAACTAGGGCAGGAGCATCCGCAGGCCTGCACATTGGAGGAGGTGGAAATAGGACCGCGCTACGCTCTCATTATCAGTACCAATGCGGGCTTGTGGCGCTACAACATCGGCGATACGGTGCGCTTTACCAGCTTGGCGCCCTACCGTATTCGCATTACGGGCCGCACCAAGCACTTCCTCAATGCTTTCGGTGAAGAGGTAGTAATAGAAAACGCCGACGCGGCCATTGCAGCCGCCTGCCAAGTCACTGGCGCTACGGTGCGCGATTTCACGGCTGCGCCCATTTATTTCAGTAACACCGATACCTCGCGGGGCGGTCATCAGTGGCTAGTGGAGTTCAACGTACAGCCCACAAGTCTAGAACAGTTTGTGGCCGTACTGGATGATACACTCCGTCAGCTCAACTCTGATTATGACGCCAAGCGCCACCGTAACTTGGCATTGGAGCGCCCCATGCTAACAGTAGCACCACTCGGCACGTTCGAGCAGTGGCTGGCTAGTAAGGGTAAACTAGGTGGCCAGCACAAAGTACCGCGCCTCAGCAACTCCCGCGAACTGTTGGAAGAAATACTACGACTGCTACCAGAGGAGATAGTATAACTAATAATTTAGTTGTAAGTTAACGGAGTCATTACCAGTCACTCTATCGCTTACATACTATGCGTTATACTTCTTCTTTCGGCCTACCTCTGTTAGTAGGCCTAAGCTTATTGGCTTGCACGGCTGTGCACAAACCTGTTGGCTTTTGGTCGCGCAATCGTTACAACGCGAAACTGGAGCGACAGGGGCCGTGGCGCATCTACTACGATGAAACCGAGCGGCATCTGGCTGCCAAAGGGCGCTTTCGGCGCAACTACGAGCGGGGGCGCTGGCGCTACTATAGCTTTAACGGGCAGCGGGAAAAATGGGAACTGTATCACCGACAGCCCGGCGGCTTAATTTCTATCCGCCACTACGATTTAACGGGCAAGATCCAACGGCAAGGGCAGGCCCGCTACGTCAACGAGCCCGACGGGCCGCATTTCTATTGGTTTGGTCCGTGGTGCTATTTTGATGCGCAAGGCAAAATGGTAAAAATAGAAACGTATGAAGGCGGTACTCGGATTAGTAGCGACTCTGTAGCGGGAAAATAGGGTATGGCCCCGCTTTTGCATAATTACTTAACAGTGAATATCGTGTACGCAATCCAACTCGTCGGTAAGGAGCGTATGTTAGTCGATTTCACGAAGAAACTTTTTAGAACAAAACTTACATTAGGAATACTACGCACTAACCTCACCCGCCCATGTCCGCTACCCTCAGTTCCGCTGATTCTGCGTCCTCATCGTCCCGCTCCCGTCAACGAGGAGTATATACTCGCCGCAAACGCCGTCGGGCTTTCTCTTTTCTGCCGCGACTAGGCAACAAAGCGGTAGTAGGAGTACTAGGTGCCCTAGGAGCGGCGTTTGTCGTGAGCTTGGTGATTATTGTGGTCAGCTTGTTGGGGTAGGTAGGCGGCCAAAGCACTATTACTCATCCAGCAAACTACCAAACAGGCCACCACTTTCCTTGGTGGCATTGCTGCCAGTTGGGGCCAACGCCTGAATCAGTTTTTTCACGGGCATTGATTGTAGCCACACGCGGCCGGTGCCACGTAGTGTGGCTAGCAACAGTCCTTCGCCTCCAAAGATCATGGAGCGCAGGCCGCCGGCCCGCGTAATACTGAAATCAATACCTGGCTCAAAAGCTACCACACAGCCTGTATCTACGCGTAGCAGTTCATTGGTGAGGTGCTTTTCAATGATAGTGCCACCGGCGTGCACAAAGGCTTTGCCGTCGCCGGTTAGCTTTTGCAGAATAAAGCCCTCCCCGCCAAAGAAACCGGTCCCTAGTTTCTGATTGAAATAAATGCTAATCTTGGTGCCCCGCGCTGCTGCTAGAAAGCCGTCTTTCTGCACAATCAATCCCTGCGGCAGGGTGCCAAGATCAACGGGAATAATGGTGCCAGGGTAGGGTGCCGAAAAGGCTACTTTGCTTTTGCCATAGCCTCCCCGGTGGGTGAAGTGCGTCATGAACAACGACTCGCCCGTGAGCAAGCGCGTGCCTGCCGAAAACAGCTTGCCCAGCACGCTCTGGTCGGGGGCCGAGCCGTCGCCCATTTTGGTTTCGAAAGCAATGCTTTCCTCCATGTACACCATGGCGCCCGCCTCAGCAATAACGGTTTCGTTCGGGTCCAGCTCTATTTCCAGAACCTGAATATCGTGGCCAAGAATGCGGTAGTCGACGTCGTGTGAGTGCATGGTGTAGGGAGAAAGGACGAGCACAAGTATAGTACATCGGCCGGTTAAATCAACCGGTTTCGTTGCTGCTATTCGTCGTCCTCGCGTCCGGTTTCGAACTCCTCCTCGTCCTCCTCGGCGGCAGGCTTGCCCTTGCGGGTAGGCTTCTTGGGTGCAGGCTTGCTGGTGCGCGCCATAAAATCTTCCTCCGATTCTTCCACCTCGGGGCTACCTTCTTCCACCGGGTAGAGGTCGTCTTCGTCGTTACCGCCAAACTGGCCGTCGCGATTCACCAGCTTCTTGTCGCGCACGTGGCGGTTCAGGAACTTGTTGATGTCCTCAATGGAATAATTGGAGGTAATTTCGCCCAGTGGGTTCACCTTGATTTCAAATCCTTCCAGCTCTTTGTGCACCCGTGCTTTTTTATCGGGATCAGCTTTTTTCTTATTTACAGGTTTCTTAGCCATCGTCGTATTGCTTCGTAAAGAGGTAGGGACAAGCCACATCAATGCAAAAGGCCGCCCGTAGCTAGTACGAAGCGGCCCTTGTTCAGGATGCCCTACAGCGGCAAGACTACGCAGTAGCGCGAGTGCTCAGGCGCTCTACGGCCGTCAGAATGCGTTGGCTGATTTCCTCATTGCCCAAAATATGCATGGTTTCCATCAGGTCGGGGCCGGCGGCGGCGCCCGTAACGGCCACGCGCAACGCCTGCATCACTTGGCCCAGCTTCACGCCCTCGCGCTCCAGCACCTGTGTGAGTAGGGCTTTGATGGCATCGGGGGTAGAGGGAGCGGCGGTGGGTAACTCCCGCGCAAAGGCGGCCAGCGCATTGGCGGTAGCAGTATTCCACTTCTTGCTGATCACCTGCTCATCGTAGCTTTCGGGAGCCTGGAAGAAATACTGTGCTTCCTGCCAGAAATCCTGCGGGAAGGTCACGCGCTCCTTCATTACACCGGCAATCTGCTCGGCTTTTTCGCGGGTGCAATCCACGCCGTGCTCGTGCAGTGCGTCGAGGAGATACTGCGCCAGCTCAGCGTTGGGCTTCGCGCGCAGGTACTGCTCGTTGTACCAGCGCACCTTGTGCTGGTCGAAACGGGCCGGCGACTTGCTCACACGGTCGATGGAAAACGCTTCAATCAGCTCATCCATAGAAAACAGTTCTTGCTGCGTGCCGGGGTTCCAACCCAGGAAGGCTAGGAAGTTGATGAACGCATCGGGCAGGTAGCCACTTTCGCGGTAGCCGCTGCTCACGGTAGGCGCGCCGGTTTCGGCGTCCGTGCCATGCCACTCCAATGGGAACACTGGGAAACCCAGCCGGTCGCCGTCGCGCTTGCTGAGCTTGCCGGTGCCGTCGGGCTTGAGCAGTAGCGGCAAGTGGGCAAACTGCGGCATGGTGCTTTCCCAGCCCAGGTAGCGATACAAGAGTACGTGCAGCGGCGCCGAGGGTAGCCATTCTTCCCCCCGAATCACGTGGGTGATTTCCATCAAGTGGTCGTCTACGATATTGGCCAGATGGTAGGTAGGCATCCCATCCGACTTCATCAGTACTTTATCATCCACCGCCGAAGAGTGTACCACTACCCAACCCCTAATCAGGTCGTTAAAGCGAATTTCCTCCTTGCGCGGCACCTTCAGGCGAATCACGTAGGGAGTACCCGCGTCCAGCAACTGCTTCACCTCATCCTCGGGTAGAGTAGTGGAGTTGCGCATTTGGCTGCGCGTGATGGCATTGTACTGCGGATTGGGCACCTTAGCGGCAGTTAGGCGGGCGCGCATGGCATCCAGTTCCTCGGGCGTATCAAAAGCGTAATAGGCGTGGCCCGAGTCGATGAGCTGCAAGGCGTACTGCATGTACATAGGCTTCCGCTCGCTCTGGCGGTAGGGCGCGTGTGGGCCACCTTTCCAAGGGCTTTCATCTAGCTCGATACCACACCACGCCAGCGAATCCTGAATATACTGCTCGGCACCGGGCACGAAGCGGTTTTGGTCCGTATCCTCGATGCGGAGCAACATCTTGCCGCCTAGCTTGCGGGCCAGCAAATAATTATAAAGCGCAGTGCGCACGCCGCCGATGTGTAGCGGACCAGTAGGACTAGGGGCAAAGCGTACCCGTACTTCTCTTTCCATAAGAAACAACAGTTCGTAGTGCCGCCAGACAGCAGCACTACGCAAAGATACGAACGGTGAAATGGTGAGATGGTGAAATAGTGAGTTTGACGTTTGATCTACGCGGTTTGCGCAAGAAGAACTTCAAAATCACTATTTCACCATCTCACTATTTCACCGCCTAATCCCGATTGCGGGTGCTGAGGTAGAGGATGAGCCCCAGCAGCGTAACGCCGCCCCGAATAAGCCAGGATACGGTAGGTCCCCATTGCTCAATCCAGGTTAGGAAAATGAATTTCAAACCCAGCAATGGCAGCACTAACGATACCAGTCCAATCAGAAACAAGCCCAGACCAAGTTCTTTCATAACTGTAAAAGAGAAAGGAGTAAAAGGATATATGTATCTTATTAATAGATAATTATACGACTTTATTATGATTCTCAACACGCATTGACAAATTGGTTGTCCTATTGAATAAGTATTTTTTCACTTACCTGACTACCATCGGTTTGGCGAGTTCGAAGCACGTAGATGCCAGGGCGCAAGTTGTGTAAGTCGGGGCCGTCCTCCGATGCTGGTCGGTGCCACAATTGTTCGCCCGCCAAGCTGTACAACGTGTGCTCGGAGGCCCGAACTGCTGTGGCTCCGGCAAAAGACTGGCAGCTAATTACTTCGCTGTATCGAACGCTACTATCGGTGTCTACCATTTTCAGCCGCAAATACACCCGTTCTACCGAGGGGGGTAGTGCCAGCGAGTACGTGCGGGCGCTGGTGCTATTGCCGGCTGCCTGCACATGGCCCGCCGCGGAAAACTCTAGGCCTGTAGTGCTTTGCTGCACCTCAAAATAGCTGCTATTGAGTTCCTGAGCAGTAGTCCAGGTAGCCAGCAGCCGGGCACCTATATACTTCGATTCAAACCGGGCCAGCGTAACAGGAAGTACTGTGCCCCCACCACTACCAGTAGCACGCAGCACGCCTACGGACACCTGCTGCTGTAGCAACTTCTGCTGCCACAGCGACCATTCATCCTGCTCCATAGCTGGCGTAACGGGGTTGGGCAGGTGCGTAGTTCCGGTACAGGTAGCGCAAGAGCCAGTGCTTAGATCCTGCCGGTCTTTGTATGGGCTATTGTAGCCCCATTTTACGTACCCAATGGTGTTATTGCTGATAGTATTATTATTGAACGTCGCGGCGTCTTTTTTATAATAATTGAAAACGGCTGTGGCAGCATACGTCGCCTTCAGTTTCGTGCCGTCCGGGAGCAAGCCGTCCGTCACCATACGATTGTTGTAGAAACGAATGTGGTGACCGGCGGCAATATTCATAGCCGCGTTGCAAGTACTCACAAATTGGTTCTGATAGGCTTCTATGTAAGCAGCCGTGGTGGTGGGAGTGCTGCCATCGCCATCGGTGGTGAGGCCTGTACCGTGAAAAGACGGCTCAGTAGCAGGGTAGGGGTAAGCTCCCTCCACGTAATTGTCGTGCACTTTGATAGGGCTTTGTGCCGTGCCCGACGAGTTGTAGAAGTTGATGTTGTCCTCCACGGCACTCTCGTTGGGTTCGTTGCGGAACTCGTTGTAGCTGATATCAATGCCTGCGAGCTGTTGCACGGTATTGAGCTGCACGAAGCTGCGGGTTTCCTTACCACCGTTGCGGTAGCGGCCGTCGCAGTTCAGGCCTTGGTTATAGCGCACCGTCAGGGTCTGTTGAGCCGAGCCATTGCCGCTCCAGCGATTCACAACCATGCCGGCCGTATGCTCCATATAATTATGCTCAACGATCAGCTGTTTAGCTTGGTAGGCATCCAGAAACCGTCCACGCGTGCGATTATCAACGGTAGGCGTCAGGCCATAGCCACGACAGTTGCGTACCGTCAGATTCACGCCGCCCCCAGTTTTGATCAGGTCGCCGGCGCCTACCAGCGTGCAATCTATGAGCGTTACAGGCTCGGAGGTGGACACAATCACGCACGGCACCTTGGAGTCCAGACTGCGGTAATTGCCCGTGTACGTACCGCCACGTGTTATCACGATTGGCTCTGTATACGTAACTGCAGGTACGGTTTGCGCACGTGTGATAAAAGTAGTCACCAGGCAAAGCAAAAGGCAGTAGAAAAATCTCATACAATGCTATTAAATGGTCCTGAATTGAGAAGGGCGATTTAAGTACTGCTTAGATTTATAGCCTGTATTTTGTATTGTATCAATATTAAAAATTCTCAATAAGCTTATTGTTTATGTTATATCTTATAGATTAAAGTACCTTAATATCAGTTATTTGTACTTTTTATTTCAATATTGATGCCATAATTGTACTTTATTGATACTGTCTTAATTGATGTGAGATTTGTACAAAAGGTGTAAAAGCCATTATGTAGAAATGAAATAATTATAGTATTAAAACAAGAGAGCCCCTAGTCTTGTAAGACCAGGGGCTCTCTTGTTTGCTCAGTATGAATCCGGCTGTTAACGAAGTAGTAGCCGAATACTCCTAGTACCGGATTCTTTTAGTGAACGGCAATACAGGAAATCTCTACCTGTACATCTTTAGGCAGCCGCGACACCTCCACCGTTTCGCGGGCAGGAGCATAGCCTGCCTCGAAGTAGCTACCATACACATCATTGATGCGGCCAAAGTTGTGCAGGTCCTTCACGAAGATGCTGCACTTCACTACGTTGGTCAGGGTAAGACCCGCAGCGCTTAATACAGCTTGCAGGTTGCGCATAACTTGGTGTGTTTCGGCTGCTACGTCACCGTCGCCTACCATCTGCCCCGTTGCATCCAGTGGAATTTGTCCCGAAACATACACCGTGTTGCCGGCCTGTACAGCCTGGCTATAAGGCCCAATGGGCGCGGGGGCATCGGGCGAAAAAATGACGGAATGAGCCATAGTGAAATGAATTTTTTAGGAAAATGAGTTTCAACAGCCTAAATGTAAAACAGAAAAGCCGCTCCGGGTACCGGAGCGGCTTCTTAGCAGAGTAGGGAAAATTATTCTACCGTCACAGATTTTGCCAGGTTGCGGGGCTGATCCACGTTGCAGCCACGCATAACGGCAATATGATACGAGAGTAATTGAAGCGGTACTACCGATACCAACGGCATCAATACATCGGACGTAGCGGGCACTTCAATCACGAACTCCGCCATCTGCGGAATCACCTCGTCGCCTTCGGTCACCACAGCAATGATGCGGCCTTTACGCGCCTTCACCTCCTGAATATTGGAAACTACCTTCTCATACGACTGGTCTTTGGTAGCAATAACTACCACCGGCATGTTCTCGTCGATCAGGGCGATAGGGCCGTGTTTCATCTCCGCTGCGGGGTAGCCCTCAGCATGAATGTAGCTGATCTCCTTTAGCTTAAGAGCACCTTCCAACGCTACCGGGAAGTTGTAGCCCCGGCCCAGATAAAGGAAATTGCTGGCATCTTTGAAGATTTCAGAAATCTGCTGGATTTCCGTATCCAACTGAAGCGCCTTCTCTACCTTCGCCGGAATGGTGTCCAACTCCACCATCAACTCGCGCAGTTTGGTGTCGGTGAGAGTGCCGCGCTTGCTACCCACAATCATAGCTAGCAGTGTGAGTACTGTTACCTGGGCGGTGAAAGCCTTGGTGGAAGCTACGCCAATTTCAGGACCGGCGTGGGTGTAGGCGCCAGCATCTGTGGCGCGAGCAATGCTGCTGCCTACCACATTGCAAATACCGAAAATGGTAGCGCCCTTCGACTTGGCCAACTCAATAGCTGCCAGCGTGTCGGCCGTCTCGCCAGATTGCGAAATGGCAATTACAATATCGCGTTCCGTGAGTACCGGGTTACGGTAGCGGAACTCCGAGGCGTACTCAACCTCCACGGGGATGCGTGCCAGGTCTTCCAGTAGATACTCAGCTACCAAGCCAGCGTGCCAAGAGGTACCGCAGGCTACGATAATGATACGCTGTGCGTGGATAAACTTCTGCTCGTACGCCCGTGCGCCCGCCATGTTCAGGTGGCCCGACTTCAACTCCAGGCGCCCGCGCATAGAATCCAGAATAGAGCGAGGCTGCTCGAAGATTTCCTTTAGCATGAAGTGCTCGTAGCCACCCTTTTCAATGCTATCCAGCGCCAGTTCCAGCTTCTGAATATAGGGCGTCTGCTGCACGGCTTCCTTGGATTGAATATCCATCTTACCATCCCGAATAACTACGATTTCGTAGTCGTTCACATACACCACTTCGTTGGTGTACTCGATAATGGGGGTAGCATCCGACGCCAAGAAGAATTCATTCTGGCCCACACCGATAACCAGTGGCGAGCCTTTGCGAGCAGCAATCAGCTGGTTAGGAGCATCCTTGCTTAGCACTACAATAGCGTAGGCACCTACTACCTCGTGCAATGCCAAACGCACTGCTTCTTCCAGCGTACAGTCGTTTTTGCTCTGAATTTCTTCGATGAGGTTAACGAAAACTTCCGTGTCGGTATCGGAGTGAAACACGTGCCCTTGCTGCTGCAAGTGTGTTTTCAGCGATGCGTAGTTTTCAATAATGCCATTGTGGATGATGGCAATCCGCTCTGAGGTAGAGTAATGCGGGTGGGCATTTACGTCATTGGGCTCGCCGTGTGTAGCCCAGCGGGTATGGCCCATGCCTACCTGTGCATGCAAATCTTTGCCGGCAATAAAGTTTTCGAGGTCGTTTACCTTACCCTTCTTCTTGTACACGCTCAACGTTCCGTTGAGCAAGGCTACGCCTGCCGAATCATATCCCCGGTATTCGAGGCGGTGCAACCCTTTTAGAATAATGGGGCAAGCCTCACGGTGCCCGATATACGCAACGATTCCGCACATAGCGTTCAGGAAAAAGCCAATAAATGGAAAGGAGAGTCGGTTGGCAAAGCGCGTGCCGAAACTGATAATGGGCGCGGAGCCCGCCTACTGCCGGTTGGAGAAGTAAACCCGGAGCTTTATATTATTAGCATTCAGCACTGCCCGGTTTAGCGATACGTTGACGGTGGGCTGATAGGCTTTCGGCAAGGCCAAGGTAGGTGAAAACAGGAAAGCGGAAGGTAACTCTCCACCCAACTGATTCAGGAGATAAGCTTGCGTGTAGCTGGTCATCAGGATGCTATAATACAGCGTAGAGGCATCTACACTGTATAGCGTACCTTCAGCCTGTGAGCCTGCTGCTGGAGAAGCATTGGAGGCTACCTGATACGATTGGCTCTGCTGATTGGCCTGATCTGCCTGCACCAAACGATTGATAGGATTCGACAAAATCGTGCGCTGGAGTATGCGGTTGTTTTCGCTATTAGCCTCATAGAGGTACGTTTTAGTGACAGCCACATCCTTCGTTGGATTATTCAACGCCTGATAACCAGGATAAGGAAAAACACTGTTGCTAAACGGCTTAACCGGTACCAATAGCTCGGCGCGGTTGATTGCTATACCGGACTGCTTGCGCAGTTCCTCCAAACCAGGAATAACCAGCTTCGTAGCCAGTCCAACACCATCCTGGATATAGGTTACTTCATTGGTAACGGCAGCAGGTACCGATTGCTTTTTGTCTGCTACTGCTGCCAGGGGGCCAGCCGCACTGAAATCGGGGGTGATTTGGGTGAAGTAGCGGGCATCGTTGTTCACGTTGCTGGCCATACGGTACACACGCCGGATAGAAGGACGAGCCGGGTCGTGGTAATAAACAGCCAGTATCGTATACGAAGGATTAATGCTGGCAACGGCACCTACATAGTCATCTGCTGGCGCCACGGCTAAGCCAGCTACGTGCGCATCGAGCTGAGCCTGCGTGAAATCCGTTTTTTGCAGCAGGGCAAACAAGCCCGTGCTGAAAGAAGCAGACTTAGCAATCCGGAAGTTCAGCGCCTGCGGAACGGTGGTCACCGTCGTAACGGTGTCGGTGGTGCTGGCTGGGGACGAGGGTTGACGCTCCCGCCGCTCCGGGCTATATGGAATAGTCACGTTGCTCAGTAACGGCGTGCTTACACTCGCGCTGGTGCTGGAGTTATAAGCCACTCGCTCGTCCAGCTTCTGTTGCAAGCCGAACACATTGAACCGGCCCGGCTGAGCAGTGGTGCCATAGGCGCGGGTATACGCCATAATGAGCGTAACCGAGTCGAGCTGTGCCCCCGCAAACGTAGCAGGCAGCGGATCGGTAGTGACTTGCAGGTTGGTATACACCCGCGCCGCTGTCACAATGCCGGTATTGTTGTCGCGCACCCTGCCCAATAGCATTTGGCTTGCATTGAGGGTAGGCAGGGAGTCCCGGCGTACGGTGTACGCCATCACGGGCAGGTCGCGGTACTCGGTCGTAGTGCTAGCGCTGCCGGGCAGCTCCACGCTGATGTTATTGGGATCTTCGCAGCCAGTTGCCATCAACAGAGCCGGTGCGGAAAGTAGGCACGCCGACCAGCGGCGCAGGGCCTTAGTTGGCCAGTTCATTATATAAATCGTAGTAAGAAGTCAGCAAATCCTGATCGGCACCCATTTGGCCAATACGGCATTTCTGCGAGTACTCGGTGAACAGCGCGTTTAGATTGTCGCTGAAATCCTCGTCCGACTTCACTACTGAATCGGCGTACTCCATGCCTACCTTGATAAAGCCGCCAAAGTCAGCCGACTTCAGCGCAGCCAGCATTTCGTCATCAATGTCCAGCATCTTAGCTTTCTCAATGATGTCCTGCCCGAACTTGTGCTTGAACTCATTGTTGTAGATGGTGAACACCGATTTGGCATCCTTGAAAATCGGGTCCTTCTTGTAAGTAGTTTTCAAGTACATCGGAATCAGGCCCGTCATCCAGTCGTTGCAGTGCACGATGTCTGGTGCCCAGCCTAATTTTTTTACCGTTTCCAGCACGCCTTTGCAGAAGAAGATAGCCCGCTCGTCATTGTCGGCGTGAAACTTATCGTTCTTATCGACCAGTACCGATTTGCGGTGAAAATAATCCTCGTTATCGATGAAATATACCTGCAACTTCGCGTTCGGAATCGACGCTACCTTAATTACCAGCGGCTTTTCCTCTTCTCCCACGGCGATGTTGATGCCGGACAACCGAACCACCTCATGCAAACGGTTTTTACGCTCGTTAATAATACCAAATCGGGGTACGAAAATGCGGATTTCCATCCCCATCTCTTGCATTCCCTGCGGCAACATGCGCAGAAACTCCGCTACCTTGGTCGTTTGCAGAAACGGGTTGATTTCCGTGGCAGCATAGAGTATTCTCAACTTAGACATAGTGGTTATGTTGGTGATTGGGAAAGGGCAACACTTTGGGATGCACAAAATTAAACAATTTTAAGCAAAATTTCAACTAATCCGGCCTGGGCATCGTAAATAGCGGGCTTTTTGTTTCATGAACATACTTTACACGGTTGCCTCCCTACTCACCCAAGTGGAGCAGTGGCGGCAGGCGGGCAAGCGCATTGGGCTGGTGCCTACCATGGGCGCCCTGCACGAAGGCCACCTGCAACTGGTGCGCGCCGCGGCGGCGGCCAACGATGTAATAGTGGTTAGCATCTTCGTCAACCCCACCCAGTTCAACAACCCCGACGACTTCCGGCTCTACCCCCGCCTGCCCGAGGCCGACGCTGCGCTATTGAGCCCAGCGGGCTGCACGGCGTTGTTCTTACCCTCCGTGGAGGAGATGTACCCAACGCCGGCCGTATTGCGGTTTGATTTTGGTGCTCTGGAGCGGGTGATGGAAGGTGCCCACCGGCCAGGCCACTTTAATGGGGTAGCCACGGTGGTAAGCAAGCTGTTTCACTTGTGCCAGCCGCATCGCGCCTACTTCGGGCAGAAGGACTTGCAGCAGGTAGCCATCATCCAGCAGCTGGTGGCCGACTTGTCGTTTGCGTTGGAATTGGTGGTATTCCCTACCGTGCGAGAAGCGGATGGGCTGGCGATGTCATCGCGCAACCGGCGGCTCACGCCGGACGAGCGGGCCGTAGCGCCGCGCTTGTACGAAGCGTTGCGCCAAGCTGCCGATCTGGTGCAGGCCGGTGCCGAACCTACTGCCGTGCAAACCGCGGTAGCTGAGTATCTGGCGGCTACCCCTGCTATTACCTTAGAGTATATAGAGGTAGCAGACGCGCAAACCCTGCAACCCTTACCAGGGCCCTGGCAACAACAGGCCGCCGTGGCTCTGTGCCTAGCAGCGCACCTCGGTAGCGTGCGCCTGATTGATAATGTAATGGTGATGAGCTGATTGTTGATGTGATGATGGGTAGAAAGCGCCTGTCATCCTTTATCTGACGTCCGCTTGCGAATGACCTTATACCAGTTGAACGATTGACGTAACAACGACTTGCTCACACGTGAGAAGATCCTTCGCTGCACTCAGGATGACAGACGATTGATATTCCCTATCTCACAACCTCTCACCGCTACCTACCATTTTTCCCTTCTGTATCTTTGCAAGATATATTCCACCCGCTTTTTCACCCATGCATATCGAGGTTCTAAAGTCGAAAATTCACCGCGCCAAAGTCACGCAGGCGGAGCTACATTATGTAGGTAGCATCACTATTGACGAGGACCTGCTGGACGCGGCTAATATGGTAGAAAACGAGAAGGTGACTATCGTGAACGTGAACAACGGGGAGCGGTTTGAAACCTATACAATTCGTGGAGAGCGGGGCTCAGGTATGATCTGCCTGAATGGTCCGGCCGCCCGCCGCGTAGCCGTGGGCGACATCGTGATTATCTTCTCTTACGCTCTCATCGATTTTGCAGAGGCACGCGCTCACAAGCCTACCCTCGTTTTCCCCGACCAGCACAACCGGTTAAGCTGAGTGGTTGCTAACCGGGCCGCCGTGTCGATGCTATACGCTTGTATGTGGTACATCAAGCCAGTTTCGAAGGGCCTTTCCACTTGAAAACGAGTCATTACTATACTATAGCAATCGTTCTGGTCTAGCAAGGTCCTTCGACACGAGTTTGATGCGCCACATGCTCAGGATGACATTCTTTTTCTGATAATTAGTAACTCGCAACTTCTAAACAGACCCGACTTGATGAAGAAACTACTCAATGTTCTGAAATACGCGCTGCTGCTGGCCTTTTCGGCGGCCATGATGTGGTATGCAGTGCGTGGGTTGAACTTGAGTAGGGTAGGCGAATCCATTCTACAAGCCAACTATTGGTGGCTGGGCCTAACGCTGGTGTTGTCGGCGCTGGGCTATTTCAGTCGAGCCTACCGCTGGAAAATGCAGATTGATGCCACCGGCTACCACCCATCTTACTGGGAGGTGTACCACGCCATGATGGTAGGCTACTTGGCCAATCTGGTGCTGCCCCGCCTGGGCGAAGTGCTGCGCTGCTCGGTGCTGCGCCGTACCAGCGGGGTGCCGGTGCAGGTAGGGGTAGGCACCATGATTACGGAGCGCATCATTGATGTGGTAGTACTAGGGCTGATTCTGGGCGCCACGCTGCTCTTGGCGTTCAACAAATTTTGGAGCTTTGCTACAGGGCTTGTAACCGACAAATACGACACGCTGGGGCAAAGCAAGCAGACGCTTATTGCGTTGGCTGTTATTGGCTTAGGGCTGGGCCTTGTCTCAGTCTATTTGTTGTGGCGTAATTTGGAACGGCTGCGGCAGCATCGGGTATTTGGCAAAGTACTCAGCTTTGTGAAAGGAATGTTAGCAGGTGTTTTCAGCATTCGCCGGATGCCACACAAGGGCATCTTTCTGCTACACACCGTCTTCACGTGGGTAGTGTACTTCCTGATGGGCTACCTGGCATTTTTTGCCTTTCCGGCCACTCAGCACTTGGGGCTGGTAGCAGCGTTGGCGGTGCTCACATTCGGCACGTTTGGAATGGCCGCCCCGGTGCAGGGCGGCTTCGGCGTATACCATGTGCTAGTACAAAGTACGTTGCTGGTTTATGGTATTTCAAAAGAAGATGGTATCGTGTACGCCTTGGTGGTGCACGGCTCGCAAACGCTTCTGGTGGTGTTGATGGGCGGCATCAGCTTCGCCCTGAGTATGGTACAATCGGGCCGGGCGGGCCGCCAGGTATCTGCGAAACCGCTGGTCGCAAGATCCCCCGCGCATGTTGTGGAGTAAAGACAAAATTCTGAGCCTGGAGGCAGCTATAGCCCAGCGCGCCGCGTGGCACGCTGAGAACCGCCGGGTGGTATTCACCAACGGTTGCTTCGACCTGCTGCACCTGGGCCATGTCGATTACCTGGAAAAGGCTAGGCATTTGGGCGATGCGCTGGTAGTGGGCCTCAACACCGACCGCTCGGTAGGGAATTTGAAGCCCGGCCGGCCGCTACAAGACGAAATGGCACGTGCCCGCATCTTGGCGTCGCTTTTGTTTGTGGATGCCGTAGTACTCTTCGATGAGCCTACCCCCCTGACCCTGATTGAGCAGCTTCAACCCGATATTTTGGTGAAAGGCGACGACTATACAATCAGTGGAATTGTGGGCCACGAAACGGTGTTACAAAACGGTGGCGAGGTACGTACCGTACCGTTGGTAGACGGGTACAGCACTACCCGTATCGTCGAACGTATCCGCCAACAGTTTCAACCCTAATGACTCTCCTGTACGATGTTCCACATAACGCCAATGTATTTCCTGATTATTCTGGCCATGGTTGTGAGTGGCCTGATTCAGTGGCGCTTGCGCAGCAAATTTGCTAAGTATGCCCAAGTAGGCCTGCAATCTAACTTGTCGGGCCGGCAAATTGCCGAGTTGATGCTGCAAGACCATGGCATCACCGACGTCCGCGTCATCTCTACCCCCGGCAAGCTCTCCGACCACTATAACCCCACCGACAAAACGGTGAACCTGAGCGAAGCCGTGTACGAGGAGCGTAGTGCCGCCGCGGCGGCCGTAGCGGCCCACGAGTGCGGCCACGCCGTGCAGCACGCCACGGCCTATGCCGCGTTGCAGTTCCGGTCGGCTATGGTGCCGATGCTCAGCTCCGTTTCCAAGTACATGACCTGGATTCTGCTAGCAGGTATTTTTATGCTCCAAACCACGGCCATACCGCTCTGGATTGGTATTGCGCTGTTTTCACTTACTACCCTGTTTAGTTTCGTGACCCTACCCGTAGAGTTCGACGCCTCGCGTCGGGCTTTGGCCTGGATTGACCGCCGGGGCATTGTAACGCAGCAGGAACACGCGATGGCAAAAGACGCCCTGTGGTGGGCAGCTATGACGTATGTAGTGGCTGCACTGGCCTCGTTGGCTACGCTGCTCTATTATGTAAGTATTGCCATGGGCGGTCGTGACCGGCGTTAAGGTAGCACGTAACCTCGCATTATACTATTGTTTAAAGGAACCCTCTGCCTATGGCGGAGGGTTTTTTAGTGCCCGTCTATTTTCTCTAAAGAAGCATAAATAGGAGAAAAATTAGGCCATTCGCCATGTCGCTAACGTTTGCGGAGTAAATTTGATGTCTGAATTCCACCCCACCCACATTACCAGAGTATGAATTTTCAACTGACCGAAGAACAATTAGCCGTACAAGCTGCTGCCCGCGATTTTGCTCAAAGCGAATTATGGTCGGGCGTGATTGAGCGCGACGAACACCAGAAGTTTCCTACAGAGCAGGTTCGCAAGATGGGCGAGTTAGGCTTTATGGGCATGATGGTCAGCCCCGAGTACGGCGGCAGCGGCCTCGATACCGTGTCTTATGTGCTGGCTATGGAAGAAATATCGAAAGTAGATGCCTCCTGTTCCGTCATTATGTCAGTGAACAACTCGCTGGTGTGCTGGGGCTTGGAGAAGTATGGCACCGAGGAGCAGAAGCAGAAATACCTCACCAAGCTAGCGTCCGGCGAGCAAATTGGCGCCTTTTGCCTTTCTGAGCCCGAAGCAGGTTCCGATGCGACCATGCAGCGCACCACGGCCGAAGACAAAGGCGATTACTACCTACTAAACGGCACCAAAAACTGGATTACCAACGGCTCGTCAGCTTCTGTGTATTTGGTTATCGCCCAAACCAATCCTGAACTGAAGCACCGTGGTATCAACGCCTTCATTGTAGAGAAAGACACACCCGGCTTTGTAATTGGCCTGAAGGAAAATAAGCTTGGCATCCGTGGCTCCGATACGCACTCCTTGATGTTTACTGACGTGCGCGTACCCAAGGAGAACCGGATTGGTGAAGATGGCTTCGGATTTAAGTTTGCCATGCAGGTGTTGGCGGGCGGCCGCATTGGTATTGCCGCACAAGCACTGGGTATTGCATCCGGTGCGCTAGAGTTGTCGCTGAAATACGCGCAGGAGCGAAAGGCTTTCGGCGTTGAAATCTCCAAGCACCAAGCCATACAGTTCAAGCTAGCCGATATGGCTACCAATATCGACGCGGCCCGCCTGCTCTGCCTACAAGCAGCCAACGACAAGGATAACGGACAAGACTACGCCAAATCAGGGGCTATGGCCAAGTTATTCGCATCCAAAACTGCTATGGATACGGCTGTGGAAGCAGTACAAATCCATGGAGGATATGGCTTTGTGAAGGAATATCACGTAGAACGCTTGATGCGCGACGCGAAAATCACGCAGATTTACGAGGGAACTTCCGAGATTCAGAAAATTGTAATCTCACGCGAACTATTAAAATAACTATATATGTTGTCTAATTTTGAGATTTATTGTACAAAACTTAGTGATGTTAAGTTTTTGTTTTCGTTTTTGTGAATTTTTATATGTTTATTTGCATTGTCTAGAAAAAGACCTACTTACGTCTGGTATTAACACAATATAGCACCTCCCCCTAAGAAATGGAAGATTACAATAAAGTGATTGAATCACTGGGAGTTCGTTACATCAAAGCGAAAAATCTGGTATTGCAGCAGCCCTTCACTGTTCGTAATTCCTATGATATGGGGAACAACCTTATTCTATTACATAAGGGCCGCATCGCTTTTGGTGATGAGGAACAAGTGATAGAAGAAGGCGAAATGTTGTTTATTCCAGGTGGTCGGGCTACACGGGTAAGTTATGGCCAGAGCGGCGGTAAGCTCATTAGCAACGACGACCTGATTACCAACAAAGACAAGTTCTTTCATTCCAACTCTGACCTCGACCTGATTGGTGACGCTGAGGAAAGCCACAGCTTTGTGAGCTTTGAAGCCAAGGTGTTTGACTCGGTTAACTTCTTCTCCTCGCTGGATGTACCGGCTTTCGTTATTTCCAACAACTCCAAGTTGGCCAATTTGGTCATCAAGGTAGTAGAGGAAAGCCTACAGGACCTTCCCGGCCGTGAGCGACTGATTACGATTTACACCGAGAATATCGTAGTGGAAATCGTGCGTTACATCCTGAAAAACAAGATGTTCGTGGAGCAGCTCGCTACTAACAGTACCTACTTCAAGGATCCGCGCCTCATTGACCTGTTCAACTATATCAAGGAGAACATCGGCGGCGACTTGTCCAACAAGGTACTTTCGGGCGTGGCAAACGTGAGCGAAGATTACGTGGGCCAGTACTTCAAAATGCTGACCGGTATCAATCCGCAGGACTACATCGAATACCAGCGCATGGAGCGCGCCGTGTTCCTGCTGCGTACCACGAAGAAGAGCATCCGCGACATCGGCAAAGAGGTAGGCTACAAGGATACCGCGTATTTCTGCCGTCGTTTTAAGATGATGTTTGGTATTCCCGCTGGTAAGATGCGCCGCCGCGAGTCGGCTATGAACATCTAATTACAGATTTTATCGAAGATTATCATACAAACAACAGTGCCCGGTCTTAGACCGGGCACTGTTGCGTTATAGGGGTAAGGATTTAAGGAATCACTCTGCTAGTGCCGCGTTGAAACTGTGCACGAGTTGAGCCATTTCAACTAAGAACCCTGGGTCTTTTTCAATCTGATTGCCTACCACCAACACATCGGCGCCAGCAGTGAAAGCGGCGTGTGCTTTCTCGGTGGTATTGATGCCTCCGCCTACAATAAGCGGAACATCTACGGCTGTTCGCACGGCGCTAATCATGGCTGGTGTGATGGGGTGGAGCGCGCCGCTGCCCCCATCCAGAAAGATCAGCCGAAGACCTAATTGTTCGCCTGCCATAGCGGTGCAGGCCGCAATGGCAGGCTTGTCGTAGGGTAGGGGAGTGGTACCACTCATGTAGCTAGCGGTGGTCTGCCGGCCAGTATCTACCAGCATATAGCCAGTAGGCAGGATTTGCAGCCCACTCTGCCGAAGCGCAGGCGCGGCAATAATGTGCTGCCCGATAAGAAACTCCGGATTGCGGCCCGAAATCAGCGACAACAGCAAAATTCCATCGGCTTGCGCGTCTAGGTGCAGGCTATGGCTTGGAAACAGCACCACAGGCACCGGGCTACGGTGCTTTATAAAACGAATGAGGGTAGCCTGGTGCGTTGTCGTCACCAAGCTACCGCCCACAAAAAAGTAATCTATTGGATGTTGTTCACTTAGCGTTAGCAACCGCTCGCAACCTGCTTGGTCTAGCTGGTCAGGATCGAGAAGTACGGCCAGCGCCTTCTGGCCGCGCAAGCGACGGGTTACAAACGTATCATATAGCGGGTCGAGGCGCATGCGCGTCGTCGTCGTGAAAGGTAAAGTCAATATCCCGAACTTCTGGCTCGGAAGAAGTGGCAAGGTCGGGATTTTTGACCATAGGCAAGTATTCTCCTACCTTTTTTCGCAGCGTAGGCCATTACCACAGCCGTGGCTTGTGCCATCAGCATCTTGCCGGTATCTGATTTCAGAAAGGCTTGCACGCCATCGGCAACGATGGACGTGAAGCCTGAATCTTCCTCTTCAGGTTCTGGGGCGTGGTAGTTGGGCGCGGCGAATTGGGTGGGCCGTGGTGGAAGCGGGGGAAATGGATCGGCTTCGGGCGCGTCGGTGTGGTATACGTCGGGAGCCAGTTGGGCCGGACGACCGTGGCTATGCGAGGCCGTAAGCGGTGCGCTGCCAAAGCCCAGATCGTCGCTTACAGCGCCTACCCCCAGCGGAGCGCCAGACTTTAGACGCTTCTTTTTCTTTCGGTTTTTGGAACCTGTGCCCAGCTTTTTGGCCGATGACTTGCTGCTACCAAATACCTTGCTCAGCAGCCATACGCCACTGGCTACCCCTGCCCCAATAAGCGCAATTTTGCCTACTTTCTGGGTTTTAGCTTTGATTTCCTCGACGTCGCCCATCAGGGCACGCTCGTATTCCAGTTTCTGCCGCTCCAGAAACTCTTTTTCGTTTTCGAATAACGGATTATGTAGCTCAGCCATGCGGATTATGCTTGACGCTTATCAGATTTGTAGATCGTGTTATCCAGCAGCTTGTCGGCCACTCCTTGAAACACTTTTTTATCGACGCCGACCAAGAAGATGATGAGCAACAATAGGTAGAAACCTGCCACAATGCCGAAGCCCCAGAACGGACTATCGAGCGCCGAGTTGAGCGCCAGGCCGGCAAAAACACTCACGAAAATGAGAAAAAACAGGCCAATTACGGCCAGCGTAATGCCATGAGCCGCGCCCACAAAGGCTGTTTTTGCTTTCTCCTGGGCTTCTAGCCGAAGAATATCGATACGCGTATCGAGGTAGCCTTTCAGATTGCCGAAAAGGCTATCGTTGTGGGGTGTTTTAGCGTCGTTGTTGAAGGCCATACGGCGGAAAGAAAAGATGGCAGATGGGTAAAGCTAGTAGCAAAACGCTGATTTAGCCGTTAGGAAAGCGGATCAGCCAAATGGTTTGTCATACGCAAAAGCAACTATCACGTCTGAGTTTTGCGTTATTTTTACTGATAACTCCCGCACTTTGAGTCAGAATCACTATCACGTACTGGGCGTAGCGACCACTGCTACGCCCCAGGAAATAAAAACGGCATACAAACGCTTGGCAGTGCGATATCATCCGGATATGCACGGCGGGAGTGCACAGTTCGAGGAGGAATTTAAAGCCGTGGCGGCCGCCTACCAAGTGTTATCGGACCCCGGCCGTCGTGCTACCTACGACCATCAACTGCGCATGGCCGTACGCCGGGCCGAGGAGCAGCGGCGTGCCCAGCACTACCGGGCGCACAGCCAGCACGTGTACGGCGTGCCCATGCCGCCGCCCGCCCCCCTGCGTACCCGCCCACCCGCCGGCTCCGCTGAGCGGTACTACCGTCCCATTCCCAAGCGCCGCCGTTTCACCCGCCGCGACTGGTGGCTCCTGACAGGTTTTATTGTGGGGCTGGTGCTGTTTTGCGTATCAGTGAAAGTGACGCTGGATTATGTGTCGGCTACCCGCAACTACCGCTATGGTCTGCGTGCCTATACCAACCGGCAATGGAAAATTGCGCGCAGCTATTTCACGAGTGCTATTGCTTTTCGTCCTACCTACGCCGCGGCACACCGGCGCCGGGGCGAGATTGAGCACTACATCAACCACAATTACGCCGCTGCCCGGGCCGACTACCAGGTAGCGCTGGCGGAAGAGCCAACAGGGAAAGGCGCAGCTGCTTTGTGGGCGCGGCTGGGGCAGTGTGAGGTGCAATTAGGGCTTTCGCAAGCCGCTGCTATTAGCCTTACCCGCGCGCTGCAACAAGACTCTTTGCTGAGCGATGCCTACCTGCTACGGGGTGAAATCCGGCTATTTGAGCAACGGCAGTTTGCAGGTGCCATCCAGGATTTCTCTACCGGCTTGCGACAACGAACCGCCGCGGGCTGGTCGGTAGATGTGAAGCCCCTAACCTATCGCGGGCTAGCTTACTACAAGCAAGGCAACTACGCCGCCGCCCGTACTGACTACCGGCAGGTGCTGCTTATCACTCCGCAGAATGGGCAGGTGCATTTCCTATTGGGGCGGTTGGCACAACAGGAAGGCAATACCGGGGCCGCGTGTGAATTTTTTCGTCGCGCCGTGCGGTTGGGATATCTCTATGCTTCGGAGGCAGTGCAGGAGTGTCAGTAACAAACCCATATTAACGAAAAGGCCTTTCTGCTCAGCAGAAAGGCCTTTTCGTTGTGGTAACAGTTGGAATCGAACCAACGACACCAGCATTTTCAGTGCTGTGCTCTACCAACTGAGCTATGTTACCAGCTTCCCGGTAGCGCTGAGCGCCTTGGGAGGCACAAAAGTAGTAAAGAGATTGAGGAATACAAGCGCTGATAAAAAAAATATGCTTGAGTGGTTTTCGTGGGCGAGTTTGCGTACTCTAGAACCACTAACATCGTGCGGCCGAAAAATCTTTCCAGCGAAAAGGGTAAATTTGTTAGGCATAACGAGTATTTTTCGGTCCCACCAATTCCACTCTATCCCGTGACCATCCAGAACATTATTTTTCTTCTCGTTGTCCTCGCCGGCTTTGGGCTGTTTGCGTGGCAGGTGCGAAAGATTCGCGCCAACATCTCTCACGGCCGCGACCGGGATATGTCCGGCGACGTAGGCGAGCGGCTTAAGAAAACATTGCTTGTGGCCTTCGGGCAACAGAAGATGTTTAAGCGCATCACGCCGGCGCTGCTACACCTCATCGTGTATGTTGGTTTTCTGGTCATCAATATCGAAGTCATTGAGATTGTTATTGATGGTTTATTCAACACACACCGGATTCTAGGTTTTACGGGTGGGTTCTACAACGCGCTGGTTGCTACCAACGAGGTGCTGAGTGCCCTGGTTATAGTTGCTGTAGCCGCGTTCTGGTGGCGGCGCAATCGGAGCGAGCCCGTACGGCGCTTCCGCGGTACCGAGATGCGCGCCTGGCCTAAACTCGATGCCAATCTTATTCTCTACATCGAGGCAGCGCTGATGCTGGCCTTGTTCCTAATGAACACCGCTGACCTGAAGCTGCATCAGGTAGAGAATGCCTATCTGCCGGGCGTCTACCCTATCAGCGGCTTTCTAACGGGTCTGCTACCGGATAACACTGCTACACTACTCGTGCTGGAGCGCATAGGCTGGTGGGTGCACATTGTAGGCATCTTGTTGTTTCTAAACTACTTACCAAGTAGTAAGCATTTCCACATTATCATGGCTTTCCCGAACGTATACTTCTCGCGGCTGATGCCGCAGGGGCAGTTCTCGAACGTGGACAGCATCACGCATGAGGTGAAGGCCATGATGGACCCCACCTACCAAGTACCTACCCCCCCGGCCTCGGAAGGTGCCGAAGCAGCCCCTACTACCTTCGGGGCAAAGGATGTAAACGACCTGGCTTGGACCAACCTGTTGCACGCCTATTCCTGCACAGAGTGCGGCCGCTGCACCTCGGTGTGTCCGGCTAACCTGACGGGCAAGCTGCTTTCGCCGCGTAAAATCATCATGGACACGCGCGACCGGATGGAGGAGAAGTACAACTCGCCCCTCATTTTCGATCCGGCGCTCTACGGCCCCGCTGCCAAGCATGAGCCGCAGGAACAGCTCGATAAGGAAAACCACACGCTGTTGCGCGGCTACGTGACGCCCGAGGAGCTGTGGGCCTGCACTACCTGCAATGCCTGCGTGGAGGCTTGCCCAGTTAACATTAATCCGCTAGAAAGCATCATTGAGATGCGCCGTTTCCTGGTACTGGAAGAGTCGGCGGCGCCCAACTCGTTGAACGTGATGTTCTCGAATATTGAAAATAATGGTGCGCCTTGGGCCTTCTCGCCCTCCGACCGTTTTAACTGGGCCGATGAGTTGTACGTGGCAGAAAAATAGCCGCTTGCTATTGTCTACCAACTGTTAGCGCCAGTAGCTAACAACGGACGAAATCAATCTTTCTCTAAAAAAAAAGAATAGCTGACAGCCCTTAGCTAACAGCTTCCCAACCATATGGCTGAACAAACTGCCAAACGCCAGATAAACGTACCGTTAATGTCTGACTTCGCCGCCCGTGGCGAGGAACCCGAAGTGCTGTTCTGGGTAGGCTGCGCCGGTGCTTTCGACGACCGGTACAAGCGCGTAACCCGGGCCTTTGTGCGCATTTTGGAGCACGTGGGCGTGAAATACGCCGTGCTGGGCATGGAAGAAACCTGCACCGGCGACCCCGCCAAGCGAGCCGGCAACGAGTTCCTGTTTCAAATGCAGGCCATGCAGAATATCACCACGTTCGAGGGCTACAACGTGAAGAAGATTGTGACGGCCTGCCCGCACTGCTTCAACACCATCAAAAACGAGTACCCGGCGCTGGGCGGCAACTACGAAGTGATTCACCACAGCACCTTCTTACAACAGCTCATTGATGAGGGTAGGGTGAAACTGGAAGGTGGCGAGGCGTACAAAGGTCGGCGTATCACCTTCCACGATTCCTGCTACCTGGGCCGCGCCAATAACATCTACGAAGCGCCGCGCGCCGTGCTCGAAGCCCTAGATGTCGACTTGGTAGAGATGAAGCGCAGCAAAGCCAACGGGCTATGCTGTGGTGCCGGCGGTGCCCAGATGTGGAAAGAACCTGAGCCCGGTAAGAAAGACGTCAACATTGAGCGCACCGAAGAGGCTCTGGCTACCCTCGACGGCAACGCCGAAGCGCTGGCCCGCATCCAGGGCAAGGAAAGCGGCAACGAAGGCGCTACCCCTACTCCCAAGCAAAACGACCAGGGTAGCATCATTGCTGTGGGCTGCCCATTTTGCATGACCATGATGGCCGATGGCGTGAAAAACAAAGAGCGCGAAAATAACGTGCAGGTGTTCGATCTGGCTGAGCTAGTAGCTTCAGCCGAAGGCCTAAACGCGTAGATTGTCGTTCTGCGCAGCAAGCAGAATGATCAGAATGACACCCCTCTTTCACAGCCCCGACGGAACTTCCCGCCGGGGCTGTTACTTTGTCAATAAAAACAAGCGGTATACGTTATAGAAATACCGTTTTTGCTACTTCGCTTATGTACGTTTCTTTCGACCAACTACCGCCCGAGGCGCGCATCTGGATATACCAGGCCAACCGGCCTCTGACCGATACCGAGCTAGCGCGTGTGCAGCCCGCTCTGGCGCAGTTTGCTACCGCCTGGACCAGTCACGGCCGCACCTTGCACGCCTCGGCTGCTATTCTGCATCACCAGTTTTTGGTTATTGGCTTGGATGAGGCCGTAGCTGATGCCAGCGGTTGCTCCATTGATGCCTCCGTGCGGTTTGTGCGCGACCTGGAAGCCGCTTTGGGTGTGGAGCTACTAGAAAAATCACGGCTGGCGTTTCTGGTCGATGGCGAGGTGCGCTTGCTTGATCGGCGTGAGTTGCGCACGGCCGTAGCCGAAGGCCAGCTCCGCCCCGATACGCCCTACTTCGACAATACCATTGCCCGGCACGCGCAACTGGCACAGGCGTGGCCCGCACCGGCTGCCGAAACGTGGCTGGCGCGGTATTTTGCGGGGAAATAATGCGAAAGTAAAGCTGTGAGGCGTTGGGCTGCATCCGCGCTATTTACCCCAAAACCTAGTATACTTGTCTAAGCCGCGCTAACCGGCCGGCTTTCCTCCCTTATTTCTTGCCTACCGGCAATCTATCCATGCGAAAACTTATTTACTTGTGTGCTGTAGCCGGTTCGGCGGGATTATTGGGTGGCTGCGCTACGGCGGGCGGTGGAAGTAAGGCCGATAAGCGTTTCACGCGCGGCGAATATGAGCCAGCTATTGAGTTGTATAAGAAGGACTTGGCGAAAGGCCGTAATGCGGGTTACGCCAATTTGCGTATTGCCGAATCGTATCGCCTCTCGAACCGCATAGGGGAAGCGGAACCGTACTACAAAGCTGCCCTCGATGCTAAAGTGCGTAGTGCCGATGCACCGTTTTATTACGCATCAGCCCTGAAAACCAACGGCAACTACGACGAAGCCGCGCAGCGCTTCACAACCTACGCCGAAAATGGCAGCAACCGCACGCTGGTAGCCCGCGCCGAGTTGGAAGCCAAAAACAGCAAGCTGAGCCAAGAGCTAGCCGCTACCCGAACCCGCGACGAGGTGCAGCCCGTGGCCCAACTGAATTCGCCGTCTTCTGAGTTTGGCGCTGCTTTCATGCCCCAAACCAAGGAACTGATATTTGCGTCGGGTAGGGAAGGGAAAACGTATTTGGGCAATGGCTTAGGGTTTAACGATCTGTATGCCATCAAGTTCGACGACGAGAATGCAATGAGTGGCGGCACTGTGCGCAAGTTGGCCGCCCCTATCAACACTGCCGACATGCACGAGGCCAGCGCCACCTACACGCCCGACGGGCGCTTTATGGTGTTTGCGCGCTCCAACAACGGTACCAAGAAGCAGGCGAAACTCGGTTTGCAAAGCGTTGACTTGTATATGTCGGCCTACCAGAACGGAGCCTGGACGGAGCCGGAACTGGCGCGGGGTCTCAACAGTCGCTCGGCCGACGACTTTTCGCCCATGTTCTCGCCCGATGGCAAAACGCTCTATTTCGCCTCCAGCCGTAGTGGCGGCCAGGGCGGTACCGATCTGTATAAGGCGGAGCTAAGCGAAAATGGCCGTTTCTCACCACCCGAAAACTTGGGTGAGCAAATCAACACGCCCGGCAACGAAAGCTTCCCGTCCGTGGCACCCGATGGCTCGCTCTACTTCTCCTCTGACGGGCATGCCGGCTTGGGTAAGCTCGATATTTTTGTGGTAGAGAAAGGCAAAGTGAAGAACCTGGGCGCGCCCATCAATAGCCCCAGCGACGACTTCGCGCCCTACCTACTCACCAATAGCACAGGCCTGTTTGCATCGGACCGCAGCGGCGGGCAGGGCGCCGACGACCTCTACTCCTTCAAGCGCAATATGTTTAAGGACGTGGTCTTCTTCGTAGATGGTACTGTGCAGGCGCGTCCGGCCAAGGGTGGTGCCGTGCAACCCCTTGGTGGTGAACCGGTAGCAGTATATGCAAAGGGGCAAAAGTTGCAGGACGTGACGGCCGACGCCAACGGTAAATTCAGCCTGAAGCTGGATTCGGCTACGGCCTACTCGCTGGTGGCCGAGCGCACGGGCTACTTCACGGCCCGCCAAGGTGTGACGACGGTAGGCAAGCGCCCCCCGCAAGACCAGCTCACCAACGACCTGACGGAGATTCGCATACCCGTGACGCTGACGCTGACGGAGATTGTGAAGAACAAGGCGATTGTGGTCGAAAACATCTTCTACGACTATGACAAAGCGAACATTCGCCCTGATGCAGCCGTGGAACTGGATAAGCTGGTAGAAACGCTGACGGACAACCCAAAAATCACCATCGAACTCAGCTCCCACACCGACTCGCGGGGTAAGGATGCCTATAACCTGGCCCTTTCGCAACGCCGGGCACAGTCGGCCGTGGACTATATTATATCGAAAGGGATTGAAGCAAACCGGGTGACGGCCAAGGGCTACGGCGAAACTCGACCCGTCATCAAAAACGCCAAGACAGAAGCCGAGTATCAGCAGAACCGCCGCACCGAGTTCCAGGTGACGCGAATTGCAGACTAGTAGGTAAACTGCTCATTATCAGAAAAAAGTCTCGGCAAATTGTCGAGACTTTTTGTATTTTAGGTCAGCTGTAAGACAGGTAGAGCCACGAGGCAGCCGCAAAAAAAGAAAGCTGGATTTGGCACAATACTTGGCTTTTATAGAACGTAATTGTTTTGCAGTCTGCTTTCTCTTCTCTCCTCCTCTGTTCTCTACTGCCATGAAAAAGCTCTTATCTGCTTTTGCTTTGCTACTGCTCCTGTTGCTAGGTGGAGAGCTACGAGCGGCGCCAGCTGTAGTTAACTTCTCGTCGGAGCGCGGCGTGGCGTTTCAGTTGTTTTTTGATGGTCGCCCGCTCACGCAGCCCGGCGCCCGCGCCGTGCGCATCGACCGCCTGACGGCGGGCTTTCATTGGGCCGAGTTTCTGATTCCGACCGGCTACGGCCGGGTGGTGGCCTACCGCACCCGCGTGTTCCTCGACCCTGGCTTGGAAAGCAGCTATGTGCTGCTGGCTCGCCCCGGCTATGGGTTGCAGCTGCGCAAAGTGGCGGAAGCGCCCATCCGACGCGGGTATGCTATCGGGGAATCCGTTCCCTACCCACCCGCCACGCCCTACGGTCAATACTCCGACGACTACGGCTACCGTCGCAACGACAATGCGTACCCAAATGCTAGCCCCGCACCGCAGCCAGTACCAGGCGCGGCCTACCCCGGCGGCCACGGCTACCCTCCGAGTACAGGCAACCAGCCCAACAATTCGTACCCGACGCCCAATGCTCCCTACCCTAACCAAGCAGGTAGCCCTACCCCTAACTACCCCAGCAGCGGCGGCTACAACAACGCCACCCGCTACCGCTCCCTCACGCAGACAGAAGTAACAAACCTCGCCGAGTCGATGCAGCGCACAGCTTCCGACGAAACTCGCCTGAGCCTAGCGCGCCAAACCATCAATCAAACCAGCATTCAAAGCAACGACTTGGTACGTCTGCTTCAGACGCTCAGCATGGAAGGCTCCCGCTTGGCACTAGCCAAATATGCCTACCCCTATGTAGCCGACCCCCAAAATTTCAGCCGCGTCTACGACGTCTTCGATTTTGAAGCCAGCATTCAGGAGTTGCAACGCCTAAGCGGTGATATGCAACGGCCGTGAGATAAGTAGGAAACCGTTAGGAATGACATAGACGTAATAAACAAGGGCTTCCGCGCATCGCGGAAGCCCTTGTTTATTACGTCTATGTCATTCCTAACGCAGCGAAAAATCTGGATTTATATACCTGTTGCCCAGATTCCTCGCTGCGCTCGGAATGACAACCGTTACTCACCACTTACCGCAGGCGGTCCATGCTACGCACCAGTTGCTCGTCGCGGCGGATGAAGCGGTTGGCCAGGATGTTCAGCAGTAGCGCGAGGGTAGGAAGGTAGAAGCCGGCATGAAAACTGCCCGTAAGCTTCAGGTTCAGCATTTGCTCGCCCAGGGTAGAGTAGTAATAGCTGGTGCCAATGGTACCGAGCATGAACAATAGGTTCAGCAGGCCCAACTGCAACTGCCGCAAACGGCTGCGATACTGGAAAATCTCGATGAAGGCTATAGCCGCTGCGGCCGCTGCCAGCGCCGCAATCGGCCAGGCGCTGGTGGAGACGGACATACCGGGGTCAGAAGGAACATAGCCTAGTTCAAAAGCCGTGAGCACAAGGTGCTGCCCGGTGGTAGGATCAGTTTTGCTCCAAATAGGCAGAAATAAAACGCTGCCCATCGCCAGGGCCAGCAAAAGCAGGAATACGCTTTGAATTCTTTGTATCATCTTTGTAGTTGAACAGTTTTGGGCGGGTGCTAACAGGTACCGAAGCCGCAAAAGTAGCCAACAACGACCGGAATAACCGCACTTCCAACCCTTCTGATGTCCCAAGCATATATCGTGGACGCTGTCCGCACCCCGATTGGTAAATTTGGCGGCGCACTTAGCAGCGTCCGCCCCGATGATATGGCCGCGCACGTACTGCGCGAGCTGATGCGCCGCAACAAAAGCATCGACCCCGCCGCTATTGAAGACGTAATCATGGGCGCCGCTAACCAGGCCGGCGAAGACAACCGCAACGTGGCCCGCATGGCTGCTCTGCTGGCTGGTCTACCCCTGTCGGTGCCCGGCAACACCGTAAACCGCCTCTGCGCCTCGGGTTTGCAGAGCATTATGGATTCGTTCCGCGCTATTCGGGCCGGCGAGGGCGACGTGTACCTGGCGGGTGGCTCTGAGAACATGACGCGCGCTCCCTTCGTGATGGCGAAATCCGTCACGGCGTTCGGCCGCGATTTCACCGCCCACGATACTACCCTGGGCTGGCGTTTCGTGAACCCCAAGCTCTCAGCCATGCACTTGCCCTATACGATGGGCGAAACTGCTGAGCACGTGGCTGCTAAGTACGGCATCACGCGCGAGGAGCAAGACCAATTTGCCTACGATACGCAACGCAAATACAAGCGCGCCTACGAGAAAGGATGCTTCCGGAAGGAAATTGCGCCCGTATTCATTGCCCAGCCTAAAGGCGATACGGCGCTGTTTGATACCGACGAGCACCCGCGCCTGTCGAGCATGGAAAAGCTGGCTGCTCTAAGGCCGGCGTTTATTGAGAATGGCACCGTAACGGCCGGCAACTCGGCAGGCATCAACGACGGTGCCGCCGCCGTGCTGGTAGTAAGCGAAGAAGCCCTGAAGCGCTATGACCTGAAGCCGATGGCCCGCATTGTGGCGTCGGCCGTGGCGGGCGTCGATCCGGCCTACATGGGCATTGGGCCGGTACCGGCTACCCAGAAAGTGCTTCAGCGCGCTGGGTTGACGATGAATGACATCGACCTGATTGAGCTGAATGAAGCCTTTGCGGCCCAAAGCATTGCCTGTATGCGCGACTTGGAGCTGGACCCGGCCAAAGTCAACGTTAATGGCGGTAGCATTGCCATTGGGCACCCACTGGGCTGCGCCGGCGCCCGCATCACAGCCACACTGCTGCACGAAATGCAACGCCGCGAAAACGTCCGCTACGGCCTCGTAACCATGTGCGTAGGGGTAGGGCAAGGTGCTTCGGCTATTTACGAGAAGCTGTAACTGAGTCGGTTTTTGGTTGGTTGTTGTTGGTTTTTGGCCAGAGGAACACCTGTTTGTAGATAGCCAAAAACCAACAACAACCAACCAAAAACCACGTTGCGCTACTTTCTTCACCTCGCCTACGATGGCACGCGCTTTCATGGGTGGCAGATTCAGCCGGGTACACTCACGGTGCAGCAGGAATTAGACCGATGCCTGTCGCAGATATTGCGACAGCCAGTGTATTCGCTGGGCAGCGGCCGCACCGACTCAGGGGTGCACGCCAGCCACCAGGTAGCGCACTTCGACGCGGAACTGCCCGAGGGCCTCGACCTTGATACGCTACTTTACCGCCTCAACCGCGCCCTACCTGCCGATATGCGGGGCTACTTGGTGCATCCGGTTCCGCCCACGGCGCACGCCCGCTTCGATGCGCGGGTGCGTACCTACGAGTACCACGTGCGCCTTGTGCCCGACCCGTTTGCGGCTCCCCACGCCCTCTACCTCGACCGTTCTCCCGATGTAACGGCTATGAACGAAGCCGCCGCCTACCTCATCGGCGACCATGATTTTACGAGTTTCTCTAAGGTAGGAGGTAGCGAAAAGCACTACCGTTGCCTTTGCTACGAGGCCGGTTGGCACCCCACGCCGGGTGGTGTAATATTCCGCATCCGGGCCAACCGGTTTGTGCGGGGTATGGTGCGGCTGGTAGTAGGCACCTTGCTGACGGTAGGCAAAGGCAAGCTGACACCCGACGAGTTTCGGGAAGTTTTTCAGTCGTTGAATCGAGTGCACGCCAGCGGCGCAGCCAAGGCGCAGGGGCTGTTTTTGTGTCGGGTAGAGTATCCAGCCGGGTTGGTGCCTACGGAGTTGCTACCTACAGGCCTGCCGTATTTTGCGGGGTAGGGCAATCATCTGTCATCCTGAGCAGAGCGAAGGACCTTCTCATGCCAGAACGACGGTTATAACAACGACTCGTTCTAGCGTGAGAAGGTCCTTCGCTCCGCTCAAGATGACAGACGTATTTACCTTCATACATAGCAACGCATAACCTTCCCCGTATACTACTGGTTAGCTAATCGATTCCCCTTCAAGTTTATATTCCGTGGAGCAAACCACTACTGCCACCAAAACCGGCAATATCTTCGATTGGCAGGTGCTGAGCCGGCTGATGGCGTACGTGCGGCCCTACCGGCGCGTATTTTATTTCCTCATCTTCCTGACGGTTGCCACGGCAGCCTTGGGTACGCTGCGACCCTTTTTGATCCAGAAAATGGTCGATGTCAGCATCGACCAGGGTGATATGACGGGAGTGAACCGCATGTTTATCTGGTTGATTGTTTTGCTGGTAGGACACACGCTGGTGAGCTATCTGCAAACCTACTACGGTGGCTGGCTGGGTCAGTACATCGTGCGCGACATCCGGGTAGACCTCTACAAGCACATCCTCGATCTGCGCCTGAAGTTTTTTGACCGTACGCCCATCGGGGTGCTCGTAACGCGCAATATTTCCGACGTAGAAACACTGTCCGATGTGTTTAGTGAAGGGCTGGCAGCCATGATTGGCGACATTTTGCAGCTGGTGTTCATCATAGCCTTCATGTTTTACATCGATTGGCGCCTGACGCTGGTGAGCTTGTCCGTGATTCCGCCGCTGCTGTTCAGCACTTATGTATTCAAGGAGAAGGTAAAGAAGTCGTTTCAGGAGGTGCGCACGGCCGTGGCTAGCCTGAATTCCTTCGTGCAGGAGCACCTCACGGGAATGAGCGTGGTGCAGATTTTCAACAACGAGGCTCGCGAGCAACAAAAGTTCGAGAAGATCAACCAAGAGCACACCCGCGCCAACATCAGGTCTGTTCTGTACTACTCAGTGTACTACCCCGTAGCTGAGGTGCTGGGCGCCGTAGGTATCGGCCTGCTGGTATGGTATGCAGCGCAAGGGCAGATTGAGGGCACGATAACTAAAGGAGCACTGATTGCCTTTATTCTGTATAATAGCCTGTTCTTTAGGCCAATACGCCAAATTGCCGACCGCTTCAATACGTTGCAGCTCGGCTTGGTAAGCACGGAGCGTCTGTTGAAGCTGCTGGACAGCAAGGAGCTAATTGCCGACAACGGCAACTTCCTGCCTACTACCCTGCGCGGCGACGTCCGCTTCGACCACGTGTGGTTTGCCTACAACGAGGAAAACTACGTGCTCAAAGACATCAACTTTGAGGTAAAGGCCGGCCAGACCATCGCCTTCGTAGGCGCTACCGGCGCGGGCAAAACCAGCATTATCAACCTGCTCTCCCGCTTCTACGACATCAACAAAGGCACCATCAGCATCGACGGCCACGACCTGCACGAATACGATCTGAAGGCCCTGCGCCAGCAGATTGGGGTAGTGTTGCAGGACGTGTTCCTTTTTGCGGGCTCCATCGCCGACAACATCACGTTGGGCAACAAGGATATTACGGAAGAGCAAATTTGGGAAGCTGCCGAGCTGGTGGGTGCCCGTCGCTTTATTGAGCGCCTACCCGGTGGCCTGCACTATCAGGTAATGGAGCGTGGTGCTACCCTCTCCGTAGGCCAGCGACAACTGATTTCCTTTGTGCGCGCCATGGTTTACCAGCCGCGCATTATTATTCTGGACGAGGCCACTTCCTCCGTTGATTCGGAGACGGAAGAGTTGATTCAGGAAGCTATTGACAAGCTGATGGAAGGCCGCACGTCGCTGGTCATTGCGCACCGCCTCAGCACCATCCAGAAAGCCGACCGCATCATTGTGCTGGACCGGGGCGAAATTCAGGAATCTGGTACGCACGAGGAGCTGTTGCGGCGTGGTGGCTTCTACGCCCAACTCTACCAGATGCAGTATGTAAACGAATAGTATAGCTGTCCTTCTGAGCTTGCAAAGGATCCTATCATGTAGCAATGGCCCAATCTCATCTGATAAGATCCTTCACAGGCTCATGATGATATTTATCCTTCTCATTCACCTTCTATGACTCGTTGGCTTTTCTTAGGGTTGTTACTTGTGTCGCTAAGCGTGGCTGTGTGGTATGCCTACCTAGGCGGTTTCCGCAGCCCAGATGTGCAGCTCAAGACCACTACCCAACCCATTTATTTAGCTGGTCGCTATTTTGAGGGCAAAGCAAATAGCACCGAGTTTGGCCCACTATTTCGGCAGGCCCAGCAAGTGCTCGACAATGGCCAGCTACGTGGCGCGCTAGGCAACATCTACTACAGCGACCCAGAAGCATCCGACGATACCGTACGCGCCTTTGTAGGCCTGGTGGTAGCCGATACCACCTCCCAACAGTTGCCCCCCGGCTACCGCTACCGCACGTTCCCGGCGGGCCAGCGCGTGGTGCAGGCCCGCCTAAACGCCAGCTACATGGTAGCGCCGGATAAGCTGTACTCCGGCGCGAAAAACTTTATGCAAGAGCAGAAACTGACTTCGGCTAAAATCTATTTGGAGCAGTTTCCCGCTGATGCACCAGCCGAGGTAATGGCTGTGGTGAAATGACAAGCATCGCACAAGAAAATGCCCCGACAGTATATACTGTCGGGGCATTTTCTTGTGCGATGCTTGTTAACTGCGACCTAAATAGATAGACCCTCCTATAAATAAAGAGCTTAAACCAAAGTTTGTATATAAAGAACTATTAGACCATTTAAATCCATCCTTTTTCTGCGTTATACGATCATAACTCAAACCGTTTACAGATATTTCTATGCCTAGTTTCTTAGTAGGAAAAAACGTAATACCTGGAGATAGATTAGCATAAAATCCTTGTGAACGACCATTGTAAGAATATACCGAATTGCTATAATTACTATAATCAGAAAAATAGTTGTTTTTATATCCTGCTCCAAATTGTCCGAATAAGGCAAATTTATCTCCTATGAATTTGTAATAACGCGCAACGGGGCCCAGGGATACTATGCGTTCTTTTCTGCTACTGTTGCGCTCGTAGTTCTGATTTGAATCAGCAAAACGCCCAGATTCAGCTTGTTCAGAGTTGCCGAAACTAACACCTGTATTTATTCCTATGGATAAATTGTCGCTTATGAAATAGCCTACAATAGGTTGAATGTTCAGTGAGGAGGTAGTGTAATTGCTATTTATCCCTATAGCTGTTGGTGGTATCTCATTTTTAACAGATGACCTTACGTAATTAAGCGCACCTCCTATTGAGACAGTACCAGCAGAAATTTGAGAATACGCATTGAGCGAAGCTATACTAAGTAGAGCCCCACTTAGAATTATTTTTTTCATAACGAAGAAAATTTAGTGAATATGTGCTGCTGCTAACGGTGTCGTAAAGCACATATTGTATAATATATTTATTTATATATTTTGAAATAAAAAAGCCCGCTAAGCACAAAGCTTAGCGGGCCGTTTATTTTAGCTGGAATCAAAGAAAAGTCGGGGTGGCAGGATTCGAACCTACGGCCTCGTCGTCCCGAACGACGCGCGCTACCGGGCTGCGCTACACCCCGAGTTGCTGGTGCAGCCTGAGCACACAGCGTATCAGGAAAATTTTCGCTATCGGCCGAAAAAAGCCGCCGAACCAAAGTCCAGCGGCTTTTCGAGCCGTAAGCTCTTCTGTCGGAGTGGCAGGATTCGAACCTACGACCTCCAGCACCCCATGCTGGCGCGATACCAGGCTACGCTACACCCCGATAGAATTGAGCTGCAAAGGTAATAGAAGATTTGATATCACTGCAATTTTTGAAAGGAAATAAATGCTTGTTTTTACATCTGAAAGCAAAGTATCTAGCGATGGGTTGGGAATGAGGTAGTTAGAGGGTAGCTATTCTTGGCAATGGTTTTGCTGTTAATCGAGGAGACTTACTAACTGTCGGGTCGCGAATAAATACAATTCGTACTTTTGTTTTTAAGTTATCATTGTACATGTTTAACGTAAAGGTGATATGAAAATAGTTATATCAATGCTGGCAAGCATACTTTGTTTGATGCTAGTCACTACTGCTAATGCCCAAACAGCCGCCAACCAGACAGCTGCCGCAGCGAAGGTTACGTCGGAACCAGTTGCCTTGGTAACGGATAAAATGGAAGCTCCCGCTACCTCATCCGATGCCGTGAAAGTGAAGGCGGAAATAAATCCCGTTAGTAAGCGCCTGACTGTGCGTACGGACGTACCCGGCCCTGTTCGAGTGGAAATCAACGACGACGAGGGCCGGCCCGTGATGACCAAGGATATGATTTCGGGTGACAAGGCCGCCAACATCGACGTTAGCCGCCTACCCACCGGCTTCTACATTGTGCGTTGCACCAGCGGTGAGCGAAGCGGCGTCCGCCGCGTGCATCTGGGGCAATAAGGCGAGATAGTGAGTAAAAAAAGGTACCTGTCATCCTGCGCATGTGGCGCATCAAGCCACATGCGCAGGATGACAGGTACCTTTTTTTACTCACAACTTCATTATCTCACCACTTACGCCTCTTCGCTTTGCAGTTGGCGTTCGTAAAGGGCGCGGTAGAGGCCGTCAGTCTCAGCCATAAGGGCATCGTGAGTGCCGTGCTGCACGATCTGGCCATCATCGAGCACCAGGATTTCGTCGGCTAGCTTCACAGAACTGACGCGGTGGGAGATGATGAGGCTGGTGCGGTTTTCCATCACTCGTTGTAAGCTGTTGAGGATGGCGTTTTCGGTATTGGTATCTACGGCCGAAAGCGAATCATCCAGAATCAGGATGCGCGGCTCCTTCACCAAAGCTCTGGCAATACTCACACGCTGCTTTTGCCCGCCTGAAAGCGTAATGCCTCGTTCGCCTAGCTTGGTATCAAAGCCTTCGGGAAACTGAATAATATTTTCGTACACGTTGGCGTCCTGGGCGGCTTGCTTCATACGCTCCTCGTTGGGGTTATCGAGGCCGAAGTTGATGTTGTTGCGGATGGTATCGGAGAACAGGAATACATCCTGCGGCACGTAGCCGATCTGGCTGCGGAGCGACGTAAGGGCGTAGTCGCGCACATCGGTAGCATCTACGGTGATGGTACCCTGCGTCACGTCGTAGAGGCGGCAGAGGAGGGCGGCCACGGTGCTTTTGCCCGAACCGGTATTGCCAATGACTGCCAGCGTCTGGCCCGGTCGGATGCGGAACGACACGTCGCGCAGGGCCTCAATGCCGGTATCGGGATAAGTGAATGATACGTGGTCGAATACGATGTCGCCCTGCATTTCGCGCTGCACGTTGCGGTGAGAAATGATATCCGTTTTCTGGTGCAAAAACTCGTTGATGCGGGCTTGTGAGGCTTCTGCACGTTGTACCAGCGATGACGTCCAGCCCAGGGCCGTAACGGGCCACGTAAGTAGGTTCACGTAAATGAGAAACTCCGCGATGCTACCCGTAGTGATAGTCCCGCGGATTACTTCTTGGCCGCCTACCCATACGGTGATGATGGTGCTGAGGCCCACCAAGAACAGAATCAACGGAAAAAATAGGGAGTTCACAAAGTTTAGGCTCAACGACTTCTCCTTGTAGTTCTCGCTGGCTACCGTAAACTGCCGGTGCGAGTCTTCCTCGCGCACAAATGACTTCAGCACCCGAATACCCGAAAAGGCCTCCTGCACAAAGGTAGTCATGCCGGCCAGGGAGCGTTGGATTTCGTCGGATTTGCGCTGGATGATGTTGTTGATATAAAAGATGCTGACGCTCAGGATGGGTAGGGGTAGAAGCGTGTACACGGTCAGCTTCACATTCACCATCAGCATAAGCGGTACGATGAGCACGAACAGAATAACCAGCTGCAAGAAATACATGATGGCTGGCCCGATGTACATGCGCACACGCCCTACGTCCTCAGAAATGCGCGACATGAGGTCGCCGGTGCTGTGGCGACGGTAGAAGGAGAGGGGTAGGGACTGATAATGCTGGAAGATTTCGTTCTTCTGGTCGTTCTCAATTAGGCGCGACATCACGATGAGTGTCTGGCGCGTGTAGAACAGAAAAATGCCGCGCAGCACGGCCAGCAGAATAATGAGGGCACCATAGAGCAGCACGTTGCGCCCGAATAGCTTATACACGCTGCTTTGGGCCTCGGTGCCGGCGTAGAGGTGGTAGAGGTCGATGCCCTCACTCACGAGGTCGAAGGCGTAGCGCACAATTTGGGCCGGGAAAATGGCCAGCAATGTGCTCAGGGCCACAAACAGCACGCCACCGAGGAAATGCCATTTGTAGCGAAATAAGTACTTATTGGTAGCGGAGAGGGCACTCACGGGGCAGGAGGGAAGTAGTTTAGCAGTTTGAGTAGTAGAAAGTTAAAAAGCAGGCAAACGGTTTTCAGGATGCAGTTCAGACAAGATGCAGCCGACGCTAACCGACTAGCTGCCAAACTCCTAAATAGGTAGGAAAGATACGCTTCGACTAGCCTTAATCAGAAAAAACCGGTACTTTTGCGCCCGAATTGCGGGGCGCTCCACCTCTATAATACGTACGTTCAATACCCCACTTAAGGGTAGGACGGTCGCACTGTTCTGGTAGGCGCCGGATATACGCTCCGAGCAGTTCGATGCTCAAAGGTACCTACCCTACCCCGCTTTTCGCTCAGATTCTCAACTTCATCAAGATCAGCATAAATGGTGCTGGTTTCATTTTCATACAATGCTCAACCGACGCACGCTCCGCATTAAAGTCATGCAGGCCCTGTATGCCTACCATCAGGCCGTAGGATCTGATTTTTTGCTGGCGAATGACCGCATTGCGGACGCCTTTGCGCCCGATCTGAACTCGCCTGAGCCTCAGGACCGGCGCAAACTTCAAGGGCAGCGCAAACTGGCCGAAGTCATCTTCCGGGAGTGGCACAAGACTGGCAGTGAGCCGGAACAGCAGCCCGATGATGCTGACGTGCACGAAGCCGTGCGCGACGCCATGAAGTACTACCAGCAGCAAAAAACCAAGGATGGTAATTTCTACGGTGGCCAACTGGTGCACAATGCCGAGAGCATTCACGACCAGTACATTCACCTGCTGAACCTACCCGCAGCGCTATTGCGAGTGCTGGAAGAGGAGCAGGAGCGCGGCAACCGACGCTTTACGGCACCCAAGGATGCCCCGCTGGACACGACCCGCTTGGAGCAAAATCAGGCCGTGCAGAAGCTCATCAACAACAAGCAGTTGCAAGACTTGACCATTCGGCGCAAGTTGCTGTGGAACGGCGAAGAGGAAATGGAGGCGCTACGCACGGCTTGGCGCAACGAAGTTAAGCAGGATGCAGAGGTGCTAAGCTACTTGGCCGCGCCGGCCGGCGACTACGCCGCCGACCAGGATTTTCTGAAATACCTCTATAAGACCTACGTATTTAAAGGGGAGGAACTACCGCGCCAGCTGGAGGAGGACGACCTGAACTGGGAGGAAAACCGCCCGGTGGTGAAAAACCTGACGCTGAAGACGGTGAAAATGCTGGATGAATCCGCCGATGAAAATCTGGAGTTGATGTCGCTATCGGCCAACTGGCAGGATGACAAGGAGTTTGCTCAAACGCTCTACCGCCACACCCTAGACGAGGATGAGCGGTACGAAAAGCTAATTGCCGAATCGGTGCAGAACTGGGATGTGGAACGCGTGGCCCTGTTGGACAAGATTATTCTGAAGATGGCCCTGTGCGAGATGCACCTGTTCCGCAGCATTCCGGTGAAAGTGACCATCAACGAGTACATCGAAATCAGCAAGCTGTATAGCACACCCAAAAGCAAGCAGTTCGTGAACGGTATCCTTGACAAGCTGGCCCAGGACCTCACGGCCAGCGGTGCCATCCGCAAGTCGGGTAGGGGCTTGCTTGATAACCAGTAGATTCCACTGAGCAGGTCAAAAAAAGCGGGAGGTACACGTTTTTTGTCGTAATCCCATCGTTAAGTTTACGTTTTTCGTACTAACAGGAAGCAAAACCCCGCTTTTTTCCACCCTTCTACTCCAATCCCTTACCTAATATGAGCAGCAAAACCACCACTGGTATTCTATGCTTTGCCGGCGGTGCCCTCACCGGCGCTGTATTCGGTTTGTTATACGCCCCCGAGAAAGGCCGCGAGGTGCGCAGCTGGTTCAGCTACCAGTTGGAGCGCTACCGTGAAACCCTGGCCGACCTCACCGAAAATCTGGTGACCAGCCGGGTAGACGCCGGCCCGATGTCGGCCAAATCAGAAGGCCAGCGCGTGATTCAGGACGCTAAAACCAAGGCCGAACAGCTGCTCGGGGACGTTGACCAATTGATCAATCAAATCAACTCGCGCAAAGGTATTTAAGCGCTATGCCCTATAATAAGGAGTGGATGAGAGAACGAGAAAACGGTGCTATTACCTGCCTTCCTCGCTCCTTCATCCGCTCCTTTGTTTCTTCGTGTCTACCCCTAACCAGGTAGGCTATCTGGCTAACCACCGGCCGGTCTGGCTTCTTGCCAGGCCGCGTGCCCTACCTACGCTAACCTAACCTTCTCTGATGCACACAGTCACTCTTATCCCCGGCGACGGAATTGGTCCCGAAATCACGAAAGCCGTAACCGATATTTTCGCCGCGGCGCAGGTTCCCGTTGCTTGGGAAGAGCATAACGCCGGCTTGGTTGCTTTCGAAACCTCGGGCGAGCTACTACCCCAGGCCCTGCTCGACTCCTTGGACAAAACCCGTGTGGCCCTGAAGGGTCCCCTCACCACGCCGGTAGGAAAGGGTTTTCGCAGCATCAACATCACGTTGCGTCAGAAGTACAACCTGTACCAAAACGTGCGTCCGGCCCAAACCACGCCCGGTATCAAGTCGCGCTACGAGAACGTAGACTTGGTGCTGTTTCGGGAGAATACCGAGGGTTTGTACTCGGGCTTGGAGTATTACGATGACCGCCTGGGTATTGCCGACTCCATTTCGCGCGTGACGGTAGAGGGCTGCCACAAGATTGTGCGTGCTGCTTTTGCCTACGCCGATAAGAATGGTCGCAAAAAGGTGACGCTGGCGCATAAAGCCAACATTCTGAAACTGGCGGGCAAGCTGATGCTGGATGCTGGCAAGGAGATTTCTGCCGAATACCCGCACATTACGTACGAAGACAAAATCATCGACAACATGTGCATGCAGTTGGTGATTCGGCCCGAGCAGTTCGATGTAGTGGTGACCACCAACTTGTTTGGCGACATCCTCTCCGATCTGTGTGCTGGCCTGGTAGGCGGTCTGGGCGTGGTAGTAGGTGCCAACATCGGCGACGATGCGGCTATCTTTGAGGCCGTACACGGCTCGGCTCCCGACATTGCGGGCCAGGGTAAAGCCAATCCTACCGCCCTGCTGCGCTCGGCCCTAATGATGCTGCACCACTTGGGAGAGAAAGACCACGCTAACCGCATCGAAAACGCGCTGACCAAGACCTTGCAACAGCCCGAAAAGCTGACCGGCGACCTAGGTGGTAAAGCCTCTACCAGCGAGTTTGCACAGGCCATTATTGACAATCTGGCGTAAGCATACGCGGCTCTCGCTGGTGCCGGTACAGATGCCAAATGCCAGAAGAAAGTCGTAATTTTGGTTTCACACCCATTTTGTAAGCTGCCCAGCAGCTGTTATTTACCTGTATGAAACGCACCTTTTTTTCGACTGCGCTACTAGCGGCTACCCTGTTGGTGGGCGCTTGCAGCCAGGACAAGCAGACTGAGGTAGGTACCGAGGGCATGAATGCCGCCGCTGCTGATGCCAACGCCGCTGCCAACCCCACTGTGGACAACCCCAACGTCTTGGGCGAAACGGAAGCCCCGAACCCCAACGCGCCAGTAATGACCTTCACGGAGCAGGAATACGACTTCGGTGATATCAAGCCCGGCGATGTGGTGAAGCATACCTTCGAGTTCACCAATACCGGCAAATCGCCGTTGGTGATTGAGAATGCCCAGGCCAGTTGCGGCTGCACTACCCCCGAGTGGACCAAAGAGCCCGTAGCACCCGGTGCCAAAGGCACCATGCAAGTGCAGTTCGACAGCCACGGTAAAACCGGGATGCAGAACAAGCAGGTGGCGGTAAGGGCCAACACCCAGCCCAGCATCACCCAGATTGCCATTAAAGCCAACATCTTATCTGACGGGGCTAACGGTCCGGTGCGATAGTCGTTTTTTGTTGCGCACTGGCGCGGGAAGCCGTCTGGGCGGGCAGGCACGAGTAACGTGTCTATACCCCGGGCGGCTTCCCGTTCGTTAGGGCGCCTTTCTCTTTTTTTGATTTCTTTTCTATGCTGCTCACTCTTCTACTCCAGGCTCCCGGCGGCGGGGGCATGACCCAGTTTCTACTACTGGGCGCCATGTTTGTGGTACTGTACTTCTTCATGATTCGGCCGCAGCAGAAGCGCGCCAAAGAGGCCAAAGCCCTACGCGAATCGCTCACGAAGGGCGCCAATGTAGTGACCATTGGAGGTCTACACGGTAAAATTGTAGACGTGGCGGAAAATTCCGTCGTAGTAGAAGTTGACAAAGGCACTCGTCTGACGTTCGACCGCACGGCCATTGCCCGGCAGGTTAATTAGTGAGTAGCTGTCAGTGAAAAATAGTGTCATCTTGAGCGCACAAAGGGGCTTTTTATGGTAGAACGACTGGCGTAACAACGACTCGTTCAACACGAGAGGGTCCTTCGCACGCTCAGGATGACACGCATATATTTACGGGCAACTCGTAAGGCATATCATGAAAACATCCCGCCCGCAACGTTTGCTATTTTGGTTTGCCCGCCCGTTCTACGGGCCGGAGCAGGGCTATTGGCGGCCGGTGCTGGTGTGCTTTCTGGCTGCGTCAACTATCTGGGTGCTCAACGCGCTCAACAAGACTTATACCACGCGCATTTCCTACCCCGTGGAGTGGGTGTATGATACAGCTCGCTATGTGCCGGTGCAGGAGCTACCCCCAGAAGTAACCGTGAACGTGACGGGTAGGGGATGGAAGCTGCTGCGTAAAAATATTATGCCCGATGTACGGCCCGCCGAAATGCGCCTGACGCGCTTACCTAGTCAGCGCTACGTGCTGTCCTCGGCCCTGCGGCCGGCCTTGCAGAACGCTATGGATGGCTTGCAACTTAACTACCTGCTCAGCGATACGCTCTGGATTGAGTTTGATAAACTAGTACGGCGGCGCGTACCGCTCACCCTCAGCCGTGCTGCCGATGGCTCGGCACTGCCCTACGCAGCGCAGTTTGAGCCAGCTACCATTCTGTTTGAAGGACCCGCTAGCGTCGTAAATGCGCTGGCTAGTCCCTACCCTGTGCATCTGCCACAGGCACCAGCAGGCAGCAGCTCCGGCAGCATTAGTGTGCCAATTGGTGGCCCTGCCATGGTAAGCACCAACGTGCGCGACGTGCGCGTGCGCCTACGCCCCCGAGCCGTAGTAACCGTACCGGTGTGGACTACCCCCGAGCTACGCGATTTTCCGGCGCAACGGCGGTTTCGGCTACAGCCGGCTACGGTGCAGGTGCAGCTTCAAAGCTTCCCGGAAGACACTGCCGCCTTGGACCTGCAACGCCTACGCGTAGCCTTATACTTCGGGCAATTGGTAGGACCTGACTCTGTGCTGACACCTATGCTGATTGAAACGCCAGAACAGGCGCGCGGTGCCCGCATTGTCACGTCGCAGGTGAAAGTATCGATGGTACGCGAATGAAGAAAATAGGTATTACTGGCGGCATTGGGTCCGGTAAAAGCGTGGTATGCCGCTTGTTTCAGGTGTTGGGCGTGCCTGTATACGATTCGGATGCACGTGCCAAATGGGTGATGTCCCACGATGAGGCTTTGCGAGCGGAGCTACAAATGGCTTTCGGAGCGGCTACCTTCGATGCGCATGGCCAACTCGACCGACCCTACCTGGCCCGGCTGGCCTTTCATGATCCTGCTCAACTCGCCCGCCTCAACGCCTTGGTGCATCCCCATGTGGGCCACGACTTCGCGGAGTGGGCAGCCAACCAAGCTCAGGCCGGCCACGCCTACGTGCTTAAAGAAGCGGCGCTGCTGTATGAGTCGGGGGCCTACCGGCAGCTCGACCATATTATCACAGTATTCGCCCCGCAGCCCATCCGCGAAGCCCGCGTGCTGCGCCGCGACCCGCACCGCACCGCGCAGGATGTGCAGGCCATCATTGGCAAGCAGCTCAGCGAGGAAGAAAGGCTCCAGCGCGCTGATTTTGTGGTGTATAATGATGACCAACAGCTGCTTATTCCGCAGGTGCTGCGGTTGAATGGTGCGTTTGTGAATTTGTGAATAGCAAAGATGCGTGTCATCCTGAGTTTGCGAAGGACCTTCTGCCAGTTGAACGACTGACGTAACAACGACTCGTTCTGGCATGATAAGGTCCTTCGCAAGCTCAGGATGACACGCATCTTTGCTATTCACAAATTCACCACTTCACCTAATAATGGGGCACCGCTCGAAGGGACGGGTTTCGTCGAAAAGGAGACGATAGGTGACGTGCGTTTTCACGATGCGGGCGCCAATAGAGCGGCATACGGCCATCATACGGGGGTTGAAGTCCCCAATCCAGTTCATTTCCAGGCTGGTATAGCCGGCATTCTGATACACGGATTGTGCCTGGTAAATCATAGCCGACTCAGCTCCTTTGCCCTGGTGCTCCGGTATTACCCCAAAAATCACCCCGAATGCCTTTTTAGGCTGGCGGCGCTGGTACTGATACTTCTCCCACAGAAAACGCAGCTTGCCCAGCGTATCCAGCTTGCGACCCACGTGCTTGAAAATCTGATTCAGCTCGGGTAGGGAGATGAAGAAGCCTACAGCTTCGTCGCGGTAGTAAATAAACCACAGTAAGCGCTCATCCAGCACGGGTTTCATCTCGCGCACAATGTTGCGCGCCTGCTCCAGCGACATATCACTGACGCCGGAATGCCGCGCCCAGGCCAGGGAGTACACATGGTGAAAATCACGGGCCAGCTTCTCCGAGTCGCTGGCGTCGGCGTAGGCGAAGCGGTAGTCAGGCTCTTCGCGGGTGAAACGGTCGGTTACCTTGGCAAAGTTGGGGTGCAGCTTGATATCCGTCGGAATATCATATGTGTACTGCTTGAAATACACCTGAAACCCATATTGCTCGAAGAGTTTCTGGTAGTAGGGCGGGTGGTAGAACATCCCGTAATTGGGCTCCGTGAAGCCATCCACGAGCAGGCCCCAGAACCGGTCCCGTTCTCCAAAGTTGATGGGGCCGTCCATGGCCGCCATCCCGCGGGTTTCCAGCCACGTGCGGCAAGCATCGAAGAGCGTATTGGTGGCTTGCTGGTCGTCGATACACTCAAAGAAGCCCATGCCACCCACAGGCAAGTTGGGTATCTCTTGGGGTAGGGCGCTATTGGTGAAAGCCGCTACCCGGCCAATAACGGTACCGGCATCGTTAGTCAGAATCCAGCGTACGACTTCGCCTTTGCCCTCGCGTAGCAGGCGGTTTTTCTGCGGACTAAACACCGCTTCAATCTCATGATCGAGCGGCGAAATCCACTCCGGATACTGCTGATACAGGCGGGTAGGCAGGTCCAGAAACTGACGTACCTGCTGGGCGTTGTGTACTTCAAATAGAGGCATCGGCAAAAGAAACTAGCGGAAAGCGTGCGAACTATGCATGCTCTTAGACAACAAAGATCGGAACGAAAGGCTTACCGTGTCTTGGTACTGGGAGCCGCCTCGCGGTCAAAGATGGACAAGATCTTGATGCCTTCCGCCCGAATAGAATAGATTTCCTTACCCAGGCTATCGGCATATGTTTGGGGGTGCCAGCGGTAGTTTGTTATGAAATAGCGGCCCTTTTGCGGCTCTCGATGAATTTTAAAACGTGCTTGTTCAGTGGAAGCAAGCAGTAGACTATTAGCAATGATAGGTGTAAACACAGGTGCACTGACAGAGAGAGGAGTATTGTCAGGTTGATGGTTTATCAACCATTGTAAGCCCTGATAATAACTAAGGCCCCAGTAATCACGCTCAAAGAGACGCTCGGCAGTTTGGGGGGACAGAAAGCTGAAGTAAATTTGCTGAAAGGGATGCATTTGTACCATGCGAATAGCCGTGTGCACTGTTTCGGCTAAGCTTAGCAGCAATACTCCAAGCGCCACATAGCGAATGGACTTTGGTCGGTGGGCGACGTGCATCAGCCAGCGAATTCCCTGCACGGCCAACAGCACCAATGCCGGATAAATGAAATATAGATGTCGCCAGCCATCATAGAAGGTAGAGCGCAAGATAATTACCAACAACAGCGGCCCAAGAAACCAACCTATCAGCAGTAAATTGAGTTGGTTCGCGAAGCTCATACAGGTCAAACGCTCTTTTAATAAGTGGCTACTGCTAACAACTATTCCCACTAACGCGGCCAGTAGGTAGGGAACGGGCGTCGTGATAATTATCCAAACCGGTAAGTAATGCCAGGGTACATGACTATCGATAAGTTGGCCGAAATACAAGCTGTAGCCTCCCCAAGGGTAATGGCTGAGGTGCTGATAAGACCACCAAAAATTAGTTAAGGGGTTTTCCCAGAGAAAAGGCCAGCCGATAATAACGCCCACTGCGGTCAGGGCCACATAAAGAACGATTAGCCATACCAGCCGATGAGAAGGGCGCGCCAGCCATTGCCACCCCAGCATGCCTATCGTAAACCCTATGATTAGCAAGCCTGGAACCCGCATATCAATTGCCAGAGCAGTTGTCAGGGCATGTAGCATAATCCGCCCTAGGGTAGGGCGGACCAGCAGCCAAACCAAGGTGTACATCGCCACCGTGAAACAGGCCATAAATACAATGTCTTTGCCATTGAAAAAAGCCTCGGCAAAAAAGCGGGGTGAGAGCACCAATAATCCCACTGCAAGCAGTGCCCAAAGCCAACTGCCAACACAATGTCGGGCTATTCCATACAGGGACCAGCAACTTGCCCAGAACAGAACAAAAATCAATAGATGTCGCAGATGGTAGTAGGCTGCTGAATCACCCCGCGCAAAAAGTACACCCAGCGCTGCCAATGGCAGTTCAAATGCCACACCGTGGTCATTATCAGAATAATTTGCGAGGGGCGGAATAGAGGCGTAGGCAGCATTCTGACGAATCAGCTGGGGCGCCAAGCGCTCGGCCACGTATTTTAGATTGACTGCCCCATTTGCCCGATCTACGGGCTCATCCCACGACACGCCGTAGTCGCGGTATACCGAAAGGCCTAGCATTAGTATAGCGCTGAAAAATAGCAGTACAATTACCGTTTTCCAACGAGTAATAGCAGACCAACGTGCGGCAGTCAACAAGGGCATAGCGTGCGAACTGTGTGAGCAGCTGAGAAAAATGTGCTGTGTGGTATAGGGATAGGCGGATCAACGTCCTCTCCAGCTTATCTAATTGATGCGTTTGAATTAGTGCCGAAATACTGAGAAGATTCTCAAACCATCGGCGTAGATAGTATACACTTCCTGACCAGGATCGACAGGATAGTGTTGGGCCTTTCCGCCATAATAATGGTAGGCTGTTAAGAAGTATCGTGCTTTTTCCGATGGCGAAGCGTATGTATCGCTGGGTACAAAATGCAGCCGAGCCCGCTGTTTGATAGGCAGTAATAAACTGTTGTTTTCTAAGTAACCGCCTTTTCCACAGAACGTTATTATTTGAGCGCTGTCATGCGCCAGCACCCATTCTAGGCCTTCTCGGTAGGATAAGCCCCAATAATCTAGCTCAAACAATTGCTCAGCCTTTTGGGGTGATAAGAAACTGAAATATACGTTCTCGTACGGGTGCGCCTTGGCCATGCGCCAGAGCGTATAGCCCGTTTCAGCACCCGTACCCAGTAAAAGCAGCGAAGCAGATGCTCGCCAAATAATAGGGAAGTCTTTGGCTGCCTGATAAAGCAAGCGTAGCCCGCGTACTGTTACTAAGAGAAAGGCGGGATAAATAAAATATAGGTGTCGCCACCCGTTATAGACGATAGGGCGAAACACGATAACAATGCCGATTGGGAGTAGCAGCCAGGTTAGGGCCAGCAGGTCAATGCCACGCGGGAGAGTCAGCCATTTCGCGCGTAGCAGAGCCGCGAAAGCCCCGATAAGACCTAGGAAGGCGGCGAGACTGTAGGCTACTGGAGTCGTCACAAACAGCCAAACCGGAATATAATGCCAGGGCAGTTGCTCTATAGGTACCTGAAATACATGCCCCAAATATAGTACCGGACCGTTCCAAGGATAATGACTGATTTTATCCGACGCCTGCCACAACTCTGCCAATGAGAGCGACCACAAATAAGGCCAGCCGGCCACAATTAATACAAGGCTGGCGCTAACATACAGCGCTACCATCTTGAAAGGACTCTGTTGCGCTGTCGGTTGAGATGCAAGTAGCAGAAGTGGCAGCGAGAAGAGAAAAATCAGCAACCCCTGTGCACGCACATCAATAGCAAGTGCCGTTGCCAACGCATGTAGTAAGATCCGGGCAGTGGTAGGCCGTTGCCATGCATAAGCCAAGGTCGCCATGCTCATAGTAAAGCAGGCCATAAATACGATATCCTTGGAGTTATAGAAGGCCTCAGCAAAAAAACGAGGCGAAACTACAAGCAGCATAGCAGCAAGTAAACCCCAACGCCAATCAGCTAGATACCATCGCGCCAGCGTGTAAAGCGCATATACGCCCAATACAAACACGAAGAAGCTGCACAAATGCCGCATGAAGTAAAAGGCCCGCGAATCATTATGCGTAAAAACAAAGCTGAGTACCGCCAGGGGCAATTCAAACGCCACGCCGTGGTCACTGTCTTTGAACTGCCTAATATCTGGAATCAGGGCGGCGGCGGGTTGCTGCTGCACTTTCTCTGGAAATAATAGCTGCGCCACATATTTAATCTGCACTAGTCCATTCAAGTGGTTATTAGGCTCGTCGGCGGATACGCCGTAGTCGCGGTGTAGCCATAGCCCAAGTAGCAGAAGCAACCCAAAAAAGCCGCTTACGCTAAGTATTTGATAATAGCGTTGTTGCACACGAACCGACACTACACTTGAGAAAACAGACAATGGAACAAGCTAAGATAACAAGGGCTGCAGCCGCTTTGTACCCTCTAAGGGATAGGAATCAGCAGCAAAGGAAGTATGCCCCATTTTTGCTAAACTGTAAAGAAAGCCTACTGCGCCGAAAATAAAAAAAGGACAGTCATTTCTGACTGTCCTTTTTGGTGGGAGATACTGGGTTCGAACCAGTGACCCTCTGCTTGTAAGGCAGATGCTCTGAACCAGCTGAGCTAATCTCCCTCGTGGCGTTGTGCCGTTTGGTGCTGCAAATATGGCGGGTCGTTTTCGATTACACAACATATTTACCGAACTTCGGGTAAGTTTTTTTAGGTTTTGAGTTAGAAAAAGACTCAAACGATTCATTGTCAGAAAATTTGTGGTGCCGATTCACCTGAAAAAATTTTTCATTTTTTTGTTCGCAGGCTGTTTCTTGGTGCTGGGAAGCGGCGCAGCAGCATTATGGTGGGGGCAGGAGCGCATCATTGGCTTATTTGTGCAACAGGCCAACCAGTATCTGCGCACACCTGTGCGGGTAGGGAAGATTGAACTGTCGTTGTTCGATCAGTTTCCGCGTGTGGCCATCACCATGCACCGCGTGGTGGTAACCGGCTCCCTACCCCACGATACCACTGCCCTGGCCCGTGCCCAACGGCTGTATTTCGCCTTCGATGCCTGGGACCTGCTGGCCCGGCGCTACCGTGTGCGGGCCGTCACGCTCACCGACGGGCAGGTAGCTGTGCGCCTCGACGCGCAGGGGCGACCGAACTATGATGTACTGCAAATGGACACAGCTGCCTCGGCAACAGACGAGCCATTTGCCTTCGATCTGGAAGGTATTCAGTTGGGGCGCATTGGCGTGACGTATGTGGATGCCAGCCGCCAGCAGCAGTTTGCGGGGCACACGCGCCAGATGCGCGCTACCCTAAGCGTGAAAGGAGAGGAGGTGACCGTACGGGCCGAGGGAGAAACGCACGTGCAAGCCCTACGAGTGGTGGAGGATGCGTATTTTCAGGAGAAGGACCTGATGCTGACGACCCATCTGCGCATCAACCGCCAGACCCAGCAAATTGCTGTGCTACCCTCTGAAATTCGGATTGGGCAGGCTACCTATGGTGTAGCGGGTACCATTGGCTACTACCCTGCTACTAAGTTGAATTTGCGGTTAGAAGGTAGACAGACGGATGTGCAGTCGTTGCTGGCACTGCTGCCGCCCCGCCTCAACCACCGGCTGGCCGGCTACCGTAGCCGCGGCGAGGTATACTTCCGCGGAACGGTGCGCGGTGAGTTTTCTACGAAAGTCAACCCCCGGCTTGATTTCCAGTTTGGCTGCCGCGATGCTGCTTTCTACCACCCGCAGTACCAGCAGGAGGCAGAGCACGTGTTTCTGACTGGCGCTTTCACCAACGGTTCCGCTCACTCGGTGCGTACGGCCGTGCTGGATTTGCGCAACGTACGTGGTCAACTAGGCGGGCGGCCGTTTAGCGGCAGCCTGCGCTATTCTGATTTTCAAGAGCCCAGCGTGCAGCTGCAATTATTAGCCGACCTCGATATGGCGCGGGCCACGCGGTTTTTTCCGGTGGCCGCCGTGCGGGGGGCCACGGGTACGGCTCAGCTTTCGTTGCAGGTGGCCGGGCCTGTGGCGCAGCTGCGCGCCGGGCGCGCAACAAATGCCCGCGGCGAGCTAACGCTGCACGATGTGGCCGTGCAGCTACGGGCCTACTCGCAGCCCCTGCGCCGCCTAAATGGGCGTCTGGAACTACGCGGCAACAACGTAACTATGCAGTCCCTGACCGGCTACCTGGGCCGCTCTGATTTCCGGGTGAACGGGACGCTGAAAAATACCGTGAGCTGGCTGCTTACACCGCGTCAGACGCTTCTAATTCAGGCTCAGGTAAATTCCGGTCTGTGGGATTTTGATGAGTTGTTGCGCCTACCCACTGCGGTGTCTACCTCCAAGCGAGGTGGCCGCGCTGGCGGCGAATATGCCCTGGAATTGCCCGCTACCCTAGCGCTGGATGTGCAGACCAACGTGCGCCACCTGCGCTTCCGCCGACTGCGTGGGCGCGAGCTACATGGCACTGTGCGGCTGCGCAATCAAATTGTGTCTTCGCCGGCGCTGTCGGTACGGGCGGCGGGTGGGCGGGCCAGCATCCGTGGTACCGTAGATGTGCGCCGGCCCAATCTTGTGAAGGTAAGCACCACCGCCACCTGCACGCAAGTGCCGCTAGACAGCTTGTTCTATGTATTTGAGGATTTTGGACAACACTTTATCACGGCGCGACACCTGCGCGGGCAGCTCACCGCCCAAATCGACTCCGACGTGTACCTCGACGGCGCCCTCTACCCCCTCACCGACCGGCTAGAAGCCGAGGTGAAAGCCACCGTGCGCAACGGCGAGCTGAATAATTTCGCCCCGCTGCAAAAACTCTCGATGGTGGCCAACCGGGAGCAGCTGCGCCACCTGCGCTTCGCCGAGCTTAAAAACAGCCTCTACGTGCAGAGCCGTACGGTGTATATTCCGGAGATGGATATACGATCTAACGTGCGCACGGCTTCCCTTATTCAGGTGACGGGGACGCACACTTTCGATCAGCAGATGGACTACCACCTCAGCATCCCGCTGCTGCCGGGGCTGTTGCGTCGCCCCGATGCGGCCGGGGGCACGCCCACCGGACCTCGCTTACTGCTGGCTGTGCGCGGCAACGAGCAGGATTTCACGGTGCGCTACGACCGCGCCCGCGCGCAGCTGGTAACCGGGGCGCGGCCCGAGGCAGCCAGCCCTGCGGCCGCACCGCGGCCCACTACTACCCGGCCGGGCATACTGGGCCGCATCTTGCAGCCTACCACTCGCCCCAGCACGGGCGAAGCCGATACCCGTCCCGCTACGGTCCCCCGGAAATCAACTCCTAAACCCGCTGCGCAGCCGCAGCCCGGCGAATATTTTGAGTTTTAAGCTATTTGCATCTGTCATGTTGAGTGCAGGGAAGGACCTGCTCACGGTAGAACGATTTGTGGGCACGTCCATCGTTCTACCGTGAGCAGGTCCTTCCCTGCACTCAACATGACAGAGCCCGCATAACTCGCACCTAAATATTCCCGTTTGAGGATAGCAAGGATTTTTCCTGCTGTTTCTCTTCTCCCTGTCCTCACATGAGCAATTCTCAACTTCTGCAAAACTATTCTGAGCCGGAAAAAGTGGCCTACCTGGGTGCTATTGCCAGCTTGTCTTCCGCTGACCGCGAAGCATCTGCTGCCGAGCAAAATTTCTTGCACCAGCTTACCAAAGCCGCTGGCTTAAGCGATGCAGGCACCCAGCAGGTGCTGGCGGCGGCTAAAGACTCTACCAACCAAAGTGTGCAGCAAAACCTGGACGCCCTGCGCGGCAGCGACTTACGCTTCTCTCTCATAACTGACCTCATCAGCTTTGCCCGTGCTGACGGGTCGTATACCAACGATGAGGAGATTATGATCAACAAAATAGCAGCCTACTTGCAGGTAAACGCCGGCCAGCAGCAAGTGCTGGAGCAAGTGGTAGACCAGGCCGAACAAGTGCCGCACGATGCCAACGACCCAACCAAGCAGAGCTTCCTGGGTGGTCTCTCCGATAAGCTTTCTAGCGTGGGAATCCCAAAAGGTGCCTTGCTGTCGGGCTTGCTGGGTGTGGTGGCGCCTATGATTCTGTCTAAAGTGACGAATCGCAATACGGGCGCCGCTACCAACTCCTCGGATACGGTAGGCGGCCTGATGAATAGCAATACGTCGGGCAGTGGCTTCGGCGACATCCTGGGCGGCCTGATGGGTGGCTCGCTGCTGGGCAACGTGCTGGGCGGCTCTATGAGCGACGTAACCAACCCCTATAATACCAGCTCTCTACCCCGCCAAGGCTCACACGCTGGCAACGGCGGCTTGGGCTCCTTGATTTCCATCTTGGGTGGCTTGGGGCAGCAGCCCAATTCTGCTCCCCGTAGCGCCGGCGGTGGCGGCTTGGGTAGCCTAATGGGCGGTAGCATGGGTAATGTGCTGGGCGGCCTGCTAAACGGCAACCGATAATTCGCTCTATAACAAGCTGATGGCTGCTGGCCGTTAGCTGTTGGTTTTTTCGTTGTGACGAAAGCCAACAGCTAACGGCCAGCAGCCATCAGCTTGTTATAGAGTTATGAACTAGCTACCGACGAGCCATCGGGGTTGGGCTGTAGGCTGCGGGGTAGGGCTTTGGAGCCACTGCCTGAGGCGGTAGTCGTGAGGCGGGTAGTGTCCACAAAGGCGCTGTCGTTGCGCTCCACTATCTCTACCAGTTTGAAGTTGATTTCTTCCATCACGTTCAGGTACTCGTCGTAGCTGTCAGTAGCCACGTAGTATTGAATGCGGATATCCTTGGAGTTGGATGTAAGCGAGGTAAATTTCACCTGCGCATCGGGCTGAATGAGTGGGTGCGTGTTGATGGCCTCAAACGCTTGGTTGACTATGCTGTGCAATTGGTCGTTGGAGGTGCCCTGTTGCAACGACATCATAAAGAACACCCGACGAGCCGTGCGCAGCGAGAGGTTGTCCAGCGGCTTGTCAATCATAGATTTGTTGGGCACCGTTACGTAGCTTTTTTCCACGGTGCGCAGGCGCGTGCTGCGGAAGCCAATCTGCTCGATGGTACCCGTGATATCGCCTACGCTCACCAAATCGCCTACGATAAAGGGGCGGTCGAGGAAGATGGTGAACGAAGCCAGAAGGTTTTCCAGGCTCTCTTTGGCAGCAAAGGCCACGGCCAGACCACCAATACCCAAACCACCAATCAGCGCCGTTACGTCTACCCCAAACGTTTTGCCTAGGATAATGAGGAAGGCCACTGCGCCTACCAGAAACTTAAGCAGGTCGCGGGCAAAGGGCACCAGTTGGTTGGCAACGCGCGGGGACGCCTCGGCCCGGCGCAGAAAGACCAGCACAAAAAAGTCAATGAAACGGGTGATAATCCAGGCAATGCTGGTGATGATGCAGATCTGGTACAGCCGGAAAATAGCCACTTCGTACCACGGGTCGGAGCGGGCCAGCTCGGCGCTACGCACCGGAATATCCAACACCTGAAAAGCCAAATAGATGCTGATGAAGAAGATAACCAGCGATACAGGCTGAATCAGTAAGGCATGAAATTGGTCTTCCGTAACGCCCTCCGACTTGCCCCGCACAAAGCGATACAAGAGCTTGGTAAGGAGCCTGGACATCAGATTCTTAAACAGCAAGCCAAACAGCAGAATTCCTAGGGCAATCAAGTACGTCTGGACGTCGTTGCCCAGAAAGCGGTAATGCAAAATTTCAGTAAGGGTCATAGGCAAAAAAACTTGCGGGAGTGGGTGCGGTGAAACAACCGTATCGTATAGGAACACACAACCTGCTATTGGGTTACGCAAAACAGAAGAAATGGCTACTTCGGTACTGCCCGCCCAGCCAATAGCGGGGGCTATATGCCGGTAGCCAACAGTTGTGCCAGCGAAATAAAAAAGGCTGTTCTGGTTCGTGCGCTTCGTTGACGTACAAATTTCCGACACCTACTACTTTATGAGGAACTTTGCAAGGGTGAAATAGCGTATTACGCATATTCCGGGCAATGACCTTGTGATGAACCGCCCGATCCACGTTCTACTCCATACTATGAAACCTTTGCTCTCGCGCGTCGAATCCAAGAAAGTAGATAAGGCCGCTGCGATGCTGAAAGTGCTGGCTCACCCCAAGCGCCTCGCCATCGTTGACTTGCTGGGCAAAGAGGACAAGATGACCGTAACGGAAATCTACCGCTCGCTCGATCTGCCTCAGGCTATTGCCTCTCAGCACCTTATCACCCTGAAAGACCGGGGCATCCTGTCGTCTTTCAAAGTAGGAACCAAAATCTACTACTCGCTCTCCATCCCCAAACTGCTGGACGTAATCGATTCGCTGGAAGACTGCTGCGACGCGATTTAACCTCTCTGCACAGAAGGACAAGAAAAAAGACTGCTCATGGGCAGTCTTTTCGTGTTTTGAAGGAGATAGTAAGTTGTAAAGACGTCTGTCATCCTGAGCGCAGCGAAGGACCTTCTCACGCGGGAACGAGCCGTTGTTCTGACTGTCGTTCTCACGTGAGAAGATCCTTCGCTGCGCTCAGGATGACAGACGTCTTTACAACTTACTATTTTACTAACTCACCAACTTGCTACCCTACGCCGTAGTCGGCTGGTTTTCCAGGTCGAATAGCTCCGTGAGGGCGTCTACCAGTTGGTCGGCGTTATCGCGCTTGCAGGCGGCTTTCAGTTGCAACACGTGCTGCTTCAGCACTTTGTTCATCAGAGAGCGGGTCACATCTTCGAGGCGCTTAGCCTCCTCGGGGCTGGTTTTTTTGAGATGGCGCTCCAGTTCTTCCTGCCGTAGGGTTTCGAGGGCGCCTTTGATTTTCTGGATGATGGGCGATACCATCATTTCCTTGGCCCAGTCGCCTAGGCCAGCAATGCTCTCGGCAATAATGGCGCGCACCTGCGGCACGGCTGCCAAGCGCTGTTCCAGCGCTGCTGAGGTTTTGCTATGAATGGCGTCGATATTATACACCAGCACGCCGGGCACCGTTTCCACCTCCGCCTCAATGCTGCGCGGCACCGAGAGGTCGATGAAGAACTTGTAGCTCAGCACATCTAAGTGGGCTACTAGCTCGCGGGTGAAAAACGGCGTGTCGCGGGCAATAGAAGAAATGACCACGTCGGCCTCGCGCAGACTCTGGGTCAGGTTTTCAAAATCGACCACCTTCACGCCACATTCGGCGGCTAGCTGCTCGGCTTTGTGACGGGTACGGTTGCAGATGGTCACGTCCGAGAATTGACGGCTGTCGCCGAGGTGGCGGCACACGTCGGCGCCAATCTCGCCTAGTCCTACCACCAGCACGCGCGGGTTAGCTACATCAGCAGTCAACTCCTCTACCAGTTCCAGAGCGGCGTAGGAGGTAGACGCTGCACCATCGCGGAAGGCAGTTTCCTGCTGCACGCGCTTGTTGGTGAAGAAGATAGTGTGCAGCAAGCGGTGCAAAAACGGACCAGCGGCATCAGCATCGGCCGAGTACTGGTAGGCCATTTTCACCTGGTTGCTGATCTGCAAGTCGCCTACCACCTGGGCATCGAGGCCCATGCTCACCTCAAACAAGTGCTGCACGGCGTCTTCGTAGGTGTCCAGAATATCGAAGTAGGGGTAGTAGGCAGCAGCATCGGGAAGCTGCTTGAGCTGCGTCAGGGCCTCGATAATAGCCGGGCTCTGGTCGCGGTCGGCGGCGTAGTAGACTTCGGTACGGTTGCAGGTGCTCAACACCAGCAGGTCCTGCAAGTGCAGGTCGTGGTGGAGCATGTGCAAGAAGCGGCGGCAAGCGGCCTCGTCCAGGGCAATAAGCTCGCGGATTTCCAGCGGCGCTTTTTTATAGGAGAGGCTGACAGCTTTGAACGGGTGGAGCATAGCAGGTACTGACGCGGAGCGTAGGGCGCAAAATTACGGCGCAATTCGATAGATTGAAAACAGCAGGCAGCCAGTAGAGGTTCGGGCGGAAGCAAGTTCTCTGAAAGAAGGGGGTATAGCCCCGCAAAACGGCCTTTTTGAAGAATATTCACCTCTACTAGAGGTACATATTTATTTTATTCTAAACAGCTTACCCGTGCCAAAACGGCTTTATTTGGGCTTTTTGAGGTGCGCACAACTCATAGCACTTCTTTTCTATGGGCTCCGGTGGATGATTTTTGTCAGGTTTTGGTTGGATAACACCGCAGGGGTAGGCCGGCGCGACCCACGGCAACCCCCGTCGAGTTCCTACCTTCGTTGTCTCACCTACCCGGAGCCAGGCTCCATCGCCTTTCCTTGATTCCGATCTACGACCAAAAATCCCGCGGCAAGCTGGTAGTACTGGCCAGCGCACTACTGATTGCAGTGGCTACCGTGCTGTATACCAACATTCTGGTGAGTCGCTTGGCTGAGCGCGAACAGCAGCAGATTGACCTCTATGCTAAGGCGTTGCGCTTCATCATCAACATGGAGGTAGAGGACGCCAACACCACGTTCGTGTTCGACGAAATCATTCAGCTCAACAAAACCATCCCGCTGTTGCTGGTGAACAACGACGGCGACGTGGTGGACTACAAGTTTGTGGACGTGCCCAAGGGGCTGAATGACGAGCAGCGCCAGGTATTCCTGAAAAAGCAGGTGCTGGAGATGAAGGAAAAGCACCCGCCCATCGTAATTGAGCTGGGAGCAGGCTTGCGCAACTACCTGTATTACAAAAATTCCGCTCTGCTCGATCGTTTGCAAACCTACCCTTTGGTACAGTTGGCGGTAGTGAGTTGCCTGGCCGTTATTGCCTACTTCTCGTTCAGCTCGTCGCGGCGGGCCGAGCAAAACCGGGTATGGGTAGGCTTAGCTAAGGAAACGGCTCACCAGCTGGGTACACCCCTAAGCAGTCTGGTAGGCTGGCAGGCCTATCTGCGCGAGTCGGAACGTTTTAAGGACGAGCCGATTGTGGAGGAGCTGGGCAAGGATATCCGGCGGCTGGAAATTATTACGGAGCGTTTCAGCAACATCGGCTCGGTGCCGGTGCTCAAGGACGAGAACATTCTGATGGTGACGCAAAACGCCATTGCCTACCTCCAGAGCCGGGTGTCGCGCAAGGTCACATTCACCATTACTACCTCCCTACCCACCGATATACCTGCCCAGGTAAACGTGCCACTGTTTGATTGGGTGGTAGAAAACATCTGCAAAAACGCCGTGGATGCCATGGATGGCCGGGGCAGCATCCACATTCACCTGCGCCGGCCGGTGCGCAGCAAAAACCAGATTGCCATCGATATCACGGACACGGGCAAGGGCATTCCCAAGCACAAGATGGCCTCGGTGTTCCTACCCGGCTACACCACCAAAAAGCGCGGTTGGGGCCTGGGTCTGGCGCTGGCCAAGCGCATCATCGAGAACTATCACAAAGGCAAGCTCTTCGTGAAGTGGTCGGAGGTAGGGAAGGGTACTACCTTCCGCATTGTGCTGAATGGGTAGTAGATAGTGAAGTTGTGAGTGGTGAATAATAAAAGTGTGTCATCCTGAGCGCAGCGAAGGACCTTCTCACACACGAACTATTATTATGGTGGTCGTTCATGCGTGAGAAGGTCCTTCGCTGCGCTCAAGATGACATCTGTTTTCACTCAATCATTCTGCCGCTCCGTCACTCCGTCACTTGCGTTAGCTACTGCCTCTTTCACCTTTTGCTTTTCCTTGCGATTGGTGATTTCGACGTAGCTACGGCCCGTGACGGGCTTGCCGTAGTGCGTGCCCGATACGCGACACATGCCTTCCCAATAATTCATCTTTACGCCGGGTAGGAGCTTGATACTCAACTCCTGATCTTGCATCACGGGCTCTACAACCAAATCATAACCCTGGCTGGGGATGCGCACGCGCCACTTGCTAGGGTAGGTTTTGTGGGAGTGCGGGCTGGTCCATTCGGCCAGGGTTTCCAACTCAAAATCAGTCTCGTCGAGGTGGGTGTTCTGCGCGGTGGCCGAGTAGTGCGAGCCACCGCCTACCGATTCGCCAGTGGCACGGTTGAATAATTGATAGAGCATCAAATCCTCCTTGGGCTCATCCAGCTGAATGCTGAACCAGTCCCAGCCGGCGTCCTTGGCCATCACGGAGTTGCAGTTCCATTGACGGTCGTACCACAGCTCGCCTTCTACCTCGTGCAGCTGGCCATTCACCTCCATGGTACCGGTGGCCGTGAGGCGCGGGTAGCTATAGTAGCCGGCCGTGGCCTTGCCGCCGTAGTTCTCGTAGCCGGTGCCACTGTGCAGTAGCACGGGCTTGGTGGGCGTGGTGGTCAGGTTGATGGCGGTGCCGGCGTAGCGGGCCATGCGCGCCTGCAAATGGTAGCGGCCCTCCTGGCCCGTGAGCTGCCACTGCTGGGCCTTCTTCTGCATGGTCAGGCCGATGGGTAGGGTAGGGGCCAGCAGCTTAGGCAGGCGGCGCACCTTATAATCGTAGCGAAACTGCTGGGCCTTAGGGTCCGTCACGGCAAAGTTGACCATCTGCCAGTCCTGCTTACCATTCATGTTGAAGTGAAAGAATACGTACTCCGTGCCAAACTCCTCGCCGGTAGTCTTGTCGCGCAGGTGGCCGGTGAAATACCACCATTCCAAGGAGTTGCGCTCGTGTGGCGCTTCTTCCTGGGGCAGTTGGGCGGTTTTGGTGAAAACGTCGTAGCGGTTGGTCGGCTTCACGGCGCAGCCAGACAGTGTGCCGAGTAATAGGAGGGTAGCGAGCAGCAGGTTCTTCATCCCCGCATAAAGGATTTTCGGGGGAAAAGGTTTGGTGAAACAGAACTTTACTACCGCCGAAACGGCCGCTTCACGCGCTGCCACCAGGATGGTGAATGGGTTGGAGTTGAATAGGAAGGTATCATTCCCATTATGATCGTGCGCACTACCTCAATGTCGGCTTCTAGAGCAATATTGAGCGATTTATTAGGGATAGCGCTAAACAGTCCGCTTTTGTATCCTAGGGCTGATACCACCAATACCTCAGAGGACTGCTGGGTTCCTGGCGGTATTCGTAACTCAAAGTACCCAGTTGAGTCAGCTGTTGTAGTCAAGGAAGTTTTCTGCAGTAGGATGATTGCCCCTGGAATCACATCAGCACTGCCTATATGACGAACCCGGCCCCGAAAGAATAAGGTATCAGATGTGCTAACCGTCGGCTCCCGCTGCTCCGTGGGCACTTGCGCTCGCACGGCCGGCGCGGCCGCTTCGCGTAGGCTCCACACCGCCACGGCTGCCGCCAGCCACGCCCGCCACCGCGAAACCGCAGTAACTGCCACTGCGAGCCGCAACGGCCGCCCAAGCTGCTCGGCCCGGAACCGCCCGCAGGTAGGGAGCCCGCTGGGTTGGCTGAGGTAGGCCAGCAATTCGGTATCGGTGAAGTGAGTGAAATCGACTACCACGGTCTGGCAGGCAGCGCAGTGGCGGCCTTGGGCGGTAGATGTCATGTGCTGCCAATTTTCGTGGCAGGGGGTAGGGATGGTGATAGTGGGCGTGGGCATAGAGTATAAGATGTAGTATACAGCCGGCTCTAGTTCCCAGAGTTTCAGCCCTGGGAATTATAAGATGCCGCCCGCCGCTGAATTCCACACGCGCTGTCAAAAATTCTTTTTGCCTTGAGGATCAATCTGGTCTGGGCTGCCGCGCCGCGTCCGCCGCATTTATTCAGTATCTTTTGCCCTCCAAAACCGATTCTACCGCATTGCCTACTCCGCTACCTCCAACGCGCACTGCCGGCCTGTTCCGGCGCAAAAGTATTGCCCAACTTCAATCAAACCCGCCTGCCGATGCCCACGCTGGGGTAGGCGGCGAGCAGGAAGGCCACTTAGAGCGCCACCTCTCCGTGCGCGACCTCACGGCCCTGGGTATTGCCGCCGTTATTGGCGCTGGTATCTTCAGTACCATCGGCAACGCCTCGCACGACGGTGGCCCGGCCGTGTCGCTGCTTTTTGTATTCACGGCTATTGCCTGCGCGTTTTCGGCGCTGTGCTACGCGCAGTTTGCGGCTACCATCCCGGTGTCGGGCTCGGCGTATACCTACGCCTACGCCTCGTTTGGCGAGCTGGCCGCCTGGATTATTGGTTGGGCCTTAATTATGGAATACGCTGTGGGCAACATTGTAGTAGCCATTTCGTGGTCCGACTACTTTACCGGTTTGCTGGATGGCGTAGGCCTGCATATTCCTGATTATCTGACCTTAGGAACCCAAAGTGCCTACGCCGGCTACCACGCCGTGCTGGACCTGATGCTAGCCGGCCGGCCACTCACGGAGGCCACCGCCGCCCAGCAGGAAGCCTACCGTATCTGGAGCACCGCGCCTATCCTGCTCGGCGACTTCAAGCTGGTCTGCGACCTACCTGCGTTCATCATCACGGTGCTCGTGACAGCGTTGGTGTACATCGGCATCAAGGAATCAAAAACGGCTTCTAACTTATTGGTATTGTTGAAGCTGGCCGTGGTAGGGGTAGTAATTGTGGTAGGCGCGTTTTATGTGAAAACCGCCAACTGGACGCCCTTCGCGCCCAACGGCATCGGCGGCGTACTGAAAGGTGTGTCGGCCGTGTTCTTCGCCTACATCGGCTTCGACGCCATCAGCACTACTGCCGAGGAGTGCAAGAACCCCCAGCGCGACCTACCCCGCGCCATGATCTACGCCCTGGTGATTTGCACCATTCTCTACGTGGTGATTACGCTGGTGCTCACCGGCATGGTGAGCTACACTGAGCTGGGGGTAGGCGACCCGCTGTCCTTCGTGTTCAAGCAGGTAGGCGTCGATTGGCTGGCAGGCGTGGTGGCCGTGTCGGCGGTGTTTGCCATGACCTCCGTGCTGCTGGTGTTCCAGATCGGGCAGCCGCGTATCTGGCTGACCATGAGCCGCGACGGGCTGCTGCCGCCGGTGTTTGCGCGGGTGCACCCTAAGTTTCACACGCCCTCGTTCAGCACCATCGTCACGGGTTTGTTTGTGGGCGTACCGGCCCTGCTGCTCAACATGGATTTGGTGATTGACCTCACCAGCATCGGCACCCTGTTCGCGTTTGCGCTGGTGTGCGGCGGCATCCTCATCATCGACCCGCACGGCCAATCCGATGCCCGTTTCAAGGTGCCCTACCTCAGCGGCCGCTACGCCGTGGGCCTGATCTTGCTGGCCGCCGCCGTGGGCCTGTGGCAGTACAACCAAGAGGCTATCAACGAGTTTTGGGGTGCCATAACTAGCGGCGACTACGAGCAGTTCCGCCACCAGATTCCGATGCTTGTGTTCCTGCTATTCTGCGTGGGGCTGACGGTGGTTTCCTTCACTAAACGCCTGTCGCTGCTGCCGGTGCTAGGGCTGCTCACCAACTTGTATTTGATGACCCAGCTCGGCATCAGCAACTGGATGCTGTTCTTTGGCTGGCTGATTATCGGGTTGGCTATCTACTTCGGCTACAGCAACAAGCACAGTAAACTGAACACGCGGGTAAGGTAGCCCGGCGCCTCTATCGTGCTGTCCGCTGATTTTTCCCTGGCTAAACGGCTCCACGCCTCCCGCGAGGAGCTGCTCGACCTGAGCTTGCACAATCCGCTGCTCAACTTCCGGGTAGCCAAAGCGCGGGGCGTACAGGTGGTGCGCGAGCAGTCGGTGGCAGTGTACGACGTGTTGGTACGCCAAGGCAAGGCCATGTATTTTCTGGCCGATTCTACTTTGCGCCACGGGCAAGAAGATGCGGCGTTGAACGCAGCAATTACTGTTGCATCCGATGCTGAAGCGGAACCGCTGGTTACCATATCCACAACAGCGCTTTCCGATAACAAGCTCCAAACTGCCGAGCCGCTGGCAAAGCTGGAAGCGCGCTTGCTCAACACCTATTACACAGCCCGCACCAGCCTGGAAGAGCAGGGCGTGAATATCCTGTACCTGGCCCTGGGTAGCCTCACGTGGTACGAATCGGCTGGCAGCGAGGAGGCGCGCCGGGCGCCGCTGGTGCTGGTGCCGGTGCTGCTGGAGCGCGGCACTGTGGCCGAGCGGTTTACGCTGCGCTATACCGGGGCTGAGGTGGAAGGCAACCTGTCGTTGCAAGCCAAGCTGAAAGCCACCTTCGGCCTGGGGCTGCCCCTACCCGAACCAGAGGGCGAAGGCGGTTTGAACGAATATTATACTGCTGTGCAGGAGGCTATAGCGTCCCTAAGTCGCTGGCAAGTAGATCCTAATGATATTGCGCTAGGTTTCTTCTCCTTTGGGAAGCTCATGCTCTACCGCGACTTAGACCCGGCCACTTGGCCGGCCAATGCCTCCCTACTCGACCACTCGGCCATTGAGGCGCTGCTCGGTTCAGAAGGCTTCCGCGACCCGGCGCCTACCCTCGGCGAAACCGCTTTTCTGGATACCGAGAGTCCGGCCGCCGAGCTGCACCAGGTGCTCGATGCCGACTCCTCGCAGCTACTGGCGCTGCTGGCCGTGCACGAGGGCCGCAACCTTGTGATTCAAGGGCCGCCCGGCACGGGCAAGTCGCAGACCATTGCCAACCTGCTGGCCGAGGCCATTGGGGCAGGCAAGAAAGTGCTGTTTGTGGCCGAAAAGATGGCCGCGCTGGAAGTTGTAAAGCGCCGCCTGGATGGCCTGGGGCTAGGCGTGGCCTGCCTGGAGCTGCACAGTCATAAAGCCAATAAAAAGACGCTACACAACGAGCTGAAAGCGACGCTGGCGTTAGGCCGACCTACTGCGGACGCCCATGTGGAAGACCAAATGGCGCAGTTGCCGCGCTACCGCCAACAGCTCAACGACTACGCCCTGGCCGTGAACACGCCCATTGGCCGAAGCCGACGCACCGCGCAGCAGGTAGCCGGCGAGCTGCTACGCCTGCAAGAGGAGCAGGGAAGCGCAGCGCTGCCCCGCCTACCCTTCACCCAACTCATTACTTGGACCGATGCCGACGCCGCCCACGCTGAGGCCCTAGCCGCCCGGCTACAGGCCACGCTGCAAAAAATCGGCGCGCCTAAACAGCTACTCTTTTGGGGTAGCGCGTTGACATTGCTACTGCCCGCCGACCAAACGGCGCTGACCGCCCATCTGCACGCGGCGCACATGGCCGTAGTGTCCCTGCAAACCGCCGCCGAAGCGCTGGCGCACCACCTAGGCCTACCCATGCCCCCCGACCGCGCCGCCGCCGAAGCGCTGCTGCCCAGTGCCCGCCACGCGCAATTGGCCCCGCCGCTTACTGATGTTGCCGTGACTGACCCTGCCTGGAGTCAGCAGCACAGCCGCTTGACAGCTGCATGGCAAGCCGGCGAAAAGCAGCAGCAACTGCATCAGCAATACGATGCTCAGTTGTTACCCGAAGCCTGGCAGCAAGAGTTGCTAGCCGAGCGGGCAGCCCTACTCCAATACGGAGACAAGTGGTGGAAATTTCTGAGCGGTGATTACCGTCGTGCCCGCAAACGGCTGCAAAGCCTGTGGCAAGCGCCCCTACCCACCGAGGCCGCTGACGTAGTAGCCGCGCTGGACGCCATTCGCGAAGCTGCTCGCCACGAGCAAACGCTGACGGAAGCGGAGCCACTACTTCAAACGCTGTTTGGGTCGATGTGGCAGGGGCGGCATTCTGATTGGCGTACCCTGCGCAAGGTGCAGGAGTACTTAACCTTGACGCACCAGCGCATTACGCGCGGGGAATTGCCACCCGTGTTGCTTGCCTACCTGGCCAATTCCTCTGGTCAGGCGTCGCAGCCGGCAGATCAAAGCAGCCTTGGGCAGCTTACGCAGCAGGTGGAAGCGGCCCTGATGCAGCAGCGCACCGCCGTGCAAGCGGTAGTGGATAGCTTACAGTTGAACGAAATGCGCCGCTTTGGTCCCGCCGGGCGGCTGCAATTTCAGCCCTTCGACGATCAACTACGCACACTAGCCGCCTGGGCGGCCGATCTACCGGCTTTGCAGCTCACGGCGGAATGGAACAACGCTGCCTCCACCCTGGAAACCGAACAACTACCGGAGCTGCTGCATGCAGCCGAAAACTGGCCCGAGGCGGGACAGCTACTAGCAGCGGCAGTGCGCCAAACGTGGTTGGAATACCTGCAAAAAAGTGCCTACGAGCAACACCCCGCCCTACGGCAGTTCGAGCGGGCCGGGCACGAGGAGGTAGCCGCCCGCTTCCGCCAGGCCGACCGCGACTCGCTCTACCACCATCGGGTGCGGGCCGTGCGCCGGCACTACGAGCAGTTGCCCAATCAGCAGGCCGGGGGGCAGATGTTGGTGCTCAAAAACGAGTTTGCCAAAAAAGCCCGCCACCTACCCCTGCGCCAGCTAATGGAGCGGGCCGGGCAGGCTGTGCAGGCCATCAAACCGGTGTTTATGATGTCGCCGCTGTCGGTGGCTAGCTTTCTGCCGCCGGGCGCGGTGGAGTTTGATATAGTGGTGTTTGATGAGGCCAGCCAAGTGAAGCCGGTGGAGGCGCTGGGCGCCATTGCCCGCGGACGGCAACTGGTAGTAGTCGGCGACTCGAAGCAACTGCCGCCTACCTCGTTTTTCGACTCGCTCATCAACTCTAGTGAAGATGCCAACGAGGAAAACGTGACGGCTGATATTCAGAGTATTATGGAGCTATGCAAAGCCCGTCAGATGCCCGAGCGGATGCTGCGCTGGCACTACCGCAGCCGGCATGAGGCGTTAATTCAACCTTCCAACCACTTATTCTACGACGATAAGCTGGTGGTTTTTTCGAGCCCCGGCGACAAAGGCAAGTTGGGCTTGGTCTACCACTACTTATCCACAACGTACTACGAGCGAGGTACTACGCGCACGAATCCGCGGGAAGCCGCGGCCGTGGCTGCCGCCGTGCTGCACCATGCTCGCACCACGCCTCAGCTCACGTTGGGCGTGGTAGCGTTCAGTGTGGCCCAGCGCCAAGCCATTCAGGATGCGCTGGAGGCGTTGCGCCGCCAGCACCCCGAAACCGAGGCGTTTTTCAACGGGCACCCGCACGAGCCGTTCTTTGTCAAGAACCTGGAAAACGTGCAAGGCGACGAGCGCGACGTTATCCTGATTAGCTTGGGCTACGGCCGCACCAAGGAAGGCTACCTCGCCATGAGTTTTGGTCCGCTGAACGGCGAGGGAGGCGAGCGACGCCTCAACGTGCTCATCACCCGCGCCAAGCAGCGCTGCGAAGTCTTTACCAACCTCACCTCCGACGACCTCGACCTCAGTCGCACGCAAGCGAAAGGCGTGGCGGCGCTCAAAACATTTCTTTCCTTTGCCCAGCATGGCCGCCTTCACCACAACGAGGGAGCCGGCCGCGTGCTGGAAGCACCTTTTGAAGAGGTGGTGCGTCGTGCCCTCACGAAGCGGGGCTACCAAGTGCGCCAGCAGGTAGGCAGCCAGGGTTTCTACCTCGACTTGGCTGTGGTAGACCCTACCCAACCCGACCGCTACCTGTTGGGAGTTCTGTGCGATGGAACCCTGTATCACGCCGCCCGCTCGGCCCGCGACCGTGACCGGCTACCTCAGCAAGTGCTGGAGGCAATGGGCTGGCGCCTGCACCGCATCTGGAGCACCGACTGGTTCCGCAATCCGCAACGAGCATTGGAGAGCGTGGTGGCCGCCATCGAGGAAGCCCGCCGCCTGCCTACCCTCGATGAACCTAGTGAGGCGGAAGAAGTACTATTGAGCGAGGAAACCGCAATACCTGCCACCATTGAACGTGAAGAGTTGGGTCCTTCCGTTCTGGCTATTCCGTACCAGATAGCGCAACTGCCCGCCGCCGTTGGGCACCGCGAGTTGCATCAGCACAGCCTGGGCCAACTGGCTAACTGGTTGGCGCAGGTGGTACGCATCGAAAGCCCGATTCACGTGGACGAGGCCACGCGGCGGCTGGCCCAGGCCAGCGGCGCCACGCAGGTAGGCGCCCGCATGCGCAAAGCGGGTAGGGCCGCTGCCACGCTGGCCGCTAACCTGCATCACCTGCGCCAGCAGGGCGACTTTCTGTGGGAAAACACCATGCAAACGCCACCTCTGCGCGACCGGAGCAACCTGCCCACCATTTCCCGCAAGCTGTCGTTGCTTGCCCCAGAAGAGCTGGCCCATGCCATATGCACCATCATCGCGCATAGCTTCGCCCTACCTCGCGAAGCCATGTACCTATCTACGGTGCGCTTGCTCGGCTTCAATCGGTTATCGGATGAGATGCGCCAGCAAGTAGATGGGGCCGTGCAGCACCTGCTGACCCAAGGCGAATTGGTGGAGGTAAATGGCGTGCTGAGGAAAAACTAGCACGAACTCTGCGAGCCTCTGCGCCTACCTCTGCGAGAAATCATCCGTGCACATGAACGCCCTACCTCCCGGCGAAACGCTTTTCGTCACCTTTCGCCTGGCTGGCTCCCTGCGCCATGCCATCGGCCGCCAGCTACACGCTGATTTGCAGACGGATATGGAGTTGTCCCGCGCCGGCGGCCTCACCGACGAACAGCAGCAACTCGCGCGCCAACGCGCCCAAAAGCGCTTCTTCGCGCAGTTCGATGCCGAGCTGGACCGTGCGGAGGTAGGCCCTACCTACCTGGAAAAGGAAAAGCTAGCCGAAATAGTAGCCGGCGAGCTGCTAATGCTGGAGGAGCAAGGTTTTTGGGCGCTGGCTTTTGTGGTGCTGCCCAACCACGTGCACGCCGTGCTGCACCTACCGGCGGGCAGTGGTCTGTCGATATATAAGAGCCTGAAGCTGCTACACCAGCGTACCGCGACCCAGTGCCGCCGCCACCTGCGCCATCAGCTCCCACCCGAGGCTGATTTCTGGCAAATCGGTTCTTACGAATACCCTGTGCAGGACGCTGATGAACTGACCCGCATCCTCGCCTATGTGCAGCACCACGCCCAGCGTTTGCGCCTCCCCCCGCGCTTCCACGACTGGCCGTATGTTTATGAAATGGTGAAGTGGTGAATACGCGTGTCATCCTGAGCGGAGCGAAGGACCTTATGCCCGTTGAACGAGTCGTTGGTACGTCTGTCGTTCTTGCGTGATAAGGTCCTTCGCTCCGCTCAGGATGACAATCGTATTCACAAACTCACAACTTCACCATTTCACCTCGCCCGGTGGATAATCGCCACGCTCACCAGAATAATCACCATGCCCAGCACGTGCCACAGGTTGAACGACTCGCCATCGAGCACGCCCCAACCTAGCGCTACAACGGGTATCAGATAGGTATTCGAAGACGCGAAGAGCGCCGTGGATTGGTGGATGAGCTTGTTGAACAGCACCATCGCTACGGCCGTGCTGAGGGTAGCAAGTAGAGCGATATAGCCAAAGGCAGTCCAGGCACCTGGTGCCGTAGCTAACTTATGCAGAAAATCGGTGCCCAGTAGTAGAAATACCACGGCAGGCCCACCGATGAACAGCAGCAGCAAACCCGTAACGGCCACCGGCGGAATGCCTTGCAAATGGTGCTTGATCACGTTGACGCTCACCCCATAGCCAATGGTAGCCAGCACGATATAAAGTCCATACCACGCATTGCCCTCCCCGGCCGGAGTAGCCGCGCCACCGCTGCCACCTAGCACCATCAGCACCACCGTGCCCGCTAGGCCCAGCCCGATGCCCAGCACCCGCAGCCCCGTGAGGCGCTGCCCAAAAAACAGCGCGCCCACTACCAGCGTGAACACCGCCGTGAGGGCATTGAGCACACCCGCCAGCCCCGAAGCCAGCCGCGTTTCGGCGTAGGCAAACAGGAAAGCGGGAATGAGCGTGCCTACCACACCGCTCAGCAGCAACCACTTGAAGCGCGACTTCTCTACCTTGCCCACATGCCGCAGCGCAAAGGGTAGGAGCAGGAGCGCAGCCACCGTCACGCGCGTAGCACCCAGCTCTAGCGGCGAAAACACCGCTAAGCCCTTCTTCATCAAGATAAAGGAGGTGCCCCAAATAGCGGCCAGCACCAGCAACAGTACCCACGCCGAAAGCGGAATAGGCGGCTCCGGCGATTGGGTAGCAGGTGGGGCCGGGGCGGCTATGGTGGCGGGTGGGGTAGGGGAGGGCATATACAGGGAAAGAGTGTCATCCTGAGCGCAACGCAGTGGAGCGAAGGACCTTATAACAGTAGAATAAGCAGGCAGTAGATACTATCTGCTGCAAGTCGTTCCACGTAATAAGGTCCTTCGCTCCACTGCGTTGCGCTCAGGATGACAGAAGCGAAAAATACTACCCCACCAAAACCGGCTCGGCGGCAATGATTTCGTCCATGATGGCGCGTACTTCGTCGGGCTCGTTGGTGTCTACTAGGCGGGTGCGCCACTGCTTGGCACCTTCCAGGCCGCGGAAATACTGGGCGTAGTGGCGGCGCATTTCAAAGATGCCGGCGCGTTGGCCTTTCCATTCCAGGCTTTTCTCGAAGTGCATGCGGCACATGGCCACGCGCTCCTCCACGGTAGGCGGCGCCATCAACTCGCCGGTGGCAATGTAGTGCTTGATTTCGCGGAAAATCCAGGGGTAGCCGATGCTGGCGCGGCCAATCATCACGCCGTCCACGCCGTAGCGGTTTTTGTACTCCACAGCTTTTTGGGGCGAGTCGATGTCGCCGTTGCCGAAGATGGGAATCTTAATGCGCGGGTTATTCTTGATTTTGCCGATCAACTCCCAATCAGCCTCACCCTTATACATCTGCACGCGGGTGCGGCCGTGGATGGTGAGGGCTTCAATGCCAATGTCCTGTAGGCGCTCGGCCACGTCCTCCACGTTCTTGGTAGTGTCGTCCCAGCCCAGGCGGGTTTTCACCGTCACGGGTAGGGGTGTGTTGCGCACCACGGCCGCCGTCATTTCCACCATCTTGGGAATGTCGCGGAGCAGGGCGGCGCCGGCACCGCGGCAGGCTACCTGCTTCACGGGGCAGCCGTAGTTGATGTCGATGAGATCGGGGCCGGCGTGGGTGCTGATGCGGGCACACTCGCCCATGGTATCCACATCGGAGCCAAAGAGCTGAATGCCAATAGGCCGCTCATAATCGAACACGTCCAGCTTCTGCCGGCTCTTGGCCGCGTCGCGTATCAGACCTTCCGACGAGATAAACTCCGTATACATCAAATCGGCCCCATTGGCTTTGCACACGGCCCGGAATGGCGGGTCCGATACGTCCTCCATGGGGGCGAGCAGTAAGGGAAAGTCAGGAAGGGCAAGGTCGCGAATGTGTACCACGGCAGCTATAACAGGATTTTGCGCAAATTTACGACTATTAGGATTGTAGGGGCACCTTGCAGGCGCCTATCGTTGCGCGATGGAGGCAAAGTGGCCACCGTCGTGCACTAAAAAACGTTCAACGACGGGTGCCTGCACGGCACCCCTACGACTTCCAGACCCCCAACTGCTATGAAAGGTTTCCTACCCAACCGTTTGCCGCCCATTGCCAACCTGATTCTGCTGGTAGTCTTACTGTTTGTGGGCTTCTGCGTGGCGTGGTTTTTCATTGCCTCGGTCAGCAACCTGGCGTTTGGCATCAACTTTCAACAGATCGGCAACGTGATGCAGCAGCCAGAGCGCTACCCCCAAGGGTGGGCACTGTCGATGTTTGCGCAAGGGTTGGTGCTCTTTCTGAGCTTTGCGGGGGCAGCGCTGGCGCTAGTGAAGCTCACCGGGTATCATGTCGCCGAGTACTTTGCCCCGCGCCGCCCGGTGCCCGGCGTGTGGCTGCTGATGGCCGCACTACTGGTCATTGCCAGCCTACCCCTCATGACGACCCTCATTGCCTGGAATGCCCAGGTGCACCTGCCCGATGCGCTGCACGGCGTAGAGGTATGGGCAAAGGAGAAGGAAGATCAGGCGCAGGCCCTCACCAAAGCCCTCACCAATTTCAACTCGCCGCTGCGCTTCTGGATAGGCGTGCTGGTTATTGCCATAGTGCCGGCCATCAGCGAGGAACTGGTATTTCGAGGGGTGATACAGCGCAATTTGGTGCAGAGTTTCGCATCGCGGCACGTGGGCGTGTGGGCGGCGGCCTTCATCTTCAGTGCCATTCACTTGCAGTTCTTTGGGTTCGTGCCTCGCTTTGTGCTGGGGCTGCTTCTGGGGTATTTGTATGAGTGGAGCGGCAATATTCTGGTGCCTATGGCGGCGCACTTCACCCAAAACTTCACCCAGCTACTCCTACTCTACTGGCAGCAAAACCAGTGGGTGAGCCCCGAGCTGGATCCTGATGCTAACGAGGCCATGCCCTGGCCCTGGGTGCTGTCTTCCCTGCTCGTCACAGCAGGCCTACTGTACTGGCTACACGAGCACCTCACCACCGAAACCGGCCCTACCCAACTGCGTACGCTGGGGGGCAAGGGCGTAGCGGCTAGCGCGCCGGAAACTGCCGTTGTTCCCGCCGCCCGCACTCTGGGCCGCGATGGCGTAGACGTAGGCCGATTCCGCGACTAGTACATCTTCCGGATATTCGTTACGCGCTATTCTCGCGCATTATTCTTGCTTAGCCGACGGCTATTCTCTCCCTTACCTCTCCCTACCCTTGGCCGACGCTACCCCTTCTCCCACCAACCCCACCGGCAAAAAACCGATGTCCAACCTCACGCAACGCATCCTGTACGGTGTGTTGGGGGCCGTGGCATTGCTGTTCAGCATCTGGTACAGCGCCTGGACGTTTGCCATGTTCTTCGGGCTGGTGCAAATGCGGATGCTGTGGGAATTTTACCGCATGATGCGCAAAGCGGGCTACAAGCCGGCGGCGCTGTTGGGCGGTGGTATCAGCTTGATGCTCTTTGGTGCTATCTACTTAGTAGCTGATGCACATCATTACACCGCATCTCATGCTGATGGGAACGTAAGAGATATAATTCTGGCTATCCAGATAGGAAAAGTTGCGCAAAACGTTCTATTAGGATTAGCTATACTGCTGCCTACCATTCTGATTCTACGTGAGATGTATTCGTGGCCGCGTAAGAATGAGTTAGCCCCGTTTGCCAACGTAGGGGTAGCCCTACTGGGTTTGCTCTACGTGAGCCTACCCATGAGCCTGCTGAACGTATTGGCCTTCAGCGATAAGGGCTACGATTACCGTCGCATCTTCGGCCTGTTGCTGCTGGTGTGGTGCTCCGATATTGGCGCATACGCGGCTGGCAAGACCTTTGGCAAGCACAAACTGGCGCCCAGTATTTCGCCCGGCAAAACATGGGAGGGCGCCATTGGTGGCTTTCTGCTGACACTGGGTATGGGCTGGGCGCTGGGCTTTCTGCTACCCGAAATGCCGCTGCCTACTCGCCTGGTGGCCGCCGCCGTGGTAGCCATATTCGGGCCGCTGGGTGATTTGGCCGAGTCCATGCTCAAGCGCAGCGTGGATGTGAAGGATTCCGGCCGCATTATGCCCGGCCACGGCGGCCTACTTGACCGGTTCGATGCCTTCTTATTCGTGGTACCCGTATTAGTAGTAGTGCAGCTACTATTTGGGTAAGACCGTATTACGCAAAGTGCCGCCCGAAATGGTTTGCAGCCAGTTCGGGCGGCACTTTGCGTATCTCTTTTACAGCTTCATCATTCCGCTACCTTTGCGGCCTTATTGTTGCCCCGTGTCGTCTCAGCCCCCAGCAACGAGGCGTCACGTTTTCCTACCCACCCACCCTTTTTCCCCACCCCCCATGGCAGTTCTGACCACGGTGTACAAAGAGCCGGCCCCGATTGTGGACCGCGAAAATCCGCTTGAGTCCATGATGTCGCGCTTCAACGTAGCGGCCAATATCCTCGGGCTCGACGAACAAACTTATAACGTGCTGAAAGCGCCTGATAAGCAGGTGATTGTCAGTATCCCTGTCACGATGGATAACGGACAGGTGCGCGTGTTTGAAGGCTACCGCGTGGTGCACAACACCATTCTGGGTCCGAGCAAAGGCGGTATCCGCTACGACATGCACGTGCACCTTGATGAGGTGAAAGCCCTGGCCGCCTGGATGACCTGGAAATGCGCCGTGGTAGACATCCCCTACGGCGGTGCCAAAGGCGGTATCATCTGCGACCCGACTACCATGAGCGCCGGCGAAATTGAGCGCCTCACCCGCGGCTACACGTTGGCCCTGAAAGACGTGTTCGGCCCCGATAAAGACATTCCAGCCCCCGATATGGGCACTGGCCCCCGCGAAATGGCCTGGCTGATGGACGAATACTCCAAAACCTCCGGCAAAACCTCGCCGGCCGTGGTTACGGGCAAGCCGTTGGTGCTGGGCGGCTCGCTGGGCCGCGTGGAAGCTACTGGCCGCGGCGTGATGGTATCGGCCGTTGCGGCGCTGGGCAAGCTGGGCATGAAGCCCGAAAACACCACCGCCGTGGTGCAGGGTTTCGGCAACGTTGGCTCGTGGGCCGCGAAGCTGCTCAACGAGAAAGGCGTGAAAATCAAAGGTGTAAGCGACATCAGCGGCGCCTATTGGAATGAAGACGGCATCGACATCGACGAGGCCATTGCCTACAAAAACGCGCACAATGGTCGTTTGGCAGGCTTCACGGGCGCTACTCCTATGGACCCCGATGACTTGCTAATTTCGGACGTAGACATGCTGGTGCCTGCCGCCGTAGAGGACGTCATCACCGAGCACAACGCCCACGATATCAAGGCCAAGCTGATTGTGGAAGGCGCCAACGGCCCTACTTCCGCCTCCGCCGACCCCATTATCAATGAGAAAGGAATCTTGGTAGTACCCGATATTCTGGCCAACTCCGGCGGCGTCACGGTTTCCTACTTCGAGTGGATTCAGAACCGCCAGGGTTACAAGTGGAGCGAGCAGATGGTGATTGAACGCGCCAGCCGCATCATGACCGAAGCCTTCGAGAAGGTGTACGCCGTGGCGCAGAAGCACGAAGTGCCCATGCGTATTGCCGCCTACGTGGTGGCCATTGACAAGGTAGCCCAGACGTACAAGTTCCGCGGCGCGTATTAATGATTGTCATTCCGAGCATGTTGCGCATCAAGCAAGGGCGAGGAATCTGGAGGTTAAGAGCCAGCGTCGCAATTTTCACCCAGATTCCTTGCTCTGCTCGGAATGGCAGTGATGCAGTTCGTCCACAAAATCCGTGTAATTCGTCAAATCCGAGCAAATCCGTGGTTTAGATTCCTCGCTCTGCTCGGAATGACAGGTAGGCGGCGCAACCCTAGGTAACGCTTCGTCGTCCCTATAGCCACACGTTTATATTTGTGTATAAGAATAGCCCGGACCGCTTCGGCCGGGCTATCTTTGTGAAGGATTTAGCCTATTTTGCCCCGTTCCTCTCATTCTCTACCCTAAACACCCGCTGCCCGCCTCTATTGGCCTGACGACGCCTACATTGCGAAATCAGTCCAATCTGCACAATCTGCGCTGATATGAAGATTCATAAAGAAGGACGACGTATTCTATTCTTTACGCTGTTGGCCTTGCTGGCCGTCAACCTGTTGCTCTTCCGCGTGAACGAGCGGCACCTGCTGTTCAACCAGATTTTTGCGGGCATCTCCGTTATTGTTTTCCTGCTGCTGCTGCAATTCTTCCGCAGCCCCTTCCGCAATTTGCTCACCCACGAAGACCTGCTCATTGCCCCCGCCGACGGTAAAGTGGTAGTGATTGAGGACGTGCACGAAGGCGAGTATTTTGACGATATGCGCAAGCAAATCAGCATTTTCATGTCGCCTATCAATGTGCACATCACCCGCAATCCTATTTCGGGTATTGTGCGCTACTTCCGCTACCACCCCGGCAACTATCTGGTGGCGTGGCACCCCAAGAGCAGCACCAAAAACGAGCGCACCACGGTGGTAGTGGAGTCCGATGCAGGTCCGTTTGTGCTGTTCCGGCAGATTGCCGGCGCCATGGCCCGCCGTATTGTGTGGTATGTAAATGAAGGCGACGAGGTGAACCAAGGCGAGGAGTTCGGCTTCATCAAGTTCGGCTCCCGCGTCGACATCTTCGTGCCGCTGGATACAGAATTGAAGGTAGGGCTAGGCGAGAAAGTGAAAGGCGGCCAAACGGTCATTGCGCAGTTGAAGGTAGCGCAGCCGGGCTTGTTTAGCTAACGCGTCGAAGCATCTCTACCGCTTCGTATGCTAGCAACTTATTATCCACAGTAGCTATCTGTGTAACAAAAGCGCCGCAGCTTCCTTGGGAGGCTGCGGCGCTTTTTTGTTATTTTAAAGGTATGGAAATACAAACTGCATTTCACCAAGTATTAGGGAAGAAATTAGGCATAACTGATTTTGAGGCTTGGGTTTATGCTACCTCAGAACTGGAAGAGTTTCTTGACTCCGATGATTACTTCGAGCTAATCAGTTTGAACTATAAAGACAAATCAGTTCTCTACAATTTGGAAAAGGTATTAGATAAGGGGCTTAGGAAGCAAAACTAATTAGAGGGGCTGTTGACGAAGCAATTTAAGTAAGAGTTTGTACAGGTCTTCGTGGCGATGATTGAAGCGAAACTCGGCCTCTTTCAAGTGTAGTAAAAACGTATGGTTGGGCACGCCCTTGAAGCGTTGCAGATGGGCTTTGGCAAAGCTCCAAAATGATTCAATCCCGTTGATATGCGAGGCTCCCTGGACAAACTCGTTCTGCCCATGATGCACCCGAAAATGACGGTCGTAGCCCACGTCCACCAAGCCATCATAGCCGCGCCAGCCATCGGTGTTGACCATCGCCGTGACATCAATCTTACCCCGAATAATAGCTTGCAGGGTCTTTTTCGAGCAATCCGGGACGATTTCCGTGTATACCTGAGCCCCGCGTTTGAACAGGCCAAAGACAATGGTTTTACCCCCCGCTCCCCGGCCCCGTTTGCCGCGTACGCGCCGCGGGCCGAAGTAGCTCTCGTCCAGTTCGACGGCCCCGTCCAGGTCAGCCGGCACCGGGCTGCAAGCTAGCAGCCGGTGGCGCAGGCGCAGGTATATGTCGTTGACCGCGCGTACGCTCAGACCCGTCAGCCGGGCCGCGTCCGAAGCCGTCAAATCCAGCGCGAAAAGACGCAACAAGTAGCGAAATTTGACCTCGGAAATTTTGCTGCACTTATAATAGCGGTTAGTTTGCTGCATAACAGGAAGTTATGCCCCATTCCTCGCTTTTTGCTTCCTAAGCCCCTAGATAAATATATAGACTGGGGCCAGATATATACTGAGGAACTGGAGCAGATACTTCAAAATATAATCAACCATGCTAGTTCTGACGAGGTACTGATGGCACTTGTTGATAGCTATGATTGGTGGAGCGACGACTATTCTTTTTTAGAAAACTTGGGTTTCACCTATGGTATGACAGCATGCCGTGACTTTGCTTGGGAAGAGAATCCTGTATGGGAAAATATTTCAGCATCACAGAAAAAGAGATACATAGCACAGTTCTATCCCGCAGTAGAACAAGAGGCCAAGCGTATTTCGAATTGGTTGGAAACAGGGAAAATTCAGTTACGACCACGACTATCCAAATACGAAGTAGAATATGTAGACAACCGCAATGCAGCTGAATGCAAGAGTTTGCCAGTCGAAAACGTTACAAATTGGTATGTGCCAACTGCGGCTGTTGCTACCTATAGTCATCCGGTAACCTCGTATACCCTTGCTGATTCAGACATACTAACATCTGAAACCAATAAGTCTGGTAGAAAAAGCTGGTGGATGTTCTGGAAGTAAGGAGGCTTGTGGCGTATTAGCGCAAAAACAATTTCCTACTCAGATCCCTCGCTCTGCTCGGAATGACAGCCTAAAACCACCCGGCCGCCAATTGCATCAATTGCTCCAGCGCTGCTTGGTCGTTGTGGTCGAAGTCGTTGAGCTGGTCGCTGTCCACGTCGAGCACGGCTACTACTTGGCCGTCTTTCAGCACGGGCACTACGATTTCGGATTTAGAGTCGGAGCTGCACGCGATGTGGCCGGGAAACTGCTCTACATCGGGCACCAATAGCGTTTTGGCTTCGGCCCAGCTACTGCCGCACACGCCCTTACCGCGCCGGATGCGCGTGCAGGCAATAGGGCCCTGAAACGGTCCCAGCACTAGCTCGTCGCCTTTCACCAAATAAAACCCTACCCAGAAAAACCCAAATGCCTGGCGCAGCGCGGCGGCCATATTGGCAAGGTTGGCCGTCAGGTCCGGCTCGCCGGTGGTCAGGGCTTCGATCTGGGGTAGGAGCTGGCGGTACTGCTCGGCTTTGCTGAGGGTAGTATCAAGGTGAAGTTCTTCGGCCACGGTTGAAAATGTTGAATGGTAAGTGTTGAATAGATAGGCGGGCTGGCTATGCTCTGCGAACCTCAGCGCCTACCTCCGCGAACCTCTGCGAGAAACAACGTTTAGGCATTTGGCTCCCGCAAATAAACGAACACTTCATCGTCGCCCAGCCGAAACTGCTCGCGCAGTCCCACAAAACCCAGGCGCGGAGCCGCCACGCCAGCCCCCAACTGCTTCGGGCTGCGTATCACCCGGATTTCGTCCCACAGTCCATCTTGCAGCAACGATTCCAGCACTGTAGGGCCACCTTCCACCAACACCGACTGCACATTGCGCTGGTACAGGTTCTGCATAATCTGCGGAAACAGGTCGTCGGCCTCGGAGAGCGTCACGTAGCCCAGGTTGCCGCGCGTGTCGCGGTGGCGATAGGTATACACCAGGGTAGATTGCTGGCAGTCAAGTAGATGATGGGCAGGGGGCAGGCTCAGGTTTTTGTCGATGACAATGCGCAGCGGGTTCTGACCGGGCCAGTGGCGCACGCTTAGTTGGGGGTTGTCGTGCAGGGCCGTGCGGGTGCCCACCAAAATGGCCTGCTCCTCGGCCCGCCACTGGTGCACGGCCAGTCCCGCCAGCTCCCCGCTGATCTGCACGGGCTGGTGAAAGCGCCCAGCCAGGAAGCCATCGGCTGTTTCGGCCCATTTCAGCACCACGTAAGGTCGTTTCTGCTCCTGAAACGTAAAGAAACGCCGGTTCAGCCAGCGTCCTTGCTCGGCCAGTAAGCCTGAACTAACGCGGATGCCGGCCGCCTCCAACTTGGCCACGCCTTGGCCCGCCACCAGCGGGTTGGGGTCGAGGTTGCAAATCACGACCTCCGGAATGCCTTTGGCAATCAGCAAATCGGCGCAGGGGGGCGTTTTGCCAAAGTGCGAACAAGGCTCCAGCGTGACGTAGGCGCGGCTTTGTGGCAGTAGATGCGGCTCCGTGACGGAGGCCACCGCGTTTACCTCGGCGTGCGGCCCACCATACTGCCGGTGCCAGCCTTCCCCAATAATGCGGCCGTTGTGGGTGATAACACAGCCCACCAGCGGGTTGGGACGGGTGTAGCCGGTGCCCAGGCGCGCCAGGTCCAGCGCCCGGCGCATCATCAGCTGGTCAAAGTCTGTGAAAGGTGGAGAAGCAGCAGATAATGCCTGAGTGGTCATGCGAAACAGGGTGGGTAGTGGCAAACAGGGCGGAGAGAACAGAAGCAAGGTAGGCAGATCCGGCCGGAGATGCTACCGTTGAGCTTGGTGGCCTCCCGGTTGGATTTCGGATATTTGCGCTTGTCTCGCTGCGTATTCTGCCTGTGCCCACTCCCACCGTCCGCCAACTCACCCTCGACTTTGCCGCTCAACTCACGGCCTTGTATCCCGCGCCGGAAGCGGAGGCAATAGCCGCATTGGTGGTAGAAAACCTGCTGCACCTAAGTGCCTTGCAGCGCCGAATGCAAGCCGATACGCCGGTGCCCGCCGCCGTAGCCGAGCAAGTGCCTACCCTGCTGGCCCGCCTGCTCCGCCACGAGCCTGTGCAGTACGTGCTGGGCCAGGCGCATTTCTACGATCTGGAATTGGCCGTGACGCCCGCTACCCTCATCCCGCGCCCCGAAACGGAGGAGTTGGTGCAGCTTATTATCCGGGCGCACCAGCGGCAACCGGGTTTGCGGATTTTGGACGTGGGCACGGGTAGCGGCTGTATTCCCGTGGCACTCAGCCAACATCTGCTCGGTGCCCGCCTCACGGCGGTGGATATTTCAGCGGAAGCTCTAACCGTAGCGCGCCAAAACGCCGCTACCTACCAAGCCGCTATTGACTTTCAGCAAGTGGATATCCTGCATGATCTACCAAAAATAGAGGCGCATTCTCTGGATGTGCTGGTCAGCAATCCGCCTTATGTATTGGAGAAAGAAAAAGCACTGATGCGGTCCAATGTGCTGGCACACGAGCCCGCCACGGCCCTGTTCGTCCCCGACCACGACCCGCTGCTGTTCTACCATCGTTTGGCTGAGGTAGGGCGCCAATTGCTTCGGCCCGGCGGCATGCTCTATGTAGAAGGCAACGAACAGTATATGCACGCCGTGGCAGCGGCCATGGCCGCCGTCGGCTACCAGCAGGCCCACGTACACGCCGATTTGTTCGGTAAAGACCGATTTGTGAGTGCCGTAGCGCCAGCCACGTGGCCCGGTTTGTGCTGAGCGGCCCACGAAAACCGCTACCTTTGCCGCCTACTACCCTGTACTTCCCTTTCCACCTGGCATGACCGATCAGCCTGCCTATTACGCACACCCTACCGCCGTCCTCGACGACGGGTGTCGCGTGGGCGCCGGCTGCCGCATCTGGCACTTCACACACGTATCGGCCGGGGCCGTGCTGGGCGAGGCGTGTAGCCTAGGTCAGAACGTGTTTGTGGCAGATGATGTGACGTTGGGCCGCAACGTGAAGGTGCAAAACAACGTGAGCCTCTACACCGGCGTGCACTGCGAAGACGACGTGTTTCTAGGCCCATCGGTGGTGTTCACCAACGTCAAGAATCCCCGGAGCGCCGTGCCTCGCCGCGGCGAGGCGCACTATCTCCCTACCGTGTTAGAGCGCGGCGTAACGGTAGGTGCCAACAGCACAATTGTGTGCGGCGTGCGACTGGGCCGCTATGCATTTGTGGGCGCGGGTAGCGTAATCACCCGCAACGTGCCGGCTTTTGCCCTGGTATATGGTAATCCGGCCCGGCAACGCGGCTGGATGAGTGCCCACGGCCACCGGCTGTATTTTGATCAAAGCGGTTTTGCCCGGTGTCCCGAATCTTTTCAGGGCTATGAGTTGAATGAGGCTAAAACGGAAGTTTGGGCCGAAGACTATTCCGACTAATTCACTACTTAATATTCCCCAAGAGTGTACGACGAACTACTCCGGAAAGAAGCCAAGCTGGCTGTTATTGGCCTCGGCTACGTAGGGCTGCCCATCGCGCTGGAATTTGCCCGCAAACTCAGCGTTATCGGCTTTGATATCAATGCTGGCCGGGTGGATATGATGCGCAACGGCATCGACCCCAGCGGGGAGTTGGAGGCGCAGGATTTTGAAGGCCGCGACATCACCTTCACCGATTCGCTGGACGTACTCCGCGAGGCGCGCTTCTTCATCGTGGCCGTGCCTACCCCCATCGACGAGCACGCCCAACCCGACTTAAAGCCCCTGCTAGGCGCTTCTACCTCGGTAGGCAAAGTGCTGAAAAAAGGCGATTACGTGGTGTTTGAAAGCACCGTGTACCCCGGCTGCACCGAGGAGGACTGCATTCCGGTAATGGAGAAACTGTCGGGCCTGTCGTTCCCCCAGGATTTTAAGGTAGGCTATTCGCCCGAGCGCATCAACCCCGGCGATAAGGAGCACACCCTGGCCCGCATTGTGAAGGTGGTATCGGGATGCGACGCGGAATCGTTGGATACCATTGCCAAGCTCTATGAGCTGGTGGTAACTGCCGGTGTGCACCGCGCCAGCAGCATCAAGGTAGCCGAGGCCGCCAAGATCATCGAAAACACCCAGCGCGACGTGAATATTGCGCTGATGAACGAGCTGTCGATGATTTTCGACCGCATGAACATCAACACCTACGAGGTGCTGGAAGCGGCCGGCACCAAGTGGAACTTCCTGAAGTTCTTCCCTGGCTTGGTAGGCGGCCACTGCATCGGCGTGGATCCTTACTATCTGACCTATAAGGCCAAAGAGTTAGGCTACGATGCCAAGGTTATCCTGAGCGGCCGCACCACCAACGACACGATGGGCGCCTACATCGCGCGCAAAACGGTGCAGATGATGATCAAGCAGGGCAAGGACGTGTCGAAAAGCCGGGTGCTGGTGATGGGCGCTACCTTCAAGGAAAACGTGGAAGACATTCGCAACTCCAAGGTAGCCGACGTCATTCAGGAGCTGAAAAACTTCTCGGTGAACGTAGACATTGTAGACCCGCACGCCGACTCCGAAGAACTGAACCACGAATACGGCTTCCGCCTCACACCCGAAGCCGAGGTACGCCAGGACTACGACGGCGTGATTGTGGCCGTTAGCCACACCCCCTACCTCGCCAAAGACGAAGCCTATTTCCAGTCCATCACCGCCGACAACGCTGTGCTGGTCGACATCAAAGGCCTCTACCGCAACAAAATTCAGGAACTCACTTACTGGAGCCTTTAATAGGTGGAGTTGTGAGTAGTGAAGTCGTGAAGACAGACAGTTTTTGTAGATGACTGCTTTGTTTTGCACACCTTTGCCTTCACAACTTCATCACTCATAACTTCACCATTTCACCCTTATATGCGCGCCAAAATTCTCGTAACGGGCGGCGCGGGCTACATCGGCTCGCACGCGGTAGTTGAGCTGTACAATGCCGGCTATCAGCCGATTATCGTCGATGACTTCAGCAATTCGCAGGAGTCGGTGCTGGATGGCATCCAGTCGATTCTGGGGGTAGCCATCCCCAGTTACCGCATCGACTGTGGCGATGCTGACTCCCTGCGTGATGTGTTCAACCGGGAGAAAGATGTGCAAGGCATCATTCACTTTGCAGCGTTCAAGGCCGTGGGCGAGTCGGTGCAAAAGCCCTTGGCCTACTACCACAACAACGTAGGCTCCTTGGTGACGCTGTTGCAGGTAATGGCGGAGTTTGGGCTCAGCAACCTAGTGTTCTCGTCCTCCTGCACCGTGTACGGCGTACCCGACGAGTTGCCCGTAACAGAGCAAACGCCCCGCAAACCTGCCAACTCGCCCTACGGCAATACCAAGAAGATCTGCGAAGATATCCTGACTGATACGGCCGCTACACCGGGTAGCACGTTGCGCACCATTCTGTTGCGTTACTTCAACCCCATCGGCGCGCATGAGTCAGCCAAGATAGGCGAGTTGCCGTTGGGCGTGCCCAACAATTTGGTGCCGTTCATCACCCAAACCGCCGCCGGCATCCGAGAAAAACTCACGATTTTCGGCGATACCTACGACACGCCCGACGGCACCAACATCCGCGACTATGTGCATGTGGTGGACCTAGCTAAGGCGCACGTGGTAGCTGTGCAACGCTTGCTGGATGGCACCAGCGACAACGTGGAAACCTTTAACGTGGGTACCGGCCGCGGCAACTCTGTGCTGGAGGTGGTGAAGACGTTTGAAGAGGCTACTGGCGTAAAGCTGAACTACACCATTGGCCCCGCCCGTGCCGGCGACGTGCCTGCCATTTACGCCGATGTAACGAAAGCCACTAACGAGTTGGGGTTCCAAACCACTGCTACTCTAGCTGAGGCCCTGGCTAGCTCGTGGAAATGGCAGCAAAGCTTAATGGGTTGATTTGTTGATGTGCTCATGCGCTGATTGTCGTTTATACGAAGAATCGGCCAGGAGTATATCAAAAGAAGTAGCATATCAACACATCAAAAATCAGTATATCAAGTACATGAAGATTATTATCACCGGCGGAGCTGGATTCATTGGGTCGCACGTGGTACGGCTTTTCGTAAACAAGTACCCGGAGTATCAGATTCTGAACTTGGACGCGTTAACCTACGCTGGCAATCTGGAAAACCTGCGCGATATTGAGGACAAACCCAATTATCGCCTAGTGAAAGGCGACATTACGGACCAAGCGTTTGTAGACCATCTGTTTGCTACCGAGGAGCCTGATGCCGTGATTCACCTCGCCGCTGAGTCGCACGTAGACCGCAGCATCACCGACCCGCTAGCCTTCGTGAAAACCAATGTGTTGGGTACAGTGCATTTGCTAAACGCGGCCAAAAATCTCTGGAAACCGAAAGGCTACGAAGGCAACGTGTTCTACCACGTGAGCACCGACGAGGTGTACGGTTCGCTGGAAATGGGTCCGGAGATGTTCACCGAAGAAACCTCCTACGACCCTCGCTCGCCTTATTCGGCCTCTAAGGCATCGTCGGATCACTTTGTACGGGCTTGGCACCACACCTACCATATGCCGGTGAAGCTGAGCAATTGCTCCAACAACTACGGTCCCAACCATTTCCCTGAGAAGCTGATTCCGCTGGCCATCCACCGCATCCGTACCGGGCAGCCGGTGCCTGTGTACGGCAAAGGCGAAAACGTACGCGACTGGCTATTCGTGAAAGATCACGCCACTGCCATCGACGCCGTATTCCACCAAGGGAAAGTAGGCGAAACCTACAACATTGGAGGCGTGAACGAGTGGCAAAACATCGAGCTGATCAATCTACTCTGCGACACGCTGGATGAGAAAACCGGCAAGCCGCAGGGCACATCGCGCCAACTCATCACTTTCGTAACCGACCGTGCTGGCCACGACCTGCGCTACGCCATCGACAGCTCCAAAATTATGAATGAGCTGGGCTGGAAACCTTCTGTAACGTTTGAGCAGGGTCTGAGCCAAACGGTGGACTGGTACCTCGAAAACCAGGAATGGCTCGACCACGTGACCAGCGGCGCATATCAGGACTACTACCTGAAGCAGTATACGCGGTAGGGCGCCTTGCAGGCGCCCGTCGTTGAACGATTTTCGTTGAGCGACGCCTACCTTATCGTTCAACGACGGGCGCCCGCAAGGCGCCTCTACGACCTTATGTACGAAACTCCTTTCCATACCCAGCCGCTCGATACTCTGGCCTTCCTCGTAACAGGTGGCGCTGGGTTTATCGGCTCCAATCTAGTAGAATACTTACTAAAGTACGGCGCCAAAGAGGTGCGTGTGCTGGATAATTTCTCTAACGGCTTCCGTAAGAATGTGGCGCTGTTTCAGGATAATCCGGCTTTGCGCGTCATTGAAGGCGATATTCGCGACCCAGAAACCTGCCGCGACGCCTGCCAGGGTATTGATATAGTGCTCCACCAGGCAGCGCTTGGGTCGGTACCTCGCTCTATTAACGACCCCATCACGAGCAACGACGTGAACGTGGGTGGCTTTGTGAATATGCTGGTAGCTGCCAAAGAGGCTAATGTGAAGCGCTTTGTGTACGCGGCGTCGTCGTCGACTTATGGGGACCATAAGGCCCTACCCAAGATAGAAGACCGCATCGGTAAGCCCCTCTCGCCTTACGCCGTCACCAAATACGTGAACGAGCTGTACGCTGATGTATTTGGCAAAACCTACGGAATGGAGTTGATAGGCTTGCGCTACTTCAACATCTTCGGCCCGCGCCAGGACCCCAACGGAGCGTATGCCGCCGTAATTCCGCTGTTTATTGATGCCGTATTGGAGGCTCGTCCACCCCGCATGAATGGCGACGGTGGCCAAACCCGCGACTTCACTTTTGTGGAAAACTGTGTGCAGGCCAACATCAAGGCTGCGCTGGTCGATAATAAAGAGGCAGTAAACCAGGTCTATAATATTGCTGTAGCCGACCGCACCTCCTTGAATGATCTATTCAACATTCTGAAGGAAGAAGCTGGCTCCAATATTACTCCTGAGTATGGCCCCGACCGCATCGGCGACATCCGCGATTCGCTGGCCGACATCAGCAAAGCCCAAACGTTACTCGGTTATGATCCAAAGATTCGTATTCGAGAAGGTTTGCAGCAGACGTTGGCGTGGTTTAGAACGCACCAAGAGTTTATTGCAGAACGGTCGTAGGGACGCGTTGCACGCGCACGTCGTTGCACGAAATCGTTGAACGATGACCAATGATTTATCAACAACACCAGTAACAATGAGCGCCTGCAAGGCGCCCCTACCTACTATGAAAGGCATTATCCTCGCCGGCGGCTCCGGCACTCGTCTGCACCCGCTCACGCTGGCTGTTTCCAAACAGCTGATGCCAGTGTATGATAAGCCCATGATTTACTACCCCTTATCGGTGCTAATGATGGCCGGAATTCGGGAAATTCTGATTATCACCACGCCTCACGACCAGGCCCAGTTCAAAAAATTGCTCGGCGACGGCCAGAGCATTGGCTGCCGTTTCGAGTACGTGGTGCAGGAGGTGCCCAACGGATTAGCGCAGGCGTTTGTGCTGGGGGCTGATTTTATTGGGGATGACAAGGTAGCCTTGGTATTAGGCGATAATATCTTCTATGGTGAAGGCATGGAAGAGCTGTTGAAATCGAACAACAGCCCCGATGGCGGCGTGGTGTATGCCTACCACGTGCACGACCCCGAGCGCTACGGCGTGGTAGAGTTCGACGAAAACAAGAAGGCCCTCAGCATTGAGGAAAAGCCAGCCAATCCAAAGAGCAACTATGCCGTGCCTGGCCTCTATTTCTACGACAACGACGTAGTGGAAATCGCCAAAAACCTGGAGCCTAGTCCTCGAGGTGAGTACGAAATCACCGATGTGAACCAAGAGTACCTGCGGCGCGGTAAGCTACAGGTAGGTATCCTGGGCCGCGGCACCGCTTGGCTCGACACGGGCACCTTCGAGAGCCTGATGCAGGCAGGCGAGTTTGTACGTGTGATTGAGCAACGCCAAGGCCTGAAGGTGGGCGCTATCGAAGAGGTAGCTTATCGCCAAGGTTTTATCGATGCTGAACAACTGCGTACTATTGCTACTCCGTTGCGCAAGAGCGGCTACGGCGACTACTTGCTTAACCTGCCAGAGCTACTGTAGTCCTGCGCCCTGTGTGAAGTAAAAACTTCCGCTTACTACCGCATTATGTGGCAGCAAGCGGAAGTTTTTTTCATGCCTAGGAGGATTTCATGCAAGCTGATAGTATCTACCTGCTTGTAGCACTTTTACTTCTATAAACATAGATCCAACGATACTCGGAATTAACTCAAATATCTTTCTGTCAACAGATTGTTTGATAGGTGTAGGTACTACTACAGTAGACGTGGTTACATTAAAATTGGACGAAATAGCTTTGAGCCTAGGCATCTACTACTTCAAAAGAGAACACCTGCTACCAGCGCAACGCCTACAAGTACGTAGGATGGTATCTTCTCCCAAAGCAGCACCAAAAAAGTCGCTACTACCAGCACAATATTGATAGTGGTATCGGGTAGGGGATGATAGAGCAACAAGGCTGCCGCCCACACCAGACCCGCCGCTACAGCATTGATGCCCTCTAATGAGGCCTGTACCACGCGGTACTGTTTCAGGTGGTCCCAGAAGCGGATGGCAAAGAAAATCAGTAGAGTGCCGGGAAGGAAAATACCTACGGCTCCTACAGCTGCTCCTAGTAACTGCCCACTCAAGCCATAGCCTCCGGTGCGCATAGCCAGAGCGCCAATGTAAGCAGCCAGCGAAAAGTTGGGGCCAGGCAGCGCCTGCGTCAGGCCGTAACCCGAAAGAAACTCAGGACCACTCAAATAGTGCTTAAACTCCACAAATTCGGCGTAGAAAAGCGGTGCCAGCACCTGTCCACCACCAAAAACCAAGCTGCTGTTGCGGTAGAAATTTTCGAACAACCGCACGGGTAGTAGCTTGGTATACGAGCCTACGACAGCCGCTACCAGCAGGACTGCTAGCCACAGAATCCCGTTGGCCCACTCAATTTGCAGCGGCTTTTTTTCTTGGTGGGGTAGGTTGCGGTAACGAAAGGTGGTAATGAGCCCGCCAATAAGTAAAAGCAGAGGTAGTACCCATGGTAACTGAAAGAAATAGGCTATCAGCGCAGATGCTACAATCAGGGCCGTGGAAGTTTTGGTTTGGACTACCTTGCGGCCAATCTTATAGGCCGAATAAAAAACAAACCCTACCGCCACGGGCTGGATATATTGCATTAATCTGGCGACCAAGCTCTTGTCCAGATAACTGATGCTGATGCCGGCCACGGTCATGATGACTACCGAAGGCAATACCCAGAGCAAAGCCGTGAGGTAGGCTAGGTTGGGGCCTCCTAGCCGAAATCCGATGGCCGTGATAGTCTGTGTAGAGGCCGGACCCGGCAAAATCTGGCACAGTGCCGATATTTCCAGCAGTTCGGCGGTGGTAAGGTAGCGGCGTTTCTCCACCAGCAGGCGCATCATCATGGCAATGTGCGCCTGCGGCCCGCCAAACGACGACAGGCTGAGGGCGGCTACATCCTTCAGAAAAATAAGGCCCCGTACCCGCCGGGTGCGTTGGCCACGGCGTGGGGGCGGTGCCAGCTGAACCTCTTCCAATGCAGTGCCGGTTATGCGTTACACGTGGTGCAGTATTCGGATAGGGGGTAGGAAAAGTTATCCGGACCCAAAAAAGAGTTGCCAGTGAGTAGGCGGGTAATCCTCTGCTCACTGGCAACTGTACTACTCTGCTAACCTGAAGGGTTTACTTCTTCTTCAGGCCCAGCTCAATCAGGCGTTCGTTCAGGAATTCACCAGCCGTCACGTCGGGTTGCTGCTTGGGGTTTTCTGGCGTAACGCAGCTTTCCAGCGCAGCCAGGCTCATTTCAGAGCGCGGGTGCATAAAGAAAGGCACCGAGTAGCGTGAGGAGTTCATCTTCTCGCGGGGCGGGTTCACCACGCGGTGGATGGTGCTACGGAGCACGCCGTTGGTGAGGCGCTGGAGCATGTCGCCCACGTTCACCACAATCTGGTCGGGTAGGGCTGTGATAGGAATCCACTTCCCATCGCGGCGCAGCACTTGCAGGCCGTCGGCCGAGGCGCCCATCAGCAAGGTAATCAGGTTGATGTCGCCATGCTCGGCGGCGCGCACCGCATCAGCGGGTACCGCGTCGGGGTTTTCGATGGGGAAGTAGTGAATCTGGCGCAGGATGCTGTTGCCGTTCTTTACTTTGTCGTCGAAGTAGTTCTCGGGCAGCTCCAGGTAGAGCGCAATGGCACGCAGTACATCTTTGCCCGCTGCTTCCAGCGTTTTATAGGCGGCTGTGGTGTGCTGGGCAAAGCCTGGAACTTCAGCAGGCCAGATATTGTCGGGATACTCCTGCGCTACCGGGTCAGTAGGGTCGTCCACCTCTTGGCCCACGTGGAAAAATTCCTTCAGGTCGCCGGTGTTGCGGCCCTTAGCGTGCTCTTTGCCTTTGCCGATGTAGCCCCGCTGTCCGGCCAGTTCTGGCTTCTCGTAGCGTTGCTTCACCTCGTCGGGAAGTGAAAAGAAAGCTTGTACGTCGTTGTACAGCTTGGTGGTCTGTTCGTCGGTCAGGCCATGGTTTTTGAGCGCAACGAAGCCGATGTTTTGGTAGGCTTCGCCGAGCTGCTGCACGAAGCGGGCCTTGCGCTCCGGGTCGCCGGAACGGAAATCAGCCAGGTCGAGCGATGGAATTTCTTCCAGCAATGTTGGGTCCATAGCGGAAAATTGATATACTTTTGAGCAATGGTTACGTACTTGCGCAAAGTACTCAAAAAAATCGCACGTCGTCCCGGGGTGGGGCGCAGCCGGATATACGATTCGGTAGTTTTCAATATCCTTACCATTTCACCTATGAAAGCATCTGCTTTTCTACTAGGCGGTTCCCTGTTACTCGCATTGGGCGCCTGCGACACGACTCGCCAGCAAACGGAGGGTACTTCGCAGAGCACGGCCGAAACGGTTACTTCCCCAACCATGGCAGCGATGGAGAAAAACGGCATCCGCCTAACTCCGTTCGATGACTCCCCTAAATACCCCGAAGCACAATTGCGCCTGAAAACGCCCCCTTCGGGCTCTACATCACCTTCCGGCGCTGTAGCATTCGATTACGACCTGACCAACTTTGTGCTCACGAAGATGAGCAGTGGCATGACCGGCAACGAAATGGCCGTTTCGGAAAAAGGGCAACATATTCACAACATCGTAGATAACCAGCCCTACACGGCGCACTATACTACGGAGTTCACCAAGAACATAGCCGATGGTCAGCACGTTGTATTGTCGTTTCTTTCGCGCTCTTACCACGAAAGCCTGAAGCACCGCGGGGCCTATGACCTACGCGTTATCAACGTAGGTTCGGCGCCTGTGCAGCCACTGAACGCCGATTTGTCGGCGGCGCACATGTTCTATAGCCGCCCGAAAGACACGTATTCTGGCAACGACACCAAAAAGGTGATGCTGGATTTCTACCTAGTGAATACGACTCTGTCGCCGGAGGGCAATAAGGTGCGCGCCACCATCAACGGCTCCGAGTTTATGCTGACGGAATGGCTACCCTACACCATGGAAGGCTTGCCGATGGGTCAGAACACCGTGAAGCTGGAGCTGGTTGATAACAGCGGAAACCTGATACCAGGCCCGTTCAATTCGGTTACGCGCACATTCACGCTGCAACCCTAGCTTTAGGGCCATACCACATGGTAAAAGCCCGGCCGCAACAAGTGCGACCGGGCTTTTACCATTTACCTGCAACCCTGGCAACAAGCACAGGTGGCGGCAGTGCCATTCTGGGTATTATTCAAAAAATAACCACTCAACTACGTGCTTGGTAGTAATTTGGCGCGGCTTTCGCGGGGCGCCGGAACTACTCCCAGTCCGTAGAGGTATCTGTTGAGTCAGGAGGGTTATTGGGGTGATACGTCGGCAGGTCGACACGTCTTTATTCGCAGATTTAGTACAAGAATGATGAGGAAACTCTTTCTTTCCTTGGGGTTGCTGATAGGAATTGGTAGCGCGGCGCAGGCACAGCACGCTGTGTGGGCTTCGAAGGTAGTAACAGTATCGTCGCAGAAATCAAGCGGCAAAGAGGCTTTCTCGCCTGAGAAAGTGCTGGGCGAACCCAATGCCCTACCTCTAGGACAGATTAGCAATGAGGCCTGGATTCCGAAGAAAGAAGGAAAAGACGAATTTATCGAGGTGAAATTCTCGAAGTCGTTGGTAGCTAAGCAGGTAACAGTCGTAGAAAACTTCAATCCGGGTTCGGTCACCAAAATTGAGCTGGTCGATACGCGCGGTGGTCGGCATCAAGTATATGAAAACACCAAACCTGGCACGCTGGGCGAAGCTTTTCGCTCCTTGCAGGTAACGTTTTCGCCGGGCACCTACCGCACTATCGGGGTAGTGGTTACGATGAATACCAAGGAGGTGAATGGAGTAAACCAGATTGACGCCATTGGTATTGCCGACGTGGCCGAAACCATGGTGAAGCAGCAGTTCAAAGCCGACCCCAATGCCGCTAAGTTCGACTCGACGATGGTGAACTTGGGGCCGAATGTCAACTCTAAATACGTTGATACGCACCCCATAATTTCGCCTGATGGGCGTACGCTCTATTTTGCCCGGCAGGAGAGCCCCCAGAACACCGGCGGCACCAGCGACGCGCAAGACGTATGGTATGCTACCCTCAACAATGCTACTACTAAAGCCTGGAACCCAGCTAAGAACCTGGGCGGGCCTGTAAATACCCCCAAAGACCCCAACGGGGTAGCGGCCGTATCGGCCAACGGGCAGCAGTTGCTGGTAATTGGCGTATACCGCCCTGATGGTGCGCTGGAGCCGAAGGGGCCTAGCACCACGCGCCGCACCGTAACGGGCTGGAGCAAGCCCGTGCCGGTGGTAATTGAGGATTATTACAACGACGACCCCGAAAATGTGGATTACTGCCTGGGTACGTCGGGCAAGGTGATGATGATGGCCGTGCAGCGTAAGGATGGTCAGGGGAGTCAGGATATTTACGTCAGCTTTCTGAATGAAGACGGAAAAGCGTGGAGCCGCCCCCGCAACCTGGGGCCTACGGTGAACACGAAGAAAGCCGAGTTTGCCCCCTTCCTGGCTGCCGATGGCAAGACGCTCTACTTTGCCTCAGAAGGCCATGGTGGCTTTGGCAAGAGCGACATCTTCTACAGCAAGCGTCTGGATGATAGCTGGACCAAGTGGAGCCAGCCACGTAACCTGGGCCCGAACGTTAACTCTCCTGACTTCGACGCTTACTATACAGTATCGGCGGCTGGCGAGGATGCCTATCTGGTTTCAGCTCGCAATGGTACGGGCGGTTCTAAGGATATTTTCCGTATTGCCCTTACGCCCCGCTTCAAGCCCGAAACCGTAACGCTGGTGCGTGGACAAGTGCTGGATGCTGTGACCAAAAAGCCCGTTGGTGCCGTTATTCACTATGAAAACCTGCTTACTGGTGAGGAGCTAGGGGTAGCCGAAGTGAACCCGCAGGATGGTTCTTACACCATTGTACTACCCTCTGGTGTACAGTATGGCTACCGCGCCGAGGCTACTAACTATCTGGCAGAAAGCGACAACCTGGACGTAACCGACCGGCAGAACTACTCCGAAGTGACGCAGGATTTATTTCTGGTGCCTTTTGCGGTGGGTTCTACCATCAAGCTCAACAATATCTTCTTTGCCCAGAGTAAGTACTTCCTGCGCGAAAACTCCTACCCCGAGTTGCTGCGTTTGGTACGCATTCTAAAGGACTATCCGGAAGTGGAAATCAAAGTAGAGGGTCATACCGACAACCAAGGCGACCCAGCACTGAACCTGAAGCTGAGCCAGGACCGCGTAAACGAAGTGAAGAAGTATCTGGTATCGAAGGGCATTGCGGGTAGCCGCATCACCACCGAAGGCTATGGCGATACCAAGCCCATTGCCAGCAACGATGAAGAGGAGTCCCGCAAGCTTAACCGCCGTGTAGAATTCCGGGTTACGAAGAAGTAAGAGGGTAGTAGAGTAACACGCCTCTTGTCATCCTGAACGCAGTGAAGGACCTTCTCACGCAAGAACGACCGTCATAACAACGACTCGTTTCAACGTGAGAAGGTCCTTCACTGCGTTCAGGATGACAGACAGGAGGCGAGCTACTTTATAAGCTTATCATTAGCTAGACTTTGGTCCGTCGGGATTGGCAATAGAGTCGCGCATATCAGTGTCGGACTGGATGTTGCGCATTTTGTAGTAGTCCATAATGCCCAGGTTGCCAGAGCGGAAAGCCTCGGCCATGGCCTTTGGTATTTCGGCTTCGGCATCGACTACCCGGGCCTTAGCTTCCTGGGTTTTGGCGCGAAATTCCTGCTCCATAGCCACAGCCATGGCGCGACGCTCCTCGGCACGGGCTTCGGCTACCTTGAGGTCGGCAGATGCCTGATCGGTTTGCAGCTTGGCCCCAATGTTCTCTCCGATGTCGATATCCGCAATGTCGATGCTCAGGATTTCGAAGGCGGTACCTGCATCTAAACCCTTCTGCAACACCAACTTCGATATTTTATCGGGGTTCTCGAGTACTTCTTTGTGTGAGAGCGACGAGCCAATGCTGGTGACGATGCCTTCGCCTACCCTGGCCAGAATGGTTTCCTCGCCGGCGCCGCCTACCAGTTGCGTGATGTTGGCGCGCACCGTTACGAGGGCTTTAGCAATAAGCTGAATGCCATCTTGGGCAACGGCGGCCACGTTGGGGGTGCTGATTACTTTTGGGTTGACGGAGGTTGTGACGGCTTCGAATACATCACGGCCAGCCAAGTCGATGGCAGTGGCTTGCTTGAAATCGAGCGGGATGTTGGCCTTGTCGGCAGAAATCAAGGCTTTAATAACTTTAGGCACGTTGCCACCAGCTAAGTAGTGCGTTTCCAACTCGTTGGGCGTGATTTGCAGGCCCGCTTTGGAAGATGTAATCAGAGAATTAACAATCAGCGACGGCGGCACCTTGCGGACACGCATAAATACGAGTTGCAACAGACTGATGCGGACACCGGAGAAAATGGCTGTTATCCAGAGATTAATCGGGAAGAAGTACAATAGCACCAGCAGCACAATGGCCGCCACGGCAATCGGTAGAATCGGAAAATTCATGGGGTAGGATAAAGGGAGTGAAATCGAAGGGCTATGTAACTAACAACTAAAAACTGACACGGCTGCTCAGGCTTGTTCCACCACAATGCGGTTTTGCTCGATGCGCAGTACTCGCACCGGTGTGCCAGCCGCAATAAACTCGCCGCGGGTAGTGGCCTCGCGCCGGTCGTTCTCAAACAGCACCGTGCCGGCCGGCCGTAGTGCCGAGATGGTACGACCAGCAGTACCAGGCTGCACATCGGGTCGGCGGGCATCGTGCACGTAATTGTCGTGCACCTCTGTGAGGGCGAATTTGTTCAGGTTTTTAGGCTTCAACCCAACATACACCAGCGCAGCTGTGAGAAACACCGCACCGCCCAAAATGAAATGGCTGATGGGTGTGCCCAAGTCGCGGTAGCTGAACCAGATGCCTGCCGCTAGGAGCACGAAGCCCACAAAGCCCACAAACGTGGTACCTGGAATAAAAATGACCTCGGCCGCCACAAACAGCAAGCCGAACAGTAGAAGGGTAGCAATCGTGAGCCAGTCCATGGTAGAAAAGTATAGAAGGGTGATAAGGAAAGATACGTAGAAAACAACGCTTTGATAATCTATTGCTTATCAAGCTAACTGTAGACAAATGAATAGATTATAAAAGACGATAACACAACAATCTAGCAGCTTAAAGCGAGTGAAAATCTCACTGAGCTGGTTGTGTTGTTGGATATATTGGTGCGTTTGGATACCACTCATACAAGGATCTGCCGTCGTGATGACGTAATAGGCGCAGGTGATGGTCTTGAATAAACGAGCGGCTTTGGTCAAACACAGTCAGCATGGTAGGACGGTTCTGGAGCGTTTCGGGGTAGTAGTTATTGCGTCCATCATAATACGCTGAGTCTAAGTAAACGAGTATGGGTCGCTGGTCGAGCTTTGCGCGCAACTCGGGTGCCATACCCTCGGGCCGGAAGATGGTGTACAGTAGCTCTGCTTGGTGCGAAACGGTACGGGCGGATTTATTCGACATAAGGGGTAGATTTGTGAGCATTGATAACTGGTAGGCGTTATTGGAGTGTGGGTCATCCGGATCGACCGTGAAGCTGTAGTCTCCTTCACTGCCTACATGATAGTAGGGGAGGGGTAGGATGGCCTGGTACTTTCGGCCGTCAAGCCAGCCGGCTAGTTGTTGCATTGGATCCCCCAGAGCGGGCGCGAGTATATTCGGGCGCTGCGTTTCTTTAGAATAGCCAGACACAGCATCACGCGTATCCTTAATCAACAACAAACACAGGATACCTAACACCCAGCGCATTTTAGGGTGCTGCCACCAATGCGAAAAATACCAGCTACACCCTAGTACCAGAGCCCACCAAAACGGCCACACGAAGCGCGCTAAGGTTCTGAACTGTGTAACCCGCTCGGTTATTTTGTGTAGTAAGAGAAAAGGATTCAGGTAGTTGTGTATGATATACGCGCCGTTGTCTAACTCATATTTTTCGCCTAAGGCAATAAGCACCATTGGTAGGCTTGCCACGAATAGCAGGAGCAGAAACTGATGGTTTTCCCTTTTTTCGGGATAAGCTGGTAGGCGCTTCAGAAAATATAAAACACCTACTATAACTAAGCCATACAAAACAAAAGCGCCCAGGTAGGCTGATGACTCGTAGGGCACTGCCGCTGTTCGCTCGAACAGGAAACGAACTTTGTCGAAATCATACGCCCGGAAAAAGGCCCCGAATTGCAGCTTCCAATCAATCCAATCGTAACCATTGGCTCCCTCCGGTCGCAGGCTGTAACGTGGATCTAGCAGCGCCAGTGAGCCCCAGGTAACGAGAAGCGTAGCCAGCAGCGTAGTGCTACTATAAAGGAGTAATTGGAGCCAGGGGTGGTTTTGGCGATACTCCCGGATAAGCCAGCACAGGAAAAACAGACTCGCAAACAAGCCCAGAATAGCCAAATAATAGAAGTGCAGGTAAGAAATAATAAAAATTGCCAGGGCCAGCCCCACAAACCAACGCCACACGGGTCGGCCCTGCGTCCAACTAGTGTACAAGCGCAGCAATATCCATAATGTGAAGAGTATGGCTGGCGTGTAGGAAAGACTCATATGCCCTACATACAGGCGTGGGGTTTGGGGTCCTAACCAGGGTAGGGCCACCGCCAGGAGCAGTGTCAGCCAGGGTATCACGCCAAGGCGTCGCAGAATGCTGTGTAGCAGTAAGGTACTTACGACCAGCCCGCTCAGCACAAGCAGATCGTAGATGTACAATCCGTAGGGCTCTAAGGTAGGAAACACCCGTACCAGCACATGCAGCAATTCCGTTACTAAGGGCGTGCTGTCAGTGTAGTACATGAACTCCCCAAACGGGTAGTTGTGTCCGCGCACTAGCATCCCATCGCTCAGAGGCTGGCGTAGAAACGACGCAATAGAGAAATAACTTTTGATGCCATCGAAGTGGGTAACAATTAGATACTGGGTAGGATGGAAGATGAGCGTGCGGAACCCGTATAGAACCAGTACTAATTGAATAACTATAGAAGCTAGTAGCCACGGATTAAGCAGCCGAGAAAAAAAGCGCGGAGCAGTGGTAGTAGGCATAATAGGAGGTTCTGAAGGCCAAAAGCGTAAGGGTGAGTAACAAAAAAGGAGTTGCGCGCCCACTAGAAAAATCTACGGGCACACAACTCCTAACTTAGCAGTAACCGGCAGTGCATCAATACGCCCGCGCAAAATAGGCGTAGCGTGCCGAGGGCTTGCCCGTCAGCATGTCTACCCCGTCTTCATCGGGCTCGTTGAGGGCTAGGCAGCGGATGGTGGCTTTGGTTTCCTCCTTGATGCGCTCCTCCGTTTCGGGGGTGCCGTCCCAGGGGGCCAGCACGAAGCCGGCAGTGGTATCGAGCACCCGCTTGAACTCCTCGTAGGTGGTTACGCGCGTGGTGTGCTGCTCGCGGTAACGCATAGCCTTGTTGTAGATATTGGTCTGGATATCCTGGAGCAATTGGTCTACGCTCTGCACGATGTCGGCCAGGGGGAGGTTCATTTTCTCCTTGGTGTCGCGACGGGCTACTTCTACGGTACCGGCGTCCAGATCGCGCATACCCACGGCCAAGCGCACAGGCACGCCCTTCATTTCCCACTCGGCAAACTTAAAGCCAGGCCGCTCGGTGTCGCGGTCGTCTACCTTCACCGAGATACCACGCTCCAGCAAGCCCTGCTGCATGGGGCGGATGCGCTCCAGCAGCTCATCGAGCTGACCAGTTTTGTAGATGGGCACAATTACCACTTGGATAGGCGCCAGCTTGGGAGGTAGTATCAAGCCTTCGTCATCGGAGTGCGCCATCACTAATGCGCCCATCAGGCGAGTGCTCACGCCCCAGCTGGTGCCCCATACGTGCTCCAGTGTGCCTTCCTTGGTTTGAAACTGCACGTCGAACGCCTTGGCAAAGTTCTGCCCCAGGAAGTGCGAGGTACCGGCTTGTAAGGCCTTACCATCCTGCATCAAGGCCTCGATGCAGTAGGTTTCTAGGGCACCGGCAAATCGCTCGTTCTCCGACTTTACGCCTTTCACCACGGGTAGGGCCATCCATTCCTCGGCAAACTCGGCGTATACGTCTAGCATCTGGCGGGTTTCGGCCAGGGCTTCTTCGGCGGTGGCGTGTGCGGTGTGGCCTTCCTGCCACAAAAACTCCGCTGTGCGCAAAAACAAACGCGTACGCATTTCCCAGCGCACCACGTTGGCCCACTGGTTGATGAGCAGCGGCAGGTCGCGGTAGCTCTGAATCCAATTTTTATACGTGCTCCAGATGATGGCCTCGGAGGTAGGGCGCACCACCAGCTCTTCTTCCAGCTTGGCGTTGGGGTCTACGCGCAACTTGCCGGGTCTTTCGGGGTCTGTTTGGAGCCGGTAGTGCGTCACCACGGCGCATTCCTTGGCGAAACCTTCCGCGTTTTTCTCTTCCGCCTCGAACAGGCTTTTAGGGACGAACAGCGGAAAATAAGCATTCTGGTGGCCGGTGCGCTTAAACATACCGTCCAGCGTTTGCTGCATTTTTTCCCAGATAGCATAGCCATATGGCTTGATGACCATGCAACCCCGTACGGCGGCATTTTCGGCCAGGCCTGCGCGCTTTACTAACTCATTGTACCATAAAGAGTAATCTTCGCTGCGCTTCGGCAAACTTTTGCTCATGTTTTGGAGTATCTTTGAAAGTAGAAGTGCAAAAAAAGTCCGAAATAGTGGTAGAACATTTGTCTACCAATAGGGCACCGTTTCGGCCTCAAATTACGTTATTAAAACGAAGCATTCCTCCCGATCAGGTGAAGCGGGTAGTAAATGCGCTCCACCTTCGCCTGCTTCTTCTTCTGTATCTCTCTTTCTCTACTTAGCCATGAAAAAATATTCCACCTTCATTTTATCTGCCCTGAGTGCACTAGCACTCGGCGGGTGCGCGGGCACATCGGCCCTTACTACCTCTACCGAAGACGATGGAGTGTACTATACCTCAAAGGATAAAACTACACTGACCCCTGCCGCCCAGGAGGCGCTGGATGCCCGCTACGGGCAACAGCAAACCAGCGGTGGCTACGCCGCATCGGGCGATGTAAACCCCGAGTACTCCGGTGATGGCACCATGCAGGACGCTACCGGAACTACAGAATACTACGACGACGATTATGGCTATGCCTCTCGTCTGCGTCGTTTCAATAGCTCTACATACAGTGGTCTGGGCTACTCCAGCCTCGCCTATACCGACCCCTTTTGGTATGGTGGCTATAGCCCCTACGGCTTTGGCTCGCTTTACAGCCCCTTCTACTCGCCTTACTACGGCTCGGGCCTGAGTATTGGTTTAGGATTGGGCTTTGGCTCTCTCTATCGGCCGTATGGCTTGGGCTATGGCGGCTTAGGCTACGGTGGTTTATATGACCCCTTTTATGGTGGTTATGGTGGCTTGGGTTACGGCGGACTAGGTTATGGCTATGGACCGGGCTTAGGATATGGCTACGGTTTAGGCTATGGTGGTCTAGGATATGGCTCTCCTTACTACAGTGGGAATTATGGCTATACCGGCGATACGCGTAGCCGCGTCAACTACCAGCCACGTCGCGAGCGGAGTGCCGCCGCGTTGTCGTCGGCTCCCAATACGGGTATACGTGGTGGCCGCTCAGGTGGCAACGCGGTCTTGTCTAATGGTTCAGGTGGTGCAGTCGTGAATGGTAGCAACGGTGGTTGGAGCCGTGGTCGGGTTGTAAGCGGTGGTGCCGCTGGTAATCCCCAGCGCCAGAATGCTGTGAACGTGCCCGCCGATCAGCCCAACTTGGATACCCGCTCGGGCGGGCGCCGGTGGCGCAGTGTCGATGCTGGCAGCCAAGGATACAGCAACCAGGGCAATGTAGCACAGCCCCGTCGTAACCGGCTATTCAGTGGCGATGGTCAAGCAACGCAGCGCCAAGTATATAGCCAGCCCACTCGTTCGTACGAGCAGCAGCAACCCTCGCGTTCGTACAGCCAGCCTTCGCCTTCACGCAGCTCCTTCGGTGGTTCGTCCAGCGGTAGCTCAGTAGGCGGTGGCGGCGGTGGCAGCCGTGGACGCGTACGCTAATGCATCCGGGCTTATGCTCGTAGATGTCTCATTTTCCTTTCTTTCCTGAATGAAAAACATGAAATATTGGCTAGGCTTGGCCCTTGTGGGCTGGGCCAGCCACGCTTTTGCCCAAAGTGAGCTAGATGCTTTGCGGTATTCTCAACTACAGTTTGGCGGCGGAGCCCGTACGCTCGGAATCGGTGGGGCCAACGTGGCGCTAGGTGCAGACGTTGGTAACCTGAGCAGCAATCCAGCTGGCCTGGGTTTGTTCCAACGTTCGGAGGTGAGTTTCACGCCGGGCTTTGGTGTTGGCAATACGAGTAGTGCCTTGCAGGGGAGTGGTAGCCTTACCGATTCCCGTAATAGCTTACATATTGGAAACGTAGGATTGATTTTTACTAACCGCCGTCCTGATAGTGACAACACATCGGATTGGCGTGCGGGCTCGTTCGGTATAGGCGTTACGCGCATCAATGACTTCAACCAGAATTCCGTTTATTCCGGTACGGTTGGTGACCAGCAGTCGTTATTTCAGCGTTTGCGGGAGCCACGCATTGACAACCAGGAAATAGATGACCAATACGCCAACAATGCCTACGTTGATCTAGACGCGCTGGCTTATGGTGGATATTTGAATAATCTGGAGGGCGGCAACGAAGTATCTACCATCCCTCGCAACGGACCTATCACGCAGCGAGAGAGCACGCTAAATACTGGTTCGCAGTCGCAGTACGACTTTGCTTACGGGGCTAGCTACCGCGACAAGCTGTATATCGGTGGTGCCATTGGTGTTGTGGGCACGCGCTATGAGATGACGCGCGATTTCTATGAGACAACCAGTGATGTGAATGTGTATTTACGTGACTACTTGCAAACACGTGGAACGGGATTCAACGCTCGTATCGGAGCCATCTATCGTGCTACGGATAGAATACGCATCGGTGCTTCGGTGCAAACACCTACTTGGTTCCGACTAACGGACACGTATAGCACACAGCTAAGCTCTACTTTCACCCCACCCAGATATATACGAGACGACGCAGGGCAAATAGTCGAGACAATTAATGGAGGTGATGCGCAAACGGGCAGCCAACAATTCTCCTACAGCCTAACTACTCCCTTCCGGGCAAATGGAGGGATAGCAATATTGCTAGGTAAGTACGGCTTCCTAACGGGCGACGTAGAATATGTGGATTATTCTCAACCGCGCTTCCGTGATAATGCTACTGCTAATGGGACGGCTCCTGGGTACGACTACTCCAGCACGAACCAATACATCAGCGACCTGTACCGCTCTACTGTGAACCTCCGCTTTGGGGGTGAGGCACGCTACGAGGCTTTCCGGTTTCGTTTGGGGTATGCCCGCTACGGCGACCCTTATCGTGCCAACGACTTTGACCGTACCCAGAATTACTATACGGTGGGCTTGGGTCTGCGGCAGCAAAACTTTTTCCTGGATATAGCGGGTGTGTACAAGTCGGCTAATAACTACTACTCACCTTATGTACTCAATGCAGGTGATCAGCCAGTAGTAAGCATCGACTCCAACCGCTTTACGACTTCCCTTACCATCGGAACGACTTTTTAAGGGTAGTGTCTCAACACAGAAACGCCGCTACGAACATCGTAGCGGCGTTTCTGTGTTGAGGCTCTTGGCTAATCATTTACTTCGTAATATGCACTTGCAGCTTGGCTGCCGGGATAGGCGTAGTAATCAGGTTTTCTACATAGATAAGCCCAAACTTAGCATCCTGCGTTCGGAAAGCATAGACGCGGCCTTTCACTAGGATTTCGGTGCGGGTAGAGGCGGGGGTAGTAGCACTGTTGTACGCAGCGGTTAGGTCGGCTGGAGAGGCAGTTGCGGCGAAGGTGCTGGCGTTTAAGGCGGTAGTGCGCAGGCGTGTGGTACGGCGTGTGGTGCTATCTGTGGGCCATAGCGTGCTTAAAGCGGGTACCGATGAAGGCGAAGCTAGTACAGCAGAGTTATCGGCACCGGGTAGGTAGACTAGATCAATCAGTCCGTACACATCCGAATAAGGAACCCCAGGAGAGTCGGTTTGGGATCCTATGTAGCGCGGAAACGTCAGGCCCGGTAGAAGAGCTATATATGAACGGCTAGTAAATGTGCGCGGTGCCTGCAAGCCTACTGTGTAACGGTGGTAGGCAAGCGTAGAGTCATTATTATTTGGACGTACGGTAATCCGGAAGCTGGCGGTGCTTGTCTGATTCTGATCATCCGTGCTTGTAAACTTCCAGGTTTCGTAGCCGGGGGTTGAACGCGTGCTAAATGTATTCTGGAAAGCGAACGTTTTCCGCTTCATACTTCGGTTAAATACGACCAGCGTATCACCTCGATCATAATGGTCTGAAATTGATAGACCAGTGTAGTCGACAGGATTTAAGCGTGGATTATATGTTACCTCAATGCGCATATTGGTCAGGTTAGGCGCGTCAGCTGTATCTGCGTTCTGTGCTTTGGTCGTGGCTGCGAATATTTTATACGTCAGTGTATCGGCTGGCGTGTTGATAATGCGCGTATAAGCAGTGTAGCGTGAGCCTCCCACAAAATCGAGCAACGGCCCAGAATCCAAATCGGGCTGGCAGGCGGTGAGCAGCGTGCCCAACAACAGCCACAAAGAAAAACGTAGAAGCATAGTGGGTATAAAGATCGGCAGACGAGCGCAGACTTGCGCTACCATAGCGCAAGAAGCCAGCCTGCCGACCTTAACGCACAAAGCGGCCGGGTAGTCTTTTCAGGAGCGCTTACTTCGGCTGCAACACAAATTCTATATTCACTGTTGCCGCTCCACCAGGCTGGATTACGGGTATGGGATTCACATGCACGGCGGTCGGGGCACTTGCATTGGCTGTTGCTAGCAGCTTCTGACTTTCGAGGAGCTTTTTACGGCTGAACAGGTCGCCGGTGCGCAGAGGCAATTGAGCCAGCAGTGGTGCAGTAGATACCGCAGGGGTACGTGTATCCTGTAGCGTAATCTTTCCTAGCCGGGCTGTCTTTCCCTCCGAAATGGTAAAAACCAAATCTACGGTGCCATTCGGCTGCGGAACTACGCTAGGCTCAATCGAGAAAAACAAGTAGCCCTGATCCATGTATAGCGATGTAACATCAACTCCATCGGGACGATAGTTCAGGCGCTGGCTGAGCGCTGTCGAGTCATACGCACTACCGGTGGCTAGTCCCAGCGCCTGCGTAAGGCGCGCTGACGATACCACTTTATTGCCCCGCCATGTGATACGTCGGATGGTAGGGCCTGTTTGTGCGGTCGTAGGCGAAGACGAAGCGGTTGCTGTCGAGGGTGAGGTAGGCGGCAACGGGGAGCCCGCGTAGGAAGTAACAGCCCATGCCATAGCGGCCACAGGGACAACGAGCAGAAAACGAAGTTTTTGCCAGCGGGTAGGAACAGAGGTGGTGAGCATAAGAATACGTTGCGTTAAAATGGAAGAAGAAAAAGTATGCGTCAGGTGGAAGGGAGGCTGCTGAGCCACTAGCTTTAGTAGTAGGTTGCCGTAGTGGCGAATCCCGATGCCGGGTAGTTGTGCTACAGTGGCATCGGCCAGATATTCGTGCACCTGCCGCACCTGCCGACCCAGGTAGCGCACAGCTGGGTTGAACCAGAGTAGCCAACCGGCCACCTCATAGCCCAGCAGATCCAACGTGTGGTGCTGGCGCACATGCACTTGTTCGTGCCGGAGTAACAGCTGCCGCTCTGTCTCACTAAGCGACTTATGCAGCGACGAAAGAAAAATGAACGGCCCAAAGGAAAATGCTGGTAACGTCTGCGTAGGCAACTGCACCAGGCGGCCCGTCGGCAGACGAATGCTGTCGTGCGAAGTCACCAGCGTATGCAGTTGCCGCAAACTGCGGCTCGTACGCCATACCTGGTAGCAGACGCCAGCAGCGTATACTGCCAGTACCACCCACCCCAGGCTATGCAGATAATCAGGAGTATCAAGAAGGGGAGAGGTGGAGGTGGCTGCCAGCGTCCACTGTAGGGGTAGGGCAGGCAGCGGGCCGCTTGAGGCACTACCAGTGGTAGGGGCCATCCGAGAAGCAAATCCGACCAGCAACGGCAGCGCAAAGCTGGCAGCCAGGCTAACCAGCAAGTACCAACGGTTCCAGCGGAAAGTGGGCAGCCGGGCAAATACCAGTTGGTAAAGCAGCGCAAAGACCAATGTGCCGAAGCTAACCTCGGCCAGATAGAGCAGCAAGCTAGTGGGCATCATCGGTAGGGGCTGTATCGGGGGAAGCCTGGTCCAACAGTTGGCGGAGGCGCTGCACCTCCTCAGGGCTCAGACTTTCTTCTTCTACCATAAAAGACACCAGCGCCGACGGCGAATTGTCGAAATACTGTGTCAGCATACGCTTAAGAGAAGCCGCGCGGTATTCCAGCTTGCTGATGACAGGCGAGTACTCATACGTCTTGCCGTAAGCCTTAAAACTCACATAGCCCTTGCGCTCCAGAATGCGCACCACCGAAGAAATGGTGGTGTAAGGTGGCGCAGGATCTTCGTCTAAATGCTGAATAATGTCTTTAACGAAAGCCCGTTTCAGCTTCCAGAGCACATGCATAATGCGCTCCTCCGTTTTGGTTAGCTCTTCCATGTTGTAAGTATAACGTATAAATACGTTTAATAACGTATTTATACGTTGATCCGGTGCTCAAAATTGAAAATATGTTTGAGTACTTGTTTTAAGTAATTGATGTAAAGACGATTGCAGAATAAATAGCTGCTTAAGCGAGATAGGGTTTTATCGATAACCGATGTATATATCGCCCACCCTAGTACCATTGCTGATGCTTTCGCCCTATTTGTACCAGAATAGCTGCTGAAGCCGTTATTTTGTCCGATGCCTACCCTTCGCCTTTTGCTGCTCAGCGGCCTAGCTTCTTTCCTATTCTACAGCTGTCAGTCCGACACGCCCGCTCATACAGAGGTAGCAGACACTGAAACCGAATCACCCGTTGACACACTGCCTGCCCCCACACCCCGCCGCCTCGATACCCTAACCTGGCACCGAGTAGAGCGCCCTACCCAAGCTAATGCTCCGCTCATCCGGCCAGGAGCCGCGCGCCGCGCCATAGCGCCCCGCGACACCGCCGCGCCGCCACCCGCCGAAGCGCGTCTCTACGACCTCACCCTGAAAGCCAGCGAGTACCATAAGATAGACCCTACCCACCTGGCCGAAGTGCGGGGTAGGGAAGGCACCGTTGTACGTATTCCGGCGGGCACGTTGGTCGACGCGCGTGGGGAGCCCGTAACCGGCCCTGTGTTTGTGGAACTGAAAGAGTGCTACGGGCTGGCTGATGTACTGCTCTCCAACATTGTGTCCGAAACCAATGATGACCAACTGCTTATACCGGGTGGCGCAGTATTGGTGCGGGCCACGGGCAACGGCCAGTCCCTGCGCCTAGCCGAGGGCCGCGCCGTACAGGTAGAGTTTCCGGCTTCTGCCCGATCGGGAATGCCGCTATATTATGGGCGGAGCGGGCGCCGGCAGCCTATCCGGTGGATGGCGGCTGGCCCGGAAGCAGTAGTAGACAACCAAATATACCCAGAGGCGCAACCCATGCCCGCGTATGAGAGTGGCCCGGCTGCCCTAAACAAACTCGTGCGCTACCCCGCCGCAGCCGATAGCCACACGCAAGGCACTGTTTACGTATCGGCGGTGATTGACGAAGCAGGGCGGGTGCTAACGCCTAAGGTGCTGCGCGGCTTGGGTAGCAGCTTCGATGTGGAGGCCCTGCGGGTAGTGCGGCAAAGCTCGGGCCGCTGGACGCCCGGCCAGCGCGAAGGCCGTTTTGTGAAGGTGAAAGTGCTGGTGCCCATCCGCTTCACCCTACCCGAAACGTCTGACCTACTGGTCCGCGCCGACTCAACTGATTCGCCAACACCACCGGTAGCTGACGAAGAAGCATCGGCCGCTAATCGACAGGCATTTCGGGTAGGGCAGCTAGGGTGGGTGGCGGCTGCCCGCCCGCGTCCCGCGGCCGAAGCCGTTACTACCCTCACGGCGGCCGTAGAGCCCGACACGCACACCAGCGTACGGCTGGTACTACACGATGCGGCTACCATTGTGCTAGGCCAGCCCACCGACACAGGTTACGACTTTGTGGACGTGCCTGCCAACAAAAAGGCCGTGCTACTAGGTATCCGCTATATGAGCGGCACGCCCTACGTGGCGGTACGGGAAATCACAACCGGGCGCCATAGCAGCGAGCCGCTTAGCTTCCGCGAAACCACACTGGCCGAGTTGGAGCGGCTAGTACAGGAGTTAAAATAAAGCGGACCAAAGCTACTGGCTACGTTGGAAAAACAGGACCCGGATGCGTAGCAGGACTAGCGGCAGGAGCAACGCTGGTAACTGGAATATTGGTATCGGAAATAATGTAAAGCGGGCGCTGGCGCACGTTGGCCGACAACCGCGACAAATATTCACCAATAATCCCGACAGCAATTAGCTGCACGCCACCCAGAAACAGGATACTTACCATCAGCGAGGCCCAGCCCGGTTGGTAGTCGTGCACTACAAACCGCTCGTATAGCGTGTAGAGGACGACCACAAAGGCAATGCCCGATACTACAAACCCGCTGATGGTCGCAAACTTAAGCGGCGCATCGGAGAAGCCCGTGATGCCGTCTAATGCCAGCCGAATCATCTTGCTATAGGTGTAGCCAGTGGCACCACCGGCCCGCTCGGCCCGGTCGTATTCGAGGTAGGTCTGGCGGTAGCCAATCCAAGAAATCTGCCCACGAATAAACTTGTTTTGCTCCGGCATCTGCTTGAGCGCATCCACTACCTTACGGGATACAATGCGAAAATCACCGGTATCCACAGGAATGGAAATGTTGGTGATGTTGGTCAGAATACGATAAAACAGTTTGGCCGTGAACTTCTTGGCGGCGCTTTCGCCCTGGCGCGAGCGGCGGCGGGCATATACTACCTCGTAGCCTTCGTGCAGTTTCTGGTAGAGCTGCGGAATCAGCTCCGGCGGGTCCTGTAAATCGGCGTCGATAATGACTACCGCTTCGCCCTGCGACAAGTCCAATCCGGCCGTGACGGCAATCTGGTGCCCGAAGTTGCGGCTGAAATCAATGTAGCGTACGCGCGTGTCGCGCTCCGTAAGAGCCTTAATCAGGCGCAGCGACTGGTCGCGGGAGCCGTCGTTGACAAAGATGAGTTCGTAGGAACGGCCAAGTGAAGCTAGTACGCCATTCAGCCGGTCGTAAAGTATCTGGATGTTGTCTTCCTCATTATAGATAGGGATGATAATCGATAGGTTCATGAGGGAGCAAGCTTACCAAGTATAGATCACAAAGATAGGAGGATGCAAAAGCTCCTACTCGGTTCTACTTGAAAGCCACTGCCTGTAGTTCGCTAATCGACCTATATTTGTTTCGGCGCAACATTTATGTACATGTTATTATCTGAGAGAACAGACTCCTTACGAAAAGAAAAGTTATATCAAAGCATTGCTGTATGTCTCTTTATCGGGCTTGCACTGGTATTTAACGCACCATATCTAAGTTGGCTTCCTCGTGGCTTACACGAATGGGCACAGTCGGACCGTTTAGCGCTGGCGCTAGGATATTACGATTACCAATTTGATTTCTTTCACCCACGCACGCTATCCTTGGTAACGGTAGACCGGGTAACTGGGACCGAATTGCCATTACAAGCTTATATAGCCAGCTTGTTTGGGCTGTTGGTGGGGCGGCAGCATATCACAGTGGCCTTCCGTTGCTTGGATCTGGCGATGATGGTAGTTGGTTTCTATTACCTATTTCGGTTGATGTATGAAAGCACGGGCAATTTCGTGGCTGGCCTAGTGCCAGCAGCGTTTCTGCTAGGGTCACCCATATTTATTTACTACTCCGGTAACTACACGCCCGACCCATTCAGCGCCTCTCTTTTATTCGTAGCTATTTATCACTATTGGCGTTTTTACTACCGCGACCGGCAGTTTCGACATCTGATAGTAGCCACGGTCCTAGCGGGACTAGCTATGCTGGTGAAGGTCACCTCCGGCGTATATTTCTTCGCGTTCACCGGCGTCATTGTATTAATTTCCTACTTCTGGCCTACCTTGTTCACTGCCCGGCAGAAGGTGCAGTTTCTAGGAATGATAATGTTAGTGGTGCTGGCCTTGATAGGTTACTTTCTGTACCACGAGCACCTGAATAAGGCGTACGGCAGCGGATTATTTCTGAATACAACGCTACCTATCAGTAGTTGGCCCGCTCACCGAGCCATATGGACGAAAATATGGATTGGTTGGATATCGGAATATTTCACTCACGTCGATTATGCCTTGCTGAAAATTAGCTGGGGGCTGCTGGTCGTTTATGCCATAGTGCAATGGCGGCATGCTTCTGCCTACCTACCACTGCTGGCGTTATTTGGAGTAACGTTGCTCGGTATCACTATCATGTATCTGCTGCTGGGTATCCAGCTAGTGCCACATGACTACTACATCATTGCGCCTCTATTTCCGCTGCTGATGATGGTGTTGTGCAGCGCATTGTGGATCCTATGCAAAATTAGCGGAGAACGAGGACGCTTGCTGATCACAGTCTTGCTGCTAGTGGCAACTGTAGCTCCCACGGTGGCAGGACTACGCCACCACCGGGCTCGTATGCACGAGCCGTACAGTCCTTACAGTGAGGGCTACGTATATAGATGGGAGTTGGGTGGGGCAGAAAAGCTACGAAAGCTGGGTGTGCCGGAGTCGTCTTTTATTTTGGTGATGGGGGAAGGCCCATCCAATCTAGCGCTTATCCACTTCAACCGACCTGGTATTGTATGGAACCCTGATATCGGCAAAATTACGGCGGATACAGTATTGCGCTTAATGGCTGGCCGTCGCTTAGAATACTTAATTATGCGTCGGGATCTGCTAGACCAGATAAAGCAGCAAAACCCAGCCTTATTGACGCCGTTCCGGGAGGTGAATATAGAAGATCAAAGCGCCATCTTACAACCCTTGCAACGGCCGGTGAAGTGGTGAAATTTCAGTTCTTTTTATCCCTGGTTTTATACAACATCAGCTTTAATATGTCTACGTCGTATTGCCTTCTGATGCTAGGATTACTAGGCCTACTTGCTGGCTGTAAGCGTGCGGCCAACGTGCCACCGGTAGGCTCTGGTCAGAAAGAATGGATACACCAAGACTTTGACGACCTGCAGAGGTGGAGTGGTGGAGAGTATACTGCTTCTTTAACGCAAGAAAGGGCCCATAGCGGACAGTTTTCTCTGAAAGCTGGTCCAGGCGTTGACTATAGTCTAACCTTTTCGGCACCGTTTGACCAACTTAGCCTCACCAAGCCACGAAAGTTGCGAGTGCAAGCTTGGGTATGGGTGCCGGAAGAGACCAATAATACCACATTAGTGATAACTGCTGTTAACTCCAAAGGCGTTGTATCTTGGGAGGGTATTCAGTTGGCTAATACAGTAAAAGGTTACAAAAGCTGGCAACACTTGGATCAAAAAGTGATGATGAGTCCGCAACTCACATCAGATGATGTACTAAAGCTATACCTCTGGCAGCGGAATGGCAACGATAATTCATTGTACTTAGATGATTTGATAATCAGCGAAGAAGAGTAGTGCTAAACTACTTGATGCTGAGTATCTCTCTACTCTTTGTCGTCTGCTTGGGATGATGCTTAGTTTATAAGGCTCTAAACCTGCTTTCAGGATATAGCTTCAACGCTAGTTCTACATCGTTATTTTTGCAGATACCTTCTAACATAACCTTTCCGCTTTGGCCTTTACTTCCTTTGCCGCTGCCAATAAAGCGGCGCTAAAGCATCCATATCATATAGCCGCCGCTGTTTTATTGCTGGCAACTAGTGCCCTTTTCTACGTTCCTTACCTGCACGAGTTGCCTACCGGAGTTCATACTTGGGCGCAGTCAGACAGACTAGCACTGGCCATCAATTTCTACGACTACGGCTTTCATTTTTTAACGCCACGTACTTCCAGCCTAACATCTATTGATGGTGTAACAGGGGTAGAATTTCCACTACCGGCCTATCTGGCAGCATTAGGCGGAGTCATATTTGGTCGCGATGCCATCAGTGGCTGCTTTCGCACGCTGGATGTGCTAATGGTAACGGTCGGCTTCTTTTACCTATTTCGCCTAATTTATGATCGAACCGGGCATTTTGTTGCTGGACTACTACCGGCTGCTTTCCTATTCGCTTCGCCTACATATGCATTTTATGCGGGCAACTTCGTGCCCGATCCGTTTAGTTTGAGCCTAAGCTTCATCGGTTATTATTACTGGCTGCGCTTTTTTGAGCAACGACGCTTTCCAGACTTGCGCATAGCATTGAGCCTACTTGTTTTGGCGGGCTTAATTAAAACAACTACGGCACTGCATTTCGGGGCGGTAGTCGGCATCACTATGCTATGGGCTTTTGTAGATATGCAGCTACTACAGCAGCGGCAGCGCTTGGAACTAGTTATATGGGCAGTAAGTGGCGTAGGACTTATCGGCTTCTTTTTTCTACATAATCAACACTTAAATACTACCTATCAGTCATGGCAATTTATTGCCAACCCCAACCCAGTTGCTGACCCGGATGCCTGGCATGCTATCGTACAGTCAATACGTAGGGACTGGTTGACGGAGTATCTCACTCGCGTACACTATTTTACACTAGCGGTTTGTATCGTACTACTGTTTGTCTTCATACGACCAACTTTACGGCGCTACTTACCTCTCACTTTGCTGTTGCTACTGTCCATTGGTATTGCCTACCTATTTGTACAAGTGATGGGTGGCGGCCTTGGGGGACACGACTATCATATGATTTGCTCCTTCGGACCACCGACAGTATTACTACTAGTAGTCGCCTTACTGAATATAGGGCGCTACGTAGGACGAATGCGCTATGCTACATCCATCGGGTTGGGAATACTGGGGATTTTTTTTGTAGTGTCTGGCTATAAGCGCTTTAATCGGCGCATGAGTGATAACTACCCACCCTTTTCTCTCTACTACTCACATATCTGGATGCGGGGTGGAGCAGCTGAATTGAAGCAAGCAGGAGTATCACCTACTGCCCGAGTACTCATTCTAGAAGAAGCCGTTAATACCCCGCAGATTTACTTCGACCGCCGCGGCATTGCATGGAAGCCAAGTGATCCGAGCGCGCTGTCGCCTGCTGACTTTCTAAATCCGATGAGCGCCGATAGTCTGGAATACCTGATCATGCGCCCGGAAACCTACGCGCAGCTGGCGCCTATCCATGCTGGTCTGGCGCAGGAATTTACAATAGTAGCTAGGCGGCCGGGTGTTGTACTGCGTCGCCGCGATATGAGCCGTTCGTGGTAGCAGTATATGGATGCAGACGCTTAGAAAAATGACCGGCCAAATAAATTACTACGCTACTAGCGGGCTAATAGGATTACTCGCAGCAGTAATGCTGCTGATAAGCTGTCAGCCTAAAGATGGCCGTCAGAAATTGGAGGAGCGTGAGTTGATGCACAATAGCTTCGAGGAGCTAGGAGGTTGGCACGGTGAGCGACCAGCTACAATAGTGACGGAGAAAGCACATACGGGGCACTATGCTGTCCGGGTTAACATTGCAGAGCCCTATTCGCCTACGTATCGAGTGCCGTTAGGAACGCTAGTCAAACACCGACCACGACGCCTCACAATCAGCGCTTGGGTATGGGTGCCAAGGTCTGCTGATGATGCCATGATTGTAGTAGCCATCACTCATCCAAACGACCGAGAACACCCTGTCTTTACCAAAAACGTGTACTTAGCGAATAGTAGCCCAATTCATTTTCAAAAATGGAAGAAGGTAAGTCGCAGCATAGACTTGCCCGCTGATATTCACGCCGATAGTGAGTTAGTAGTATATCTATGGTTAGGCTACGCGAAGCAGCCAGTGTACATGGATGACATTACTCTGACGGAACTCTGGTAAGCCAGCTCTACGTATCAAATACAATTACATCAACAAGCTCCCTCTGCTTCTATTTTCACCTTATGAAACGTTTTTTCTTCTGCGCAGTATTATTTGCTTTGGTGGGATGCAGTGATAAAGCAGTTGTTGATGAGAGCACACTCATGACTACCAGCTTTGAAACACTTTACGGCTGGCTTCCTGCCTCACAAAGTGATTTACTGAGTCGGGAACAATCTCATTCTGGACTGTATTCAACGAAGGTTGATCCACAACATGAGTATAGCCTTACTTACCGCTCCACACTAGGTGATCTGCACGATACACGCATTAGCAAAATGAAAGTCAATGCATGGGTCTTTGTGCCCGATGCACAGGCACAAGCTACACTAGTGATTTCTATTTCCAACCAGGGCGCAAAACCGGGAAATATGCTTTGGGAAGGAATTAATCTGCAAAAGGAAGTAAAGGGGGAATATGGTCGTTGGGTAAATGTATCGAGAGAACTTACGATACCAGCAGAAGCAGATGACACTAATCGGCTTTCGATCTATTTATGGCGCACTGGCGGCGACAAAGCCATTTTCTTGGACGATGTGACATTGCGGAATGACAAATCTGTAGAGTAGAGGTGTACGTTGAGCAACGAGTCTACTAGTAAAAATATGGGGGCTTAGGAAGTAAGCAAGTCTTATTGCGTCATAATACAAGCAAATACAGATACTTGTGATTGAATAAGCTTTTACCTCATTTAAGTCGTGAAATGCACTCTTTAAAAGGTGTTAATGCTTTAATTTCAACTAGTTGCAATATACACATAGTTGTTTCAATGAATACTTTGCTTTCTGAGCTCCAAAACTAAATAGGGGTAGAGTGTGGAGAACGGGGCGTCGTGTCAGGCGTTACAGAGCCACGAGGGGGAGGTACAGGTAAACCACCATCCGTCTCGCTCACGAGATAAGGCGGGCGTTGCTTCGACTGCACAAACAAGCGCCCTAAGTATTCACCCATGATGCCTAGCACCAGAAGTTGGATGCCACCGATAAATAACACGCTCACGAGGGTAGAGGTCCAACCCGGCACAGCGTCATCCGTGAATAGCAAAATGTACAGTGCATAGAAGGCATAGCTGAAAGCCAAGGCTGATACTACTGCCCCGGCCAGAGTAGCAAGGTGCAAGGGCCGAACGCTAAAGGAGGTCACCCCGTTGAGGGCCAGCTTTACCATCTTGTGTAGGGTGTACTTTGTTTTGCCCCGGAAGCGGGCCGCCGGCGTGTACGCTACCTTCTTCCGCCGAAATCCTACCCAGTGAATAAAGCCACGCAGAAAAAGTTCCACATCGGGGCTGTTACGCACTACGTCGGCTACGCGCCGGTCAATGAGGCGGTAGTCGGCCGTACCCGGCTCGAAGCTCACGCTCGACAACGAGTTCATCAGGCCGTAGAAAGCATTCGACGTGCTCCGTTTAAACCACGACAGCTTCTCGTCATCTTCTCGTTGAGTATATACAATATCATATCCGGCCAACCAATGCCCAATTAGCTCGGGCAATAGCTGGGGGGGGTGCTGCATATCGGCGTCCAGGGAGATGATACAGTCACCGGTGGCATAGTCCAGACCGGCACGCAACGCACTTTGGTGCCCGAAATTGCGAGAAAGAGCCACGTAGTGAATCTCAGGGTCCTGGCTGTGCAACTCGCGTAGAACCCGTTGGGTATCGTCGCGGCTGCCGTCGTCCACAAAAATCAACTCCCGCTCGTATCGGCCCGTTAGGTTTTCCTTGATGCGAGCCGCTACCTCCGGCAGGTTTTCCTCTTCGTTGTAGGCAGGTATAACAATAGAAATCTTCATAACACTGCGAAAAATAAAGAAAGGCAAAACAGATATAGCAGACGAGCAGTCAAGCGCCGCTTTAGCGTCAAAGCTACGAGATATTGGTTGATGCTATGGTGTCATCCAGCTGCTGAAAGGGACAAGCGAGATGCAAACGAAAGCGCCCGGCTTCCTTGGAAACCGGGCGCTTTCGTTTGCAACCACAGGCAATCTATTGCCCGGCGTCTGTTTTCTCGTCGCCGGCTTTGTGCTTCACTTTGATCTTGCGGCCTTTCTCGTCCTTGGCTTTGGCTTTGCGCCGACCTTCTTTCACGGTGATGTCCGTATCGACGGCCGGTGCGGTAGTGGCCGGAGCCTCGGCTGTGGGGGCGGGGGTAGCAGTGGGAGTCACGCGCTGGCCGTTGGCATCCAGTTCTACTACATCGTAGCCTAACTCTGCCAGACCGGGGAAAGCCTTGGTCCGGTCGCCTACCACTACGATGTACATCTTATCGGCGGGTAGGTATTTCTGGGCCGAGGCCAGCACGTCTTCCTTCGTCAGGTTCTTCAGGATTTCGCTTTGCTTGGTTACGTAGTCGGGAGCCAGGTCATACTCTACCAGGCGCGACAGGAAGCCAGCTTTTTGCTGGCCGGTTTCGTAGCGCAAGGCGTCGCTTTGACCTACGGAGGATTGCAGGAAGGCCAATTCCTCGTCGGTAATACCGTTGCGGTAGTTGGTGATTTCCTTCATAAACTCCTTCACCGAAGCGGCCGTAGCATCAGCGCGCACGCCAGCCGAGGCCGTGTAGGGGCCGATGTAGCGCGTACCCTGGAAGCCCGAGCGGGCACCATAGGTGTAGCCCTTGTCCTCGCGCAGGTTTAGGTTGATGCGCGAGTTGAAGGCACCACCCAGCAGGTAGTTGGCCAGGTAGGCGCGGTAGTAGTCGCCGGTAGCGTCGTAGGTGAGGGGGGTGAGGTAGCCCACCCGAATTTCCGATTGCGCCGCGCCATCTTTATTGATGAAGTAGATGCGGGTTTTGTCGGGCTGCTGGGTTCTTTCGCCGGGCGGAATGGTTACGCCTTTGCGCGGCCAGGCTTTCAGGAAGGCCAGCGACTTTTCCACGGTGGCTTCGTCCACATCACCCACAGCCGTCACGTAGCTCACGTTGGGCGCGTAGTTCTGCTGATAAAACTGCTTCACGTCGTCCAGCGTCAGCTCCGAGACGGTGGCCGTGGTGCCGCTCACCGGCACCGACATAATATCGCCGGGGCTGTAGAGTAGGCGTGAATAAGCGTTGTTGGCAATGACTACGGGCTGGGTGGTCTGGTTGGCAATGCCCTCCAGCGTCTGCTTTTTCAAGCGGTCAAAATCAGCCTGGTCGAAGCGCGGGTGCAGCAGGCGCTGCTCCAGCAGGGCCATGGTAGCAGGCAAGTTTTTGGTGAGCGACTGCACGTACACCGTAGTATTGTCGTCACCAGAATATACGCTCACGGTGCTGCCCAAGCGGTCGAGGGCGGCCGAGAACTCCTCGCTGGTATACTTCTCCGAGCCTTCATTCAACATTTGGGCCGTGAGGGCTGCTACCCCCGGCTTTGTTGCGGTTTTGCTGCTCCAGGCGGTGTCCGCCCCGGATGGTCATCAGCATGGTCACCGTCGGGATTTCCGTGTTTTTGGTGCCAATCAGGCGCAGGCCATTGTCAAACTGATCCTGCCAGATAGTGGGCACCTTCACAACGGGGTTGGCACCGGAGGCCGGCTGCTTGTTGCGGTCGAACGTGTCGGTGGCCTTCACGTATTTCAGGCCCTCGTACCCGTAGTTGGGCGCTTTGTAGCCCGCCTGCGATACGGTGTAGTTGTCTTTGCCAGCGGCCAGGGCCATCTGGCCTTTCGGCAACACACTCAGAATCACAGCGTGCTTGCCGCGGATGTACTTGTCGTACACGCGCTGCACATCGGCTTTAGTGACGGCGCGCAGGCGACGCATTTCCACGGGCAACTGGTTGGGGTTGCCCTCGTAAGTCTGGTAGGCAGCCAGTTGGCTCACCTTGCCCGCCACACTGCTCAGGCTGTTCACCACGTTGGCTTCGGTGCTGGCCTTGAAACGGGCCACCTGCTCGTCGGTCACGCCAGTTTTCTCAAACTCCGTTAGGGTTTTGCGGAACAGCGCTTGCGTGCTGTCCAGCCCTTTGCCGGGGTAGCTGATGGCTAGCATCACAAACTCGCCGGCCAGCTCCGAGTTGCTTTGGTAGGCTTGCGCCTGCACGGCTTTCTGTGCTTTTACCAGATTCTTGTATACCAGCGACGTTTTGCCGCCGCCAATAATCTCGGCCATGGCATCCAGCGCTACCTCATCGGGGTGACCGTGGGGCACGGTGGGGAATACCATTTGCAGCATCGGGAAGCGCACGTTGTCCTCGTAGCTCACGTAGCGGTCCTGGTTGAGCACGGGTGCAGGCAAGCTCTGCTCTTTCACCTCGGGGCCGCGCTTGATGGGGCCGAAGTACTTCTCAGCCAGTTTCACTACTTCGGCAGCTTTCACGTCGCCACCTACCGTGAGGGTAGCGTTGTTGGGGCCATACCAGCGCAGAAAGAAGTTCTTCAGATCGTTTACGTCCGAGCGGTCCAGGTCTTCGAGGTAGCCAATGGTAAGCCAGCTATAGGGGTGACCATAGGGGTAAAGCGTTTTGGCAATCTGCTCCTGGGCTAGGCCATAGGGGCGGTTGTCGTAGTTCTGACCGCGCTCGTTTTTTACGGTAGCGCGCTGTACTTCAAACTTCTTTTGCGTCACGGCATCCAGCAGGAAGCCCATGCGGTCGGCTTCCAGCCACAGCGCGGTTTCGAGCTGATTGCTGGGTACGGTTTCGTAGTAGTTGGTCCGGTCGCGGTTGGTAGAGCCGTTGAGGGTCCCGCCGGCGGCCGTTACGGTTTTGAAATGCTGCTCGTCGCCCACGTGGTCGGAGCCCTGGAACATCATATGCTCGAAGAAGTGCGCAAAGCCCGACTTGCCAATCTGCTCCCTGGCAGAGCCTACGTGGTAGGTCACGTCTACGTGCACCAGCGGGTCAGAATGATCTTCGGCGACTACCACCGTGAGGCCGTTGGGCAGCACGTACTTCTCGTAGGGAATTACCAGCTCGTTGCCTTTGCGGGTTACTTTCTCTACTAGCTTGGCGCTACCGCTAGTAGCTTTGGTAGGAGCTTTTACGGTAGGAGGTTTAGGTGTTGTAACGGGCGTCTTCTTCTGAGCCACGGCTGGCTGCATAGCCAGCGTAGTACCCAGGCCCAATAGCCAAAGCTGTTTCCGAATCATGCAGGAAAAAATAAAGATGAATTGCTGTAAAAACGTGTCGGAAGATACGAGCTAAACAGACACATCCTACCCCGTAGGGCTGCAAGGGCAAGAGCACGGAAAAGGGCCCGGTCTTTCAGCTATTGAAAGACCGGGCCCTTTTCCGTGCTCAACAGTTGTTTGAGGCGACCGAGTTACGTGCGTGGGTCCAATTCTACCGGGGCTTCATAGGCGGTGGCGGGTAGGGTTACGGGTTCCGCGCCTACGGCGCGCACGTCATCAGCATCATCTACGCGCAACGACAGCAAGCCGGCAATGAGCAGCGATGCGCCGCCCAGCGCCAGCGTATACACCGTTTCGCCGTGAAACAAGTGCTTGGTGAGCGGCCCCAACACTAGGCCCGCAATGCTCTGCGGAATCACAATAAAGAAGTTGAACACGCCCATGTAGTACCCCATGCGGTTGGCGGGCAGCGCCCCGGCCAGCATGGCGTAGGGCATCGACAGAATACTGGCCCAGCCAATGCCCACGCCTACCATCGACAGAATGAGCAGGGTAGGGTTTTGAATGAAGAAGATGGAAATCAGGCCAGCGCCGCCAGCCAGCAAGCATAGCATGTGCGTGAAGCGGCGGCTGGTAGCCCGCGCTACAAAGGGTAGCAGCAGCGCAAAAATGGCCGAGACACCGCTGTATACCGAAAAGCAAATGCCTACCCAGTCGGCGCCTTCGTTGTAGAGCTTGGAGCTGGTATCGGTGGTGTGGTAGATGTGGCTAGTGACGGCCGGTGTGGTGTAAATCCACATGGCGTAGAGCCCAAACCACGTAAAAAACTGCACCAGCGCCAGCTGCTGCATGGTGCGGGGCATGTTAAAAATGCCCATAAACGACTCACGGAACCCGTTGGCGAAGCCGGCGGTGCGGCGCTTCTCTTCCTCAAACTCGGCCAGGTTTTCCGGTGGATATTCTTTGGTGTTGAACACCGTCCAGAGCACAGCTAGCAGGAAGATGCCGCCGCCAATGTAGAAGGCGTACTTCAACGACGGCGCAATGTGGCCCGGCACCGGCGCGTTCGATACGTTGAACCAATGCGTCATCACCCAGGGTAGGGACGAGCCGATAATGGCCCCAATACCAATCAGAAACGTTTGAAACGCAAATCCGGCCGTGCGCTGCTCCGAAGGTAGCAAGTCGCCTACCAAGGCCCGGAACGGCTCCATGGAAATGTTCATGCTGGAATCCATAATCCACAGCATACCCGCAGCCATCCACAGCGCCGATACGTTGGGCATCACCAGCAAAGAAAGCGAGGCCAGCACGGCCCCAATCAGAAAGAAGGGCCGGCGCCTACCCCAGCGCGGGCTCCAGGTGCGGTCGGAGACGTAACCGATAACCGGCTGCACCAGCAACCCCGTGATGGGGGCCGCCAGCCACAGAAAGGCCAGGTCGTCGGGGTTGGCGCCCATGGTTTCGAAAATTCGGCTCATGTTGGCGTTTTGCAGCGCAAAGCCGCACTGAATGCCCAGGAAGCCGAAGCTCATGTTCCAGATTTGCCAGAAGGAGAGTCGGGGTTTGTTGTGGGTAGCGGAAGGGGCCGCCACGGTGCTACCTGCCATAAAAATTGAACGGGTTGAAAAGTCGCGCGAAATCGTTTGCAAACGCAACTTTGAAGGTACACACTTTACGCAAAAATGCCGGCTTCCTGCCATTGAAACAGGAAGCCGGCATACGGTTTACGGGCGCAGCAAGCTATTATTTCGCTTTTATTTCGAGGATGCAGGCGCTCTGCGGAGCTACGGTCAGCTTCAGATTGTCGATGGGGGGCGCTTGGTTGAGCAGGTCGGTGTAGGTGTAGGAGTTGCTGTCCTCCAGGCCCATCGCCTGCATGGCGGCCGCCGGAATCTGTACCTGCGTTTGGGCGCTCTGGCTAGAGCTGAAGTTGACCACAATCAGCAACTTCTGCTTGTCAGTGTAGCGCAGGTAGGCGTAGAGTTGCTGCGGATTATAGCCGGAGCTGCTTTGGTTGGCTTGCTGCAACTCGTAGTAGCGGCCCCGCCGAATGGCGTCGCTCTGGTTGGTGAGCGTGAGCAGGCGCTGGTAGAAGCTGCGTAGCTGGCGCTGGCTTTCGCTGAGCTGACCACCGTCGAACTTGCCACCGTTCATCCATTTTTGGTGTTCGGGCACGCCCCAATAGTCGAAAATGGTGGTGCGGCCGTCGTCGGAACTGAAGCCGCTGGCGCCGCGGCCCGGTTCGCCTACCTCCTGACCCATGTAGAGCATCACGGGACCGTTGGCGAGGGTAGCCGTCACGGTCATGGCCGGAATAGCGGCGCGGGGGTTGCCGGCAAACTCCTTAGCGGCAATGCGTTGCTCGTCGTGGTTTTCCAGGAAGCGCAGCATGTTGCCGGCAAAGCCGCGGCTTTCCTCCCGCCACACGTGCGTGATGTCGTCGGTGGTGCCCTGGCCAGACATCAGGCGGCGCAGACCGTCGTAGAGCCCTACCTTGTCGTAGAGGTAGTCGAACTTGCCTGCCTCAATGTAGTGCTGGTACTGCTTGGGATTGTAGATCTCGGCGGCGAAGATGATGTCGGGCTTTACCTTCTTCACCTCTGGAATCACCCAGCCCCAGAACTCTACCGGCACCATCTCGGCCATGTCGCAGCGGAAGCCATCCACGTCTTTTTTGGCCCAGTACAGCAGAATATCGCGCATTTTCAGCCACGTATCCGGTATGGGCTCGAAGTGCGTTTGGCGGTTGTTGGCGTAGTCGACGCCATAGTTCAGCTTAATGGTCTCAAACCAATCGTCGATGGTCGGCGTGGCCGAGAATACGTCGTTGCCGGTAGCTTTGGCGGGCACTTCCTGGTACTTCTTATCCTCGCCGGGGCCTTTCAAATCGCCCAGCGGATTGTAGCCCGCCGGCACCCGAAACGCCTGACCCGGAATGTAGTAGAAGTTGTTGCTGGGGCTAAAAGCCTGCGTTTTGTCGTCGTGCTCGCCCAGGTCTACTACCCCCGCCGGCCGCACATCCGACTTGTAGCTGCGTGCTACGTGGTTCGGGATGAAGTCGATGAGCACCTTCAGGCCGTTTTGGTGGGTGCGCTGCACCAGGGCTTCGAATTCCTGCATACGCCGGGGCACATTCACAGCCAAGTCGGGCGCCACGTCGTAGTAGTCGCGGATGGCGTAGGGCGAGCCGGCCCTACCCTTCACCACGTCGGCATCGTCCAGGGGGATGCCGTAGCGGGTGTAGTCGGTCATGGTGGCGTGCTCCAACACACCGGTGTACCACACGTGCGTTACGCCCAGCTGCTTAATGGCTTGCAGGGCCGGGTTGGTGATGTCGTTGAACTTGCCTACCCCGTTTTCCTCCACCGAGCCATAGAATTTGTTGGTGGTATTCTTGTTGCCAAACAGGCGTGTCATCACTTGGTAAATGATGAGCTTGTGGTCCTGGGGCGTTTCTGCGGTGGTGTTGGGGTCGTTGGCTAAGGAAGTGGTATTCGGCACGGCAGGTACAGTAGCTTGGGGCGATTGGGAAGCGGAACAGGCGGCCAGGCTAAGCGCAACGGCTACGGCTGGCAGGATAGTTTTCATACGGGTGAAGGGCATTAGGTGGCGTCAAAGAATGCGGTTCTACTTTTGCGGCATCCGTTCTTATTTCTTCAACTCCCACACCAGCGCCGTGTAGCCCGGTACTTTCACCGCTTTCAAATCCGACACAGTAGTGCCTGTCATAATGTCCGAAGCGGCAGAATAGCCATTGAGCCGCTCCGCGAAGCGGGTCAGGTCCACAGACTTCTCGCCTTCATTGCCATTCAGCATCACCATCACCGTGTTGCCTTGGTCGTCGTAGCGGAAGTAGGTGTAGATGTTGTCCTGCGGGATGAACTGCATCAGCTTGCCGGTTTGCAGCACCGGGTGCGCCTTGCGGTAGGTGCCCAGCGTGCGCACGTACTCGTAGGCTTCGTTTTCCTGGGCCGTGCGGCCGGCTTGGGTGAAGGCGCTGCGCTTGTCTTCTTTCCAGCCGCCGGGGAAGTCGGCGCGCACCAGACCGTCGGGGTTCGAGAAGTTCTTCATCAGAATCTCAGTGCCATAGTAGAGCTGCGGAATACCCCGGGTAGTCAGCAGCCAGGCAAAGCCCATCTTCAAGCGTGGTAGACTTTCGCCGATGACAGAGTAGACGCGGCTCATGTCGTGGTTGTCCATGAATACCACGTTGCGGGTGGCATCCTGGTACATCCAGTCGCCCTGCAATGCATCGTAGAGCTTGCCTACGTTGCCTTTTTCCTTGAGCGCATCCCAAATGGCGCCCTGCGATTGAAAGTCCAGCACACCCGGTAGGTTCGACTTAAACCCATCGACCGGCTGAAAAATGTTCTGGGCAAAAAACGCCTGCTGCGCCGTGCTGCCTACCCACGCCTCGCCAAACATGCCCAATTGCGGGTACTCGTCCAGCAGCGCCTTGTTCCAGGCCATCAGGAACTGCGGGTCGGAGTAAGGGTAGGTGTCGATGCGGTAGCTGTCGAGGCCGGTGTACTCCAGCCACCACAAAAAATTCTGAATGATATAGGTGGCTACCAGCGGGTTACTCTGGTTTACGTCGGGCATGGTGGTATCAAACCAGCCCCGGTTATACAGGTCCAGGTCGCGCTTCGAGCCGTAGGGGTCGTTCAGGGCCTGCGAGTTGTAGTTGCTGCGCGTGAAGGTAGGCCAGCGGTTGAACCAGTCCTTAGCCGGCTGGTCGAGGAACAGGTAGTTGTGGCTACCCACGTGGTTGAGTACCACGTCGTGAATCACCTTTAGGCCGTTTTGGTGCGCGTTGCGCACAAACTGCCGATACTCCTCGTTGGTGCCGTAGCGTGGGTCTACCTGGTAGTAGTCGGTGAGGGCGTAGCCGTGGTAGCTGGCCTTGGGCATGTCGTTCTCTACCACCGGGGTAGGCCAAATGGCCGTCACGCCCATCGATTTCAGGTAGTCGAAATGCTGCTCAATGCCTTTCAGGTCGCCGCCGTGGCGGGCGTACATCGAGTCGCGGGCAATGGTGCGGGCGCGCTCCGTTTTGATGATGTCGTTCTTCGTATCGCCGTTGGCGAAGCGGTCCGGCATCAGGAAATAGATGAAATCGGAGCTATTCACACCCTGCACGCGGCCTTTGCCGGTTTCGCGGGCGCGCAGCTCATATTCGTATTTCGTTTTGCTTTTGCCATCGAAGCTTAGCTTCAGCTTACCGGGTTTGGCATCGGGGCCGATGGTGAGGTTAACGAGTAGGTAATTCGGGCTTTCGAGGCGCTGAAAACCGTCCATCGTCACGCCGGGGTAGGCGGCCAGGGCTACTTTGCTATCGGCAATGCCGGGGCCGTGCACCAGCAGTTGCAGCTTGGGGTTCTTCATCCCTACCCACCAAAAGGTAGGGTCGATGCGGGCAATGGGAGCAGCCTTCTTGACAGCTTCCACAGGAACAGCGGCGGCAGTGGCCACTGGGGCAGCGCTACCACAGAGTAGGGCGGCGAGGAGTAGGTGGGAAATTTTCATGCAGTGTGGGAAAAGAAATGCAAGATACTGCTTCCTGCAGAGGTGTGCAGAAGCGCCACTAAAGCCACTGTGGTTCACGGTACCCAACAACTATCAATGGCCAACAGCAACGCATCTGTTACTAGGTAGATGCAAAAAAAGGAGCCCTACCAATCGGCAGAGCTCCTTTTTAATACAGTAGCGGCTATAGCTTACTGCGCCTTAGCTAACCACAGCGACGCATTGAGGTGCAGGCGGGCGTGGCTCACGTTCTCGCGCCAACCGTCGTAGACGGTGTTGCCGGGCGAGCCAGTGCCGTCGTCGGCGGGGGAGGAGTCGCCGATAATCACCACGCGGCCCGTGCCGAAGGTGCTGCTGGCCGCCATCACGTTGGTGGTGTTTTGGGTCACGCTCTTGCGCCAGATCAGGCCCTGCACGGTGCTGTTGGCGGTAGGGCTCAAGGTCATGGTAGCGCCGTTGTGAAAAGAAAGCTGCGACACAGCGCCCTGCGAACCGCGCAAAATAGGATTGGTGGTGCTATTGAGCACATTAGGACTGTCCTCCACAATGTTGTCGAGGTTCACCTTGAAGCCGAATGGGTTCGTTTTCACGGAGTTATTCTGCATCAGATCGTTCCAAATATCGGGCGAGTCGTAGCCGTCGTTGTTGCGGTCTGAGATGTCGTGGTCCGAAATCATAAACAAGCCTCCGCCGTTCTGCACAAAGCGCAGGATAGCCGTTTTTTCAGCCGCCGTGAAGATGATATTGGGCTCATCTACCACAAATACGTTGTAATTGGCTAGGTCCTGCGGGTTGGAGGTGTTGCCGTAGGTGATGGCCGTACCCGTGGGCAACTGCTCCACAGAGTGCCCCAGCTTCACGAGGGCCACGCCCCAGGCCGAAATAGCGCCGGTCCAGTACGTTTCGGCGGTGGTGCTGGTGATGCCCGAGGCTGCGGGGGTAGGGTAGCGCGGTGTGGCGCCGTTGTCCACGTCCAGCACCCAGTCGGCGTTGCCGGCCAGCTCGCCGTGCGAGGCATCAATCAGAAATTTCTTGCCGCCCGTGGTAGGCGGGGGCGTAGTGGTGCCGCCGTACTGCTCCACCGTGATGTTGTCGATGTTAACACGGTTGGTGCCGCCAGAAATCTTGCGCAGCTGCAAACGCACGCTGCCACTCAGGTTCACGGCAAACGAGGCGGTGCTGAGGGCGGTGCTGCTACTGGTGATGGTGCTGCCTACCTTGGTGTAGGAGCTGCCGCTGCTAGTGCTGGCCCACAGCTCCCACTGGCTGCTGCCATCGGTGCCATACACGGCGTGCTGCACCGTAACGGCGCCTACCCCGGCAGTGGTGTTGAAGTTCATGGTGAGCGAGCCGGTATTGCGCACGCGCGCCGACTGGCTGCCAGTTTTGCGGTCGGCGGTGGTGTTGCCAAGTAGGGCGTCGTTCAGCGTCCAGCTACCCGATGCCAGCGTGACGCTGCCGGTAGAGTAGGCGGTTTTGGTGCCCGTTTCGAAGGTTTCGGGGAAGCCAGTGGCTGCCACGTTGGCCGACGTTACGCTGGCAAGCAGGGTAGGGGTAGGGTCGGTGTCCTGCTGGGCGCAGCCCAGCAACGAGAGAGCCAGCGCAGGAGCAGCCAGCCAGCGAAAAGAGAAGTGCATGAAAAGGAAGTGAAGGGTAGAAGAGCGCAAAAGCCTATTCGGCGCCGCGAAACTACAGCCTATTTTTCCCGGCCTCACCCGCTGGACGTTATGCTTTTGTTATGAAAAGCATTATCTGCAAGCGCTTTACAATGTAAAATAACGGATTGATGGTACCGCCTTACCCCTTATGCCAGGGTAAGCAGCGTACCGACAGCAACCATTGCCTCAGCGTCTCTACAGAGCATAAATCGGCTGCGGTTGTATTAGGTGCAAAATTGCGGGCTGTCTCAACCCACCCGTAGTATCAGCCGTTTGCGAAGTAGTGTGTAATTCGATTTTTTCACTACTAACCTTCTGATTAGTATGGCTTCTAATTCCAACGTTTCCAGTACGCTTAACGAGCTGACCGAATTTGTCAACGACCGCATCGAAGGATATAAAACCGCTGCTGAAGACACCAAAGACGTGCAACATAAGTCTTATTACCAGCAGCTGGCCGACCAGAGCCAGCGGTTTGCCGACGAGCTGAATGGCTTCGCCCGCAACTACGGCGGCGAGGGCGAGGATAGCACCACCACCAAAGGCAAGCTCTACCGTGGCTGGATGGATGTGAAGTCGGCCGTAACCGGTAAAGACGAAAAGGCTATCCTCGATTCCAACGTGTACGGCGAAGAGTGGGCTCTGAAAGCCTACAAAGAAGCTCTCGACAGTGGCGACCTGCCCCAGCCTGTACAGCAAGCCGTAGAGCGTCAGTATCAAACGTCGCAACAAACCTATGATAAGCTCAAAAGTATGGGTGGCCAAAGTCATCCATAAACCTTGAAGGCTATTCTCCCGTTGTGAGCGGAAGTCAATTCTATAGATTGGCTTCCGCTTTTTATTGGGCAGAATCTGTAGATATTAGCCGCGCCAACTATCCTGCTTGGTAAGCGGCTGTTTCCTTTCACCTGACTTTCTCTTCATGGCATTTGACCTGAACATGTACCCTATCAACCCCGAGTTTGAGACTTCGGCGGCGTATTTTTCCATGGAGTTCGCGCTCGATCAGGCGCTGAAAACCTACTCTGGCGGCCTGGGCTTTCTGGCCGGCTCGCACATGCGCTCAGTGTATGAGCTGAAGCAGAACCTGGTAGGCATTGCCATCCTGTGGACGGATGGCTACTACGACCAGACCCGCGACCAGAACCAGCTGATGCAAGCCGAGTTCCGCCACAAGTATTACTCCTTCTTGCAGGATACGGGCATTGTGTTCCCCATCACCATTCACGATGCCGATGTGTACGTGAAGGCCCTCTACCTGGCGCCCGACACGTTTGGCACGGCGCCCATGTTCTTCCTCACCACCGATATCGAGGAAAACGACTACCTCTCGCGCACCATCTCCCACCACCTCTACGACCCAGACACGGCTGCCCGCGTGGCCCAGAGCATTCTGCTGGGGGTAGGCGGTGGCAAGCTGCTGGATATCATTGAGCGTAAGGTGGATGTGTATCACCTCAACGAAGGCCACGGCCTGCCGCTGGCGTTCTATCTCTACAAAAAGTTTGGTCGTAACCTAGAAGAAGTGCAGAAGCACCTCGTGTTCACGACGCACACGCCCGAGTTGGCCGGCAACGAGGAGCACCCCGTGGCGCTCCTCGCCAAAATGAGCTTCTTTGGCCCCGTGCCTACCGAGGAAGTCGTACGCGTAGCGGGTGCCGAAAACGGCCAGCTCAACTACACGCTCACGGCCCTCCGCTTCTCACGCATCGCCAACGGCGTATCGAAAGTGCACGGCGACGTGGCTAACGAGATGTGGGGACACTATGAAGGCATCTGCCCCATCACGTCCATCACCAACGCCCAAAACGGCACCTACTGGCGCGACAAGGCCCTGCACGCGGCCTTAGAAGCTGATAACGACGAGGCCTTACTGGCGCGTAAGAAAGAGCTGAAGCAGGAACTGTTCAAGATTGTGGCCGACCAGACCGGCAACCTCTTCGACCCCGAAGTGCTGACGCTGGTGTGGGCCCGCCGCTTTGCCGCCTATAAGCGCGCCGACCTCATCCTGCGCGATTTCGAGCGGTTCCGCAGCATTATTGAAAATACGGATCAGCCCATTCAGGTGATTTGGGCTGGCAAGCCCTACCCCAAGGATTTCGGGGCCATTGGCATCTTCAACAACATCATCAAAACTACCCGCCAGTTCAAAAACTGCGCAGTGCTCACGGGCTACGAGCTGGGTCTATCAGCAGCGCTGAAAAAGGGTTCAGATTTGTGGCTGAATACCCCACGCTACCCCCGCGAGGCCAGCGGCACCAGCGGCATGACGGCCGCCATGAACGGCTCCGTGAACCTGAGCATCGCCGACGGTTGGATTCCCGAGTTCATCCGTCACGGCGAAAACGGCTTCGTGATTCCCCACGCTGATATGCAGAATGAGGAGAAGGTGAAAGATGATCAGGAGGCTACCGCTCTGCTCGACGTGCTAGAGCAAGAAGCTATACCTACCTATTACCAGGAACCAAAGAAATTCCTGCAAATCGTAAAAACCGCCATGCACGAGGTAGAGCCTGCGTTCGGGTCAAACCGCATGGCTACTGAGTATTACGAGAAGCTATATAAGGTGAAATAGTAAATCGTAAGACAACAAAAAGCGTCTGTCATCCCGACCACAGCGAAGGACCTTCTCACACTAGAACGACGGTTATACTAACGACTCGTTCAAACATGAGAAGGTCCTTCGCTGTGGTCGGGATGGCAGACGCTTTTTAGTACATGCTATCCGTGCGCCCTATGTCACCACTCCTTCCAGCACTTCCCACACATTCTCAGCCAGAATTTTCTGGCCCTGCGCGTTAGGATGCACGCCATCAGGAAGGTTGAGGTTGCGGTGGCCCAACACACCCTGCAACAGGAAGGGTACGAAAGCCAATTGATTACGCTCGGCCAGCGTACGAAACAGCGCCTTAAACTCCGTGGCATATGCACCTAAGTGGTGCCCACCCAACGGTCCCAAGTCAAACGGAAACTCCAGGCCCGCCAGCACCTGCCGCGCCTGTGGGTAGCTGCGACTCACCTCGTCTAAAATGAATTGCAGGTTTTGCATGGTATCGCGGGGCGGAATACCACGCAGGCCATCATTGGCTCCCAGCGCTAGCACAAATACATCCACGGGCTGCCGCGCCAGCACACTACTAATGCGTTGCCGACCACCAGCGGAGGTTTCACCGCTTACGCCGTAGTTAAAGGTTTTGTAGGGTAGGGAAAGCGTGTTGATACGCTGTTGAATAAGTGAAGGAAATGCGGCGCTACCGGGCAACTGGTAACCCGCCGTGAGGCTGTCGCCAAAGAAAATAATGTTCTGCATAACGAGTATCTCCATACGCCACCGGCCAAATTCAGGTGCCCCCATGGGCAACTAAACTTGGCCGGTTGGTAAGAGATAAACAGTTGTGCGAAACTTAAAATTCCGCGTTTTTCGGGAAGCGCGGGAAGGGGGCTGTTATCTCCTGTGTCAGCATTTTTTGGCTATTAAAATGAAGCTATGTAGTTGTGTTTAAAACTATTGATATATGGTGTCTTTAAAAGGATGTATGCGATAATTAATATCGCACCATCCGAAAGCCCTGACGTAGCGTAGTACCACGCAATTGCAGACCCAGTGACAGCGAATCGGTACAAGGCAGTAGGGCGTTGCCGCAGCGTCTGTTGGGCCATGCGCCTGTTCGTACAGGGTAGGAGCCCATCTGACCAGCCACCTGCGTGCGTACTTCCGGGTAGTCGGCTGGCCAAGTGACGTGGGCCGTTAGGGCGGCCGGTTTTGCCAATTCATGGCGCAGGCCGTTTAGTGTGTAGAGCAGACTAAGAGCACACAAGCCCCAGCCAGCTATTTGGCTCCACCGAATGGGCAATTCACGAGCAATAATCAACGGGCTCAGCAGAGCAGCCCCAATCAGATAGGCGTAAGCAAAACGCATAGCGGGGGCTGCCACAAACCAACTACCGCAGCCAAGCAAAAGCAGCAAATAAAGTGTTAGATCTATGCGTTTTATCAAAGCGCTGTAAGCAGTTTTCTTCGCTACTAATTGCCAAACCAGCCATCCTGCTATCAACCCGATGCCTGCTACAACCACTAGCAGCAGCAGCTTATCAGCTGGTTCCTGCTGCATCCACCACAACGGTAGCCACTCCTCTAAGGGCTGCTTCGCTGCCAGGGGCCAGTCGCCCAAAGGACGTCGGGCAAAAAGGCGAATCTCTACTAAATCAGCAGTTAGTTGGGTAGGCGTTACGGCCCAATCGCGTACGACAGGCCCCAAACTGCCCGCCAGCGGATAAGCGAGGTAGCCTGATAACCCTACGTTCCGCCCTACCCAAGGAAGCAGCACCAGCACGATGACACCCAATAGCAACCCCAAACGTCGCCAACGCCCCTGTGCGGGCCACCAAGCCGCCACCAACGGCCACAGCAGCATAGTGCCAGCTGATGACTTTACAGTAACGGCTGTAGCAGCTATTACGCCTACCCAAATAAGGCCAGCGGAAGACAAACGGGGCGTTTCGAGCAACAGCCCTAGTAGTAACAAGCCGAGTACGGCTGCGGTGCTATCGGCTAGGGGGGAAGAAATCCAAGGACGCATCGTCATCAGCAGCAGGAGTATGCTACCTAGATAGAAAATGGCCAACCAGGGTCGAGGGCCTACCCGTAGCTGCCTGCCGGCCCGACGTACGTGGTGAATGGTCAGCAACAAAAAGCCTAGACTACTCACCGTTTGCTGAAATGCTGGAGCTTGGCTAAGTGGGGGTGGCTGGACTGAAAAAAGCCGTTAATAAGTGAGCATGTGAGTTGAAAGCCAACTGTCCACGCAGATTACCTAATCCTGGTACCAGGGGGTAGCGATGCATCCACTGAATAAACTGCGCATGGTACAGGGCCGAGTCAGGAAATGTTGGTGGTTGGGCTGCGTGTGTCAGAATTAGTACCACCAGCGCTCCGGCCAGCAGGCCAGCAAGGGCCCCCGCTTCTTGCCAACTACCACCGTAGGTGAGCAGCAATAAGCGCAGTCGAACGCGGTTTGTGACGAGTAGTACACTAGATAAAGCGCTTAATCCTAATTGCATAGGTAGAGCGACTGGTAGCGCGAAGCTAAGGATTGCTACTAACCACGCTAGTACCGATAAGCCACCGACTATTAATAATTCTGGGCTGTCTTTTAGCAGGCAAGGTAGAGGCCCCCAAATCCGTTTCAGCAATTTTTCTAAGCCTAGGCCAAACCCCAGGCCTACCCCAGCCGCCCATGCCCAGAACACGATAATAAGAAGCATATGTGATAAGCAGTTGGCTCTTACGCTACCAACCGGAGGGTGCAATATAAGGTAACGCTGTACCGTACAACTCGCAGGCCCAGCGCAATATGTTTGCGCTGTTACAAAGCGGGCGGCTCCATAAGGAAGCCGCCCATCGGAAACCATTCACAAAATCCGTGAAATCCACTATAATCTGAGCGAATCCGCAACTTAAAATTCCGCGTTTTTCGGGAAGCGCGGGAAGGGAATCACGTCCCGAATGTTGGCCATACCCGTCACGAACAAAATCAGCCGCTCGAAGCCCAGGCCGAAACCAGCGTGCGGTGCCGTACCAAACTTGCGCAGTTCCAGGTACCACCACAGCTCGTCTTCGGGCACGTGCATAGCAGCCATGCGGGCGCGCAGCTTCTCTAAGTCCTCCTCACGCTGCGAGCCGCCGATGATTTCGCCGATGCCTGGAAACAGCACGTCCATGGCGCGCACGGTCTTGTCGTCGTCGTTCATCTTCATGTAGAACGCCTTGATATCCTTGGGGTAGTCGGTGAGGATAACGGGCTTCTTGAAGTGCTTTTCTACGAGGTAGCGCTCGTGCTCCGACTGCAAATCGGTGCCCCAGTCTACTGGGAACTCAAACTTCTTCTTCGCCAATTTCAGGATTTCTACTGCCTCCGTGTAGGTCAGGCGCTGGAAATCATTGTCGACCACGAAGCGCAGGCGCTCCAGCAACTCCTTATCGTACTGCTCGTTGAGGAATTGCAGGTCATCGGCGCATTTGTCCAGGGCGTAGCGCACGAGGTACTTCAGGAAGTCCTCGGCCAGCTCCATGTTGTCCTGCAAATCGTTGAAGGCCACTTCCGGCTCAATCATCCAGAACTCAGCTAGGTGGCGGGCCGTGTTGGAGTTCTCGGCCCGGAAGGTAGGACCGAAGGTGTATACCTTGCCCAGCGCCATAGCCGCTACCTCACCTTCGAGTTGGCCCGATACGGTGAGGTTGGTTTGCTTGCCGAAGAAATCCTGCTTGTAGTCTACGCCGGCTTTGTCCTCCGTGAGGGGCGGGTTTTGGTCGGGTAGGGTGGTCACGCGAAACATCTGGCCCGCGCCCTCCGCATCGGAGCCCGTGATGATGGGCGTATGGATGTAATAGAAGCCGTGGTCGTTGAAATACTGGTGCACGGCAAAGGCCAGCGCGTGGCGTACGCGCAGCACCGCCCCAAAGGTGTTGGTGCGGGGGCGCAGGTGAGCTATTTCGCGCAGGAATTCCAGGGTGTGCCCTTTCTTCTGCAACGGGTAGGTTTCGGCATCGGCTTTCCCAAGCACCGTTATTTCGGCGGCCTGAATTTCTACGCTTTGCCCTTTGCCTTGCGAGGCTACCAACTGGCCGCGCACGGCCACACACGAACCCGTCGTCACGTCCTTCAGCGACTCCTCCGGGAATTTCTCGGCGTCGGCTACTACCTGGATATTATGAATCGAAGAGCCGTCATTCACGGCGATGAACTGCACGTATTTATTGCCGCGGCGCGTACGCACCCAGCCGTTCACCACTACTTCGCGCTCCAGCTCCTGGCTGCCGAGCAGCGCCTGCACGTTCGTTCTTCTTACAGTCATTGGGACTCAGATTCAGGTTAAAGTTCTGAGCCGCAAAGGTAGAAGTTTTAGCAGGGGTAGCAGTACAAAAGAAGAGATTGGCTATTGATGTATAAAATTTTGGCTTATTGCCAAGCTTTCTATTCAAAATCCTGAGCAGCCCTCGAATGATACAATAGCTGCCCGCTATCCAACTTTTTTGCCTATGCCAAAGTGCAGAAAGGCATATATTTGAGAGCTGCCACAAGCATTGTGCCGAGGATTTAGAAAGCGCCGAAATAGTATGCAACGACTGGATATGAAACAGCTTCTTTCGCAGAAGCTGTCACCCCAACAGATACAGTTTATCAAGCTGCTGCAGATTCCGACTGCCGAGCTGGAAGCCCGCATTAAGGAAGAGCTGGAAGTGAATCCGGCGCTGGAAGAGGGCGACGACGCAGAGGACTTTGAGGAGCAGGACCGGGAGGACGACGACGCCGACGACGATTTCGACGACCCAGACGCCGAGTTCGACAACGACGACAACACCCTCGACGAGGATTTCGACCGTGCCGAAGAGCAGCCCGAGCTGGAGCTACCGCAAATCGAAGAATCTACGGCCGAAAAAGAGACCAGCGACGACCTAGACCTGGGCGACTACCTCAACGACGACGAAATAGCCGGCTATAAGATGCAAGGCGACGGACCCGGCGACGCCGACGAGGACCGCGAAATGCCCCTGGCCGACAATGGCGCTTCGCTGATTGACAGCCTGCTGGACCAACTAGGCTTTGTGGCCGTCTCGGATAAGCAGCGCATCATTGGCACCCAGCTCATTGGCTCCATCGATAGCGACGGCTACATCCGGCGTGACTTGTCGGCCATTGCCAACGACCTGGCTTTCTCCCAGAATGTGGAAGTCACGACTGAGGAAATCGAAACCGTGCTGCGCCTGATTCAGTCGTTTGACCCGCCCGGCATTGGGGCCCGCGACTTGCAGGAGTGCTTATTGTTGCAGCTAGAGCGCCGCCCCGCCGACCCCGACGTGGAAAACGCCGAGCGTATTTTGGCCGAAACCTACGAGGAGTTCACCAAGAAGCACTACGCCCGCATTCAGCAGCGGCTGGACTTAGAAGACGAGGAAATACGGGATGCTATTGCTTTGATTCTGAAGCTGAATCCTAAGCCCGGCGGCTCTGGCCCGGTAGGTATGGGCAAGGTGCAGTACATCATTCCCGACTTCATCCTGACCAACGACAACGGCCAGTTTCACCTGTCGCTGAACGCCCGCAACGCGCCGGATTTGCGCGTGTCGCCGGCCTACACGGAGATGTTTCAGGCCTACGACAAAGCCTCGAAAAAGGACAAGAAGATGAAGGAGGCCGTTACCTTCGTGAAGCAGAAGCTCGACTCGGCCAAGTGGTTTATTGATGCCATCCGGCAGCGCCAGCAAACCCTGCTGCGCACTATGGATGCCATTGTGCGCTACCAGCACGACTTCTTTGCCGAGGGCGACGAAGGCCGCCTTCGCCCCATGATTCTAAAGGACATTGCCCAAGAAATCGGGATGGATATTTCCACCGTGAGCCGGGTAGTGAATTCCAAGGCTGTGCAAACGGAGTTTGGCATCTACCCCCTCAAGTATTTCTTCTCCGAAGGCATCGCCACCGACTCGGGCGAGGATGCTAGCTCGCGCGAGGTGAAGCACATCTTGAAGGAAATCATCGACGGCGAAAGCAAAGGCCGGCCACTGTCGGATGACAAACTGGAAAAGATGCTCAATGCCCGCGGCTACAACATTGCCCGCCGCACAGTAGCCAAATACCGCGAGCAATTGAATATCCCGGTAGCGCGCCTGCGGAAAGAGTTGTAAAGTGCTGATATATTGGGTAGTGAGATAGTGATTTTGCGAAGATGCGTGTCATCCTGAGCGGAGCGAAGGACCTTATCACGCTAGAACGATTGACGTATCAACGACTCGTTCAACTGGCATAAGGTCCTTCGCTGCGCTCAGGATGACACGCATCTTTGCAAAATTACTATCCCACCATTTTATCTAATGTACTTTATCCTGTTTTTTTAGGATTCAAGCTCTATATTCGTATTCGGCTTTAATCCGGTTCCGTTGAAAAACTCCCTGGCTTTGGCGTTATCGGTGATTTTTCACCCGCTGCTGGTCCCATCGTATCTCTACTATATTGTTTGTTATCAATTGCCGGGCGTGGTGCTCTACCCGTTGCTGCCCGACCGGTGGCTGGTAGTAGCGTTTGCGTTCGGGTTTACCTTTTTGCTGCCTACCCTCTGCACGAGTGGGCTATATTGGGCCGGCGTTATCGACTCGCTGGAGCTGTACGACAGGCGGCAACGCGCCCTACCCTTTCTGGCTGCGGCCATCAGCTTTGGGGTAGCGGCCTGGTTTTTCACGCATACTGGCTTTGCCCTGGATGCTCTGTTGCGCTATATGATGGTGGGCATGGCCATTGCCGTGCTGCTGACACTATTAATCTCATTGCGCTGGAAAATCAGCGCCCATGCCGTGGGGGTGGGGGGCGCCGTGGGACTGCTGGCCTTGTTGCAGCTCAGCGGCCTCGCCGATCAGGAAGCACTGTGGTGGCTGCTGGGTAGCATTTTGCTAGCGGGGGCTGTGTTAAGTGCCCGGTTACAGCTACAGTCCCACACACCTACTCAGGTGTGGGCCGGACTGGTGTTGGGCGTGAGTCTGGTGGCGGGGGTAGGCGTAGGGGTAGCACTGGCCTGACGGGTAGGAGAGCGGGACTATACGGCCGTAAAAAGTCATTCCGAAAAGCAGGAGGGTAGCACTGGAATTGTAGCTTTACAGAAGGTAGCGTGGCTGTTGGTAGCCATGGCTTTGCCCGAGCTCCAACAATATAGATCATTCCCGAAATTCAGTTTTCGCCCCTGCCTCTGGGCGCGGTATTTGTCTGCTTGTGGCTATGGCTTCTTCCTCTACTTCTGATCTTACAACGGCCGATCTGCTAGCGCAATTGCAGCAGGAGCGCGCCGCCCGACAGCTTGCCGAGGAGCGCGTAGCGGAGCTGGAGCAGCTGTGCGCTCCCTCTTCGCCTACCCTCGACCTGGGACAGCTACCCCGGCGCAACCCTAATCCGGTGTGGCGCCTGAGCGCTACCGCCGAAACGCTCTTTCTGAACCAAGCAGCCGAAAATCTGCGGCAACGTGAAGAAGAGGCGGGTATGTTGCCGCAATTGGAGGAGTTGGTGCAGCAAGCCATTGGGCAGGCATTGGCAACTGACAAGGTAGTGCAGCAGGAAATCGCGTTGAACTTCAACCACTACCTGCTGTTTGTGGTGCCTTCCTGCAACGAGCAGTACGCGGATGTCTACCTCACCAACATCACGCAGGGCAAGGATGTCGAGCGGCGGATGCAGCAGCAGCGCGAGTTCTACGAAACCATCCTAAACCTGTTGCCGGTAGATGTAGCCGTGTTCGACCCCGAGCACCGCTACCTGTTCCTGAACCCGGCGGCTATTGCCAACCCCGAAGTGCGCGAATGGATTATTGGCCGCAACGACTTCGAGTTTTGCGAATACCGGCAGCGCCCTGTGGCGCTGGCCGAGGAGCGCCATGCCCGTTTCGAGCAGGCGCTGGCTACCAAGCAGGCCGTGCAGTGGGAAGAGTCGTTGGAAAGTCCGCAGGGCCAGCGCCGGGCATTGCGCAACATGCTGCCCGTATATAACCCCGATGGCTCCCTGCGCTTGATGCTGGGCTATGGCCTCGACATTACGGAGCGCTACTTGGCCGAGAGCCGGTTGCGGGAAAGCGAAGCGCGCCTGCAAGAAGAGCAAGCCTTTGTGCAGCAGGTAGTAAACACGGTGCCTGACTACATCTTCGTGCGTGATATCAACACGAAGATTTCCTTCATGAATCAATCAATGAGGGATTTTGTGCAGAGTACCAAGCACATCGAGTTGGTGGGCTTAACGGAGGCAGAGGTAGCCCCCGAAGACCTATCGATCTGGCGCGAGCTGCAAAAGGTAGTAGATGATGACATTCAGATTATTACAACGGGGCAGGAGCAAACCGTCGAGGTATCCGCAACGCTACGAAATGGCGAAACCCGCTGGCTGCGGTCAGTGAAGCGCCCTTTGCGCCGCGCCGATGGCACCGTTAGCATATTGGGCGTGAGCACCGATATCACGGAGGCCCGCCTGGCCCACGAAACGCTAATTCGCAGTGAAAAGCAGTACCGCGACCTGATGCAGTTCAGTCAGGCGCTCATCTGTACGCACGACTTACAGGGCCGGATCCTGACCATTAACCCCACCGCGGCAGCCGTAATTGGCCGTCCGGCGGAAGCAATAATCGGGCAGCCCTTGCAGATGGTATCGCCGCCCGAGTTGCACGCCGACATGGGCGCCTACCTCACTACCATTGCGCAGCAGCGCGAGCTAGGCGGCGTGATGACTTTGATGTCGCGCACAGGAGAGCGGCGCTTCATCCTCTACAACAATTCCCTAGTAGACGAAACCGGCCAGGAACCCTACGTCATTGCCTACGGGCAAGACGTTACGGACCGCATCCTAATGGAAAAGGAGTTGAAGCGGGCCAAAGAAGCAGCCGAGGAATCGGCGCAGGCCAAGGAAAATTTCCTGGCCAACATGAGCCACGAGATTCGCACGCCCATCAACGGGATTCTGGGCATGGCCGGGCTGCTGGCCAAAACGGAATTGCAGGAGGCCCAGCGCGACCACCTCAACATTATTCAAAGCTCGGGCCGGCACTTGCTGGCGGTTATCAACGATGTGCTGGACGTTGCCAAGATTGAATCGGGGCAATTGCACCTGGAAGAAATTCCTTTCGATATCATCGAGTCGATTCGCGGGGCGGCCCAAACGCTGGCTTATAAAGCCGAAGAGAAGCGCATTCGGTTCTTCGTGGAGCCGCCTACCCTACCCGAGCCCGTGGTGGTAGGCGACCCGTTCCGCCTGAATCAAATTTTGCTGAATCTGCTCAGCAACGCCATCAAATTCACGGACCGGGGCTTCGTGGAGCTTACCGGCCGCGTGCTGCACGACTCACCCGAGAAGCTCAGCATTGAGTTTCAGGTGACTGACACCGGCATTGGCATTCCGGCCGAAAAGCAGGAAGCCATTTTCGAGAGCTTCCGGCAGGCCTATACAGATACTACCCGCCAATTTGGGGGCACGGGACTGGGCCTCACCATCAGCCGGCGCTTGTCGGAGCAGTTGGGCGGGCGCCTGTGGGTAGAGAGCACCCCAGGCCGCGGCAGCACGTTTTTCCTGGTGCTCACGCTACCCAAAGCCCAGCAGACGGCCCTGGCCATTGAGCCCGCCCTACCCGACTATGCTACCCTGCGCGGCACGCGCGTGCTGCTGGTAGAAGACCACCCCGTCAATCAGCAATTGGCGTTATTGATTCTGCAAGGGTGGGGCTTTGAGGTGGATGCCGCCGACAGCGGCCCCGAAGCCCTGGCGCTCCTAGACCAGCACATGTACGACGTGGTGCTGATGGACATTCAGATGCCCGGCATGAGCGGCTTGGAGGCTACCCGCCTGATTCGGCAGCACGCCGACCCGCTGAAAGCCGTGCTACCTGTTATTGCGCTCACAGCCAATGCCATGCGCTCCGACCACGAGGTGTACCAAAAGGCTGGCATCAACGACTACCTGCTTAAGCCCTTCGAGGAGCGCGACTTGTTCCTGAAAATTGCGGCTCAGCTGGGTCGTACAGTGGAGGCCGCGGCCGAGGTAGCCGCTGTGCGCAACGCGCCCATTGCGCCGCTCTACCACTTGGCCCAGTTGCAGGAAGCGGCTCACGGCAGCGAGAACTTCGTGCGAAAAATCCTGACGACTTTCCTGCAACATACCCCGCCCGCGCTGGACCAACTGAAGGTTGCCACCGCCGTATCCGACTGGACCGCGGCGGCCGCCATAGCGCACCGCCTGAAACCCACGCTGAAGCTGCTGGCCGTGACAACCACCGAGGAACCAGTGCGCTTGCTGGAATCCTACCCCCACGCATCCCCCGCCGACCGTCCTACAGAAACGACCTTGCAGGCTGCGGCCACAACGCTCCTGAATACCACCGCGGCGGTGGTGGCTGAGTTGCAGGCCGCTGGTTATTAGGTAGGCGAGAAAGTTTGCTCCACAACAAGGCCCGTTTCGTAGCTACGAAACGGGCCTTGTTGTGGTACTCCGGTGTGCTAGATGCGGTTGATCTTCCGGAAAACGATGTCCTGATAGGATTTGCTGATGGGTACTTCCTGGCCGCTAGGCATCAGCGCCATGTTGTTTTCAATGGCCTCTACCCGCCGTAGATTCAGGATGTAGGAGCGGTGCACCCGTACAAAGTGGTCGAAGGGTAGGCGCTCCACAAAAGCCTTCAGCGTGGTGTATACAATATGCTTCTGCTTGTCGGTCACGATGATAACGTAGTCAGACAGCGCTTCCACGTAGAGCACATCATCGAAATTGATGCGCACCATCTTGTTGTTGACCTTCACAAACAGGTCGGAATCGGGGAGGGCTGGTGCCTGCGTAGCCGTTGCGTGGGTGAGGGCGCCGGCTTGCTGCTGTGCCCGCTGCACGGCCCGGCTGAAACGGGCATAGTCGAAGGGCTTGACCAAGTAATCGGTCACTTGCAGGTTGAAGGCATCAACGGCAAAATCCTCGTGGGCAGTTGTCAGAATAACCAGCGGGGGATTGGGCAACACCCGCAGCAACTCCAGGCCACTAAGCTGGGGCATCTGCACATCCAAGAACAGAATGTCTACCTGGTTACCATTGCGAAAGAAAGTCAGCCCTTCCAACCCATCGGTGAGGGAAGCGGTGAGCGAGAGTGAATCTGTCAGGGAAATGTAATGCTCCAGCGTCAGGCGGTTGATGGGGTCATCATCCACAATGAGGCAGGAAAGCGCAGAGGTAGCAGGCATACACAAAGAAACTGTAGATGGCCGCCGTGGCCAAGGAGCGTTTGACTAGGTAAAGGTACAACTCACCTATAAAAGAAGGTATTACGCCGAGAAAACCGTTAGTACTAATCAAGATAGTTGCAATTAATCGGCCAAAATAATATGCATAGATAGCCCCGAAGCAAAATGCTATCAATTAGTTGAGTGCATCAAGAATAGCGAAAACGCAGAGTTTACTGCTAAGCCAGTTGGGCCATTTCCTGCTGCACCATTTCCTGCACGGCGGGCGTGTCGTAGTCGGCTTCTGTTTGAATAAGGGGCATCAGGCGCTGCATAATGTGCTCCTGTCGGGTGCCATTGGCCAGGGCCTCGGCGTAGGGCGTGTGCGAGAACGTGACCTGCGAGTACAGCGGCAGCCACTGATCGGGATACTGCGCGGAGATTTTGCTTTCGATTTTCTTTTGCAGCAGAAAACGCGGGTCGGCCACCCGGTCGCGCATCTCCTGGAAGTTATACACCGCTAGGTCGGCCATGGCGTCGGCATCAGGCTTGCGGCGGCGCTGAAACTCTGCAAAAACGGTGTTCCAGTCGCCGTCAAACTCTGTCAGCAGTTGGTCGAGCACGGTGCAATCCTCGAAGCCCGCGTTCATGCCCTGGCCGTAGAAGGGCACAATGGCGTGCGAGGCATCCCCAATCAGCACCACCTCGCCTTGGTAGGACCACGGGTAGCAGCGCACCGTGACGAGGGAGCTGGTAGGGTGCTCAGCAAACTCGGGTAGCAAATTGGGCATGAGAGGTACCGCATCGGGAAATACGCGCTCAAAAAAGTCCTGTACCTGGGCGGGCGTTTGCAGGGAAGCAAACGACGTTTCGCCTTCGTAGGGGAAAAATAAAGTGCAGTTGAAAGAGCCGTCGAGGTTGGGTAGGGCAATCATCATGTACTGCCCGCGCGGCCAGATGTGAAGCGCTTCTTTATCGAGCTGCCAGTTGCCGGCTGCGTCGGCCGCAATCTGCAATTCCTTGTAACCGTACTCCAGGTAGCTCTGTGCGTAGTTGAAGCGGTCAGTTTTCTGCATAGCCCCCCGCACCGCCGAAAAGGCTCCATCGGTACCAAACAGCCGGTGGTAGGCAAGCGTGTGCGTCTGTTGGGTGGTCGTGTCGCGCAGGGTAAGCTGGCGCCGGCGCAGGTCTACCTCCAGGCACCGCTGGTTGAAGTGCAGGGTGATGTTGGGGTGCGCCTCCGCCAGATCGAGTAGGGTGCGGTTGAGGCCATCGCGCGAAACGGAATAAATAGCCTGGTTTTCCTGCCCATAGGCCTGGTAGGTGAGCTGTCCGTCTAGGCTGTGCATGGCGCGCTTGTAGAGGGGTAGGGCCACTTGGCGCACGTCTTCCTGCACGCCAATGCCTTCCAGCGCCCGCCAGCCCCGGTCCGAAAGAGCCAGGTTGATGGAACGCCCCTCGGCGGCTTCCTGGTAGCGCGGGTCGGGCCGACGCTCGTAGATGGCTACCTGATAGCCGCGCCGCGCCAGGTAGAGGGCGAGTAGGGAGCCTACCAGACCTCCGCCAATAATGGTGAGCGGCTCGGAAGTAGCGGCAGGAACAGGAGCGGACATAGACACGGCAAAAAGGGAATGGAACAGCGAAGGTAAACGGTTACGAAATAGCGTCGTTTGTCGGGTAGGAAAAGCTATTCATCGAGTAATACAATTTGTTTAAGCTTAAATAGAATCCGGTGGCTTACAGCGCATCGTAGGGTTGTATTGTAAGACGAACCACTTGCTCTGTTTCTATGCCAATTTCTACCCCCTGCGTTTCTAAGGCTGCTTATCGGCCTGTGCAACATTCCTACTCATCGCTGGCAACAGCTACTTATCTCACGTGGTCGGCCATGATCTGGACTGCCTTACTCACAGAAGATCAGCAGGTTTTCACCCCAAAAATGCCATCTGCACACTTGCAGCTAGCAAACGACCAGCTACAGATTGGCACATACAGCATTGGCGAAAACGTGGACATCAACCTTTTCGGGCACCCAGAAATCCGCTACTAAGCCGATGAGGCTTACATAGCGTTTACAATTAATCGAAAAGTTAGGTTGAGGCGAGCATCCGTGGGCCGGGCAGTTTTCGGCACGGCGTGCAGCCAGTGCTGTTGGGTAGGGCCACGCATCACCAGCAAACTGCCAGAGGACAAATCGAGAGAAACAGGCGCGTGCGGCGTTTCGCGGGCATCGCGGGGACGCAACCGGAAACGGCGGGTAGCACCCAAACTCAAGGAAGCGATAACCGGTGCGGGGCCTAGTTCCGGCTCGTCGTCGGCATGCCAGCCCATGCTATCCTGCCCGTAGCGGTAGAGGTTGAGTAGTACGCTATTGAAAGCGGTTCCGGTAGCGGTTTCCACTTGCCCACGTAGTTTTTGCAGTGCCGGCGTCCAGGGCTGAGGCGTAAGTTGAAGACCAGAGTAGCGGTAGGTAGCGGCCGGGTCGCCGTGCCAAGCCGTGAGGCGCGGTTGGAGCACCTCGCGCCCATAGAGCCGAATGGCTTCCTGTCGCCACGCAATGGTTTGCTCCAACTCGTGCGACAGGGCAGTAGCAGCATCAAACGGCAAAAAACGCTCGTCGAGCCAGATTTCGGCGTTAAGTAAGGGTAGTAGCGTGAGCGGCATAGGGTAGCTGCTACGGCAGCGCGGCACCGCCCATTTGCCCCAGCATGGGCATCATCAGGTAATACATAATCCCGAAGATCAGCAAGCAGACCACCAGGGCAGGCAGCCAACCCCGACTAAGGTAGGAGCGCCGGCCTACGTAGCGCGGCCAAAAAAACCACAGATACGCCACCACAGCACCTAGGTTAACGGCCGCACTGATCCATTTGGCACTCTCACCAAACTGTAAAACAGCCCATTGCAGCAAGTAGGAGCTCCCCAAGAGATACAGAACAATAAACAACAGCAGGCGTAACGCCTTGCTTTGCTTGTCCAACTTAAACAAGTTGATAACCATCAGCACGCCTCCCGCCAGAAAAGAAAATATGACGGAGAAAATGGCAATGGTAGCCGGCGAGTACAGCGCGGGTCCGGCTGCTTGTTCTTGCTCCGGTTCTGCTACAGCAGCTTCGGCGGCGCGAACAGTAGCGGCCTCGGCGGCACGCTGCGCCACCACGGGCTGCACGTTCGTGCGGATGGCACTGGCTTCCGCCACTACCTTCCCCCGGCGTTCCAGCTCATCGAGAGCAGCCAATACGGCTTCTTCCAGGTAGTTAGTATACTGGTCGACGTACTGGCGCAGTTCGGCGTCGGTTTTGCGGCCCATCTTGGCCGCGTAGTCTTCAGCCATTGGGATAGTGAAAACGGTAATTGAAAAATAGACTCAAATGGGTGCGGCTGGGTTGCAAGGCCAAACCGAACATGAAAGCAGCTGCTAGGTTGCTACTAGACTGAACGCAAGTTGTGTTGAATAGGTAACAAATGCCCAAATTTTCTTGCCTGCGCTATTGTCCAGCCCAGGCGGCCAGTACTTCGCCTACCCGTTGCACATCGGCAAACGAGTTGTAGAAGGGCACCGGCGCTAGCCGAATCACGTTGGGCTCGCGCCAGTCGCCTACCACGCCGGCCTGCGTAAGGTGGTCGAACAGATCACGCCCGCCCTGGTGCACCAGCAAGGAAAGTTGGCAGCCACGGGCCGCGGGGTCAGTGGGCGTAATGATTTCGAGGCGCGAAGTGGGTAGCTCCAGACGGTTGATGAGAAACTCCAGGTAGGCCGTGAGCTGCTCGCTTTTGCGGCGCAACGGGCCCATGCCGCCTACCTCCGCAAACAGCGCCAGCGCCGCCCGGTGTGCCGCTAGTGTCAGCACGTTGCCGTTGGCGAGCTGCCAACCTGCGGCGCCAACCATTGGCTTAAAGCCTTTTTGCATTTTGAAGCGCTCATCGGCATCGTGGCCCCACCAGCCGGCGAGGCGCAGCAGGTCAGGACGGTCAGCGAATCGCTCGTGCACAAACGTGCCGCCCACGCTACCCGGCCCCGAGTTCATGTACTTATAGGTGCACCAGCAGGCAAAATCCACGTCCCAGTCGTGCAGGTGCAGCTCCACGTTGCCGGCCGCGTGTGCCAGGTCGAAGCCTACCATAGCGCCCACCGCGTGCCCAGCCCGCGTAATGGCTTGCATATCAAACACCTGCCCGGTGTAGTAGTTGATGCCCCCCATGATAATGGTCGCCAGCGAATCGCCTAGCTCAGCAATTTTGGCCTCTATATCCTCCGTGCGCAACGTGTGCTCACCGGAACGGGGCACCAGCTCCACAATGGCGTCGTCGGGGTCGAAACCGTGCAGCTTGGTTTGGGTTTCCAGGGCGTATTGGTCCGAAGGAAACGCGCCGCCTTCCATCAGCACCTTGTAGCGGGTAGGGGTAGGACGGTAGAACGATGTGAGCAGCAGGTGCAGGTTGGTGGTCAGATTGTTCATCACCACCACTTCTATGGGCTTAGCGCCTACCACCAGGGCTTCCGTTTCGGCCAGGGTTTCGTGGTAGTGCATCCACGGCGAAGGACCTTCGAAGTGCCCATCTACGGCCAGCGTGGCCCAGGTATTCAGCTCCTGATCCAGCGCTTCGCGTACGGCACGGGGTTGCAGACCCAGCGAATTGCCGCACAGATAGAGGCTCTCGCCACCACCTGGCGCGGGCGGAATCAGGAAGCGGCTGCGAAAATCGCGCAGCGGGTCCTGGGCATCGAGGTGGGCGGCAAAGGCGGGGGTGGGTTCAAAGGTCATGCGGGCAAAGGTAGGGGGCAAAGGCGAGGGCCGCCAGGAAGTACTTACGGAGCAGGGGCAGGCGTGGGTGGCGCCATCACGGTGCCGCACACGGTGCACGTGCGCTTGTGCTCGTCTTGCCAGAAGCGGTTCATGATAGGCGGCAGCTGCGCCACGATATCGGTAATCTCAGCAAATTCCTCGTAGAGCTTGTGGCCGCAGTTTTCGCAGTACCACTGAAAACCGTCTAGCTCGCCGGCCGTGCGGTAGCGTTCCACCACTAGCCCTATGGTATTGGCAGGCCGCCGCGGCGAATGGGGCACACCAGGAGGTAGCAGGTACATCTCGCCGGCCTTAATCTCAATATCTACCGGCTTCCCGTCTTCGATGATTTTCACGACGATGTCGCCTTCCAGCTGCCAAAACAACTCCTCGCCCTCGTCCACGTGGTAGTCTTTGCGGGAATTGGGACCGCCCACCACCATCACAATAAAATCTTTATTGTCTTTGAATACCTGCTGGTTGCCCACGGGCGGCTTCAGCAGATGGCGGTGCTCATCCACCCACTTTTGTAAATTGATCGGTCGATTCATGTGGTTTGGTTTTGAAGAGAGAAGGAGGTTATTCGCTCGTCATGCTGAGCGGAGTCGAAGCATCTCGCATGCTGATGTTATGTCACTAACTCGACGACGCGAGCGAGATGCTTCGACTCCGCTCAACATGACGACCTATAAGCTATTTGCTCATGATTTCAACAAATATCTCAAAACATCGGCTTCCATCTCGGTTTCTAATAGTATGAGTTCCACTACTCCTTTCTCCGATCAAAAAGCTCTTGTGAGCGGCAGCACGCAGGGAATTGGGCGAGCCATTGCCAAAGAACTAGCCCGGCAAGGCGCTACCGTTACGCTGCTGGCCCGTAACGAAACCACGCTGCGCGAAACGGCTGCCGCCCTACCCACGCCCACCAACCAGCCGCACGACTACATCGTGGCCGATTTCACCCAGCCCGACCAAGTAGCCACACGCGTGGCCGACTACCTCAAGGCGCACCCAATAGGCTTTCACGTGCTCGTCAATAACACGGGCGGCCCGCCCGGTGGGCCTATTATCGAGGCGTCTGTCGATGCCTTTCGGGCAGCGTTTGAGCAGCATGTGGTGTGCAACCATTTGCTTGTGCAAGCCGTGGTGCCGGCTATGCGGGCGCGGCAGTATGGGCGCATCATCAACATCATCAGCACCTCTGTGAAGGTGCCGCTGCCGGGGCTGGGCGTGTCCAATACCATCCGGGCGGCGGTGGCCAACTGGGCCAAAACGCTGGCCAACGAACTGGCGGCCGATGGCATCACCGTCAACAACGTGCTACCCGGCATGACGCAAACCCAGCGCTTGGAAAGTCTGCTGGAAAAGCAGGCTGCATCAGCCGGCAAGCAAGTAGCTGAGGTAGAAACCGCCGCCAAGCAACAAATTCCTGCCCGCCGTTTTGGCGAAGCAGACGAAATAGCTGCCGCGGCTGTGTTCTTCGCCTCGCCGGCGGCAGGCTACGTCACAGGCACCAATCTGGCTGTAGATGGCGGCCGTACGGGTAGTTTGTGAGCAGGAGTAGCTTTTACACCAGTAACATCTCCGCTACCTCGCGGCCAGTCGCCATGGCGGCGTTCAGCGACGGATATGCGGTGTAGTCGCCGCACTGGTAGAGGTTGTCGGCCAGGCGGAGGCTCTGGCGGTAGGGCTGCCCTGCGGGGTAGGCGGGGAGGGCGTGCGCAATTTCATAGGTGCGCAGGTGCTGCCACTGGGCCGTGGCCGGCCCAAACCAGGCAGCCAGTTCGGCTCGCAGCCGGTTTAGTAAGTCCTCCTCCGTAAGGCCGTGCGCGCCGTGAGTGTTCACCGAAACCAGTGTTTGACCAGCGGGGGCGTAGCCGGGGGCCGCATCGCTGGGGAATACGACGTTGTGTGCCAGGGTGCCCGGCATTGCATTGAGACGCAAGAGCTTATCGCCATGGCCGGGAGAGTGGGGCGCCGCAAAGTAGGTACAGGTAGTCTTGCGCCACTCGGAGGTAGGCGCGCTGAGCGTCTGGGTGGGTAGGAGTTGCTGCGCTGCCGTGCCATCGGTGGCTATGACCACGGCAGCGGCTTCCAGTACCTCGTCTGTCCAGAGGCGCACGCGGGTACCATCGATGGCCGATACGGGTGAGTTGAGGCGCACGCTGCCGGTGGGTAGGCGAGCCGCCAATTGCTCTGGAATGGCCTGTATGCCAAGATTGGGCACAGCGGCATCGCCCACCACAAACTGTTGAAATACAAATTCGAAGAAATTGGCCGCCGTACGCAGCTGCTGGTCCAGATACACCCCGCCGAAAAACGGACGGAAGAAGGTGTCAATGATCCGCTCGCTGAAACCATTGCGGCGCAAGTAGGTCAGAGTGTCTTCTTGGTTGGAGGAGTTGCGGCTGATGAGTTGGCCGGCGGTATACTTGCTCACATGTCGCACCAGGTTTGCAATACGGAACTTATCGGCCAGGGAGCCAATGGGCGAGGTGAGGGCTTCGAACGCCGCCAACGGTTGCCGCAACGGGTTGATTAGCGTCGTTTCCCGGCCAGTAGGCAATTGAATAACGGCACCCGACTCGAAAGCCCTTAGGTCCAGAGCGCCGTAGTCCATGAGGCGTTGCACCTCGGGGTAGCGCGTGAGCAGGATCTGAAAACCACGGTCTAAGCGGAAGCCTTCGGGTGTAATATCAGTGCGTACGCGGCCACCCACGGCGTCGGCAGCATCCAGCACCAATACAGATTTGCCGGCCCGGTGCAGGTAGTTGGCGCAAGTGAGGCCAGCCATACCAGCGCCGATGATAATAATAGGTAGAGATGCAGAGGAAGTAGCCATACCCCGGCAAACTCCAAAAGGCGCCGTAAGGTTGGCGCTGCACAGCAAAAATAAACCGTCATGCTGAGCGGAGTGCAACGAAGCCGAAGCATCTCTACCGTTAGTGATTACTATCAGTAGAGATGCTTCGGCTTCGTTGCACTCCGCTCAGCATGACGAGCGCAAGTCAATACTCAATAGCTAACTACCCTACGCCTTCTTTCAGGCGCTCGGCGCTTTCGGCTATGCGCAGCTGCTCCACGAAATCATCGATGTTGCCGTCCATTACGCTGGATAAGTTATACACCGTGAAGCCAATACGGTGGTCGGTTACGCGGCCCTGGGGGTAGTTGTAGGTGCGGATTTTGTCCGACCGGTCGCCGCCGCCAATCATGCTCTTGCGGGCGGCACCTTCGGCTTCGTTTTTCTTGGCCAGCTCAATCTCGTAGATGCGTGAGCGGAGTACCTGCAACGCCTTGTCGAAGTTCTTGAGCTGCGACTTTTGGTCCTGGCACTGGGCCACCAGGCCGGTAGGCAAGTGCGTAAGGCGCACAGCCGAGTAGGTGGTGTTTACCGACTGCCCACCAGGTCCCGACGACATGAACAAGTCCTTGCGGATGTCGTTCATATCCAGTTCAATATCCAATTCCTCAGCTTCCGGCATTACTACGATAGAGGCTACCGAAGTATGAATGCGGCCCTGGGTTTCGGTGGCCGGCACGCGCTGCACGCGGTGCACCCCCGATTCAAACTTCAGCTTGCCGTACACGTCCTCGCCTTTCAGCGAGAGCACAATTTCCTTGTAGCCGCCCGAGGTGCCCTCGGTGGCGTCGATGAGGTCCATGCGCAGGCCCTGCTTTTCGGCGAAGCGCATGTACATGCGCTGTAAGTCGCCAGCAAAGATGGCCGCCTCGTCGCCCCCGGCTCCGGCCCTGATTTCCATAATCACGTCCTTGGAGTCGTTGGGATCTTTGGGGATCAGGAGTTCCTTGATAACGGCTTCCAGGCGCTCCTGCTCGGGCAGCAGCTCGTCCAGCTCGGCCTTCGCCATTTCGCGGAAGTCCTGGTCCTTTTCGGTGGAAATCACCTCCTTGGCATTGTCGATGTTGCTGAGTACCTGCTGGTAGGCTTTGTACTCCGTCACGATTTTGCCAAGGTCCTTGTATTCTTTATTGAGGGCCTTGAAGCGTTTCATGTCGCTCATGGCTTCAGGTTGCGTGAGTTGCTCGCTCACGTCGTTGAAGCGCTGTTGAATGGCCTCCAGTTTATCTAGCATCTGCCTGTCAGAGAATTATATTTATATGCACAAAGGTACATAAACTAACATGCGGAACCAGCGGGCTTGTTCCCTTCGTGGTTTGTTGGAAAACGTAGGCGGGCCGAATCATGAATTTGGTTGGTAACAAATCTTTTCTAGCTTTGGTCCGAACCTTAGAGCACGTATGCGCCCCTTCGCCGCTATCGGTCCGCTTTTCCCTACCCTGACGGTCATTACCATGACACCGACAGCCACTACCGGTATTATTACCGGTTAGCGGGGCTGCTCTACCTCTCACTTTCACATCTTCCGAGCAGCCCTTCACCGGTACCACCCTCCTGAAAAGAGGTTGCTACCGACCCGAAGCGCTGCTTTTTCGCGTTTATTCTTCCTTACTCTTTATGCAGATTCTGAAATTTGGTGGTTCTTCGGTGGCCACGGCAGCAGCTATCCAACAAGTAGGCGAACTGGTAGCGCAGGCTGCGCAGCGCGGCCCTACCGTCGTGGTCGTGTCGGCGTTGGGTGGCACGACGGATGCGCTGATTACCGCCGGTCAGCAAGCTGCGGCGGGGCAAGAAAGCTACCGGCAACTGCTGCAAACCATTGAACAGCGCCACTTGGACGCGGCCAAGGAGTTGGCCCCCGTTACCAGCCAGAGCAGCCTACTAAGTAGGGTGAAGCAGGAGTGTAACGACCTGGAAACGCTCTGCGACAGCGTGTTTGCACTGGGCGAGCTGTCGGTGCGGACGCTAGACCGCCTCATGAGCTTCGGGGAACTGCTGTCGGCGCGGCTGGTGGCGGCCAACCTGCTGGTGCGCGGTATCGACCACGTTTGCCACGACAGCCGCGAGCTGATCCGCACGAATAGCAGCTTCGGCAACGCGTTGGTGGATTTTCAGACCACCAACCGGCAAATTCAAACCTACGTGCGCAACCACCCGCACGCCGTGTACGTGGTGCCGGGCTTCATTGCTTCGGATGCCCAGGGGTCTACCACTACCCTCGGCCGCGGCGGCTCCGACTACACCGCCGCCATCTTCGCGGGCGCACTGGACGCCGAAGTGCTGGAAATCTGGACCGACGTGAGCGGCATGATGACGGCCGACCCGCGTTTGGTGCGCCAGGCCCGGCCCATTCCGCGCATCAGCTACCAAGAAGCCATGGAGTTGTCGCACTTCGGGGCAAAGGTGTTGTATCCGCCTACCATCCAGCCGGTGCGGCAGCGCGGCATTCCGCTGCTCATCAAGAACACCTTTGCCCCCGCCGATGAAGGCACCCGTGTGGAAGTGGCCCCGCCGGCTACCGGCGAGGTAGTGCGCGGCCTGTCCAGCATTGGTCAGGTTACGCTGCTACGCTTGGAAGGCGGCGGTATGGTTGGCATTCCGGGCTTCTCGATGCGGCTGTTTGCGGCCCTGGCGCGGGAGAAAGTCAACGTCATTCTCATCACCCAAAGCTCCTCGGAGTACAGCATTTGCGTGGCCGTGCGCACCGCCGACGCCGTGCGCGCCAAAGCCGCCACCGACGACGAGTTTGCCTTTGAAATCGGCTCCGGCAAGGTAGAACCGCTGGTGGTAGAGGCCGATTTGGCTATTGTAGCCCTGGTGGGCGAGAAGATGAAGGACCACCCCAACGTGAGCGGACGTTTGTTTAACGCGTTGGGTAATAATGGGGTAAACATCCGGGCCATTGCGCAGGGCTCGTCGGAGAAGAACATTTCGGTGGTGGTTCGGGCGCAGGATGTGCGCAAGGCCATCAACGTGCTGCACGAGTCGTTTTTTGAGGTGCAGACCAAGCAAGTGAACCTGTTTGTGGTAGGCGCCGGCAACGTGGGCGGCAAGCTACTGGAGCAACTCTCGCGGCAGCGGGCCTACTTGTTACGTCACCTGCGTCTGCAAGTGCGGGTGGTAGGGGTGGCCAATAGCCGCCGGTTTGCCTTTGCTGAGCAGGGCCTAGACCTGGGCAACTGGCGCGACACCCTGGCCCAGGGCGAGGAAGGCAAGCTGGCCGACTTCCTGCAAGTCATCAAGAGTCGCAACCTGCGCAACACCATTTTTGTGGACGTGACGGCCAGCGGCGAGGTAGCCCGCTGCTACCCCGAGCTGCTGAGCAGCGGCGCGGCCGTGGTGGCGTGCAACAAAATAGCCGGCTCGGCTGAGCTGAGCTATTACCAGCAGCTCAAGCGGTTGTCGCGGGAGTTTGGGGCGGCGTTCTTGTTTGAAACCAACGTGGGCGCGGGCCTACCCATCATCGGCACGCTCAACGACCTCACGCGTAGCGGCGACGAAGTGCACCGTATCGAAGCCGTGCTGTCGGGTACGCTCAACTTTGTGTTCAACCACTACGACGCCACCGTGCCCTTCGCCGACGTGGTGCGCCAGGCCCAGGCCGAGGGCTACACCGAGCCCGACCCGCGCCTCGACCTGAGTGGGGTAGACGTGGCCCGCAAAATCCTGATTCTAGCTCGCGAAGCTGGGCAGGAGCTGGAAATGAGCGACATAGAAAACGAGGCCTTCCTGCCCGCCTCGTGCATGGAGGGTAGCGTAGAAGATTTCTACCAGGAAATGGCCCGCCAGGAGCCGCACTTCCAGCGTCTCTACCGCGAGGCCGCCGACGCCGGCAAGCAGCTCCGTTTCGTGGCTCGCTACGCCGATGGCGCCGCCGCCGTGGGCCTGCAAGCCGTCGGCCCCGACCACGATTTCTACTCCCTCCAAGGCAAAGACAACGCCGTGCTGTTCTACACCGCCCGCTACCCCGAGCAGCCGCTGGTGGTGAAGGGTGCTGGCGCCGGCGCCGACGTAACCGCCTCCGGCGTCTTCGCAGATATCATGCGCGCCACACGGCAGTAGAACTATTGAGTTAGAACGTCATGCTGAGCGTAGCGAAGTCGAAGCATGACGTTCTATCAACATTCAAAACTTAACACTTCAACAAATGTCCGTTACCGTTTTGGCTCCGGCCACCGTGGCCAATATGGTCTGTGGGTTTGATGTGCTGGGCTTTGCGCTGGCCGAGCCCGCCGACACCATGCACCTGCGCCTGACCGATACGCCCGGCGTTACCATCATCAACGAGGACGAGTTCGACCTGCCCACCGAGCCCACGCGCAACGTGGCGGGTGGGGCGCTGCTGGCCTTATTGCGCGAGGCACCGGGGGTAGGGATAGAGGTGCGCATTAACAAAGCCATCCGGCCGGGTAGTGGTATTGGGTCCAGCGCGGCCAGTGCGGCAGGCGCGGTGGTAGGTGCTAATGCGTTGCTGGATAATCGGTTCAATAAAGAGGATTTGGTGCGCTTTGCCATGTTTGGGGAGGAAGTGGCCTCGGGCGTGCAGCACGCCGACAACATTGCGCCGTGCCTGTACGGGGGCGTCACGCTCATCCGCAGCACCGCCCCGCTCGACATTGTGCCACTGCCTACCCCACCGCTCTGGGTAACGGTGGTGCACCCCCAAATTGAAGTGAAAACTGCCGATGCCCGCGCCATTCTGAAGCGTCAAGTGGCCCTACCCGCCGCCATCCGGCAGTGGGGCAACGTGGGCGGGCTAGTAGCTGGCCTCTGCCTGCAGGACTACGACCTCATCGGCCGCTCCCTGGAAGACTACATCGTGGAGCCCGTGCGCAGCATCCTGATTCCGGGCTTTGCCGAGGTGAAAGCCGCTAGCCGCGAAGCCGGGGCGCTAGGCGGTGGCATCTCGGGCTCGGGGCCCTCGATCTTCATGTTGAGCCGGGAAGAAGCCACCGCCCGCGCCGTGGCCGCTGCCATGCAAAGCGTGTACGACCGGCTGGGCATCGAACAGTTCACCTACGTGACGCGCATGAACACGGAGGGCGTGCGGGTAGTGGCGCAGCCTTAGCGCACGCAGCGTTGCGCACTACTTCTTACAATCGTTATTCTCACTGCAATGCTATACCATAGTCTCAACCACCAGTCGCCGGCCGTTGATTTCCGCACGGCAACCATCCAGGGGCAGGCGCCCGATGGCGGCTTATACTTCCCAGAAACCATTCCGCGCTTTTCGGCCGATTTCCTGCTGGATTTGAAAACCCTACCCGCTGCCGAGGTGGCCTACCAGGTGATGGCGCCCTACGTGGGCGACACGATTCCGGAAGACGAGCTGCGCCGTATCTGCGCCGAGACGGTCAATTTCCCGTTTCCGCTGGTGCCCGTCACGGAGCAAATAGCGGCGTTGGAGCTGTTTCATGGGCCTACCCTAGCATTTAAGGACGTGGGGGCGCGGTTTATGAGTCGGTGCCTGGGCTATTTTTCGCGGCAGGAAGCCGAGCCCGTTACGGTGCTGGTGGCTACTTCCGGCGATACGGGTGGGGCCGTAGCCGACGGCTTTCTGGGCGTGGAGGGCGTGCAGGTGGTGATTCTATACCCCGCTGGCAAAGTGAGCCCCTTGCAGGAGCGCCAACTGACTACGCTGGGGCAGAACATCACGGCCCTTGAAATTCAGGGCAACTTCGACGACTGCCAGCGCCTCGTAAAGCAGGCCTTTGCCAATGTGGACCTGATGCAGCAGCAGCGCCTCACCTCAGCCAACTCCATCAACGTGGCGCGCTGGCTGCCCCAGCAGATTTATTACTGCCTGGCCTGGCAGCAATGGCAGCCCCAACTGCCGCCGGTAGTGGCGGTGCCCAGTGGCAACTTCGGCAACCTGTGCGCGGGGTTGCTGGCCCACGTGTCGGGGCTGCCGGTGGCGCATTTTGTGGCCGCTTGCAACGCCAACGACGCCGTGCCCGCCTACCTGCTCAGCGGCGAGTACGCGGCCAAACCGGCCGTGACTACCATCTCCAACGCCATGGACGTAGGCAACCCCAGCAACTTCGGCCGCATTCTGGCCTTGTTTGAAGCCGAGCACACCCGCATCACCGGCCTCATGACCGGCTACTCCGTGACGGACGCCGAAACGGAGGAAACCATCCGCGCCGTGCACACTGAAACCGGCTATTTGCTGGACCCACACGGTGCCGTGGCCTACCGAGCTATGCAGCAGTATCTCAGTGAAAACCCCACGCCCCAGGGCGGATTTCTGCTTGAAACGGCACATCCGGTGAAGTTTCGGGAGGTAGTGGAGCCATTGTTGGGCGAAGCCGTGCCGTTGCCTACCGCCTTGGAGCCGCTTATGCAGCGCTCCATCGAGCGGGTGCCGCTGCCGGCCGAGTACGCGGCGCTTCGGGATTTTTTGCTGAGCCGATAGGGTAGGGGAGCCGTGGCGGCTTCGTACCTTGCAGTAGATTCTTTAACCCGTTGCGTATGCGTTTGCGAATGTGGGGCGGGGTAGGGCTGCTGCTCTTGTCGGCCTGCCGCCCCGATCAGGTAGAGCACCTCTCGAACACGAAAGAGCTGGCCGTGGAGGCCGAAAACCGGCAGGTGAAGCGCATCCTGCCCGCCGATTTGCTACGCGCTACCCGTTGGGCGGGCGACTCCCTCACCCGCACCGCCGACCGTGCCCTGCGCCAACAAGTAGCCACGCAGCTGCAAGCCGGCAGCGTGGTCGATGCCCTACCCGCTGGCCATATTGCTGCCTTTGCGGTTACTGATTCGTTGGCGCAGGTGCTGCAAGCTACGCTCACGCACGTGCGCCGCGCTCCTGGGAGCGGCCTCAACGATACCAGTCGGGTAGTGAAGCGGCCTTCAAATGAAGTGTTTACCTACGAACGGCCGCTGCTGGTCACCGATGCGGCCTGCCTGCGCTGCCACGGCACCGAAACCGATATAGCGCCGGCCGATCTTACCCTGATTCGGCAACGCTACCCGCAGGTGCCGCTGGGCTACCGGGTAGGCGAAGCAATGGGTACGTGGAAAGTGCAGTTTACCCGCCAGGGTATTGCTGAGTTTTATACCATGAAAACCCGGAAGATCTTTAAGCGGCGGTTTTAAAAGGGGATAGTTTTTACTTGTTTGTTATCCATTTCTCAATCTGTCATCCTGAGCTTGCGAAGGACCTTCTCACGGCAGAACGGCAAGCGTAATAACAACTCGTTCTACCGTGAGAAGGTCCTTCGCAAGCTCAGGATGACAGATTGAGAAAGCAGACAAATAGCGCAGCTTTTCCATAAATAATTAGCGTAACTCTTTCTAATTCCGAATAGATACGCTAACTCAGGGTATGAATCCTACTTTGCGTCCGCGCATCAAAATTTGCTGCATCAGCACGCGGCAGGAACTCGAAGCGGCCGTAGGGCTGGGCGTAGATGCCCTGGGGCTGGTGGCCCGCATGCCCAGCGGACCCGGCATCATCCCCGACGACCTGGTGCGGGAGCTTTGCCGTCGCACGCCACCCTCGGTAGCCTCTTTCTTACTCACCAGCGAAACCACCACCCAGGCCATCATCGCGCACCAGTGCCGCACGGCCGCCGACACGCTGCAAATCGTGGATGCGCTGAGTGAAGGCACCTATAAGGACCTGCGCACGGCCCTACCCGGCATCAGCCTGGTGCAAGTGATTCACGTGAACGGCCCCGAGGCATTCGATGAAGCCAAGCGCGTGGCGCCCCACGTAGATGGCGTGCTACTCGACTCCGGCAACCCCAAACTGCCCGTGAAGGAGCTGGGCGGCACCGGCCGGGTGCACAACTGGGACATCAGCCGCCGCATCCGCGAGGCGCTGGATATTCCGGTGTTTCTGGCCGGCGGCCTACATGCCGAGAACGTGCGCGAAGCCATCGAAACCGTGCATCCGTTTGGGGTAGACGTGTGCAGCGGCGTCCGCACCGATGGACACTTAGACAGCCAGAAGCTACACCGCTTTGTGGATGTGGTGCGCCAGTACGTGCCGTAGGGAGGTAGCTTGAGTGTGTGGGAAGAGGAGGATTAGAAGGTGTGGGGGTAGGAAGGTAAGAAGGCTGTCATCCTGAGCGCAGCGAAGGACCTTCTCACGTGTGAACGATGCTCGTAACAACGACTCGTACTAACGTGAGAAGGTCCTTCGCTGCGCTCAGGAAGGCACCCTTCCAACCCCTCCTACCCCTACCTTTCCTACCCTCAAAACCCTTTACCTTTGTAGCCTCATGCGCTACCTTCTGCTTTCTCTTTTTCTGCTGAGTTTCACCCTACTTCTGCTACCCGGCTGCGAGCCCAAGGCAGATATCGTGACGACGGACAGCAGCGCACGGCTGGAGTTTTCGCAGGATACAGTGCTGTTTGATACGGTGTTTGTGCGCACCGGCACGGCCACGCGGCGGCTGTGGGTCTACAACCGCAACCCCCGCGCCGTGCGTGTAGAGCAGATTACACTGGCTAACCCCGGTGCCTCACCCTACCGCTTGCTGGTAGGCGGCGACGCCGGCCCCAGCATCAATAACGTGGAAATTCGGGGGCGCGACAGCCTGCTGGTGCTGGTGCGCGCCACCATCGACCCGACGCCCGGCGATGCCAAACCGTTTATCGTAACGGATGACCTGCGGTTTCGCACCAACGGCAACGACCAGCAGATTGCGTTGCTAGCCTACGGGCAAAACGCCTACTTCCACAATGGCGAAACCCTACCCTGCAACACCACCTGGACCAACGACAAGCCCCACGTCATCTACAACTCGGTGCGAGTAGACTCGGCGTGTACGCTCACCATGCAGCCCGGTACGCGGGTGTACTCGCACGCGGGTTCTATTCTGATTGTGGCCGGTACGCTGCGCGTGAATCCTGACTATCAGCCCGGTACCGACTCAGTGGAGGTTAATGATGAAAACATCGTGCGCTTTGCCGGCGACCGGCTGGAGCCGTTCTACGACAATATTCCGGGCCAGTGGGCGGGTATTCAGTTCCTGGCCAGCAGCCACGAAAATGTGGTGCGCTACGCCGAAATCAAGAATGCTGCCTACGGCTTGCTGCTGTTCAACTACCGCAACCTCCTACCCCGACCGGCGGTGCGGGTAGAAAATACGGTTATCCGCAATATTTCGGGGCAGAGCATCAGCTTTGCCAGCGCTGCCCAAACCTTACCCACTGGGGCCGGGGTGCTGAGCCTGTCGGGTGATGTGGAGATGCATAACTGCCTGATTACAAACTGCGGCGAGTATGCAGTACTGGGGGTAGGCGGTGGCAATTTCACGTTTGACTACTGCACCATTGCCAACTACCGGGGCAATTTCAACCGCTCTACCGAGTCGCTGACACTCAGCAACGAGGCGCCCAGCACGGTGGCCAAAGGTCCCTACCCCCTGCGCCTGGTAATGCGCAACTCCATTGTATGGGGTGGGTTGCGGGATGAGCTGCTGTTGGCAAATGGTGCTCAGTATCAGCAGGTAGCAATTCAGAATAGCTTGTTGCAAACAGAGCGCTACAAAGCAGTTACTAGCACAGCTACTGCGTTAGGCTTTGGCAATAGCGGCAACGTGCTCAACCAAGACCCAAAATTCCGGCGTACGCCTAATCTCTACCCCAATCGGTTTGACTACCGCCTCGGCCCCATGTCGCCGGCCAGCAACAAAGCCGTGCCCCTACCTACTCTCCCGCACGACCTATTAAACGCCCCCCGCGACCCGCGTACGCCGGATATGGGCGCCTACGAGCGCGCAGCGCCGTAGAAGGGTAGGGAATAAGTAGACCTTCCGTTTGTTTATCTGTCATCCTGAGCTTGCGAAGGACCTTCTCACGGTAGCACGAGTCGTTGTTACGCCTGTTGTTCTCGTGTGAGAAGGTCCTTCGCAAGCTCAGGATGACAAGCGTATTTTTCATCACCACATCAGCACATCAATCATGCTCTGGATTCAGAAACGACTGCGCTTGCCGGCGGTGCGCCGTGGATTTCATTTGATAACTGACCTGCTGACGGCCGAACTGCCTGAGCTGGAGCAGATTGAAATGGGTACGGCGCATTTCTTTATTCAGCATACTTCCGCCAGCCTCACCATCAACGAAAACGCCGACCCTACCGTGCGCCGCGATATGGAGGAGTATTTCAACCGCGTGGCGCCCGAAAACGCGAGCTACTTCCAACACACCCAAGAGGGCTCCGACGATATGCCGGCCCACTTGAAGGCCGTGCTGCTGGGTAGCTCCGTCACGGTGCCCATCACGCGGGGCGAGCTGGCCCTAGGCACCTGGCAGGGGATTTATCTGGGAGAGCATCGCAACCACGGCGGCCGGCGCTGGGTAGTGGTGACGCTGATGGGAAAAAAATCAGATAAATAACGCCTGAGTAAAAGCAGAACCCTCCTTTTCTGCGTATACTCTACCACGCTAACCTCCATGCCTATGCTTCTGCTTGCTACCTGTTTCTCGCGCTCTGGCAGCCATGCCCTCACGCTGAGCTGTGGCTTGCTGCTGGCTACGGGATGCCAGGAGAAGAAACCAACGGCTTCGGCGCCACCCATTGCCCGACCGCGGCCCGCGTCTGCGCCGCCGGCTGCCCCAGTGCCGCCTAAGACGGCGAAAACAGCCTGCTCGTTGGTAGATGATGAGGTAGCCGAAGACCCTTTTGGAGCCGAAATTACGGTGGCCGATTTGCAGCAGGCTGGCGCTACCATTGTGTCGCGCACACCGTTCAAGAACCGCCACGAGCGCAACCAGGTAGATACCATTCTGGTGTTGCGCCACCACGGCAACCAGTTCGAGTTTTACCGGGCCGCCGAAAAAGACTTGCTGCGTGAAGTAACTGTCACGGACTTTGCCCCGCAGTATGGCCAGCAGCTCCAGCAGAAGCTGGGTAGCGCCTACCGCGCCCGCTACGCCCGCCAGACCGGCAACTGCGACAGCCTCCGCATCGGCGACTCCAACCGCCTCAACACGGTAGCTATGACCCTGCACAAAGGTCAGCTTAGCGCCGTGCAGGTGCAGTATTACGTGGACTAAGGTTATATAAGCTGTTAGCCTGTAGCTGTTAGCTGATAGCTTTCGGAATGGAAGCTATCAGCTAACAGCTACAGGCTAACAGCTTATATAACTTGCAACCTTATAGCCGATAGTTGTGCCTTTAGAGCTACGTCAACTGTTGTCTGTCTGCTACTCTTTCGTGCACATGCGTTCTTCCCTTCTTCTGCTTACCGGCTTGCTGTCCGCGCCAGCCTTTGCGCAACAAGCGCCCAAGAAACCCCTCGACCACTCGGTGTACGACCAGTGGCAAAGTGTAGCGGGCCAGCGTATTAGCCACAACGGCAAATACGTGTTGTTTCAGGTGAAGCCCCAGCAGGGCGACGGTACGCTCTACCTCAAAACGGCTGGCAACCAAACGCTACGCCAGATCAGTCGGGGCGATTCGGCCGTCTTCTCGGCTGATTCTAAGTACGCGGTGTTCAGCATTAGCCCGCGCTACCAGGACGTGCGGCAGGCCCGCATCAAGAAGAAAAAGCCCGACCAGATGCCCAAGGATTCGCTGGGTATTTATGGGCTGAGCACTGGCAAGCTCACGAAGTATGCCGACGTGAAGTCTTTTCAATTGGCCGAAGAAGGCACGGTGCTGGCGTTTCTGGCCACCAAGCCGCTGCTGAAAGACACACTGAAAAAGGCTCCTGTGGATACGGTGAAAAAAATCACCGACAAGCTGCTGGAAACCCAAAAAGGCGGCGCCATCCTCACCATTCTGAACCTTGAAAAAGGGCAGCCGCGCACCTTCGAAGCAGTGACGGACTACAAGGTGAGCAAGTCGGGCAACAAGGTGGCGTTTGCAGTGGCCGCGCCCAAGGGCAACAAAACCGTGCGCTCGGGACTGTTTGTGTTTGATGTGGCGACGGGCAACCTACGCCAGCTCAGCGCCGGCAAGGGCACCTACAAAAACCTAGCGTTCGACGACGCGGGCAAGCAGCTGGCTTTCACCGCCGAAAAGTACCCCGAAAAAGCCCTTAGCAAGCCGTTCACACTCTACTATTCTGACTTTGCCGACAGTGCCCGCGTGCTGCTGGCGCCCAGCGCCAACGGGCTGAAAAAGGGCTGGTCGCCCAGCGGGTTCGGCAAAGTGTTGTTCAGCGAAAACGGCGAGAAGCTGTTTTTCGGTACCGCGCCCGATCTGATTCCGCAAGACACAACCCTCGTAGAATTTGAGCACGCCAAGCTCGATATCTGGAACTACAAGGACGACTATCTGCAACCCATGCAGCTGAAAAACCTGAAAAAGGAATTGCAGCGCAGCTACCTGGCGGTGGCCTACCCCAAGCATGGCGGCAAGTACATTCAGCTGGCCGACGAGTACTTGCAAGACGCTTACATGGCCGATAAAAAGAATGCGGAGTACGTGCTGGCGGTGACCGATACCGCCAACCGCGTGGCCATGCAGTGGCAGGGCAATACCATGAAGCGCGCCTACCTGGTTTCCACGCGCACCGGCGAGCGGGTGGCCATCAATCCTAAGGGTAGTAAAAGCCGGTTCCAGCTTTCGCCTGGCGGGCAGTACGCCATCTGGTACGATTACGACGCAAAAGGCTGGTTTGCCTACTCGGTGGCCAACCGCAAAACCATCAACCTGACGGCCAAAGCTAAGGTAGACTTCACGGACGAGGAAAACGACTCGCCTACCGACCCCCAGCCCTACGGCATTGCCGCCTGGACCAAAAACGACGACGCCGTGCTGCTCTACGACCGGTACGACATCTGGAAGGTAGACCCCAAAACCGGCGCGGCTTCCAACTTCACCAACGGGGTAGGGCGCCAGCAGAAGCTGCGGTTCCGCTACGAAATACCGGTAGCCAAGCAGGATTTCATTGAGCCCAAAGATGAGCTATGGCTGCAAGTGCAGGATGAAACCACCAAGCAGTGGGGCTACTACAAAAAGAACATTACCAGCACCAAAGCGCCCCAGCGGGTAACGCTGGTGCCCATGGCCTACTCGCAATTGATGCAGGCCAAAAACGCCGACGTGTTCCTCTACACGAAGACCAGCGTACAGAACCCCGCCGACCTCTACGTGAGCCGCAATCTGCAAAAGGAAACCAAGCTCAGCAACATCAACCCCCAGCAGAAAGACTACAACTGGTTTACGGCCGAGCTGGTGCACTGGACCACGCCCAAGGGCTACGCCGCCACCGGCGTGCTCTACAAGCCCGAGAACTTCGACCCGAACAAGAAATACCCTATGGTGGCGTATTTCTACGAGAAAGTGTCCGACGGCCTGTACCGCTACAACGCGCCCGCGCCTACCCCCTCTCGCCTCGATATTGCCATGTTTGCCAGCAACGGCTACCTGGTGTTCACACCCGATATCAGCTACACCATCGGCGAGCCGGGCGCCTCGGCAGTGGAGTTTGTGAACTCGGGGGTGGAAGCATTAAAGAAAAATAGCTGGGTGGACGGTGCCCACATTGGTATTCAGGGCCAAAGCTGGGGCGGCTACCAGGTGGCCTACCTCATCACCCAAACGCCCATGTACGCCGCCGCCTGGGCCGGCGCGCCCGTCGTGAACATGACCTCGGCCTACGGCGGCATCCGCTGGGAGTCGGGCATGAGCCGGCAGTTTCAGTACGAGCGCACGCAGAGCCGCCTGGGCGCTACCCTGTGGGAAAATCAGGATCTGTATATCCGCAACTCGCCCTTGTTCTACCTACCCAAAGTAGAGACGCCGGTGGTCATCATGGCCAACGACGCCGACGGCGCCGTGCCGTGGTACCAGGGCATCGAGATGTTTACGGACCTGCGCCGCCTCAACAAGCCCGTATGGCTGCTGCAATACAACGGCGAGGCCCACAACCTGGTGAAGCGCGAAAACCGCAAGGACATTTCCATCCGCGAGCTACAGTTCTTCGACCACTACCTGAAAGGTGCCCCGGCGCCTGTGTGGCTGGAGCGCGGCGTGCCCGCCGTGGAGAAGGGTAGGAATTGGGGATTGGAAACGTCTACGTCGTCGGTGCGGTAGGGGGAATCAGTAAGCAAAAACTTCTTCGTTATATGAAAAGGGCTGCCGATCTACAGATCGGCAGCCCTTTTTGTGCTCACTATATGCAAGCCTTATGCTTATTCGTATTGACCCTGCAGCTTAATGTTAGAATACTGAACTGTGAATTTGTTATTCGGAATATCATCCCGCAACGTGATATTTCCAGCCTGAGTGAGATACAAGCTTTGGTAAGACGAAGAAGCTAAGTAAGTGCCGGTGGCATCCTGCATATATAACTCCAGCCCGTAGCCTACACCACTATATCCTGTTTTATTTCTCCCGCGATACTCTAGTGGGTTGGTTAGCGTGGGGATATCTAATACTAGCCGTTCTGTAAGCGGAAAAATAAGAGGAAATTGATTCTCTGTGACGTTCTGCACCAGCGGGCTCCGAAATACAACAGGCGCGTTGTAAGAAGTATATCGATTCGTAGGATCAGGATAAGTTACTTTATCAGGACCTAGTCGTACAACTGCCTGCAAAGTAGGGCGGTCAAAAATATGGGGTGGAGAGGCATTCTCAAACCGGGCAAACACAATTGCTACCTGCTTCACTATCCGGTCTAGCACTCGAATAGTGCGACTGGTTGATGACTTTTGTCCATCGGCGTTTTGGACCGTCAGGGTAAGGGAATAAGTGCCTGCTTTAGGATAACGAAATATCCTTGGGTCAGCTCCGGTTTTAATACTGTCGTTGCCCAGAGACCAAGTGTATGTATCAGCCTTTGTAGAAGTATTAGTCACTACAATCGCGTCATACGTGCCTACCTTAATGACATCATTAGAAGCCGCGCCAGCAACTGAGAAACTGGCAACGGGTGCAGGTTGAATAGGCTCTGACTCTTTATTGCAGCTAGCTAGTGCCAGTACGGAGATAAACGCGAACCGAGTAATAGTAGTCATAGTACAGTATTGAATAATATAGTTGTAATATATTCAATACCATACTCTTCCCAAAAATAAATAGCTCAAAAAGTAATTGATGAGCGACTTACACCACTACTGCTTCCTACCGCACCACCCGCGCGTTCGTCGCATAGCGCAACGTATCAAACAGCACCAGTTTCTGTACTCCTTGTACTTGGTAGGCGTCCAGCGTGCCGGCTTGGCCCCGCAGTTGTAGCTTCTTCTCGGAGTAGAATAGGGGATTGTTCTTTTGTAGCGTCGCATCAACGGAGCGGACGCCGGATGCGTCGCGCACGACAGTCAGGCGCACCACAGCATTATCGAAGCCGGGCTTACGGGTATAAAGAATTTGTCGAGTTCCGTTGGGTAGGGTAGTAGAATCCACCGCGTAAGCGCCGCGCAAGGCAGGCTTGTTGATATCGGCTTGGTAAAAAACCTGTAATTCCTTGTCCCACTCAATTTTGGGAACACGGGCGGTTTCCGGCGCGGAGCCGCGCAACGTCACGCGCTTTTCCACGGCGGGCTGCTGCTGGGCGAGGCGGGCAGCCTGGGCATCGAGGTATTCCTTGAGCGGGAAATAGGCCGGCCGCACCGTAGTAGCGGAAGCGGGGCTATCGGCCCCTGCCGACGAGCCGCAGCCCGTGGCACCGGCCCATAGCCCCGCCCCGAATAAAAAAACAAAAACGTTACGCATGAGTAGAAGTAGTGCCCGCCGCGCGCAGCAACGACTGCCCCGACATCTCGGCGGGTTGAGCCAACCCCATGAGTGCCAGAACGGTAGGTGCAATGTCGCCGAGCTTGCCATCAGCCAGGGTACCCTGGTAGTCGTTATCAACCAAGATGCAGGGCACTAGGTTTGTGGTGTGGGCCGTATTGGGCGTGCCGTCGGGGTTCACCATCATGTCGGCGTTGCCGTGGTCAGCAATGATGATGCTAGCGTAGCCGGCCGCCTGAGCAGCTTCTACTACCGCCTGGGCGCAGGTGTCGGCAGTTTCTACGGCCTTCACAGCAGCCTCAAATACGCCGGTGTGGCCCACCATGTCGGGGTTGGCGAAGTTCAGCACCACAAAATCGGCCGCATTAGCTTGCAGCTCCGGCACCAGCGCGTCGCGCAGCTCGTAGGCGCTCATTTCGGGTTGCAGGTCGTAGGTCGCTACCTTGGGCGAATTGCGCATAATCCGGCTTTCGCCCTCAAACTCGTTTTCCCTACCCCCCGAGAAGAAGAACGTCACGTGCGGGTACTTCTCCGTTTCGGCAATGCGAATCTGGGTTCTGTGGTTGGCGGCCAGCACCTCGCCCAGGGTGTTTTCGAGGTTGTCCTTCTCGAAAATCGGCGTGACGCCCGTAAACGACGCGTCGTAGGTGGTCATGGTCAGGAAATGCAGGTTCAGGCGGTGCATCTGGTAGGCGTGCAGGTCCTGCTGGGTGAGAGCCTCGGTCAGCTCCCGGCCGCGGTCGGTGCGGAAGTTGAAGAAAATAACCACGTCGCCTTCCTGAATGGTCGTCAGGGGCTGCCCGTCGGCGCCTACCTTCACAATCGGCTTCAGGAACTCGTCGGTCACGCCCTCTTTGTAGGAGTCCTGCATGCTCTGAATCAGGTTTTGCGAAGGCGTGCCTTTGCCGTTCACCAGCAAGTCGTAGGCAATTTTCACCCGCTCCCAGCGGTTGTCGCGGTCCATAGCGTAGTAGCGGCCCACAATGGAGGCAATGCGGCCGCTGGCGCCATGTTGCAGGTGCTGCTCCAGCTCATTCACGTAGCCTACGCCCCCCTTGGGGTCGGTGTCGCGGCCGTCGGTGAAGGCGTGGATGAATACATTGTGCACTTCCTGGTCGCGGGCCAGGGTGCAGAGGGCTTTCACGTGGTCGATGTGCGAGTGCACGCCGCCATCGGAGAGCAGTCCTAGCAGGTGTACTGGCTTTTGGTTGGTACGGGCGTACTCAAAGGCCTTTTCCAGCGCCGGAATGGAACCCAACTTCCGGTCACGAATAGCTTTGTTGATGCGCACCAGATCCTGGTACACCACGCGGCCGGCACCAATATTCATGTGCCCTACCTCTGAGTTGCCCATTTGCCCCTCGGGTAGCCCCACCGCCTCGCCCGAGGCCTGCAGCTTGCTATGCGGATAGCGTTGAAACAACGAATCGAGGAAGGGCGTACGCGCTTTATCGATGGCGGATACTTCCTTATTCTGGGCCAGCCCCCAGCCGTCCAAAATGACCAGCAATACCTGTTTGTTCATGCAGCAAAGATAACGTACCTGGCCCGGAACGGGCACAATTTGTTGTGTTCTTCCCTCCGGAAAGAAACCGCACAACATACGCAAACCAGGAAGCGGCTGTTGGCATAATTTTAGCAATCGGAGGTGAAGTATACTTTTTCCAATATGAAACGCACTTTTACCCGGGTTTTCCTCTTCCTGTGGCTCACGCTAAGTACGCTTGCCGCGTACGCCCAGGGGGACGCCTTGCTTGCTGCCCGTACGGCTATTAGCAATGGCTCCTCGCGTGATTTGGCCCAGTATTTTGCTAATACCGTCGAGTTAGGCTTCGACGGGGACAAGCAAAGCTACAGCGCTACGCAGGCTGAGTTTGTGATGAAGGACTTCTTTGCCAAGAATGCAAGCAGCGGCTTCGAGTATATTCACAAAGGTGCTAGCCCCGAAGGTGTGCCCTATGCCATCGGTAAATATGCCAGTAAAAGCGGCTCTTATCGGGTTTTTGTGAAGATGAAGTCGTTCAACGGTGCTATCAAAATCGACACGATTGAGTTTACCAAAGAGTAAGCATTCTGATTTTTAGAGAAGGTTTGTGCATTTGCCCCGCGATGCCTCTTCGTACTGCCCTCAACGCCCCCGTAGCCAGCTGCTGCGGGGGCGTTGTGCGTACTAACTATTGCGTCGCTGCCGAGGTTGTTTACGCCATTCCCCTGTAGTTGCGCAGGCCATAGCGTTTCCACACCGTTATATCAGCCCATTTTTCTATTTTTGCCCTGTGAAAAATACCCCCTACCTTACCCCAGACGCCCTGACGACGTTTATCCGCACGGCGCTGGCCGAAGATGTAGGCGATGGGGACCATTCCACATTGTCCGCCATTCCGGCTGCCGCCCGCAAACGCGCCCGACTGCTGGTGAAGGGCACAGGCGTGATTGCTGGGGTAGAGTTGGCCCAGTTGATTTTCCGGGAAGTGGATCCGGCCTTGCAGATAACCGTCTACCTGCCCGATGGCAGCCGCATCCAACCCGGCGACGTGGCCTTTGTAGTAGAGGGCCCTGCCCGTAGCATTCTCACGGCTGAGCGGCTGGTGCTCAACTGCATGCAGCGCATGAGCGGTATTGCTACCATCACGGCCCGCCTCACCGAGCTGCTGGCCGGCACCAAGGCCCGCCTGCTCGATACGCGCAAGACTACCCCCAATTTTCGTTTGTGCGAGAAGTGGGCTGTGGTCATAGGTGGGGGCGTAAACCACCGCTACGGGCTGTTCGACATGATTATGCTGAAGGACAACCACGTGGACTACGCTGGTGGAATCCGGGCGGCCATTGAGGCTACGCATGCCTACCTGGCGAGCACCGGCCGCACGCTACCCGTGGAAATAGAAACCCGCACTCTGGCCGAAGTGCAGGAAGCCCTGGACACGGGCGGAATCTCGCGTATCATGCTCGATAACATGACGCCCGCCCAAATGCACGAGGCCGTAGAATTGGTAGCCGGCCGCTACGAGCTGGAAGCTTCGGGGGGCATCACGGAAGAAACTTTGGCCGCAGTAGCTGCCACCGGCGTCGACTATATCTCGGTGGGTGCCCTCACACACTCGGCCGGCACGCTGGACATGAGCCTGAAAGCATTCTAAGGTACTGATTTTCGATGAGTTGGTGTGCTGGTGGACGAGCTGGTTATTGGCTCGGAAACAACACTTTAACTAATTAGGAACATATCAACTGTCAGAAAATCAGCATATCAACCCATTAAAAATCAGCACATCAATATACCATGCAACAACCTAATCAGCGAGGAGTGCGGCAGGCGCAACAGCCCTCGCCCCTCGCGATTCGCACGAAGAAAACGCAGCTCGATACCAATACCTACACGCGCCTAGCTATGGCGCAGGTCTGGAAAAAGGAATGGTGGTACGCTCTCATCCCGTTTGTAGTGGGAGTGCTGCCTGCCTTGATCTGGCCCTCGTGGTGGTGGTTGGCGTCGGGGGTAGTGCTTACGGTGCTGTACGTGCTGCTACGTTCGGCGCAGATTACGGGCGTGACGCAGATGGAGCAGAGCAAGCCGCTATTTGAACGCGTGAGCTACGAAATCGACAACCGCCAGCTCATTGCCCGCCTCAACGAAAAGCAGGGCATGAACATCGGCTGGGAAATGATTGGCCGCGCCCGCGTGGCACCCGATGGCTACATGCTGTACCTGAAGCAGGGCGAGGCCCCGCAGGAGCTGGCCGGCTGGCGCCGCTGGGTGGCCCGCACCTTCGACGTGCCAGTGTTTATGCTGCTGCCACCGCGCATCTTCAACTCGCCCAATGATATCAAGCTGTTTGAGGCTATTTTGCGGCGCAAAAACCTGCTGCCCGCCGAAACCAAAGCAGCGTAACATTTGGGTGGCGCCGCGGGTACATCTGTGTGTACCTTTGTGCTCGTAAGCAGGTAAGCTTCCTTTTTTACGTAGTCCGCTTCGGCATTTTCTTCCTTATTGATATGACCAAAAAACTTCTGCTCTCCGGCCTTGCCCTGGCCACCCTCGCCCTGAACGCGTGCAGCAGCGAACCTTCGGATTGGCGTCCGGATAAGAAAGTATCGACAGACCTAGTTGCCCCTGGCACGCGCTCTGATACTTACTTTATGAATGAGGGAGAACAGCAGGGTGGCAGCAAGCCTGAAACGCAGGCAAATGGTGCTGCTATCCCACGCCCCATCAACTCGGGCGTAACGCTTGACGAGCGCGCTATGCCTAATCCAAAGAAAACGGTGTCGGCTAACGACCAGGAGATTCGGCATGAGCAGGGCGAAGCCGCCCAGGAAAAGGCAAAAGCCCGCTCCCGCTCGGTACAGGACGACGACTCGCACCAATAGAGATGGATTTTTCGTTGGGCCAGTTGATGCTTCGTCCGGCAACGGGTTTGCTGCTAGGGGCAATGTTGCTGCTAGGTGCTTGCCAGTCGGAGCCAGCTACCACCGCCGCGCCTGCCAACACAGAAGCAGTTACTCCCGCGCATACCGCTGCCTATGTGTGCCCCATGGGTTGCCAGGGTAGTGAAAGCAATAAGCCGGGTAAATGCCCTGTGTGTGAAATGGATTTAGTTGCTAACCAGGCTACTCCAGCTACAGAATAGAATCAACGAAAACTTATTTTTTGCAACGTTGTTTCAAAATAATGTCTGTTAAATACCCGAAAAGAAAGGGGGCGCGGATAGCGCCCCCTTTCTTTTCGGTGTGAGAGTGGCAGGCATTTTTCTTTTTAGAGCATCGTATGTGGCTTGCCATTTTTAGTTTGTTCCTGACGGTGTTGGGAGCTGGTTTGTTGACCAGACTAGTGCCTACCCTGCATACCGTTTGGCTGAAGCCGCTGCTGGCTTTTGGGGGAGCCTACCTGTTCACACTCACTGTAATGCACCTGCTGCCGGAGGCGTTGCTGCTGCTGCCAGAGCAACCCCACCGCGTGGGCTACTATGTGCTGGCGGGTTTTTTTGGGCAGTTGCTGCTAGAGGTGTTTTCGCAGGGGGTAGAGCATGGGCATGTGCACGCCCACGCCCACGAGCGGCCGATAGGCCGGGTGCCTTACGCGTTGCTGGGCGCGCTGGTCTTGCATTCTTTCTTGGAGGGTAGTATTCTGGTTAAGGCGCCGCAGGCAGGCGACGTAGCAAGTAATCTGTATGCCGTACTGATTGGTATTACGCTGCACCACATTCCGGCGGCATTTGCGCTGATGGGCACCCTGCTGTTGCAGTTGGGCAGCTTCCGGCGGGCACTGCCCTACCTATTGCTGTTTGCTTTAGCCGCACCGGCAGGCATTGTATTTAGCAATTATATAGTACTGGAACAGCTGCTCCACAGCGGGTGGTATGCTGCCCTGTTAGGCTTGGTGGCCGGCAACTTTCTGCATGTATCGACTACTATCCTATTTGAAACCAGCCCCGAGCATCATCTAAACACCCGCAAACTGGTGGCTACACTGGCCGGTGCCCTGCTGGCCCTAGCCGTAGACGTGCTATAGCGCAGGGGACTAACAGGAGTTAGAAAAGCAACTGTTGTCCTGTATGTTACGGAGAGCAGTATGGAATGGCAAACCATTACAACCCTTCTACCACAAAACCCAAAAAGGCGGCCTGCTGTATAGCGGGCCGCCTTTTCAATTAACGGAGGGTAGGGGAAAGCCCTACTTCCGTACGGGAGCTTTACGAACCGGCGTTTTCTTAGCCGGCGCTTTTTTTAGCCTTGCTGGCAGGCGCAACGGGTTTTGTTTCGTTCAGTTCCTTCAGGGTAGGCTGAGGGCCATATTTGGCCTCAGCGGGGTTCGTGTCGCCGGGCAGGTACAGGTCGAAATCCACGCGGCGGTTGAGGGCGCGGCCGGCCTCCGTATCGTTGGTGGCAATAGGCTTGCTTTCGCCATAGCCCCGCGACTCAATGCGCGACTCGGCAATGCCTTTTTCAATCATATACTGACGGGCACTGGAAGCGCGGTCGTACGACAGCTGCTGGTTATAAGCGTCGCTACCCTTGCTGTCGGTATGGCCGGCAATGCTCAGGTTATAGTCGGGATACTCATTTAGAATGCTTACCAATTGCTCTAGCTTGGGGTAGGAAGAAGGCTTTAAGGCCGCTTTGTTGAACTCAAACTGGATGTATTTAGTAGCCTCGTTGAGCACCTTCTTAGTTTCGGCTTTCACCTCGGGGCAACCTTTGTTGGAAGCTGGGCCTGGCGTGTTAGGGCAGCGGTCCTCGTGGTCAGGCACGCCATCACCGTCTTTATCCAATGGGCAGCCGGTAGTGTCAACGGCTACGCCGGCGGGGGTGTTGGGGCACTTGTCGTCCTTGTCAGCTACACCATCCCCGTCGGCATCGGGGCAACCTTGCAGCTCTGGCTTGCCAGGCGTATCGGGGCAGGCATCCTCAGAGTCACGTACGCCGTCACCGTCGCGGTCGGGGCAGCCTTCCAAGGTAGCTAGGCCTTTCTCGTCGGGGCACTTGTCCTGGTAATCGGGTACACCGTCACCGTCGCGGTCAAGCGGGCAGCCGTTTTCGTCAACAGCTACACCAGCCGGGGTGCCAGGGCACTTGTCTTTGCGGTCTGACACACCATCGCCATCTTCATCTTTGGCTTTGCCGAAGGCAAGGTTCAGCCCTGCCGAGTGTTGCAATAACCGGTCGTCCCAGCCGTCGTTGTCGTGGTTGGGGTTGCCATCGAGGTTCGCTTTGTAGCCTACCACCTGCGAAGTCTGCACAAAAATGCCAAGGTTGCCGCTAATGCGGAAGTTGATACCCAAGGCAGCCTGACCGGCAAATTTAGTTTCGTCGCGGCTGAATACAGTATTCCTATTATTCAAACGATACTGCCCATCGCTGCTGTAGTACAGAATACCGGGCGCCAACAGGATGTATGGCTGAATAAAGGCGTCTTCCTTCAAAGCCCAGCCATTGTTCAGCATCAACTTAATGGGCACATTCGCACTCACCACGTTGGTGTTGAAGTTGCTGCTGTTGGTGCCCAACGATTTTTTCAACTCCACATAGCTACCCTGCAAACCGATGCTCAGGCCAGGGGCAATGTATTGGTTGATGGAGATGCCAGGTCCCCACTTCGCACGGCTGAAGTCCCAGTAGTCGGAACCCAGATTGCCTTTGTACTGAAAACCATTAGCCGAAATACCGACAACCGTTTTGTACTCAGAGGTTTGTGCTTGGGTCATAAGTGGAGTTAAGGCGCTGATGGCCAGGCCCGCACTCAATGCCCGAAGGGTAGAGAATGTCAAAGACATATAAATAAAGAAGAGAATTGAATGATTCTGGTCGTTGGAATTTGACCGGCCAGCACAGAATTATACCACCCTTCACCAGAAAGGTTACTCTCTATCTATATTTCCGAAAGCTAATTTTTTGACGCACTATCGAGTTGGGTTGCGAACGGGTATAATCACTTGATTTATAGATACTCGTCTGCTTCCAGCGTGCGCCCGCTGCCATATACAAATTGCTCTAATTGCAGGGCGCGGGCCCGCTGCCGCATCAGCTCCTGCTGGAGCTGCTGCATGCGGCGGCGCATGGCCAGCACTACATCGATGGCCGTGGTGCTCAGGCCTAGTTCGTGCTGAAGACGGGCCAGGCGGGCTAGGTGTTCGGGCTCGTCGCGGATGGTGTCGGGGGCGCCGGGAGCAAGCTGTACCAAGCCCAACTCCACAAACTCGCGCAGGTCCTGCTCACGCAGGCCGTACGTGGTGGCGCAATCGTGATAAGTAATCGTGATGACGTGCGTTTCCATGTTGCTGATTATCAGTGATTGGTTGTTGGTTATTAGGAGGATAGTAGTTAGTTATCAGCAGGTAGTTGCCAGTTAAATGGTACCAGCAACTACCTGCTGACAACTAACCGCTACCCTCTAACATCACTCATTGCGCAGTGCGGCTAGTTGACGGAACAGGTCTTTTTCCTGCTCGGTGAGTTGCTGGGGTAGGCTGAGGGTAAGCCGCAGATACAAGTCGCCAAACTGGCCGGGCTGGTCGTAGACCGGGAAGCCCTTGCCCCGCAGACGCAGGCGAGTGTCGTTTTGAGTTTCGGGCTTGATCTTGATCTTAACGCTACCTGATAAGGTATCCACTACCTGGTCGCCGCCCAAAATAGCCTTATACACACTCACGGGTACTTCCTGGGTCAGGTCGTTGCCGGTGCGGGTATAGCGCGGGTCAGGCTCAATGCGGAAAGTGAGGTACAGTGAACCGGCCGGGCCGCCGTTGAGCCCCGGCCCGCCTTGGTTGCGCAGCCGAATGGTTTGGCCGTCTTCCATGCCCGGCTTCACCGTGAGGCGTAGGTTTTTGCCGTTCACAGTGATGGTGCGCGGGCCGCCCTGGTAGGCTTCTTCTAGAGTCAGTACCAACTCGGCTTGGTAATCCTGGCCGGCGCGGGCGCGGGTGCCCCCGGCCCGGCCGCCGCCCATGCCGCCGAAAATATTGCCGAAAAAGTCGGAGAAGTCGGCCCCGCCAAACGGGTCCTCACTGCCCCCGCCAAACCCGCCGCCCTGTGCATACTGCGACCAATCGAAGCCGCCGCCCGCGCCCTGTGCGCCACCCGCGCCTGCTTGCTGATATCGCTGCCAGTCGGCGCCGAGCTGGTCGTACTTGCTACGCTTTTCTGGGTCGCTGAGCACCTCATTGGCCTCGTTCACCTCCTTGAACTTACGCTCCGCTTCGGGGTCGTTGGGGTTCACGTCGGGGTGATACTGGCGGGCCAGCTTGCGGTAGGCTTTCTTGATCTGGTCGGCCGTCGCGTTTTTTTCTACGCCCAGGGCCTTGTAATAATCCTTGTAGTCCAAAGCAGTTGATGGTTTGATGTGCTGATGGAGGAGGTATGCTGGGCTGCTGATGGACGCGCTGCATAAAGCAACAGATCAATCAGCAGCACAACAGCACATCAAAAACTATTTTTTCAACGGGTCGTGGCCCCAGTTCATAAGGGAGTAGCGCCAGCGCGAATGTTCTTTGTCTTTCTCAGGACCCTGAGCCGAGTGGCGGCTGATGTAGCTGTGCACCTTGTGCATATGGGCGTAGTCGTCGTCGGTAAGGTCGGCTGTCTTCTTGTGCAGAATGTCGATGATGTGCTCGCCCGACTTATGGCCGATGCTTTCCCCGTCGCCGCTGTCCTGTCCTACCTCCTTCGACTCATCAGTTTTCAGCCACTTCTCCAGCTCGGAGGCCGTCATGTTTACTTGGTCTTTGAACTGCTTATATACTTCTTCGTTTTCGGTGTCGTTAGAGGCTTTGCTCATGGTAGTGGGAGAATGAAAGGTCAGTAGATCCGGACAGGGGAAACACCCGTATTTCTTACCAAAAACGAGTGGCAGCGCCTTCTGGTTACTGCCATGTTGCTGACTGGCAAATCACCTGCTACCTAGCGCCGGCTCCTCACCACACTCTTCATCTATTCCTACCCTACCCATGAAAGTTACCGTACTTCTCGCCGCCTTGTTGCTGAGTAGCACCGCCCTAACAGCCCAGGCCCAAACCACCCCATCCGCCCGCAAAACAGTACAGCCCAAACCCCGTGTGACGCCTAAAGGAGCCACCATGAAAGAGGGTTTTATGATGAAAGATGGGCAAGTGATGCGTACGCAAAGCGGCGCCACCAACCCACTGCGCGACGACGTGACCCTACCCAGCGGCGTCAAAGTAGCCACCAACGGCACGCTCACCGCCACCGATGGCCGCACCGTCACCTTGCAGGAAGGCGACATGGTATCGCCCACAGGACGCCTCACCACGGCCGCCTCCGTGGCCGCTCAGGACAGCCTGGCCCGCGCCACGATGGACAAAGCCAAAAGCGGCAAAAAGAAGGGCAAGCGGAATTAGAGGCTGTTTGCGTTGAATAGTGAACGGTGTAGAGACGCATACTTGCGTCTCGTCGTTCGCGCCAGATGGCCGAAATCGTTCAACGACGAGACGCAAGTATGCGTCTCTACATCGTTCTAATGCCCTTTTTTAGCGAATGCGAGCATCTTCTCAGCAGCCTGTCGTCTTGCTACCTTACTCTGAGTAGTCGCGTAGGATATCAAAGGCCTCTGCGTCGTCTTTGGCCTCCACCACTTCATCCATCACAAACTGAATTTCGGCTTCTGACCAGTGCTGGGCCTCGGCCGCTTTCACAAAGGCGCCCAATGCCACAAACCGGCTGGTAGCAGCAGGAAACGACCATTTCACTTTTTTGCGGATACGCATAAGGTAGGGATAAGGGTGAATCAGCGAACGGCCCGCACCACTTTCAGCTGCACAGGCGCCACGCCCGCATCCAGCATCCCGATCTTACGGGCGGCCTTGCGCGACAGATCGATAACGCGGCCTTTGACGTGCGGCCCCCGGTCGGTGATGGTGACTTTGACGGAGCGGTGGGTGCTGGGGTTGGTCACGCGCACCACAGTGCCGAAGGGTAGGGTATTGTGCGCCGCCGTGCGTCGGCCGGGGCGGTAGGTGCTGCCGCTGGCCGTTTTGCGGCCATTGAATTTATCGGCGTAGTAGGAAGCTTTGCCGGTCTGTGTGAAGGCGTTGCGTCCGCTACCGCAGGCAGTGAGCAGCAACAAGCCACCCAAAAACAGCCCCGGCCAACGTAGGCAAAACCGGTAAAAAAGAGGTATGGGCATGGCACGAAAGTAGGCGAAAAGCGGCAATTGCCTACCGGTTAGGCTTCGGGGTAGGGCGCGGCCGAGCCGGAATCCGTAGGCTGCGTAGCCGCTCAAAGCTTCCCTGAAATACGTTGAAATCGACGGTGCCTCGGATGCCAGGTACATACGATTCGTCGGAGTGCTGCCAGATAATCCACTTGTCGGCGGGTAGGCGGGGGGTGTCTACCTCGTAGTGCGCCAGCCACAGCGGGTACTCATCGAAGTGTCCGGCCAGGTAGCGCCGGTAGAAGCCGTAGTTGGAGTAGAGAATGGGCCGCACGCCGTAGTGCCGCTCCACCAGCCGCATCCAAGTAGCCAGGTTGCGGCGCATGGTGGCTACATCATGAAAATTGGGGGCCTCTACGTCGAGCACGGGGGGCAGGTCGCCGGCTTGCAGAGGCACGGTGCGCGTGAATAGGTTGGCCTGAGCCGCACCATCGTAGTTGGGCTGAAAGAAGTGGTAGGCCCCCCGGTATACGCCTGCCTTGCGGGCGCCCCGCCAGTTGGCCCGGAAGCGCGGGTCGCGCAGCGTTACGCCCTCCGTGGCCTTAATAAACGCAAACTGCACCTGGTGCCCCGCTACCAGCTTCCAGTTGATGCGGCCTTGGTAAGACGATACATCGATGCCGTGCACGGAATAGCCGGCCAGTAGCGGCGTGGCCTCCAGGCCCGTGAGGTGGCCGGTAATGAGGGTGGCGTAGGTGTGGCGCACGTAGCGGTGTAGCTGCCGCCGATAGCGCACATACACGAACAACGTTCCTACTAACAGCAACACCGCCACTAGCCGCCACGTGCGCCGAATGTTGGCGGCGCGGGCAGCCGCAGCAGCGGTAGCACGACGGGAGCGGTTGGTGAGAGTAGCCACACCGAAAGTAACGCAGGATTTCGACGCGATGGTGCCCAGCGGCGCGTAAAAAATGCCTTTTTTTACCTTGATGCGTATCTTTCGGTCTGTATAATACTTTTACTTGCTACCATGCCTACCTCTTCCGCCTCTGAAGCCCGCGACGAAAACGGCCACCTCATCCGGGAGCTGCACGGCGTCACGCTGGCGCACATTCTGGAGTATCTGGTAGCGCACTACGGCTGGGAGGGGCTAGACGAGCGCATCCGTATCAACTGCTTTGCTGTCAACCCAAGCATCAAATCCAGCCTCACGTTTCTGCGCCGCACGCCTTGGGCACGCACCAAGGTAGAAGACCTCTACATCCATACTCGCACAAAGGAAGTGAGTGGTGAACAGTGAAATGATGAATAGACAGTAGCAAAAACGGCTGTCATCCTGAGCAGAGCGAAGGACCTTATCACAGTAGAACGACGTCCATACCAACGACTCGTTCAACAGTGAGAAGGTCCTTCGCTGCACTCAGGATGACACACGTATATTTACTCACAACTTCACCACTCACAACTTCACCGCTTCATGGCTGATGTAACCGAGAAAAACGGCTTTCTGACGTGGCTAGCAGGTCTAGGGCTGTTTGTGGCGTTTGAGGTGGCGGTGTACTACCTGCTGCGGTTTGCTACCTCGGGCCTGGGCGAGAGCAACCAGCTACAGGCCGAAAACACCATTGTCAGCAACTGGGTGAAGACGGTGGTGTTTCTGCTGCTACACCTGCTGCTGGTGGTAGTGGCCGTGTTGGTGCTCAGCAACCAACTGCCGCGCCGCTACCGTGGCCAGCTGATGGGCTGGTTTTACCTGTCGCTGCTGATGGGCTTTGTGCTGCTGATTCCGTTGTTTGGGTAGGATAGCCACAAAAAAGCCACCCGTTGGGGTGGCTTTCGGTTAGGGTAGGGAGTGAGTTCTACCGGATTTTAATATCGATTTCGCGCCCCTTGGTGGCGTTGTCTTTGTATGGGATGCGGATACGCAGTTCGTTGCCTTCGTGTACGGCGTCGATGCGCTCCAGGTCCAGGCCGGCGGGAATGGCCAGCGTTTGGTTGAACAGTGGCGCAGCCAGCTGGTCATCGGGCTGGTGGCGGTATTCGCAGAAAATGGTCAGGTTACGGTCGTTCAGCAGCACGTGGAAGTTTTCGGGGTTGATGGAGGGAGCCGCCACCCGAATAACCACGCCCTTTTCGCGCTTATCTACCCGCAGCATAGCCTGCGCAATACCACCGCCAATCGTGTTGAGCAGATCGAGTTGCGGGGCGATGTTATGAATAAATTCTTTGCTTATCAGATTCATGGTGTTTCCTCTTCTCTTAGTTTCAACTATACTTAATCAAACGGTGTACCAGCCAAGTAATACCAGCAAAAACCGCATAATATGGCCATAATGACATATTTTCAACCAGATTTGTGTAGCAATTGTGCCATGTTGACGGTATAACGCGGCAATAAACTATTCGCTCTTACCTGATCAGTTGGAGCCGATTCTGCGTATAGGCTTCCGATATTTGACCATAGTACCTGGCAATTGCTACCCTTAATCGGGTGAGCGAAGGCCGGATACCAACAAAATACCACTCCGCTTTCAGATACGTTGTTCCGCACTGCCTATGCAGCCCATTACGTTTACTACTTCCCGCACGGCTCGCTACTACCTGTTGGGCGAGCCCGGACCCGCTATTCAGCAGGTATGGTTTTGTCTGCACGGCGAAAAACCAGCCGGTGCCAGAGCTGGCTGCTCAATTAGTTGCTCTCGATACGCCCGAGCGCCTGCTGGTGCTGCCCGAGGCGCTGTCGCGCTACGGATTGCCATCTGATGGGCAAGCGCCGCGCCGCATTGGGGCCGACTGGTTTGCGGTGGGCGACCTGGTGCCCGACCTGACGGACTTGAGCAACTACCTCGACACGTTGGCGGCGGAGGTGCTGGCCGCGTGCCCACCCGAAGTAACCGTGACGGTGCTGGGCTGCGGGCACGGCGGCGCGGCGGCGGCGCGCTGGCTGGCCGGCCAGCGCACCCGCTACGACCGCCTGATTCTGTACGCCGCCGTGTTTCCGCCCGAAATAGACCGCCGCGCTACCCTGAAAGCCCTACCCAACCGGCCTGTCACCGTCATCGCTACCACCATCGACTCGTATAAGTCGGAAGCCGATGGGCGGGCGTTGCTCGATGATCTGGACGAAGCCGGCCTGCCGGCGCGCCTGCAATACGTATCAGAAGGCCCCGTGACGCTGGCTGCCCTGGGCAGCACCACTCAGCTGCGCTGAAGCCGTGCTCGTACTATAATATTTACTACCCCTAACACCACTTCATGAACTCCACCCTACCCGACGTCGACCTGACCAAGCTGCCTACTCGCGCACCGAAGCACGTACACAAAGACGAAACCAAGCGCGAGATGCGCAAAATCCGGGAGGAGTTGGTGGAGTGGCAGGAACGCCTGTATGCTGAGAACAAACGTAGCATTTTGGTGGTGTTGCAGGGTATGGATGCCAGCGGCAAAGACGGCCTGATTCGGCGGGTGTTCAGCGGTATCAATCCGCAGGGCGTGCGGGTGTATTCGTTTAAAGAGCCTACTAAGGACGAGCTGTCCCACGATTTTCTGTGGCGCATTCACCAACGCACCCCCGGCCACGGCATGATTCACGTGTTCAACCGCTCGCACTACGAAGACGTGCTGGTCACTCGCGTAGATAAGCTAATCGATGACGCTACGGCTAAACAGCGTTTCGCGGCCATCAATCACTTTGAGGAACTCTTGCAGCAGGCCGGCACCACAGTGCTGAAATTCTACCTCAATGTGTCGGAGGAAGAGCAGGAGGAGCGCCTAGCGGAGCGTGTTAATAATCCTAGCAAGCAGTGGAAGTATGAGCCTGGCGATGACCACAAGGCCGGGCAGTGGCCCGCCTATCGCCAAGTATACGAGGACGTATTCAAGCATTGTAGCCCACCCAGCTGCCCCTGGCACCTTGTGCCGTCCGACCAAAACTGGTACAAAGCCTACGAGGTAGCCCGCACCCTGCGCGACACCCTGGCCGACCTCAACCCCACCTACCCCGAAAGCAAACTGACCCGCCCAGAGTAACATCGGGCGGGTCAGTTTGTCGTGTACGCAAGTGTCAGAGCACTATGCCACGGCCAAGTGGTGGCTGGTGAGGTGATGCTCTACGCAGTCCAACACATGCTGCACGGTGCGCAAGGTTTCCACCTCGGGGTCCGGTATCTCGATGTGGAAACGATGCTCCAAATCAATCACCAGTTCCACCGTTTCAATCGAATCCAGCCCTATATCCTCGGCCAGGCGGGAGGTAGGCAGAAGGGGCTGGGTAGTGCGGCGCCCCTTCCGACGAAGCAGGCGCTCTACTTGCTGGCGGACGAGTTGTTCCATCAGAAAAGCAAGAAAAAGGTAAACAATGGTGGACGTGTAACGTCCGGGAAGTAAAGGTTTGGTATACCTAGAGTCGAAAAAGTGGCTGTTTACTTTACTCAGTAGGCTGAAACAACAGCACCGTTTCGGTGGCGGCAAGGTAAGCGCCGGTTTCGGCTACGGTAGCCGCAATGGTGCCATCGGCGGGCGCCACCACGTACTCGAAGCCCAAGGCAGCCGGCGCCGTGCCCTGCGTGGGTAGGGTAGAGGCCATTTTGGCCAGCACCTCGCCCTGGCGTACCCGCTGACCCGGCACCACGTAGAGCTGCCACAAGCGGCCCCGCACACCCGCGGCTACCGCCTGCCCCGTTGCTACCAGTGGCGCATTGGCGGGAGCTTCTACTACAATGGCAGCTTGCGGGGTAGCACGATGTGGATGCAGCCAGTGAGGTAGAGTAAGACTACCGATGGCGGCTAGCGGGATAAAGAAAAATCCCAGGTTTTTTTTCATGATTTCGAAGCGGAAAGAATAACCGTAATCGCAACGGTTACATTTAAAGGCAGTAAGCAGAGGGTAGTGAGCGTTGTTTCGGCTTACAAATAAGATGACGTTTGAGAAGGGCGTTTACTTTAACGCACGGGGGTAAAGCACCAAAAAGAAGCTGTTAGCTGCCATCATCGGCAGGGCAGCCGCAGTCCTCGCTGTTCAAGCGCAGTCGGATTTGCCGGATCACCTCAGTGAGGGGCACGGCTGCCAGGGCTGCTTGCATGGCCTTTTTGGCCGGCCCCAACAAATCGTCGAGCGAGTCGCTGATGACGCGGCCCACGTCGCAACCAGTATTCGGGTTGGCATTGTTGACGGCGAACAGGTCGGCTTCGGGCTCCAGCATGGCGTGCAACACATCCAGCAGCGTGATATCGTCCAAGGCGCGGTCTAGGAGAGCACCACCGCCCGTACCCAACTGTGTGCGTACTAGTCCGGCCCGGCGCAAATCACCCAGTAAACGGCGCACTACCACCGGGTGCGTGCCCACGCTTTTTGCCACTACCTCCGATGATACCGGCTGCCCGTTGGCACGGGCTAGGTAAGCCAGAATATGGGTAGCAACGACGAAGCGGGTGTTCATATACAAAGTGTGTAACAGAATAGGTTACAAATATACAGGGCAAAAGGTTTATATAATAGCAGAGTTAGTGGAATGCCAGAGCTAATGCAAGCATCTAGTCGTTCTAGTAGGGTCCTTCCCTCGGCCCCTCTCCAAAAAGGGGGAGGGGCCGAGGGAAGGACCCTATTTGCTTAGCTAGCCGGCTGCTCCAACAACGCCAACTGCTGAAGCAGTTGCTCCTTGCGGATAGGGTAGGGCGCGTCGTGCCGAATGGTTTGGAACACAGCCTCGAACAGCTCTAGGTAGTTGCTCGTCAAGCCAGGGTAGGACGTGGTGGTGAGGTTGTCGGTGCCGGGGGCGGCCAGCGTGAGGCGGCCAGCGTGCTCGGGTGCTTCCTGGCCATAGCCAGGCTCGGTAGGGCGCATGCCGGCTTGCAGCTGTGCCTCCTGCGCATCGGAGCGCATCTTGCTGAAGCTGCCGCGCGTGCCGTGCAGCACAAAGGCTGGGCTTGGCTGCGCCACGAGTAAGCCGCTGGTGAGGAACACTTCCAGCCCCTCGGGGTAGCGCAGGTGCAGGTGGAAGTAGTCGTCTACCCGGGAATAAGGGCGGTGGCTGGTCAGGGTTTTGGTGCAGCTGAGCGGTGCCCCAAACAAGCTGATAGCCTGGTCCAGCAGGTGCGGCCCCAAGTCGTAGAACAGACCGGCGCCGGGGCCGGGCTCTTCCTTGAATTTCTTAGCGTTGAGCGGCGTTCTGAACCGGTCGTAGCGGAAGTGCACCTCGTGTAGCTTGCCGAGCTGCCCGCTTTCTACCACGGCCCGTACGGCTTGGAAGTCGCTGTCCCAGCGGCGGTTTTGGTAGGCCAGGAAGTGCCGGCCTTGCCGCTGCGCCAGCTCCAAGAGCCCTTCTAGCTCAGGAGTGGTAATGGCCACGGGCTTTTCTACCAGCACGTGCTTGCCTGCCAGTAGGGCCTGGGTAGCCAGGTCCACGTGCGTGTTGCTGGGTGTGTTTACAATCACCAGTTCCAGCTCGGGGTCGGCCAGCAGCGCCTCTACGCTGGGGTAGCTCTGGATGGTAGGGTAGTCTTGGGCGGCGCGCTGCTGGTGGCGCTCCGTTACGGCGCGCAGCGCGAAACCAGGGTGAGCCGCCACAAAGGGCGCTTGAAAAATCTGGCCCGACATACCGTAGGCCAGCAAACCTGTTTGAATAGGAGAAGCTGTCATGCCCAAAGATACACGCAATGACCAGGGTAGGCTGCGTGCCCGCGCTGCACAATTTGACCAATCCTATGGGTTCCCCGTATGTTTAGGCAACAGACTTACTATCCTATGTTCGGATTAACTGACTTCCATCGTATTTTCACTTTACTAACAGATAAGCTTGGCCGCTGGGTAAGGCAGTTTATTTTGCTGCTGCCCAATATGATCATGGCAGTGCTGATTCTGGTCATCACCTACTTTGTAGCGCGGTTGGTGCGCCGGGTGGTAAGCAATCTGTTGCCGCGCGTGTCGCACAGCGCTACGCTCAACAACTTGGTCATCACCATCACCTACGTGGGTGTGCTGCTTGTGGGGCTGTTCTTCACGCTGGAAGTGCTCAGTCTCGATAAAACCGTGACGTCGCTGCTGGCGGGCGTCGGGATTATTGGTTTGGCGCTGGGTTTTGCGTTTCAGGATATTGCGGCCAACTTCATCAGTGGCATCATCATCGCCATTCAGCGGCCGTTCACGGTTGGCGATGTTATTCAGACGGAAAGCTACTTCGGCACCATCGAGAGCATCAACCTGCGCACCCTGGACCTGCGCCAGGTAACGGGCGAGCTGGTGCGCGTGCCCAACCGCAAGGTGTTCGAAAGCTCCGTGATTAACTACACCGTGACCACCCACCGCCGCGTAGACGTAGAGTGCGGCGTGACCTATGACACCGACCTGGAAAAAACCCGCGACGTGGTATTGGACTGCATGCGCGGCTTCCCCAACCTGCTCACCGACCGGCCCGTGGAGGTGATGTTCACGGGGTTCGGCGAAAGCTCTATCGACTTCACCCTGCGCTTCTGGATTCCCTACCGCAAGCAGGTCGACTACGTGGGCGCCAAAAGCGAAGCCATCATGCGCATTAAGCGCGCCTTCGATAAGGTAGGCATCGTGATTCCCTTCCCCATTCGCACGCTGGATATTTCGCCCGAGCTGCTGGAGGAAATCAGTAAGAAGATGGTGCGCGAATAGGCTGACCCCTCCCCTCCGGGAGAGGAGTGCCAGACGACGCGCACGAGAATTATTGAATGCACCTCTCTCCCAGAGGGGAGGGGGCGGGGTCACGCCACCTGACGTTGCGAAAAGATTCTACTTACTTAAATAGCCGCCAGAAAGTCCGAACGGCTTGCAAAACGCTTATATGCTGTATATGAAATGGATGAAAACCGGTAGTCGATTGCCCGTCATTGTGGTAGCAGTGCTGCTAGTGATACCCGCCGTCGTAACCAAACGCGCAATGGCTACGGATACTATTGCTATGGATACACCCGACAACCAAACCGCTCAGTTGGTGGCCGATTCTGCTACGCCCCAACTTATTGCCCGGCAATTCAAATTCACGGAAGGCCCGGCCGTAGACCGCCAGGGCAACGTGTTTTTCACCGATCAGCCTAATAACACCATCTGGCAATACGACACCAGCGGCAAGCTGTCGTTGTTTATGGCTGATGCGGGGCGAGCCAATGGGATGTACTTCGATGCCAAAGGCCACCTGCTGGCCTGCGCCGACGAGCACAACCAGCTGTGGTCCATCGACCCCAACAATAAGAAGGTGAAGGTGCTGGTGAAAGACTTTGGCGGCAAGCGACTAAATGGCCCTAATGACGTATGGGCGCACCCCAAAACCGGCGGTATCTACTTCACCGACCCCTACTACCAGCGCGACTACTGGGCACGCAATAGCCCCGATATGGTAGGCCAAAAGGTGTTCTACCTGGCCCCCGGCCAAACTCAGCCAGTAGTAGTAGACGACCAATTGCGCAAGCCCAACGGCATCATTGGCACACCCGATGGCCGCTACCTCTACGTGGCCGACATCGACGGCGACAAAACCTACCGCTACCAGTTCGGCCCCGACGGCCACCTCACCGACAAGCAGCTGTTTGTGGAGCAGGGCTCCGATGGCATGACCCTGGACGAAAAAGGCAACGTGTATCTCACCGGCAATGGCGTGACCGTGTACAGCGCCGCTGGCCAGAAACTCGCCCATTTCGACGTGCCCGAAAAATGGACCGGTAACATCTGTTTTGCCGGCAAAGACCATAAAATGCTGTTTATCACCGCCTCAGAGGGAATTTATAAGCTGTCTATGCGCGTGAAGGGCGCATACTGACAAGCGTTACCCCCAACGGGGCGGCCCTCCATTTCCTGGATGGCTGCCCTGTTGGGGGTAATTTAAGCTGGCTGATGCCAATGCTGTTGTAGCGTTAGCCGTCTATTGGCTCCATCACAAGCGTGAAGGTTGCTGTAAGTACAAGGCCCGTAGTGGCTTGCGTCTGCACCGTCACTTCGTAAGCGCCTGCCTTCAGTGTTGTGTTAGCAGCCACCGATACCTTGCCGGTTGCTTCGTCTACCGTAAACAACTGTTGTGTATCCGTGAAAGCGGCACCGTCCTTCTTGATACCGATCATCGAGAACTTGCCTTTGTATTTATCGGGTGAGAAGGTAGGGGCCTTGGACGTGTAGGCATTGCCCAGACCCATAACGATGCGGTTTTCCAGAATCGTCAGGTCATAATCGGAGTAGTAGGTGCCAAAAAAGAACTTCGGCTTGGACATCAACACCACCCGGAACTGCTTGCGGGCCACTTCATACCCATCTTTCGTTAGAATGGGAATCAAGTCGTATATCCACTCGCTCTTTTGCGCGGAGTCACCCGCGTCGGCACTCACCACTACCTCGTCTTTCACCAAGTTCACTTTGCCGTCGGGGCGGCCGTTTACGTGGAGGTAGAGGTAGGTATTGGCGGGGTTGATGCCTTGGTAGTCAACCGTATAGCGTTCCTCCTGCTTGCTGTAAATAGCGTACGCATACGGAATCTTGTCGGTGGCACTAAGGTCCTTGATAGCCAGTTGCGTAGGCACCACCCGAATTTTGATAGTCGACTTTACGGGTTGGAAGCCTGCTGTGGAAGTGGCTACCAGCGTAGCCGTATACACCCGCGGCGTTTGGTAGCTGGTCGTGATGGAAGTCATACCGTTAGGATACAGCTTACCAGCATCAACGGTCACAGTATTTGTGCTGCTGTTAAATGTAACAGCGTTGCGCATAAAAGTACTCAGTGAGTCCGTATCATTGAGTTTGATACGTGGATTGGCTTTGAAATCAAAAGCTAAAGTGGCATCCTTCAGATTGTTGTACTCAGCAGGTAGGGAGAGCTGCACCGTCTGACCATAGACCAGCGTCAAAGAATCAGGCAACGTAAAAGGGGGTAAATAGCCGTAATTGATGTTTTCTATTACCTCTTCTTTTTGACAGCTAAAGAGCCCAAAGCTAGTGAGCAAGCCAACAAGTATCGGAAAGAGGGTGAGCAGAGCCCGTTTTGGGCGAGCGTAAAAAAGTGACATACGATGCGTGTTAAGTACGCCGCAAAGCTACGACGAGAAGTTATATATGAAACATTGTTTCATATATAACTTCTCGTATACTACTATTCAACAGTTTCTAATGGCCCCATATTCGGGTAGGCCAGTGCTTGAAGGCACATAGCAGTTGTGAAGCCCTACCTCCTGGCGGGAAGCTAGCCTTCACCCCGAGACAGTATCAAAATTCTTATCACCCGCGCCAATGGCGACCAATAGCGGGTCGAGGTCAGTGCTAGAACGAAGAGGGTAGGACGTACTTACAGCGCTGATATGATGTAAGTTAAAAGCAAAAAAAGTGCGCCCCGAATGTATTCGGAACGCACTTTTTAAATGCGAGTTGTTCAGTATTTACTGACAGCTAACTACTTGGTGCCTTTTACCAAGTTCTTGCCTAGGTCTTCAACCGTTTTCAGGAACCCGTCTACGTCGGCGTCGGCATAGGTGCCAAAAGCTGTAGAAATGGTGCCTCTTACACCATCTTTGGCTTCTATAGCGTAGAGAATCGACATATCATCGGGGTTGCTCTCGCCCTCGAAGCGGTAGAAGTCTACAATGGTTACATCCTCGGGGGCATAGGTTTTTTTGTCGTCGCTCATGGCATGCAGGCGGCCATCGGTTACCACAAAATCAGCGGTGTATCCTTCTTGGTTGAGTTTCTTTTCAACCGAAGTCATCGAGCGTTCTTCTTCTTTGTCTTGCATGGGAGTAGGAGTTCTGGTAGAGAGGGTATGGGAGCAGGAAAAGAAACCCCCGCTCCGGCTATACGCAGCCAGGGCGGGGGCAGGTTGTTACAAAGAGTCGGAAACTCGCGGAGAGGCTCGTTATTGACTGATTGCCTGGCGTTTTTCGATGGTGCGTTGCAAGGCGTCTACATCAATAGTGCTGCACGCGCCGCAGCCCTTTGCGCAGCCAGCCGCACTTTTGGTAAAGAAAGCCCGCCAGAAAAGGCGCCCCACATAAAACGCCGCCGCCACAAACAGCGCCGCAATAATGAAATACTGAATTTCGACGGAGGTGATAGTCAGAAGCATAGCGGGTTTATAACTGCGGTAGGGTAGGAAAAGTTTGACTTTCTATTTTCTTGTCATCCTGAGCTTGCGAAGGACCTTCTCCCGGTAGAACGACCATCGTACCAACGACTCGTTCTACCGGGAGAAGGTCCTTCGCAAGCTCAGGATGACAGACTTATTTCAAAAAATTAGCTACCCTACTTCCCCCAATACTCCTTCACCGTTGCCATCATGGCTGGGTGCAGGGCGCCGTTGCTAGCTATCACCTCACGCCCAAAAATCGGGTCGCCTTCTTCCAAGAACTGCGTCACGCGGCCACCGGCTTCCAGCACCAGCAGGATGCCCGCGGCTACGTCATAAGAGTTGATGTTGAACTCGAAATAGCCATCGAAGCGGCCGGCGGCCACGTAGGCTAGGTCCAGGGCCGCCGAGCCTACCCGGCGCAGGCCGTGGGTGTTCTGCATGAAGGAGGCTAGGATTTTTAGGTAGTTGTCGAGCTGGTCGAACTTATAGTAGGGAAAGCCCGTGGCCAGCAGCGAGTCGTGCAGATCATCGGCCGACGACACGCGAATGGGCTTTTCGTTGCAGAACGCCCCCGCGCCCTGCGCCGCCCGGAAGCACTCGTCCTGGTTGATTTCATAGACCACGCCCACTACCAGCGTGCTGCGCTGGATAAGGGCCACACTCACGCAGTAGGCCGGCTGTCCGTGGATGAAATTGGTGGTGCCGTCCAATGGATCAATAATCCAGTTGAACTCCTCGGCCCGGCCGATGGTGGTGGTGCCTTCTTCGGTGATGAAACCAGCTTCGGGCAGCAAGGCACTCAGCTCGGCCACCAGCTGCCGCTCGCTCTGCTGATCTACGTACGATACCATGTCATGCAGGCCCTTGTTCTCGACGCGGCCGCGGTCGAAGTTGGCGGCTTCTTGGCGGATAAACTGGCCGGCCCGGCGGGCTATATCGGCTACTTGCAAGCTGAGGTGGTTGAAATCCATGGGTAGGGGCGCGTGGTATGCGCCCGGTTTTGGTGGTAAAGGTGAGGACGCCGTGCAGGCGTCCGATGGTTGTAGTTGATTAGTAGGGTCTTGTGCCAACGGTGGGCGCCTGCAAGGCGCTCCTACGCCGCACGGCGGCCACGATGGTCCAGGCCAGCAACAAACCCGTCAAAATCTGCATCAATGGGCCGAGTAGCTCGCCGTGGCGCACGTAGAAGGTTTGCTCGGTATTGAGGTGTACGGGGTAGCGGCGGGCGGCTTGCACCCACCAGCCGGTGCTACTCACGCGCTGGCCCTTCTGGTCAATGAAGCCCGAAATGCCCGTATTGGCCGAGCGGGCTACATCGCGGCGGGTTTCAATGGCACGCAGGGTAGCGTACTGGATGTGCTGCAAGTGGCCGGGCGAATCGGACCACCAGCCGTCGTTGGTGATGATGCCGAGCAAGGTAGCGCCATTCTTCACGTACTCGGCCGTGAAATCGCCATAGATGGACTCGTAGCAAATCAAAGGTGCCACGCGTAGCGCCGGCTCGTGCACGGAGCGGAACACAGTGCGCTCTTCCTGGCTGCCGTAGCTGCCCACGGTGCCACCCAGGTCGATGTGCGAAATAATGGACGTCAGTGCCGGCGGAATCTTCTCCACGCCCGGCACCAGCCGCGACTTATGGTAGAAGGTAGGCGCGCCGGTAGGCCCCGGCAGAAACGTCGCCGCGTTGAACACGTCATACCAGCCCATGTCGTCGCGGTAGCGTGCGGTGGGTGTAATGGCGTCGGGGTAACGCAGTACGCCCGTGTAGCCCGTAATCAGCTCTATGCCAGGGTGCTGACCCAGCCACTGCCGCAGACGCTGAATTTTAGGGTTGGCATCGAATGAATCCTCAAAATAATGTTCTTCTAAAGCTGTTTCGGGCCAAAACACCAGGCGCGTCTGAGGCGTTATGTTTTGCTCGGTGAGCGTAAGCAGGCGCGTGAGTTGCTGGTCGTACGGAATGAAGTTCGGATTGCTGGAGAACTTCTCGTTGTAGGGGTCTACGTTGGGCTGAATCACCAGTACCTCGGCTACTTTGCCCTTTTCCTGGTAGCTGCGGCCAATCAGCAGCGAAATACTAATCGGAAGAACTACCGCCAGCACAGGCGCTACCCACCGCCAGCGCTCCGAGCCAAATGACCACGGAGCCACCGTCTTTTTCTCTCCAAACCACGCCCGGAACACCAACAGATTCACCACCCAAATCCATAAAGAGCCGCCCAAAAAGCCGGTGTACTCATACCACTGCACCCACTGGTTGGCTTCGGCGAAGCCGTTGCCGAGCGTCAGCCAAGGCCAAGTGAGGTCCCAGTGCAGGTGCAGTTGCTCGAAGGCAATCCAGTAGATGGGTAGGGAAAGGTAGCCCAACATCGGCCCCGCCAGCCGCTTGGTGTGGTAGAAGGCCATGGTAGGCAGGCACATCAGCAGGGCGTTGAGTACCACCGCCGCAATGCCGCCGCCCAAAGTGCTGTAGCTCACCCACCAGGTAGTGAAGGCGTTCCAGAGCACCAGCGTGAGGTAGGTATACCGAAACACCCGCCAGCCGCTGGCACCGCTGCGCACCAGCAACTGCTCCATGCGTAGGTAGGGTACCCAACCCACAAGCAGCAGCGCCGCCAATCCCGCCGGATGCACAGGCCAGCCCGCCCACAACAAGGCGGCACTCAGCAGCGCTAGCGAAGCAGGTTGCCAGGCCGGCACGGCCGCCGGCTGGCGCAGGGTAGCAGAGGTAGGAGCAGTTTGCGTAGCCATAGCTTAAGTATCAGTTGTTAATGAGTAGTCGTGAGTTTGTGAAGTTGCGAAGTTGTAAGTAAAAAACGCGTGTCATGCTGCGCGGAATGCTCAGCATGACACGCGTTTTCTATTCGCAACTCATAACTCACTCTTCATCATATTTATCTGCCTTGCTGGGCTTTTCGATTTTGGCGCCTTGCACCACCAGCACAATTTCGCCCTTAATGGCCGTACGGCTGCCAAAATCAGCGGCCAGCTCTGCCAGGGTATTGGTCACAGTTTCCTCGAACAGCTTGGTCAGCTCCCGGCTCACGGAGGCCGGGCGCTCTGGGCCAAACACCTCGGCTAGCTGCGTCAGCGTCTTCACAATGCGGTGCGGCGACTCGTAGAAAATCATGGTGCGCGTTTCCTGCGCCAACTCCTGGAGGCGCGTTTGCCTACCCTTCTTCACCGGCAAAAAGCCCTCGAACGTAAACCGCTCGGCCCCGAACCCCGACTTGAGTAGGGCCGGCACGAAAGCCGTGGCGCCGGGTAGGCACTCCACTTTTAGGCCCCGCGCCAGACACTCGCGCACCAGCAAAAAGCCAGGGTCGGAGATGCCGGGCGTGCCGGCATCGGATACCAGCGCCATTCGCTCGCCTCGCTCCAGGCGGTCGAGGAGGCGCTGCACTTGCTGGTGCTCGTTGTGCAGGTGGTAGCTGAGCATAGACTTTTTCAGTCCCAGGTGCTGGAGCAGACGGCCGCTGGTGCGGGTGTCCTCGGCCAGTACGGTATCAACCTCGCCCAGCACCCGAATGGCCCGCAGAGTGATATCCTCCAGGTTGCCGATGGGCGTGGGCACGAGGTAGAGCAGGGTAGGGGTAGCAACGGCGTCAGACATAAAGCAAAGGTACGGAGCGTGGGCGTCAGGCAATGAAAACGGATTGGTGGTGGGTGGAATACAACCCTGTTTTCAGAAAGCAAGTACACATCAGTAGAATTCCACCCACCCCATCACCCGCAACCAACCATCCTATGGCTATTGACCCGAAAGACCGGCCCGTGCGGCAGGAACCCAACAACCAGATTGACGAGCAGGAGCTACGCGCCAGCAACATTACGCCCGGTGCCGACCCGCCCAAAAACGCTGATGCCCGTGGTGGCTACGGCAACCGCGACGGCAAAGAAGGCTACGGCACGGACAGCTCGAACGGCATTACGGCTACCTCGATGAACGAGGACGAAGACCAACTGCGCACCACCGGCGACAATATGCTCACGGAAGATGAGCGTCGTTCGGACCGCGCCGACCAGGACCTGCCCGCCCCCAAAGACACCGACCACCGCCGCGTGAACAATGGCCCCGCCGATGAGCTGGAGGCCGACGACATGCGCAAGGGTCCCGATGAAATGGAAGACCCCAATTCGCGCGTGGGCTTGGGCCAAATGGAGCCCAAAGCGCCCGGCCACAGCAGTGGCGGCGACTTCCCTAACACGGCTACCCCCCAAACCAACGCCGACTTACTGGACCGCAACGCCCAGGACTCGGGATTGGAGGTATAGTCTACCAGGGTAAAACCTTGATAGACAGAGTAAAATATTTTTTGAAATACCCTAAATAGCTGATGATCATGGCAAATCAAGGAGATAATAATAATCAAGCGTCGAAGGAAAACCACGGTAGCCCTTCGCAGTCGGAACAGGCAAAAGGCGCAGGTAATCTGCCCGTAGAAAATCAGGAAGAAGAGCAGCGCCTTGCTGACGAGTACACCAACGATGGCCTAGACGAAGTGCCTGCGCACTTGGTGAACAACCCCAACCGCAACTACGATAAGCCTGACCTGGACAAGCCAGCGTACAGCTAAGCTGAGAGTAGCTTGTTGACTAAGTAAGAAGCACCCGTAGCAGCTGCCACGGGTGCTTCTTACTTTATGGCAATGACCATTCGTTCAATTATTTACATACAAAAAGATTTGCTATGGCTCGTTTCGTCACAACGGATATTCACGGCTGCGCTGCCACATTGCGCCACACGGTAGAAGACGTTTTGCATCTGCGCCCTACCGACGAGCTGTATGTGTTAGGCGATTACTTGAACAAAGGACCCGATAGCCAGGGCGTGCTCGACTACCTGATGCAACTTCCCCAGCGCGGCTATCAGGTGCTGTGCCTGCGCGGCAACCACGACCAGGATTTGCTAGACGCTGCCACGGACCAAGGCAAAGTGGAGTGGGCTTCTGACCCTGACTATCAGCTCACGTTGCAAAGTTTCGGAGTTACGCAACCCAGCGAAATACCCCCCGAATACCTGCGTTGGCTAGCAGCCCTGCCCTTTCAGCACGACCTCGCCGACTATACCCTGGTACACGCCGGCTTCGACTTTCGCCAACCCCCGGACAAGATGCGCGCCGACCACCACACCATGATGACCATCAAGCAGTTTACTTTTGATGCCTCGCGGATGCAGGGGCGCCGCTTGCTGCATGGACACGTGCCTACCCCCACCGCCGAGGTAGAGCGCCACGTGCACAACCATCAGGAAAGCATTGGGCTAGACACTGGTTGCGTCTACCGCCACAACCCGGAACTAGCGCACCTGGCCGTGCTGGAGCTGGATTCGCTTCAGCTAACGTTGCAGCCTAATGTGGAAGAACCCTACCCCATTGCCGTGCGGAAGGAGTAAATTGTGAAGTGGTGAGCTAGAAAGACGCCTGTCATCCTGCGCAAGCGCAGGATGACAGGCGTCTTTCTAGCTCACCACTTCACAATTTACCATCTCACTCTTTCCCTATCACCTTGGCGCGCAGTACTTGCTGGGCTGCCTTCTGATAAGGGTTAAGCGAATCGGCGGCTACTTGCGTGAGCAGCTTGCGGGCTTCGGTGGGTTGACCGGCCCGCCAGGTAGCCATGCTCAAGTGGTAGAGCGCCTTGCCAGCCAGGTCAGATTCTGATTGCTCGCTTACGCGCTGAAGGTAGGGGCGGGCCTGCACGGCCTGCCCTTGTTGGAGCAGGAAGATACCATTGAAATACAGTAAGGTATCCTGCCCCAGACGGTCGGTGGAGAGGCGGCGCAGTACTCGCAGTGCCGCCGGATATTGCTGGTGGCGGTACTGGTGCATGGCTTCAGCCAGCAGCGGCCGGCGCACAAACAGCCGCGCCGAATCGGTGAGGCCGGGGTCGGGCACGTAGTAGCGGGCCCAGGTAGTGGTAGGAGCCGGGCGCAGGAGCAGGTAGGCCAACGCGGCCGCCAGCACTACCAAGGCGGCTATCACAATGCCGCCGCCCCAGCGTGTGCGCCGCCGCCGGATGTCCTCCTTGATGCGGATCAGCGCGGCTTCCCGCTCGTCCAGAGTCTTATCGAGGTTGAGCAAACGCAGGCGCAGGGTTTCGTGGCCCGCCACCCAGCGTAGATCGGCTGTGAGTTGCTGGTAGGCGAGGTAGGCCTGTTGCAGATCAGCGTCGTGTACTAGGCGCTCCTCAAAGGCATCCTGTTCGGCCAAAGTCATCTGCCCATCAGAAAAGCGTTCCAGGTCGTCCAGATACGGGCGTAGGTCGATGGAAGAAGGCATAGCGAACGAAAGGAAGCGGAGCGAGTGAGGAGGTAGATGCTAAAAGTAGGCAGAATCCAGCCGGGCGAAGCGGTGGCTACGCTGGGGTAGCCCCCCGGCTGCGAAGGTGCAAATCGGCGAGTGTGCGCAGGCTGCTGAGCTTTTGCTGGCGAGCCACGGCGGCATTGGGGTAGCCCATCTTGCCGGCTACCTTCGTGAAGTTGTAGCCCCGAAAATAAAAGTACATCAGGATCTTCTGGCTGTCGTCGCTGAGCTGGCGGAAAAAGAGAATCAGCCGGCGGCGGCGCCCGGCCTCGGCGGCGGGGAGCAGTTCGGGAGGCATTTCAATTTCCTTAACCGATTCTTGTAGGGCCAGCGCATAGATGTAGTTGCGCAAATCGTCGGGTGCTTTCGTGAGGCGGCCGTCGGCCACTTGGTCGTAGAACAGCAGCAGCGCATTGCGCAGGCGTTGGTGGGCCTGCGTGTCGGTCAGTTGCTGTTGCTGATTCGCCCACCGGGCAAAGTGGGCGCGGTGTTGGCGGTAAAAATCAACCAACGCGGCTTGGTTGCCAATGCGCAGCTGGGGCAGAATGTCGGCCAGTAGTTGAGCCATAGAAAAGACGAAAAGGCAGGGTAGGAGCGCGGGGCGCACCAGAGGTAAACGGCACTAGGCAAAAACTGTGCGTATTCAAAAATAGCTTTTCAACATTGATAAAGCACTACCCGGATTGCTGCCGGCTTTGTGCTGCTAGTTCTCTGGCTTCGTCCTACCTTTGAGGTATGGAAACGAAAGCCCCCGCCATCGCCCAGGACACCATCGTGTTCGACCTGATTCAACAAGAAAAAGAGCGCCAGACCCACGGCATCGAACTCATTGCCTCCGAAAACTACGTGTCGGAGCAGGTGATGCGGGCGCAGGGTTCTATCCTCACCAACAAATACGCCGAGGGCCTACCCGGCAAGCGCTACTACGGCGGCTGCGAGGTGGTCGACCAAATCGAGCAGTTGGCCATCGACCGGGCCAAGCAATTGTTTGGCGTGGAGTGGGTGAACGTGCAGCCGCACTCCGGCGCCCAGGCCAACGCCGCCGTGATGCTGGCCGTGCTCAACCCCGGCGACAAAATCCTCGGCTTCGACCTCTCGCACGGTGGCCACCTCACCCACGGCTCGCCGGTTAACTTCTCGGGCAAGCTCTACAAACCGTCGTTCTACGGCGTAGAGCCCGAAACCGGCCTCATCGACTGGCAGAAAGTAAAAGAAACCGCCCGCCGCGAGCAGCCCAAGCTCATCATCTGCGGCGCCTCGGCCTACTCCCGCGACTGGGACTACCAGACCCTGCGTGAAGCCGCCGACGAGGTAGGCGCCCTGCTGCTGGCCGATATTTCGCACCCCTCGGGCCTCATTGCTAAAGGGCTGCTGAACAATCCGTTCGACCACTGCCACATCGTTACTACCACTACCCACAAGACCCTGCGCGGCCCTCGCGGCGGCCTGATTATGCTGGGTAAGGACTTTGAAAATCCGTTTGGTCTGAAAACGCCCAAGGGCGAAACGCGCATGATGTCGGCCCTACTCGACTCGGCCGTATTCCCCGGCACGCAGGGCGGCCCCCTGGAGCACGTAATTGGCGCCAAGGCTGTGGCCTTCGGCGAAGCCCTTTCCGATGCCTACACCGACTACACCCAGCAGGTGGTGCGCAATGCCCAGGCCCTGGCCAGCGGCTTCCTGGAGCGCGGCTACCAAATCATCTCCGGCGGCACCGACAACCACCTGATGCTCATTGACCTGCGCTCGAAAGGGCTGACCGGCAAGCTGGCCGAAAACACGCTCATTAAGGCCGATATCACCATCAACAAAAACATGGTGCCGTTCGATGATAAGTCGCCCTTCGTGACCAGCGGCATGCGCATCGGCTCGGCTGCCGTGACGACCCGCGGCCTGCGTGAGCCCGACATGGCCCGCATCGTGGCCTTCATCGACGACGTGCTGATGCACAACGCCGACGACGCCTACCTAGCGCGGGTGCGTGGCGAGATAAACGAGTGGATGCAGCAGTTCCCGCTGTTTGCCTAATTTTAGGGGATGCGTGCGGGTCGAAAGACGAATTAGTAGAGAAAACCGGCCGTCAACATCCTAACGACGGCCGTTTTCGTTTGTCTCTCGTTGCTGCTTCCCCGGCACACGCTATCACCCACCCATTCATTCCTTCACTCATTCGTGGATCAACAGTATATTCAATCCGGCCAGCCCGAGCAGGAAATGTCCTTCATCGACCACCTGGAGGCGTTACGCTGGCATATTATCCGGGCGGCCATTGCGGTGGTGGTGTTCTCGATGGGCGCTTTCTTTTCCAAGGAGTTTCTATTTCACGATTTAATTCTGGGGCCGTCGCGGCCGGATTTCTGGACTTACCGCATGTTCTGCAAGCTGGGCCAGTCTATTGGTGCGCCGGATCTGTGCATTGATAAAATCGGCTTCGTGATTCAGAACCGCGAGATGAGCGGGCAGCTTACCATGCACATCAGCACCTCCTTTATTGTGGGGCTGGTGCTGGGTTTTCCCTACTTATTCTGGGAACTGTGGCGCTTCGTGAAGCCCGGCCTCTACCCCCAGGAACAGGAAAACTCGCGGGGGGCGGTCTTCTTCGTGTCTATCCTGTTTCTGACGGGGCTATTGTTCGGCTACTACATTGCGGCGCCGCTGAGTATCAACTTTTTAGCGGCCTACAACGTCGACCCGACCATTGAAAACCAGATCGACCTGCAAAGCTACCTGAGCACGCTCACCACCATGTCGCTATCGTGCGCCCTGGTATTTGAGTTGCCCATGATTGTGTTCTTCCTGGCCAAAGCCGGGCTGATTACATCCGAAATCATGACCGTGTACCGCAAGCACGCCATCGTGATTATTCTGATTGTGGCGGCCATCATCACGCCCCCAGAAATCACCTCCCAGATTATCGTGACGATTCCTATTGTGCTGCTCTACGAACTCAGTATTCACATTGCCCGCCGCGTGCGCCGCGATGCTACCAAGAAGCTGAATGCGGAGTTGGCTGCCAATCAGGGGGTTAGTGAGTAAGCAATAGTTCTGTTAGAGCGCCCTTGTTCCCAGTGGGAGCAAGGGCGTTTTTCATTAATGGGCTACTCCACTGAATTCGCGTCTGCGAATCCGTGCCTACCTTTGCGGTTCCTTAACCATACAGACGATGCCCGTAACGAAAGCAACCGACGCCGATTTCCAGCAGTTGCTGGAGCAAAATAAAAAGGTAGTAGTAAAGTACTATGCCGACTGGTGCGGCAATTGCCGCCTGTTCACGCCCAAGTTCAAGCGTCTCTCAGAAGCCGAGCAAAACCAGGATATTCTGTTTCTGGATGTGAATGCCGAACACAGTCCCGAAGCCCGCAAGCGCGCCAACGTAACCACGCTACCCTTCTTCGCCGTGTTCGAGGATGGCCAGCTGCTGGAAACCGTATCGGCCAGCAAAGAAGAGGCCGTTGCCGGTCTGATCAGCCGCCTCAACTAGCCCTCTTGCCATGAAAATGCCCGTTATCAAGCAGCTGGTAGAAACCCAGACGCTGCAAAGCTTGGTAGAAGCCGAAGAGGCCCTACTAGACGAGCGCCAGCCCGATTTTGAGGTGCCCGGCGAGGACGAAGGCGAACAGCTCACGCACGTATTCGCGGCCATCTTCATTCTCAACCACATGCGCGACCACGGCGCCGACTTCAAAACCGCCCTGCGCGAATACACCAAGAAAGTCCGCGTGTCGATTAATTAGTGGTGAAGTTGTGAAATGGTGAGTTTGTGAGTGAAAAAGCGTTTGTCATCCTGAGCTTGCGAAGGACCTTATCACATGTGAACGAGTCGTTGTTACGATGGTCGTTCAACTGGCATAAGGTCCTTCGCAAGCTCAGGATGACAGCCGTACTTTTTACTTCGCAACTTCGCAACTTCGCAACTTCGCAACTTCACAAACTCTCAACTTCACTACTTCAAAAAGAAGCCTAGCCCGAAGAAGAATAGCAGCATCAGCAAATACACGAACGGCGCTAGCTCGTTGCGCTTCGTGAAGTTGGTGCGGTTGGCATACACTTGCAGGATGAGCGCAATGGCGAACCAGCCCTTGAAGTTTTGGAACGGGATGATGTGGTAGCGCCATTCCCAAAAGTCGAAACGCACGGCTACCGGCTCGATGCACACGTCTAAGCCTACCATCAGCAGGGCAGCCAGCAGCGCCCGCACAAACTCTGGGGCCGGCACGTAGCGGCTTAGCACTGTGGTTACATAGGTGAGTATCCACCAATTGACGCCGATGATGAGGGGCGTTTCCAGCACTTTCCAGCCCAGGGTAGCCCCGTAGGTGTACTCGCCAAACAGCAGGCCGGTGCGTACGCCCAGCACCTCCACCAAAAAGCCGACTACCGCTGTGGTAATGGAAAACGCAATGAAAACTCCGCTCTTGTTGGGCTGAAAAGCAAATAACAAGGCCGCTGTCAGCAACAGGTTCAGCGGGACGAATTGCAGAAAAAACGAGGGGTCTTGCGAGAAAGCCAGACCCAGAAAGCCCGTAACATAAAACAGCAGCAGCACGCCTTGCGCGAGCCGCAAACGACGGCGCCGGGCGGCCGGGTCTACGACCGATGCTGCGAGCGGCGAGTAGGTAGGATCGGTATGAGGCATGACGAAGGGAAGAGCCGCGGCGGGTAGCGCAACGGCAATATCAGAAGCAAACGGCCGGCAGTCAGCAAAGGTTGAGCCGCCGAAGATAGAGCGTAGCGGCGGCTTGCCCAGCCCCCGCCCCGTAAAAAATTACGCGTCGGCGGAGATTAGCCGGCCTGAGCGACCAGATCGGCCACGATGCGCGCCGAGAGCAGACACAACGGAATGCCGCCCCCCGGATGCACCGAGCCACCGCAGAAATACAGCCCCGGCAACTGCCGCGCAAAGTTGGGGTGCCGTAAAAACGCCGCCAGCATGTTGTTGCTAGAGCTGCCGTAGAGCGCCCCGCCAAACGACGACGTGCGTTGGGCAATGCCTGGCGGGTCCCACACGTGCTCGGCGCGTAGCAGCGGTGCTACGTCGCGGCCTAGCACCCGGCTCACTCTGGCCAGCACGGCAGCGCGGGTTTGGTCTACCAGCGAGGGCCAGTCTTGGCCTTGGTCGTGGGGTACGTTCACCATCACAAACCAGTTCTCGTGGCCGGCGGGCGCGTCTTCGGGTGTTTTTTTGGAGGTGATATTGACGTAAACGGTCGGGTCGGGGCTGATGGTTTTCTGCTGAAAAATGGCATCGAACTCCTGCTTGTAATCCTCAGAGAAGAAAATGTTGTGCACGCCCAACTCGGGAAACTCCGTGCCTACCCCCCAATAGAAAATCAGGGCCGAGGAAGAGCGGGGCTGCCCAAGCGTGCGCTCCGGCGCGGGCTGCGTAGGCAACAGCTTGCAATAGGTAGGCACTACATCCATGTTGCTGATTACCAACGCTGCGCGGTACTGAGCCTGCGCGGTGCGTACACCAATCACGCGCCCATTTTCCACTAGAATTTCCTCTACTGGCTCGTTGTACCGGAACTGCACGCCCAACTCCTCCGCCAGCCGTACCAGGCTCTGCGCAATGGCGTAGATGCCGCCCTCGGGGTAGTAGGCACCAATGCCGTGCTCCAGGTGCGGAATCAGGGAGAGCGTGGCTGGGGCCTGGTAGGGGTCGGAGCCGTTGTAGGTAGCAAATCGGTCGAAGAGCTGCACTAGGCGCGGGTCCTTGGGGAAAGCGCGGGCGTGGCGCTGGTGCATGGTGCTGAGCAGACCTAGCTGGGGTAGGGCAGCCACGGCCTTTAGCACTTCCGGGCTAAGGTAGGTGCTGGCCTTGTGCAGCGACTTGTGCAGAAAGGTGCCTTCCGTAGCACGGTAGGACTTGCCGCTTTGCGCCAGAAACTGCCGCACTTCAGCGGCGGGCGTACCGAGCTTATTTTCTACTTCCTGCGCAAATTTGGCCTCGTCGGCCCAAGCGGTTACGCGGGCGCCATCGGCAAAGAAGTAGTGCGTAATGGGGTCGAGGCGCTCGTAGCGGAAGTAGTCTGCCGGGGTGCGCCCGGCCAGCCGGAACAGCTCATCCACCAGGTGGGGTAGGGTAAACAGCGACGGCCCCCCATCAAATCGGTAGCCACCGGGCAGCGTCAGCTGGTGCATTTTCCCCCCAAACGACTCCTGGGCTTCCAACACCGTGACGGGGTGCCCGGCCGCCGCCAGCCGTATGGCCGTGGCAATACCAGCAATACCGGCACCGATGATGAGGGCCGGAGCCGCTGACGTGTTGTTGTGTGAGGTAGTGTGCAAGGCGTTAAAAATCGATGCTACCAGTAATATGGCATGATAGTAGATTTTGAATATATAACATCATTTTTCTACTCTTATACCCTCGTTATGTTTACTTTTCTGAGGCAGCCGTGGCACCGTGTAACACTGTATATAGGTTTTCTGTTCTTAACCGGATGCAGTATGCCGGCGCGCTTGTATACCAGTCCGACCGCGCATCAACCCCAGCAACGGCCGCGTTCGGTTGCCATTGTGCCTTTGGAGCTGGTTTCAGTAATAGATGATGTTCCCGGCAATCGAAACTACGCATCCAACTCCACACCCGGCGAGGAATCGATGTTGCAGGAGATGCTCTTCGCTACCTTATTGCAGCACGGACGCAATAAGCAGCTGACTGTCCGTAACGTAGAGCGCCGTCAGCTAACCGCCGATTCGCTGTTGCCATTCGGCGCGCTGGCCCAGCAATTTGGGGTTGAGTCGATCTTGGTGGCCCGGCTATACCGCACGCAACGGCTACAGGCAGTGGCAGCTTCTACCGTTTTAGTACAGAGTCCTGCGGCTACTACCACTACCAACACTGCGCCTGCCGTGTCTTCACACGATGAAGTGATGCTCGACCTAGCGCTCTACGACCAGCGCGGGCAATTGCTCTGGAAATACAACAACCGAGGCACTACGCATATGAGCTACTCAACGGTAGGCGGCATCACAGAGCGACTGATGGAAGAAGGATTGCGCTACTTCCCGTTTGCCAGGCGGTAGCCAGCATAGGAGGCTAGTAGGCGCTGGGTAGTGAAACTAGCTTGATTAGGTAAGCGAGTCAAACTAGTTTCACTTATCTACCTGCAAACATTTGTGCGCGCAATTAAAAATTAAAATTGCGCGCACAAAGAAGCCGGCAGCCATCTATTCTGTTCTATTCCACGGCCAGCACTAGCCCTTTCAGATATTCGCCTTCTGGGTGAAACAGGCTCACGGGATGGTCGGCGGGCTGGGTGAGGCGGTGCAGGATGCGCGCCGGCCGCCCGGCTTCGATGGCCGCGGCCATGATGGCGCCTTCAAACAGCTCCATGCTCACCACCTGCGAGCAGCTGAACGTGAACAGCAATCCGCCCGGCGCTATCTGCTTGATACCGGCCACATTCAGGCGCTTGTAGCCCATCAAAGCGTTGTGGCGGGCCGAGAGGTGCTTGGCGAAGGCCGGCGGGTCCAGCACGATGAGGTCGTACTGGTTGTGGCGGTCTTTCAGGAAGCTGAACACATCCTGGGCATAAGCCTCGTGGCGGTCGGCGTGGTCAGTTAGGGCCGCGTTGTGGTCGGTTAGCTCAATGGCTTTTTTGCTGGAATCGACGGAATGCACCAGCTCGGCGCCAGCTTCGAGGGCATACACCGAGAAGCCGCCGGTGTAGCAAAACGTATTCAGCACGCGGCGACCGGGGGCGTAACGGGCCAGCAGGCTGCGGTTGTCGCGCTGGTCGATGAAGAAGCCGGTTTTCTGGCCCGTTTCCCAATCCACCACGAAGCGGTGGCCGTTTTCGTGCACAATGTGTTCCTGCCCGCTGCTTGCGCCGAACAGGTAGCCATTTTGGGCGCCGGGCGCGGCTTTGGCGGGTACGGTTTCGGCACTTTTATCATACACAGCCCGCAAACCGGGTACCACCGCCTGCAAGGCCGCCGCAATATGTGGCCGGGCGCGGTACATGCCGGCGCTGTGCGCCTGCACCACGGCCACATCACCATACACGTCGATAATCAGGCCGGGTAGGCCGTCGCCCTCGGCGTGGGCGAGACGGTAAACGTTGGTATTGCCTTGCCCGGTCAAGCCCAGGCCTTGACGTAGTTGGTAGGCGTTGCGCAGCTTTTCTTCCCAGAAAGCGGCCTCTGGCAGTTGTGCATCCGGTCCAAAATCCAGCATCCGCACGGCGATGGAGCCGGGGGCGTAGTGCCCTACCCCCAGCACCTCACCGCCGTGGGCCAGCACCGTTACGGCTTCACCCTCTACTACCTCGCCCTGCAAACGGGCAATGGCCCCCGAAAACACCCACGGGTGGCGGCGGCGCAAGGATTGGTCTTTTCCGGGTTTGAGCGTGATGGTAGCAGAAGTCATGGGCTGAAACAAGCAAGTAGACCACAAAGATAACCTGTTCCGACTGCTCCCGCTGCACGCCTACCAATATGGGTCGATATAGGCTATCAGCACGGCTAGGGCAGCAAGGCCTAGGAGAATGGCCCACACCAAACCGCCCCAGATCAACAGACCAATCAGCGCGATAGGGGCCACAATCAACCCCAACACGCCTAGTACGGTGGTGCCCAGGCCCACTTCAGTGGTATTGCGGTGTACGCCTGCTGGGTGCTTCACAGCGGTGCGCCCTACTGCACGCGCCAAGCGTTGCGGAAGGCGTTTAGTGGCAGTTGTCAAGGCTTTGGGTTGCGTGGTTGGGTGCGATGCACGCGCCTTCGCACGGGACTTGGGCGATGTATCAATAGGCAGTGGCTCCGCTGTAGCTGAGGGCGTTTCGGCCGTTGGGGTAAGCGTGGGGGGGGTAGGGGCCAAGGCTACCGCTGGCTCAGTCAGCCGCACCTGGTAGGCTGTGGGGGTAGGCCGGGCGCTCTGGCAGCCCACTGCCAGGGTGAGCAGCACGAAACCGACAAGCAAAGAAGAAAGCAGCCGCAGGCGGCGGAGGGTAGCAATCGACATTAGGATAAACAGTTGACAGGCGAAGAAACGTACGGTTCAGGCGTATACGGCGGCGCGGGCAAGATGGCGCGTTGCCGCCGCGTGCGGAGCAATAAAGCCCTACCCTTGCGGCCGACCAAACACGCGCCGGTACACCGGCCGGCGGTAGGCAAACTGCGCCCACATAGCGGGATAGAGCAGCACATCCAGTATCCGCGAGCCGGTACGGTAGGTGATATCCTCCACAATCACGCTGCCCAAGCCGCGAGGATTAGGCTCTATAAGGTGGCGATGGCGCCAGTAGCGCAATGGCGCAGGCAGCTCCTGGCCTTCATCTATGAAATACTGGCTGCCATCGGGCAACTGGCCGGCCTCGGTGATGAGGCTGGTCCAGCGCCAACGCTTGGGCCCCACGGCCAACTCAATTTCCACTCGGTCGCCGGGGCGGCTGCCGTCGAAACGGAGCAAGTGCAGGGTAGGAAAAGGGGGCGCCAGGGACTCAAACAAGGCCCGGTCGAAGCCAGCCAGTACGCGGGCCGGTGGTTGGGCTACCCGGGTGCGAAGGAGGAGATGCATATCTGCCAAACGGACGTAGCACCGGTTTGGTTGAAGGGCAGAAAACAACTTGTGCTGCTGAACAAGAGTTGCGACGCAAGCCGGGCCGTTCTCCGAGAACACACGTATCTTGTGGTAGAATTCTTCGTTCGAAAATCAACTCTATGCTAGAGGATACTGCTTCTTTATCAACCTTGCCTACCCTGCCCAAGTCGCTGACCGGCATTGATGGCTTAGATGAGATTACGGAAGGTGGCTTGCCTAAGGGGCGGCCTACCCTGGTGTGCGGCAGCGCCGGCTGCGGCAAAACCCTGATGGCCATCGAGTTTCTGGTGCGCGGTATTCTTGATTACAATGAGCCGGGCGTGCTCATGACCTTCGAGGAAACCGCCGCCGAGCTGTCGGCCAACGTGGCATCGTTGGGCTTCGACCTGCCCCAAATGCAGGCCGACAAACTGCTACGTCTCGACCACGTGCATGTAGACCGCTCCGAGATTGAGGAAACCGGCGAGTACGACCTCGAAGGTTTATTCATTCGCTTAGGTTACGCCATCGACTCCATTGGGGCCAAGCGCGTGGTGCTGGACACAGTGGAGGCGCTTTTTTCGGGCTTTCCCAACGAGGCCGTATTGCGCTCCGAGATTCGGCGGCTGTTTCGCTGGCTGAAAGACAAAGGCGTGACCACCATCATCACTGCCGAGCGGGGCGAGGGCACGCTCACACGCCAGGGCCTGGAAGAATACGTGTCGGACTGCGTGATTTTGCTCGATAACCGCGTCATCGACCAGATTACTACCCGCCGCCTGCGCATTGTGAAGTACCGCGGCAGCACCCACGGCACCAATGAATATCCCTACCTCATCACCGAGGAAGGCTTCTCGGTGCTGCCCATAACTTCCCTGAACTTGCAGCACGAAGTGTCCAACGACATCGTGTCGTCGGGGGTAGTGGCGCTGGACGAGATGTTTGGGCGGGGCGGTTTCTACCGTGGTAGCAGCGTGCTGATAACGGGTACGGCCGGCACGGCCAAAACTACGCTATCGGCTGCTTTCGCCGCCGCCGCTTGTCGTCGTGGCGAAAAATGCCTGATGTTTGTTTTCGAGGAGTCGCCGAAGCAGCTGGTGCGCAACATGCGGTCTGTTGGGTTGGATTTGCAACCGTTTCTGGATCAGGGTCTACTGTACATCGAAGCCTCGCGGCCTACCCTCAATGGGTTGGAGCGGCACTTGGTTACGGTGCACAAGCTTATCGGCAAGCACAAGCCGCAAACGGTGGTCATCGACCCCATCACTAATCTGATATCGGTGGGTAGTCTGTCAGAGGTGCGTAGCATGCTCACGCGCCTGATCGACTATCTGAAGGTGAATGGCATTACGGCGCTGTTTACGGCCCTCACCAGTCCTCGCAATGGGCAGAGCGAAATGACGGAAGAAGGCGTGTCTTCGTTGGTGGATACGTGGATCAATGTACGTGACTTAGAAGGCGTGGGCGAACGAAACCGGGGGCTCAGCATCCTGAAATCGCGCGGGATGGGACACTCCAACCAGGTACGCGAATTTCTGGTAACCGACAATGGCATTCAGCTGCTCGACGTGATTATTGGGCCAGGCGGCATCGTAACCGGCGCCGGGCGCCTCACTCAGGAATTGCAGGAGCAGGCACAAGCCGTGGTTAGGCAGCAAGAGCTGATCCGCAAAGACCGCGAACTAGAACGCAAACGCCGCGTATTGGAAGCAACGATTGCCAATCTGCGCACCGAGTTTGAGTCGGTAGAGGAGGAGCTGCGCCAGATCAACGACGAAGAAGCTACGCGCCGCGAAGCCTTGCACAAGGGCCGGCAGCACATTGCCAATCTCTCTATCGGGCGAATTGCTACCCCGCCCGACGATCAGCCATAAGCAGCTATCCGTGGAAAATGCACTTGTTACCACTACCCCCAGTATGGAAAAGGAAACCTGGGAGCTGCGCCTTTACGTAGCCGGACAAACTGCCAAATCGGTAACTGCCCTGAATAATCTACAGAAATACTGCGAGCGGTACCTGAAAGGTCGTTATCAGCTGGAAGTGATTGACTTACTGAAAAATCCGCAGTTGGCGGAGGGCGACCAGATTCTGGCCATCCCTACCCTGGTGCGCAAAGTACCCTCGCCCATTCGTCGCATCATTGGCGACTTGTCGAACCAGGAGCGGGTGCTAGTAGGGCTGGATATCCGGCCGCTGGAGAGCCCCGAGCAATAGAATGGCAACGGAGCAACCGCCGACGCTTGCCGAGGCCGACTACGTTTTTCAACTGTTTATCACTGGAGCTACGCCCAACTCTACCCGCGCTGTGCGCAACCTGAAAGACATCTGCGAGCAGTACTTGGCGGGCCGCTACGAGCTACAGATTATTGATATTTACCAGCAACCGTTGCTGGCGAAGGAAGAACAGATTATTGCAGCCCCTACCTTGGTGCGCAAACGTCCTCTGCCGGTGCGCCGGCTAATTGGCGACTTATCAGAACGGGCCACGGTGCTAGCCACGCTGGGCCTACCCGACCCACCTACTACTGACGACGGGAATGGCTGAACCTGAGATGACCGTAGCGGCACTACTGCGCGAAAAGGAAGAGCTACTCTTGCGTTTGCAGGAAGCAGAAGACCTGATTTCGGCCGTGCGTACGGGTGCCGTCGATGCCTTGGCCATTCAGGGCGCCGATGGGCCGCGCATCTTCACGCTGGAAGGCGCCGACCAGGGCTACCGCACCCTGATTGAGCAGATGAACGAAGGTGCCATGCTGCTAAGTCAGGAAGGCATGATTCTGTACGGCAACGCGGCGCTGGCAGAACTGCTGCAACAGGGACTGGAGGATATCATTGGTACTAACTTCGCCGCTTTCGTGCCAGCGGATTTTCAGCCCTCATGGCAGGCCATATGGGCGAAAGGGTGGAGCATCGGGAAAAGCAAAGGGGAACTGCCACTCCGTACGTTGGCGGGGCAGTTGTTGCCGTTGTCGTTGTCGGCCAATGTGCTGCAATTCAACGGCGGGTTGGTGCTGGCTTGTATTCTGACCGATTTATCCGCTCACCACGAGATAAAAGCCATTCGGGCGCTAGTAGCGGAGCAGAATATTGAAATCAGTCGGCAGCAGCAGGCCCTGAAGATTCAGGAAGCTGCCCAGCAGCGCGTCGAGCAGGCCGCCGCCGAAGTGAGCCGCCTGCTGGAAGGCATTCCGCAAATTGCCTGGACTGCCAATTCAGAGGGCGTATCCACGTACTTCAATCGTCGCTGGTTTGACTACACCGGCCGTACCGCTGACCAGCTGGAGCAGGCGTGGTGGCGCGACTACCAGCATCCGGCCGACAGGGACGCCGCTGCTGCCCGCTGGCAGCAAAGTCTGGAAACCGGGCACGTATTTGAAGCCGAATTTCGCTTGCTTGACCACACGGGGACGTACCGATGGATGCTCAACCGCGCCCTACCCTCTTACAACGAGCGCGGGGAGCTAATGCAGTGGATTGGAACCTGCACGGATATTCACGAGCAGAAAATGACGCAGGTGCGTATCGATCAGGCGCAGAAGCAGTTGCAAGAAAATAATGCCCAGCTACAACGCGCTAACATCGACCTGGACAACTTTATTTACACGGCCTCACACGATCTAAAAGCACCCATCAGCAACATAGAGGGCCTGCTGCATGCGCTCCTGGAGGAGCTGCCCAGTGCCGACGACAGTAGCCCATCGGCGCAGCCGGTAGCAGCGCTGCTGACGATGATGCAAGATTCGGTAGACCGCTTTAAGCGCACGCTCGACCACCTCACGGAAGTCACCAAGTTGCAAAAAGAATACGCTGCACCCACGGCCTGGCTGCCGTTGAGCGCCACCATCCAGGACGTGTGCCTGGACTTGGCGCCGCTGATTCAGGAATTGGGGGTACAGCTGGAAGTGGAGATTACGGATTGTCCGGCGGTGTTATTCTCCGAAAAAAACCTGCGCAGTGTTGTCTACAATCTGCTCAGCAATGCCCTCAAGTACCGGGCGCCTGATCGGGTACCGCACGTGCGTATCTGGTGTCAAATGACCGACGATTTCCTTATCCTCTCGGTACAAGACAATGGGTTGGGCCTGAATCTGGCTACCCATCAGCACAAGCTATTTGCCATGTTCGAGCGGTTTCATACCCATGTAGAGGGTAGTGGCATTGGACTCTATATGGTAAAGAAAATCATGGAAAATGCCGGCGGACGCATCGAGGTACAGAGCGAGGTGGGCGTTGGCTCCCTGTTCTCAGCCTATTTTCGACGGCAGTATATATAATGCAGTTGCTTCTGTATAAGCAAGATATATCCTATACGCATACACATGGAAAAGCTGACCTGCGCCCTTCTGGTAGATGATGACCAGACAAACAATTACCTCAATAAGCTATTACTTAGTCGTCTTCAAGTTACGGATAAGCTACTAGTTGCTCTCAACGGTCAGGAAGCGCTGGCGTTGGTAGAGGAACATTGCCGCGATGCCTCGCCCTCGTGCCCCGCCCTTATTCTGTTGGATGTAAAAATGCCCGTCATGAACGGCTTCGAGTTCCTGGAAGCCTACGCGCAGTTGACCCTACCCCGCAAGCACGCCATTATCATTGTGATGCTTACTACATCGTTGCACCCGCAGGATATGGAGCGTGTGCAAAAGCTACAGGTCGATGGTTTTCTCAGTAAGCCGTTGACCAAAGAAAAGGTAGAAGGCATTCTGGAAACGTACTTCAACCGGCATCTATAATGTATATACGTCTTATAGTGAGTAGGATAGGGTAGGGGTGAGCGTCAGCATTTCGAAGGTTCTGCCTGATGTTAAGTAGTAACCCCGCGCTTTTATCCCCAAGCGCAGGCGGGTATCAATGGGGCGAGAGTATTCTAATCCGGCTACGACGCCACCTTCTTCGGGGTAGCTGTTGCCCATGTTGCTCTCGTCGATGGTGGTGTAGGGGGCGCCGTAGGAATTGGGAGGGCCTGGGTAGAGAGTTTGTGAGGCAGTAGTTATATACAATAGTCCGGCGTGCACTTTGAAATCGGGCGTTAGGGCGCGCTCGTAGATGGCTTGGAAAGCGTTATTGACGTAGCGCAGGCGGAAATCGACATAGCGGGTAGCACCCCAATTAGTAAGATAGGCAATGTGCTTTTCGTCCATATTCACGCTGCGTGTGTAGGCTAGCGCCACGGCTCCAGCCCTACCTACCCGGTACGAAACTTCGGCGCCGCCCGCAGTGCCCAGAAAATTAACGTGTTGCAGCTCATAGGGAGTATCCTTAAAGGACGACGCAAAGAAGTTGCCTACCGCCCCGTAGTGTACCTGCACCGCGAAACGACGCGTCGTTGGCGCTTCCTGAGCTTGAGCAGCCTGCCCCCAGCTTAAAAGCGCTAGAGTTGCTGTCAGAAAGAGCGCGCTGGTAGTAGATATTTTACGCATATAGAGTTGTTAATAATCAGGTATAAGGGTAGCAAGAAGATAAGCCATTCCTACCCCAACAGTTCCTCAATATCCTCCTTTGTCAACGATTTGATAATGGCCTCATCCGTCGTAATCAAATCTGTGACGAGCTGGATTTTCTTGTTTTGCAGGGCCAGGATTTTTTCCTCTACCGTGTTCTTGGTGATGAACTTATAGGTGAATACCGTGCGCTCCTGCCCAATGCGGTGGGCGCGGTCTACGGCCTGGGCTTCCACGGCAGGATTCCACCACGGGTCGAGGATGAACACATAGTCGGCGGCGGTGAGGTTGAGGCCCACGCCGCCCGCTTTCAGCGAAATCAGGAAAATGCGCAGCTTCTCATCTTCCTGGAAGCGCACTACCTCCTTGTGCCGTTCGCGGGTGTTGCCGTCTAGGTAGGCGTAGCGTAGGCTTTTCTCGTCTAACGCGTGGCGTATAATATCCAGGTGTTTTACAAACTGACTGAACACCAATACCTTGTGTCCCTCGGCTACCACGTTGCGCAGCATGCGCACCACCTCGCGCAGCTTGCCCGACTCGTGCTCGTAGTCCTCGTGGGCCATGCGCGGGTGGTTGGCAATCTGGCGGAGCTTGGTGAGGCCCTGCAACAGCATAAACTGGGTGCTGGCTGTGCCGTGCTCCTCAATATTTTGCAGAATCTTGTTGCGGTAGTAACTCTTGGTTTCTTCGTAACACTGCTGCTGCTCCTCGGTCATGGGGCAGTAGCTCAGGTTTTCGATCTTATCGGGCAACTCGGTGGCTACCTGAGCTTTGTGGCGCCGCAGGATAAATGGTTTGATGAGTGTATGCAAACGCCGCATCTTACCTTCATCCTTGCCTTTCTCGATGGGCTTGAGGAATTCCTTGCGGAAAAAGTGCTGCGTGCCCAATAGTCCTGGATTGATGAACGACATCTGCGACCACAAATCCATGGTGCTGTTTTCCACCGGCGTGCCTGTCAGAATCAGGCGGTGGCGCGAGTGCAGCCCGCGCACAGCCTGCGAGGTAGTGGAACTGGGGTTCTTGATGGCCTGCGACTCGTCCAGAATCACGTAATCGAACCTGTAAGTTTTCAGCAGCTCGATATCCAGGCGCACAATGCCGTAGCTGGTCAGCAAAAGGTCATAGCCCTGAAACTGCTCCACGTTTTTGTCGCGGTAGGTGCCCGTGTAAGTGAGCACGCGCAGAGCCGGCGTGAATTTTTGCGCTTCGCTGAGCCAGTTATAAATCAGGGAGGTAGGCATTACGAGCAGCGTGGCCGCGCCGCTGGCGGCTCCGCTTTCCTTCCGCTGGAGCAGCAAAGCCAGCGTTTGTACGCTCTTGCCTAAGCCCATATCGTCGGCTAGGCAGCCACCAAAGTGGTAGTCTTGCACGAAGTGCAGCCAGTTGTAGCCGGCTTTTTGGTAGGGGCGCAATGTGCCCCGGAAGCCCTCGGGCATGGGCTTGTCTTCTACGGCTTCAAACTCGCGCAGTTTTTCCAGCTTGCGGGTCATGGTCACCTCGGCTAGGTTGCCGCTCTGCAAGTCGGTTACCAGGGCCAAGTGGTGCTTGCGCAACGACAGGCCCTGCTCATGCTCCTCAGCAAAGGCAAACAGCTCTAAGTACTGCGTAAACCATTCCTCCGGAATAATGGCAATCTGCCCGTTGGGAAGGCGGTACTCGTGGCGCTTGTTCAGAATATAGGGCCGCAGCTTGATGAATGGTACCTCAAACTCGCCAAAATGCACCGTGCCGTGCACATCAAACCAATCGTTGGTTTCGGTGATGCCTACCCGCACCGTTACCTCGCCAATGAAATAGTCCTTACTCGACGTGTCGCCCTGCTGCACTGTGAAGCCTAGGCGGGCGAGGTCGTCGGCGTGCAGGTGTAGCCAGCGGAAGGCTGTTGCCTTGTCCAGCACAGCGTGGCCGTCGCGCATTTCCAGGGCGCGGTCCTGCAATGCCCGAATCAGCTCCTGCTCCCGCTCCAAATTGCGAATCAGGCGGTGAAACACGTAGCTGTCGTCCGTTTTCTCCAGCCGTACGCACACTTTTTTGTCGTGGCCGCGGGGCACTGTATGGCCGCCGTACTGAAAAGAAAGGTCGAAGTGAATGTGGCTGGTGGGCGCGGCCACAGCCGGCGCCGTCTCGGCCACCGACGTCGGCCGCCGGCCAGGGCCACGGGTAGGCGCTTCCTGCTCCACTACCACGGCAGTAGCCACGTCCGAAAACGTAAGGCGGGGCCGCGCTAGGTAGCGTTCCGATTTGATATCAAAACCGCGTGCGTGCACGTCGAACGACTCTACCAGTGGGGCCACAAAGCGTTGATAGTAGCTGTCTTCTACCTGCCGCGGCACCACGATAAACTTCTTATTCAGAAAGGGTTGCAGCTTCTTGCCGTCTACCTCGTTGCGAAAGTGGTAGAGCCGGTCGTTGAGCAGCAGCCAGGCCGGCTGCGCACACACAATCACGGCATTTTTATACTGGAAATCGAGCTTTTGACCCTGGTACTGAATGGTAGGGAAATAGTGGGTATTGTCCTCGTTGCGGCGGAAGTGGAAGAGCACGTTGGCCGGTTCGGGGGCTACCTCAATCTCGTGCCAGGTAGGCTCGCCATCCTTGCCCATAATGAACACCTGCTTGCCCGCTAGCCGCTCCAGAATTTGGGCCATGCGCTCCTGCACGTAATTGCAAATAGCGTTTTGCAGGTTCTTGTCGCCTTTTTCCCCGTCAAATATCTTCAGGAAGAAGTCGGCCGCAGTGGTTTTCTTCTTGGGCCAAAACTCCTTAATCACTACATCCTGCTGAATCTGGTCGGTCAGGCCTACCAGCTCAAAATCAGTTTCGTCGAGGCCATCCGCAAACTCTGGGGCGTTCTTGGCCGATACGGTTTGGTGTTGCAGCGTAAGCTGGCCGCGCGCGTTGCGCTGCACTACGTACGACTCAAACAGGTAGCCTAGGTATTCGTGTTCGAGCAGTGAATAAACGATCTGAAAGGGCTGTAACGTAGAGACTTTCATGATTGGCGGCAAGGATGCAAAGATGAAAGTAAGGACAAATGGTAAAATGTGGTTATTTCGATAATTTATTATTAGAATAATTATATAAAACCATAAAATTCCCTTACTGCTTTGCCGTATGCAAAACAGGGTATCATCTGAGATACTACAGCCGCAAAAAGTAGGTTACAAATTATCGCGCACGTCCAGACGCGCCGCATTTAAAGCCGGCCGGATAGACACGGAAACGGTAATCACGATAATGGCCAGGCCCGTCAGCACAATATCCGTGGCCTGCATCTTCACAGGGTAGGAGTCTACCACGGCCGTGGCCATGCCCATCGAGACGAGGTGAAACGTTTGTTGCAGCCAGCAGATGCTTACTCCCAACACCAGGCCCGTAATGGCGCCCACCATAGCCACAATGGCACCTTCGAACAAGAAAATATTGCGCACAAGTTGGGTAGTGGCACCCATGGCCCGCAGAATAGCCACGTCCTTTTTCTTGTCTATCACCAGCATCGACAGCGAGAAGAAGATGTTGAGCGAGGCAATGAGCAGGATGAAGGCGAAGGTGATGAATACAAACATCTTCTCTACCTTGATGGCTTTCAGCAGGCTTACGTGTTGCTCATCCGAATCGAGCACCTGAAATTTGGCACCAAGTAGCTGCCGTAGTTCGTCCTTCACGTCATCTACGGAGTGCTCGTCGCCCACGCGTACTTCCAGCGAAGTGCGGCGGTTGCCATAGAGCAGTAGGTCGCGGGCAAACCCCAGGGGTACAAAAATGTAGCTGTCGTCAATGCGCTGCTCGATCAGGAACACGCCGCCGGCTAGGATAGCTTGCTCGTTGAAGGCCGTTTCCGGATTCATCGACAGCAATTTTTTGCCTGTGTTGCGCGGGTAGAGTAGGCGCAGGGGCGAGAGGCGGTTGTCGAGAGCAATGCTGAGCTCGTGCTGCACGCCGGCTCCTAGTAGAGCATAGTCTTGGCCGTCGCGCACGAGGCGGTGGTCACCTTCCACAATAGCCGAGTCGATGTTGCTCTGGGCGAAGTAGTTTTCGCTCATGCCCTTCATCTTCACTACCATCTGGCGGTCATGGTACTGTAACAAGGCGTTGTCTTCAATCACCTGCGTGACCAGCGCCACGCCCGGTACGGCCGTGATACGGTCGATGAAGGCGCTATCCACCGGGAAGGACTTGCCCTGCATCGCCGAAATCATCAGATCGGGGTCCGATTTGCCGTAGAGGCCGCGCACGAGGTCTTCCAGCCCGTTGAATACCGACAGCACAATGATAAGCGCCATTGTGCCCACGGCCACCCCTACCATCGAAATGTTGGAGATGATGCTGATAATGTTGCGCTTCTTCTTCGAGAAAAAGTAGCGCCGGGCAATGAGCAAAGGAACGTTCACGTGCGGGCGTGGGTAGGGCGAAGCGGGAGGCGGATAAAGTAAAGCTAGATGGCGCGACGCATAAACTCTTCGAGGCGGCGCAGGCGCTCTTCGTGGTCTTGTATTGAATTCTTTGGGGTAGGTTCAGAAGCAATAAATGCAATATCGTGTGTGGTCTGCATTTGTAAGCAGTCTAAGCGGTAAGGCATGCTGGCTATATCGTTTCCTTCCTCCATAATCTTTCGGCCTAAGAATCGATTCCCAAGATACGCTACCCCAGGCAAAACAGCTACTTCCAAGCTTTCACAATCAGGCCGGTGCCGGAGTCGTGGGTGGTACGGGCATCATACCAATTGAGCAGCAGGCAGAAGGGAAAGATTAGGAGGTAGTAAAATGGCAGGAGCAGGAAGAACAGCCGCGACTTGCCCAGCATCAGAATGGGGTATTTCATGCTCAGGCGCCAGGAAACCTGGCCCGGCTCCCCATAGCTGTAGCGAGCCTCAATGCGCTCGAAACCCGCCGTGCGCAGCTTCTGCTGAATCTCGTGGATGTTGTAGCCGTCGCGCACGTGTTCTTCAATGAAGCTGGTTTCGCCGTCGCCGTGCACGTCGGAGCCACCCTGGTCGCTGGGGGTAGAGATGAGCAGCATGCCGCCATCCTTAAGCGAGGCGTGAATGTTACGGAACACCTCCACGTCTTCCAGAATGTGCTCCATCACATCCACCGACAAAGCCAGATCGAAGCTGTTAGGCTCCTGGTACAGCACTAGGTCCTGCACGGCAAACTGTACCTGTGGCCGGCCGATCTGCCGGAAAAAGTTGTTGGAGTCGGCTACCTGTTCCTCTTTCACATCCACGGCCAGGATTTGCCATTTGGGGCTCATGCTGCTCAACCAGTAGGTATACTGTCCGTAGCCGGCGCCAGCATCCAGAATGGTGAGGGGGGCCTGGGTGCGGCCTTTGGACCACTGCCGCAGCTCGCGATGCACGTGCCAGGTGCGCAGCAGCAGCAGGTCGAGCAGGTGATAGAACAGGCGCCGCAGCCACGGCGTGCGGTTAAACACGTTGCCCAGCGAGCGTTTAATCGGGTCGTAATGCAAGGGGATAAATGGTGAAGTTGTGAAGTTATGAAGTTGTGAGTAGGCGGAAGGGAAAAGGATATCTGAAAAATCACAAATTCGCCATTCACAACTTCACCTTGTTACTCATCTTCGTCGGCAAACAGGCGGGGGCGGGGAGGGGTAGGCTTGGCGGAGTCGTCCTCGTCGGTGGGCGCGTTGGGGTCGGTGGCCGGGATGGTGAGGCCACCAAATACCTGGTCCATGTGAGCGGCATAGGCGGCGCTGTCATCGAGGAAGAAGCTCAGAGCCGGCACCACGCGCAGTTGTTGGCGGATTCGCTTGGCTAGGGCCATGCGAATCTCCTTGCCGCTGTCGCGTACTAACTCCAGCATCGCTTCACCATCGCCTACCAAGAGCAGGCTCAGATACACGCGGGCAATACCCAAATCGGGCGATACGCGCACCGTGCTGATGCCAGGTGCCAGGCCCGGGAACAAGTGCGGCAGGTCGCGCTGAAATACGGCGGCCAGTTCCTGTTGTAGTACGCTGGCTACTTTTTGCTGTCGTTTGCTTTCCATAGAACAGGCAAAGATAGGTGATTAGGGTCTTAGGGTCTCGGGGTCTTAGGGGCTTGAATTTTATTTTTACATCCTGAATCCCTACCCGGTTCTACGTGGCCGCATCGACTTTAGGCGTTGGGTTGGTTAGGCTACTGCTGACGCACCTGCTACTTTTGCGAACCAGGAGTCTGTTTGGTTGCCAGCGTAGCAACCACGACCCCGAAGTCCCCACGACCCCAAGACCCCAATATCCTGCTTCAGTTTTTTAAAAGTCCGCTTCCCTCGCGTCTGGTGGTGTTGCTGCTGCTGGTGCTGGCCGTGCGCCTGCCCTTGTTGTGGCTGGGCCTGCCGCTGTCGGCCGTGGAGCTGCACGCCTTCCTGATAGGCGAGCGGCTGCACAGTGGCGCAGTGCCCTACCGCGACCTGTATGACAGCACGGCCCCGCTGGCCAGCACCTTGTATGGCCTGCTCGAAGCCCTGGGAAGCCGGCCGCTGTGGCTGTACCGGGCGCTGGCCCTGGCGCTGCTGGTGGTGCAAGCCGTGCGCCTCAACCGCATCCTCAACCGCGCCGATGTGCACCCCGAGCGCGGCTACGTAGCCGCCTTAACCTACCTGCTGGTAGCCAGCGTCACGTCTGACCTGGATATTTTGTCGCCGTTGCTGGTGGGGCACACGTTGGTGGTGTACGCGCTCAGTGCGCTGTTGCCCACCTCGCGTGAGGGATACGACAACCGCCGCCTGTTTCAGGCAGGGTTCCTACTGGGGTTAGCGGCACTGTTTTACCTGCCACTGGCGTTGTTTCTGGTGCTGGCGCTGTTTGCGGTTATCATCTTCGCTGCCAACTCGTTTCGTAGCTTTTTGCTGCTGCTGTGCGGCTTCTTTTTCCCGTACGTGGTAGTGGGCACGGTGCTGCTGTATGTCGATGCGCTGCCGGCCTTCTCACAGTTCCATCTGCACCCTACCCTGACGGGCCTTACGGCTGGTGCCGATGGCATGCCTCGCCTGGTGCAACTGCGCCTGCTGATCTTGCCGGGTGTGCTACTGGCGGCGGCGCTGCTACGTACGTTTGCTACCTCGCTGGGGCTGGTATTTCAGGTGAAGTTCCTGCAGCTGATGCTGGTCTGGCTGGTTGTTACCATTGCTATTATCATTGTCGGTGATGGTAGGGCGCCCGGTACGCTGGTGCTGGCACTGCCGCCGCTCACCTATTTCGGGTTGTTTCTGTGGCAGCGGGCGCAGCGGCCGTGGCTGCTGGAGTTGTTGCTCGTGGTATTGATAGGAACTGTGGTAGGCATCCGCTACCGGAGTGTGCTGCCCTTTGGCAACTTACTACCCATTCCTGCCGAAGAATCCTTTGCCGTGCAGCCCAACCCCGCGTATGCCAGCGTACGCAACCAAACCCTACTGGTGCTGGGCTCCGACCGCCGCCCTTACCTCTCCAATCGCTTGGTCACGCCCTACCTCGACTGGCGCCTAGCGCAGCAGGATTTCGGCCACCTCAACGAGTACGCCGCCGCCTTCCGGCTGGCGCACAACATGCGCCACCCTCCGGCCTACCTCATCGACGAGCGCAACCTGCTCCCCGAACTGCGCTACAAGCTGCCCACCGCCTTTGGCCGCTACGAGCCTACCAGCACCCCGCATTTGTTTAAGTTGAAGAGCGACTGAGTGAGGGAGTAGCTGAGTGAATAGCAAAAGCGCCTGTCATCCTGAGCTTGCGAAGGACCTTATCACGGTAGAACAAGACGTTGTTACGTTTATCGTTCAACTGGCATAAGGTCCTTCGCGCTGCTCAGGATGACAGACGCCGTTTTATTTACTCCCTCACTTGTTAGCACACGTCGCGGCGCTCTTTCTGGTCTACGGCCAGGAGGTTGTCGAGGCGGAGGGTGAAGCCGTCGGTGAGGCGTAGGTACTCTACTTTATCTTGGATGAACAGATCAGCAATAATGCCCTGGTAGGTGACCGGGGGAGAGTCGGGTTGGGTGCGGTAAACGAGCTGGCAGGGCTGGCGGGTGGTAGCCAGCGCTTCCAGCTCATCATAAAACGAGCAGCTGATGGGCGTGTAGGGCGTAGCCATGCGAAAAATAAAAAGGGTGGTAGAAAAAGGTTTGTTCTATACATACGTGCCACAGGGCTAACCCGGCCGTGCTGGTGTGCGTTGTGAAAAACAGATCAAGCTCCATACCATGCCCACTGAAATCAACCTGGCTCCACTTGACGCCCTGCAAGAAGGCGAACTGCGCGCTTTCCCTATCCCCAATGATGGCCCTGAGGTGCTGCTGGTCCGGCACCAGGGGCAGTATCGTGCTTTTGCTGCGCATTGCCCGCACTACGGCGCCCCCCTCGAAAAAGGACGGTTGGTACAGGGGCAGATTGTATGTCCGTGGCATCACGCTTGTTTTAACGCCACCGATGGCAGCTTGTGCGAGCCGCCCGCCCTCGATGCCCTACCCACCTTTATGGTGCGCGAGGCCGAGGGTAGGGTATACGTGTTGGTGCCCGGCAACCCGCCCGCCAGCACCGACAAGCCCGACGAAACGCCTACCGCCGAGGTAGGTGGTGCCCCCGTGCCTACCGCTCCAAACTTAGCCGCGGCGCAATCCACCATTGTGATAGTAGGCGGCGGCGCGGCCGGGCAAATGGCGGCCCAAACGCTACGTGAAGAAGGTTTTGCCGGCCGCGTAGTACTGGTATCGGCCGATGCAGCAGCTCCTTACGACCGCACCAAGCTCAGCAAAGCCTACCTGGCAGGCAAGGCCAAGCCCGAAAGTCTGCCCCTGCGCGAAGCAGACTTCTATGCGAAGCACCATATCGAGTTGCTGACCAACACCCGCGCTACCGGCCTGGATCTGGAAAAGAAGCAGGTGCTGCTGGCCGATGCGGCTCCACTGTCTTACGACCAGCTGCTGCTGGCACTCGGCGGCACACCCAACTCCCTCCCCAAGCTGCCTGGCCACGATCTGCAAAATGTGCTGCTCCTACGTACCCAGGCCGATGCCGACGCGCTATTGAAGGCTGCCAAAGAAGTCAGGCACGTGGTCATTATTGGTTCCAACTTTATTGGAATGGAAGCGGCTAGCAGCCTCGCCGGCCAGGACGGCCGCACCGTGACGGTGATTGCCCAGGAAAAGGAGCCATTTGAGAAAGTGCTGGGGCCTGAGGTAGGCAAGATGTTCCGCACCATGCACCAGGAAAAAGGCGTGCAGTTTGAGGCTGAAGCTGAGGTGGCCGAGCTAACCGGCCAGAACGGCCGCGTAGCGGGCGTTCGGTTGAAATCAGGCAAAGACCTGCCCGCCGACCTAGTGGTGCTGGGGGTAGGCGTACGCCCGGCTACCGACTTTCTGAAAGAAACTTTCCAACTGGAAAAAGACGGCGGCCTGCAAGTAGACGAATACTTGCAAGCTGCCCCCAACATCTACGCAGCCGGCGACATTGCCCATTTTCCAGCCACAACCGGCGACACGTTGCGCATTGAGCACTGGCGCGTAGCCCAGCAGCATGGCCGTCTGGCCGCCCGTAATCTGCTGGGCCAGCAAGTACCCTATACCGCCGCGCCCTACTTCTGGACCCAGCAATACGGCAAGAGCCTGCGCTACGCCGGCCACGCCGAGCAGTGGGACGACATCCACTACCTAGGCGATGTAGCCAAGCAGGATTTCCTGGCTTTCTACGTGCAGGATGGCCAAGTGAAGGCCGCCGCCGGCATGAACCACGACCCGGACATGATTTACATTGAAGCCCTACTGGCGGCCAATAAAATGCCTGCCCCTGCTGATATCAGTGAGGAAACTAACTGGCAACATCTCGCCAATCAATAACTTAAAAAGGGCGGCGCGAAGTACATGCTTCGCGCCGCCCTTTTTAAGTTATTGCTGCTTAATGCTTGCCTTTACCTTTCCCATGCCCGTTGCCGCCGTACAGCTTTTTGGCCTGGCCGGGGGGGAGGCCCTTGCCGTTTTGCAGGCGCTTCACTTGGCCGGGGGGTAGGGCCACGGGGTAGAGCTGCCGGTGCCGTCCAATCTGCACCCAGGGCTGCGCGCCCCGGTAATCAATCACGACTGGGTGGAAACTGCTGGGCGCATAGCCGCTGATGGATTTCAGACGCTGCCATTTGCCCTGGCGCTCTACTACGTAATTCTGGTCGCGCAGGTCGTAGTAGCCGCCTACCTCCGGGATGTAGTAGTACTGCGAGCCCGCCGGAGCCGCAGGTCCCCACGAAGGTGTATTAATGTTGATTGTTACTTGTTGTGCCTGTACAGATGGTCCCGAGAAAGCCAGGGCTAAGAGAGCCGAGAAAGCGAAAGTTGTGAATCTTTTCATGAGGCAGTGGGATGTGGAGAAAACGAATCAATTTCATAGGCTTTTGACAAGAACAAGGCCAAGTTCACCACAGCATAATCCTACTACGGCCCCGAATAAGAACTTTCGGTAAATCGGGACATTTCGGGGCAGCGCGTTGTTGTATCCTATCTGCCACAAACGCATCCATACTTCGACCGCTTCGTTATTCGCTAATGCCACTGGCTAAGAAGCTATTCGGAGTAGCCATCCGGCTGCGTTTTGCGTACCTTTGCAGACTTATTCGATCCGCTTTGCATGGCTAAGAAAAAAGCCCCGGCCGTTGCGGCCGCTACGATTTCTCCCCTTTCACAAATAGCTACGGCGGAGGCCGAGCTGACGGCCGCGGCCGTAGCCCTACCCTCCAACGGCCACGCCCACTCCAACCCGGCCGCCGCCGAAGCACCGTTCATCGAAGTATACGGCGCGCGCGAGCACAACCTGAAAAACGTTTCCGTTCAGATTCCGCGGGGCAAGCTGGTGGTGTTCACTGGTATTTCCGGTTCAGGCAAGTCGTCGCTGGCGTTTGATACGATCTACGCCGAGGGCCAGCGTCGCTACATGGAGACGTTTTCGGCCTACGCCCGCTCGTTTATGGGCGGCCTGGAACGGCCCGATGTGGATAAAATCGAAGGCTTGTCGCCGGTGATTAGTATCGAGCAGAAAACCACCTCGCGCAACCCGCGCTCCACCGTCGGCACCATTACCGAGATTTATGACTTCCTGCGCCTGTTCTATGCCCGCACCGCCGAGGCGTTCAGCTACGTGACGGGCAAGAAGATGATCCGGCAGTCGGACGACCAGATTATCAACTACATCCTGAAGCACTACGATAACAAGAAGCTGGTAGTGCTGGCACCCGTAGTGAAGGGTAGGAAGGGCCACTACCGCGAGTTGTTTCAGCAGGTGGCCAAGTCGGGCTTCACGAAAGTGCGTGTTGATGGCGAACTGCTCGACATCACGCCCAAGATGCAGGTGGACCGCTACAAGATTCACGACATCGAAATCGTGATTGACCGCTTGGTGGTGAAAGCCGAAGACCGCCACCGCTTGGCCGGCTCGGTGCAAAACTCGCTCACGCAGGGTAAGGGCACCATGCTCGTGCTCGACCCCGACAGCAAGAAGAAGGACAACACCCAGTTTTTCTCCCGCTTCCTGATGGACCCGGCTACCGGCATCGCCTACGACGACCCCGCGCCGAATACGTTTTCGTTCAACTCGCCCTACGGTGCCTGCCCCGTGTGCAACGGGCTAGGCGAGGTGCAGGAAATCACGGAGGAAACCGTGATGCCGGATAAGAAGCTGAGTATCAGCAGGGGCGGCATCGCGCCGCTGGGCGAGTACCGCGACATCTGGATTTTTCAGCAGCTCCAGCTCATTCTCAAAAAACACAAAGCTTCGCTGAGTATGCCCATCCAAAAGCTGCCCGAAGACTTAGTGCAGCGCCTGTTGCACGGCATCCCCGAAGATGAGGACGCCGATACCACGAAGGCTAACTACACGGAGCCGTTCGAGGGCATTATCCCCTTCCTACGGCGTCAGATGGATTCTGATTCGGACAACATTCGGGACTGGATTCAGCAATACACTCAGGCCAAGGAGTGCCCCGAGTGCCACGGCTACCGTCTGAAAAAGGAGTCGTTGCACTTTAAGATTGCCGATAAGCACATTGGGGAGCTGTCGGTAATGGACGTGAAGGAGCTGTCGGCGTGGTTTGAAGGATTGGAAGACCGCCTCTCGGAGCGCCAAAACCTGATTGCCCGTGAGCTGCTGAAGGAAATCCGCAAGCGCATCGGCTTCCTGCTGGAGGTAGGCCTCGACTACCTCGATTTGCACCGCTCGGTGCGCACGCTGAGCGGCGGCGAGAGCCAGCGCATCCGCCTGGCTACCCAAATTGGTACCCAGCTGGTAGGCGTCTTGTACATCATGGACGAGCCCAGTATCGGTCTGCACCAGCGCGACAACGAGCGGCTAATCAAGGCGTTGCAGCATCTGCGCGATATCGGCAACTCGGTGATTGTAGTGGAGCACGACAAGGACATGATCATGCACGCCGACCACGTGCTGGACATTGGTCCCGGCGCGGGCATCCACGGCGGCCACATTGTGGCCGCAGGCTCACCCACCGAGATTTTCAACTCCGGCTCCCTTACCTCGCAGTACCTCAGCGGGCAAAAGCACATTGAGCTACGCAAGAAAAAGCGCGAGGGCACCGGCGAAGAATTGGTACTGAAAGGTGCCAAAGGGCATAACCTGAAAAACGTGACGGCCAAGTTCCCGTTGGGCAAGCTCATTGCCGTGACGGGCGTGTCGGGCTCAGGCAAGTCGTCGCTTATTCACGACACGCTCTACCCCATCCTCAACCAGCACTTCTTCAATGCCAAGCGCGAGCCGCTGAAGTACGATGCTATTGAGGGTCTGGACTTTATCGACAAGGTAATTGAGGTAGACCAGTCGCCGATTGGCCGTACGCCGCGCTCCAACCCGGCTACCTACACCGGCGTAATGACCGAAATTCGCCAGTTATTTGCCGAGTTACCCGAGTCGAAAATCCGTGGCTACGGTCCTGGCCGTTTCTCCTTCAACGTGAAGGGTGGCCGCTGCGAAACTTGCGAGGGCGCGGGCCTGCGCACCATCGAAATGAACTTCCTGCCCGACGTGCACGTGCCCTGCGAAACCTGCAAAGGCCGCCGTTACAACCGCGAAACGCTGGAAGTGCGCTTCAAAGGCAAATCTATCACCGACGTACTCGATATGACGGTGGAAAAGGCCGTGGAGTTCTTCGAGTATCAGCCACGTATTCTACGTAAGATTCAGACGCTGAATGACGTAGGTCTGGGTTACCTCACGCTGGGCCAGCAGGCTACTACCCTCAGCGGCGGCGAAGCCCAGCGTGTGAAGCTGGCCACCGAGCTCAGCAAGAAAGACACCGGCCAGACATTCTACATCCTCGACGAGCCCACTACTGGCTTGCACTTCGAAGATATCAACCACCTCTCCGACGTGCTGCAAAAGCTAGTCGACAAAGGCAATACGGTCCTCATCATTGAGCACAACCTCGACCTGATCAAAGTAGCCGACCACATCATCGACATCGGCCCCGAGGGCGGTGCCGGCGGCGGTACCATCGTGGCCCAAGGCACACCCGAGCAAGTAGCCAAGTCGAAGAAAGGCTATACGAGCAAGTTCCTGGCTGAGGAGTTGAGGACGAGTAAGTATGCGGAGGTAGAGTAAAACAAGTAAACCATACAAAACCGTCATGCAGAAGTGTGTGACGGTTTTTTTATGTCCACTACTTTCCTCCAACTGGTCGAATGCTGCTCCAGAAAAGTAAGTTTTAAAATAATTCTCCTGCCCTAACCAACCTTCTCCCGGCGGCGCAGCACTTTAGGGCAACTATCCGCCCCGTGCTAGCTTCCCCTACCTTGCCGCTCACCGACGAACAGTTGCTCACGGCCTGCCTGGCCCACAACCGTCAAGCGCAGTACCAGCTGTACCAGCGCTACAAAACCGCCATGTTCTCCTGCGCCCTGCGCATTCTGAACAGCCGGGATTTGGCGCAGGATGCGTTGCAGGACGCTTTCGTGCAGGTGTTTCAGCAGTTGGGCAGCTTCCGACAGCAGTCGGCACTGGGTGCCTGGATTCGCACCATTGTGGTGCGGCGGGCCTTGCTCACGCTCCGGCACGAGCAGCGCATGGAACTCTACGACCCGGATAGCCACCCCGAGCCACTGGTAGCCTGGCACGACAGCCTGACCGGCGAGGCGCTGGAAAAAGCTATTGGCGAGCTGCCGGCCGGTTACCGCGCCACCTTCTGCCTGCTAGAGGTAGAGGGCTACTCCCACCGCGAGGCCGCCGAGCTGCTGGGCATCACGGAGGGCACCAGCAAGTCGCAACTATACCACGCCAAGCGGCTGCTGCAACGCAAACTTCAGCATTTGTACCGATGAGTGATTTTCCCAAACTACCCGAGGAAGCCGGGCGCGAGCACCTGCGCCGGGCAGTAGTCGGCCTACCCTCGCACGAGCCCAAAGCGGCTATCTGGCTGCATATTGCAGCGCAGCTAGAAGCTGAAGAGGCCATTGCCCACACTATACCCGCATTGCCCGCGCACGAACCCGATGAAGCGTTGTGGAATGCTATTACCAGTCGACTTGATGAAGCCGAAGCACCAGCCGCGGCCGTGGTATTCCGGCCAATGTGGCCTACACATGCATGGCGTCGGGTAGCAAGTATAGCCGCTGTTATTCTGTTGCTTCTCGGTGTGTGGTGGCTGCGGCCTACCACGCTAGACAAGCAAGTGGCAGCGGTTCCCTACGAAACAGTCACGTTCAGCGAAGAAGAGGTAGCCGCGCCAGTTGCCGCTGTGCGGCTTGCCGCGCCTGCCGATCCGCTGGCGCAGGAGGGTAAGGCTTTCATTGATGCACACTGTACTTCTCTGCCTACCGTGTGCCAGTCGAGTGAGTTTAGGGAGCTGCGGGCGCAACTATCGGAGGTAGAAGAACAGGAGCGGCAACTTCGGCAGGATGCGCAGCGGTTTGGCGCCTCACCAACTGTAGTTCGACAACAAGTGCAGCTAACCACATTACGGGCAGAAATCACCCGCGAGCTGGTTCAACTTCTTATCTCATGAGCAACATCGTACAGAATCGTTGTCGGGTGGGCGTATTGGTGCTGCTTTGGCTATTGAGTAGCCTCGGTGCGCAGGCACAGCAAAAGGTGCAGGTAGTGACCCGCACGCTGGAACAGCGCTGGGTATGCAAACCCAACACGCCGGTACGCATCCGAGCTGAAAAGGCCACATTGCGGGTACAAGGCTGGGACAAGCCGATTGTGCAAGTGGTGCTGCGCCTGAGTGCCCGTCACCCCGACCGGGCTGTGGCTGAGCGCGACTTGGGGGCAGCGCAGTATCGGTTGCAACAAAACGTCAGTGCTATCAACCTGATCAACTTTTTCTCTTTACCCGCTGGAGCGCCTACTGTGCAAAGCGACCTACGCGCGGAGTACACCGTGATGATGCCTGCTGGCAACCACCTGACTGCTATTAATACCTACGGGCATACCAGCCTAACAAACCTAAACGGCTGGCAGCAGCTAGAGCAAAGTTTCGGTCAAATTACGTTGCTCGATTTACAAGGCAACGTGAATATTGAAGCCCGTTACGCCGATTTGACCGCTAAAAAGGTGCAGGCTACCTTTCTGTGCGAAGCCAATAAATCGGCAGTGCAACTACTGGATGTGGGAGGAACTATCACAATACACAACCAGTATGGGAGCGTGCATGCCCAGCCAGCCGCCAACTTGCGCAAGCTAAATGTGGAAGCTTACCGAACGGAGGTAGTAATTAGCGTGCCGCAGCCAGAGCAGTTTGGCTACCAATTAAGTGTGCAGCAAGGCCCTCTCACGGTGCCCGACCGCTACCAAAGTGCCCAGCGCATTACCACCAGTCGAGGCACGCTCACCACAGAAGTAGCCTCGCGGCCGGTAGTGCGCATCAGCACTACTTACGCACCCCTGACACTGCAAACGCAGGAATTTGTCTTTCAGCCTTAATCTACCCATCCGCCTTCCAACCTATCCTTTCTATGCGTTACGCCATACTATTGCTGCGCTGTTGCCTGTTGCTGACCATCGCCGGACTACCCTTTTCAACCTCGGCCCAGGTTACTGTCGACTCCACCCGCAGCAGCTACACAGAAGAGCACATCAGCTACTCAGAAGAAGTGCTGACGAAACCGCTGAAGTCAAAAGCAAAACCAGCACTGCTGGATACAGCAACTCTGCGCGTGCAGCGCGAGGACCGCGACCTGTGGAAGCTGGGTCTGAATAATGTCTATTTAAGCGATGAAAGCAATAGATTATTAAATAGTTACCGGGGGTATCGTCGTCTTGGAATTCACTTAGCGTATGAACGAAAACTGTACCGGCCGGCTTGGTCCGCGTTGGCAGAGCTTAGTCCGGCAGTTATGCAGTACCGCCGCCCTAGTTCATCTTCAGGCGGTAGTGAAATCAAACAATCTTTTGCAGTACGCGCGCAACTGGCCGGACGGTATTACTATAATCTAGAACGTCGTATCCGGCAGGGGCGCGGTGCCGGAAATTTCTCTGCCAATTATTTTTCTTTGGCACTAGGAAGCAGCTTTGATCGCTTTTCCGATCTGCCCTACTATTTACGTACGCTCAGCGCGAGACGATTGCATGCAGAGGCAGCCCTGCTCTACGGGATACAGCGGCGTTGGGGGCATTATGGATTTATTGATTTCAATGCCGGGGTAGGAAGGCTATTGACAGAAGAGTTGAATTATCAAAAGTGGCAAATGACGGGTAGCCTGCGTGTTGGGTTAGTATTAGGCGCTGCTCCTGCACATTATGCGCCTTCCTCCGATGACGATGCTGCTGCAAGATCTCGTGCATACATTGGAACACAAGCAGGAGTGTATGGCTATTATATTCCTTCTGAGAGATATTACAGCAATTTAGGAGTAGGTATTGGGCCTTATATATATGCAGGTTACTATTTACGGCCACGATTAGCCATGCAGGTAGGACTCCAATATCAGTATAATCAATCACGCTACAGTCAGTTTTCCGTTCTCGATGGCTACGATCAGACTACTAGCGACGAATACACTTTTGCTATTCCTGTGGTAATGCGCTATTCTCTCACCAAGACGTTTGCACAACGTGTGCAGTTCGATGTAGTAGGTGGCGTAGCCGTGCTGACAGGGTTAGTGCATTCTCAAAGTGTTTTGTATCAGAACGGCCAACCCATGAACCAATCAACAGGTCGGGAACAAACCTGGGCTGTGAATCCAATGGCTGGTCTTGATATTGCCTATGGATTTGGCCGAAAACGACAGTTACAGGTTACTGCTGAAGGAGTTCTAATAAAACCTATTGCAGTAAACTTTCAGAACCGATATGGTTACTTGCGCCCGGGAGTAAGCGTAGGACTCCGATACCGATTTAAGTATTTATAAAGGGGCTTAGGAAGCAAAAAGCGAGGAATGGGGCATAACTTCCTGTTATGCAGCAAACTAACCGCTATTATAAGTGCAGCAAAATTTCCGAGGTCAAATTTCGCTACTTGTTGCGTCTTTTCGCGCTGGATTTGACGGCTTCGGACGCGGCCCGGCTGACGGGTCTGAGCGTACGCGCGGTCAACGACATATACCTGCGCCTGCGCCACCGGCTGCTAGCTTGCAGCCCGGTGCCGGCTGACCTGGACGGGGCCGTCGAACTGGACGAGAGCTACTTCGGCCCGCGGCGCGTACGCGGCAAACGGGGCCGGGGAGCGGGGGGTAAAACCATTGTCTTTGGCCTGTTCAAACGCGGGGCTCAGGTATACACGGAAATCGTCCCGGATTGCTCGAAAAAGACCCTGCAAGCTATTATTCGGGGTAAGATTGATGTCACGGCGATGGTCAACACCGATGGCTGGCGCGGCTATGATGGCTTGGTGGACGTGGGCTACGACCGTCATTTTCGGGTGCATCATGGGCAGAACGAGTTTGTCCAGGGAGCCTCGCATATCAACGGGATTGAATCATTTTGGAGCTTTGCCAAAGCCCATCTGCAACGCTTCAAGGGCGTGCCCAACCATACGTTTTTACTACACTTGAAAGAGGCCGAGTTTCGCTTCAATCATCGCCACGAAGACCTGTACAAACTCTTACTTAAATTGCTTCGTCAACAGCCCCTCTAATTAGTTTTGCTTCCTAAGCCCCTTATAAAAATAAAAAGAAGGCTCTGATTACCTCAGAGCCTTCTAAAAGTAAGGGTGTTATCTTCTACTTCCGGTCGCTGGCGCGCTCAAACAGCTGGGCCGTTATTTCTTCATGCTCTCGCAGCTTGGGTAGCATTTCGGCGGCGTAGGTGCGCAGTTCTGGGTTGGAGGCTTTTGCGGCCGCATCCGCAAAGCGGGCAATGGTGCGCTCATGCAACTCCTGTAGGTCGCGCATGTATTTTTTGTCGAAGCCGAAGTATTTCCGGTCGTCGATATCGTCGTAGATGCCGCGGTCATCTTTGCCCATCATCTGGGGTAGGGTAATGCGGGCGCGCTCGGCAATGGCCTGGAGCTGCTGCTCGGCCTGGCCGTGCTCCTGCTCCATGCGTTTGCCCCATTCCTTCACCTCCGTGGCAATGGCCTTTTGCTGAGCTAACTTGCCTAAGGCTATTTCCAGCATGTTACTGCTAGAAGCCGCTACGGCAAACTCGGCGTCGTATTGCAGCTGATCTTTGGAGTAAGGTGAGGAATCGGCTTTTAGCCGGTTGCGCTTCTTATTGATTTTTTCTGCCTCTTTCACCGGCTTCTTTTGCGCCTGAGCTGCCGGAGTGGTAGCAAAAGAGAAAGAGCCAATTAGAAGGGCTCCAAGAATATATTTTGTAGTCAATTTCATGTGCAACTGAAAAAGGTGTTGCTACCTGCATGGTAGCATACAACAGATAAAGTATACTGATCGTATTCAATATATGTTGCAACACGATTTTATTAATTGATTTATAAATTATTGAATGACATATCATTAGTATATGAATACGCACTACGCGTCAGCCAAGCACAATTGTTTCTAACCAAAAAAGCCGCTACCAGATGGTAGCGGCTTTTCCTGTAAAGCATCGGGTAGGTAGCCTTACATTGCGCCGGTGTCAGCGTGTTGCTTAAACATGGTCAGGTGGTTCTGTACCACAGGTGCTGTTTTAGCGATGAATGCTTTCAGATCAGCGTCCTGCGTCATTTTGTCGTGGGCCTGCATAGTGTTTAGCGTTTTCTGGTGATCTAATACCATCTGTTGCATATACTGCGTCTCCAAGTCTTTGCCGGAAAGCTTTTGCATGGTAGTAGCTATAGCCTTATGCGCAGCGTCCATGTCCGTGGGGAGGGTTACGTTTTTCTTCTGCGCAATGGCCTTTAGATCGGCCGTCGACTTGGTGTGGTCCGTTACCATTTGGTTAGCGTGGTCCTTGGCCATTCCTGTTACGCCTTTCTCAAGCACCAATTTGCTGAGTTGAATTTCGTTCTGGTCGCTGTGTGCGGCCGATTTCATAAACTCTTCGTCGGTGGCGTGGGGAGCAGTGGCCGTATCGGAGGCCATGTTCATGGCCGGGGCGTCTGCTGACTCCATGGTGTTTTCAGTAGCCACGGAATCAGTAGCTGTAGTTGCAGTTTCGTTGTTCGAAGTGGTGTCGTTACCACAAGATGTAGCAAACAACAGCACGCCCGCGCATAGCAGGCTAGGGAAAATGGTTTTCATGAGAAAGAATAGTTATTGGAAAAGGAAAGTAAGTCTTTGCCTACCATGTTGATATATGGATAGGGTAGGAATAGAAGCGATGCAAAGCTGCTGTTGAGAGGAAGCTTCTACACCCCTGCGCTGTTACATGTTCATGCCTTCGTTGTGCTGCGCCATCGTTGTGTGCTGTTGCACAACGGGTAGCGTTTTTTGAGCCCAAGCTTTCACATCTGGATCAGAACCAGCCTGAATCTCACCGTTCAGTAAATCCACCGTCTGTTGGTGGTCTTTTACCATCTGGCTTACATAGGCCTGCTCAAACTGCTTGCCCGACATCTTGCTCATCTGGTCGTAAAGGGATTTGTGATACGGATCCATTTCTCCCGGTAGAGCTATGTTTTTCTTCTGTGCCACCACCTTCAACTCATTGCCGGCCTTGGTGTGGTCGTCAATCATTTTGGTTGCAAAGGCTTTTACATCGCCGGTAACGCCTTTTTCTAGGGCCAGCTTGCTCAGTCCAATCTCATTGTGGCCGCCTTGGTCTGCTTTCAGCACAAAATCCTTACCTGTGATAGTAGAACCGTTGAGCATGGGTGGTGCTGTACGAGCCTCCGCCGCTGTAGTAACGTCTGTGTTGCTGGTATCAGGGACGTGCATAGTCATAGGACCCGAGTCCGTGTTGCTCACGTTTTCGGCGGCTGTATCAGTAGTGGCCGTATTGTCTTGGCTGCACGCCGACATTGCTACTAAAGCAGTAACGTAGGTCAGCGTTAGAAAGGAAGTTTTCATATAGGATTAGGAGGGAATAGGGCTGGTGAGAAAGACACTGGTGCAAAGCCTACCCATGGATAACCAATGTAGGTTTCGCTCTCAGTATAGTTATTTTCTTTGCTCTACGGCTGCGTACATCTTCTGAGCCATCGCCAAATGCCGCTTCAGAATAGGGACATTTTTAGCCGCAAAAGCTTTAATATCTGGGTCGCTAGCATTGGTGGAGGCTTCCGTATATTCTTTTACATCCTCCTCATGGTCTTTCACCATCTCTTTGAGATACTTCTTGTCCATGTCCACGCCTTTCTCGTCGGTCACATCGTCCAGCACCTCACGGTGGCCTTCGCCGAGTGTGCTGGGAAGCGTGATGTTCTTTTGGGCAGCTAGGGCTTTCAGTTCTTCGTTGGCTTTGCTATGGTCATCCACCATATGCTGACCAAATTGCTTGCCTTCGGGGGTAGCACCTCGTTGGGCCACCAAACGGCCCAATTCCACCTCTAACATGCCGCCACTAGCCGCTTTGGTCATGAAATCGGAGTCGAAATCCTTCTTATCCTGTTTCATGTTGCCCATGTCCGTGTTGGCAGTGGCGTTTTCGTGCCGGGCTTCGTTGGTTTTCTGAGCTTGCTCTACGGAGTCGCCGTTGGATGTGCAACTGGCTATAGCTGCCAGCAAAGCCACCGCACAAAGCGGAGCTAGCAATATGCGTTTCATCGGAAAGAAAAGAATAGGTGGAGGGGAAGGGTAGCTTAGGGCTGCGTCGTGCCGCTCTTATCTAGCGCGGCCGAGTCGGCGGCCGAGGGTGTAACGGTAGGGCCAGCGTTATCGTCGATTACCACGGCATCGGCCTGCACGCCGCCTTCTTCAGCAGCTTTATCAATGTCACTTACCGCTTCGCCGGCGGTGCCATCAGTGCGTTTTTCGGCGTCGTTGCAAGCCGAGAGGGAGAGAGCAGCGGCCAAAGCTAGGCCGGTCAGGATACGGTACGTCATCAGAAAAGAAAAGTGAAATGGTGTGGAAAAGAGCGGAGGGTAGAATGGAATTACGGTAGCTTTTCAACCTCATCCTGCACCTGCTGGGCTTGGGTCACCTGCTGTTGCAGCATGGGTAAGTACTTGGCGGCAAACCCCCGGATGTCGCCATCGTAGGCGTCTTCGCTGAGGTCTTCGTAGGAGTCTACGGCTTTCTTCTGGCCATCGACTATAGCCGCACTGTATTTTTTGTCGAAGGCAGTGCCCGTGAGGGCCGATATATTATCGTATTGTTCCTTGCGCTCCGAGCCCAGGGCCTCAGGCAGCGTAATGCCCTTCCGACCAGCCAGCGTTTTCAACTCCCCAGTCATTTTGATGTACTGGTTGAGCAGGGTCTGCGCCAAGTTGCGTACACTGGGGGTAGCGGCGCGCTGCAGCGCCACAGTGGCCAGTTGCTGGTTGAGAATGCCATCGGCCGCAGCATTTACCATGAACTCAGCGTCCTGCTTTTGCTTTTCAGTGATATCGAGGTCGTCGATGCGCTTTTCGTTTTGCGCAAGAGCCGCGGCTACGGGGTTGTCACTGTTGGTACCCGGCGAGCAGGCACTAAGCGACGCGAAGCAGCCGCCCACCACAAGCAGGCACAGCAAACGACGATGGCGTGGGAGGGGGGTAGGGAGAGTCATGCCCTGCTATACGCACCTCTGGGTGTGGTAGTTTGGTTCGGGCCTTGAGGCAAAACCGATGTGGACTACTACGGTTGTGTTGTTACAAGCCTGAATACCAGTCATAGCCACGCTGCGCCCAGTAATCGGCCGGGCGCTGGGCGGTAAACGCAATGCTGCCAATGCGCTTAATGTGCTTGATACCGTATTTCAGGGGTGTTACCAGCCGCAGCGGTGCGCCGTGCTCCAACGTTAGCGGTTGGCCGTTCATCTCGTAGCACAATAGGGTTTGGGGGTGCAAGGCACTCTGCATGTCCATACCCACATAATATTTCTGATCGGGTGTTACCAAGTGCACGTAGGGCGCCAAGTCGGCCGCCGATGCTAGTTGGTAGTGTGTCACAAAATCGGAAAAGCGCGCTCCGGCCCAGTTCACTACCACGCTCCAGCCCTCAATGCACTTCAGCTCAGTGGTCATTTCCACGCGGGGTAGGGCCTGAATATCAGCTAGCGAAAACGTGCGTACCGGCGCGGGACCATCAGCGCGTAAACCCTGCACCTGCAACTGCCAAGTCGTTATATCCAGCGGGCTCTTCAGGCCCAGACTGCCGTTAATACGCGGCTCCTTGGCACGGCTGCGCGGAAACACCGGGGCCAGGTCGGCGTTGCTCAGAAATTCTTTGGAAATCTTCCCGTTCACGTCCAGCACGCGGCGCAGGGGCCACAGGGCGCCGTCGTCGGTGGGGCGCGTTGCCAGCCAGCGCCAGCCGCCCAGCGCCGCCAGCGAGGCCAAGCCAGCCGTCAGGAAAGCCCGGCGGGAGCGGCGGGCAGCCTCTTGCTCCACAGCTTCGTCGTTGGGGGTAGGAGTAGGGCGTTGGGGAGAGGTCATGGGCGGGTAGAGTTGGAGGAGGAAGTAGGCGTGTCTACCAGTTCGAAGCCGGCTATCATCGAGCGGAAGTTGTTCCAGCCGGCGCGCACCACCTGTGCCACGTGCACCACAAAGAACAGCGCGTAGCCCAGCGTTAGGATGAAATGCTCGGCCCGCGCCCACTCGTAGCCGCCCAGTAGGGTAGTAAGCCCTGCCAGCTCGGTGGGTTTGTAAATGGCAAAGCCGGTAAGGGCCGAGCCTACCCCCATTAGCACCACGGCGGAGTAGGCAATCTGCTGGGCCGCGTTGTACTTGCGCACCGGCAGCGGTGCCTTGCGAATGCCCAGGTCGTGCAGTACTACCTGCCACGCCTCGCGCAAAGCGTGTCGGCCTGGCACCAAGTACCGCCACTCACCCGAAATCAGCGTGTAGAGCACGTACGCTATGCCGTTCAGCACAAACAGCCACATCGCCACAAAATGCCAAGCCATGCCCTTCGCCAACTGAAACGGCACGTGTAAAGCTTCATAAAATGACTTCGGGAAAAACTTCAGCAAGGTAGTGTCGCCCCACCCAATGCGGTACACATCGTTGGCCCAGTAAATCAGCAGGCCGCTCCACATCATAATAGCCAGCACCGGAAAGTTGATCCAGTGAAACCAGCGGATAGCCAGTGGGTGCTTTTCGAGCAGCTTTTTCATGGTGGAGGGGTAGGGTTGGGCTATACACAGTGTAGAGACACAATCTGTTGTGTCTCATCGTTGCAAAGGGTGTAGGGGCCTCGTGCGGGCGCTGACCCCACCCCCCGACCCCCTCCCCTCCGGGAGAGGGGGAGCCTTTTCCGGGGACATTAGCTGATGGCTGTTAGTTTTGGATAAGAGCTATTAGCTAACAGCTAAACCATTCGGCTCTCCCTCTCCAGAGGGGAGGGGGTCGGGGGGGGGAATTTTTACTACCTACGTAGTGCTGCGCAGAATAGCTTCGGCCAGCAGCAAATCTTCGGGCGTGGTAATCTTCAGGTTACGGTAGTCGCCGGGCACCAGGTGGATGGCGTGCAGGTCTTCCACCACGCTGGCGTCGTCGGTGAAGGTAGGCAGCTCGGGGAGCTGGTAGGCACGACGCAGCAGATCCAATTCAAAGCACTGAGGCGTTTGCACGAGGCGCAGGCGGGCGCGGTCCAGCGCATAGGAGCCCTGCTGCGACAAGTTGCGCACCGAGTCTTTGGGTACCACTGCCGCCACGGCGGTGCCGTGCTCCTCGGCCGTGGCAAAGCATTCTTCAATCACCGAGGCCGGCACCAAGGGCCGCACGCCATCGTGCACCGCTACTGTGCCGCTTTTCTGGTCGGCGAGGTAGGCGAGGCCATTGCGCACCGAGGCCCAACGGGTAGCGCCGCCCGCCACTACCGTGTGCGGTATATGAATATTGTGCTCGGCGCAGAGCTGGTGCCAGGTGGAGAACTGCTCGGATGGTAGCACCACCACGCACTGCTGCACCCGCAACGGCGTTTCGGCGAAGCGGCGCAGCGTGTGCAGCAATACTGGTTCGCCTAATAAATCCAGAAACTGCTTGGGCTTGGCAGCCCCCATGCGCGTGCCGCTACCACCCGCCACGAGGATAGCGAATCGGGGCGCTTCGCGTGGGTCTTGGGTGTTTAAGGTCTCAGGACCTTGGCTATCGGTAGGCATAAAATCGGGTAGGGTAGCAAAAATAAAAACCGCCTGTCATTCTGAGCTTGTGAAGAACTTTATTACAGTGGAACGAGTCGTTATTTCGATAATCGTTCTACTGTGATAAGGTCCTTCGCAAGCTCAGAATGACAGGCGGAATATAAGTCAGGTTAAAGAATCAGAACAACGAGTCTGAAATCTAAGATCTTACTACAGAATCAGCATCGCGTCGCCGTAGCTGAAGAACTTATACTTCTCCTTAATGGCCGTTTGGTAGGCCTCAATCAGGAATTCGTGGCCGGCGAAGGCCGAGGCCATCATCATCAGCGTGCTCTCCGGAGTGTGGAAGTTGGTAAGCAGCGAGGTAGCAATCTTGAACTCGTAGGGAGGGAAGATGAAGCGGTCGGTCCAGCCCTGGTTGGCCTTCAGGCGGGCGTGCGCCGATACCGACGACTCCAGCGCCCGCATGGTGGTAGTACCCACCGAGCACACCTGTTTCTTGGCATCCAGCGCCTTATTCACGATGGTAGCGGCCTCCTGAGGTACAATAAAGTTCTCCGAATCCATCTTGTGCTTGGTTAGGTCTTCCACGTCTACCGGACGGAAAGTGCCCAAGCCCACGTGCAGCGTTACGGCAGCAGTGTCTACTCCTTTGATTTCCAGGCGCTTCATTACTTCGCGGGTGAAGTGCAGGCCCGCCGACGGCGCGGCCACGGCACCCGTGTGCGCAGCATAAATAGTCTGGTAACGCTCCTTATCTTGCGCGTCGGCATCACGGGTGATGATTTCGCGGGGTAGGGGCGTTTCGCCCAGGTCGTGCAGGGCTTTGTAGAATTCTTCGTCGGAGCCATCAAACAAAAACTTGATGGTACGGCCGCGCGATGTGGTGTTGTCAATCACCTCAGCCACCATATCCGACTCGCCGAAATACAGCTTGTTGCCTACCCGGATTTTGCGAGCGGGGTCTACCAGCACGTCCCACAAGTGAATTTCCCTATTCAGCTCGCGCAGCAGAAATACCTCGATTTTAGCACCAGTCTTTTCCTTGTTGCCATACAGGCGGGCCGGAAACACCTTGGTGTCGTTGAGTACAAATACGTCGCCTTCGTCGAAATACTCGATAATATCTTTGAAAACGCGGTGCTCGATCTTGCCACTGTCGCGGTGCAACACCATGAGGCGCGACTCGTCGCGGTTTTTGGCCGGATGCTGCGCCACTAGGTTTTCGGGCAGATCAAATTTGAACTCAGAAAGTTTCATGGGCAGATATGGGCAATAGTAGGGGAAGTAACGAAAATTTGAGCCGGCAAAAGTACATAAATTCGCCGGATAAGCACGGAGTCAGGCAGGTAGGCAACGGCTTTCACAGTGCTTGCCTGCCAAGCTCTACTGTATTCAACACGATTGCAGGCAGCTTTGTGCTATAAATTCATTCCTTGCAGCCATCTTTATTTTTCCATCGGTCCTTTTCTACCTATATCCTATGAAAGCCTTGCGTTTGACCTTCGAGAGTTTTCGGTTTGCGTGGGACGCGTTGAAGGGCAACTTGCTGCGCACCATTCTGTCGCTGCTAGGCGTCACGGTGGGTATTTTCTCTATCATCTCGGTGTTTGCGGTGGTCGATTCGCTGGAGGCCAACGTGCGCCAGAGCATGAGCTTTGTGGGAGATAAGGTGATTTACGTAAACAAGTGGCCGTGGTCCTTCGGGCCGGGCGTCCCGTGGTGGAAATACTTCAACCGCCCCGTGCCCACCGTGCGCGAGTTCCGGGCATTGCAGCGCAACCTTAGCCCCGGCAGCAACCGTGGGGTAGCCATCTTCGCCAACACCAGCGGCAACACCTTTAAAGCAGGCAGCAATAGCATGACAAGCTGTAGCCTGGAGGGCGTCAGCTACGATTTCTACATTGTGTCGGACGTGCCACTGGCCGAGGGGCGCTACTTCACGCCCCAGGAGGTAGAGTCGGCTAGGAGCGTGGCTATCATCGGAGCCGATATTGCCGCTAACTTGTATCCTAATACCTCGGCCGTGGGGCAGACGTTCAAGGCTAAGGGCCTCACGTTCACCGTTATCGGGGTATTGCAGAAGGAAGGCAAGAAGCTGCTCGACACACCCAGCAACGACGCCAACTGCCTGATTCCGTTTGGTATGTTCACCAAGATATTTGCCATTGCCAGCGGGGGCGGGGGTGGCGTCACGCCTACCATCGGCGTGAAAGGCGTCGACTCCGACCCCGGTCTACTCAACCTAGAGTCGGAGATGCAAGGGCTGATGCGGACTATCCGGGGCCTCAAGCCACGTGAGGAAGACAGCTTCTCCCTGAACCGGCCCGAGATGCTGGCCAACGCCATTACCTCGTTGTTCTCGGTGATTGGCGTGGCCGGGGCCGTTATCGGCAGCTTTGCCATGCTGGTAGGTGGCTTCGGTATTGCCAACATCATGTTTGTGTCGGTGAAGGAGCGTACCAACATCATCGGCATTCAGAAGTCGTTGGGCGCCAAGAACTACTTCATTCTGTTTCAATTCTTGTTTGAGGCCGTTTTCCTGTGCTTGCTAGGTGGTGGCGCCGGCATCTTCCTGGTATTTCTGATAACGGCCATTCCGCAGGATGCCATGCCACTGTTCCTGTCGGCCGGCAACATCACGCTGGGCCTCACCGTGTCGGTGGTGATTGGCATGCTGGCCGGTATCATCCCCGCCGTGCTGGCTGCTAACCTCGACCCCGTTATTGCCATCCGGGCGAAATAGGGTAGAGAGTGAATTAGAGAGTAGCAAGCAGTAAGCGGGGTAAGGTAGTAGGCCGTCTGCTGAGCGGAGTCGAAGCATCTCTACCGTAAGTAATTCCTGATAGTTGGGAGTACCGTTGCGCGCGAGATGCTTTGACTTCGCTCCGTTGCGCTCAGCATGACATTCTACCATCTTGCCCCTATCAGTCTACCCGTAACAAATCGGCCACCTATTGTTAACAAATTGTTAACTTGCCTAGGCCTACATTTGGCCGCCCGCCCCAGCGCGGGCGGTTTTTATTTTACCCCTTTTGCCATCTGGCCGATTAAGCCCGGTCCGACGGTTTTTCAGTACAGGCTATGTCAAAGATTACTAAGAACAGCAAAACCAAGATTGCCGATGAAACCCTGAATGCGGGTAGCGGCAAAACCATTGTAAGGCCCGATGTAAACGACAATAAGGCCAAGACCATCAGCGATATCCGCGAACAAACCCATGGCCAGCGCACGGTGCAGGTTGATGACGAGCAGCGTATCCGCCAAGCGTTTGTAGACAAGGACTGGAACGAAATCAAGATTGCCGACTCCTGGCAGATCTTCAAGGTGATGGCCGAGTTTGTAGAGGGCTTCGAGAAGCTGAGCAAAATCGGGCCGTGCGTGAGCATCTTCGGCTCGGCGCGTACCAAGCCCGAGAATCCTTACTACAAGATGGCCGAGGAAATTGCGGCCAAGCTGGTGCGCCACGGCTACGGCGTGATTACGGGTGGCGGCCCCGGCATTATGGAGGCCGGCAACAAAGGCGCCCGCTCCGAGGGTGGCAAGTCGGTGGGCCTCAACATCGAACTACCTTTCGAGCAGTTCCACAACGTCTACATCGACTCCGACAAGATCATCAACTTCGACTACTTCTTCGTGCGCAAGGTGATGTTCGTGAAGTACTCGCAGGGCTTCATCGGTATGCCCGGCGGTTTCGGCACGCTCGACGAGTTGTTTGAGGCCATGACGCTGATTCAAACCAAGAAAATCGGCCGTTTCCCTATCGTGCTGGTAGGCTCGGCTTATTGGAATGGCTTGTTTAAGTGGATTGAAGACGTGATGCTGCATGAGGAGTTTAACATCTCGCCTGAGGACTTGCAACTGGTGCAGATCGTGGACGACGCCGAATCGGCTGTGAAGATTATCGACGACTTCTACTCCAAGTACCTGCTGTCGCCCAACTTCTAAGCAGAAGTCTATTTCTCTGTATAGGAAAAAGCCTACTATTCTTCTGTTATGAAGAATAGTAGGCTTTGTTGCTTTTATATAATTATAAAAAGATATTCAGCTGGCTTAATGCTGATAAGTTGTTGTTTTAAGTATGGAAAGTCTGTTTTTTTCAGGTTATAAAAGTGGGAAACAGGATTTTAAGCGTATAACTTTATTAAGCTTTCTACTTCAAAAATGGAATCTTTTTTGCAAATCGGGAATCCGGCCGTAATGGTTTTGTAGTATATACGTCCTCTAAAACAAACTGTACCCACCATGCCTACCACTACTCCTGTAACTAAAACCGTTTATATCGTTCCACGCTGGGCGGGTGCTGCCAACAACGATTGGTACCCCTGGCTGGGCAGTCAACTGGCGGCGGCTGCCGAAGAAGATGACATTAACTACCAGGTGCGGGCGCTAAATATGCCCGCTTGGGATTTACCCGTAATTGAGCGGGCCGTGGAGTATCTGCGCGAGGTGCTGCCCCCATCTCAACTCAACGAAAACGTGATTCTGGTAGGCCATAGCGTGGGTTGCCTAGCTATTCTGCACTATCTGGCCAGCGTGGCGAAAGAAGAAGAAAAACCCCGGAAAATAGGCGGTGTGCTGTGTGTAGCCGGCTGGTTTTCGGTAGATAGTCCCTGGCAGGATATTCTGAACTGGATGCACGCCCCCGTGGACTACGAGGCGGCCCGCACCCTGATTCCGCAGGACAAGCTGATGGTATTGCTCTCTGACGACGACCCGTATACCTCCGGTTACAAAGAAAACGAGCAGCTGTGGGTGGAGCGCCTCCAGTCGCAGGTAAGCATCCTGTCAGGGCGACAGCACTTCAGCGCCGAGCTGGACCTGGACGTACGCGACGCCGTGCGCGACTTGGCCGGCGGCCTCAAACTGTACCCCATGATGGCGTAGTAGTTACGTCAGGAAGTCTAACTTGCAGCGGCGGCCGGTCTACTCCGGCCGCCGTTTGCGTTTGGAAAGCTCCGATTTCGACTACATGCTGGTGGGTGGCGGTGCCGCTGGGCTCAGCCTGGCCTATGCCATTACCCAAGAGCCGCGCCTTAGCGGCAAGCGGGTACTGCTGATTGAGCCCGAAGCCAAAGACCAGAACGACCGCACATGGTCATTTTGGACGGCCGCGCCTACCCCCTTCGACAGTATCGTGGCCCACGAGTGGCAGCAGCTGGCGTTCCGCAGCCCTTGGCTAAACCAGGTGTTTCCGCTGGAGGAGTACACGTATAAAATGATTCGGGGGCTGGATTTCTACCAGTTTACGCGGAAGGCTTTGGGTGCGGCTCCCCAAGTAACGCAAGTGCGCGGCCGGGTAGAAACGCTTACGGAGCTGCCCAACGGCGTGCGCGCTACCACCACGGCCGGCGAGTTCACGGCTCGCTACGCCTTCGATAGCCGCCCGCCTACCCTCACGCGTCGGCCCGATAAGCACCGGTACCTGCTTCAGCACTTTGTGGGCTGGGAAGTAACCACCGACCGCGCCGTGTTCGATCCGGCCACGGTAGAGTTTATGGACTTTCGGGGCGCGCAGCATCAGGAGGCGCGCTTTATTTATGTGCTACCCTTCAGCCCCACCAAAGCGCTGGTGGAGTACACGCTGTTTTCGGCCGAAGTCCTGCCCAAAGACGAGTACGAAGAAGCCATGCGCGCCTACCTGCGCGATACGCTGGGGGTAGAGAACTTTCAGATTGAGGCTGAAGAGGTAGGTGCCATTCCCATGACCGACCACCCACTGCCGGCGCGGGCGGGTGCCCGCATCATCAACCTGGGCACGCGCGCGGGACGGGCCAAGCCCAGCACCGGCTACGCCTTCCAGCGCATTCAGGCGCACACAGCCCGGCTGGTGGCCGCCCTGGCCGAAACGGGCGCCCCGCCCCGCCACCTCACTGGCGACCGGTGGCAGTTTCACCTGTTCGACACCCTGCTACTCGACATCATGCAGCGCCGCGGCGAAATCACCAGCCGCATTTTCTCCGATCTGTTTACCAACAACCCGTTGGAGCGCGTACTAAGATTCCTAGACGAGCGCACCTCTTGGTGGGAAAACTTCCAGATTATGAATTCGGTGCAGCCGTGGCCGTTTCTGCGCTCCATCTGGCACGTGCTCCGCGGCCGGCCGGGGAAGCGGTGAGATGGTGAGTGGTGAAATTGTGAGTTTGTGAAGTTGTGAATGCAAAGCGTCTGTCATCCTGAGCTTGCGAAGGACCTTCTTACGCTGGAACGACAAGCGTGATAACGACGCGTCCTAATGTGAGAAGGTCCTTCGCAAGCTCAGGATGACAGCCGTATTTTCTACTCACTACTCACTACTCACTACTCACCTCTTCACCTCTTCACCTCTTCACCTCTTCACCTCTTCACAAAGCTTTCCTCACTTTCTAGATACGCCTTTTCGGCTAGCACTACCTCGGGGGTGAGGGGGAGGAGGGTAGGGGTAGGGCGGGAGAGGTTGAGCAGGTGGCCGCCGGGTGGGAAGGCAGTGAGGTTGTCTAGGTCATGGGTGATGCAGAGGATGGTTTTGCCCAACTCGGCTACCCACTGCTGTTGCAGGGCAAACACGCGGCGGCGGTAGTACACGTCCAGCTGTTGGGTGGGCTCGTCTAGCAGGTACAACCCTGCTTCCTGCAAGGAGAGCTGCGCCAGCCACACCAGCTGCTGTTCGCCGCCGGAAAGCAGCGTGAAATCACGAGTGGCGAGGTGGGCGGCGCCTACCTGTTGCAAGGCGCTGTCGGAGAGGGCGTAGTCGGTGGGAGAGTAGCCGCCCAGGAAACGGTGGTGGCGGTAGCGGCCCATCACTACCAACTCGCGCACGGCAATGGGAAAGCCTACGGTAGTGCGCTGGGGTAGGTAGGCCAGCAGGCCTTCGGCGGCGGGCCGCGCTACGGTGCGCAAATCGTGCCCCGCTACCCGGATGGTGCCCTGGTACGGAATGCGCCCCGTGAGTGCCCGAAACAGTGTGGTTTTGCCGCAGCCATTGTGCCCGATAATCGCCACAAAAGTCGGCTTGGGTACCACAAAAAAAAGGTTGCGGAGCAGAACGCGCTGTTCGTACCCCGCAACCAATCCGGAAATGTCGAGTGCTGAATGTTGAATGCTGCGTGAGGAATGATTGTCAGTTAATTCAAAATCACTCATTCAGTACTCAACACTTAATATTCAACAGTTCTTAGTATTCGTCCTCGTTGAACATGAAGTCTTCCTTGGTCGGATAATCGGGCCATACTTCCTCGATGTTCTCGTAGGGTTGACCATCGTCTTCCAAGGCCTGCAGGTTCTCCACTACCTCCATCGGGGCGCCCGAACGGATAGAGTAGTCGATGAGTTCATCCTTGGTGGCAGGCCAGGGGGCATCTTCCAGATAGGAAGCCAGTTCCAGCGTCCAATACATAGTCGTGTACTATAAAAAAAGGTTGGCAAAAGGTGGCACGTCGCAAGCTCGCTGGTCTACGACGATGTGAAGGTAGACACGGAGGCCGGCAAAACGTTGCTCCTTGCCGACAACGTAAAATACAACTGAAGGTTGCTTATACAAGCACTCCTTTTTGTAGAAGCTCAATTAAATGATTTTTGGTGCGGATTTTCCGCTCAAACGCTCGGATTTTCCCCTGTAACATGGTCCGAAACGACTCGTTGCCGGGCGACACGTTGAGTTTGCTCAGGTTTTCTTCCAGCACCAGTTGCTCCTGCCGGTCGCTTTTCACGAACTCACGCAGGGCCTGCACGCGGGCGGCTATTTGGTCGTCGCGGGTGCCGGGCTCAGGGGCGCCGCCGTGGCGCTTGCGGATGTAGTGCTCCAACGAGCTGAGTTCAAACACCTTGTCGCAGGCGGCAATGAACTGCTCCCACACCCGGTCCGACTCCTCGCCGCGCACGGGGCCTACCTTTTTCCAGGCAGCTTGCAGCTCCTTGGCGCGGGCCACCGCCTCCGACATGGGGCGGTGCAGCAGGGCCTCGGCCTCGGCCACCAGCCCGCGCTTGCGGGCCAGGTTGTCCTCAGGCTGGTTTTCGGTGCGCTTGGTGTTGATGTGCACCTTCAGGCGCTCGAAGAAATGGTTGTGCGCCGCCCGGAAACGCGTCCACAGGTCGTTGGCCTGCTTGCGGGGTAAGGTGGCGTCAATGTCTTTCCAGTCCTGTTGCAGTTGCTTGAGCTTACGAGTGGTATTCTCGAAATCGTCGGAATCCTGCAAGGCTTCCGACTGCCGAATCAGGGCCATGTACTTGTCCTGCACGCGGTTGGTCATGGCCTTTTTATCGGCCAGGAAATCGCGCTTGCGCTGCATAAAGGCATCCACAGCCGCCCGAAAACGGTCCTCCATGTCCTCAATCAGCTCCTTGTCAACGGGGCCGGTCTTGATCCAGACCTGGCGCAGGGCTTTCACCCGCTCCGTAGCGGTCTGAAAATCCAGGGTATCGCGTAGCTCTTCCAGCTCCTGCAACACGCCCAGCTTGGTGGCCATGTTTTTTTCCCGGTTCTGCGCAATGGTTACGTTGATGCCTTCTTCGGCCTCGGTGAGGCGGTGGTAGAGGCTCTCAAAATCGCCTAGCCCATCGTAGCTGGCCACTTGTTCTTTCAGGTGCAGGGCCTTCATCAGGAAAGACCCCTTGTTGTCGGAGGCAGCCATCTTGGCCAGCAGGTCTTCTACCTTGGCCCGAAACAGCTCGAAGCGCTGGGCGAAGTAGATGAGGGAGGTGTCGGGAGAGTCTTTAACCTGACCTACCCGGCGGGCAGGCAGCGTCATAAACGGACGGAGCCACACCTGGTCATCCTCGACATAGCCGTATTGGCGGGCGGTAGCGAGGAGGTGGTCGTGTTGTTCCATAATTGGGATAGTGCGGAAGCGAATAAGTGGAGGGAGGAGCGAGCGGAATGTGAAGCTAGACTAAGTGCACAAGTTTACGGCATGCCGGGCAGAAATGCCCACGCGCTTAGCATAATATAGGGCAGAAAGCCACGCAGGACGCTACCTTTGCGGCAACTCCGGCCCTACCAGGTGGTATGCCGGCAAGGTACTACCAGCCAGCCAAACAGCATTTGTAGATCAGGCAATAAGGTGAAAAATGAGTGGAGAAAACCTCCTGTCATGTTATTGTTTTAAATCAATCATACGCAAAATAGGGCATCTGTAGTATACTTCCGCAGAAGCCACTGCAAAACCCGGCTGCGGGCTATGGTACCTGAGTTGCTGCCAGGGTAAGAGCTACTCCCGGCAGTGCCGCTAATCATTTGTTTCATTTCCACTTTTTTTAGTCATATGAGCGACCAGACGATTATCTTCTCAATGGCGGGCGTTAGCAAGGTGTTTCCGCCCCAGAAACAGGTTCTCAAAAACATCTATCTATCCTTTTTCTACGGTGCCAAAATCGGCGTGCTGGGTCTGAACGGCTCCGGTAAATCCAGCTTGCTGAAAATCATTGCCGGTGTCGACAAGCAGTTCCAGGGCGAAGTGGTCTGGTCGCCGGGCTATACGGTGGGCTATCTGGAGCAGGAGCCGCAGCTGGATGCCTCTAAAACGGTGAAGGAGGTAGTGGAGGAGGGCGTGGCCGAAACCGTGGCCCTGCTCAAGGAGTTCGACGAAATTAACGAGGCATTTGGTGCCGAGGATGCAGATTTCGATAAACTGCTCGAACGGCAGGGAAAAGTACAGGAACGCCTCGACCAACTCGACGCCTGGAACCTGGATAGCAAGCTGGAACGTGCCATGGACGCTCTGCGCACGCCCCCGGCCGATGCCGTGGTGGGCAACCTCTCGGGCGGCGAAAAGCGCCGCGTGGCTCTGTGCCGCCTGCTGCTGCAAGAGCCCGACGTGCTGCTGCTGGACGAGCCCACCAACCACCTCGACGCCGAAAGCGTGCTGTGGCTGGAGCAACACCTTAAGCAGTACAAAGGCACCGTGATAGCCGTAACCCACGACCGATACTTCCTCGACAACGTGGCCGGCTGGATTCTGGAGCTGGACCGCGGCGAGGGTATTCCGTGGAAAGGCAACTATTCCTCGTGGCTGGAGCAGAAATCCAACCGCCTAGCACAGGAAGAGAAAACCGAGAGCAAGCGCCAGAAAACCCTACAGCGCGAGCTGGAATGGGTACGCATGGCGCCCAAAGCCCGCCAGGCCAAGAGCAAGGCCCGCCTCGCCGGCTACGACAAAATGGTGAGCGAAGACGCCAAGGAGAAGGAGCAGAAGCTAGAGCTGTTTATCCCCGACGGCCCGCGCCTGGGTGCGCAAGTAATTGAAGCCGAAGGGCTGACCAAAGCCTTCGGCGATAAGCTGCTGTTCGAGAACCTGAGCTTCTCCCTACCCCAGGGTGGCATTGTGGGCATCATCGGGCCGAACGGCGCCGGCAAAACCACGCTGTTCCGCCTCATCACTGACCAACTGCAACCCGATGCGGGCACGTTCGAGGTAGGCCCTACCGTGCAGACTGCTTACGTAGACCAGCAGCACGACACGCTGGACCCTGCTAAATCGGTGTTCGAGTCGATTTCGGGTGGTACCGAAACCATGTTGCTAGCCGGCCGCCCCGTGAATGCCCGCGCCTACGTAAGCAACTTCAACTTCCGCGGCGGCGACCAGGAAAAGAAAGTAGGTAGCCTCTCGGGCGGGGAGCGGAACCGCGTGCACCTGGCCACGACCCTCAAGCAAGGCGCTAACCTGCTGCTGCTTGATGAGCCCACCAACGACTTGGACGTAAACGCCATCCGGGCCCTAGAAGACGCGCTGGAAAACTTTGCCGGCTGCGCCGTCATCATCAGCCACGACCGGTGGTTCCTCGACCGACTCGCCACCCACATCCTCGCCTTCGAGGGCGATTCGGAGGTGGTGTGGTTTGAGGGCAACTTCTCCGACTACGAAGAAGCCAAGAAGAAGCGCCTGGGCGATGTAGAGCCCAAGCGCGTGCGCTACCGCAGCTTAGGGTAGGGCGTTTTCTGTAAAGAGGAAGCCGGTTTGTTTATCAGATACACATGCAGCTGATAAACAAACCGGCTTCCTCTTTACAGAGCCTGGTCTGTTGGCTTTGCTATGCTTGGACTACGCCATGGCTGGGTACCCATTTCGGGTTGCGCAACGCTGGCCTGAAACAAGTTGGCTGTATGTTGCCCTACCAAGGTGCCTATCTCGTAGCCGCCGTTTGCATCAAACTGATAATGCACTCCAAGGTACACCCGGCTACAGCCATTTTTGAGGGCAGCCTGCGGAAAGGAACTAAAGCGGCGGGTGCGGCGGATGCCGTTTTCGTCGCATAAGGCGTGTGGGTCAGTGGTTGCGGTGAAGGCAATATCGTCGCGGCCGAAAAAGGCGCGCATGGCCGCGGCGTGGGCCGCGCCAAAGAAGGAATGGTCCGAGACATAGGCCGGAAAGTTGGGCGAAAAACGTATACCGCTACGCATTGCCGACAGCGGTTGCCAGGTGATATCGGCGACGGTGCTGGCTGTGCGCGAGGCCATGCCAGTAAGTATCCCAAATCTGTTGCCTGTCGGCTGACTGTTGTACCGTACCAGTACTGATTTTTAGGTCTTTACATGAGTAGTGGTAGGGGGATACTACATTCCGGGGTTGTCTGGCAGAGCCTTACTTTGCTGCTTTCTACACCGCTTCTACCTGGTACTTCACCGTCACGTTACGATTCCCCTGGGTCATCTCGCCGAAGCCTACACCCAGGTCGTCGAAGGCGTTGTCGAAGGAGCCGCGCAGCAGAAACAGTTGGTCGTCTTTATTGGCTTTGAGGAGCTTGGCAATGATGTTGAGCGTGAGGTCGGTAGCAGCGGCGATAAGGGAAATCTGAGGGGCGGTGAAGGAGGTAATCTGCAACAGCGAATCCCGGAAGCTCTGGAACTGGCTGTCCTGGCGCACCTGGTCCAGCAGGTCGCCGGCCTGGCGCACGTCTTCGTCCAGCTCTATCACCAGAATGCGGTAATCCAGAAACGGCGGAATCTTGCCATCGGCCTGGGTGCGGTAGAGCGTGATGCCGCTGGGGCCAATGGGTAGGGCGGTGCGCCTTCTGACTTTCCGGTACACCTCCGAACACAGCTGAATAGGCTCCGCCGATACGCCATCCGTCACCACACTAATCACCTGAATCTCACCTTTGCCCAATTCCCGAACTCGGTTGATGAACACCGACTTCAGGCTCATCCGTACGGCCTGGGTGGTGATGGGCAGCACTGCCCGGCTGATATTGCCCAGCAACGCCTGCTGACCCAGCACAGCCGAAGGTTCAAATACTGCGTCAGGTTGAAGTAGAGCATCCATACGATTTATTGAGGAAAATGTCTTCCCGTGATGCGATGTGCCGTACGGAAAGAAGGGCTGAGTAACGTATTGATTTCTAAACGTCTTACTGCTCTCAAGGGTTGAGTGTCAGAGAGCTGACTATCCTCTGTGGAAGCAGGATACACTGCTCGTCTGCTACATATCCTAATGCGGCATGTGGCTGATTTTGGCCTCGTCCAGATCGAGTTGGGCTTCCTGGTGGCGCAACATCTCTTCGTCGAACACATCCTCGTGGCGTAGCACAAACAGCTCCTCGCGCTGCACGCGCAGCACGTGCAGCAGCACCTGGTGGTAGCGTTGCAGGGCCTGGCGCTTAGTTTCGTCGTAGTCGAGGGCTTCGAGCAGGTTGCCAGTGCGCTGGGCCTCGGCCTGCATGCGCTGCTGCAACGCCCGAATCAGCTCGTTGTGCTGCACGTCGGCGGCGTAGTGTTGGGCCATGTAGTGAAGTGCCACGCGGCGCAGGCGCAGCCGAATGCCGGCTTCTTGCTCCTCGGCCGGTATAGGCTCCTCTAGCTGGCCCACGCCGCTCAGGCGGATGACCAGTGGTAGCGTGAGGCCCTGGAATACCAGCGTAACCAGAATCACTACGAAGGTGATAAACAGAATCAGGTTGCGCTGCGGAAATGCCTGCCCATCCGTCAGCAGCAGGGGCACCGACAGCGCCGAGGCCAGCGACACCACGCCGCGCATGCCGGCCCAGCCTATCACCACCGGTCCTTGCCAGCCGGGACTGGTTTCGCTGGCGCGAATGCTGGCACTCAGCCAGCGCGGCACAAACGCCGCTGGAAACATCCACAGCAACCGAATCAGCATGACCAAGGCACTGATGATTAGGCCGTAGGTGATGGCCTGGGGTAGGGAGTAGGAGCCCAGCCCCTCTACCACCTGGGGTAACTCCAGCCCGATCAGGATAAACACCAAGCCATTGAGCGCAAAGCCCACGCTGGCCCACACGCTGTTGGCTTGCAGGCGCGTATCGGCATCAAACACCCGGTGCGAGCGAAACGACATCAGCAGCCCCCCGCTCACTACGGCCAGCACGCCCGAAAAGTGAAACTCTTCGGCCACCAGATACATGCCATAAGGCGCAATGAACGTGAGTACCGTGTTGATGCTGGGCGTAGTGGGCAGGTAGCGGTGCATGAGGTAGAAGCCGTGGGCCAGCACTAGTCCTACCACCACGCCCATGCCGCTCACCAGCAGAAAACTGCTAATAGCCTCCTGCCACACAAACGTGCCCGATACCACCGTGGCCAGGGCAAAGCGAAACACAATCAAGCTGCTGGCATCGTTGATGAGGCTTTCGCCTTCCAGAATGCTGGTGATGCGCCGCGGCACCTGCACACCCTTCAGCACAGAGGTGGCCGCCACCGCATCGGGCGGAGAAATGATACCGCCTAGCAAAAAGCCCAGCGGCAGCGTGAACCCCGGAATCAGGCGGCGGGAGGCATAGGCCACTAGGGTAGAGGTGAAGAACACCAGCCCCAGCGCCAGCAGCAGAATGGGTCGTTTCCAGCGCCAGAAGTCCTTCCAGGAGGTTTCCCAGGCCGCCTGGTAGAGCAGCGGGGGTAGGAAAATTAGGAAAATCAGATCGGGGTCGATGACTATTCGGGGCAGCCCTGGCACAAAGCTGAGCGCCAGGCCGGCCAGCACCAGAAAAATAGGGTAGGAGATGCGCAGCTTCTGCCCTAGCATCACGAGCAGTAACATGGCCAGCAGCAGGCCCAGAATAAGCAGAATGGTAGCGTGCAGGTTGTGTGGGAGCATGGGCAGCGGGTAGGCGAGCGTGAGACGCCGGAAGGTAGGCGCTACCCGGCAAAAACGCTACTCGCACAGAGCCACCCCGAGAGCGGCCGCCTTCTCAGGTGCTGCAACGCCACATCAGGCTACTGCTACCCAGCCCTCGCGCACAGCTTGCACCACCAAGCCCACCAGCGTTTTGGCGCCAGCTTTCTGCAACAGCGCCCGGCGGTGGCTTTCCACGGTGCGCACGCTCAGGTAGAGACGGTCGGCAATTTCCTGGTTGCAGCAGTCGGCCACTACCAGCCGCAGCACCTCCAGCTCGCGGCGGCTGAAAGCCGTGGCAGGCGCCGCGGTCCGACGCGTAGCCACGGGGGAAGTAAGCAACGCACTACGCGGGTCGCGCAGCAGCCGTTCCACCGCCTCTATGATGTGCTCGGGCGTAGTATGGTAGGGGAGTAGCGCCACCGTGCCGGCCTGCAGCAGCTGTTCCCGCACTATAGCGGATAGCCGGCTGCCCGTAAGCAGCAACACCGGCAACCGGGGCCACAGCGGTAGCAAATGCTCGGGCAGCAGCAGGCCGGGCAGCAGGCCATCTATAATGGCCAGGTTGTAGTTGTGCCGCCGCACTAAGTACGTGAGTTGGCTGGCGTCGGCGGTAGTATCGGTGGTGAGGCCCGGCCAGGCTTCGTGCAGCGTAGCCAGCAGCCCGTAGCGCTGCAAAGAGGGCGTAGCCGCCACTAAAACGGAAAAAGAAGGAGTAGCCATAACCACCTAGCTGGTTAAGGGTGGAGATTGGAAACCAACGCGTTAGCCTGAATAAATGCTGCGGCCGTTGCCATTGGTGTAATGGCTAAAATTCCATCTTTGCAGAAGCCTTGGCAATACCTACTATATGGTATTTGCGAAATATATAGTATGAATATATTGAGGCCGTGGTATTGTAGCAAGTACACGATGCATTAGGTCGGTCTGACAGGCTGATTTCTCGAACAGCGTTGATTTCCGCAACAGCGAGCCGCTATGTGCGGCGCCCTACCCTCTCGGTACTTGTTAGCTACCCAGCCGCGCCGCTACAATCAAGCCTACTCCCAGCACATAAGTACCGCCCATAACCCACAGCCAGCGGGAAGCTGTAGTAGGTGCACCCTTAAATTCCCGCCAGGCAAATAAGCCCCAGAGTACGCCCACCACCGTAGCGCCCTGGCTGATACCGAAGGATATGGCATTGCCGGCCTCGGTGGAAGCTACTAGCAGCGAGGTCATACCTAAGCCCCAGAGCAGGCCGCTGCCTACCCCTACCCAGTGGTGCCGGGTGGTTACATCGCGGTAGCGGAGTTGGGCGGCTTCGGGCGTATCGGCGAAGCGGCGCAGGATCTGCTCGAACAGCGGATTGCTGATGACCATGCCCACCGCAAACACCACCAGCGCCGTGTAAGGCGTAAGCTGCCCGCGTTCGGGGTCGGCAAAATCGGAGGCCATAGAGGTGGTAATCATCCAGAAGAAAAACCCGTTGGCTAGGCCAGCAGAACCCGCAATCAGCAGGCCCTTGGTTTTGCTGCCTTCGGCGTCATCTTCACCGTCTTGGCTGTCGGCTTCCTTTTTGAGGTAGGCGAAGGCGCTGCACGCAATGGAAATTAATACCACCGCCCCGCCGGCAGTTAGCAGGGCTACGTTGCCTTCAGGCTCGGCCAGGTAGTTTACTATGAGCCCCAGTACTAGCGCAATGCTGGTGCCCACAGGCATGCCAATGGCCAGTCCCGCCGCCTGAATGCCTGCTACCAGCAATTGATTGCCCAGGTTGAACGCCACGCCCGCCGCCAGCGCCAGGCCCAACATGGCCCAGTCGGCCTTGCGCAAGTCTTCCAGAAACGGCCGCCCGTCTTCTCCCAAACTGCCCAGCGTGAAAGCCGCCACCACCGCCCACAGCACAATGCCCAGCACATAGTCGCGGTAAAACAGGGTGATGGGCACCTTATCGCGGGCGGCTATCTTTTGTCCGTTCGACCATGAACCCCAGCATAGCATGGCGAGTAGGCAAACGCCAATGGCTAATCCGGTTTGCTCGATGATAAACATGGTAGTGGGATAGGGAAGAAACTAATAATGCTGTAGTCGCACTAAATGGTACGAGGTACAGTAATGGCGCGGGGCTGTGCCCCGTGTCTACTATTCGCAGGCCTCTGGCCTGCATCGCCAGAACAATGCACTCAAGCGTTCCTAGTGGCGCAGACGACGGCAGGCCAGAGGCCTGCGAATAGTAGACACGGGGCACAGCTCCGCGCCATTACTGTACCTCAACCCTACCCTACGCCTCCTTCGGCTCGGGGCCGCGGAAGACGTCAGTGCCCTGCACGGGAGTCAGCTTCACGGGCCTACCCTCGCGGGCCGACTGGTAGATGGCTGCCATAATGCGGTGGTCTTGTAAACCTTCTTCGCCGGGCGTGTGGGGCTTCTTGTTGTCCAGAATGCACTCCGAGAAGTGGTCCATTTCGGCGGCAAACTGGTTTTTGGAGGGAATGGTGATGTGATTTTCCATCCGGGCTTTACCCTCGGCGTGCGAGGTTTGCAGCTGCTGCCCGGTGTAGGCGTAGGCGTTGTTCAGGTGCAGCCAGCCCCGCTGCGTGTTCACGCGGTAGAAGCGCGAGTCGTGGGTGTTGTAGTGCGTGATGTTATCGACGACCACGCCGTTGGGGAAGCGCAGCTGAAACGACATCATCTCCTCTACCTCCTTAAATAACGGGTTGCCGGGCGTGCTGTAGGAGTAGGCAAACACCTCGGTTGGCTCGGTGCCCAGCAGGAAGCGCGAGGTGTTCAGGCAGTACAGGCCAATGTCGGGGAGGGCGCCGCCGCCAGCCAGGGCTTTTTTGTGGCGCCAGTGGTCGGGGTTGGCCGAGCTTTGGCTGTTTTGGGCTTGTATGTATTGCACCTCGCCGTATTTCTTGTCGCGTATCATGTCGCGCACTTGGCGGTTGTAAGGCTCGTACTGAATGCGGTACGCAATCATCAGCTTCACTTTGGCCTTGTTACAGGCATCAATCATGGCCTGGCACTCTTCGGGCGAGGTAGCCATGGGCTTTTCGCAGAGAATGTGCTTGCCGGTTTGCGCCCCTCGAATCACGTACTCGGCGTGCATGGAGTTGGGCAGCACAATGTAAATGGCCTGCACCTCGGGGTTGTCCTTCAGCTTTTCGTAGTTCTCGTAGCTGTAGCAGCTTTCAGGCTTGATGCCGTACTGCGCGGCCACCTTTTTCAGCTTCTCGGGCGAGCCGCTGACCAAGGCCACCGGTTTCGATTTCTTGCACTCCCCAAACGCGGGCAGCAATTCCTCCAGCGTGAGGTGGCCCAGGCCCACCAACGCGTAGCCTACCCGACGGTCGGGGGGCAGGGGGGTAGGGGTGGGGCCGGACTGGGGGTCTACATCCGATTTCCAAGCTTCCAACTCAATGGGCTTTTCCACATCGGCGGGCACCTTGGCGGGCGGCGACACGGCTTCCGACGACGGAATTTTCTGCCCATCGGGAGCAGTGTAAGTAGTAGCGGCGTCTACCTTAGAGGCCGGTGTGCCGGTGGTGGGCACAGTAGCCGCGGCAGTGCCGCCACTTGCAGCCCCCGATTTATCCTGGCAGCTGGCCAGGGTGCCGGCCGCCACGCCCACGGCCAGGCCGCGGCCCGCCAGATTCAGAAATTCCTTGCGTGATACTTCCCGCCCGGCTTCGCGCAGCACGGTGTTCAATAGCTCGTTGGTGAAAGACATAGGGTGATAGGTGAAATGGAGAAGACAGGATACAAGGGAAGTGTACGAGGATCTGCCAAAAAGAAATGCCCGCCCCACTGCCTTGCGTGGTACATAACTTTCGGGTAGCGGCGCGGTTGATGGGACGAAGCGCCCCGCAAGCACGAGCGTAGAGCATAGTTTTTGTTTGATTTTGCCGTATGGTTTTGCCGTTGTTTTCGAGCTGGTGGTGGGTGCTGAGTGGACTGTTGCTGGCGGGCGTAGTGCCGACGCGTGCCCAAACGGCTGATACGCTGCGGCAGCAACCCGGCGCGCCCGCGGCCGCTACCTCCGATGAAGACCGGCGCGACCTGGGCGACGTGCTGACGTATTTCTTCCCGCGCCTGCGTCCTGCCGCCCGCGACACCACCGTGACGCTGGAAAGCGGCCACCGCTTTGTTTCTATTATTCCCGTTGTCAGCTACACGCTGCAAACCCGCGGGCTGCTGCAAGTAGCTGGTAATGTGGCGTATCAAAAACCCGGTGCCAACATCTCCACGCTGGTGTCGGCCCTGGCCGTAACGCAGAACAAGCAGGTGATTCTGACGGCCACGTCCTCTATCTGGACGCCCGACAACCGCATCAACTGGATTGGCGACTGGCGCCTGATGCACTACCCCCAAAACACCTATGGCCTGGGCACGCGCACCAGCACCCGCCGCGGCGTGGTGAACATGGAGTTCGACTACCTGCGCATCTACCAAACCATGCTGCGCCGCATCTTGCCCAACTTCTACGGCGGCCTGGGCTACCAGCTCGATTATCATTGGGGCATCGAAAGCACCAGCGACGGGCAGGAGGTAGCCCGCATTTCGGGCTACGAGCAAGGTATTACGGGCTCGTCGGTGTCATCGGGGGTGGCCCTGAACCTGCTCTACGACTCGCGCGGCAACGCCATCAACCCCCAGCCGGGCGGCGCCTATGTGAACTTGCTGTACCGCCCCAACCTGAAGCTGTTGGGAAGCACCGTTACCTATCAAACGCTACTCTTGGAGGCCCGCCGCTACCTGCGCCTGCGTGAAGGCTCCGGCAATATGCTAGCCCTGTGGTCGTATAATAGCATCACGCTGCAAGGCACGCCGCCCTACCTCGACCTGCCCAGTACGGGCTGGGATACCTACAACAATACTGGCCGTGGCTTCATTCAGGGGCGCTTTCGGGGCAAAGACATGCTGTATGCCGAGGCCGAGTATCGGTTTCGCATCACGCGCAACCGGCTGCTAGGCGGCGTAGCGTTCGGCAATGCACAAACCATATCGGAGCCCGCTACCAACCAATTCGAGAAGGTGGTGCCCGCCGTGGGGGTAGGGCTGCGCGTGGCCATGAACAAGCTCTCGCGCACCAACCTGTCCATCGATTACGGCTTTGGGTTTGACGGCTCGCGGGCGCTGTCATTCAATGTGGGCGAGGTGTTTTAGGCGGTAGCTTATCCTGAAAATAGTGCTAATTGGCCGCATTTTTGGTGGCCTGCCAACGATTACTATACCGCACTGTTTTCCTGCCCTTCACTTATGGATAAGCTACTATCGCCGGACTACTTAGACCTCACGTATCGGGCCGATCTGGACCTGCTGGTAGGCCGGTGGATGCGCAATCCTGCTTTGGCAGAAATGCAGCAAGGCTACAACCTGATGCTGAATGCCGCTACCACCTGCGGGTGCATGCGCTGGCTGATTGATGCCCGCCGCCGCGACCATACCAACCAGAACGGTATTCCATGGATGATGGAGGTGTTTTATCCGCAGCTGGCAAGCCGGCTGCAAGGCCGGGTGCATCTGGCTTTTCTGCTGGCGCCCGTGCATTTGCAGGCATTGGAAGCCGATACGTCGCTTTTGCCGCTGTCCTACTTCGATACCCTACCCTACCAGATAGGTCGCTTTCTGGAGGAGCAAGCCGCCATCGCTTGGCTCGACTCCCACTGCCCGATGAGGAAGGGTGAAATGGTGAGGTTGTGAGGTTTTGAAGTAGTGAGAGGTGAGGTGGTGAGTAAAAAAACGTCTGTGTCATCCTGAGCCTGCGAAGGGCCTTCTCACGTTAGAACGACAAGCGTACCAACGACTCGTATCAGCGTGAGAAGGTCCTTCGCTCAGGATGACAGACGGATTTCATTCACAACTTCACCACTACTATGCCGAGCCCTACCTACACCAACCCCATCCTCGACGACGATTTTCCGGACCCTACCATTATCCGGGCAAAAGACGGATTCTACTACGCCTACGGCACGCAAACCAAGCGCGACGGGGTGATTATCAACTTGCAGGTGGCCCGCTCGCAAGATTTGGTGCAGTGGGAATGGCTGGGTGAGGCCCTACCCCACAAGCCCCGCTGGGCTAGTGCCACCCAGCGGCTGTGGGCACCCCACGTGAGCGAGGCAGATGGCCGCTACTACCTCTACTACTCGGCCCAGCCCGATAGCGGCGCCGGACTTTGCCTGGCCGTAGCCACCGCCGAGCACCCAACTGGCCCTTTCGTAGACAATGGCGAGCCGCTGCTCTGTGGTGAAACCGGCTTCGAGCACATCGACCCGATGGCTTTCGACGACCCCGCTACTGGCAAACGGCTGCTGTACTGGGGCTCCGGCTTCGGGCCGTTGCGCGTGCGCGAACTGGCACCCGATCGGCTGTTGTTTGCGCCTAATAGCCAGGAAGTAGAGCTAGTACAGCCCGACGTGCCGGGTAGCGCCGATGAGTACCAGCACCTGATTGAGGGTAGCTGGGTGGTGCTGCGCAACGACTGGTACTACCTGTTCTACTCCGGCAATAACTGCTGTGGCCCCGATGCCCACTACGGCGTAATGATAGCCCGTGCCCGCCACGCCACCGGTCCTTTCGAAACGCTGGCCCAGGCCACCGGCCGCCCCGACAGTACCATCCTCACCGGCAACGCGCACTGGCATGCGCCTGGCCACAATTGCCTTATCACCGATGCGGCCGGCCAAGACTGGCTGGCCTACCACGCCATCGACCCACGCCAGCCTACCTTCGATGCCATCAACGATGAACAGGGCTTCTCTCGGCGCGTTATGCTGCTAGACCGCGTGGTGTACGAAAACGGCTGGCCCCGCCTACTGCCCGACGGGCACCCTACCCACACGCCGCAGCCGGCGCCTATAAGCGAAGAAAAGTCCTAGTCCTTCAGTGGCTCGGTCACCATTTGCTCTACCGGGGGCTTTATTTTTACACGCAACGGGTCCTTGGCTTTGCCAATGATAGACCGGTCGCCTTTGTCGTAGCTGAAATAGCTCCATGTCCAGTTGAGCAACACGGCAAAGCGGTTGCGGAAGCTCACCAGCGAAATGACGTGGATAAACGTCCACATCAGCCAGGCCAGCAGGCCTTGCGTGCGGTAATCCTTGCCGCCGGGTAGCTTCAGGTCGGCCACGGCGCGGTTGCGGCCCACAGTAGCCATGGCGCCTTTGTCGTCGTAGCGAAAAGGCTCCAGGGGGTGGCCGTTCAGCAGTCGGGGTAGGTTGTGGCCCAATAGCCGGCCCTGTTGCAGGGCTGGCTGCGCCACCATGGGGTGACCCTCCGGAAACTCCGGGGTTTGCATGGAGGCAATGTCGCCGAGGGCAAATACATTGGTGTAGCCTTCTACGCGGCTGTATTCGTCTACCTTATACCGATTGCCTTTCAGCAAAGCCTCAGGGCGCAGGCCGGGTATGGGGGCGCCCGTCACGCCGGCCGCCCAAATAAGCGTGCGCGTAATCAGTGTTTCGCCGGTGCTGAGCGTCACAGTGTAGCCATCGTAGGACTTCACCCGGCTATTCAGTACCACTTTCACGCCATACTCCTCCAGGTATTCCAACGATTTCTGCGAAGCCTCCGCCGACATCCCTTTTAGCAAGACCGGTCCGCTCTGGATCAAGTGAATATCCATTTGTTTGAAATCCAGCTCTTTGTAGTCGCACGGAAATACGTGCTTGCGCAATTCGCTGAGGGCGCCGGCCACTTCCACGCCGGTAGGGCCACCGCCCACAATTACGAAGTCCAGCAGGCTGTTCATCTGCTCGGCGTCGCCCATTTGCAGGGCCTTTTCGAAGTTGGCCAGCACCGTGTTGCGCAGCTCAATGGCATCTTCTATCGACTTGATGGCAATGGCATTTGCCTCCATTTGGTCGTCGCCAAAGTAGTTGGTGGTAGAGCCAGTTGCAATAACCAGATAATCGTAATTGATCAGGCCGATGGACGTCTGGAGCACATGGGCATCAGCATCCACCGACTGCACCTCTGCCATGCGGAAGTAGAAGTTTTTCTGCCGCCCCAGAATCTTGCGGAAGGGCGATACAATATCACTGGCATCGAGGCCCGCCGTGGCTACCTGGTAAAGCAGGGGCTGGAAGTTGTGGTAGTTCTGCTTATCGATGAGCACCACCTGCACGGGCACGTCGCGGAGCTGCTTGGCTAACTCCAGACCGGCAAAACCGCCTCCCACTATCACCACACGGGGTTTGCCGAGGTCTGTTAGTTTGGCTAAATCTTCCATGCTGAAGTAGTTAAAGAGAATCGGGAAAAGGTTGCTACCCTATACCTCAAAAGTCCAGCTACTGTTGCAACGACAGGCGGGCGGTAGCCAGCCAGGCATCCTTTGCGTATAGCCATTTCCACATTTTATTCTCCTCTCCCGCGTGAATTCTACTACTCCTGAGTCGGCGGCGCCCGAACAGCCATCTTCTAAAATTGCCATTTTCGGAGCACTGGCGGCCAATCTGGCTATTGCCATCGTCAAGTTTGTGGCTTCTTATTTCACGGGCAGCTCGGCTATGCTGTCAGAAGGCATTCACTCTCTGGTCGATACCATCAACGAGTGGCTGTTGCTGCTAGGCCTGAGCCGCAGCCAGCGCCCCGCCGATGCGCGCCGGCCGTTCGGCTACGGGCGCGAGCTGTACTTCTGGGCCTTTGTGGTGTCGGTGTGCATCTTTGGGATTGGCGGCGGTGTGTCGCTCTACGAAGGCGTGGAGCACCTGCGTCACCCCGAGCCTCTCAGCGACCCTACCTGGAACTATTGGGTGTTGGGCATTGCCTTCCTACTCGACGGCGGCTCGTTTCTGCTGGCCCGCCGCACCTTCAACGCCCAGCGCCGGGGGGTAGGGTTCTGGCGGGCTTTCCACAGCAGCAAAGACCCCGGCACCTTCGTGGTGCTGTTCGAGGACGCCGCCGATTTACTTGGCCTCTCCGTTGCCTTTCTGGGCGTCTACCTCAGCCACACGCTCAACATACCCGCCCTCGATGGGGTAGCCTCTCTCGGCATCGGCGTCATTCTATTGATTGTGGCGGGCCTGCTGCTACGCGAAACCAAAAGCCTACTGATGGGCGAACCTGCCGAGGCCGACGTGCTGCAACACGTGACCGAAGTGGTACGTGAAGACAAAGCCGTTGTCGCGGCTGAAGAACCGCTTTCCAGCTACCTAGGGCCGGAGGAGTTGTTGGTAGTAGTGCGCGTGCGGTTCCAGCCGGAGCAGTCGGCGCAGGAGGTAGCGGCTGCTGTGGTGCGCGTGCAGGCTGCCGTGCAACAGAAGCTGCCGCACATCAAGCACGTGTTTATCCAGCCGATGGAGTGAATGGTGAGATGGTGAGTAGTGAAATTGTGAGGTGGTGAATAATAAAAACGTCTGTCATCCTGAGCTTGCGAAGGACCTTCTCACGGTAGAACGACAAGCGTAACAACGACTCGTTCTACCGTGAGAAGGTCCTTCGCAAGCTCAGGATGACAGGCACTTTTGTTTAGAAACTGGTTTGAGTTACCACTGAACGGTGTAGAGACGCATACTTGCGTCTCGTCGTTGAACGATTTGGGTGGTTGGCGTTCAACGACGAGACGCAAGTATGCGTCTCTACACCGTTTCAGATACCTTTTCCGCTAACCCAAACAGCCTCTTTCATTACTTCAAAATTCCAACAAAAAAAGGGGGCGCTGACTACTGTCAGCGCCCCCTTTTTCAAAATAAGCTACGAACGAGTTAGTACGGCTTGGCATCGTGGGCTAGCTCTTCGGCTTGCTCCACAGCTTCTTCGTCCTTCATCATCATGCTCTTCTTCTCGGCAATGCCGTCGCGCAGGCGCTGGCCCCACTCGGGGTCGCAGTTGGTGCACAGCTCAATCATCTTCTGCTGAATCACTTCAGCGGCATCAGCCAGCGCACCCGACATGTTGTTGATCAGGTCGTCGCGCTCCCAGTCTTCGTGTGTGCGGTACCGCTCACCTGCTTGCTTGAAGTTGTTTTCGCGGTCGATGGTCTGGCGTACCAGGCGGCCGGTGTACTGCGGCGTGTGGTCGGGAGCCGAGCGGGGGGCCTCCTTCAGGCCGTTCAGCGACGAAGGCTCGTAGTTCACGTGGTTGTTCTGGCCAGGGGCCGAATCCACGTGGTAGGTCATCTGGCCATCACGCTGGTTGGTGCTCACGTGCTTTTTAGGCGCGTTGATGGGCAGTTGCAGGTAGTTGGCACCCACGCGGTAGCGCTGCGTGTCGGAATAAGAGAAGGTGCGGCCTTGCAGCATCTTGTCGTCCGAGAAATCGAGGCCGTCTACCAGTACGCCGGTACCGAAAGCCGCCTGCTCTACCTCCGCGAAGTAGTTCTCAGGGTTCTTGTTCAGCGTCATCATGCCCACGGGCAGGTGCGGGAACTGGTCTTCGGGCCAAATCTTGGTGTCGTCAAGCGGATCGAAGTCTAGCTCCGGGTGCTCGTCGTCCGACATGATCTGCACGCGCAGCTCCCACTTAGGGAAGTTGCCCTTCTTGATGTTCTCGTACAGGTCTTGGGTAGCGTGGTTGAAGTTCTTGGCCTGAATCTTCTCGGCTTCGCCGGCAGTCAGGTTTTTGATGCCCTGCATGGGCTCCCAGTGGTACTTCACCAGCACGGCGTCGCCGTCTTTGTTCACCCACTTATAGGTGTTCACACCCGAGCCCTGCATCTGGCGGTAGTTGGCCGGAATGCCCCAGGGCGAGAACAGGAACGATACCATGTGCATCGCCTCGGGCGTGTTGCAGATGAAGTCGAAAATCCGCTCGCCGGTCTGGCGGTTGTGCACCGGGTCGGGCTTCTGCGAGTGAATCAGGTCTGGGAACTTCATCGCGTCGCGGATGAAGAACACTTTCAGGTTGTTGCCTACCAAGTCCCAGTTGCCATCTTCGGTGTAGAATTTCACCGCGAAGCCGCGCGGGTCGCGCAGGGTTTCGGGCGAGTGGCCGCCGTGGCCCACCGTAGAGAAGCGCACGAACACGGGCGTTTCTTTGCCTTTGGTGTTGAACAGCTTAGCGCGGGTGTATTTCTCAATGGGCTCGTCGCCTACCTTGCCGTAGGCTTCAAACGTGCCGTGCGCACCAGCACCGCGGGCGTGCACCACGCGCTCGGGTACCCGTTCGCGGTCAAAATGGCTGATTTTCTCAATGAACTGGTAGTTCTCCAGTGTAGCCGGACCGCGGTTGCCCACGGTGCGCAGGTTCTGGTTGTTGGTCAGCGGGTGGCCCTGGCGGGTGGTCAGGGTTTGGGCGTTTTCGCCGTCAGCGGTGCGCTGGTCGTGCGAAGAGCCTACGCCGTTCACGGCGGTGCCGGTACCGTCGGCGGGCGTGTGCTGGCCGTTGTTGGTTTCGTCTGCCATAGTGGTAATGTTGGATGGTTTTGGTGCCCCGAAATAACTGCTATAAACTGACTTGAGTTTAGAAAAGGTACGGATTTCCCATTGAATTATTCGATACCAGCATAGCCTCCGTTGATACGACACGGGTGCCAGGGGGTAGGGAAGTAGGTGTTGTGAACTCCAATAAAAGTCCGCGCCGGGTGGTGCCTACGTGCTCAATCTCCTCCACAGTGGCCGTCACAGATTCACTATGATTGTCCGGAAAAATGACCGTCACCGCCAAGGGCGTGTGCAGGTCCAGGGGTAGGAGACGCGGGGCTGCTTCGGCGGGTAGCGCCACCATGCCCAGCCCCGGCACCCGGAAGCTATGCGCCACAGTCAGCAGCAAATCAGGCATTGAAATAGTGAAATGGTGAAAGAAAACGCGTCTGTCATCCTGAGTGCAGCGAAGGACCTTCTCACGTTAGAACGCCATGCTCCGGCATTCATCGTTTGGAAGCAAGTATACAGCAAACAATTAGGCCGTCCTGCCGCGGTTTGCGAAGCATGACGGCCTTGCTATTTCCTGGTTTACGGACCCTAGCGTGAGAAGGTCCTTCGCTGCACTCAGGATGACAGAATTTTTTCTACGTCACAACTCGCCATTTCACACCCTTACCACTTCTCCAGGCTGCTCAACGGAAATAATGAGCTTATTGTAGTGCTGCTTGATGTAGGCAAACAGCGTGGAAATGAACAGTAGAATACCCGCCATTTCAAAGGCCTCTTCCAGCGTCATAATGACGAGGTAGGTAGGCGTCTGGTTGTCGGTGGTCGGGTCGGGGTTGCCGTCGGTGAAGTAGTTGCCGCCCAGCATTTCAAACACCACCGCGCCCAGCACGAACACGGCCCCGGCCAGAATAAAGCGCAACCGCATCTGTGGCGACAGCGAGAACAGGAACTTGAGGTAGGCCACCGCAAACACCATCGCAAACAGTCCGCCCACTATCACCCACGAAAACCGCAGGTAGCCTGTGAGATTGAACATGTTGTGCAAGGGCTCAATCAGGAGTTCGTGCAAGCTCACGCTTTCATCGAGGGCCAGAAACAGGAACACGAAGCTGAGCCCCTGCCACTGCCGCCAGAAACCATCCTGGTCCTGCCGTTTCAAAGAAGCAATAACAGCCAGCAGAAGCGAAGAGAAAAAGAGAATGAACGCCGAGAAGAAAGCCGGAAAGTTGGCCTCGCGGTCGAAATAGAACTTCTCGAACAGTAGGCGACCGGGCCGGATGTCATTCACGAACTCCGCCACAATCAGCAACTGCATGGCCACCAAAATGCCAAACCCAATGAGCAAATACTTGAAAATGGCGCTGGGAAAAGCCCGCACCACTCTACCCTTGCTGGTTAGCTGAGAAGGAGTATGAATGGACGTAACCGGCGGCGTTCTTTCTAGGGTTGAGGTGTTTTCCATAGAGTAGGATGAAGTATAGGAAAGGATAGGGAAAGGTTCTCTTTTACGTAATGTGTTGATAATGTTATGGTAATATAAAAAGATTTTGATATTGTGCATATAACGACCAGTACGACAAGGGACAAGCGTGCTTCTCAGGGCCTTAAGTAAAGCGAACTGTGGACAAGCACAGAGAGCAGGGTAGGGGCTGTGCCAACTTCTGCGCCGTGGCTGCGTTTTCCGCAGATACCCTTCCCGACACTACCCACGATGACGATGAAGAACGTTCTGCTCTGTTTTCTGCTCTTGGCTACTGGTGTGGCCTATGCCCAACCCTCGCCCCGGCAGCTCTACCCCGGCCTGTTTGAGGCCGTGCAGCTGGGCCGCGTGTATCCCGACAACAAAACCTTCGTGGACCTGCTGCCCATCGTGCCGCCGGCCGAGGTGATGAGCGCCTACCAACGAGAAAAGGATCAGCCCGGCTTCGACTTGAAAGCCTTTACCCAGCGCTACTTCGCGCTGCCCGCTGAGGATACTGCCACCTACCACAGCAACGTGGCCGCCGGCATCCGGGCCCATCTCGACACGCTCTGGACGGTGCTGCGCCGCCCGGCGCGGGTTACGGCACCTCCCTACTCGTCGCTGGTGGCGCTACCCAAGTCCTACGTAGTGCCGGGCGGGCGCTTCCGGGAGGTATATTATTGGGATTCGTACTTCACGATGTTGGGACTACAAGAGGCAGGCCGCACCCAGCAGGTGCGCGATATGGTAGACAATTTTGCCTACCTGATTGACCAGGTAGGGTTCATCCCGAACGGCAACCGCACCTACTACCTCACCCGCTCGCAGCCGCCGTTTTTTGCCCAGATGGTGCAGCTATTGGCCCAGGCCGAAGGCACGCCCGCTACCCTGGCCCACTACCGCCCCCAACTCGAAAAGGAGTACGCCTACTGGATGGCCGGCGCCGACTCCCTGCAACCCGGCCAGGCTACCCGCCGCGTGGTGCGCATGCCCAAGGGCGAGCTGCTGAACCGCTACTGGGACAGCAGCGACCAGCCCCGCGAAGAGTCCTACGCCGAGGATGTGGCGGCCGGCAAGCTCACGCGGCAGCCGCTGCCGGAGTTCTACCGCAATGTGCGCGCCGCCGCCGCCTCGGGCTGGGATTTCAGTACGCGCTGGTTTGGCCCCGCTAATACCATGGCCACCATCGAAACCACCAACCTGGTACCCGTCGATTTGAACTGTCTGGTGCTGGTGTTGGAGCAAACCTTGGCCCGCGCCTACCAGCAGGAGGGTAATAAAGCGCAAGCAGCCTTGTATCAGCAGAAAGCGAAAAGCCGGGCAAAGGCCATTCAGCGCTATTGCTGGGACAGGCAGGCTGGTTGGTACGTCGACTATGACTTGCCCGAGCGACGCCGGGCCAGCATCCATACCCTGGCTGGCGTGTTTCCGCTGGCCTACGGGGTAGCAACCAAGGGGCAAGCTAGCAAAGCCGCCCGCCGCCTCGAAAGCGAGTTTCTGCGCGATGGGGGCCTGCTTACTACCAGCAACGAAAGCGGTCAGCAGTGGGACGCGCCCAACGCCTGGGCGCCCCTGCAATACCTGGCTGTGCAGGGCCTGCGCCGCTACCAGCACCACGCCCTGGCCGATACCGTAGCCCACCGCTGGACCAGCCTGAACGTGCGCGTGTTTCGGGAAACCGGCAAGCTGCTTGAGAAGTACAACGTGGAGGACATTCACAAAACCGCGGGTGGTGGCGAGTACCCTTTGCAAGATGGCTTCGGCTGGACCAATGGCGTCTTGCTAAAACTTCTCAACGAGCAGAAGCAACGCCAGAAGTAGTGGGTATAAGCTGTTAGGCACCACTATATATCACATAGTATATGTGACTCCTTGATTGTTATAATATGGTGCGGGTTGTGTTGTTCGCGTAGCTACGCTGTTGTACGGCCCGTGAGGTGAGTTGCGAACGACATAGTTCGCACTACCCTACACAAAGCACAAAACCGCTTTAGACGCGGATTGCAGTATCTCACGCATGAATTTGAGCACCTTTCGCGCCTTTCGTAGCCGCAACTACCGGTTGTATTTTGGTGGGCAGTCGTTGTCGCTCTTGGGTACCTGGATGCAGAAAACGGCCGTTAGCTGGGTGGTGTATTCGCATACCAACTCCAAGTTGATGTTGGGAATAAGCGTATTTGCTACCCTGTTTCCGGCCGCTATTTTCTCTTTTCTCGGCGGCGGGGTAGCCGACCGCTACCAGCGTTACCGCGTGCTGCTGCTCACGCAGGTGTTCTCCATGATACAGGCGCTGCTGCTCACGCTCCTGATCTGGCAACGGCCGGATGCAGTGTGGGGCATCATCGGCCTGAGCGCCATGCTGGGCATCATCAACGGCTTCGACGTGCCGGCCCGCCAGTCGCTGGTACCCGAGCTGATCAAGAACCGACAGGACTTGCCCAACGCCCTGGCGCTGAATTCTTCGATGGTGAATCTGGCCAAGCTGGTAGGCCCGGCTTTGGCGGGCTTTGCGCTGGAGCACCTGGGCGCGGTGGCCTGTTTTGGGCTGAACGCGCTGAGCTTTGTGGCCGTCATTGGTTCGCTGCTGGCTATTCGGCTGCCGCCCTACGTAGCCAAGCTACACACGAAAAACATGCTGGCTGAGCTACGCGACGGGCTGGCCTATGTGGCCGCAACACCGGCTATCCGGCACATTCTTCTGATGCTAGCCCTCGCCAGCCTGCTGGCCCTACCCTTCACTACGCTGCTACCCGTGTATGCCAAGGACGTTTTTGGTGGTACGGCCAGCACCTTTGGCATGCTGGATGGGGCCATTGGCCTGGGCGCCTTTATCGGGGCCATTTTTCTGGCGTCGTTGAAAGCCAGCGTCAACCTGAGCAAGGTGCTCACGGTGAATACCTTCATCTTTGGGGTAGGGCTGCTGCTGTTTTCGCATGCGCCGTGGTATCCACTGGCGTTGTTGTTTTTGGTACTCGGCGCGTTTGGGATGATGTCGCAAATCACCATCAGCAATACCCTGCTTCAAACAACCGTGGAGCCCGCACTACGGGGGCGGGTACTGAGCCTCTATGTGCTGGCCTATGCAGGGCTGGTGCCGTTGGGTAGCCTGCTGGTAGGCGCTGTGTCGGAGCACATTGGCGTGCAGAACACAGTATTAGCAGAGGGTATTCTTACGCTACTGATTGGGGTGTTGCATCTGCGCACGCTGCGCCGCAAGTCACGCGAAGCGTCGTTGCAACCTGCGGCCGCCGAGCCGGTTTCTGAAACAGCGGTGCCTGTGTAGAACGGTGTAGAGACGCCTACTTGCGTCTCATCGTTGAACGATTTTGTGCATCCGGCGCGGCCGATGAGACGCAAGTAGGCGTTTCTACACCGTTCCTAGATAGCCTAAACAGATAGCAACGTAGAAACTGCTATTAGTAATACAGCAGAATTTCGTTGCATAGCGCAGCACCTAACCAATCGCCAAACGTAAACAGGTGCGGGCGATACGCTGCTATTTTCTGCGGCCGTCAATTTCTAGCTTCCAAACGGCAGCTACCCTTTCGTTACTTCCACTCTTTTTTGATTTGCTTGTATGTGTGGCCGCTACACTACCCTCACGCCTGCCGCAGGCCTGGCAAAACGCTTCGGCGCAACGCTTGCCGAACCCACCGAGCCGAACTACAACGCTGCCCCGTCGCAGCGCCTACCCATCATCATCAACGCTGCGCCCGACACCATCCAGTTGGTGCAGTGGGGGCTGATACCGGGCTGGGTGCAAGACCTGAAAAAGGCTGTCAAGCCCATCAACGCCCGCGCCGAAACCCTGGCCGACAAGCCCTCGTTTCGGCAGCTGCTCCAGCGCAAGCGCTGCTTGGTGCTGGCCGATTCGTTCTATGAGTGGCAGCAGACGCCCCAAGGCAAGGTGCCGCACCGGATTATGCTGCGCGATGAGCAACCATTTGCCTTCGCCGGTCTATGGGACGAGTGGCTCGACCGCCAAACCGGTGAGGTGCTGCCTACCTTCACCATCATCACCACCGAGCCCAACGAGTTGATGGCCCGCCTGCACACTCGCATGCCCGTGCTGCTCCCTGGCCCAGAGGCCGAGCAAGCCTGGCTCGCCGACACCCTCAGCCCCGCCGACCATCAGCACCTACTCGTACCCTACCCCACCGATGGCATGATGGAATACGCCGTGACCACCCGCGTGAACTCGCCCGCGCACAACGACGCTGAGGTGCTGGAAGCAGCCTGACACGCACACGGTAAACAACGCAAAAGAGCCGGCCGCATAGCATGCGGCCGGCTCTTTTGTAGGAATGGGTCCCTTTAGAAGGTCAACGACTTCTCCTTCGCGTGCTTCACGCGCTTGTGGTAGGGAATCAAGGGCTTGCCGGTGCCGAAGTGGCTCATACGAGGCTTAAACATGTCACTCACTGTGCGGTGCCGATGCGAATCTGGCCGTTTGCGTGGTGCTTTAGCTGCTACGGCTGTACCAACGCTGATAAAGAGGCAAAGGAGGAGAGAGTAGAAAACGCGCATAAGCTTGAATTATAGTTAGAAAAAATGTGACTTGCTGAAGTATATGGCAAGTATATAAAATATTGAATTATCTATTGATATGAGTTATGTATAAAATTTTATCAGAATGATAATAAATGCCTTTTGGGCAGCGTAGGGCATTGTTAAGTTTTCTTAACACACGATTAGAAAAGGCAACCCGGCTGCTCAGAAAGCCAACCCAACTGTCATCCTGAGCTTGCGAGGACCTTCTCACGTTAGAACAAGTCGTTGTTACGAGCATCGTGCTGACGTAAGGAGGTCCTTCGCCCCGCTCAGGATGACAGTTAGGCTGGCGTTCTGACCACCTTCAACCGAAATCAATTCTCTGAATTACCGGAAGCGCCATACCGGTAGCACCGTACCAGCCGGAAACTTGTCTTGCCCTATAGGCAGCTCTAAAAAGCCACTGCTAGGCAGTAAACTAGCCAAGTCGCCGGAGCCGTGGGCGCGTTCGGGTGTGGCCAGCAGCCGACCATCGGGAGCACTTGCAAGGCTTACGAGCAGAAAGTGCGTGACGGGCGGACGAAACACCACATCGGCGGCCAGTACGGCAAACGTAGGTTCTGGCTGGGGTAGGGTAGGCTGCTGCACGGCCCGCAGCCACGGCGCAGCGTAACGGCAGTAGTTCACAAAGGTGGAAACCGGATTGCCCGGCAGCGCAAACACCACCGCGCCCTGTGGGTGCTGCCCAAACCAAAAGGGCTTGCCCGGCCGCTGCTGCACCCCATGAAACAGCTGCTCTACGCCCGCCTCGGCCAATGCCGCGGGTAGGAAATCGGCTTTGCCCATCGACACGCCCCCGCTGAGTAGCACGGCATCATACTGGTGCAGCAGGGGCGGCAGGCCCTGGCGCAAGGCGTCGGGGTCGTCGTTGAAGTGAAACCGCTCGGCCCGGCCGCCGGCCTGCCACACAGCCGCTTGCAGCATGTAGGAGTTGGAGCGCCGGATCTGGTAGGGGAGGGGCGCCTGGTCCAGCTCCACCAACTCGTCGCCGGTGCTCACCACGGCCACGTGCGGGCGTTGTGCCACCACCAAATGGGTAGCACCTACCGTGGCCGCTACGGCTACCTCGGCTGGTCCCAGCAAGGTGCCTTCAGGCAGCAGCACGTCGCCCTGGTGGCGGTCGGTGGCCTGGGCGTGCACGTTGTGCCCGGCTTTGGGTGGCAGCACGCGCACGGTCGCCACGCGGCGGCCATCGGGTTGCGCTGCTATGTCTACATCCTCGTAGCGCACTACCGTATCGGTGCCGGGCGGCAGCATGGCCCCGGTCATGATTTCGAGGGTAGTGGTGGGACTGGCAAGGGGGGTAGGGGGCTGGCCGGCAAACTGTATACCCACTACCTCAAACTGCGTTTGGCCCTGCGCAATAGCCGCATAGTTGAGCGCAATGCCATCCATGGCTACCCGATTGAAGGGCGGAAAGTCGCGGTCGGCGGTTACGGCCTGGCGCAGCACCCGGCCCAGCGTATCGGGGAGGGGGAGCCGTTCCGTGGGGAGGGTGCGAACGGTGGACAGCACCAGGCGAGTGGCTTCTTCGACGGTAGTCATGGGGCAGAGATGAAGCGCGAAGCGTTACTTCGCGTATAGGTGGTAGACCTTGTGCAATGAGCACGATGGTAGAACTAGACGATTTGCGTCTGGTTTGGTTATATCAACTCCTTCCTCGCACGGTCTGCAACGCACTGCAAAGCCCCGGCTGGGCACTGCTTTTTTGTTCAACATCCGTTACCAAGCGCGTCCTCACATACCGCGTTCCTGCTATGTCTGACTCCTCTAAACTCACCCACCTCAATGCTGCTGGCCAGCCCGCCATGGTTGATGTAGGCGGTAAAACCGCTACCCGCCGCGTGGCCCGTGCCCGCAGCATCGTGGTACTCGGTTCCGAAATTCTGAAATTGGTGCAGGACGGCGACCTGCCCACCCGCAAAGGCCCCGTGTTTCAAACGGCTATTCTGGCCGGTATCATGGGGGCCAAGCGCACCTCGGAGCTGATTCCGCTGTGCCACCCACTGGGTCTCGACGACTGCCAAGTGCGCATTGAAGTGCAGCAACCTGATTCAGTTATCATTGAATGCACCTCGTCCGTGACCGGCAAAACCGGCGTGGAAATGGAGGCCCTAACCGGCGCTTCGGTGGCGGCTCTCACCATTTACGACATGTGCAAAGCCTTGTCGCACAACATCATTATTCAGGAAACGCGCTTGCTGGAAAAAACCGGCGGCAAACAAGATTTTCATCATGTCGACTAACCAGCCCCTACCCGCCCCGCACGCCAAGCACGCTGCCCTGACCCGCCCCGCTACCGGCGAGTTCAACCGCCAGGAGCTGGCTATTCTGGGCGCACCCTGCGGCGTGATTAAAGACCTGGTAGCGCGCCTGATGCCACACTTGTCGCCTACCCTGCACGCGGCCTACGTAGACGCCGACCATGCCACCGGCGACGAAGCCGCCCCCGCCGACACATTGCTAACGGTAGGCGCTGCTGCCGAGCTAACCGACAAAATCCACTTCCGCCGCCTCGATGTGCAGCGCGGCATGGACAAGTTTGCCCAGCAGCACTGGCTAGGTGGTCAGAGCCTGGTGCTGGTGAACGGCAACCACTTCCGCGCTCAGCAGCAAATTGCCATTATCAGCAGTAAGAAACCGCTGGAGAAAAAGCTCGACCGCCTGACCGATGTGCAGTTGATTTTGCTGAGCGAAGGCGAAACCGAGCTGCCCGCCTACTTGCGAACCCACTTGGGCGAGCGGCAACCCACCGTTCTTGCCCTCGACGACACCGCTGCCATTGCCGACTGGCTACAACAGTGGTGGCAGGCCAGCGCGCCGCCCTTGCGTGGCCTGGTGTTGGCCGGCGGCCACAGCCAGCGTATGCAAACCGACAAGGGCCAGCTGCGCTACCACGGGCAGGAACAGCGCCAATACGCCGCCGGCCTGCTGGCCGAGGTGTGCCAGGATGTATTCGTGTCCTGCCGCGCCGACCAGGCCGACGCCCTGCCCGCCGGCCTCACGCCCCTACCCGACCAGTTCCTGGACCTGGGGCCCATGGGCGGCATCCTCACCGCCTTCCGCCACGACCCCAACGCCGCCTGGCTGGTAGTAGCATGCGACCTACCTTTCCTCTCCACCGAAACCTTGCGCCACCTGGTAGCGCACCGCCACGCCGGCCGCGTGGCCACGGCCTACCAAAGCCCGCACAACGAGTGGCCTGAGCCGCTCATCACCATTTGGGAGCCGCGCAGCTATGCGGTACTGCTTCAGTTTCTGGCCCTAGGCTACTCGTGCCCGCGCAAGGCGCTCATCAACAGTGATATTCAACTCCTGATGCCGCCCGCCCCGCAGGAGCTACGCAACATTAACACGCCGCAAGAGCGTGCAGCCGCCGAGCGGGAGCTAGGGTAGGGGCGCCTTGCAGGCGCCCGGCTCTGCCAGGGGATAGGCGTTGAACTGAAGCACCCATATAGTAGCGCAAACCATGTAGTTCGCGCGTCAGAACAACAAGTGGTACAATAGCCCCGAAGCGTGAACTACAAAGTTCGCGCTTCGGGGCTATAAATTTTAAAGCCTACCTGCTACCTTCTACTACATTTCTGACTCCATATGCCATACACCTATTCTCCTCTTTCCTATGAAATTACCCTACCTCGCGCTGGCATTGCAACTGGGCGGCGCTACCGTCTCCCTGGCGCAAACTGCGGCCCCGGCGACTGCCTATGATTTTGAGTATCCTAGTGGTCAATTGCCCGCTACTTGGTACACCAACAACGGCAAAGGCTACCGCGTCACGCTCGACTCGGCAGTGCGCCACCAAGGCAAGTATGCGCTGCGGATGCAGGACAGCCAGGCCAAGCAGGGGCAATTTGGCGTGGCTACGTTGCGAATTCCGGCGCAATACGCGGGTAAGTCGGTTACGCTGAAGGGCTTCATCAAAACGGAGGGCGTATCGGAGCAGGGCTCGGCGGCAATTTGGCTGCGCGAAGATGGTTCAAGTGGTTCCGTGGCTTTCAAAAACACCCAGGACCAGCCCATGCGGGGCACTACCGACTGGAAGCAGTTCAGCATTACGCTGCCCCTGGAGGAGCAGGCAGAATATATTCTGTTCGGCGGCATTTTGGCTGGCACCGGCACTGCTTGGTTCGACGACCTGGAGCTGACCATTGATGATAAACCGCTGTCCGCTGTAGCTACGCGAACCATGTCCGTTAAGCCAGCGGCGCGAGACACTGCGTTTCAGCAGGCCTCGGGGATTACGTTTCCAAAAAAGCTCAGCACGCAGCAGGTAGAAAACCTGGCGGTGCTGGGCCGGGTATGGGGCTTTGTGAAGTACTACCACCCGGCCGTGGCCGCCGGCAACTTCAACATGGACGCCGAGCTGTTTCGGGTGCTGCCCGCCGTGCTGGCGGCGCCCAATGAGAAGAAACGCAGCCAGCTGCTGAGTGCTTGGGTGAAGAAGTTTGGAGAAGTGCCCGCGTGCAAAACATGCGTAGAACTGCCTGCCGACAAAGTGCGCCTGCAACCCGATCTGGCGTGGCTATCAGATACAAAACAGCTCGGCGAAGCGCTTCGCAGCCAACTCACGTACCTGCGCCAAAACCGAAACCAGGGAGAGCACTACTACGTGAGTGCGGCTCCGAACGTAGGCAACCCTGTTTTTCGGCACGAAGCACCGTATGGCCGCACCGCACTACCCGATGCCGGGCTGCGCCTATTGGCGCTCTACCGCTACTGGAACATGATTGCCTATTTCTTTCCCTACCGGTATGCCATCGGGGAAGATTGGCAACAAGTACTACCGGAGTTTATTCCCAAGCTGACTAGCAGCAACACCGCCGAGCAGTATCACCTTACCCTGTTGGCGCTCATTGCCCGCATTCACGACACGCACGCCAATATTTATCAGGATGAGGTGCTGACCCACTACAACGGTAAGTTGTACGCGCCGGTGCGTCTTCGCTTCGTGGAAAACCAGGCCGTAGTGACGGATTACTACCATGCGGCGCTCGGGAAAGAATCGGGCCTGCAAGCGGGCGACGTAGTGGTGAAAATCGACGGCGTGCCGGTGCCGGAGCTGGTGAAAAAGTGGCAGCCCCTTGCCCCGGCCTCCAACGAGCCGGCCCAGCTGCGCAACATTGCCAACCTGCTGCTGCGCGGCAACACAGAGAAAGTACCCGTAGTGGTGCGCCGCAACGGCAAGGAATTTCCGCTCACGCTCACCCGCTACGCAAGCACCAAGCTCGATATGCAAATGAACTTGGGCACGCCGGACCCAGCAGCCTCGGCCTGGCGGTTGCTGCCGGGTAATATCGGCTACCTCTCGCTGGGCACGATCAAGAAAAATAAGCTGCCAGAAATTATGCAGGCCGCAGAAGGTACGAAGGGAATGGTGATTGATATCCGCAACTACCCCTCCGAGTTCGTGGTGTTTGCTTTGTCGCAGTACCTGGTGCCCAAACCCACGCAGTTTGCGCTATTCAGCGGGCCCGACATAACCTATCCAGGCACTTTCCCCCTGATGCCAGAACCCGTTTCGGTGTCGCCCGGCGTAGCAAATCCCTACCCTGGTAAAGTGGTCATCTTAGTGAATGAAATCTCGCAGAGCCAGGCCGAATACACCACCATGGCCCTGCGCACCGCCCCCAACGCCACCGTTATCGGCAGCACCACGGCCGGCGCCGACGGCAACGTGTCCAGCATCATGCTGCCCGGCGGCATCCCTACCATGATTACCGGCCTGGGCGTGTACTACCCCGACGGCCGCGAAACCCAGCGCATCGGCATTGTGCCCGATATCGAAGTAAAGCCCACCATCCAGGGCATCAAAGAGGGTAGAGACGAATTGCTGGAAAGAGCCGTGCAGCTGATTGAAACGGCCGGGTAAAATTGTCATTCCGAGCGGCGCGAGGAATCTGAGTGAAACCATTTCGGAATAATTACTCAGATTCCTCGCGCCGCTCGGAATGGCCGTTGCGGATGCGCGACTTCCCTACCCTTACTCGGAGCAGGGGGAACCGGACGATTGAAATGTTGCGTGTTAAAAGTTAAATGCTCGTTGAATGGCATTCCTACTTCTTGGTTTCCTCTCGGCTTCCCCTTTTTCGGCGGGGGGTGGGGATGAGGCACCCCGTCAGTACACTATATGGGTTACTGATTAGGCCTATTGATGCGGGTGGCGGAGTAAGTGCCACACTATATCTAGTGCTTCTGCTATCTTCCTGACTTCATATTACATACGTTTATTCTTTTCTTTCTATGAAGCTACCCTACCTCGCGCTGGCATTCCACTTAGGCTGCGCTACCGTTTCCCTGGCGCAAAAAACGGCTCCGGCCGCGCAGGATACCGCCTTTCAGCAACGCTCCGGCATTGTGTTTCCCGAAAAACTCAATCAGCAGCAGGTAGAAAACCTGGCAGTGCTGGGCCGGGTGTGGGGCTTTGTGAAGTATTACCACCCGGCTGTGGCCGCCGGCAACTTCAACATGGACGCCGAGCTGTTTCGGGTGCTGCCCGCCGTATTAGCGGCGCCCAACGAGCCCGCTCGTAGTGAGGTGCTGCGCGGCTGGGTCACAAAATTTGGCGAGGTGCCCACGTGCAAAACGTGCAAAGAGCTACCCGCCGACAAAGTGCGCTTGCAACCCGATCTGGCTTGGCTATCAGATAAAAAACAGCTTAGCGACGCACTTAGCACTCAACTTATCTACCTAAGCAGGAATCGAAATCAGGGTGCGAATTACTACGTGAGCATAGACCCTAACGCAGGAAACTCCGTCTTCCAGCACGAGGTGGCCTACGGCCGCGCCGCGCTACCCGATACCGGGCTGCGCTTGCTGGCGCTCTACCGCTTCTGGAACATGGTTGAGTATTTCTTCCCCTACCGCTACGCCATCGGAGAAGATTGGCAACAAGTACTACCAGAGTTTATCCCCAAGCTGACCCGCGCCGGCACCGCCGAGCAGTACCGTCTTACCTTACAAGCACTTATTGCCCGCATTCACGATTCGCATGCCGGTATCTACAAAGATGAAGTGTTGGATACGTATAAAGGCAAATTATACGCGCCGGTGCGCATCCGTTTCATAGAAAACCAGGCCGTGGTGACGGACTATTACGATGCGGCGCTCGGCAAAGCCTCGGGCTTGCAACCGGGCGATGTGGTAGTGCAAATCGACGGTGTGCCGGTGCCAGAGCTGGTGAAAAAGTGGCAGCCTATCACTTCGGCCTCCAATGAGCCTACCCAGTTACGCGACATCGCCAAACTGCTACTGCGCGGTAATACGGAGCAACTACCTCTGGTTGTGCGCCGTGACGGACGGGAGCTTCCCCTGACTATTACCCGCTACGAAAGTAAAAAGCTCAATTTGAAGATGGATTGGGGTACACCGGACCCGGAAGCTTCGCCCTGGCGGTTGTTGCCGGGCAATATCGGCTACCTCTCTTTGGGTACGATCAAAAATGCAACGCTGCCGGAGATTATGCAGGCGGCGGAGGGTACGAAGGGAGTGGTGATTGATATCCGTAACTACCCCGCTGAGCCCGTAATGTATGCTTTGTCGCAATATCTAGTTCGTAAATTCACGCCGTTTGTGCAGGCCAGTAATCCGGATATCACATATCCAGGGCGGTTTCCGCTGCGCAAATATCCTTCCTATGTGCGTCCTAAGAAGGGAAAGTTCTACCCTGGAAAGGTAGTTGTCCTTGTCAATGAAATCTCGCAGAGCCAGGCTGAATTTACTACTATGGCTCTGCGCACCGCCCCCAATGCCACCGTTATCGGCAGCACCACGGCCGGCGCCGATGGCGATGTGTCTACCATTGTATTACCCGGTGGCATTTCCACCTGGATTACCGGTCTGGGCGTGTACTACCCCGACGGCCGCGAAACCCAGCGCATCGGCATTGTTCCGGATATTGAGGTGAAGCCTACCATCCAGGGTATCAAAGAGGGTAGGGATGAGTTACTGGGAAGAGCCGTGCAGCTGATTGAAACGGCTGGGTAGCGCTCTTACTTTTGTGTCATCCTGAGCAGAGCGAAGGACCTTATCACACGTGAACGAGTCGTTGGTATGGCTGTCGTTCTAGCGTGATAAGGTCCTTCGCTTTGCTCAGGATGACACGGAGTGAAAACCTCCTATCCACTTACCCTCACACCCTACGGATGCGCTGCTACCCACGTAGTGCCATCCTCATAAAACTCTTTCTTCCAGATCGGTACTACCTGCTTCAAGGTGTCAATAATGTACTGGCAGGCGGCAAAAGACTCGGCGCGGTGAGGGGTAGACACGGCTACGATAACCGCTACGTCGCCAATAAATAGAGTGCCCTTGCGGTGAATGACCACGACTTTGCGCAGCATCGGCCACTTTTCCTGGGCCTGCTCGGCTACTTTGCGCAATTGGTGTAGCGCCATGCTGTCGTAGGCCTCATACTCGAGGCGCACCACGCGGCGGCCGGTGCTCTGGTTACGCACCGTGCCGATAAAGGAATTGACCGCCCCAGCACCGTCGTCCTCGGCCAGTTGCAGGGCGGCAGTGATGTCAATGGGTTGATCGGTGAGGTCGATATGCATGTGGGTGTGGATAGTGTCAGGAGTACAATTGTCATCCTGAGCATGTGGCGCATCAAGCCAGTGTCGAAGGACCTTTTTACGTTGGAACGAGTCGCTAGTACGTCTGTCGTTCTAGTGTGAGAAGGTCCTTCGAAAGCTTAGGATGACAGTTAAAGAGATATTATTTACCCGCCGCTAACGGGTGGAATCAGAGCTATTTCGTCGCGCTCGTGCAGGGGGGTGTCGTCGGTGGCGTAGTCGTTGTTAACGGCCACGGCCAGGCTGCTCAGCTTGCCCAGCGCGGGATACTGTTGGCGCAACTCCGCAAGTAGACTCTGCACCGATTGGCCATCGGGTGTGGTCAACTCCAGGGTAGGCCGGCCTACAATTTCGCGGGTGATGCCGAAGAGGGCGATGGTTAATTTCATTTGGCGAAAGAATGAACAAAGCAACTGTTTTGTTGCTTAAGTAGTACCTGCAAAAGAAGCCTACCCGCTTTTTGTTCCAATAGTTGTCCTCGCCGGCGTCGGTGGGGCGTTTTCGCATTCCTTCATGTCCGCTACTCCTACTGTTCTCTACGATTCGCACGGCCGGCCGCTGGAGTACGTGCGCTTGGCCGTAACGGACCGCTGCAACCTGCGCTGCTTCTACTGCATGCCCGAAGAAGGCATTCAATACGTGCCGCGCCAAGAACTGCTGACCTACGAGGAAATGACTCGCTTGGTAACGCTGCTAGCTGGCCTGGGCGTGCGTAAAGTGCGCCTCACGGGTGGCGAGCCGTTTGTGCGACGCGGCCTGATGGGCTTTATCGAGCAGCTCACGCACATTCAGGGCATCAATGATATCAGCCTGACCACCAACGGCGTACTCACAGCGCCCCACGTGCCCGAGCTGGCCCGCATGGGTGTACGTGCCGTAAACTTGAGCCTGGACACGCTAGACCGCGCCCGCTTCCACCAAATCACGCGCCGCGACGAGTTGCCCCAGGTGCTGGATACGTTCTACGCCCTGCTAGCCGCTGGTATTCGCGTGAAAATCAACGCCGTGGTGATGGATGGACAGAACATTCAGGACCTGATTCCGCTGGCCGAACTGACCCGTGACTTGCCCGTGGAAATGCGCTTCATCGAGGAAATGCCTTTCAACGGCGGCAGCCATGCGGCTACCCTCCCCTGGAATCACCGCCGTATTCGGGAACACTTAGAAGCGCACTTTGGCGCGTTTACGCCGCTGCCTACCCCCGTGGGCGCTACAGCCAGCGAATACAGCGTGGCCGGTCACCAGGGCACTATTGGCATCATTGCGGCCTACTCGCGCACGTTCTGCGGTACCTGCAACCGCATACGCCTCACGGCCGAAGGCGGCGTCAAAACCTGCCTCTACGACCAAGGCGTACTCGATATCCGGGCCATGCTGCGCGGCGGTTCCTCCGACGCGGATATCGTAGCGGCTCTCTCCAATGCCTTCCGCTACCGCGCTGCCAACGGCTTCGAGGCCGAAAGCCAGCGCCCGTTACATCAACTCAGCTTCGAGTCGATGTCGACGATTGGGGGGTAGGGAGACCCCACCCCCAGCCCCTCCCTTCCGGGAGAGGGGTGCCAGACGATATGCACAAGAATCGTTGAACGCACCCCTCTCCCGGAAGGGAGGGGCTGGGGGTGGGGTAAGTACGTACTGATTCGTTACCCTCCCAAAACCAACAAAGCCACTCCAATTTGGAGTGGCTTTGTTATTATAATAACTCAGTGCTTACTTCAGCACTTCAGCAGCCTGGCGGCATACGTCGCGGGCAATGGCCAGGTTCGTGTCGCGGGAGTTCACGACCAGGTAGATGAACTTCTTGCCGTCCTCCGTGATGTTGAGCAGGTGCAGCTGGTTGGTGAGGCTGATGAGGATATCATCAATCTTTTCGCCGGTCAGCTTCAGGGCCGTCATGGCCTTTTGCTTTTGCTTTACCACCTCCGTGTTGTAAGCCGCCGCCGTTTCGGGGTTCAGGTTGGGGGTGTTGGAGTGCGATGCCAGCGCCATGCCCGACTGAATGTCAACAACGGCTACGGCCATCAGGCCGGGTAGCGAGTCGAGGATGTTTTGTACCGATTGACCAGCAGGAGTGTTTGTAGAGTAAGCCATACTATGATACCTGAAATGTGAGTGAAAACAAGAAGAGAGGAAGACCGTGCAGAATTCTAAATCAGCGAGTTAGACTGGTTTCCTTCTGCTGTGTGGACTAGTACAAGGATGAAGCCGCTACGACCGGACAGCCGCGCTTTTTGGCCGAACTGCTACTTTTTTGCAGCGAACGGTAGGATTTCTACAGCGAGTGGGAAAACCTTGAAAATTCTGGTCCAGCGTTACCACTTACGACTTCAGCAGCCGGTCCAACCCTACCTCGTCAAACAACAGCCGGCCAATTTTCAGCTGCGACCAACCCCGACGGAGCCGGTAGGAAAACACTGGACGGCCGTCGACGATGGAGCAGTCGATGTGGTAAGCGCCCACCGCCGCACCCAGTGGTGGCAGTTGCTCTTCTAGCTGCAACAGGTGGGTGGAGAGGAAAAAGACGGAGCGTGGAAAGCGCGTGAGGCCGCCGACTGTAGCCTGGGTGATGTCCAGCGCATCGTCCTGATTCGTACCGCGAAACAGCTCATCAAATACCGCAAAGCACCGCTGCTGCCCCTTTTGCGCCAACTGCTCCACTACGGTTTTCAGGTGGAGCAGCTCGGTCATGAAGTGGCTGTAGCCGCTGCGCAGGTTGTCGTTGAGGTTGATGCTGACTGCAATGGTATCGAAGTAGGGTAAGGTGCACGCCGTGGCCGGCACGCCCAAGCCCAGGTGCGCCAGGTACACGCACAAGCTTATGGCTTTCAGAAACGTAGACTTGCCGGCCATGTTAGGGCCCGTGAGTAAGAGCACGTTCTCGCCGGGCCGCAGCCGAAAGGTATTGCGCACTGCTTGGGGCACAAGCGGATGGTAGAGGTCTTCTACCACCAATTGCTGGTCGTCGAATCGGGCAAAGCACAACTGGTGCTGCATCACGCCTTTCGCCACCGACCAATAGGCCTCGAACCGAAATAGAAACGACCAGAACGCCGCAGTTTCTTCGGCTGTCAGTTTTTGCAATACATTGGTAGTCTGCAAGATGTGGGAGACGGTGAAGGCGTTTTCTCGCACCGCCGCAGCCTGCGCGCCTAAGTCAAATAAGCCCAGAAAGTCATTGGCAGCGGTTAACTCAGCCCTGAAAGCTGGCGGAAAAGAGGCGAGGTCGAGGCGAGCGAGGTAGCTGGTATGCAGCTTTTCCAGAAAGAGAATCAGCTGCACTACCTGCGACTGCACGTGGTGACGCTTTGCCTCCGAAAAGAAAAACTGCCACCGGGCCTTCGCCCCGGCAGCCAGCAAATAGCGTCCGCTCTGCACCTCCTGCATAAACGACTGGGCCCCGCGGAAGTACAGCACCGAGTAGGAGAAATTGCCTAGCACTGCCCAGTTGTTGAGAAAGGCCTGAACGACGGCCTGGCGCTCAGCTACGGCTGCTTTGGTAGGTGGCCGTTCGTCAAACAGCTGTCGCAACGCCGCCTCCGACTGTTCCTGGTGGGTGAAGTTGAAGAGCGGCAGAATGTCGCGCTCCACCTGCAAGTCGTCGATAAGCAGCATAAGGTAGGGGGCTAGGGTACATGCTCCCAACGCCAGACACAAGCCAAAGCGTGTGCGCTCCCCCAAAGCAGCTTAACTGTGAGGCAATGATGATAAGGGAAAGAAGAAATCGTCGGTATTTGGGCACCGCCGTATAGAGAAACCTTACTCACGGAGCAGCGCAAGTAGGCTATGTCAGATTTATGGTGGCGAGTGCCCATCTTCATGGGTGGAGTCTTTCTGGTGTTGGCCACGGTATTGGCTGCCGTTCGCTCCTTCGTGCTGCCCCGCAGCGAAGCAGTACGCATCAATAAGTGGGCGCTGACCTTGGTGCGCTACCTGTTTGATACGGTAGCTGTATTCGGCAAAACCTACGCCCAGCGCGACCGGGTCATGGCGCTGTTTGCGCCGGTAGGGCTGGTAATGCTACCCCTTATATGCTTGGGGCTGGTGTCGGCTGGGTACACTGCCATCTATTGGGCGCTGGGCAGCGGTAGCCTGACGCGGTGCTACAAGCTCAGCAGCAGCTCCCTGCTCACGCTGGGTACCGACGAGTCCCGCTCGCTCGTGGTTAGCGCCTTTTCCTACTCCGAGGCGGCACTGGGCCTGCTGCTTATCACACTGCTGATATCATATATTCCAACCATGTATCAGGCCTTTGCCCGGCGTGAGGCCGTGGTAAGTCAGCTGGAACTGCGCGCCGGCAACAACCGCTCGGCCATCGACCTGGTGTGCTGGCTGGGTCGCTCCCATTCCCTCGATGACGACCAGAAGGAATGGGACCAGTGGGCGGCCTGGTTTGTGGAGTTGGAGGCCAGTCACACGTCATTGCCCATGCTCACGTTTTTTCGGTCGCCGCAGCCAGGGCGCTCCTGGGTAACGGCCGCAAATATCATTTTAGACACAGCAGCGCTTATTCTCAGTGGCGTAGACCAAACCTCCAACCGGTATACACAGCTATGCTTCCGGGCCGGGTGCATGTCACTGAATCGGATTATGCGCTATTTTCACGACCATTCTCACACGCGGGTGTCCTTCTGGCGGCGGGAGAAGAATGCAATTGTTGACCCCGATCCGGCCGCCTATGCAGCGGCTTTGGAGCAGCTGGCTGCCCAGGGAATTCCGATAGTGGTAGACCAGGATGCCGCCTGGGAGAAGTACCAGGAGCTGCGTACGCACTACTTCGACGCCGTAGACTACCTGGCGCGCCTCACTAGCTCGCCCCACCTGCAAGCCTTGTACGTGGAGCCCTCGGTGGCCGACGAGAAAGAGGCGCAGCAGGCCATAGAAACGGCAGCTGCCCACGATCAAAAAATATCTCTTGCTTAGGAAGCACGCATAATCCAGTCAAATTTGTGGAGCGAAGGCTACGATATGCGTTGCGCCTTAGACCTCATTCTTCATTCAGGAAGAATAGAATCTTCCTGATAGGGTACACTTATACCTAGTGATGCCCTCCAAGCTGACCACCGTGCTGGCCGTGGGGGGCGTGGCCGTCATCACCTCCAACCCCGGATCGGGGATGCACGCGCTGGTACAGGAGCACCAGATGGGCATTCTGATAGAAGCCGAAAACCAGCAGGCCCTGAACGACGGTATTGCCGCAGCCATGTCGCAAGACACCACGCAGTTCAGCCAGAATGCCCGCCGCTATGCCGAGCAGCACCTGTCGCTGGAAGGCGTGATGCGCGGCTACGAGCAGCTGTTGCTAACGTGCTAGCAGAGAAGTAACTGGCCGGTCCGACGCCGCAGGCGTCCGACCGGTCGTCGTTGAACGAGCTGCGTGCTGATGTCTGCGTGCTCGTTGCCCAATCTGCACGCAAACGCCTGCCAGTGCCTACCCCCGGCGGCGCGGCCGACCGCAACGACGACCGGTCGGACGCCTACGGCGTCGGACCGGCAAGGCCATTTGCAAACTTGTGCCCGGTGAAAGAGGTTAAGATACTACACGTATCACTTCCTACCTCTTCGCCCTTTGCAATCTTTCTTACCCCCCACCAGCTACGAGTACGTAACCGTGCAGAAGGTGACAGCCGGACACGGTGCGGCCACCGCCACCGACGTGCTGGCCGCCGAAGAACCCCTGGAAATCAGGGTAGGCTATGGGCCGACGGATGCGCGCGAGCACCGCACCCTGGCCATTACCATGCGCACGCCCGGCCATGATTTTGAGTTGGCCGCGGGCTTCCTACTCACCGAAGGCATCATTCGAAGTAGGGCAGAGCTGAACGGCGTTATCTATTGCCCCGACGTAACCAAGGAAGAGGAGCGCGAAAACGTGGTGCGCGCCGAGCTGGCTACTTCCGTCCCGGTGGATCTGCCGCGCCTGGAGCGCCACTTTTACACCAGCAGCAGCTGTGGCGTCTGCGGCAAAACCAGCATCGACGCGGTGCACGCCAGCAGCTGCCCCGTGCTCCCCACCGATGGCCCTTACTTGGAGGCCAGCATTATCCATGAGCTACCTGAGCGGCAACGGGCAGCCCAGGAGGTATTCGAGCAAACCGGCGGCCTGCACGCAGCGGCCCTCTTCTCACCCACCGGCGAGCTGCGCCTGCTGCGCGAAGACGTGGGGCGCCACAACGCCCTCGACAAAGCCATTGGTGCGGCCCTACTCAATGAGCAGTTGCCCTTGCACGATACCGTGCTGTTGGTGAGCGGTAGGGCCTCGTTTGAGCTGGTGCAGAAAGCGGCCGTGGCCGGCATTCCGGTGCTGGCCGCCGTGGGCGCCCCTAGTAGCCTAGCCGTGCAGGCCGCCGCTGGTTTCGGCATGACGCTGCTGGGCTTTGTGCGCCAGCAACGGTATAATATCTATTCGCACCCGTGGCGGATTAAGGGTGAAATAGTGAACTTGTAAGGGGTAGGTAAGCAAAAGAGTCTGTCATCCTGAGCTTGCGAAGGACCTTGTGCCCGCAGAACGAGTCGTTATTACGCTTGTCATTTCAGCGTGAGAAGGTCCTTCGCAAGCTCAGGATGACACATGATTTTTTGACTTGCTACCTCTGGCGTGGGTCGCAAATGCGTCAGCAGTTGCGCCTCTCTTCATCATTTCGCCACTCATCATCTCACTACTTCACAACCTCAAAACTTTCCTCTCCCACCCATGAAGCTCCGTTTTGAAGATAACACCCTGCGCCTTCGTCTCTCGGAAGAAGAAGTAGCAACCTTCGGCGAAACCGGACAAGTAGCCTCCCACGTGCCACTGGCGCCCGGCCCCGACGGCACGCTCACCTACGCCCTGCAACGCGCCCCCGACAACTCCACAGCTGCCGCCGAAGCCCTGCGCGTGGCCTACCTGCCGGGGCGCCTCACGGTGCTGGTGCCCGAAACAGTAGCACACAATTGGGTTGCGTCCGAAGAAATTAGCCTTTCTGCTACCCTGCACGTAGCCGAAGCGACTGAGTTGCGTATATTAGTAGAGAAAGACTTAGGCTGCCGGCATTAGTACGCAAGTGGCTTTCCTGTGTAACTGAATCTAAACCACCCGAGACTGAAATGGAAGAATCACCGAAAACCAACCCGGCTAAGGCTGGCAAGAGCCAGGAGCAAAAGGCTGAAAACGCCCCAAAAAGCGGCGAGCGCCCAGATCAGGGCGAAGCGCCCGTGACTGACAACTACCGTCCCGACCCACAGGGCGAGCGGGACCAGGAAAATATTCCGGCCCCCGATGTGGCCGGTGCCAAATACAAGAACCCCATTCTGGCGCAGCCGCCAGAAGCCCTAACGGGCCTGAAGCTGGAAGAGCAAGCTAAGGTAGCGGCGGGCGTAACGGCCGTTATCAAATCGATGGAGTTTAGCTGGAGTGAAGGCGGCGTAGGCCGTGGCACCAAAGCCCTACTTGGTCTCAACCAGAAGGACGGTTTCGACTGCTCCAGCTGCGCCTGGCCCGACCCGGACCATCACCGCTCGGTGGCGGAGTTCTGCGAAAACGGCGCCAAGGCCACGGCTTCTGACGCCGACGACAAAGCCGCTGGCCCTGAGTTCTTTGCCAAGCATAGCCTGGCCGAGTTGTCGCGCATGACCGACCGCGACCAAAACAACGCGGGTCGCCTGACGCACCCAATGGTGAAGCGCCCCGGCGGTACGCACTACGAGCCTATTGAGTGGCCCGAGGCGTTCCAGATTGTGGCCAACGAGTTGAACGCGCTGGACTCGCCCAACGAGGCGGTGTTCTACACTTCCGGCAAAGTGCCCAACGAACCGGCTTTCCTGTTCCAGCTTTTCGCTAAGCAGTTCGGCACCAACAACCTACCCGACTGCTCCAACATGTGCCACGAAAGCAGCGGCGCGGCGTTGTCTACTACGCTTGGGCTAGGCAAGGGCTCGGTCACGCTGAATGATATTCATGAGGCGGAAGTCATCATGATTATCGGCCAGAATCCCGGTACCAACCACCCGCGTATGCTCTCGGCTCTGCAAGAAGCCAAGCGTAATGGAGCCAAAATTATCAGCGTGAATCCGCTGATCGAAGCCGGCCTCAACCACTTCAAAAACCCGCAGGATTTCATGAATCCGCTGCTGGTATTGGGTACACTACTCGGCAACGGTACGACCATCACCGACGTGTTTTTGCAAGTGCGCGTGGATGGTGATATGGCCTTGCTGCGCGGCATTATGAAGCACCTGCTGGCCGCCGAGGAATTGAACCCCGGTAAGGTAGTTGACCACGACTTCATTGCCGAGTACTGCACCGGCTACGACGCTGTGGTGGAGAACATCCAGAATACCAGCTGGGAGGATATTGAGGAGCTGAGCGGCTGCACCCGCGAGCAACTCTTGGAAGCCGCTAATCTGCTGGCGCACAAAAAGAAAATTATTGCCTGCTGGGCCATGGGCCTCACGCAGCAGCGCCAGGGTGTGCAAACCATTCAGGAGCTAGTAAACCTGCTGCTGATGAAAGGCGCCGTAGGCAAGCCCGGCGCGGGCACTTGCCCAGTGCGCGGCCACTCCAACGTGCAGGGCGACCGGACCATGGGTGTGTGGGAACAGCCTACCAAGCAGTTCCAGGACTCGCTGGCAGAAGAGTTCAACTTCACGCCTCCTTACAAGCACGGCTACGATACGGTAGAAAGTATCAAGGCCATGTACAAGGGCAAAACGAAGGTATTCGTTAGCCTAGGCGGCAACCTGCTGGCGGCTGGCCCCGATACAGAAGTTATTGCCGAAGGCATGCGCAAGCAGAAGCTGACCGTATTTGTGGGCACCAAGCTCAACCGCGGCCACCTGACTACCGGCGAAACTAGCCTGCTGCTACCCTGCTTTACGCACGTCGATATCGACATGCAGAAATCGGGACACCAGATGACCTCCTGCGAAAACTCGATGGGTGTGGTGAGCCAGAACAAAGGCATTTTGGTGCCGCTGGCCGGGCAGATGATGAGCGAAGTTGCCATCCTGAGCGGCATTGCTATTGCTACCCTGGGCGAGCGAACCAACATTGCCGATTGGGTAGCCATGACGGAAAACTACGACGTCATCCGCGACCACATCAGCCGTGTGATTCCGGGCTTCGATAACTTCAACGAGAAGCTGCGTCGTCCTGGCGGGTTCTACCTGCCCAATGGCCCCCGCGACCGGAAGTTTACGACGGAAAACGGCAAGGCCAACTTCACCAAAACCGAGTTGGAGAAGTACACCCTGGAGCCCGACCAACTGGTGCTGATGACCATCCGTTCGCACGACCAGTTCAACACCACCATTTACGACTACAACGACCGGTACCGCGGCGTGTACGGCGAGCGGCGCGTGCTGTTCATGAACAAGCAGGACATGGCCGACCGCGGCCTGGAGTCCAAGCAACTCATCGACATCACAAGCCACTACGAGGGTAATATGCGTACCGTGGAGAAGTTCCTGGCCATCCCGTACGACATTCCGCGCGGCAACGTGTCGGCGTACTTCCCCGAGGCCAACCCGCTGGTACCCGTTGCCAGCGTAGCCAAGGTCAGCAATACGCCTACCTCGAAATATGTAGTCGTGACAGTGGTGCCTTCGGAAGTGGCGAAGAAGATGCAGAAAGCTAAGCCGGAAGCGGTAGAGGCGTAACTGTAATTTGCTAAACACAAAGAGGCCCGACCGTGAAAACGGTCGGGCCTCTTTGTGTTTGACAGGGTAGGAAACGCTAGAACGGATAGCCGATAGCAATATTCAGTTTCACTGGCTTGAAGCCAGTAGGTTTATCTTCATACAAGCCTTCCGGACTGCCTACCGGAGCTGCGAAAGAATACGGATAGATGAGCGGATACGCCGCGTCCAGACGAATCACGAAGAATTGCACGTCGATGCGGATACCGGCGCCAGCGCCCACGGCTATCTGTTTCATAAACGTGTTGAACTTAAACTGTCCATTCAGGCCGTCGGGGTTGCCATTGTCGTCGTAGGTGACGCGGCTGGGGTCGGCGTTTACCAGCCACACGTTGCCGGCATCTACAAACAGGGCGCCCTTCACGTAGGGAAACAGGTCCTGGCGGTATTCCACGTTGGCTTCCAGCTTGATGTCGCCTACCTGGTCGTAGAAGCCGCCTTGCTCGGCCGCCGTAGTGCGGTAAGTGCCGGGGCCGAGGCCGCGGGCGTTGAAAGCCCGGATACTGTTGGGGCCACCGATGCCGTACTGCTTGAGGTAAGGCAGCACGTCGGAGTTCTTGTAGGGCATCCCTACCCCAATCAGCAAGCGAGTCGCAAACTTGTTGCCGCTGGTAGGGTCGAGTGACGTACGGAAATAGTCGCGTAGTTCCAGGTTTACCTGGGTGTATTGCGAATAGGCCTGACCAAACAGCGTATAGGCGTCGCGCGGATTAGTGTCGCCTATGGGCGTTTTGCTGGCGCCTGCGAGGCTCTGAATCAGGTAGGCTAGATTACCTGATAAATTGATGCCCCCGCTAAAATAAATCTGGTTGCGCTTGTTGTCCAGCACCTGCTGGTTATAGGTGTAGGTATAGCTGCTACCCAGGATAAACTGTTGCCGAAAGCTGCGCGCTAGAAACGGCCGCTGGTCCAGAATATCCTGGAACCTACCCGTCACGCCGCTCAGGCGGTTGTATTGCAAGTCAATGGGTTGAAACTGCTGCTCGTTGGTGGCTTTGGTCTTCCAGGAGTAGCCGTAGCCCAGGTTGAACACGTCCTGCCGGAAATACTCGGTGCGCGACACCAGCTTATACCCTGCGTTAAAGAACGTACGCGGCTGGAAGTCGGAGTTAGCCAATCGGATGTCGAACGGCGGCGTAATCAGGCGCGGTACTAGCAGTTTGGCATCAATGCCGTACTGCGTGGACGTAACGCCCGACAACGTGCCCTTGCCCTGCTCTACCGACGCCGTGGCGTTGACAATCAATTGCTCGGCGCCGCGTAGGGCTGAGCGGTTACGGTATTCCACCACCAAGGCCGGCCCCGTAAAGATGTTCGACACGTTCATTTGCAGCTCTGCCCGCAACGATTTCTTGGGTACCTGCGTCATGCGCACCAGGGAGTTGAGCTTGCCGTACTCGGCCGAGTCGGGGGCATTGCGGGCCGGGCGGTACTGAATATCCACGTACTTAAACGTGCCCAGGCTCATGAGGCGGGCCAGGGTCTGGTCGGAGCGGCGACGACGATACACGCTGTCGGGGTACAGGAATACGGCGTTGGTAATGGCCTTGGCCCGGAACATCGACTCGTCGGGGAAATAACGGTAGCCCTGGTACATCATGGGCTGCACGTTGGTGGTGGTGTCGGAGAGCTTGAAGTCCGTGTTCAGCGTTACGCGGTTGAGCACGTAGGGGCGCGCTGCCTTGGGCGGAATCGTGCCCTTCACCTTCACGTACACGTTGGCCTCGTTATCAAGGGTGCTATCCACCTGAAAAAGAATGTACTCGGGCGTGAAGTAATAATAGCCCTGGTTCTTGAGGGCCGCGTCGATGCGGGTGCGCTCGTTGATGAACGTTTGCAGGTTATACGGGTCGCCTACCTTCAGCAACGTGCCCGGCTGGGTAGCCCGAATGGCGGCGTCCAGCAGCGTGTCGCGGTCGGGAAAGTGAATCTCCTTGATGCGATAGGGCTTGCCCACATTGGCCGTGTAATCAACGGAAGCCGTCTGGTCCTTCGTGATGATTTTGCTGGTGACGGTAGGCTTGAAGTAGCCGTTGTTGTTGAGGCGGTTCCGCATCAGGTCCTGCACCCGCTGGGTGTCTACTTCGGCTAGCAGCACGGGCTTTTCACCGTACTTATCGGCCAGCCAATGGCCCAGGCCTTTTTCCTTGCCTACCCCCATATGCCAGAAATACAGCTTAGGCCGCAGGCCCAGAATGGAGCTATTGGGCTTAGGCGCAATCACGCCCTCCAGCTGGGTAGTCAGCTCACTTTCGTTGGGAATAGCTGCGTCCGACTTCAGCTTCACGGTGCTACCCGTGTAGAGCTTAGAGCCTTCGGGGATGAACTTGGTGCCGCTGCACCCGGCCACCGCCAGCCACAGCGAGGCCACCAGCACCGAGAGCGGAAACGAGAAGCGGGACATCATCGGGGAAGAAAAACGAATCAAAAGGCAGAAATAAGAGGCGAAACAATGAGCAGGGAGGGCGCGAAGATAGCGCCAGAACCCGTCGCGCTACCGCTGGGTAGAGTCGCGCCGGGCCACGGTGCGGGCGCGGGTGGAGTCCCGGCGCGCTGTGGTGCGGGTGGAGTCGCGGCGGGCGGGTGCCGCGGCGTTGCGGGTAGCGGTAGAGTCCTGGGCAGCTTTCTTTTCTTCCTTGTCCTGGCGGCGACGCTGCTTGCTTTCCTGCTTCACATCCTTATCGATTCCCTTAAACAGGTCGGCCAGGTTTTGGTAGTCGCGCTGGAAAATCAGGGAGGCTCCGTTGCGCACGTATTGCCCGTCGATGTCGCCGTAGGCGTTGTTGCGGTAGGCGCGCAGGCGCAGGCGGCCATTTTCTAGGATGTTGTACTCAATGCTCACGTCGCCCCCAAAGTTGCTGACGCTCTGGTTGCCCTGCGAGGCAGGGTTACCGCCAGCTAGGGGCACATCGGTCCCCAGGCGCACCGTGAGGCGGTTATTGAGCAGCTGGCGGCGCACGGCCACGTTCAGGTCGGTGCGGGTGCTCTGGTTGCCGGCCTTATCGAACTGATTCTGCGAGTCTACCCCCAGCTCTACGCCCAAGTTGGAGAGGTAGCTGCCTGTGAGATTGTTGAGTTGCTGGGTGAGCACCTGGCTAGCCGAGCCGCGCAGCTGGTCGCCCACAATGCTACCCCCACCCGTCGACTGGAAGGGGTCGTCGGTCATGAAGCGGCCCAGTACTAGCAGGGAGAACACCTGCTTGTTTAGCTCGCTGGTTTCGCTGGGCTGCCGCAACTGCGCCAAGCGGTTTTCGATCTGCGGACGTAGCGGAGAGCTGTTGTTTTCCGGCAGCTTAATGTCGAAATCAATCAGCGGCTTCAGCATCTCGCCTTTCACATTCAGGAACACGCGGAACGGGATGGTGTTGCGGGCCAAGTTCTTGTCTGTGTCAGAGTTGGTGCCCTGCGACGACAGCAGCTCCGAAGGCGCGGCCTTGATGTTGTAGATGGCCGACACGTTCAGTTGGGCGTTGTACGGGTCGCCGGCCCATACAATGGTGCTACCCTCCGCAATTTCGAAGTCGCGCTCTACCAAGTCATACAGCGACATATGGTACTGACCTTCTTTCACAGCCAGCGCCCCGCTGAGCGTGATAGTACCGGCCGGGTCAATGGCAGTGTTCAGCGTGCCCGATGCCTGCACGCGCAGGTTGTCACCGGTGATGGGGTCGATGATGATGGTGAAGGGCGTATCGTCGTTGATGGTGATGGTAGCGGCAATATCGAAGCCTGCTGCCGTCTGCGCCGAATCAACTTGTACTTGCCGGGCTAGCATGGTATCCAGCGGCGCGCTCTTGTCGATGAACTGCACAATGCCTTCGCTCTCTACCTTACCGGCTTCGTCGTTGGGCACTACCACCGTCAGCGCCGATGGGTCTACCACGGTAGCCGTGGTACGTACTCTAGGTAGGTTCAGGTCGCCGGTGATGCGGGTGTCGGAGTCTACTACCAGCTTGCCGTAGTACAGCTCATTGTCTTTCGCTGTGCTCTGCACGGCAATGAAATCATTGGTAGTGGCCCGAAGCTGGAAGCGGTAGTCGTCGATGTAATTCTGCGTCAGCACGTAACCATTCACCACGGCCTTGTTGCGCAGCGAGTCTAGAATCGTGAAGTTATCGAAGCGAATGCCCCGGTCGTCGAACACCAGGCTTTCGTTGGGTAGGGTGAAGGGCGAGCCGAGCTGGGTGATGCGGAAGCCTGCGTCGTTGGTGTTCAGGCTCCCCCGGATCTGGGGCGCGCTGGTAGTGCCTGCAATGCTCATCTGGCCCGTGAGGTAGCCGCTCATGTCCTTAATCTCGCCGGCCGCGAAGGGCTCGGCGGTGGCTAGGTTCAGGCGCGTTACGTTCACGTTCATATCCAAAGCGCCGCTGGCGAGGTAGGCGCCGGTGGCGCGCACGTCGTTGTTGTTGGGGCCACCGGTCAGGCGGGCATCTACCTCGTAGCGGTCGGTGGTAGGGTTGGTAGCTTTCAGCGACACATCCCCAATGACCGATTTATTGTAGGCAAATTGGTTGAGGTTCGCGTCGGCTGTGAAGGCCATGCGCGGCTGCCCAATGGCCCGCACCACGGCTTCGCCATTCAGCGTGCCGCCTACCAGCGAGTCTTGCAAGCCGCCGGCCGTAGCCAGCATGTTCAGGTCAAGGTTTTGAAGGCGGGCTTGCAGCGGATAGTCGGCGCCGGGTAGGGTTTGCAGGGCAATCAGTTGGTTGCCCTGGCTCAGATTCACGTTCTCGGCCCGAATGGCGCCGCTGTTCACGTTGTAAGCAATGGAGTTGTTGGGCGCCACGGTCCACTGCTGGTCGTTGAGCACCAGCTTGGGGTCGAAGCTGAACGAGTAGGCATCACCCTGTTCGAGCACCTGCAGCGCGCCAGCCAAGTCCAGCTTGGTGGTGCTGTCCTTTTCGGCAATGCGCAGGTGCGTGCCTACCTTGTTATTGGCGATGCTACCCGTGAGGCTGGGGTGAGGGAGGCGCAGGCTAGTGTCTTGGGTTACCTGGTTGAGGCGCACGGCATAGTCTAGTTTCTGCGGGTCCGACGACACATTCAGGCGTAGCGAATCCATGCGGTAGCCGGTGTACACAATCACCGGCACGCGGGCATTCATGGTCAGGTCGGCATCGCGGCTGTCAAAGCTACCCGTCAGCTTGAAGGGCGACAGGGTAGTGAGGCCATCCACCATGCTGGTGGCAATGCGCGTATCCAGCAAGCTGGCATCGAAGGTGAACTGCCGCACAGGTCCGCCTGGCTGGTAGCGCACGCCCGGCAAATCGAAATAGCGGTCGATGTGCTCTTGCAGCACCGTGGCCAAGTCGCCAAGTGGGGTGTTGCCTTGCAAGTTCACGGCCAACACATTCGAGTCCAGGTTCAAGGACGTGTTGCCCGGCTGTTGCACAATCTTGCCCTGCAACCGGTCGAAGACGATGGGCTGATTGTCGAGCACAATGGCTACGTCGGTACCCGAGAACGTGCCGTTGATGGTGTTGGCGCTGGCTCCGCTCAGGTCGAAGTTCAGGTTGCCCTGCACCCGCAAATCACCGCCGGTATAGAAACCCAGCTTGGTGAGGTTGGCACCTTTGATGTTGGTATTGAAGCTGTACGCGGGGTTGTCGGCGTCGCGCAGATTTACTACCCCGTCGAGCGTGAAGGCCAGGTTGGCGTCTTTCTCGCTACGGGCCGTGATGTCGTACTTGTTGCGGTCGATGTCTACCACCGCGTTGATGTCATGGTACACATAACCCTGGTAGCCCGCGCGCTGCACGTCGGCCACGAGGCGGCCTACCATCGTGTTGGGGTCGAGGCCACGGCCGTTGAAGCGGCCGGTGGCCGTTACGCTGCCAATGGTGGGGTCGCGCAACACCTTGCCTACATTGAAATTCTGCACAGCAAAGCGGGCCGTAATGGGTTCCCGACCAGCCGGACCGGCTTCCATGTTCACCACGGCATTGGCGTTGCCGTAGGTGGTTTGCACCTTCAGATTGGTGTCAAATACCATGGCCGTGGGCCTACCCTTGAAGGTGCCCGATGCGGCAATGTTGGGGGGTAGGGAATAGCCAGCCGGAATGGTACCCTTGGGTACCAAGCTCCGAATATCCGCGTCGGTGGTCGTAAACTTCTGCACGTCGAAATCGGCATACAGGCGGCGGTCCGTTTCGGGCAGGCCCTGGATGCGGCCACTGCCCACCACCTGCGTATTGCGGAAGCCCACAAAGTTCAGGTTGCGAATGCGCATGTCGCCCACACGGCCGTCCACCTGCCCACTAATCAGCACCGACTGGTCGGGGCCAGTGGTGAAGGGTGGGGTGCTGGCAATGTCGGGGTAGAGGTAGAGAATGTCGCGGAAGCCGATGCGGGTTTCGCGCAGGTCGCCCTCAATCTTGAGGTTGGCAATATCGTCAGCAATGCCGCCTAGGCTTTCGTAGCCCATGGCCAGCGTGCGCCGGATGCGGGTATTGGGCGTTACCAGGTCGAGATTATCCAAGCGCGTTTGCACCGAATCGAATATCACATCGGCCTCGGCGTGGTTGATCTGGAAGCCGCTTTGCTCCTTGCCCTTCAACTCGTTGATGCGGCCGGTAGTGCTGTTTTCAGTGTATACTAGGTTGTTGGTTTGCAGGGCCAGGTCCGTAAAATCCAGGTGGTTGTAGTCCATGGCCGGCACGCGGGTCTTCTGCTTGGGCTCGTTGAAGTTGTCGAACTTCACATCCAGGCCACTGATGTCAGACTTCTTCAGCGTCACGGCCCAGCTGGTCGAGTCGCCGGTGGTTTTGGTTACGGCGCTATCCAATCCGCGCACTACCTCGGCGGGGTTGATGGTGCGCTGCTCCGTCGGTATGTCTTTGTTCTGGGCGTAGGCGAAGGTGCTGTTTTTGAGCACCAGCGAGTTCAGGGCTACCTTGCTGTTAATCAGGTCGATGTTGTCAGCGGTTACTTCTGCTTGCCCGATTTTGGTATTGATGTACTGCCCCGAGGGGTCATCCTGGTACACCAGACTCACGGTATCCAAGTTCACTTTGTTTAGGTCGAACGTGAGCGTGAGCGGCTCAGAAGGTGTGTCCGGCGTTATTTTAGTTTGCCGAATGTTGAAGCCGGCGCGGGCCAGCTTGGCATCACCAACCCGGTAAATGGACTTATCTACGTCTACCTCCTCCATATTCACGGCCAGCTCACCTACCCGGCTGCGCACGTTCATGCCGTCTACCTGGTCCTGGTAGGTCAGGAAGATGTTGGTGAGGCGCACGTCGCCGATGTTGTACTTGAAGCCGCCCGTGGTGTCAACGGGCGCCGTGGTGGTGTCGCCGGTGGCAAACGCGGCCGTGATGTAGTCGAAATTATAGGCGCTGTCGGGCTCGGTGCGCGTGATGTGCACGGTGCCGTCGTTCAGCTCCAGCGAGCTAAGGTTGATTTCCGACTTAGTGAGGGCCCACAAATCTAGATCGACGCCCAAATGGCCCACCGATACCAGCGTATCACCTTTTTGGTCTTCCAGATACACCCCGTCTAGACTGATGGCGTGCTTGAAATCCGTGCGAAACTTACCGATGCGCACCTCTGTGCCAATCTTATCTTGCAAGTAGGAAGCTGCTTTGTTGGCAGCAAAATCCTGCACTCCCGGGAATTGCAGCGCAACGACCACTCCTATAATAAGAAGCAGCACAAAGGCCAGCAAACCAAGAATACCGTAAAGGATGCGACGGGCGAAAGTAGGCAAGGGAAATAGGCAAAAAGAGATTGAATCGAGATAACCAACGCAAAACTACCCGCTTAGGTTGGCTTCGGAGGCTATTAGCTATTGACCGACGGCTGTTAGCTTCTTCCACATAAAAGCCGACGTTAACAGCCATCAGCTAATAGCTAACAGTTGTAGCTTCGCACCCGGTTTGGTCGTAAACCCTACCAGACCCTTCGCATTCTTTTCCTACTCACGCGCTGCGTATGATTCTCCGTTTTTCTATTCCCTACTTCACTGCCTGGGGGCAACGCCTGGTGGTATGCGGTTCTGAGCCCAGCCTGGGCAACTGGAACCTTGATCAGGCTCTAAACCTGCACTTCGACCCCGCCGTGGGCACCTGGAGCCAGGAAATTACCCTTCCAGATACCGCCAGCGGCACTGTATCCTATAAGTATATGTTGCTGAACCAGCAGGACGGTACCCAGGAGTGGGAATGGGGGCCTAATCGTACTATCGACTACCAGCAGGGCCAATACCAGCGCGTCCTGCTGCACGATTTCTGGCGGGCACCCGCCGAACCCGAAAATGAGCTGTTTACGGCCGCTTTCACCGAGGCCCTGATGCGCCGTCCTACCCCCGCGCCAGCTGAGGCTGCCACGGAGGGCGTGACCGGCAACACCGCGGTGCGCTTCCAGTTGGCCGCGCCGCGTGTGCCCTCGGGTTGCCAGGTGTGCGTGCTGGGCTCCGATGCCGCCCTGGGCGCTTGGGATGCCAAGCAGGCCCTAGTGCTATCGGATGCCGACTACCCTACCTGGCACGCCGACGTAACCCTGGCCCAACCCGACCGCATTGCCTTATATAAGTATGGTATCTGGGACCCGGCCACTCAAACCATGGTGCAGCTGGAAACCGGCGAAGACCGGGTGCTGCCGCCTTCCGAGCAGGAGTACACCCTGCGCGTGCGCGCCGACGAAAACTTCCGCTACACCACCGGTCACTGGCGCGGGGCCGGCGTGGCCCTCCCCGTGTTTGCCCTGCGCAGCCAGCAAGGCCTGGGGGTAGGCGAGTTCCCCGATTTGAAGCTGCTGATGGACTGGGCCGTGCGCACCAATTTGCAACTGGTGCAGGTATTGCCCATCAACGATACCACCGCTACCCATACCTGGGTAGACAGTTACCCCTACGCCGCTATTTCGGTGTTTGCCCTGCACCCGCAGTACCTGAACCTGGATGCGGTGGCCGAGCTGCAAGACCCCGCCGACCGCGCCGAGCTGGACCGCCTGCGTGAGGAGCTGAACGCCAAGGATTTTGTGGACTACGAGCCGGTGATGAACGCCAAATGGGCGTTTATTCGCAAGCTCTACCAGCAAGAGAAAAAGCAGTTCTTATCCGATCCGGCGTTCAAAGCGTTTTTGCAGGAGCAGCGCAGCTGGCTGGTGCCGTACGCGGCCTTCTCAGCCCTACGCGACCGGTTCGGGACGGCCGATTTCCAGCAGTGGCCCCAGGAGTTCCGCGCTCCGCACGACCTGGAAGCTCTCACGGCCCAGACGCAACCCGACTTCGACGAGTTCGGCGTGCACTTTTTCACGCAGTTTCACCTCGATAAGCAACTGCTCGACGCTGTGAACTACGGCCGCGAGCGGGGCGTGGTGCTGAAGGGCGACCTGCCCATTGGCATCTACCGCCACTCCGTGGATGCCTGGACTCAGCCCGAGCTGTACCACATGGACCGCCAGGCCGGCGCCCCACCAGACGACTTCTCTACCACCGGCCAGAACTGGCGCTTTCCTACCTACAACTGGGAGCGCATGGCCGAGGACGACTACGCGTGGTGGAAGCAGCGCATGGGCCACTTAGCCCGCTACTTCGACGCCCTGCGCATCGACCACATCCTAGGCTTCTTCCGCATCTGGGAGATGCCCGGCAACTCGGTGGAGGGTCTACTGGGCCACTTTGCGCCGGCCCTACCCCTGCACCGCGATGAGATTGAGCGCCGCTTGGGTTGGTTTGACTATGGCCGTCTGTGCATGCCCTACATCCGGTGGCACATGCTGCAAGACATCTTCCACGACCAGGCCCAGGCCGTGTACGACGAGTACATGGACGATGCTGGTTACGGTGCCATCCAACTGAAGCCGCACGTGGCCTCGCAGCGTCAGATTGAGGCATATATAGACGAAAAGATTGCCCGCGAGCCGCATAGCGCTGACCACTACAAATGGCTGCGTACGGGCCTGTATCAGTTGGTGAACGAGGTGCTGTTCCTACCCGCCGGCAACGACTATTACCACCCGCGCATCACGCTCAACAAAACCTACTCCTTCCGCGAACTGGACGGCGACGAAGCCCGCCGTCGACTCTACGACGACATCTACATCAATTTCTTCTACGGCCGCAACGAGGAGTTCTGGCGCGAGCAGGGCCTCATTAAGCTGCCGCCCGTACGCTACGCCACCAACATGCTGATTTGCGGCGAAGACCTGGGCATGGTACCTGCCTCGGTGCCCGGCGTGATGAAGCAGCTTGGCATCCTGGGCCTCAACATCCAGCGCATGCCCTCCGACCCTAAGGTAGAGTTCGGCCACCCCGATGCCGCGCCCTACCTCTCTGTGGTCAGCCCCGGCTCGCATGACATGAGCACACTGCGCGGCTGGTGGGAAGAAGACCGCCAGAAAACCCAGCACTTCTTCGAGAACACCCTCGGCCATTGGGGCGAGCAAGCCCCTTACTACTGCGAGCCGTGGGTAGCCCGCGAGATTGTGGCACAACACCTGCACTCGCCTGCCATGTGGGCCATCTTCCCGCTCCAGGATCTGTTGGCTCTCAGCGCCGACCTGCGCCGCGAGAACCCGCAGGACGAGCAGATCAACGTGCCCGCCAACCCGCAGCATTTCTGGAAATACCGCCTGCACCTCGATTTGGAAGACCTGAATCGGGCCACCAATTTCAATCACGAGTTACAGACATTAATAGCCGTGCGCGGTCGGGCTCTGCTGTAATGCCACTACTCCCTTCCTATCTGCAAAAATAACGCAGTAACATTCTACGAAAAGCCCTGCTTCACTTTGTGTGGAGTAGGGCTTTTTTTGTATACAATATATTGTTAAAATTATAAAATGCGATACTAAGCTGAACCGTACTAGTGTTATTAAAATAAGTATATAGAGTAAAGCATATTATATTTTTTTAAAGTGCATATCTCGGGCAGTATTAATTAAACTAGTGTTTTAGCAGCTTATTGAGGAAGCGGAATAGTGACAAAATACGATTATGCCAAGTTGATAGATTTTGATTGATTTACGGGAGTAAGTTGGCTTAATATTCGTAAAGTTGAACACTGTATAATTTATTATAAAATACTGAAAAAAAGCATTTTATAATAAATTCCAGAATGCTTTGGCGAGTCGCTATATAGAATACAGTAAGTAGGTTATTACTCTATTCCTAAAATGATTCGGCATGATTCAAAAATAGAAAAGTTGTATTTAATTATTCTGGTTGATATCTAATGAATTGTTTTTGGTAGATACCCGCAATGCGTTTAGGCAACTCATTCTGTAAACCTCGATGAGACTGAATAATTGCTGGTGTTCTTTCAGTAAACCTTCCCATTTTGACTTCATTGGAATTAAATCCAATTGAGTGATTCACTAAGCATCCCTCCATTAGTTCGCATTTCACAGGAATTTTTCACTACATGAAAGCAACCTTACGCTTACTGGGTCTAGTTGCAGTCTTGGCTTCTTCGGGGCTGTTGCCGGCCCTGGGACAAACGTGTACGACTGCCCCCGTCACGCTAGACTACACTGCGCGCACGAACGGTGAAAGCTGGAAAAACCGCCCCGCTGAAGGGGTGCCCAGTACCACTTCCTTCACGCGGGTAGGCACCAGCTACAGCTCAACAAATGACAATGCTACTGCTTTATCCGTAAGTGCACTGAACGGGCAAAAAGGATTGGTATGGAGCGCTACTTATTTAGCTAATAACTCATCGACCGTTACATATACATTCAGCCGGGCCGTATCGGGCTTATCGATGCGGGTGCAGGATATTGACGCTATATACAATGTTGGGGTAGTCAACCTTGCCCTGAGTTCAGGTTATACTGATGAGGTAACAATCTCCGGCACCACGGCAACCAACACAACGGTACGGCCTACTCTGACTCTGGTTGGCAGCAGTGCTACTTATATAAACCTGAGCAACACGACCACTACCGCCACAGCTACAGCTAAGGTGGGGCCCGGTGGTAATTCGGCCGTGGATGGCGCTTCGGTGGATGTGGCGTTCAACGTTCCGGTTACGTCGTTCACAATCGTGTATCGCAATACCACAGCGGCAAATGGTCTGCTACCGCTTACCGAAACGCAATCCATCAGCATTCCCAGCATCTCGTGGTGCCGGATAGAGCCTGTAGCCAACGATGTGACGACGGCCGGTATGTCGAACGGCGCTAGTGTACTGCCCATCAGCGCCCTGAGCGCTGCGGTAGACGGTACCTTGAAGGGGTATAAACTGGTAACAGTACCCTCTGCTACGCAGGGTATTTTATACGTGAATGGCACTGCTGCTACCGCCGGCCAGAACCTAACGCCGGTGCAGGCCACGCAGCTCACGTTTGACCCGGCCGTGACAGCAATGGGTCCGGTAAGCTTCAGCTACACGGCCATTGATGATGCCGATGTGCAGGACGCTACGCCGGCCACCTACACCATTCCCGTAACGCCAACGGGTGCCAGCGGCGCACCGGCGCCCTGCGCTAATCCGGGCCGTGATGGCTCAGTAGCTGGCTTGGCAGTGAATCCGGACACGTACTACCCCAGTCGCACCACCCAAACGCTGGCGGCGGGTGCCACTTCGATTGTGGTAGAAGCCGCTGCGGGAACTACTAAAACCAACATTGCGGCTGGCGACTTGCTGTTGGTTATTCAGATGCAAGGGGCCGACATCAACGTTACCAGTACCGATGCCTACGGCGACGGTGTAGCGGGTGGACCCGCCAGTGGCTACTTGAGCAACGCCAGCTTCACGGCCGGCACGTATGAGTATGTGGTAGCAAAAAGTGATGTTACGACTGCGGGTGGTACCGTGCAGCTGGCTACTCCGCTCAGGAGCGGATACCAGAACGCCCCTGCCACTAGTACTGCCGGGCAGCGCCGCTTTCAGGTGGTGCGGGTTCCGCAATATGGCAACCTGACGCTGAGTGCCACCATCACCGCCCTACCCTGGGACGGTAGCACAGGCGGTATACTGGCCCTTGATGTAGCTGGTACGCTGAACCTGAACGGATTCACGATAAACGCAACGGGAGCGGGCTTCCGGGGTGGGGCTGGCCGTGTGCAGACCACTGCTAATGGCGACGACCTATCGTATGTGACAACAGCTGCTTCCAACAACAACGCACAGAAAGGAGAGGGTATTGCCGGTACTCCGCAATACGTATTTAACGGTACTACCCTCGTAACTAACACGGCGGATGGGTACCCTAGCGGTAGCAATAGCCGTGGGGCACCCGCCAATGCAGGCGGCGGCGGCAACAACAACGTAGACAACAGCGGCGGTGGCGGCGGTGCCAATGGTGGCGCAGGCGGCCGAGGTGGCAATAACTTCAACAGTAAGCTCGCCATTGGGGGCGAGCCGGGTGCCGCAGTAACGGAAGGTAGCAGTAGCCGCCTGTTCTTGGGCGGCGGCGGCGGTGCCGGTACCAACAACGGTAGCACCGGCACTGATGGAACAATCAGTAGCGGCGCAGTGGGCGGCGGCATTATTATGGTGCGTACAGGTGCTGTGAGTGGCACGGGCACCCTTGTGGCCAATGGCACCTCGGCCAGCAGCGCCGTGAAAGACGACGGTAACGGCGGCGGCGGCGCCGGCGGATCTATCTTACTGACGGCCGTTAATACAGCGGGCCTGTCGAAGGTTACGCTAACTGCCGATGGCGGCAATGGCGGCACGAACACCGGCAGCGGTACCGCCGGCTACCACGGTCCTGGCGGCGGTGGCGGTGGCGGGGTAGTGCTGGCTAATGGCGCAGTAGCAGCCGTATCGACGGCGGCTGGTGCCAATGGTACAACCGTGGGCGGTGGTGCTTTTGGCGCTGCCCCTGGCCTGTCGGGTGTGAGCAACACGCAAATCAGTGGCAGCATTGCCAACAGTACTGTGGGTACTACCTGCGCCGCAGATGTAACCACAACGCTAACCGGACCGGCGCTGCTGAATCCAGGTCAGCCCTCGGGTAGCTATACGGCCACGTTCACAAACACGGGCCTGGGCACGGCCGAGGGGCTGACGCAGACCGTTACGCTCCCCATGGGGGTAACCAGCGTGCAAGTTCCGAACGGGGCTACCTATGATCCGAATACCCGTATCATCACCTTCAGCGGTAGCGCTTCTACCCTGAATGGGCGAGCCAGCAACGCGTATCAGTTCAGCTTCACGGCACCCAGACAAACAGGTACTCTTACCCTTATCAGCAACGTAAGTACGACTACGGCCGAGGGCGTAAGTATCGCTCCCAACCAAGCCAGCCTCACGGCTACGCTGAATATGACGGCCGATGTAGCTGTCACCATCACCACGCCAACCAACCCCGTAACGGCCGGGCAGGACGGCACGTTTGACGTGACGTTTGACAATATCGGTACCAACGCGGCGGCGACGCCTACTGCCCAGGTACAGCTGCCCAGCGGCCTGCAAGAGGTGCGCGTAACGGCCAGCAATGGCGTAACGGGTAACTACGTTGGCGCAACGGGCATTGTGACGTACACGTTCCCCAACAACAACGCTGCTCTAGCCAGCTTGTTCAGAGCCAGCTCGTCTATCAAGTTCACTGCTCCGGCTGTTGGACCGGTAATGGCCACGGCTACTATGAGCACTAGCACCTACGAAGCCGGTCAGACTGCCAACAACGCAGGCACCAGTACGTTGAACATTACGCCTTCCTTTGACTTGGCCACCAGCCTCCACGGCCCCACCAGCACAGTAGAGGGCTCGCTCACTACCTTCACCGTCCTGACCACTAATGCAGGGCCTTCGCCGGCCAGCAGCGTTACGCAATACGTGCAATTGCCAGCTGGTTTGAGCAGCGTGTTTGTGTCCGGCAACGGCACCTACGATAAGAACTCGGGCATTATAACCTTTCCGACATTAGCTATGCTGGCCAACGGCACTACGGTGAACAACAGCATCAGCTTTGCGGCGCCAATGAGCAACTTTACTGTAACGGCTAGCGTGTCGCCTACTGCCGGCGACTTGTTCACGAACAACAACAGCACCACGGCGGCGCCTACCAGCGTAACGCCCGCTACTACCGACCGTGCGAACATCTATACCAGCATAACAGTACCAGGTGCCAACATGCTGCCTGGGGCACCGCTAGTATTTTCGGTGACGATGGGCAACCACGGTCCGGCCACTGCTAATAACGTGGTGCAGCGCGTGCTGCTGCCCCCCAATATGACAGGAGTGCAGACCACGGGTAGCGGGACGTATGACCCTGCAACGGGCCTAGTAACATTCCCGGCCATAAGCCCAGTTAGTGGAACGGCCGAAATGCGTACGATTACCCTGGCGGCTCCGCAGGCCGGAACGGTGATGGCCCTGGCCAGCATCAGCTCCGCTACTTCTGACCCTATGCTTGGCAACAACCTGGCCGCTACGGCAGCCGTGGTAGCCCCGCAGGCCGATGTGGCTACCGCTCTGCAAGGGCCGCTCTCGACGGTGGCCGGACAGTCGGTGACCTACACAGTAACTACCTTAAACAATGGTCCCTCGGTAGCTTCCAACGTGGTGCAGACAGTGCAGATTCCGGCTGGCCTCACGGGCGTGAATGCAGGCACGGGCACGTACGATGCTACGTCTGGTGTTATCACGTTTCCGGCGGTCACCAGCCAGGCTGTGGGCAGTACCATGACAAGCACCATCACGTTTACAGCGCCCTCCAACAGCTCCTTTGTGGCAACGGCCTACGTCAGCTCTTCTACGGCAGATGCCAACACAAGCAACAACACGGCGAAGGCTACCACAGCCACGCAGCGTAATGCAGATATGTCTGTGTTTCTGACCGGGGTGAAGACCACCGTTGTAGGCAACCCCGTTACCTACACCGTTACCACGACCAACAATGGTCCGTCGCTTTCTTCGGGTCAGACTACGACCGTGCAACTACCCGCCGAACTGGGTGGCGTAACGGTTACTGGCGGCGGCAGCTACAACGCTGCAACAGGCTTGGTGACATTCCCCACCGTAACGGACCAGGCGGTAGGAACAGCGGGTACGCTGGCTAATACCATTACGTTCCTAGCTCCCGATGCAGCCCAGCTTACCCTGTTAGCCACAACGGTTGCGGCGGCTGGGGCCAACGACCCGAGCCTGGTTAATAACACCGCTACCATCAGCACCGAAGTGACTACAACGACTCTGGCCTCGGTAGATGAGCAGACATCGATTGTTGCTAACGTGTTGGTCCAAGCAGCTGGTCAGCCCATACGTTTCACCGTGAATACGATCAATGCCAGCACCACCACGCCGGTTACCAACGTAGTGCAGCTAGTTTCTCTCCCTGCTGGCCTGACTGGTGTGACAGTGGAAGATGGTGGGTATAATGAGCAAACGGGCGTCGTGACATTTGCGACTCTTAGCACCCAGGCTGCAGGCACCACCCGTACCCGTGATATTACAGTGAATGCACCCGGCACCGGGCCATTGGTAGCCCGTGCCAGCGTATTGAGCGGCAACCCCGATCCGACGCCGGCCAACAACTACGCAACTGCCGTTGTAAACATCGACGCCCGCGCTGATGTGATGACGAAGGTGAGCGGTCCGGCCACTGCCCTACCCGGTACACTGGTGACGTACAACGTCGTAACGCTCAACAACGGTCCCTCGCCGGCAACGGATGTGCAGCAAAAGATAGTGTTGCCTGCCGGCGCAACCGTCGTGGCGCTGCCAGTAGGTGCTACCCAAAACGGCAGCGAAATAACCTTCGCAACCCTTGCGTCGCAGGCGGCCGGGGTGGCCGGGGAAGTGACCAACAACATTACCTTCACTGCCCTTACGCCCGGCTTCAGCGTAACTAGCAGCCTGATTGCTACAACAGTTGATATGAACCCCGGTGATAATACGTCGACGCAGGCTACTACTCTGGCCAACCAAGCTCCGGTAGCCAATGCGACCATCAACACCATGCAGAGCCCACAGGGCAACACGGCTGGTCAGCTGGCAATTGCTCCGCTGAATGGCCGCGACGCCGACGGTTCGATTAGGTCTTATACCATCAAATCGCTACCCACGAGTGCGCAAGGGGTATTGTATCTGAATGGTAGTCCGGTGGCAATGGAGCAACAGGTGATGGCGACTGATGCTGGGAAACTGACCTTTGATCCAGCGGAAAGTTACACCGGCAACGTGTTCTTCTCCTACACTGCTACTGACAATCAGAACACGGACTCAGCTCCAGCGCTGTACGCGCTGGCGGTAGGACAAGACAACGTTGCGCAGTACACCAAAACCGCGCTAAAAGGGGGCACGACTACGCCGTATCAGAACAGCGACGTAATTGCAACGGTGTTCGATGAGAACGGCGGGGCCTACAATGACGCTACCCCACAGGCCATAACGGACAACGGCATTCGCCAGGCTACCCTAGCGGACCAGACGAGTACCGAACAGCTCAGCACTCTGGGTCTCGCTCTCGATCCGGCCACGGGCCAGCTTCTCGTTGCTGACCGCAATAAGCTCCGGGCAGGTACCTATGCTGTCAACATCACAACTACGGATGCTTATGGTGGTATCACGTCGCATGCTGTAGGATTTACTATTGGCGGGAATCCACTACCGGTAGAGCTGGTAGCGTTTGAGGTGAAAGCAGTGGGCCAACATGCCGTGCTGAACTGGCGCACCGCTTCGGAGAAAAACAACGACCGCTTCGTAGTAGAGCGCTCCAGTGACGGTCATTCGTTTGTGCCGGTAGGCAGCGTAGCGGGTCACGGCAATACCAGCCAAGCAAGCAGCTACAACCTGACCGATGCCGGCGCCGCCCAAGTGGCTGCGCAGCTCTACTACCGCCTGCGGCAAATAGATCAGGGTGGTACGGAGTCGCTTTCGCCGGTGCGTACAGTGCAGTTTGCAGCTTATGCCACGGTAGCGCCTACTTTGTATCCCAACCCTGCCACCACCAGCACCGAGCTGGATGTGCGTGGGTTGGCAACTGGCAGCTACCAAGTGAGCGTGCTGGATATGACCGGCCGCCCGGTGGCCACCTACCCTGTGCAGGGTGGCAGTCTCGCAACACTGCCGGTTGCGCAGTTGCCAGCTGGTTCCTACGTAGTGGTTGTACAGGGTAGTGCTACTCGTCACATACTACGGTTTGTGAAGAAGTAGTTTCTCCCATATTTAACCACAAAGGGCGCCTCTGTTACAGAGGAGCCCTTTGTGTGTTTACAAGAAAATAGCAAAGCAGAACAGCACCAGATTACTTTCAGATGCACTGGATAAAAGTAAGATCAGAGACAAAGCAGTTATCAAAAGCCTAACCTGGTCGGTTATGCGTCAGAAGCCTTTTACTACTGCAATAGTGCTTTTTGAATTATATATAAAATTAGAATAATTATAAAAAAAGACATCTGAAAAGGCGTTGAATTTGTGTTTTTTAAAAGAGTAAAATACGAATTAGGTACTATTTCGTATAGTAAAAAAACCGTTCATTAAGGCTTTATCGTTGATTTCTGGCATAGATAGTGCATTTTATTACATTCATTCGGAATCTATAAATAAGAAAAAATATTCGCCGAGGGAAAGAAGGTTTCTATCGAAAATGTCCCAAATAGATAATAGGCAGGAAGTAGGTTTGCTATGATGTATTGGTTAGCAATAGATGCTTGATGGATAACTGAGAACCACTGCTGGAAAAGTCACACCACACATTCACTCCATATGAAGACAACTTTACGGTTTGTTATTCTACTCCTGGCTTGGAACTGCTTGGGTAGGACCGTCGCGTGGGCGCAAACTACTACACTCAATTTCGCCGATGCCAACTACAGTGGTAGCTGGGTTAACCGCGCTGCTACCAGCGTACCAGCTGGCTCTACAGTTACGACGGTTAGTAGTGCGTATAGTGCAACAGGAAGCGGAACTAGTGCAGGAACATCTACAAACGGTAGTATTGCTGACGCAAGATATTCTTTGGCAACGGAAGTGCGAAATAGTGTTACGACACTTAATTGGTTGATTAATTACCCCACAGGTAGTAACAAAACATCATCTGTCACTTTTACCTTCAACCGACCAGTAGCCAATTTTAAGGTACAAGTGCAGGATATCGATAAGAATGACGCTACTGGAACTACTTATATAGATCAAGTGGTTTTTGCGGGGGCTAATGGTGCAACTGCCGTTGCACCAACAGTAACCTCGTCTAGTCCGACAGCGGCAACTATCAATCCCTCAAATACAGCTACAGCGAACACGCTGAATCTTACTTCAGCTAATGACTATGTTACTGCTTCTTTCGGTAGCCCTATTACTAGTGTAACAATTACATATAAGAACACAACTGGAGCAACTGATCCCGCTGCACAAGGCATTGGCATTGACAAGATGACTTGGGACCGGGCGTTGCCTACTGCTAACAATATCACCAATGCGTCCCTGGCCAGCACAGCCAACCAAACGGCAATCAGCGCTTTAAGCGGTACTGTCGATGGCGGCGTTATCAGCTATACGATTACCCGGATTCCGCCCGTCAATCAGGGCGTGCTGTATTATAATACTACTGGCACTACCTACGCGGCTGTGGCTGCTGGTCAGACACTTACAGCAGCGCAAGCTGGTAGCCTCAGATTTGACCCTGCTGAAACCTTCGCTGGCGGCAATGTAACGTTCAACTACACCTCCAAAGACGACGCTAACCAGACCTCCGCACCGGCCACGTTTACTATTCCAATTCAGGCCATAGCTGTGGCTGGTAATTGCGGCGTTTCCTATTTCGATAATACCAAATCGTACAGTGGCCTATCGGCAGAGTATTTCTCTGGTAACTTCAACGACAACCTGAGCTATTTCGCTAACAATACGGCGAAGCTCTCCCGCGTGGATGCTACCATCAACTTCGCTGCCAGCAATAGCTTCGGCAACCTGGTGAGCGAAGGTGTAACGACCGCCGGCAGCGACGCCAACCCTGATCAATTCAGCGCCCGCTACCGCGGCAGCATTTACATCGGCACGGCTGGTACATACAGCTTCGACCTGAACTCCGACGAGGCCTCCTACATGTGGATTGACGGTGATGCGCTATTGGCGACACCCGACGCGAACACGGCCATTGTGAACAATGGCGGCAGCCATACTGCCCGTACAGCGCCCACGAAAGTGAGCGTGCCGCTGTCGGTGGGTCTACACAATATTCTGATTTTCTACGGCGAGGGCACCGGTAACAATAGCTTAGTTTTCAGTTACTTCTCTGGTCCTGGCGTAACGCAGGGTACTGTGGTGCCCAGTTCCGTATTGTGCGCCGGCAAGTCGAATCTGCCGCCGATGGCTGTCAACGTTACCAACACAACTATCATTCCGCGCAACGCTGCCCAGCGGACTATCAGCTCTCTGAACGCCACCGATGCGGATGGCAATGTTGCCTCATACAAGATTGTGACGCTGCCTACCTCAGGTACGCTTTACTACCAGGATGCTAACGGAACATACGTGGCTGCTACGGCCGGGCAGGTGCTAACGGTAGCTCAGGCCGGTAGCCTACGGTTTAAGCCTGACGGTACCACCGTGGGAAACGTCACGTTTACATTCTCTGCCACCGATAATAGTGGTATGGAGTCTAACGCCGCCGCTACCTATACAATTTCGGTCAGCGACGTGGTAGTGACGGCTGGCAACGATAGCTACGAGGTGCCTAAGAATACGCCCGTAACTGGCAACGTATTATTGAACGATAACGACCCGAACAACACTAAGCTAACTGCCACCAAGCTAACTGATCCGGCGCACGGTACGGTAGTCGTTAACGCGAACGGTACTTACACCTATACGCCTACCGCGGACTACTTGGGACCAGACAGCTTCACCTACCGAATTACGAATGAGGCTGGCCAGACAGCGACGGCTACGGTAAGCTTGCGTGTATATGACACTGGTTCGGCCTGTACATCCTCGACCGGCCAGAACCTGCTGACCAACTTTGACTTCTCCCAGGGCAACACCGGCTTCTCCAACGACTACAACTATATCTCGCCCACGGCCAACGCGGCACTTACTGGCGGTACTAAAGGGCTTAACCCAGAGGGCAACTATGCGGTGGACGTAAACGCCAACACGTATCACAACGCGTTCCGTGGGTACGACTACGACAACACCAACACCGATGGTACGACGAAGTCAACCACGCCGGCCGCGGCCAATAAGTTTCTGATGATTAACGGTTCGGCCAGCATCCAGCGCATGTACGCGCAAACGGTGACGGTGCAGAAAAACCGCTACTATACGTTCTCGGCCTACTTCAACAACTTGCTGCCGCCGGGCTCGAACAGTGCAGTACCGGAAGTAGGGTTCGTTATTAATGGCTCTTCCGTATCGAGCACGTTGATACTAAACGAGTCTCCGGACCGCTGGGTGAGGTATTCCAGCGTGTGGTACTCCGGCGACAATACTACGGCCGTATTTGAAATTCGCAACGTATCGACGGCCGCGGGCGGCAACGACTTGGGTATCGACCAGTTGTACTTTGGTACTTGTAACTTGCCCCCAGTCGCCAACAACGACTTACAAACTACGCTGCCTAACACGGCCAAAACTTTCTCCGTCACGGCCAATGATACGGACGGAGACGGCGGCATCAACGTGGCCACTGTAAACCTCGACCCCAGCAGCACCACCCGTCAGACAACCTTCACGGTGGCAAATAAGGGTACGTTCACAGTGAATAATAACGGCGATGTAACGTTTACACCAGTGACAGGTTTCACCGGTACAGTATCCATTCCCTATACGGTGCAGGACGTAGATGGTGCTCTGAGCAACCCTGGCACTATTTCCGTAACGGTGCAGAGCCCCCCTACCGACCTGACCACGACTATCACAGCCAGCGCAGCTAACGTAGATGCCGGCCAAACGCTGACGTACACCGTAACGGCTAGGAATAATGGTCCGAGCACGGCCACACAGGTAGTGGAAACCTTGCAACTGCCCGCCGGGCTGACCGATGGTGGCAACACGGTTACGTTTACTATAAACGGCGCGGCTAGCACAGCGCCTACCTACAATAACACGACAGGTCTGGTGACGTTCCCCACGGTGGCTTCACTGAACTCGGGTGGTAGCAATACCTACGGTATCACGGTGAAAGCACCCAGCGCCGGCCCCATCACGGCCACGGCCGGCATATCAGCCGCCAACACAGATATCAACCTGGCCAACAACGCAGCCAGCGTGAGCACGATTATCAACCCGCGCTACGACGTAACGACTACCATTACTGGCCCCACCAGCGTGGTAATCGGTAACCTGGCTACCTACACCGTAACCACGAAAAATGTGGCAACGAATGGTGCCCTGTCGGCTGCGCCCAACGTACTCCAAACTGTGACGCTACCCAAAAATCTGGTGGACGTGTACGTGTCTAATGGCGGCACCTACGACGCGGCTTCCGGCATTGTCACCTTCCCGGTACTGGCCTCCCTACCCCTGGGACAAACGGCTGTCAACACGATTAGCTTTACGGCACCAGCCACTGGCTTCACGGCTGCCGCTACTGTGGTAGGCAGCTATACCGCCGCGGGCACTAGCAACAACGTGGGCGACGTGGCTACAGGCAACAATACCCAAAACGCTACGGCTACCACCGTGACACCCACCACTGGTACGCCCGCTACGGCTACCACCAACCAGACTGGCACGGTGGCCAACCTGGCTACCACCATCTCTACCACGACACCGAGCGTGGCGCCCGGCGCCATCGTGACGATGAAAGTAGATATTGTGAACAACGGCCCCAGCGCCGCCACCAACGTAGTAGAGCAGGTGAGCATGCTGCCTGGCCTAACGGTATCGGGGCTGCCTGCCGGCGCTAGCTACGACGCAACTACTGGGGTATTAACCTTCGGTACCATTGGTAGCTTAGCCAGCGCCGCTACCCAGAGCTACTCGTTTCAGTTCACGGCCCCCACGGCTGGGTACGTGCTGGCTGCTGCCAGTGTAAGCAGCGCCACCACCGACCCTGTAGCCGCTGACAACGTGGCTTCAACCAAGGTGATGGTAACCCCAACCACCGACGTGACAACAGCTTTGGCTGGTCCCACCTCGGCTCTGGCCGGGCAAGTAGTGAACTACACCGTGACGACGGCCAACACAAGCGGTGCGCCCGCTAACGGTGTCGTGCAGACCGTGCGTCTGCCGGCTGGCCTTGCCGACGTGACCGTTACGGGCGGCGGCACCTACGATGCAACTACCGGGGTGGTTACCTTCGCGCTGGGCACGCTGCCTAGCGGCAGTAAGCTGGTAAACTCAGTATCGTTCGGTGCGCCGAGCGCGGGCTCCTACTCACCTACAGCCAATGTGAGCACTACCACGCCGGAAAGCAACACGGCTAACAACCGCGCTGCTGTTACGACGACAATAACCGGTTCCAACGATGTGGCTATCAGTGTGAACGGTCCGGTTGCTACGCCTGTTTTCGGGGCGGCTACTTATCAGGTAGTAACCACTAACAACGGGCCTAACACGGCCGAATCGGTAGTGCCGACGCTGCAATTGCCAGCTGGCCTGACCATTATTACTCTACCTGCTGATGCTACTTACAATAGTGCCACGGGGTTAGTAACTTTCGCTACGATTAGCAACTTAGCCAATGGCGCCAGCAACGTGAACAGCATCACGGTGCGGATGCCAGAAGTGGCCCAGCTGACGGGCTTGGCCCAGGCCACAGTAGCAGGTACGGTAGTAGACCGTAACCTCGACAACAACCGCTCAACGTTTACGACCGCCTCTACCCGCGAGAGCGACAAAACGGCGGACCTAAGTGTGACGCTTACGTCCTCGGCGGCTACTGTCACAGCTGGCCAGCCCGTAACGCTGACCGCCGTATTTTCCAGCAACCTCAACAACCAGGATCCGGCTACCAATGTGGTAACGCGTTTGAGCTTGCCTATCGGCTTAACTGGAGTAACAGTATCTAACGGAGGTACTTATAACAGCGCAACGGGCCTAGTGACTTGGCCAGTTATCGCCTCGCTGGCTTCGCCGACGACGACAACCCCCAGCTCGTTCACGTACACGGTGCAGCTGAATGCCCCGGGTCTTACTACCCTGTCGGCAACAGCCTCTATTGCCTCGGATATATCGGACTCGAACCCCGCTAACAACGCGGCGGCAGCCAGAATCAATATCACGGCGCAAACTGACGTGACAACACTGGTAAGCGGACCAGCAGCAGTGGTGCCAGGCAGCGCGGTTACATACTCCGTGGTAACGCTGAATAATGGTCCCTCACCGGCCGCCAACGTGGTGCAGAAGGTAACGCTCCCAACGGGCGTAATAGCCTCCAACATCACCAACGGTAGCCAGAGTGGGAACGTTATTACATTCAATACCATCACCTCGCAGGCCGCTGGCGCAGCTGGGGCCGTTACCAATACGTTCACTATCACAGCACCGACTACGGCTTATAGCGTGATGGGTAACGTGACGACGACTTCCTCGGAAAGCGACGCGACCAACAACCAGCGAACAACTAATACGGCTATCCTCGACCTGGCGCCTTACGCCCAGAACGTGGTAAACGCTATGCAGGCGCCCGAAGGCAATACCGCTGGCCAGATAACTATCTCGCCGCTTGCCGCTACTGACGCTGAAACTGCCGCCTCTAGTCTGACCTACGCTATCGATCCGGCTTCTTTGCCGACGGCGGCTCAGGGCGTGCTGTACTATAGTAATGGGGGTACCTACGTGGCATTACCCACCACCGGCACGGCCATCCCGCTGACGGCCGCGCAGGCAGCCACTTTGAAGTTTGACCCAGCGGCTGGCTTCACCGGCAACGCCTTCTTCAGCTATACAGCTATTGACGCGGCCAGCAACATCTCGAATGCGGCGTTGTATACCATTGCGGTGGGCAAAGACATCAACTCTTATTACAGGGCAACGCCCACCAAAGGAGGCAATAACACTCCGTATCAGAATAACGATGTGCTGACGTACCTTATCGACAATAATGGAGCACGATATGTTGCTTCGGGTACTACAGCCTTAGTATACGATGCCACTACGGGTGCCCTGCTCGCGGGAGCCAGCAACGGTTTGCCTACCACAGGTCTCAATACAGCTATTGCTGGTTCTTCGGCGCTAACTGTTGACCAACTATCGGCTGTAGGTATCAGCCTAAACCAATCTACTGGCCAGCTATTCGTATCAGATCGTACTAAGTTGCGGTCCGGTACGTACTCGGTGAGCATCACCACTACGGACGTGAATGGTGGTACCAACACCGTAGTAGAAACATTCAGTATTGGTGCGAACCCGCTGCCAGTTGAGCTGGTAGCCTTCGCGGTGCAGGCAGTGCAGCAGAACGCAGTACTGAGCTGGAGCACGGCTTCGGAGAAGAACAACGCCTATTTCGTAGTAGAGCGCTCTTTCGATGGCTTTGCCTTCATGGCGGTAGGCCGGGTAGCCGGGCAGGGTAGCACCAACCAGGCGCACGTGTACGGGCTGGTAGATGCCAAGGTGCCGCACACTGGCACGGTATACTACCGCCTGCGGCAGGTAGACCAGGACGGCACGGAGTCGCTGTCGCCGGTACGCACGGTGGTGTTCGCGGGTGAGGTAGTGGCGCAAGCCCCAACGCTGTATCCCAACCCAACCACCACGCGCACCACGCTGGACCTACGCGGTCTGGCAACTGGTAGCTACCAAGTAAGCGTGGTAGACATGGCTGGCCGTACGGTGGCTAGCTACTCGGTAAGCGGTGGCCTGGAGTCGTCGCTGGATGTGCAGCAACTGCCCGTGGGTACGTACGTGGTGCTGGTGCAAGGCACCAACGAGCGCCACGTGCTGCGCCTCGTGAAGCAATAAGCCCTGCGGCAAACGCTTCGCGCAAGCAAACAAAAAGCCTCTCCGGTGGGAGAGGCTTTTTGTTTTATGTCAATCAGGTTCTTATTTGAAGCAGCAGGAATAGTGATAAAAATAAGAACTAGGAAACTGTCCTGTGCAGAGAGCTAAAAACCAATTGCCCGAAACTTCGGTACAAAAGGCTCTTTCTATCTGAAAGCACCATTTCTGCGTGTTGTCAGCTTTCCCGCAGGTAGGCCTGCACCACACCGGTATTGGCTGTTGCGCTGCTCTTTTATTTGTTTCATGAAGCCAACCATTGCCACCGTACGCCCCGCCCACAAGCTGCTGACTTCCACTGACTATGACGTGGTAATTGTGGGCGCCGGCAGCGCCGGCCTGAGCGCGGCGCTGATACTAGGACGTAGCATGCGCCGCGTGCTGGTGTGCGATGCCGGTGCCCCACGCAACGTCACCTCACCCGCGGTGCAGGGCTTCTTCACCCGCGACTGCACCGCCCCCGAGGAGTTATTGCGCATTGGCCGCAGCCAGCTCACGCCCTACGAATCGGTGGAAGTGCGCGAGCTGCGCGTAACATCTATCACGAAAGAGAACGGCCATTTTCGGGTGGAGGCCGATACCGAGTCCAACCGCACTACCGTGGCAACGGCGCGCAAAGTGATACTGGCAACGGGGGTAGAAGACGAGTTGCCACCCCTGGATGGTATGCGCGAGTTCTGGGGTAGGGGGGTGCTGCACTGCCCCTACTGCCACGGCTGGGAAGTGCGCAATCAACCGCTGGCCGTCTACGGCCGCGGCAAAACCGTAACGGGACTAGCCCTACTGGTCAGCCGGTGGTCGAGCCACATAACGGTGTGCACCGACGGGCCGGGCCACCTCACCAACAATGCCCGGCGCCGTTTGCGCCAGCAGGGCATTGCTGTGCGTGAGGAGTGCGTGCAACGATTGGTAGGCAACCCCGATGGGATGCTGCGTTGCGTGGAGTTTGAAACAGGCGAGCCACTGGAATGTCATGCACTATTTCTGCACGCGCCCCAACACCAGCGCGCCCCGTTTGCCAAGCAGCTAGGGTGCCGCTTCACGAAGAAAGGAGCCGTGTGGGTCGATAAAAAGCAGCAGACCTCCGTGACTGGCCTCTACGCTGCTGGCGACCTTACGCCCGGTCAGCAGCAGGCCATTATGGCCGCCGCCGATGGCTCCAAGGCAGGCATTGTCATCAACGAGCAGCTGACACGGGAAGAATGCCCAAAATAAGTTGAAGGAGTAGCCGAACGGCAATCTGTTTGGCGTAGTGGTTGCGTAGGTTCCGGACAAAATTCAATTCACATGAAAAAAGTCCTGTTACTCGCTACCCTCTTTTTTGGTTTGTTCGTTGTTGGCTGCAAGGAGATTGACAAGCTCCTGACCTTCTATATTGAAGACAGCCAAAACATCAAAATTGCCTCTAGCTTCCCGGTGGGAATAGCCGCGCCCTTGTCGCCAGTGGCTGTGCCTACGCAGTCGTCTTCCAAATTCAAGAACAACAATACCCGCGCCGACTTGGTGAAGGATGTAAGCCTAGATCGGCTCACGCTCACCATTGCCGACCCCAACAGCGAAAATTTCAATTTCCTACGCAGCATTGAAATTTACATCAGCACGGGCAACGGCAACGACCAGATTCTATTAGCCTCGCTGAGCAATGTCCCAACTGGCGTGCAGAGTATCACACTCACGCCCACCAAGGCCAAACTCGACAGCTACATCAAAGCAGAAAGCTATACGCTAACCACCAAGGCTACCATTGCCAAGGCCATCACCCGCGACATCACCATCCGCGCCGACTCCCGCTTCAAAGTCACCGCCGATCCGCTGTAAGGTGAAACAGTGAGTTTGTGAAGTGGTGAGTGAAAAAAACCGCCTGTCATCTTGAGCTTGCGAAGGACCTTATCAGGCGTGAACGAGTCGCTGTTATGTCTATCGTTCTTTGGGCATAAGATCCTTCGCAAGCTCAGGATGACAGGCGGGTTTTTTCACTCACCACTTCACCACTTATTTCAACAACTCGTGCAGTACGGTTTGCATGGAGAAGACGCGGTTGCCGGCTTCCTGAATCACCAGGGAGTTAGGTGAGTCCAGGATGGCGTCGGATACTTCTACGTTGCGGCGCACGGGGAGGCAGTGCAGGAATTTAGCGTCGTTGGTACCCGTCATGTGCTCGGGCGTAAGCATCCAGCTAGGGTCGTTGCTGATGACTTGGCCGTATTCCTTATAGCTGCTCCAGTTTTTGGCCTGCACAAAATCGGCACCCTCCAGGGCTTTCCGTTGGTCGTACTCGATGCGGGCGCCTTTCGTGAATTTGGGGTCTAGCTCGTAGCCCTCGGGGTGGGTAATCACAAAGTCTACCCAATCGACTTCCGAGAACCAATCGGCGAAGGAGTTGGGTACGCACTGGGGTAGGGCGCGCACGTGGGGTGCCCAGGTCAACACCACTTTCACACGCTCTTTCTGCTTGTGTTCGGCCACGGTAATCAGGTCGGCAAACGACTGCAACGGGTGCAGCGTAGCGCTTTCCAGGCTCACCACGGGCACCGTGGCGTATTGCATAATCTTCTTGAATACCACCTCGTTGTAGTCTTCTTCGCGGTCCTTCAGGGTAGGGAAGGTGCGCACGCCCAACACGTCGCAATACTGGCTCATCACCGCAATAGCCTCCTTGATGTGCTCCTGCGTGCCGCCGTTCATCACGGCGCCATCGGCCATTTCCAACGTCCACGAATCAGCACCGGCGTTCAGTACCCAGGCTTGTGCGCCCAGATTGTAGGCAGCCTTCACGCTGCTCAGGCGGGTGCGCAAGCTGGGGTTAAAGAAAATCAGCCCGACGGTCTTATTCTTACCAATGTGCTGGTAGTCGTATGGGTTTTGCTTGATTTCAAGTGCCTTAGCGAGGAGAGCTTTGTAGTCGCCCGCATCGGCGAAGGAGGTGAAGTTCTGCATGAAGGGAGGTATGTGTGTAAGGGTCGGAAAGTGTCCGTCATGCTGAGCCTGTCGAAGCGTCTCTACCGCTTTGTTGCCATCATTGGAAATTACTTACGGTAGAGATGCTCCGACTACGGCTGCGCCTGCGCTCAGCATGACACGTTCTGTTAGTGCTATCTACCGCAAAGGTAGGCGCGAAACGAAATCGTGCAGCAGCGCAGCTACTTCCTCGGGAGCGTCATAAGGAAGCAGGTGACCGGCACCGCCGATGATTTCCAAGGGCGTATCGTCGGGTAGCAGAGGTAGGGTTTCCAGGCCGTGCACCGAGGGCGACATGATCTGGTCTTGGTCGCCGGCTAAGATGGCGCAGGGCACCTGCACGTCGCACATACGAGCCGCAATGTTTTCGCGGCTGCCGTGTAGCAGCCAGGCATCCCAGGCGCCCTTGCTACTGCGCAGATTGTCGTTGATAATCTGTTCTTTGATAGCAGGCGGCTGCGGCCGGGCCGTGATGGTTTGGAAGGTTTTTTCGGCCTCAGCGGGTTTGCCGTAGGCTTTCAGACTCTCCTGGCGGTCCTGCTCCGTCATGGGCTCGGCGGTGGGCGGCGAGGGCGACAGCAGGGCCACGCCTACCAGGCCCACCGGCTGCTGTGCCGCCAGCGCCAGCGCAATTTTGCCGCCCATGCTATGGCCCACCAACACGTAATGCGTTAGCCTTTGTTCTTTGATATACGCAGCTATTGTATCGGCGTAGGCATCTAAGGTGTAGCCGCCCGTTGGGGCAGGCGCGCCGCCAAAACCGCCCAAATTGGGCGCTAAAGAAGAATAATCAGAGCCCAGTGCATCGGCTACGCCCTGCCAGGCGTGGCCGGCGCCTGCCCAGTAATGGAGGTAAATAAGGGTAGGAAAGTTGGAAGATGCCATTGCGCAGTGGTTAGCAGCCGCCTACGTAGCGGCTCTGCTTATGTACGGCAACGAAATGGAAAGCGCTGGCTTTTGCAGCGTTACTACGGTTGAGCCAACCCCTCCAGATACGCCTTCACTTTGGGCGAATCATAGTCAGCCATGCCCTCGTGGCGAGTGATAATCCGGCCATCTGGTCCGATAATAAGGGTAGTGGGAATGGCCTGCGAGTCGAAGGCCGGCGGGAGAGGCGCGGCCGGGAAAAACACCGGTACGGTGTAACCTTTGCGCCGAATGAAAGCCTGTGCTTTCTTTGGGTTGCGGTCAAACGACACCAGTACGAAAGCCACTTTTTGCTTGTCTACCTTCTCATACAGCGCCTGAATACCGGGTAGCTCCGCCACGCAGGGCGGGCACCAGGTAGCCCAGATATTGAAGAAAACCGTCTTGCCGCGTAGGGCCTGCAGGTTGGTGGGCTGGCCGTCGAGGGTGAGCAGGGGCACATCAGGGTAGGCAGCAGCAGTAGCTGTTGCCACAGCCGGAGCCGGGGTAGAGACTGTGGGTAGTGTAGGTTGCATCAGGCCGGTGACCAGCAGCCCGCGCTGCAACGTGCTCACTACCGGCACGCGCAGCGCCGGAATGAAAACTACGGCCGCCAGCACGAGCCAGGGCAGCCAATCAAAAAGTAAGCGGCGATAATTCTGCATGACTGTACTCTATATGACTTCTTCCCTATTTACCGCCACCGAATTTTGCGGCCGGCTTGCCCGGCGTGTAGGCGCTCGGGTACCTTGGCCAGTACCAGCTCGCGTAGGCTGTGCAGCAGGGGTAGGCGCACAAAGCCGTGATGCACCACCATGCTGATTTCGCGCACCGGCTCGGGCGCCTCGAAGCGCTTCACCATGGGATTATTGTCCAGCTCGCTGAGTACCGATAGCTCCGGCACCAGCGTGTAGCCGTGGTTGCGGCGCACCAGCTCCTTCAGGGTTTCGATGGAGCCGCTTTCGTAGGTGAAGGGTTGGCTGTCGGCCACGGGCGAGGGCGAGCAGATGTTGAGCACCTGATGGCGGAAGCAGTGACCCTGCTGCAACAGCCACAGGCCCGGCGCGCCCAGGTCGGTGGGGCTAATAGTGGCCTGTGGGTAGAGGCTGTGGCCTTCGGACACATAGCCCAGGAAAGGCTCTTCCAGCAACGGAATTTCCCGCAGTTGGCGGTCATCGAGAGGCGTCACGAGCAGGCCCACATCCAGCTGGTTTTCCTTGAGCCGTTGCATAATGTCGGCCGACTGCATTTCCTCTACCTGCACCCGCAATTGCGGGTGACGCTCCACCAGCTCTACCAAGAACAGCGGCACCAGGTAGGGCGCCAAGGTAGGGATGATGCCCAGGCGCAAGTCGCCTACCAACTCGCCTTTTTCCACCTGCACCACCTCGCGCAGCTGCTGGGAAGCACGCAAAATCTCGCGTGCTTTCTCGATTACCTTGGTGCCAACCGTGGTGGGTATCACGCCTTTGCGGGTGCGGTCGAAGAGCAGTACGCCTAACTCTTCTTCCAGCTTTTGCACCTGCATGCTCAGGGTAGGCTGCGTGACACAGCACTTGTCTGCGGCCAGCACAAACTGCTGGTGCGCGTCGAGGGCTACGATATATTCCAACTGCTGCAACGTCATCGGCTCACGGATTCTTTCAGATTTTGCGGATTAGTCGGATTTTGTGGACAATCATAGGCTGTACTATGCACTGCCTTACAGCTTTGCTGCTGAAGCACGGTAAAGCTTCGTGAGTTTGCGAGCTGAAAAGATGGGTAGCAATAAGCTGCCCGGCCCTATAAATCGTCCGTAAAATCCGACTAATCCGCAAAATCCGAAAAAATCTGTGAGCCTTTACACTTCCACTTTCAGCTCAGCCGGGCGTTTCGTGATCTGGAAGATTTCCCCGTGCGGTACCATCGTAATCTGACCAAATTCCTGGAGCATCATCTTGTAGCTTTCGCCAACGGGACGAATTTTGCGATTGAGGTCGTAGAGGCCGCAGGGGTTTACAAAGCCGCGCTTTTCGGCCAGCGAGATGTCCCAATCAATCTGATCGAGGAGGGAATACCACGTGAAGCCGACCACCGGCACGCCGTCCTGACGGATGCGGGTCACGTTCACCCACTGCTTCCAGAGCCAGCATTCGGCGTCTAGGGCGTTGAAGGTGTTGGTTTCGGTGTGGAACACGGGCTTGCGGTACCGCTCGTAGTATTGCTTGGTCATAGTGTACCAACCTAGCACGTCTTCGGCAGAGCACAGGTCGCCGTTGGGCTTGATAATCTTCTCGTTGCGGCCGTAGTAGTCGTTGCCCATGATCTGGTATCCGGGAGGTTCGCCGGCCATAAACCACTTTAGCTCCTCGCGGGTCATACCGTTGTCGAGGCAATACAGCAATACCTCGGCGTCGATGGTGTGAGCATAGAGCAAATCCAGCGACAGAAAGCGCAGCTTGTTGGTGAGGCGCGTATGGTCACTTTCCACCGCCCGCATCTCGTGAATGTACTCCGCCGATTCGCTCTGCACAATTACGCAGTCGGGGCGGTACTTGGCAATTTGATGGTTGCCCATGATGCTGGCAGCCACGCAGTGCTTCATGGCCGTCACAAACCCCTTGTCGGATTTCAATTGTTCGTTCCAGATGCCGTCTTTAGCACTGGCGCGGGCCGTCACGTAAATTTCGTTGACGGGCGTATAGAAACGCACCCAGGGGTAGCGCTGGGCCACAGCGCCGCAGTACTCGGCAAAGTGCACAGGCAGCTCGGGGTTCTGAAAGTTCTCCAACCAGTCGGGCACGCCAAAGTGCATCAGGTCCAGAATAGGCGTGATGCCCAGGCGTTTGATTTCGGCCATAGCAGCATCCGCAAACTCCCAGTCGTACTTGCCTGGTGCCTTCTGAATTTTGTAGTAGGGCAGATTGTAGCGCAGCACGTTCAGCCCCATCTCCTTCACCAGGCCCAGGTCTTCCTTATAGCGGTTGTAGTGGTCGGTTTCCTCGAGCAGGTCGCGGCGGGTTTTGCCGTGGTCGATGGTAGGGTAGGAGCACTCAATGCCCGTCGCAAACATGAAGTTGCGGGGTGATTTGGTAGGCAGACCGCTTCCGTCGCGGCCATCTGCGCCCCCAAATTGGTCGCCTTCGTACGTGCCGTTGCCGAATTTCTTTTTGATGTGTTTTAAAAAGTCCTGTGCCATAAAGGGTAGGACGCTTTGCGGGCGTCCATCGTTGAAATATTGAACGGTGAGTAGGCGAGGCCGTTCAACGCAGACGTTCAACGACGGACGCGTGCAACGCGCCCCTACCGGGCTTTCTCTAAAAATTTATCGGCCGTGCGCAGGCTCAACGCCATAATCGTCAGCGCCGGATTGACGCTCAAGGCGCTCGGAAATACAGAGTTATCACAGATATACAGGTTCGGCACGTCGAAAGCGCGGCCGTCGGCGTCTACCACGGCGTCGTCGCCGCTCCGGCCCATGCGCGCCGTGCCAATGGTGTGGGCATAGCGCGGGAAAGCCCAGATATCGGTGGCACCGGCCGCTCCCCAAATCTGGCGCATAATGTTTTCGGCGTGGGCCGTCATGCGCTTTTCGTTTTCCTGGGCCGTGAAGTGAATGCGGGGTTTGGCCACACCGCGGGCGTCTTTTTCCTCGGCCAGCTCCAGGTAGTTGCTGTCGTGGGGTAGGCAGTCGCCCAATATGTTGATGCCGGCAATGTGGTTGTAGTTGCGCATGTAGTCGCGGCCTGCCTGGCCCCAGAGCTTGCGCGCCCGTGCCGCCTGCGAAGCAAACGTAACGGGCATCACCCCAATGCTTTGCAGTAAGTAGCCGCCCACAAAATCAGCATCCTTGGGGCGGTGCGTATCCTCCGAAATCAGCGCACCGGGAATGCCTTTGTAAGGCCGCACATCCTCGGGGAAAGTGCCCCACACCTGCACGCCGGTATGCGCCGTGAAGTTGCGCCCTACCTGGCCGCTGTTCAACGCTAACTCGTTCAGCAGCAGCAAGCGAGGCGTTTCGATAGCGCCCGCGCACAAAAACAGATTGCGGCACTTTTGGCGCAGTGTGATGCCGTTTTGCTCATACACCACGCCCGTGATGGCGCCACTAGCATCGCGCTCAATCTCCGTGACGTAGCTGTTAGGCCGAATATCGGCGCCGTAGTTGGCCGCTAGGGGTAGGAAGGTAACGTCCATGCTGGCTTTGGCGCCGATGTTGCAGCCCGCCTGGCAAAAACCCCGGTTGGTGCACGCCTCGCGCCAGCCAATCCCCTCCTGGTAATACCGCGCCGACAACGCTGCATTGGCTGCCGGTGAGGTCTTGATGCCCAGCTGCTCGCAGCCGCGCTGCATCAGTTGCGCAGCCCCGTTCAGGGGTAGGGGAGCCAAGGGGTAGCTGTGCTTGCGGGTAGGGCCCCAGGGGTAGTTCTTGGGGCCAGAGATGCCCAAGAACTGCTCCAGCTCGTCGTAATACGCCTCCAGGTCTTCGTAGCCGATGGGCCAGTCCTTGCCCACGCCAAAGTCGCGTTGCAGGCGGAAATCGTCGTCCTGGGCGCGGGGGGTGTAGGCGGTGTAGTGCAGGGTAGAGCCGCCTACCCCAATGCCGGAGTTGTTGCGGCCAAAGGCAATTGGGTCCTCGCCGGCCGACAGCCGCTCATCGTTCCAAAACAAGAACGCTTGTGCTTTCTCGTCGGTGGCGAAATCCTTACGTGGGTCGTGCCAGGGGCCGGCTTCCAGGGCCACTACCTTCAGGCCGGCCATAGCCAAGCGGGCCAACAGAGGCGCGCCGCCCGCGCCGGTGCCAATCACCACGCAATCCACTACCTCGTCGGGGTCGGGGAGGGGGGCGGGTTGTTCCAGCGGGTCGCGGCTGGGGTCAGCCTGCAAGTCGTTTTCTTCGATTATTTCTTTGAGAAGCGGATCCTGAATCTCGGGTTGGAGGGGATTCAAAACGCCTTCTTCAGCTACTTCTTCCTCAGGCATAAAGGGAAAGGTGAAAGTGTGAGTCGTGAATTTGTGAATAGTGAGAGCAAGCTGTGGGTAAGTTGCTGATAGGGATTGCGTGCGTCAGCATGACGATAGGCAATCCTACCTTCACAACTTCACCTTTTACAACTTCACCTGTTCTTCCGGCTCGCGGGGGTCTAATTCGTTGAGTTGGAGGTGGTGCCAGCCGGGTACATCGGCCATGCCGACGTAGCCGATTTCTTCCTGCGCCAAGGGGTGGGCGTAGTAGTTCTCGGTGAGTTCAGCCAGCAGTTCCTCGAAAAAGCGAACCCCAGACATTTCCTGCCACACGTCGCCGGGCGCGGTGCCTTGCTGCACCGCGTTCAATACTTGGTCTTTCTGCTCGTCGCTGAGCGACAGAAACTTCTGCCCGAACATGGTTTCGGCGCTGTCGCGGATGCCGCCCAAGCCCATGCGGTAGGCTTCGCGGTCGGGGGGTAGGGCGTCGTAGCGCCAGCCGTCGGAGCCGCCTTCTAGCAGGCGCTTATCTACGGCCGGAGCCAGCTCAATGGGGTTGTCGGGGCGGTCGGGCTGCGGAAACAGGCGCGCCGCTACGGCGCGCAGCAATTCGTAGGTGGCACCATCGAGGTACTGCGGCTCGTACACGGGCGCGTCAAGGCGGGCTTGCAGCGCGTCGCGGGTAGCATCGGTCACGAGGTCGGTAGCCAGCAGCGCCCGTACGGTGCCTTCTGGGTAATGAGGAGAGGCCATAAGGAGGAGAAATGCGGCACCAATCAGTGTACCGACAGTTAACATCAGTTTCTACGGAGAAATACAAAACAGGGTGCCTGTTTCAAGCTAAACCGTAGAATTTATATGCATCAAACAAACAGCCCAGAGCATTTGCCCTGGGCTGCGGGGTGCTTCTGCGAAAAAGACAACTTTTTACTCGTCGCTGCTGGTCTTGCCGCCCGTTACGGGAATGAAGGCGCCGGTCATAAAGGAGCCGTCTTGCGAGGCGAGCAGCACGTAGGCGCCTACCAGCTCCTCGGGTTGGCCGGGGCGCTGCAAGGCTACCTCGTGGCCGTACTTGTCGATTTCAGAAGCAGGCATGGTGCCGGGGATGTTGGGTGTCCAGATAGGACCGGGCAGCACGGCATTCACCCGAATGCCCTTCTCGCCCAAGCTTAGCGCCAGCGACTTGGTGAAGGCGTGAATAGCGCCCTTCGACGAAGCGTAGTCGATGAGAATCTTGTTGCCGGTTTGGCCCACAATGCTACCCGTGTTGATGATGCAGTCGCCTTTTTGCAGGTGCGGCACGGCGGCCTGGGCCATAAAAATGTAGCCCATGATGTTGGTCTCAAACGTGCGCCGGATTTGCTCCACCGGAATGTCCTCGAATTTCTCCTGCGACATCTGGTAGGCAGCGTTGTTCACCAGAATGTTTAGGTCGCCCAACTCGTCGTGGGTGCGGCGCACGGCCGAAAGGCAGTTTTCGGGCTCGCGCACGTCGTATTTCAGCACCAGGCAGCGGCGGCCCGTGCCTTCCACCATGGATTTGGTTTTCTCGGCGTCTTCGTCGTTTTCGTTGTAAAGGATGGCCACATCGGCACCTTCCATGGCAAAGCCCAGGGCCACGGCCCGACCAATGCCGGAGTCGGCGCCGGTGATGAGGGCTACTTTACCCTCTAGCTTGCCGGCTGGCTTGTAGTAGGAAAGGTCGGAGTCGGGCTGCTGCTTCATATCGGCCTGTTTGGCCGGGTAGGGCAGCTTTTCGGCTTTCATATCATCCGAGGTAGGGCGAAATTCAGTGCTCATAGGAGTTTAGGTTAAGGTAGGAAGGGTTGGTGAGTAGGAATACGCAAAAGCACGGCGGTTGGCGGAAGCTGCGCCCAGAAAAAAGCTTCCGACCGGCACGGCCGGCGGAAGCTTTTGGGAAGGCCGTTGTGGGCACCGCGCCTCGCGCAGAGACGCGGCAAACTCAGCCGCCTTTGGGCATGCCGCCCGTTACTTCCAGTAGGCTACCCGTGGAGTAGCTACCGTCAGTCGAAGCGAAATACACGTAAGCTGGCGCCAGTTCCTCGGGCTGACCGGGGCGGCCCAGCATGGTAGCGTCGCCGAAGGTTTTCAAGTCCTCTTTCAGCATACCGCCGGGAATAAAAGGCGTCCAGATAGGGCCAGGCAGCACGGCGTTTACCCGGATTTTCTTGTCGCCCAGGTACTGCGCTAGGCTCTTGGTGAAGGTATGAATAGCGCCTTTGGTAGAGGCGTAGTCGATCTGGTGCTTGTTGCCTACCAAGCCTACAATGCTACCCGTGTTGATGATGGAATCACCTTCCTTCAGGAACGGAATGGCTGCTTGCGCCATGAAGAAGTAGCCCTTGATGTTGGTATCGAACGTGATGTGAATGTTTTCCTCCGGTATGGTCTCGAAGTTTTCGTAGCCCATCTGGTAGGCGGCGTTGTTTACCAGAATGTTGAAGCCGCCCAGCTCGGCGTGGGTGCGGCGCACGGCGTCGCGGCAGGCTTCTGCTGAGCGCACATCGCACTGAATCGACAAAAACTTGCGGCCCTGAGCGCGTACGGCCTGGCCTACTACTTCAGCGTCTTCGGCGTTGGTGTGATAAATAACGGCTACGTCGGCGCCTTCCATGGCAAACGCCAGCGCTACGGCCCGACCAATGCCGGAGTCGCCGCCCGTAATGAGAGCCACTTTGCCGGCCAGCTTGTTTGCTGGGTGGTAGCTCGACATATCCCAGTCGGGCTTCACATCCATGCCCTCTTCGCTGGTGGGGTAGGAGGTAGGTTTGGGGTCAATTTCGCTATTGGTAGGACGAGGTTCGTTGGGGTCAGTGCTCATGGTCAGAATAGTTTAGGTTGGTAAGGGATACGCAGGGTAGGGCGGAAGGTCAGGGGTAGGCCAAAAAGTTGTTGTGTTTAGAAATCCGTTCCAGAAAGTAACTCGCCCTGAAAACAGGAAAGCCTACCGCTCCGAGCAGTAGGCTTTCCTTGGTATAGCTAGATTACGTTGTAGGCAGTCGAAAACGGGGTGCCTGCATTCGGTACTTGGTCTTCAAAACGAAAACCGAGCAACGCTTATTTCTGCTCGATGTCCTGTGCCGCTTCCTTAGTTTCCTGCAACGAAGGATAATCCGTGTAGCCCTTCTCGCCGGCCACGTAGAACGTGGTAGGATCGGGGGTGTTGAGGGCGGCACCTTGCTCGAAGCGCTCCACCAGATCGGGGTTGGCAATGAACGGCACACCGAAGGCAATCAGATCGGCTTCGTTGTTAGCCAAGGCTGCCTCCGCAGTTTCCTGGGTGTAGCCACCGTTCAGGATAAAGGTGCCGTTGAAAATTTCGTGCAGCTTGGCGGCCACGGCCGGCCGGCTAGGCTGGGCCATGGGGTGGCCGGGTAGGGCCTCAATCACGTGCAGGTAGGCCAGGTTGAACTGGTTCAGTTGCTCCGTTACATAGCTGAACGTCGCCACTGGATCGGAATCCTGAATGCTGGCGCTACCCTGGGGCGAGAAGCGGATGCCCACACGGTCGGCGCCCAGCTCGTCTACCACGGCCTGCACCACTTCCAGCACAAAGCGGCTGCGGTTTTCTACGCTGCCGCCATACTCGTCGGTACGCTGGTTGGAGCCGTCTTGCAGGAACTGGTCGAGCAAGTAGCCGTTGGCGCCGTGAATTTCGGCGCCGTCAAAGCCGGCGGCTTTGGCATTGCGGGCGGCCTGGCGGAACTGGTCTACCACACCGGGGATTTCGCTCAGCTCCAGGGCGCGGGGGGTAGGCACTTCTTCCATGCCCTTGCCTGTGAAAGCCTTTGCGCCCTCCGGCTTAATAGCCGATGGCCCCACCGGCAACTCACCATTATGGAAAAACGGGTGCGATACACGACCCACGTGCCACAGCTGAATGTAGATGCGCCCGCCTGCTTCGTGCACCGCGTCGGTTACCTTTTTCCAGCCGGCCACCTGCTCCTCAGAGTAGATGCCGGGCGTGTTGATGTAGCCCACGCCTTGCTCCGATACCTGCGAGCCCTCCGTGATAATCAGGCCCGCCGAAGCGCGCTGCACGTAGTATTCCACGTGCATGTCGGTGGGCTTGTGCTCGGGGTTGTCGGCGCGGCTGCGCGTCATGGGGGCCATCACGAGGCGGTTGGGTAGGGAAAGAGCGCCCACGGTGAAGGGCGAGAAAAGATGGGTTGTCTGTGTCATGTTGAGTGGGTGTACAGCTACAGCAAAGGTGCTGCGCGTATCGGTGTCTACAACTCATGTTTGTACACGAATGTTTTGGCTGGTGCAGAGGTTATCAAATCTTAACACGCTCATGCTGCCGCGCCATCTTGCTCGCTGGTACTACTATCTATCACCCTACTGCGCCACAACCTCTACCCGCCGGTTGCGAGGCCGCTGGCGCGGGTCGCGGTTATCAGCCACTGGCCGGGTGCCACCATAGCCCACCGCCGCTAGCCGGAGCGAATCGATGCCTTGCTGCACCAGGTAGCGCCGCACTACCTGGGCACGTTTCTCAGAAAGATGTTGGTTGAGCGCCGCATCGCCTACATTATCGGTGTGGCCGGCTATTGCTAAGCGGAGCGCGGGCTGTTGCTCTAGGGTGCGGGCTAGCGCGTTCAGGGTAGGGTAGGAGGTAGGTAGCAACGCCGCCGTGCTGCGGGTGAAATAGAGGTTGGGTAACGTAAGGGTCTCGCCCTTCGTGAGCGTGTTCAGAGTAGGCAGAAGAAGAATTGGTGCTACAGCATCGGCGTCGGCTGCCTGGGGGCGCAACGCCGTAAGCGGCTGGATGGTGGCTGGGCGGCGCGTAGCCAGTTTGGTTTGCCGAGCCTTAGCCACGGATGCCACTTTGGAAGCAGTGGTAGTTGGTGGAGCACTGGGTGCGGCGGCTACTGTTGGCGGCAGAGTAGGGGTAGGGCGCGGCGCGGCTGTAGCCGGTAAAGAGGGGTAGAGGTAGCGCGTAGGAATAGGTGCCGGGTCAGTTTCGCCAAACCCTACGGCCTCACGCACCTTATCCCACCACGAAGGCTCCGTGAGAGGTGGTGTTTGCCAGGCCAGCAGCGCTCGGGTGTCGAAGTTTGCCTGAAAGTACTCCACTCGTATAGGGTAGTAGCGCCCAGCCTTCAAGATCATATGCGTAGAAGATATGGTAACTGGCTGATATTGCCAGGAGTCCAAGATTTGCTGCTGCCCAATCCATACGCGCATGCCATCGTCAGTAGCAATCTTGAATTTGTAAGTACCCGTCGAGGGAGCGTAGAGGTAGCCCGTCCAGCGTACCGAAAACCACTGGCCCGGCACCCCCGGCCCCGGCGATACATACCGCTCCGATGGTCGGCCGGGGGTAGGCGGGCTGTAGGTCCAGTCGAAGTCGATATTCTTATCGAGGCGAGTGAGTACCAGCTTCTCAAAGTCGCGCCCAGCATAGTACTGTCCTCGCAAACCCGTGCCGGCAGAAGGCGGCATAATAGTCTGCGCTAACACCGCACGGCTGAGCAGGAAACCAGAAAGCAGGAGGAAAATCCGCATAAGGTGCATAACCACGAAACCAGCGGGGGATAGATGCTCTGGGTTACTAGCCGCTGATGATACAAAATGCGGCAGAAGTAAAAGCCGTGACGATTTTTTCAACAGAGTGGCGCCTCCTACTCATCAAACAAGATTTTCGATCTACCAAGCCAACCTCGCGCAGCAGCCTCAGCAGAAAAGCCAGGACGGTTGTAATCTGAGCTTTGAGCTGTATCTTTGCGTATTACTTATCCAGAAAGACCGAGGGATTGGGCCCTGTGACGTCTTGGCAACCTGACATATTACAAGGTGCCAACTCCCATTTCGCCCTAGCTATTGGGCGGAAGAAGATAAGTACAGGAACCTGCTTCGGCGGTTTTCTCTTTCTGGATAAGCTTTCGTACCCGCTGCTTTCCCGAAGGAAAATCCATGAAGACGACCTGCCCCGACTCCCCGCTCTACGACATCCTCCAACGCCGCCTCCTGATCCTAGACGGCGCCATGGGCACCATGATTCAGCGCTACACGCTGACGGAGGAGGACTTTCGCGGCCCGCGGTTTGCCGACCACGCCAAGCCCCTGCGCGGCAACAACGACCTGCTCTCGCTCACGCGCCCCGACATCATCAAGAGCATCCACGCGGAGTACTTTGCCGCTGGTGCCGATATGGTGGAAACCAATACTTTCTCCGGCACCACCATCGCCCAGGCCGACTACGCGCTGGAACACATTGTATATGAGCTGAACTACGAGTCGGCGCGGCTGGCCCGCGAAGTAGCCGACGAGTTTACGGCCAAGGACCCCAGCAAGCCGCGTTTCGTGGCCGGCGCCATTGGCCCGACCAACCGCACCGCCTCCCTCTCGCCCGATGTGAACCGCCCCGGCTTCCGCGCTGTGACCTTCGACGAGCTGGCCCACGCCTACCACGAGCAAGTGCGTGGCCTGGTAGACGGTGGCTCCGACGCCCTGCTCATCGAAACCATCTTCGACACGCTGAACGCCAAGGCGGCCCTGTACGCGGTGCAGCAGTTCTTCGATGAAGGCGGCCGGCAGGTGCCCATCATGATTTCCGGTACCATCACCGACGCTTCGGGCCGTACCCTGAGCGGCCAGACGGTAGAGGCGTTCTGGAACTCCATTCGTCACCTGCCCCTACTCAGCGTGGGCCTGAACTGCGCCCTCGGTGCCGATCAGCTTAAAGTATATGTGAAGGAGTTGAGCCGCATTGCCGACGTGCACATTTCCGCCTACCCCAACGCTGGCCTACCCAACGCCTTTGGTGGGTATGATGAGTCGGCCGAGGAGTTTGCGGGTTTGGTGGAAGGCTACCTCACCGATGGCCTCGTGACGGTGGTAGGCGGCTGCTGCGGCACCACGCCCCAGCACATTGCCGAGCTGGCCCGCCTGGCCGACAAGTACAAGCCGCGCACCCTACCCAAGGTGCCGCCCGCTACCCGCCTGAGCGGGTTGGAGCCGTTCGGTATCACCGAGCAGAGCTTATTTGTGAACGTGGGCGAGCGGTGCAACGTGACCGGCTCGCGCGCCTTCGCCCGCCTCATTCGTACCGGCAACTACGAAGCTGCCCTGGCGGTAGCCCGCGACCAGGTAGAAGGCGGCGCCCAAGTCATCGACGTGAACATGGACGAAGGCATGCTCGATTCGGAGCAGGCCATGACCACCTTCCTCAACCTGATTGCCTCCGAGCCCGACATTGCCCGTGTGCCCGTCATGATCGACTCCTCGAAGTGGAGCGTGCTGGAAGCTGGCCTGAAGTGTGTGCAGGGCAAGAGCATTGTCAACTCCATTTCCCTCAAGGAAGGCGAAGAAGTATTTAAGGCCCGTGCCCGCACGGTGCGCCAGTACGGCGCGGCCGTGGTGGTGATGGCCTTCGACGAAAACGGCCAGGCCGACAGCTACGAGCGCCGCATCGAAATCTGCCAACGCAGCTACGATATCCTGGTAAACGAGGTCGATTTTGCGCCCGAAGACATCATCTTCGACCCCAACATCCTGACCGTGGGCACCGGCATGGAGGAACATCGCAACTATGCGCTGGACTTCATTGCGGCGGTGCGTTGGATCAAGCAGAACCTGCCCGGCGCCCTCACCAGCGGCGGCGTCTCGAACATCAGCTTCTCCTACCGTGGCAACGACGTAGTGCGTGAGGCCATGCACTCGGCCTTCCTCTACCACGCCATCAAGGCGGGCCTGGATATGGGCATCGTGAACCCCAGTCAGCTGGGCGTGTACGACGAGGTGCCGAAAGACCTGCTCGAACTATGCGAAGACGTCCTGCTGAACCGCCGCCCCGATGCCACCGAGCGCCTCGTGGACTTCGCCGAAACGGTGAAGCAGAAGGAAAAGGTGGAGGTAGTAGCCGATGCCTGGCGCAGCCTACCCGTGCAGGAGCGCCTGCAACACGCGCTGGTGCGCGGCATCACGGAGTTTATTGATCAAGATACCGAGGAAGTGCGCCAGCAGGTAGGGCGCCCATTGGAAGTAATTGAAGGCCCCTTGATGGCCGGCATGAACGTGGTAGGCGACCTGTTTGGGGCCGGCAAAATGTTCCTGCCGCAGGTCGTGAAATCGGCCCGCGTGATGAAGAAGGCCGTGGCCTACCTAGAGCCTTACCTGCTGGCCGACAAGCAAAGCGGCGACCGGCAAACCGCCGGTAAAATCCTACTGGCCACGGTGAAAGGCGACGTGCACGACATCGGCAAAAACATTGTGGGCGTGGTGCTGGCCTGCAACAACTTTGATATTGTGGACCTGGGCGTGATGGTGCCGCTGGAAAAGATTCTGGACGAAGCCGAAAAGCAACAGGTCGACATTATTGGCCTAAGTGGCCTGATTACGCCTTCGCTCGATGAGATGGTGTACGTGGCCCAGGAAATGGAGCGCCGCGGCCTGCAAACGCCCCTGCTCATTGGGGGCGCCACTACCTCGCGCCTGCACGCCGCCGTGAAGATTGCGCCTGCCTACACCGGACCCGTGGTGCACGTGAACGACGCCTCTCGCTCGGTGGGGGTAGCGGCAGGCCTGCTGGGCTCGGCCAAGGAAACCTACGCCCACACCGTGCGCGACGAGTACGAGACTCTGCGCAACGACTACGCCGGCCGCCAGCGCGACAAACGCTACCTCACCATCGAGCAAGCCCGCGAAAACGGCTTTAAGGCCGATTGGGAAGAAACGCCCATCACCAAGCCTACCTTCTTGGGAACGAAGGTGCTGGAAGACTACGACCTAGCCGAGTTGGCCACCTACATCGACTGGACGCCCTTCTTCCACACCTGGGAGTTGAAGGGCCGCTACCCCCGCATTCTGGAAGACGAAACGCTGGGCGAAGCCGCTACCAAGCTGTTCGAAGATGCTCAGGCTCTATTGCGTAAAGTCATCGACGAGAAGCTGCTGACGGCCCGCGCCGTGTTTGGCTTCTGGCCAGCCAATACCGTCGATTACGACACCATTCAGGTGTTCAAAGACGATACCCGGCAGGAGGTGGAAACGGAGTTCTTTACCCTGCGTCAGCAAGGCGAAAAGGGCAAGAACATCCCCAACGTGGCCTTCTCCGACTACGTGGCCCCGCTGGAAACCGGCCGCGCCGACTACATCGGCGGCTTCGCCGTAACGGCCGGCCTTGGCATCGAAAAGCTGCTCGATCAGTTTGAGCAAGACCACGACGACTATTCCAGCATTATGATTAAAGCCCTGGCCGACCGTCTGGCCGAGGCCTTCGCCGAGCGCCTGCACCAGCGCGTGCGGGAGGAGTTCTGGGGCTATGCCTCGGACGAAAAGCTTTCCAACGAAGACCTCATCAAGGAGCAATACCGCGGCGTGCGCCCCGCCCCCGGCTACCCCGGCTGCCCTGACCACACGGAGAAAATCACGCTCTTTGAGCTGCTGGATGCGGAAAACAAAACGGGCATTCACCTCACCGAAAACCTGGCCATGTACCCGGCTTCGTCGGTGAGCGGCCTGTACTACGCCCACCCCGCCTCGCGCTATTTCGGTCTGGGCCGCATCGGCAAAGACCAGGTAGAAGACATTGCCGAGCGCAAGAACATGCCGCTGGCAGACCTGGAACGCTGGCTGGCCCCAAACCTGAACTATGACCCTACGGCCGTGCCGGTTACGGCGTTGTAGGCTTACCCCACCCCCCCGACCCCCTCCCCTCCGGGAGAGGGGGAGCCTGACGATTGTTCTATTCCAAAGCTTATCCGGAGCTAAGCACTTCTGCTAATGCCGCACCGTCTGGCTCCCCCTCTCCCGGAGGGGAGGGGGTCGGGGGGTGGGGTCAACGTATATGAAAGTCACCGAACACCTAGCCAACGCCCACGGCAAAACCCTCTTCTCCTTCGAGGTGCTACCTCCGAAAAAGGGCGAGAATATTAAAACGCTGTTCTCCAACATCGAGCCGCTGATGGAGTTCAAGCCGCCGTTTATCGACGTGACGTACCACCGCGAGGAGTATGTGTACCGCAAACACACCAACGGCTTGCTGGAGAAGCACACCGTGCGCCGCCGGCCGGGTACGGTAGGCATCTGTGCGGCTATCAAGAACCGGTTTGATGTCGATACCGTGCCCCACCTCATTTGCGGCGGCTTCACGAAGGAAGAAACCGAAAACGCCCTCATCGACCTGCACTTCCTGGGCATCGATACGGTGCTGGCCCTGCGCGGCGACCCCCATCAAGAGCGAAGGCCAGTTCAAGCCCGAGCCCGACGGCCACGCCTACGCCTGCGACCTGATTGGGCAGGTATCGGACCTGAACAAAGGAGCCTACCTGGATGAGGAGCAGGACGAAACCTCGGCCACCAACTTCTGCATTGGTACGGCCGGCTACCCCGAAAAGCACTTTGAGTCGCCCAACTCCGGCGCCGATATTCGTTACCTCAAGCATAAGGTAGACCGAGGCGCCGACTACATCGTGACGCAGATGTTCTTCGACAACGAGCAGTTTTTCAACTTCGAAAGTCGCTGCCGCGCGGCGGGCATTACGGTGCCCATCATTCCGGGGCTGAAGCCCATGACCACCAAAAGCCAGCTCACGGCCCTACCCCGCTCGTTCTACCTGAACATCCCGGAGGAGCTGAGCGAAGCCGTGCACCTGGCTCCCGACAACGCCGCCGCCCGCCAGATCGGCATTGAGTGGTGCATCAATCAGAGCCGCGAGCTGATGGCTCACGGCGTGCCGTGCCTACATTACTACAGCATGGGCAAATCTGAGTCTGTGCGTAAGGTAGCCGCTGCGCTGTTTTAGAATAGTGAAATTGTGAAGTTGTGAAATGGTGAGTTTAACGTGCTGGCAGCGCATGCCGTACACAGAGAGGACACTGAACGTCAAACTCACCATTTCACAACTTCACAATTTCACCCTTTGACCTCTCTCGACGAGTTATTTGCGCAGCTGCGCGTGGCCACGGCACCAGCCGAAATTGAGGCCCTGCGCAACGGAATCTGGCAGCTGTGGCTGACTACCGGCGAGCAAGCGCTAGACAAGCAGCTAGAGGCAGGAATGCGGGCGCTGGCCGCCGAGGAGTACACGCGGGCTATTGCCTGCTTTACGGAGTTGATTACTGCCCGTCCCGATTGGGCCGAGGGCTGGAACAAGCGCGCCACCGCCTACTTCATGCGGGGCGAGTACCGCGCTTCCCTAACCGATATTGAGGAAACCCTACGCCGTGAGCCGCGCCACTTTGGGGCGCTGAGCGGCTGGGCCATGATTCTGCGCCAACTCGGTCATCACCGGGGCGCGTTGCATGTGTTGCGCCGCCTCGAAGCACTGTGTCCGCAGTGGCCCGGCTTGCAGGAAGATCTACGCGACCTGCGCGACCAACTGGACAGTTGAATCCCTGATTAGCAAGGTTTTTGTCTGCTGCAAGAAAATTGTATATTTCCTGCAAAGGCGAAGCATGTTCTATGAGCGCTAAATAGGCTATAAGGCTATGTATTTGTTATTTTGGTTAGAATTAGTGAGTAATCAAATGTTGCAGATATAATAAATAATATAATTATTATTGGTTTATACTAGTGCTTTATCCAGTCCTGCCTACTCTGTTCTCATCTTCTCTCCACCCATATTCTACCCATGAAAAAAAAGCTACTATACGGATTCCTCTTCCTATTGCCTAGCCTTTCGTACGCGCAACGCCTACGCGAAACGCAGTGGGAGAAAGGCATGATGGACAAAGGCGAAAAGGTAGGCGTATGGGAATATTACGCCTACAACCGTGCTGGCACCCAGCTAGTAGTGCAGAAATACGACCATACTGAGCGCAAACTATTGGAGTACCGCCCGCTGAGCGATGTGCCCTACCGTGCGGAGCTTATGCCCGGCAAATGGACCGCAGTGCATCTCGACCGGCAGCCCATGTTTCTCGGGGGAGATGCCCGGTTGGCGACGTACACCGCCAAGCTGAACTACCCGCAGGCTGCTCAGAATAAAAAGCTACAGGGCCGTGTGCTCATTTCCTTCGTGATTGATACGCTGGGCCAAGCCAGCAATTACCAGATCATCCAGAGTGTGGGTGGGGGCTGCGATGAGGAAGCCCTGCGGGTGTGCCGCACGATTCCGAACGAATGGCTTCCGGCCCGGAAAAATGGCCGGTCGGTGCCAGTGGTATACGAGTTGCCATTCGTGTACAAGCTACGCGAGTAACGCGGGGTGCTGGCTGTTGCGGTAGTCAACTTGGGGGCGCCAATCTGCGTACATGCGGGCATGATGCTACTTCGTACGCTAAGCAAAACCGTGGCCCTGGTGGCCCTACCCCTCAGCCTGCTAACTGCCTGCGACAGCACGCCCCGCGAGCGGCAAGCTGCCCTGGAAAAAGGTGTGAACAGACTGGATACTATAGCCGACCGCGCCGGCAACAAAATAAACGCCGCCGCCGGCCGTGCCGCCCGCTACGACTCTGCCTCCCGCGTTCGGAACCGCCAGCCCCTCGACCCCGCCGCGGAGGCCACTTTCACCACGCAGTTGCTGGGCACCTACGCAGATATTGGTGCTCTAACGGCTACTACTATTGAGCCCGCCTACACGCAGTTTTTGCAGCAAGTGCGTGCCCAGCGTCGCGCCTGGACCCAGCGCGATTGGGATTACGCCACGGCCATCTACCGCCGCCTCAACGAACAGTTTCGGGCAGTGCGCCTGGATGTGAAAGGCCGCGACGAAATCCATATCCGGGCGCTGCAAACCGAGTTTACGGCTCTGGAAACCGGCCGCGACGTGAAAGACATGGGCGAAGCCGTGGGCAATAAGCAGTAGGTTGAGCCTGGCATCTCGAATCCTTGGTTGGTAGGCTATTCCGATACAATGCGAGGCATAGACTACTTACTGACCTCTCTACCTTACTTAAAGCCTCGCCATCTGACGAGGCTTTTGTGTTGAAATCACAGTGCTTGTTGCTCATGATGCATTTCCTGTCTGCGCGTTTCGTAGTGCTACTGTTTTGGCTGCTCCCCTTGGCAGCCCCGGCGCAGCAGTTGATTGAAAGTGTTACCACCGTACCCGCCGCCGACCAATGGCTGCAACCCGGCGACCAGCTGCAAGTGCGTCTCAAGGGTAGGCCTGGGAGTCGCGTTACGTTCTACCGCGGCCAGCGGCTCACGGAGCTGCCCAACCAGCGCGGTACCTACCAGGCAACGTACGTGGTACAGCCCGGCGATACGCTCGCTAATCGGCCCATCACCTTTCAGCTGGTGGCTACTGATAGTACCCGCGCCACAGCCACCAGCAAAAACCGGGTGCGCCTGCTGAACCTGAACGAGCCCCAACTGGCACAAACCACGTCCAACCTTTCCTACCTCAACTACGGCCTAGGCGAAGACCGCCTTGGCGGCGCCAAAATGGGCTACCTCGACTCAGCCGTGGTGCTGCACCTCACGGGCAGGGTAGGCAACCTCTACCGCGTGCGCCTGGCCGAGTCCCAAACCGCCTGGATACCGCAAGAGCAGGTGCAGCTACTGCCGCCCGGCGGCTTCGTGCCTACCTCGCTCACGGGCTCCTGGGACGTGCGCGGCGACTCTCTGTTCGACTACGTGCGGGTGCCACTCACGGCCCGCCTACCCTACCGTTCCCAACTCCTCACCAACCCTACCCGCCTGGAGGTCGATATTTTTGGGGCCACCTCGAACACTAATTGGATAACCCAGCGCGACGGTCTGCAAGCCCTCGGTGATGTGCACTACGAGCAGGGGGCTCCCGACGTATTTCGGTTGGTGCTGTTGCTGAAGCACGCACAGAGCTGGGGCTACCATATTGGCTACAAGGGAAATATATTGGAAATACAAGTGCGCCGCCCGCCCGCCAAGCTTCGGCTGCGCGGGTTGGTGGTGGCCATAGATGCTGGCCACGGCGGTACCAATGTGGGTGCCGTGGGCAGCACCGGCGCCCGCGAAAAAGACCTGACCCTGGCCATTGCCCGCCAGCTACAGCAGGAATTGGAGCGACGGGGCGCCCGCGTCGTCATGACCCGCACCGACGACGCCAGCCTCGAAATCAGCGACCGGGTGCGGCAGCTGCGGCGGGCGCGACCTAATTTGTTGGTCAGTATTCACGTCAATTCCTCCGGCAATACCGCTACGCAGGGCACCAGCACTTACTACCGCTACGTGGCGTTTCGGCCGCTGTCGGAGGCGCTGTATGGGCAGATGCGCCGCACCGGCCTGCGCGGCGCCGGCAACGTGGGCAGCTTCAACTTCGGCCTGAACGGCCCTACCGAATATCCCAACGCGTTGGTCGAAACAGCCTTCGTGTCCAACCCCGAGGACGAGCGGCGTCTCATCGACCCCAAATTTCAGCAGGGAATGGCGGTGCGCATGGCCGCGGGCGTGCAGGAATTTGTGCGCGGTACGCGGGCCAAGGGATTGAAAGGATGGTTGTTTGGAAAACCAGCTGTGCAGTAGTTCATCAAGGCTTCATATGACTATATCTATTTAGCAAAAAATAATCGTGTCAAATTGATTTTGGCGCGTAAAAGCAGCTATTTACTGCTGCGTAGCCAATGCAATAGCCCGTTAGAAGCGAACTGGTTGCGGCACTTCATCTCCTCTTATCACCCAAATTCCTACCCCTCGTATGGCAGAAACTTCTCTACTGGACCGCAGCCGCACCATAGCTGGCCCGGGCTACAACCGCTGGCTGATTCCGCCTGCGGCGCTGGCTATCCACTTGGCTATTGGGCAGGCCTACGCGTTCAGCGTGTTCAACAAGCCGCTGGGCTCCCTCATTAGCGGCGACCCTGCCAACCCCGCCCCCGACGACTGGACCCCCGGCCAGATCGGCTGGACGTTTTCTATTGCCATTGTGCTGCTGGGGCTCTCGGCGGCCGTGTTTGGCAAGTGGCTGGAACGGGTAGGGCCGCGCAAAGCCATGATGGCCGCTTCCCTGTGCTTCGGCGGTGGCTTTTTGATTGGCTCGCTGGGCGTGCACCTGCACTCGCTGGCGCTGCTGTACCTGGGCTACGGCGTAGTGGGCGGTATTGGGTTGGGCATTGGCTACATTTCGCCAGTTAGTACGCTGATTAAGTGGTTTCCCGACCGCAAAGGCGTGGCGACGGGCATGGCCATTATGGGCTTTGGCGGCGGCGCCATGATTGGCTCCCCGCTGGCCGTGGCCCTCATGGACCACTTTAAAGGTTCGGCACCGCAAGGTGTGGCGCCTACCTTCATTGTGATGGGCATTATCTATCTGCTGTTCATGCAGTTCGGGGTGTGGACCATCCGGGTGCCCGCCGACGACTGGGCGCCGGAGGGCTACGTGCCCAGCACCGAGCATGACGCCATGATTACGACGGCCAACGTATCGGCCGATAACGCCATCAAAACGCCGCAGTTCTGGCTGCTGTGGGTGGTGCTGCTCACCAACGTAACGGCCGGTATCGGCGTACTCGAAACGGCTTCGCCTCTGATTCAGAATACGTTCTCGGATGCGGCCATGGGCGCGGGCCGGGGCGTAACAGCCGCCGCTGCCGCGGGTTTTGTGGGGCTTTTGAGCTTGTTCAACCTGCTCGGGCGCTTCTTCTGGTCGTCGGCCTCCGATAAGCTGGGCCGCAAAACCACCTACGCCATCTACTTCATCCTAGGCATCATCCTGTACGCCTTCATCCCAACGCTGGGAGCGGGCCTGCAACTAACACTGTATGTGGTGGCTGCTTGTATAATTATCAGCATGTACGGCGGCGGCTTTGCCACTGCACCAGCCTACCTCTCCGACCTGTTTGGCAAGTACCAGGTAGGCGCTATTCACGGGCGCTTGCTCACGGCCTGGAGTACGGCCGGGGTACTGGGGCCGCTGATTGTGCACACCCTCAGTGAGCACGCCAAAGAGCAGAATCTGGCAGGCGCCGCCGCCTACCAAAACGTATTCTACACCATGGCTGGCGTGCTGGTGGTAGGGCTGCTGGCCAACCTGGCCGTGCGCCCCGTAAAAGAACAGTACCACGAGAAAGGCCCTGTTACGATTGAAGCCGGCGGCCACTAAGCTGGCCCTCACCTTATACTTTTCTTCCTGACGATATGGACTCACGAAACACTTCCGCCCCCGAAACCGCTTCGAGCGGTGGCGCCCTTGTCCTAGCCTGGCTTTTTGTTGGGGTACCCCTGCTTTGGGGGGTTTCCCAGACATTTATCAAAGCGCTGGCCTTGTTTAATAGCTAAGCTGCTGATCAACAGACAACAAAAAGCGCACTCTCTGGGTGCGCTTTTTGTTTAGCTAAGTAGAATGGTCGTGCGCTGTGCACAACTTCCTCCTGGGCTTTTCTGTTATTTGCTGCCGCTTCGCACCCCACCACTATGGCCTCCGTTGTTCCTTCTGCCGACCGCATTATTCTGTTGGCCTCTTTCCCTGATTCTATTGCCGCACACCTGGCCAAAAGCCGCCTCGACGCGGAGGAAATTCCCTGCTTCGTAAGCAACGAAAACCGGCCCTACGGCCCTATTTCGGGTGGGGTGCGCCTGCACGTGCGCCAGCAAGATGCCGAGGCGGCGCGCACGGCCTTGCTGGAAGAAACCGTGCCCATGACCATCCTGCCCGACCCTGATACGCAGGAGGGCACCGCGCTTACCTGTGCCCGCTGCGGCTCCCCCGACATTGCCACCACCGAGGTGCGCCCCGGCGCCCCCACCGCATCGCGCTTTTTCACCCGCTTGATCTATTCCCTGCGCGGCATCCGTTACCACTGCTTTCATTGCGGCTATGAGCTGCGAGAGGAATAGCTGACCGTTGTGCTGAGTGAAAGTGACGCATTTCACAAATAAAAAGTCCCCGACTACTTTCCGTAGTTGGGGACTTTTTATTTACCTGCGAACAGAACGACTAGTTCTTGTCGGCGCGGTTGATGAAGAAGATGGCTACACCAGCAATGGCCGCGATGCCTAGTACCAGTTGGGTGGAAGTGAACTTCTGCGCGGATTTCTGAAGCAAGCCTGCCCCGTTCTTGAACAGGTCCTCCATGTGTTCATGGTCGCCCTGAAATACATGGTAGGCACTTTCAAACGTGCGAGCAATGTCTTCGGGAGTGATTTTGTCTAGAGATTGGATGTCGTTGGCCATAGGAAAGAGTGGAGAGAAAGTTACGGGAAATCAAGTGGCACGCCAGTAAAAGCGCTACCGATACTCCTACGGGAAAAAGGCGGCGCGGGCTGCCTCTTTTTGTTGATTTTTGCTGGTAAAAAGAAAAAGCTCCGCCGAATGGCGGAGCTTACTAGGCTATAGGAAGGTCATTTTCTATTCGTACACCTTCACTACGAAAACGTAATTCTGCAATTTGCGAATCTGCTGCGGGCGGGAGGTGCCGGTCAGCAGATTGGTGCGGGGCAGCGTAATATCGTGCGATACAGTAGCCGTTTGCAGCGAGTCGACGAGGCGGGTGAGGTAGGACGACTTAGTGGCGAACGCTGCGCTCTGCACATCCGACTGCTTGCCGCTGACAATACCAATCAGGTTGCCTCGGTCGTCCAGCACTGGCCCACCGGAGTTGCCGGGGTTCACCGGAATCGAAATCTGGTAGAAGCCCGTGTCGCCCTCGAAGCCCGAGCGGGCGCTCAGGGAGCCATCGTTAAACACCAGGTCCTCGCGGGGGTAGCCCAGCGTATACACCCGCTCGCCCAGGTCGGCGGTGGTGCGCTTGAAGGAGTAAGGCAGGCGGCCGAAGCCGTGGAAGTCTTTATCGACGATGCGTAAAATAGCCAGGTCGCGGGCCACATCGGTGAATACCGGCTCGGCGTGGTAATGGTCGTGCGTGCGGCTCTCCACCAGCAGCGAATCGGCGCCCTGAATAACGTGGTAGCTGGTCACCAGGTAGCCGTTGGGCGACAGCGCGAAGCCCGTGCCGCTGAACTTGCCAGGGTTAATATCTTCGGCCTTGGTTTCGTCGATCTGCGTGATGGCGCGATTCATGGCCCGCTGCGTACGCTTGATGCGCTCCACCTCGCGGCGCAGCATGGTGTAACCGTAGGTAGGAGCCGGTTTTTGGGCGGCTTTCCACCACTCAATACCCAGCAAGGTGCCAAACACCGCCATAATGGCTACCGAAGCGGCTACGGCAATAGTGGCGCGGTGGCTACCCCAGAACTCGCGCAGCGTGCGCTCTATCCCAGAGATATGCATCGTCGGCATCAGCGGGTTGCCGGTCTGGTAGGTTTCTTCGGCGGTGGCTTCGGCGTCTAGCGTGGCTTGGAAGGCTTGCAGCTTGCGGCGCGTACGCAGTCGTTCGCCGTAGCCGCGCAGGGTGCCGTTCAGTAGGTCAAAATCGGTGAGCTGCTGGGCAAAGCTAGGGTCGGCGGCGAGGCGGCGCTCCAGCTCCTGGCGGGCAGGCGCAGCCAGTTCGCCGGCTCGGTAGGCCTCAAATAGCGCGTAATAATCAGCTTCAGTTTTCATATAGAAAGCGGCTGGGTTAGGTCCGCCGGGGCAATAGGGTGCAGGCTGCTAGAACGATTCTTCCTCCTGATAGTGGGTGAAAAACAGCTTTTTCAGGCGCACCAAACATTTATATTTCTGATTCTTGGCGTTGTCGGCGTTGGTATAGCCAAACTCCGCGGTAAGCTCCTGCATGGACTTATCCAGCAAGTAAAAACCTTCGAGTAGCGAACGGCAGGGTTCCCCAATGCGTTCCAGCGCCTCGCCCATCATGGCAAACCGCCGGTCGCGCTCCTGGGCTTCGAGCAAATCCTGCTCGGCGCCCGTTTCGAGGTAGGGCTCGTGGTCGGAGAGACTACCGCCAAAGCGGTTTTTCTCGGCCAGCCGCTTCAACCACAACCGGCGGCACACGGCGTAGAGGTAGGTCTTAATCTGGCAGCTTAGCTCCAACGAGCCGTCGCGTACCTTCTCGTAGAACACCATCACGCCCTCCTGATACACATCCTTGGCCTCGTCCTCGGTACCGCTGTTTTGCTGTATCAAGTGAAGAACCATGGGGAGGTGCAAGCGGTAGAGCTGCGCCAGCGCCCGGTCGTCGCCCTGGCGGATGGCCGCCACGAACTCTGCATCGGTGTAGGAAGGAAGTCCCTTACCCATTCGCTATACTTCTTGTTTTAATACGGATGGGGCTCTTACGTAACCCATCAAAAATAAATATTCTCAACTCGGGTTACTTTTCTTCGAAGCAGGGATTAAGAGCGTTTTCAGACGAAAAATCAACCCAACCCCAAAGATGAAAAACCTACTGAAAGTATCTGCCCTGGCTATCGTATTCGCTGCTGGCCTCGCTTCGTGCGAGTCGAAGCCTGCTGAAACCACGACCACGACGGAAACTACGACCACCGAGACGGCGCCCATGATGAGCAACGACTCGACCTCGACGATGGAAGGAACCGCTCCGATGGCTGATTCGACCTCGACCATGTCGACTACTACCACCACGGCTGAGTAAACCATACTATTTGCTGGCGTTGTACCCACAACGCCAGCAAACGAAAGGTCCGTATCTTCCTCCGGGAGGGTACGGACCTTTTTTGTTGTAGCCTACCCAAGCAGGCACAAAAGTAGCGGTTACGTAGGAAAGCGGCCGGGCGAGCGGTGAGGTGCTACAGCTTTTCCTCCAGCCAGAGCGTGCCCGCCGCCAATACAAAGAGGGCCACAAACCAGCCTACTGCCCACGGCTGCCGGGTAGTAGTGGGGGGGAGGTTGTTGGGTGCTACAGCAGTCGGCGCCTGGTAGGCTTCGCGCTCCGTAGCCTGCCAGGCAGTGGGCGCAAACACGTAGAACCACTGCCGGGTAGCGCCGGGGCCCTGCACCTGGTGCCAGCCCGCGACGGTGGGCCAAAACTGCCCCGTAGACCACTCCGGCAGGCGCGTATCCTGCTGCATGGGTAGGCGGACGGCTGGTTGCTTAGCTGTGGTAACAATGGGCAGCGTAGCCGGAAGCGTGGCCGATTCTAGGCGTAGAGTAGTAGGCTGATGTGGGCGGGGCCAGGCATCTACCACTTGCCACTGCGCTGCCACGGGCACTGGGCGGGCCACCGCGGCCAGCAGGCGACTCCAAAAAGCCGCATAGCCAGCTGTGTTAGTCGTTTGCAGCTGCCAAGGGTAGGTGGCGGCCAGCGTGCTGACTACCACGTGCCCTAGCCCTACCCGCGTTACGCCCACCACCGGGCGTTGGCGGGCGTCCGTAACCAGGGCGGTGCTACCTGCCTGGAGCCGCAGCTCGGCAGCGAGCGGGGCGGCCAGCGAGGCCGGCGCATCGGGCCAGCGCACGGGCTGGGGGAGGTCGGCGCCGGTGGGGCGGGGCAGCAGGCTAAAGGCGGCGCGACCGGGTAGGGCGCGGGGTAGGGCGCCCGGCTCGGCTAGTAGCAATAAGCCCAAGCCTTGGTTTTGTACGGCCGCGCGCATGGCCTGGGCTTCGGCGGGCGCGAGGCTGGTGAGAGTGCCATTGTCGGCTATTACCACATCGTAGCGAGCCAGTAGGGTAGGCGATAGGCGACGCAGGTCGTGGGTTGGCTGGTTGAGGAAAGCTGTCTGGGTGAGGCCTTTGCTGACTTGCGTGCGCAGCGCCACGCGGTGTTGCTGGGTGCCCAGGTAGTTTTTGAGAAAGTTGAATTCGAAACCGGGTGTGGTGGTGAGTAGCAGTACGCGTAAAGGCGCTATTGCCATTACCTCCACGGGCACCGTCTCGCGGGCTACGACCTGCGTGCCGCGCCGCGCCCACAACTCGTACTCGGCCAGGCCAGTAGCTTTGGGTAGGTAGCGAAGCTGAAAAGTGCCGCGCCCATTTTTTAGCTGCACCGAGTCGCGGGTTTTGCCGGCGGCGCGCAGCCCTACCCACACCGGCGCTTTATCTGCGGTGGCCGCCGCAAAGGAGCCATTCAGCTGCAACGTTTTCCCTAGCGCCACCTGCCGCGCCCACTGCGCCGCCCGAAAGCCAGCCACTGCCGCGCCACCGTGCCGAATCAGGTGAAGCGAGTCAGCAACAGAGGCGGCATCTGAGGGCAGGCCCCGCCCCAGCACGTGCAGCTGCCGGAGGTGGGGCAACTGCTCGCGCAGGGCTACTAGGCTGTGCAGGGTAGGCGTGTCGGGGGTAGGGGCCGCGCCGTAGCGCCACAGTTGGGTGCCCGTACCCAACTGGCGTAACAGGGCTTGCAGCGAATCGGGTTGGTAGCCGGGCATCAGTAGAATGGCTTGCTGCCGGCTGCCGGGCACGGTGCGGGTAGGCGGGTAGGCTATCAGCCACAAAGCGGCCGCGGCCACCCAGCCCGCTACCAGGCGCAAGGCCAACCGTTGCCGGTTGGGACGGCGCCAGGCGGCCACGCTCAGCCCAACAGCCAGCAGCAGACAGAAGATGAGCAGCGCGTAGAAAAGAAAGTTTGGGGTGAAGGCAGACAAGGAGCTGAAGTAAAGACAAACAATCAAACCAAATAATAAGGCGGCACTACGGCTGACCCAACGCTTGCAAGTAGCGCCGAGCCAGGCGGTTGGGCGCAGGAGCAGGGGTAGGCGCGGAAGTAGGGGTAGGCAGTAGGGCCGTGAGGGCACGCTCCACTACAGGTAGGCAATCGGGGCAAGGTACCGGCTGTCCAGCACGCAAAGCGGCGCTGAGTTGGCGCAGGTCACGCAGGGCGGTGAGGTAGGCGCCGGGACGTTGCAGGGCGGCCTGGGCCAGCGGCGGTCCGGCGCGGTCGAGCAAAGCGGCATCGGCAGAGGCGGCAGATTGGCCGCGACGCAAGCGACTCAGTAGGCCCAGGGCAGCCCGCACGGCTGGTTGGGAGGCCGGCGCCGCCACATCGGCGCGGCGCTGGGGTGTGGCAGCGCCTTCTAGCTCGCCCGTGAGGCGAACCGTGGCTTCGGGCATGGGCGGCGGGGTGTAGCCGGCTTTTTTGACGTAGACGCGGGTTTGCTGCTGCACTTCTTTCAGCAGGCGCAGGGCCTTGTACTCGTAGGGTAGGGCCTCGGCGGGACGAGCGGTGCGCAGGCGCAGTTCGGCTTCCCACATCTGACTGAGCACCACGCTGAGCTTGGCTTTCACGGCCGGCTCCAGGAAATCGGCGGTTTCGGCGTCGTCGTGCTTGTGCATGTAGGGGTCCATGAGGGCGGCCGTGGTTTCCAGCGACGACGGGTTGGCGTTGGTTGACGGGGCTCCGTGCTCATGGCCGTGGTCATGGCCGTCGCCCTCGTGGTGCTCTTCCTTTTCGCCTTCGGGTAGGGCGTTGGCCTGGCCGATGCTTTCCTCAAATTCCTCGCCCATAAACTTACCGTAGCGCATACGCAGCACCTTTTGGTCGTGCCCAATGTCGTTGGCGCGACTGGCAAATGTGGACTGATCCAGTCCTTTGCGCTCCAAAAGCAGCTTTTCCGTATCGATAATTACCTGGCGCTGACTGCGGAAGTAGGCCGGCACCACGTTCACACCCAGGGAAATATCGGCCCCGGAAGCGTCGATGGTGGTGTCTTCCCACTGCACCAGGTAGGTGTCGGTACGGGCCATTTGCCGGTGGTTGTCCCAGGCCTGCACGTAGAAATATACCTCGTCGCCGTAAGTGAGACCCAGCTGGCGTAGTTGCAGGGTGTAGGTAAGCTGGTGTTGGGTAGGCTGACCGCGCAGCTGAGCGCTGAGGTCAGTGGCTACTTCCGTAAACTTCACCGCCTCGCCTTCGCCCTTGGCCACAGTAGCTACCAAGCGGGCCCGACTCAGACCGTAGTCGTCGCGCACGGTTACGCGCACGCCCACCTGCGGCTTCTGCCCAAATTCTACCAGGGTATAGGGTTTCGGTGTGATGAGTTGGAGGGTAGGTGCCCGGTCAGGAATGACTTCAATGGCATAGTCCTCAGAAGTTTGTCCTGCAAACCGCAGCCGGTAGAGCACCGAACTGTTCACTACTTGTTCAGCCTCAAACGCCAGCGAATCGTCGGCCACGGGCCGTAGCGGTACCCGCTGCTTGCCCAATTCCAGCACCGGCGCGGCGGCGCGGCGGCTCACACGTACCCGCCACCGTACCCGCGACCCGGCCGGCGCCTGAAACGACGGTTGGGCCGCCGCAAAACCTGCCCGTCGCGTGTAGACCGGCGGCGTCACCAGCAGCTTCAATTCCTGAATACGTGGGGCCTTGGCTGGCGCCGGTTTGCCCACAAACCGCAAGGGTACGACGGGCGCCGTGGCTACCGTGGCAACTGGCTGTGCGGCCGGCGAGGGTAGGAACCAACACACGCCGGCTACCACCAAAAATAGGCCGGTAAGCAGTAACGACGTGCGCCATGGTGTGTGCAAAAGCGCGGGGGTAGTGGCAGTCAGCGCATCGAGGCGCTCGGCTACGTGCTGCTGCTGTAGTTGCTCTAGTAGGTTGAGGTCGGGGGTAGGGCGCAGGAGCAGCCCGGTGCTGTCTTCTAGTTCCGCAAACTCCCGGTCGAGGCGGCGGGCCAGTGGCTCGGGCTGGAATTGCCACAAGCGGATCAGCCACACTACCAGTGCTATAACGCCCACGGCTAGCAACACTAGCAAGGCTGGCCCCGCCTGCGGCCACCGCTCTGCGGTTACCAGCGCCGCGCCGCTAGCCGCTAAGAAAGGCAGCAGAATCTGTACTGTGCGGCGGCTGGCGTACGAACGCGCCACGCGGCGCAACAGACCTGGCTCAACGGCGGCAGAAGTTACGGAAATGCTCATACGGAAGCAGTAGCAGTGAGAAGACGCCCGGCAGCACGCCCGGATAACAACCGTTCCAACCCAAACAGCAGCACGGCCGCTAGCACCACCCACGGCCGCAAATCGGTAGCGGGCGGAGCATCATCAGCTACGGAAACAGCCGCAGCGGCTGGCGCGGCCGTGGTCAATAGCTGGTGCGGGTCGAGGGTGCGCTGATCGTGGGCAAGCAAGCGGGTAGGCGCTACGGGCGGCTGGAGCAGTGGCAGCAGCAGTCCCGGCAGGGCCGGACTTTCGCCCAACGCGCTCCAGCTTGGGTGCAGCCGGGTGCGAAGGTCATACAACGTGCCCGCACCCAGCGCCTGCCGGACGAGCAGCGGCCGACCCGCAGCATCTTGCCACACGGTTTCGGCCGCCGCCACCGTCAGCGAATCAAGACGCCGAATGGCAACGGCGGTTTGCGTGTTAGTAGGAATGAAGGTGCTACTGACGGCCCGGCCGGCCCCGCGCCCTACCCGCCACACCTGCGTACCCGGCACGGCTGCTTGTTGCCAGGCAGCGGGCAGCGGCGCGTCTTTCAGCCAGATAACCACATCGGGCAGCGGCCCGGCAGGCGCTTGGGTAGCGGCCGTAAGTTGCAGCGGAGCCACCAACCCGACGGAGACAGCCTGCACCGCCGCCCGCCAATAGCGGGCCTCCAGCGCATACGCGGCATCCGTGAGCAGCCACGCGCGCACCGGCGTAGTGCGTACCGGTACGATGGTAGAATCAAGTGTGCGCAGTTGGGCGCCGTTGGCTGTGGTTTGGTAGGAAATACCCGGTAAGCCCGTCACCCGCACGGAAGCGCCGTTGGCAGGGCGTCGCACTGTCAGGCTGCGGAAGGTGCTGGCTTCCTCGGTGCTACGGCCCACCAGCAAGCGTAAGCTGTCGGTGCCAACCAAGGCCGCAGCCTGTAGCCAACGGGCCGAATCAGGGGTAGGAATCAATTGCCAGCGCAAAGTGGCGGGTAGCGCCGGGCGTGGGCCCTCAAACCGCCGCAACGCCGCCGTCGAAAATACGCGGAGTGGTCGGTTGGGGAAGGAGTCGGCGGCTTGCTGGGCGCGCATCCACAAGTTATCAGCTGGAAGCAATGCCCGGAGCGAATCGGTAAGCGAAGGGGTAGGCGAGGCCAAGCGCGCCCAGGTGCGGGCCGGCACCCGCGGAAAGCCGCGCCGCAGTTGGCGCAACTCGTAGCCTTGCTGGCGCAGCGAATCGATGCCGGGGCGCACGGCGGCTAGGGCCGATGAGGCCAGCAGGTCGGGACTCAGCAGCACTTGTCCCCGCACGGGCGGCGTGGGCTCCTGCCAGCTCAGCCCTGCCACAGCCAGCGCCAACACGCCCACCAATGCGGACCGCAGCAGAAACAACAGCAGTTGCTCAGGATTCAGGCGGCGCAGACGGCGGTTGGCGGCCGTTTCCAGCCAGCGCAGGCTGCCTACCTGCACCACCCGGGCAGGGCGCCGGTTCCAGAGGTAAACCAGCAGCGGCACCAGCACCCCCAGCAGCGCCAACAGGCCGGCCGTGGGGTGCAATACGTGAAACGCTGATAGGGGCAGTGCAAGCATGAGGCAAAAGGTAGGGGCGCCTGGCAGGCGCCCAGTGATACGCAGGCGGTTGTAGGGGTACAGACTGTTGCGTTTCCGCTTAGGGAGCTCGGTGTGGTGTGTGCATCAAAGGATGAAAAATAGAACCATCTGTTGCGACGGGCGCCTGCAAGGCGCCCCTACCGTCGTTTCAAAAATTCGCGCAGGGCTCGGTCCAGCGGTTCGGCGGTGTTTAGTTGGGCATACTCGAAGCCGCGGCGGCGGGCCTGGGTAGCGGCTTCACGCAGCCAGCTTTGCAGGTGCTCCTGCCAGGCCCGGCGCTGCTGGTCGGCGTTGAGTTGGAGCGTGCGGCCGGTTTCCAAGTCCTCAAAGGTGACGGCGCCGCGGTAGGTGAAGTCCAGCTCGTTGCGGGCCAGCAGGTGCAGCAACAGCACCTCACCGCTGGTGGTGCGTAGGCGCGTCAGGAGCGTGTCAATCTCCCCGTCTTCCTCATACAAATCGCTCACGCAGATAGTAAGAGCGCGCTGCCGCCGAGCAGTGAGGGGCGCCAGCTCGGCCGCCGCCGGGAAGCGACCAGTAGCCGTAGCGTTTTCCAGGGTATGAAAGATGCGCGTAAGCTGCCTGGGATCGGCGCGGGGCGGCAGGTGTTGCAGGCCATCGGGACGCAGAATGGTAAGGGCCACGGCATCGCCTTGATTTACCGCCAGGTAGGCCAACGCCGCCAGCAGCAGCCGGCCGTAGTCGAGCTTGCTGAGGCCGTTGTCGTCGCGGTGGTTCATGCTGGCGGTGGCGTCCAGCAGCAAATGCACCGTGAGGCTGGTATCCACCTCCGACTCGCGAATGTAGTAGCGGTCGGAGCGAGCGGCCAGGCGCCAGTCGAGGCGGCGCAGGTCGTCGCCGGGCTGGTAGGGGCGGTACTGGCTGAACTCCATACCCACGCCCCGGCGCCGGCTCAGGTGCTGACCGTGCAAGAAGCCCTCAGCTACTTGTTTGGCAGCCAAGGGGAGGTTGCGCAGGGCGTAGAGTTGGTCGGGGCTGAGCATGGTTTTTAGTTGATATTTTATGTGTCATCCTGAGCGGAGTGAAGGACCTTATCCCGCTGGGACGACCATGCATTAGGTAGTAACTACTTGGTATGAAGACGTCCGCAAGCTCAGGATAACAGGGTAGAGTTGCTGGCAGACGCTTGGTCGCCCTAACAGGATAAGGCCCTTCGCAAGCTCAGGATGACAGCAGAATTACACCGCCACGGCCTTCAGCAGCTCCTGCACGGCATTATCCGGCGTCAGGTTTTCGGCTTCGGCGTTGAAATTCAGCAGCACGCGGTGGCGCAGCACGGCCGGGGCCAGGGCTTTAATATCATCAAGAGTAGCAGCAAAGCGGCCTTGCAGCAACGCCCGCGCTTTGGCGCACAGAATGAGAGCCTGACCAGCACGCGGCCCCGCGCCCCAGCGCCCGTAGTCCTGAATAAACTTCACCTCTGAGGTAGCCGGGCGGGTAGAGCGCACCAGCCGGTTCACGAAGCTCAGCAGCTCAGGACTCAGACTCACCTGACGCACCAGTTGCTGCAACTGCCGGATGTCGTCGCCGCCCAGCACGGGTTGCACCTGGGCTTTATTGATGCCGGTGGTGCCGCTCAACACGGCCAGCTCCTCCTGCTCGGTGGGGTAGCCAATGCGAATGTAAAGCAGAAAACGGTCGAGCTGGGCCTCGGGTAGCGGGTAGGTGCCGCTCTGCTCGATGGGATTCTGCGTGGCCAGCAAAAAGAACGGCTTGGGTAGGGCGTGCTCCTGGCCGGCGTAGGTCACGTGGCCTTCCTGCATGGCTTCCAGCAAAGCCGCCTGCGTCTTGGGCGGCGTCCGGTTGATTTCATCGGCCAGCACTAGGCTAGCGAAAATCGGCCCTTCGTTGAACTTGAACGAGCGGTGCCCCGTGCCGTGGTCTTCCTCCAGAACTTCGGTGCCGAGAATGTCCGTCGGCATTAGGTCGGGCGTGAACTGAATGCGGCGGAAGGGTAGGTCGGTGGCCGAGGCCAGGGTGCGCACCAGCAAGGTTTTAGCTAGGCCCGGCACACCTTCTAGCAGTGCGTGGCCGCCGGCCAGCAGGGCCACCAGCACTTCATCCAGCACTTGCGTTTGCCCCACAATGACTTTGGCAATTTCCTCGCGCAGGGGCGGCAGTTTGGCAAGCAGGCGTTTTACGTCTTGTTCAGTCATGGATTTTTGAGCTGTTAGCTGTTAGCTGATGGCTGTTAGCTGCTAGCTTTTGTCTTGGAAAATGATGTTGAAGTAGTAGGGCAAAAAAGCTAACGGCCAACAGCCATCAGCTAACAGCTCAAGCCGTGAGGGCATATAGCAAAATATTGACGCCAAACTTTGTGTTATCCTCGGCCAGAAAGCGCTTGTTGCGGAAGTCGTAGTCCCACTCGCAGCCGTAATCTTTGTTGGAGTAGAGCACGCCTAGGCGGCCGTTGGTTTCCACGCCTTTCAGGTAGTCGTGCACGAGGTCGTCGCCCCAGCCGTTTAGCTCGAAGCCGGTAGGCGGCGGGCCGTCCGGAAACTTGAAAAACTGCGAATAGATGGGGTGGGTTTTGGGTAGCTTCTTGAGCGCACCCGCCCCGAAGCACACGCGCATCTGCTCCTCGAAGGAGCGCGCGAATAGCCCGTCGATGTCATGGTTGCAATCGTCTACAAACACGAATCCGCCGTTGCGCACGTACTGCGTGAAGTTCTTCTTCTCAGCCTCACTGAACTGTACTAACCGGTGCCCCGAGAGGTAGCAAAACGGGTAGCGAAACAACTCCGGCGAGTCTAGGGCCACCACTTTTTCCTTCTGGTCGACTGGCACCGTGGTGTACTGCACCAGCGAATGCAGCAAGTTACTGGGCATGCGCTCATCCACGGCATCCCAATCGCCGGAGTGGTAGCTGAGCCGCACAAACGTGAAGGGGGTAGGCAATCAGTTGAAAATTAATAATGGATAATGGCAAGGGTAGAAACCGAGGCAAGGACGCGGCAAGCTAGCAGAAGGTGGCATCGGTTTTTGCTAAAAACGCAAAAAAACCTGATTAGCATTGCAACGAATGGCGCTTCGCGGGATTGAGTCAAGGTCTGAAGCCCAGCAGTTGCCAAAATAATAGGCCGCCAGATATACTGCGCGGCCCGGCTAACGTTTAAGGAAACAGCTTCACTCTAAAACTGTAACAAACACGCTTCACCTGCCATGAAACAATTCTTCTTCCTTCTGTTTGGCCTGCTGCTAAGCAGCGGAGCCTATGCCCAACTCGGCGTGAAAGCCGGCGTCAACCAGTCTGTGCTCAATGGTGAAAACATCGACGGGAGCACCAGCTACAATACTTCCTACCATGCGGGGGTTTTTTACGAGGCCAAACTGATTGGGCCACTATCGGTGCAGCCGGAACTGCTGTACTCTTCGCAGGGCGGGAACATCAAGAGCCAGTTCGAGGACTTCGATACCAAAATGCACTACTTCACGGTGCCGGTGCTGGCTAAAGTGCACGTAGGGCCGCTGTTTGTGGAGGCGGGCCCGCAGTTTTCCTTCCTGCTCGATGCCACCAAAGAGGGTACGCAGCGTGTGCAAGGCACCGGCGGCGCAGCCACCTACAACGACTACAAGCGCGGCGCCACCAGCGACTTCAAGCGCGGTGACTTCAGCCTGTGCGCCGGGGTGGGCCTTAAGTTCTCAGCCCTCCTCATCGGTGCCCGCTTCAACGCGGGCCTCAACGACGTGAACGACGTGGATAACCTTACCGGCGTAAACGATGCCCGCCTCAAAAACCGCGTGTTTCAAGGCTACGTGGCGCTTCAGCTAGGCCATTAGCAGTGTCAGATAGAAGGACATGCAACGTTTAGGCAACGGGCTGGCTCTCTACAGAGCCAGCCCGTTTGTTTTCTACGGTTCCTATCTATTCTATTATATATGAAACAACCCTTACTCCTACTTGCCAGCTTGCTGCTGGTAAGCACCGCGCAAGCTCAATTCGGTGTGAAGGCTGGTGCTAACTATGCTACTCTTTCCAAAGAAAATAAGTCGAGTAACTACATACACCCTAAGGGTAGAGTAGGCTATCAGGTAGGCGTATTTTATGAACAAAAGCTGGCGGGCCACTTTTCATTGGTTCCCGAAGTGCAGTTCAGTCGGCAACAACTAGATGCGGAGGTGCTGCGCTTTAATTTTCCAGCAGAGGATTATCATGCTCAGTATCAACTCAAGCTATCCTACCTAACGATACCCGTAATGCTGCGGACCCATTTTGGTAGGTTCTACTTAGAAGCTGGGCCGCAAGCTGGGTTCTTACTCGCGGCACGCGAAAAAGGGGAGGAGCGGACCCTTTCCTACCTAAGCAGCTATATGGGACCAGATAACACCACGTATTTCGACCGCTCGGCAACGGCTGACTTTCGACGGTTTGATGTTGGCATATGCGCTGGCATCGGGGTGAAGCTACCCGCCGGATTCGCGGTGGGAATACGGGCTAGTACTGGCCTTATTTCGATTGCCCGTGACAATCAAATTACTAGTGACGATAACCATTTGCGAAACCAGGTAGCGCAGGCGTTGGTGAGCTACCAGCTAGGTGGGTAGGAAAAATGAATGTCCTGTCCTGCTGCATCGGTAGGAGCTAATGCAGCGGAACATTCATTTCTTGTGCGTAAGCCTCATTTCTAAATTAGGAATGGCCTGTAAAATCTGGCAGCACGTCCTTTTTCGTTTTTTCTATGATAAGAACGCAAGTTTAATATCTAGGGGCTTAGGAAGCAAAAAGCGAGGAATGGGGCATAACTTCCTGTTATGCAGCAAACTAACCGCTATTATAAGTGCAGCAAAATTTCCGAGGTCAAATTTCGCTACTTGTTGCGTCTTTTCGCGCTGGATTTGACGGCTTCGGACGCGGCCCGGCTGACGGGTCTGAGCGTACGCGCGGTCAACGACATATACCTGCGCCTGCGCCACCGGCTGCTAGCTTGCAGCCCGGTGCCGGCTGACCTGGACGGGGCCGTCGAACTGGACGAGAGCTACTTCGGCCCGCGGCGCGTACGCGGCAAACGGGGCCGGGGAGCGGGGGGTAAAACCATTGTCTTTGGCCTGTTCAAACGCGGGGCTCAGGTATACACGGAAATCGTCCCGGATTGCTCGAAAAAGACCCTGCAAGCTATTATTCGGGGTAAGATTGATGTCACGGCGATGGTCAACACCGATGGCTGGCGCGGCTATGATGGCTTGGTGGACGTGGGCTACGACCGTCATTTTCGGGTGCATCATGGGCAGAACGAGTTTGTCCAGGGAGCCTCGCATATCAACGGGATTGAATCATTTTGGAGCTTTGCCAAAGCCCATCTGCAACGCTTCAAGGGCGTGCCCAACCATACGTTTTTACTACACTTGAAAGAGGCCGAGTTTCGCTTCAATCATCGCCACGAAGACCTGTACAAACTCTTACTTAAATTGCTTCGTCAACAGCCCCTCTAATTAGTTTTGCTTCCTAAGCCCCATATCTATTTAAGCTGGCCTGTATACCAACCACGAACTAGCGCCCTACTCAGCAGCCCACAACTGCTGAGTAGGGCGCTAGTTCGTTGCACGTTGCTGTAAGAACTCGTTGTACAGCTTGATAATGTTGGGCGTATCCTTGTACCGGAAACCATCCATGCCCTGTTTCACCTGTGTGCTAATTCCTAGGCAGTCAGCAGTGTATTGACCCATTTGCTCTCGGAAATTGCTATGTTTCAAGGCAATCAGCTGACCATTACGGCGCACAAACCAGCGGTTATTTTCCACTGCTGCACCGCTTAGAAAGGCAGCTGTAGTGAATAAGCTGAGACCGGAAGCCACAAAGACAACCCCCGGTAGATTATCGGTGATTTTTCCGCTCATCATAAATAGCTCCACCGGACCTTCCAACACACGCATGGCCAAGATATCAGGATGACCGGCAGCACGCATGTTCTCCAGATGGAAGCCGCGCATCTCTACTACTTCTAGGTCATTAACGGGGATGTATTGAATCTTAGGAAAGGGCCGCACCTCCGGATTTTTTCGGAAATAATCGATAGTATTAATGTAGCCAATCGCATTGGTAGGCAAATAGGCGTGAACAGTGCGATTGTCCACTAATTTGATAACGGCTAAGCCATGTTTGGCCTTTGCATTAGTGTCGTGCCATGTCGTGGTATCAGTAAGCGCTTGTTGTGCATAGGCGCAGTGCAATAGGGTAGGCACTAAAAACAGAAAGCAGAATAACTTCTTCATGATAAATAGGATGAAAAATGGCTCGTATTCGGCGAAAGCCAAATACGAGCCATTTTACTGTAATTCCACGAAGATATGCCCTTACACCGCGTCCGAGAGACTGGTGAACGTGAAGTCCCGAATCTTGAGCGGCGGCACCAAATTGCCGCCCAGGCGCTGCTGTTTACCAATGGTTTCTAAGTTGTTCAGCATGATAATGGGCGACTCGTTGAAGCGCAGATTTTTCACCGGGAACTTCACCTTACCGTTTTCAATGTAGAACGTGCCGTCGCGCGTCAGGCCGGTGAAGAGGAGCGTCTGCGGGTCCACGCCGCGGATGTACCACAGGCGCGTTACTAGAATGCCTTTCTGCGTGCCTTTGATCATCTCCTCCAGGCTCTGCGTGCCGCCTTCCATGATGAAATTGCCGGGGAAGGGGGTAGGGGCCACGTTGTTTTTCTGGGCCCAATAGCGCGAGTAGTACAGGTTGTCGACCTTGCCTTTGTTGATCCAGTTGATGCGCTTCACGGGTAGGCCTTCGCCGTCGAACACGCTGCTGGGCGCGGCGGGGTTGGTAGGGTCGGTATAGATGGTCACGCGCTCATCAAAGAGCTTTTCGCCCTTCTTGGTACCGCCGCCTTTCTTACTCAGAAACGAGCGGCCTTCATCAGCCGAGCGAGCATCGAGCGAGTACATCAGGTTGTTGAGCAACCCCTCATCCGATACCAGCGCGGCCGGCTCCAGAATCACGGTGTACTTGCCGGGCTCAATGGCGCGGGCGCCCACCGAGCCGGCCGCTTTGCTGGCGGCGCGCTCGGTCAGCACCTTCGCATCGAACTGCTTAATATCTGTAAAATCGGCCACGGCGTAGCCCGAGCCCATGCCATCGGCCGTGCGCACCGTCACCGAGAAGTCGACGTAGGTATCGGGCTGGTAGGCTTGCAGGCCTTTGCTGTTACGCAGGGCGCGGAAGCTGCTGCTGTTTTCCAAGAAGCCGGCGGCCGTCAGCTTTTTGGCCTCGCATAGTGCAATGCTGTCGCCGGCGGCCTGGGCGCGGGCGTCAGCGGTATCGGCGGCGGTGCTGGCGGCAAAGGCGTTAGGCGTGAGGTACTGCTGCGGCCCGAGCAGGGGCATGTACTCGGGATCTTCGGGCGCCAGCTTTGCGGTTTCCTCGGCCCGCTGCACGCAGCGTTTCAGGGTAGCATCATCAAACTGATTGCAGGTAGCCACGCCCGAGCGTTTACCAAACCGCGACTCCACGGCCAGCGACACGTTATCAGACTTGCCGGCCGTGCTCACGGCATTACGAGCATAGCGAATATTGCCTGCCGTACGACCCGACAGCGTGGCCTGACACTCATCGGCGGTGCTGAAGCTGAGGACTTTTTGTAGGATAGCCTGGGCTTGTTCTTGGGTAAGGATTGCCATAATTGTTGGTTTCGTGACCCCACCCCCCCGGCCCTCTCCCGGAGGGGAGGGGGCCGGGGGGTGGGGTGAATCGTTGGTTATACTTTCCGCGCCGTATTAATCACATTCACGCCATTAAACCGCGTGGTGCTGGAGCCGTGGCTCACGGCCGACACCTGCGGCGGCTGGCCCTTCCCATCGAAGAAGGTGCCCAGGAAACGGTAGTCCGACTGGTCGCAGGTGGCGGCGCAGCTGTTCCAGAACTCCTGGGTGTTCGACTGGTAAGCTACATCCTCAATCTGCCCCGTAATCTTACCCTTCTCGATGGCGTAGAACAGCTTGCCGCCGAACTGGAAGTTGTAGCGTTGCTGGTCGATGGAGTAGGAGCCGGCCCCCACAATATAAATTCCCTTGTCGACACCTTTGATCATGTCATCCACGCTCATTTTCTTGGCGTTGGGGCGCAGGCTTACGTTGGGCATCCGCTGAAACTGCACGTTGCTCCACGAGTCGGCGTAGCAGCAGCCGTCGGAGTGGTCCTGACCAACTACCCCGGCCTGGTCGCGGATCTTTTCGTAGTTCACCAGCACACCGTCCTTTATCAGGTCCCACTCGCCGGTTTTCACGCCTTCGTCGTCGTAGCCCACGGCGCCCAGCGTGCCAGGTTGCAGCTTGTCCGCCACAATGTTCACGGCCGGCGAGCCGTACTTGAAGTTGCCCGATTTCAGCTTGTCGAGGGTAGCGAACGAGGTGCCGGCGTAGTTGGCCTCGTAGCCCAGTACGCGGTCCAGTTCCAAGGGGTGCCCTACCGATTCGTGAATGGTTAGGCCCAGGTGGTCGGGGTCCAGCACCAAGTCGTACTTGCCAGGCACCACCGATTTAGCCGTGAGCTTGACTTTGGCCTGCTTGGCAGCCAGGGCGGCATCTTCCAGCATGTCGTAGCGCTGCTTGTAGCCAATTACGCCGGTGCCGGCCGGACCGGCTACCTTGTCTTGGGCGCGGGGCGTGAGGTACTCGTAGCCCATGCCCATAGAAGTGCCCAGCGAGTCGCGGGAGCGGAACTTACCCGAGGCGCGGTCTATCACCGTCACGTCGAAGGTAGGCCAGATGCGGTGCACGTCCTGGTCGATGTAGGAGCCGTCGGTGCTGGCGAAGTACTTCTGCTCGTTCACCTGAAACAGATTGGAATTCACGTAACTCGCGCCGTTGTCCAGGGCTTTGGCGTTCACGGCAAGCAGAAAATCAGCCTTCTGCTTCACCGGCACCTCAAAGGCATTCTGCTCAATGGGCGTTTTCCAGCTCACTTCGCCGTAGCCTTTTTGCGGCGCCAGTTGCACGGGCGTTTTCTGAATTTTGGCGTTGGCTTTGGCAATAGCCACGGCCTCGCGGGCCGCTTGAGCCACAGCGGCTTCGCTCACATCGTTGGTGGCGGCAAAACCCCAAGCGCCGTTCACCAGCACGCGCACGCCTACCCCGTAGCTCTCGGTGTTCACGATGTTCTGCACCTGCTTTTCGCGGGTGAACACATATTGGTTGAGGTAGCGCCCTACCCGCGCATCGGCATAGCTCGCTCCCGCCGATTTGGCCGCGTTCAGCGCGGCATCAGCCAAGCGTTTTTTTACGGCTACGTCCACACCTTCCAGCAGGCGCTCTGACGACACCAGCGTGCCGCCAAAGCCCGGCAGGGAGGGTAGGAACAAGGCCCCGGTCGCCAGACCAGTCAGCCCCACAAAATCACGACGACGCATAGAATGGATGTGGTAAAGAGGTAAGATATTGCTGCACTACTGAAATATAGGTGCTTTTTTATATAGGAGAAGATGAAAAAACAGAACGTCATTCCGAGCTTGCTGAGGAATCTCGCGTGCTGATGCTAGATACTATCTTTCGTCAACACGCAAGATGCTTCGACAAGCTCAGCATGACGTTCTTTAATCAGCACGCGAGATTCCTCGACAAGCTCGGAATGACGTTCTGCTTGAAGGCTTTACTTCATCAACTCAACAGCCTACCCAATCTTACGAGCGGTATTAATCACATTCACGCCATTAAAACGAGTAGTGGCCGAACCGTGGCTTACAGCGGAGCTTTGCGAGGGCTGGCCTTTGCCGTCGTTGAAGAAGCCTACCAAGCGGTAGTCCGACTCGTCGCAGCTGGCGGCGCAGCTGTTCCAGAACTCCTGGGTGTTGGCCTGGTAGGCCACGTCTTCCAGCATGCCTGTAATCTTACCTTTCTCGATAGCATAGAACACAATGCCGCCGAACTGAAAGTTGTAGCGTTGCTGGTCGATGGAGAACGAGCCGTTGCCGGCGATGTAGATGCCTTTGTCTACCCCGCGTACCATGTCGTCCACGCTCAGCTTGGCTTTGCCGGGCTGCAAGCTCACGTTGGGCATGCGCTGGAACTGCACATCCTGCCACGACTGCGCGTAGCAGCAACCATCGGAGTGGTCCTGGCCTACCATGTGCGCCTGGTCGCGGATTTTCTGGTAATCAACGAGTTTGCCTTGCTCGATGAGGTTCCATTGGCCGGTTTTCACGCCTTCGTCGTCGTAGCCCACGGCGCCCAAGGAGCCGGGTTGTAGCTTGTCGGCCACAATATTCACGGCCTTCGAGCCGTACGGAATGTTTTTCGCTTTCCAGGCCAAGTCGGCGAAGGAAGTACCAGCGTAATTGGCCTCGTAGCCCAGCACGCGGTCCAGCTCCAAGGGGTGCCCTACCGACTCGTGAATGGTCAGGCCCAGGTGGTGCGGGTCAAGCACCAAGTCGTACTTGCCAGGCGTTACCGATTTGGCCGTGAGCTTCTGCTTCACCTGCTTGGTGGCGTTGGTCACGTCTTCCAGGATGTCGTAGCGCTGTTTGTACCCAATGACATCGGAGCCAGCGGGACCGGCAATTTTCTCCTTCGCGCTGGGCGTCAGGTACTCGTAGCCCAGGCCCATAGACGCACTCATCGAAGGCCGCGAGCGGAACTTGCCCGAGGCGCGGTCGATGGCCGTTACGGTAAAGGTAGGCCAGATGCGGTGCACGTCCTGGTCGATGTAGGAACCATCAGTGCTGGCAAAATACTTCTGCTCGTTCACCTGAAACAGCGCCGAATTCACGAACGACGCGCCGCCGGCCAGGGCCTTGGCGTTGGTTTCCATTAGTAGGTCTACCTTCTGCGCAATGGGCACCTCGAAGGCGTTCTGCGTAATCGGCGTTTTCCACGACACCACTCCGTAGCCTTTTTGGGGTACCAGTTTCACGGGCTCTTTCTGCACCTTGCTGTTGGCCTTGGCAATGGCTACGGCCAGTTGCGCCGCCTTGGCAATGCCTTCGTCCGTTATCTGGTTGGTGGAGGCAAAACCCCAGGTGCCGTTGGCAATGACGCGCACGCCCACGCCCTGGCTTTCGCTGCTTGCAATGTTCTGCACCTGCTTTTCGCGGGTAAAAATGCCTTGGTTGAGGTAGCGCCCAATGCGCACGTCGGCGTAGCTCGCGCCCGCCGATTTGGCCGCGTTCAGGGCCACATCGGCCAAGCGCTTTTTCATGGCCACGTCCATGCCAGGCTCCAGCAGGCGCTCGGCAGGCACCAGCAACCCGCTACCGAAACCGGGGATGCTGGGTAGTAAAAGGGAGCCGGCCGCTAAGCCGGTCAGTCCCACAAAATCACGACGTTTCAAAGGGGTAGGGGTTAAGTTGTCATTCCGAGCGCAGCGAGGAATCTGAGGTGCCATGTAGGCAATCTATGTTCTCCACCGCTGCTGCATGACAAGTTGTTTAGGGAGTTACTTCCGTTGTCAGATCCCGCCAATCCGGATTGAAGCTGGCAATCAATGCGTCTTTTTTCTCGCGTCGCCAGCCCTTTATTTCCTTTTCACGGGCAATTGCCTGGTTGATATCGCCAAACTGTTCCCAGTACACCAGTAAGTTGCAGAAATAGCGACCCGCAAATGTGTGTCGCTGTCCTTCATTGCTTGTATGCTGGTCCAAACGACGCACTAAGTCGTTTGTGACTCCTATGTAAAGAATAGTTCGTTTGGGATTGGTATCCAGGTAAACGTAGTAGTGATGGTGTCGCATATAGTGTGATATGCTGTTGAGTGAAGAGAGGAATCTGAATGCATACTTATACTTATCACTCAGATTCCTCGCTACGCTCGGAATGACACGCTACACCGCGTCCGACAGGCTGGTGAAGGTGAAGTCGCGGATTTTCAGCGGGGGCACCAGGTTGCCGCCCATACGAACCGGCTTGCCAATGGCCTCTAGGTTGTTGAGCATGATAATGGGCGACTCGTTGAAGCGGAAGTTTTTCACTGGATGCTTGATTTTGCCGTTCTCGATGTAGAACGTTCCGTCGCGGGTCAGGCCGGTGTAAAGCAGCGTCTGCGGATCTACGGGGCGGATGTACCACAGGCGCGTCACCAGAATGCCTTTTTGCGTGCCCTTAATCATATCTTCCAGGCTCTGCGTGCCGCCTTCCATAATCCAGCCGGTGGGGCGCGGAATGTCGGGAATGCCCGCTTTCTGCGCCCAGTAGCGCGAGGTGTAGAGGTTCTTTACTACCCCCTTCTCAATCCAAGTAGTCTTCTGGTGCGGGCGGCCGTCGCCGGAGAAGGTGAGGTCGGCAATTTCGGGGTTCGTGGGGTCCGAGTAAATGGTCACGCGCTCGTCAAAAAGCTTCTCGCCCTTTTTGTTGCCGCCGCCTTTTTTGCTCAGGAAGGAGCGGCCTTCGTCGGCGTTGCGGGCGTCGAGGGCGCCCATCAGCGCAGCCAGCAACGAGGCATCGGTGTTGGCTACCAGCGCAGCGGGCTCCATAATCACGGTGTACTTGCCGGGCTCAATGGCCTTGGCCTCGCGCGACATAGCCGCTTTCTTGGCGGCCGTAGCCGTCAGGGCGGTAGTATCGAGCTTGCTGGCATCGTTGTAGTCGGCGGTGGCGTAGCCCGAGCCGGTGCCGTCGGGCGTGCGCACGGTTACGCTGTAGGTGATGCCGCTGCGCTGCTGGTAGGCTTGCAAGCCCTTGCTGTTGCGCACAGCCCGGAATCCAGCCGAATCTTCCAGGAAAGCAGCCGACGATAACTTCTGCTGATCGCAGAGCTGCATACCGGCGGCTACCTGGGTAGCGCGGTAATCAGGGTTGATGGCGGCGGTGCGCTGCGAAAACGAATCGGGAGCCGCCACGTACTGCTGCGGCCCGAGCAGGGGCATGTACTCAGGGCTTTCGGGCGCCAGCCGGGCGATTTCCTCGGCCCGCTGCACGCAGTTGCGCAGGGTAGCGTCGTCGAACTGGTTGCAGGTAGCCACACCCGAGCGTTTGCCAAACCGCGACTCCACGGCCAGCGACACATTGTCGTTGGCGCCGCTGGTGCTGATGGTGTTACGCGCCGTGCGCACGTTGCCGCCGAGGTTGCCCGAGAGCGACGCCTCGCACTCATCGGCTTTGCTGAAGCTGAGCACTTTGGTCAGAATGGCCTGCGCTTCTGATTGGGAGAGAATTGCCATATTTTTTAGAGAGCTATTAGCCGTTGGCTGCTAGCTGTTAGCTTTCTGATCTGAACTCTGAAACGAGGGTTATCAGCCAGCAGCTAATAGCTAGCAGCGTAAAGAAAATTATCCGATTTTTCGGGCAGTGTTAATCACATTCACCCCGTTGAAGCGGGTAGTAGCCGAGCCGTGGCTCACGGCCGACACCTGCGCGGGCTGGCCCTTGCCGTCGAAGAACGAGCCGAACAAGCGGTAATCGTCTTTGTCGCAGGTAGCGGCACAACTGTTCCAGAATTCCTGCGTGTTAGCCTGGTAGGCTACGTCTTCCAGCATCCCGGCAATTTTGCCTTTCTCGATGGCGTAGAACGTGGTGCCACCAAACTGGAAATTGTAGCGTTGTTGGTCGATGGAGAACGAACCGCGCCCAGCAATGTAAATGCCTTTGTCGACGTTCTTCACCATGTCGTCCACACTCATCTTCTGCTTATTGGGTTGCAGGCTGATGTTGGCCATGCGCTGAAACTGCACCGAATCCCAGGAGTCGGCGTAGCAGCAGCCATCGGAGTGGTCCTGGTTCACGATGTGCGCCTGGTCGCGGGTTTTCTGGTAGTCCACCAGTATGCCGTCCTTGATGATGTCCCACTGGCCGGTTTTTACACCTTCGTCGTCGTAGCCCACGGCGCCCAGCGAGCCGGGTTGTAGCTTATCGGCCACAATGTTCACCACCTTCGAGCCATAAGGTTTCTTCTGCGCTTTCCAGTCGAGGGTAGCGAACGAGGTACCGGCGTAGTTGGCCTCGTAGCCCAGCACGCGGTCCAGCTCCGTGGCGTGGCCGATGCTCTCGTGAATGGTCAGGCCCAGGTGATTAGGGTCGAGCACGAGGTCATACTTGCCCGGCGTCACCGATTTGGCCGTGATTTTCTGCTTGGCCTCGCGGGTGGCGGCCGTAATGTCTTCCAGCAAATCGTAGCTCATCTTGTAGCCCACCAGACCCGAGCCGCTGGGCCCCGCAATCTTGTCCTTGGCCTTGGGCACCAGATACTCGTAGCCCATGCCCATGGGCGCGCTCAGTGCCTGCCGCGAGCGGAACTTGCCCGAAGCCCTATCCACCGCCGACACCGTGAAGGTAGGCCAGATACGGTGAATGTCTTGGTCGATATACGAGCCCTCGGTGCTGGCAAAATACTTCTGCTCGTTGATCTGAAACAGCGACGAATTGACGAACGACGCGCCGCCTTCCAGCGCCTTAGCGTTGGCCGACAGCAGCAGGTCTACCTTCTGCGTGATGGGTACCTCGAAGGCGCTTTGCACGATGGGCGTTTTCCAAACCACCTCGCCGTAGCCCTTCTGGGCGGCCAGCTTCACGGGGTCTTTCTGCACCTTGCTGTTGGCTTTGGCAATGGCCACGGCTAGCTGGGCAGCTTTGGCCAAGCCGGCTTCCGTTACGTCGTTGGTGGAGGCAAAGCCCCAGGTGCCGTTGGCCAGCACGCGCACCCCGGCGCCGTAGCTTTCGCCGTTGGCAATGTTCTGCACCTGCTTTTCGCGGGTGAAAATGCTCTGGTTGAGGTAACGCCCAATGCGCGCATCGGCGTAGGTAGCCCCCGCCGATTTGGCTGCGTTCAGGGCGGCATCGGCCAGGCGTTTCTTCACGGCTACGTCCACCGTTTCCAGCAAACGCTCCGGTGCTACCAGCGCACCGCCAAAGCCCGGAATAGAAGGTAGGAACAGGGCGCCGGTGGCCAGACCGGTTAAGCCCACAAAGTCACGTCTTTTCAAGCAGGTTGTGGTTTTGGTGATAGGTTGATCGGAAGTTTACCAATAAATCGTGAAACTTCACAAGAAGGACGCACGTAGCGCTGCGGGGCTGCATACGATGTTCACCTAATCTTCACAAAAAAATAACGCCGCAACCAAGAGGCTGCGGCGTTATTTTTTATAGCTCACCAGAAAGAAGCAAGTCAACCCACGGCTACCCGCACGGGGCGCTTATGAGGAGTTTTTTTGTGACGCCTACCCCACCAGATAACGGTACCCGTAACGGGTAGGCTGGCCGAAATCAGGCTGGCGAGAAAGGCCACCAGCTTGCCCCCAAACCCCAGAATCTGGCCTGTGTGCAGGTCGTAATTCATGTCGGAAATCTTGGTGCCAGCGCTTTTGGTGGCGTGAAAGCGGGACTCTAGTAGTTTGCCCGATATGGGATGAAACGCGTAGTCATCGCGGTGGTAGTAGTGCAGGGCTTTCTGGTAGGTCCAGCAGTAGGTAGGCGTTTTGCCCGTGCCGGTTGGCCCAATCAGGATCATTTCGTGGGTAGGCGACAAGTGGCGCACGTTGCGGTACACGACGTCAGGCAGCGGCTGAGTAGCGGCCGATACAGTTTGCAGCGTGTCGAGTTGGGTGGTCATCAGCTCTGGGGGAGCCTTCTTGCCCCCATCGACCGCCAACTGAACCGACTCCAGCATCCAGGGAAAAATCATGACCAGGCCCGTCAGCGCCAGCACCAGCCCAATGCTGGCCGCATAGAAGCCTAACACATTGTGCAAATCGTAGTTGACGCGCCGCCAGCGGGCTCCCCACTTAATGGTGAAACGTTGCTTCCGCTCGTGCTTACGCTTGGGCCACCACAGCACGAGGCCCGTGAGGAGCATCACTACAAAAATGATGACGGAGCCGCCTACCACCCACTTGGCTATGGCCTCGGGCAGCAGCAGGTGCATGTGTATTTCCTGCACAATGCTGAAGAAATGCGTGCGCAAATTTTGCTCCTTTAGCACCTGCCCGGTGTAGGGGTTCAGGTACACCTGAATGGGGTTACCGGCTTTATCGGTGAAGAACACGGTAGCCGAGCGCTCGGGGCCGAAGTACGTTACCCAGGTATCGGCGGGAGTGGCCTGGCCGAGATGCGGGGCCAGGGCGGCGGCTTGCAGCTGCGAGGGTAGGGCCATGGCCGTAGCCTGGGCCTCCACCGTGCGCCAGGGCTCCGTCAGGTCTCGGATGTCATCCTGAAACACGAAGATGGCCCCGGTAAGACTCACTATAAACACAACCAGCCCGGACGCAAGTCCGAGCCAGAGGTGAAGTTTGCCAACGAGCTGCTTAACCGTCATAGGCGGGAGTGTTGGGGTTAGAACTTATACGCGATGCTGCCGATAATGCTGCGCAGCTTCTGTGCGTTGATGGTGGTGTAGCCGATCCAATAATGCTCATTGGTGAGGTTATCCATTTTCACAGCGAAGCGGTAGTGCGGGAGGTCATAGAAAGCACTGGCGTTGAGAACGGTATAGCTAGGTAGGGTGAATACCCCCTGCGAAGCTTTGTTAATAATCTTATTGTCGCTGGCATAGTTACCCCCGAAGCCCAGGCCGAGGCCTCTGAGGGCGCCAGTAGGCTGACGGTAGCTCACCCAGCCGTTGGCCAAGTAAGGCGAAGAAGCTGTTTCTGGCCGCCGACCATTAAAGTTTGGGTCGGTATCGACAGCTTTGGAGTAGTTGTAAGCAAAGCCGCCCACAATGTTCAGCCCTTGAACAGGGTTGGCTGTCAGGTTCAACTCAGCGCCCCGGCTCCATTGCGTACCATCCTGAGCGCTGATGGCGAGGCCAGCCTCATTCATGCCTACGATGCGTAGAACATTCTGTACCCGGATGTCATAATAGCTGACGGTAGCGCTTATCAGGCCGCCAGCTGCATCAAGCTTCACGCCCGCTTCCGCTTGGTTAGCACGCTCCGGTTTGGTTACGCTCAATTGGCCTTGAGCGTCCAGGAAAGAGCTGTTCTGGTTGTTGAAGCTGTTCTGGTAGTTGGCAAACAGAGCTACGCGGTCTTTCACGGGTTGATACACCACGCCAAACTTCGGCGAAACAGCCGTCTGTTTATAGCTGTTTACCGGGAAGTACAGAAGTCCGCCTTCGTTATCGTATCGGTCAACTCGGATAGCGGCCAAAACACTGAGCTTATTCGTTACATTCAATACATCCGAGGCGAAAGCACTGTACGTATTGATTTTGGTTGTCACGGGGTAACTTGGTGGAGTGTTCGCAGCGTAAGCCGCATCTACCGCACTTTTATTGAATGTGCGGTAATCATAGTCTAGTGCGTTGATTGGCACTGCATCGATTTGCCCCCCGAAGAATTCGATGTTAGAATCCAGGCGCAGAAAGTCCAGGCCTAGTACCACACGGTTGCGTAAGCCGGCCAATTGGAAGTCGCCGTTGAATAGTTGTTGTACCTGATACGTCTGACGGCGGCTGTCTCGCGTCGACTGGTCATTCCGAAGTAGGGTGCTGACGCCGGGTGTAGTAAGGGTAATGCTGTCTCGCGCCGCAAGAGTAATATCCGATATCATGTAGAAATAGGGACCTCTACCCTGCGAATAGCTGCGGCTCGATGAGAGGTAGGTAGTAGAAGTGAAGCTAGGCGAAATGCGGTAGCGCACCTGCGCAAACAGGTTGGTGCTGCGCGAATCCTGCGTCAGGCCGGGTCCTTGGTACGACTGACGGTAGTCGAGCGGGGCTTGATCGGCCCGCGAGAAGCCGAAATTCTCGACTTTATCGTCGAAAGGAATGTAAATGAGCTGCTTGCCCACGTTGGTGCTGCGGTACACCTCCGCATCCAGATTAATAGTCAGCCGGTCGGTGGGTTGAAATTGCAGACTTGGGGCAATGGCTATGTCTTTCGCAAAGCCCGCGTAGCCGCGGTTCTGCCAGCTGTCTTCGTAGGTGTAAGCACCGTTTAGGCGGAAAGCCAGCGTCTTGGTCGAGTTCAGCGGCGTGTTCACATCCACACTGGCCCGGTGAAAACCGTAGCTGCCGGCCGACAAAGCCACTTCGCCCCCAAACGTTTCGTAAGGCTTCTTGGTCACGCGGTTCAGCAGGCCGCCATACGAGGTCAGGGCGCTGCCGTAGAGTGTGGCCGATGGGCCTTTGATAACTTCCAGTTTCTCTAGGTTTGCCGCATCAATGGTGCTCGTAACACCGCCAGCTACCCCGTTGCGCAGCTGGCTGGATACCACGAAGCCCCGCGAGGCGTAGAACGAGCCGCCGTCGCCGCTGCGGCCGGTGGGCTCCCACATTTTTTGCAAACCCGGCGCGTTGCGTGTGGCATCGTCCACTGAGAATACCAACTGCTCCGTGAGTAACTCCTTGCCCACGGTAGCATATACCTGCGGGTTTTCGAGGTTCGAAAGCGGCATTTTGCCCACGTACTCGCTCGATTTGCGCGAGAATTTGTTGGTACGGTCGCCCTGCACGGTTACTTCCTCCAGTTGCCGGTCGCCTGGGACTAGGATGAAATTACGTGTTTGCTTTTCGCCGGCTTTCACCGTCACGCGGTGCTCTTGGTTGAGGTACCCCAGCAGGCGCACCCCTACCACATAGGTGCCGCCTTGGCTAAGCGTGAGGGTATAATCGCCATTGCTATCGGTATCGGTGCCCACGTTGGTGCCCTGCACCCCAACGGAAGCGCCAGATAGTGGGGCGCCAGCCGCGTTGGTTACGCGGCCGGTAAGTAGGGTCTGGGCCTGCGCCAAGTGGCCCAGCAGCAAGAAAAAAAGAAACAACGCTACATGCGTTGTCAAGCGAGAAGGGGGTAGAGAAGAGGTCATAGATTGTATACTGACTAGGCTGCAAAGTTCAGCGGGACACAATCATTTTCCTAATTTTATTTAGACTAATTACTATTAGTGACGACCCTTAAAATATTAAATTCAGTAAAGCCGCGGCAATATCCGGCCAAGGCTGCGCTAAGTCCAGCGTAACCACGCGCACCGGATGGCCGCCCAGTGTGTAGCGCACGTCCACTTCCTGCGTGGCGGCGGGGTAGAGCAGCACGCCCTCTAGCTGCTGGCCCGGCGTGGCAGGCTGGTTTTGAAGGTAGGCGTAGAGCTGGTAGAGATGGGGCGCAATCAGGCGCTGACGGTTGTGGCGAGTGCGCAGGGCGGCGGCCGTAGTATTTGGTGTCGAGGATGATTTTGCGGTCGGCGGCTTCCAGGGAAGTATCCGTCACCATGGTGGGGAGTAGGGCCAGGTCCTCGGCATTATCGGCGGCTGCTTGCCAGGCAATGGTTTCGGAGCGCACGCGGTAATGGCGCTGCTCCAGGCGGTAGAAGTTGCGCACGAACTGTTCGAACAGCCGCGCCATTAGCACCTCGTCGCGGCGGAAGTCGCGGAAGCGGTGGCGGCCCGCCTCATCGGGCACGGGTAGGGCACAGTGGTGCAGTAAGTCGCAGAGATGCAGCAGAAACGCCTGTGCCCCCTGCAACCGCTGCCGCCGTAGCAGAAGCAGCGCTTGGCTGGTAGGCGGAGTAGGGTGCACCGTGGCAGGGAAGCGCCCCAGCACCTGCCGTACCTGCTGGCGCGTGGCAGCGGGTAGGGCACGCGTACGGCTCAGCTGCGCGAGTGTGCCCACCAGCAGTTGGTTGAGTGGTGTATTGGGGCCAAGCTCGTCGTAGGTGCACACGGCGCGGCCCCGCCGCAGCAGGTCGCGGGCGAGAGTAGGGGCCAGTTGCACCCGCCCGCGCAGTTCCGTCAACTCGGCTTCCTGCTCAGTATATCCCACCGACAAGCCGCGCCGCAACTGCCGCCGGGTGGCTACCAGTAACAAGTGCGTCAGGAGCGCTAGCGGCCGATGAAACTCCTGTGCCTCCACCGCCTGCGCCTCCGCCGGGTCTGGCAGCCGGTGCCAGGCGTAGCAGAGTAAGTAGTACAGGTTGTGAATGGGAATCATGCGGTGAGATGGTGAGTGGTGAAATTGTGAGCTTGTGAAGTGGTGAATGGTAGAAAGGCGTCTGTCATCCTGAGCTTGCGAAGGACCTTCTCACGGCAGAACGATAAGTATGACGAGTCGTTTTTACGTCTGTTGTTCACGCGTGGGAAGGTCCTTCGCAAGCTCAGGATGACAGGCGGTTTCTCAACTCACCATTCACTTTGCCAGCAGCCGCTTCAGTTCCGCCTCTGCTTTAGCATGATCTTCCTGCCAATACTCTTCCAGGAGTGGCCCGATTTCCTGTTCCACAATCAATTGAAACCACAAGTCGGCCTCTGCGCCAGCGGGAGGCTGGCAGAAGTAGCTGTGCCCAATGCGAAATTCCGCACCCAACTCGGGGTCGTCGGCAATGGTTTCGTTGAGGGCATTGAGGCGAGTGACCAGACGCTCTACCAAAATAGTCGGCAATCTTTTGTCAAGTAGGAAGGCTTGTAGCTTCGGCCCGAACTCCGGGGCCAGAGCCACGAAGGCAAAGCGGCGGCGCAGGGCGTAGTCGAGGGACGTGAGCGAGCGGTCAGCGGTGTTCAAAGTGCCGATGACGTAGAGGTTCTCGGGCACGAAGAAGCGCGGGGCCTCGGCCGGCGAGTAGGGTAGGCGCACGGCATGGGCAGGGCCGCGCTTGTCGGCTTCCAGCAACAGCAGCAGCTCCCCGAAGATGCGGGCCACATGGCCGCGGTTTAGCTCGTCAATCAGCAGAAAAAACGGCTGGTCGGGTACGGCGGTGGCGCGGCGGCATACGTCTACCAACACCCCATCTTGCAACCGAAACGTACCAGTTGCGTCGGGCCGGAAGCCCTGCACAAAATCCTCGTAGCTGTAGCTGGGGTGAAACTGCACCCGCTCGATGCGGCTTTCGTCTACGGCACCTAGCTCCAGCCACGCCAGGCGCTGGGCCAAAAACGTTTTGCCTGTGCCGGGCGGACCTTGCAACAGCAAATTGCGGCGGCGATGCAGGGCCGCTAAAGCTGCATCCAACTGTTCCTCGCTGATAAACAGCTCGGCCAAGGCTTGCGCGCGCGAGTAAGGCTGGGGCGCGGGCGTGGTGGGGTAGGAGGCAGTTGGCTCGGCGGCTATACTAGGCGCATCGGCGGGAGCTGGTTTGCCAGGGGCAGGCTTTTCGGCCGGGCGGCCGGGGTAGAGATTGGCAGGTAGCTGTTCCTGCTCGGCCACGTTGCCGTCTTGCGGGGAGTTGGCGAGGGTAGGGCGCTTGGTGGCAATGGTGAAGTCGAGGCGTTCGAGCAGCGCGTTGGTGGGCGTACCACTGGCCAGCGGCCAACGGATGTCGGGCTGTTGGCTGGCTAAGCGGTAGGCCAGTTGCGCCACCGCCCGCGGTGGGTAGCGGCGGCTTTCAAACACTAAATCATACACGGTGCCGGGCGCCAGGCGCAAGCCGTTCTGCTCGATATGGCGCAGGGCATCCAGCACATGCGCGTGGGTGAGGTGTTCGGGTAGGAAAGGGGTAGGAGTGAGGTCGGCCGTCATGCAAGCAAAAGATACGAGCAAAACGTTACGGACCGCCTAGCGGTTCGTTCATGCGGCGGACCTCACCCCCCCGCCCCCTCTCCTCGGGGAGAGGGGGAGCCAGACGTCAGGGAGCAGCAGCTTCTCATTGAACGCTCCCCCTCTCCCCGAGAAGAGGGGGCTGGGGGTGAAATTACAAGTTCACCTCTACCGTACCTTATACAGGCGGGCGCCGAACAGGAAGATAACGAGGTAGCAGATGATGGGCAGGTAATAGGCGTGGGCTACGTCTTCGTTGGCGACTTTGCCCATGAGGTAGGGGAAGATGGCGCCGCCGGCCACCGTCATCACCAGGAAGGAAGAGCCTTGCTGGGTCTTGGCGCCCAGGTCTTTGAGGCCCAGCGAGAAGATGGTGGGGAACATGATGCTGAAGAAGAAATTCAGCCCCAGCAGCGCAATGAACGACGGCCAGCCCCAGCTTTGGGCAATGATGAGGCACAGTATGATATTGGCGAAAGCAAACGTAGCCAGCAGTTTGTTGGGAGCAATGAAGCGCATCAAGAACGTACCCACGAAGCGGCCCACCATCATCATCACCATGCTGAGGGCGAAGTAGCGCGAGGCTACCGCATCAGTAAGGCCCATTTTCTCGGCGCCGTAGTTGATGAAGAACGCCCAGGTGCCGCCCTGCGCCGCCACGTTGAAAAACTGCGCCACCACGGCCCACACAAAGTGCGGACGGTTGAACAGACCCTTGGCCTCGGGTACTTCCTCGGCCGTACCGCTGTAAAAACCCGCCTCCGGCTCAGCCGATACGTCAACGGCGTGAGCGTCTTGCAGGGCGGGCACCTTCACAAAGGCAAAGCACACCCCGATGAATAGAATAACACTGCCAATAGAAAGGTAGAGGGTCTTCACCGACGACAAATCACCATCAGCGTGTACGCCGTTTAAAATGAAAAAACTGCCCAACAGCGGCCCAATCACGGCGCCTAAGCCATTGAACGACTGCGCAAAATTGATGCGCTGGTCGCTGGTGTCGGGGTGACCCAGGGCGCCCATGAAGGGGTGCGCCACGGCCTCCAGGGTAGCCAAGCCGCAAGCCAGCACAAACAGCGCCCCGCGGAAGAAATTGAACGACTGTGCATTAGCCGCTGGTACAAACAGAAATGCCCCTAGCGCATACAGGCCCAGCCCTAGCAGTACCCCGTTTTTATACCCAAACCGCTTCATAAACAAGCCCGCCGGAATACCCATAATAGCGTAGGCCCCGAAGATGGAAAACTGCACCAGCCCCGAGTCGGCCTTGCTTACGCTGAGCACGTTTTGGAAGTGCTTGTTCAGCACGTCGCCCATCGTAATAGCCACGCCCCAGAGCAAGAATAAGGAGGTGACGAATACCAGCGTGACGAGGTAGCGTTTTTCGGTGAAGGGGGCTGAGGCGGTGGTAGCCGGAGCAGTTGGTTGCATGCGGTGGGGGATAGTTAGTTGTTAGGAGAGAGTTATCAGCTGTCAGGAAGGATTTGTCGGTTGTCTCAGGGAGTAGGTATTAGCGAGGAAGTTAGGTTTATTCTGACAACTAACAACTACTCCGTGCCTCCCGACAACTGACAACTACCTCTTGACAACTCACAACACTACTCCACAGGGCGGGTAGCCACGGCTATTTTGGAATCGGCAGTGCCGTAGTACAGGAACCACGTATTGTGCAGGCGGGCCAGACCTTCCAGAAAAACCACCTGATTTACCTGGCCGGTGGTTTCGTAGGGCTTCTCGGGGCGCATGAAGTATTTGTCGGTGCGGAGGAGCAGCTTGGTGGGGTCATTCTTGTCGAACAGGGCCTGGGCAGCGGTGTAGGTCCCTTCGGGTAGGGATTTGTCGCCGATGGCAGGCACGTTGCGGCTGTTGTAAATCAGCAGGATGCCCTGGTCGGTGAGCATGGCGGGCGGGCCGGATTCCACTAGGTCGCTATCAAACTTGCCTTCGCGAGTGGGCAGCACAATCTTCAGATTAGGTAGGGTTTGGGCCTGGGCGCGCAGGGGCACGGGCGGTTTCTCGCCGGGCGCCATCTCGATGGGTGTCCAGTGGATGAGGTCGTCGGAAGTGGCCGCCCAGATTTGCGCATCGCCCCAATACATCCAGTACTTGCCGTTGATTTTGGTGGCCACAATGCGTCCGTCGGGCTCGTAGCGCGACACAATGGCGCCCGACTTACTCCATTTCGGCACGTACTCGCCGTTTTTGGCCCCAGTAAAGGCATTGCCGTACTTGGTCCAGTGCACCAGGTCGGGGGAGGAGGCCACGTGCAGGCGGGCTTTGTCGCCGTCGTAGGCGGTGTAAGTCATAAAGTACACGCCATTGGCGTCTTCCACTACGCGCGGGTCCTCAGTGCCGCCGGGCCACTCGTATTTTTTCTGGGCGTCGTTATCGGGGTAGAACACGGGCTCCTTGCGCCGCGTGAAATGAATGCCGTCGGTGCTGGAAGCCAGGCCAATACGCGACGCTTTGCCCACGGCGCCCTTCACCAGGTTCTCGGCCCGATAGAGCATATAAATGGTGTCGTGGCGCACCACCACGGCGGGGTTGAACACGTCTTTTTCTTCCCACTGTACCTGCTGCTTCAGAATGGGGTCAGTGAATACGCCCACCGGACTCGGACCCATAATCGGGTTGGCGCTGTCGACCTTCACGAAGTTGAGCATGGTCCACTCCTTGGGTTTGACGGGAGGAGTGGCCGTAGTATCAGCTTTGTCAGCGGAGTTGCAGCTAGTGAGAGCGGCAAGGAGTAGGGCGAGGGGTAGGGGCGGATTGTCATGCGTGCTGGTGTGTGGGACCTCACCCCCCGGCCCCCTCTCCTCGGGGAGAGGGGGAGCCACGGCGGCGTGGTTGTAGAATCATACTAGGAAGAAAAAGAAGTTCGTTTGGCTCCCCCTCTCCCCGAGGAGAGGGGGCCGGGGGGTGAGGTCACAACGTATTCTCAATCGTGAAAATAGACGTCACTTCCGCATCCGTCAGGGCGCGGTTGTAAAAGCGAATGTCGTCGATCTGGCCTTTGAAAAACGCCGGGCCGTAGTACTCGAAATAGCCTGCGGCCTGGCCGGCGGTGGGGGCGCGGTTGTAGGTTTCCTTGGGCAACTGCTGGCCGATAGCCAGCGGTACGGGCTCGGGAATAGTCTTCATGGGACCCTGCACGTTGGTCCAGGTTTTCACCAGCGCGCCGTTGAGGTAGAATTTCAGGGTGCCGTCTACGTAGCTGGTTACCACGTGCGTCCAGGTGTTCACGGCTACCACACCCGATTCAGCGTCCCGGTCGAAAATGCCGGTGGTGGTGGTAGCCGTCAGGAAAGGTTTGCCTGCGCCTTGCAGCTGAAACTTGAAGCCGTTCCAGCGGTTCAGCGACAACAAATAATTGGCGTCGTTCGAGTCGAAGCGCTTGCACCACAGGCTGATGGTCATGGCCGGCGGGTTGAAGCCTGCCGCGTAGGGTACTTCAATGTAGGCGCCGTCGGTGAACTCGTAGGCCTGGTTGGGGCGGTTGAAGCGGTCGGCTACTAGCTTGGGGAGAGTAGCGCCGTCGCCGGGGGCGGCGCCGGGGCCGGTGGGGCCGGTTTTAGGAGTGCCGTTGTGGCCGTTGGCGGTGGCGTCGTCGGTGTTGCCCTCAAACTTCCAGTAAGCCACCAGATTCGCCACCGATACATCCTCAATCAGGCTACCCCGAAACGCTGCCACGGCGCGGCGCAGGTTGGCCGTGGCATTGTCGATTTGCAGTTGCGTGTATTGGCTGTTACCGCGGGTGCTGGTGGCTAAGTCCAGGGCGGTTTTCAGGGGCGCTTTCGAGCCGGTGGCGTAGTTGCCGGGCTTATTGCCTTCTGTGGCGGCGTTGTAGCCTACCGTTACAGAGTCAATGAGGGCGGCTAGGCGGCTGGTATCGGCGGCTACCTGAGGTGTATCGTCGTCGGAGTCGGAGCAGGCCGACAGCACCGCGGCGCCCCCTAGCAGCCAGGGTAGGAGCAGTAAAAGAAAGTGCCTTTTCATAAACAGAGAAGCAAAAGGGTAGGAAAAAGACAGCAGCGCAGTTATAAACCCAGGTTGCGGTTGGTGTCCCGCTCGCTCTGCGGAATGGGGTAAAACTGGTTGCGCGCGTAGCTGAAGTTGGGCCGGTCGGCGAGGGCCTGGCGGGCGTAGGCCTCACCGTAGCGGATGATGTCGAAGAAGCGGTGAAACTCCAGCGCCAACTCCGAGCGCCGCTCCCGCCGAATCAGCTCGCGCAGCTGGCCCTGGTCGGTGGTGGTGATGTCGGGCAGCAGGCCAGTGGGTACGGTGCCCGCGTTGGGTAGAGAGGTGTCGTAGAGGTAGCTCTCGCGGGCGCGCTTGCGCACCTGGTTGAGGGCCGTTAGCGCCCCCGCGCTGTTGCCCGATTCGTTCAGGGCTTCGGCCTGCATCAGCAGCACATCGGCATAGCGCAGGGCTTGGTAGTTGAGGTTGCCGTCGCCCTTGATGGTGGCCGGAATCTCCGTCAGCGGCTGCAAGTGCTTCTTAGATACGTAGCCGGTAGAGGTCCAGCTGGGGTCAAACTGCACCCCGAAAAACGGCTGCCCAGCCCTACCCAACGTGTAATCCAGGCGCGGGTCGACTACCCCATCCGAGGTCCGTTCGAAGTTATCGACCAGGCTTTGGGTAGGCAGAAAAAAGCCGTAGCCGTTTTGCGGGCGCGGGGCAAACCACTGGTTGAGGCCGCTACCCTGGTTAGGGCTGAGGCCGGTGGTGTGCTGCACCGAGAAGATGATTTCCGAGTTGTTGTCGGTGGCCGCCCGGAAGTTCTCAGCAAATAAGGGTTGCAGCCTATAGCCCAGCGCGCTTACCGCCTGGGCAGTTTGGGCGGCCTGCGCCCATTTTTTCTGAAACAGATAGGCTTTGGTGAGCAACGCCAGCGCCGCGCCTTTGGTGGCGCGGCCTACGTCGGTGCCGGTCCAGGTGGCGGGTAGGGCCTCGGCAGCGGCCTGGCAGTCGGCCTCAATCTGGGCGTAGATCTGCGCCTGCGGCACGGCCGGACTTTGCAGTTCCTCGGGCGTCTCCACCTTCACGCGCAGCGGAATATTGCCGTAGAGGTTGGTCAGCTCGAAGTAGTAATACGCCCTGAGAAACAGTGCCTGCCCTCGGGCCTGCTGGCGCACAGTGGCGCTGATGTTGGTGTTGCTCTCGGGCAAGCCATCGAGCACCACGTTGCACTTGAAAATGCCGTCGTAGTCGCGGCGCCACTGGGCCTCCACGGCCGCGTTGATGGGCGTAATGTTGAAGATATCGATGTTCTCGAAGTCGGCCTGGTCGCCGGGGTTGCTACCCTTCACGGCGTCGTCGGAGGCCACATCACCCAGCACCCAGATGGTGTTGGAGCCCGCGTCGCGGAACGACAGCGGCACGTAGGCAGCATTTACGGCCAGAATGGTGTTGGTGTCGGAGGTGAAAAACTGCCCGGCCTCGTACTGCCCCAGCACCGGCTGGTCCAGGAAACTGTCGCACCCGGCCGCGCCTAACAACAGGGCAGTCAATCCGCTGATCAAAAGATAATTGCGTTTCATATCGTGTGATGCAAGAAGATTAGAAACCCGCGTTAATCCCCACCGTGAAGGTGCGAGCCGAGGGGTAGGTGCCGAAGTCGATGCCGGTGGCGCGCACGCCGTCGCCGAGGGAGTTGCTGTTGGTGCCCTGCTCGGGGTCGAGGCCGGTGTACTTGGTGAAGGTCAGCAGGTTTTGCGCGCTCACGTAGAGCCGCACCGACGCTACTTTCAGCGGCGAGAGTAGCTTGTCGCCGAAGGTGTAACCCAACTGGATGTTCTTGAGGCGCAGGTAGGAACCGTCTTCCAGAAAGCGGGTGGAAGGCTGCTTGTTGTTGGAGGCCCCTACCCACGACAGGCGCGGGAACTCGTTGGTGCTGCCGGGGCCGGTCCAGTAGTTAGTGGCCGCCCGCTCCGTCAGGTTGAAGGCGCGGTAGAAGCCCTCGATGTCGGTGTTCACTTGGTTGTAGAGCTTGTTGCCCTGCACGCCCTGGAAGAACGCGCTTAGGTCGAGGCTCTTGTAGCGCAGGTTGCCGGTCAGGCCGTAGGTGAGTTTCGGGATGGGACTACCCACAAAGGTGCGGTCGTTGCCGTCAATCACGCCATCGGGTACGCCGTTGGGGCCGCTGATGTCCTTGAATTTCACATCGCCGGGCTGAATGCCGGGGCCTTGGTAGGCGTGCGTAAACACCTCCTCGGCCGTCTGGAAAATGCCGTCGGCCTGCAACAGGTAAAACGAGCCAATGGGGCGACCCACGTCGGTGAGGGTAGCGAAGTAGTTGTTGTCGATGCGGCCGCCCACGCTGGGCGGGGTGCCGCCCAGGTCGCGCACCTCGTTTTTCAGGGTAGCCAGGTTGCCACTCAGGTTGTAGCTCCAGTCGTTGCCGATGGTGTTGCGGTACGACAGCTCCAGCTCGAAACCCTGATTACGGATTTTGCCGGCATTCACGGCCGGGTTGCCGCCGTTGCCGGCGCTGCTGGGCTGGGGTAGGAACAGCAGCACGTTGGACGTATTCTTGATGAAGTAATCCATTGTCAGCTGCAAAGCGCCCTGCAACAGGCCAATGTCCAGGCCCACGTCGCTCTGGGTGCTGGTTTCCCACCGCAGGTTGGGGTTGCCCTTGCTCACCACGCTCAGGCCTTGCGTAGAAACCCCACCGAAGGGGTAGTAAAAGTTGCCGCCTACCAGCGAGGCGTAGGGGTAGTTGCCGATAGACGAGTTGCCCAGCTGCCCCACACTGGCGCGCAGTTTCAGCAACGACAGCGCCGACACATCACGCAGGAAACGCTCCTGGGCCAGGTTCCAGCCCACCGAGCCGGAGTAGAAGCTCTCGGCCCGCCTACCCGGAATGAACTGCGAGGAGCCGTCGCGGCGGAAGTTGAAGCTGGCCAGGTAGCGGCTGTCGTAGTCGTAGCTCAGGCGGGCAAAGCCCGAGAACAGCGCCGAGTGCGCCTCGCCGCCACCGTTCTGCTGCACGCCCGTGCCATTGTCGAGGTACTGGAAGGTAGGCGACTGGTCTACGTAGCCGCGGCGCGAGGCCGAAATGGCCTCCGAGTTGTTTTTGATAGCTTCCGTGCCCAGCAAAAAGCTGAATGTGCTCTTGCCCAGTGGCAGGTCGTACACGGCGGTGTTGGTCCAGTTGTAGTTGAAATCCTTGGCATTGGACTGCGCCAATTGGGCCGGCGAGTTGAGCGACCGATCAATGCCGAACGTCTTGAAAAACTGCTTGTAATCGGTAATCAGAAACGTTACGCCGTAGTCGGAACGGATGCGTAGGCCCTTCACGGGCGTGATTTCCACGTAGGCGTTGCCCAGCAGATTGTAGCGGTTGAAGTTGCGGTCGGCGGCGTCGGCGAGGGCTACGGGGTTGATGCCGTCGCCCAGAAAGGCCGTGGCCAGCGCGCCATCGGGCGTGCGGGGCAGGTCCACAAACTGGCCCTGGTCGTTGCGCACCGGCGTACCTGGCGTACGGAACAGCGCAAAGCGCACAATGCTTGCTCCCGGGTTGCCGTCGCCAAATCCGTCGCCGGAGGTGCCTACCTGCCGGGTTTTGCTGTACGACAGGTTGGCGTTGGTCCCAATCTTCACAAACCGCGACAACGTCGTATTCACCGCCGTGCGCAGGTTGTAGCGGTCAAAGGACGAGTTTTCGATCAAACCATCCTGCTTCAAATAGCTACCCGACACGATGTACTGGGAGTTTTCGGTGCCGCCGCTCACGTCGAGCTGGCCGTTGTACTGGCGGGCCGGCTTCAGCACCTCTTTCAGCCAGTTCACATCGGGCAGACTCGCAGCCACGTCGGCCGGAATCTGCGCACGACCGTCGTTCTGCGCCGCCACATTGTAGGCCGCCACGTATTGGCTGGTGTTGGCCATATTAATCAGATTGGAAGCCGTTTGCACGCCAGCGTAGGCGCTGGCTGTGAGGCGCGGCTTGCCGGCCTTACCCCGCTTGGTAGTGATAATGACCACACCGTTTGAGGCCCGCGCCCCATAAATAGCCGCCGAGGACGCATCTTTCAGAATGTTGATGCTCTCGATGTCATTAGGCGAAATCTGGTTGATGCCGGTTTTGGTGGGCACCCCGTCGATGATGTAGAGCGGGTCGTTGTCGTTGATGGTGCCTACCCCCCGAATGCGCACGGCAATGTTTTCGCCGGGGGCGCCGGTGGCCTGCGTGATGGCCACGCCGGCCGCTTTGCCCTGCAAAATCTGGGCGGGCCCCGTCACCGGCAAGCCGTTGATGTCCGCCTGATTCACCTGCGACACCGCACCCGTGAGGTCGGCTTTGCGCTGGGTGGTGTAGCCAATCACCACCACATCATCCAGCGACTTCACATCGGTTTGCAGCACCACGCTCACTTGCGTACGGCCTTGTAACGCAACTTCTTGCGTGATAAAGCCAATGGCCGATACCACCAGCGTGCCCGAAGCGTCGGGAAGGCTGAGAGTGAAGTTGCCGTCGGCGTCGGAGGTGGTGCCGTTGGTGGTGCCCTTCACTACCACTGTCACGCCGGGTAGGCCCTCGCCGTTGGCCTGCGTTACGCGACCCGTGATAGTCGTTTCTACGGGCACGGGGCGGGCGTTGCGCGCTTCCAGGGTAGGCGGTGGCACCGCGCCTGTGGCCATCGCCCGGCTAATTACCACCTGCTTTTGCAGAATCTCAAAATCGAGGTTAAGCGGGGCGAGCAGCTGTTGCAGCACGTCGGGTAGGGGCTGCTCGTGCGCCCGCAGCGTCACGCGCTGCTGCGGGTCAATCAGGCGCGGGCTGTACACAAACTTCACACCGGCCTGCTGCCCAATCAGATGCAAAGCCGTTTTCAGCGCTTGGTTGCTGACTTGCACGCTGATGCGCCGGTTGGCGGGGTCTTGGTGGAAGGCGGGCGCCGCCGTGGTTTGCGCGGTGCCGACGACCACGAGCAGCGTGGTCAACCACAGGAGCCGCGCAACGCCTCGCCGCCAAATTAGATGAGGTAGGAGTGAGAGCATAGGATAGGGAATTGGAAGTAGAACAGGACGCACCCCGAACACCCTACCCTGTGCAGGGTAGGAAAGCACGTGTATGGGAAAGCCGAAATCGTTTGCGGACGAACGGCTAAAAAAAGCGAAGCGAATTAGTTACAGCCCGGCCCGGTAACTACAATCTGCGCGTCGAGCACCTCGTAATGGGCACGCGTGGCTTTGCAGATCAGGCGGAGCTTCTCAAACAAAGGCTCATCGGTGAAGGACGCCGTGAGTGGACAGTTGCCCAGCCCGTCTTTATCGTACACAATGGACACGCCATAGGCTTTCTCCAATTGTGCAAACACTTCACGAATAGGTGTTTCCTCGTATTCAAACACGGCCGATGCCCCACCCGCCAGAGCAGGTTGCGCCAGCAAATTGCGCTTGAGCTGGTGGTCGGCTAGGTGGTAGGTAGCCTGCTGATTGGGCGTTAGCACAATGCCTTCTAACCGCTGCGTGCGGGCTTGTAACTGGGCTTGCTCCCCGCCCTGCGGATACACCGATACGCGCCCGGTTTTCACCGTCACTACCACGCGGGACGACTTGGCCGCTGCCTGCACCTCGAAGCTGGTACCCAACACTTTGGTGACCAAGGAAGCAGTATTCACGAAAAAGGGCTTTTCCGGATTTTTCGCTACTTCAAAAAAGGCTGAACCCTCCAGGTATACCGGGCGGGTAGTGCCCACAAAACGCACCGGAAATGCCAGCCGGCTATGCGGCCGCAGCAGCACGGAGCTACCGTCGGGCAGCGACACCAGGCGGGTGCCCGCCGTGGGGTTGTCGATGTCGCGCAGGGTGCCGGCTTCCCGCCGGGCTTGCGCCAGCAGCGCCCGGTAGCCGGACACCGAAACGGGCTGTTGCAACTGCCAGAACTGCCCAACGCCCAGCAGCATCAATAGCACACTGGCCGCTGCGGCCCACTGCCAGGTAGGGACCAGCCAACGGTGATGCGCCGCCGACTCAGGAGCTTCCAGCGTCTCTATTTCCTCAAAAATGCGCTGCCGCAACGCCATTTTCTCCGCCGACGACAGCCGGGCCTGGGGAAGTTGGTGCAGCCCCAGCACCAACTGACGCGCCGCCTCCACCTCGTCGCGCCTGAAGGCAAACGTGGAGAGCCACTGCTGCCAAAACGCCTCCGTTTCCGCATCAGGCCGCAGCACCCACCGAACGAAGAACTCGTCCTGGGCAAACTCCTCAGCGCAGAAATGTGGGTAGTCAGGCATGGGGTGGGTGGTAGTATATAGAAGAGGGACTATTGGGAGTTTACTACCACGTTAAGAGGAAATATTTTTTTGAGATAATGCTATTTTATTTATATATTATTGAATATGAATGCGTTATGATAATAAAATTATCTGTCATCCTGAGCTTGCGAAGGACCTTCTCACGGCAGAACGAGTCGTTGTTATGAAAGTCGTTCTAACGTGAGAAGGTCCTTCGCAAGCTCAGGATGACAGACGAAAACAAAGTGCCTACTACCCCACTACCCCAGCAGCCACAGCAACACGCTCACCAACAGCGACTGGCGTAGCTTTTTGAGTGCCCGCGACAACAGATTCGCGACGGTCTGCTCGTTGAGTTGCAGCATGGTCGCAATCTCCCGAATCTTGAAGTTGCTGAAATACTTCAGGTTGATGATTTCTTTCTCCCTACCCGAAAGCTGCGCCAACGACAACCGCAGGCGCATGGCCTGCTGGTGCTCCTCTTCTGTATCCACCAACGACTGCTCGATGGAAGGCTCGTAGTCTTCCACGACCTGCTCTTTGGCTGGTCGGGCCGAGATGGCTACGCGCAGCAGCTCGTTTTTGAGGCTGCGATAGAGGTAGAACTTCACCGTTGTCACTTCGCCTAGGTGGTCGCGCCGCGCCCAGAGGTGCACAAACACGGTTTGGATGGCGTCTTTCACCTCTTCTGCGTCGTGCGCCAGGTGGTGACCGTAGGCAAAAAGCTGCTGCGCGTACCGGTCAAATAAGGCACCCAACGCCTCCTGCTGCCCCGCCCGAAACGCCTGCCACAAGGCCACGTCATCGTCGTGGCGCTGCTCGTGGTGCGAAGGTGGTGGGCTATACATAGCGTGAATGCAGTCAGGGACTTACTTCACGTTGGTGAAGTGTGTAAAGCTAACGGAATAGTTGAAAGTAGGGGTGTTACACCGCAGCCTATGATGACGAAGTTTACCCCTGTGGGGTTATAACGCGCCGCACACAGCACACCTATCCTTCCTGTGGGCTTTTTGATGTTCGGGAGCAACGCCCATATTGCAGCCGAAGAACTTCTACACACTCCCCGCGTACCTCTGCGCAGGCGTGTCGCTCGCAAATCAGCATCCTATGAACACTACGAATTGGGGCATTATCGGCCCTGGCAAGATTGCCCACAAGTTTGCCCAAGATCTGGCCCTGGTGCCGGGCGCCCGCCTGCACGCCGTGGCCTCACGCACTTTAGAGAAAGCTCAGCAGTTTGCCGCGCAATATGGTGCCCCACACGCCTTGGGTAGCTATGAGGAACTTGTGCAACTACCCGATCTGGATGCCGTGTACGTGGCTACTCCGCATTCCGAGCACCATGCGCACACGCTGCTGTGCCTACGGGCTGGTGTGGCCGTGCTTTGCGAAAAAGCCTTTGCCCGCAACGCCGCCGAGGTAGCTGAAATGATAGCCGTGGCCCGCGAAAAGCAGGTGTTCTTGATGGAAGCCCTTTGGACGCGCTTCATGCCCGCCACCCGCAAAGCCCTGGAGTTGGTAGGCGCCGGCGCTATCGGCCACCCGGTACACATGGTAGCCGACTTCGGTTTTGCCGCCGACTACAACCCCACCAGCCGCCTGTTCGACCCGGCTTTGGCCGGTGGTTCTTTGTTGGATATTGGCATCTACCCCGTGTTCTTCAGCAAGTTTTTCCTGGGCGAGCCTACCCAGGTGAAAGCCGTGGGCACCCTCACCGAAACCGGCGTCGACCTGACGTGTAGTATGGCGCTGGCTTACCCTGGCGGCGCCACGGCCAGCCTCTACTCCACCCTGGCTGCCACCACCGATACCACCTGCACCATTTACGGTACCGAGGGCAAGCTGCATTTGCATCACAAGTTTCATCACGCCGAACGCATCACCCTGCACCGCACTGGCGAGGAGCCGCAGGATTTCCACTTCGAGGAAGCCAGTTACGGCTACCGCTACGAAGCCCAGCACGTGCAGGAGTGCCTGGCGCAAGGCCTGACGGAAAGCCCGCTGGTGCCGCTCGCATTCAGCGAAAAGCTGATAGCAACGCTCGATGATATCCGGCAGCAACTGGGCGTGCACTACCCCGGCGAATAGCAAAAAGGCCTTGACTGCGTAAGTCAGGGCCTTTTTCTATACTAGTACTAGTAAGCTGTTTGCATTCATTAGTGAACGGTGTAGTCGTCCGCGCCATCAGACCGCATTTCGTTCAACGATGAGACGCAAGTATGCGTCTCTACACCGTTCATATTTAGCTCAACTAGCTTCTTAAGGGTTACTTCTTCTGTGTGGTTTTCTTCTTACCGTCGGGTTTGTCCTTCACGGTGGTTTCGTTTTCCTTCTCCTTATTCTTGGTAGCCGGATCGGTGTGGGTCGGAGTGCTGGTAGGATTAGCCATGGAAGTTTTGGTTGAGGTGTACGCTGTGTACGGCATCCGCTTCTGTTTGACTGAACTACAGCAGTACGTGGGGCACGAATTCCGATAGGTTAGTCATAAAACCGGTGTCGCGGCGGTAGCCGATGGCACAGGCCTGGCCCGCCCAGAATACGCCTGCCTGGTAGTAGCGCCCCTGGGCGTCCTGGGGTAGGACGGCGTAGCGTTGGTATACCTGGGGCTGCTGGGCAAAGTCGCCCTCCACGGCTTGGCCCGGTTGGCCGGCGTGTAGCTCCGTCACGTTTTGCCCCTCGCGCCCAAACACAGGCTTGCGCACGCTGTGGCCGGCCAGCTCCTCGAACGAGGCTTCCAGCAACAACGGGTGGTGCGGGAACTCCTGCCACAGCCAGGCCAGCATGGCTTTGCTCTGGAAAAGTAGGGAGTAAGCGGGGTTGGCCACCACCACATCCCGCGACTGCATAAGCTGGGTAAGGTCGGTGGTCAGCTCGGGTTCTTCTTCGGCCAGAATCTCCCAGGGCACCAGCTTGAATACGAAGTCAAACTTTTGCCACTGGCCGGGCTCTACCTCGGCCCAGGCACCGCGTTCGGCGCCCGTCACGGAAACCGTCATGGCATCGGCATCGCAGAGGTGGGTTAGCTCGAAGCCGGCCGCCAGCGCGGCCTCGGCTACCACGGCGCAATTGGTGGCATCTTCCTCGCTGCCCGGCAAATATACCAGCAACAGGGTAGGGGCTAGGTCGTCGTTCAGCTCCAGCCAGTGCGTGAGTTGGGCCTGCAAGCCCTCAAACAAGCCATTGGCTTGGCGGTCTTTCTCGCTGAGGCCGGCTGCTACCAGGCTGGCCCACTGCACTACGGCCGCCTCGGGTAGGCTGGTGGCCGTATCGGCGTTGAATTCGAGGAGCTTAGGGCCATCGGGCGTTTGGGCCAGGTCGAAGCGGCCGTAGAGATGCCAGTGGCGGTCATCGGCCCAGGAGTGCCGCACGGCATCCCACAGTATCTCCGGAATAGCCAGGCGCCGCAAAAAGTCGTCGGGCAGCTCGTCGGGCACGGCTTGCACCAGCATGTCGTAGAGCGTATCGGCTGCCTCCAACAGAGCGTCGGCCTGCTCCTCGGGGAGCTGCACGGCTTCTTGCGCCACGTAGTGCTGGCACACGTCCTCCACGGCCCAGTCCCAGCCTAAGTTGCGTAGGGTAGGGGCAATAGTACCGGCAAGGGGTACCGTTTGAATGGCAGGCATAAAAGAGTTAGGAAAAAGAAATGCAATGAAAATGCGACTGGCAGCCGGGCCTACCCGCCAAACCCGCGGCCGCCGTAGCCGCGGCTGCCAAAGCCAGAGCGCCGCCCCGAGGGGGCACTGGTGCGCATCGTGCTGCGGCTACCGTAGCCCGTAGAGCGCACTACGCTGGTGCTGGGCCGAATGCCGTTGCTGCCCGCCGCGGCGCGCGTACCATTAAAGCCGCGCCCAAAAAAGCCACGGCCCTGAGCACGCTCCTGCGCTACCTGGCTGCGCCAGCCCTGGTTTTGGCGTATCAGCCCGGGGTTGGCGTAGGCGGCGGGCTGGGGCGTGAGAAACCGCCCGGCCATGTAGCCCAAGCTGCTCCACATCAGGATATTCATGAGGCCGCCCCCGCCGCTGCTCACTGTTTGGTTTTCGGGGTGCTGCTGGCTGTATTGGCGCATCTGCTGTTGCAGGGCCTGACCTTGCAGGGTGTCTACTTTGCCATCGAAGTGCTTCAAGATGGCCGCCACTTCTTCTTTGCCGGCGGGGCGCTCGGCGGTAATCTGCCATTTATCGGGCTGCACCTCGGTCAGCTCCGTGATAACGCCCTGGGAGTAAGAGTCAGCAGCATCGTCCCAGCTGCTGGTTTCGGTGGTAGCGCGGTCGGGTTCTGAGCTGCCAGAGCAGGCGGGTAGGGCCAGGCCCAGGCTGGCAGCCGCGGCGGCCAGCAGCAGGTTGCGGCGCCAGTCGCCCAGGGGGAAGTAGGGTTTATGCATGCGTCTTGTGAAAGCAGGTGGAAAGGTGCCGTTGTTCTACGGATAATCAATGAAACAGGTGTGCTTTGAAACGGGCTACCCTACCCCCACCGTACGCCGGATGCCCAGCTTTTTCATGCGGGCTTCCAGCGTTTTGGGGTTGATGTCGAGCAGCATGGCCGCGCCACTGGGGCCGCTCACACGGCCGCCGGTGTGGTGCAGCGCCGCCAGGATGTGGTCGCGCTCCTGGTCTTTCAGGGTTTTGAGGGGTTGATTGCTGGCTATGGGTAGGGCTATGGCTTCGGAGGTGGCCGGGTGCAGGGCCGCCGCAAAGCCGCCAAAATCCAGGAACTGTCCGCTGGATACAATCACGGCCTGCTCTACCACGTGCTCCAACTCGCGCACGTTGCCGGGCCAGGCATACGCGCGCAGGGCGCGCAAGTCCTGCTCGCGCAGGTTGCGCACGGGCTTGCCCATCTGCTTGGTGAAGCGCTCCAGAAAGTGACGCGTGAGGGGTTCAATGTCCTCGGGCCGCTCGCGCAAGGCGGGTAGGCGCACCGGAAACACATTGAGGCGGTAGTACAAATCGGCGCGGAAACGGCCGGCGGCTACCTCGTCTTCCAACACGCGGTTGGTGGCGGCAATCACGCGTACATCGGCCTTCAACACGCGCTGCCCGCCCAGGCGCTCAAACTCCTTTTCCTGCAACACGCGCAGCAGCTTGGCCTGCAAATCGAGGGGCAGCTCGCCTACCTCATCCAGAAAAATACTACCCCCATCGGCCACCTCAAACTTGCCAATACGCCGGTCGATGGCGCCCGTAAACGCGCCTTTCTCGTGCCCAAACAGCTCACTTTCGATGAGCTGGGCGGGTAGGGCGGCGCAGTTCACCTTCACCAGAGCCCGCGTCCGGCGCGGACTCTGCTGATGCACGGCCCGCGCTACCAGCTCTTTGCCGGTGCCGGTTTCGCCCGTTACCAGCACAGTAGAGTCGGTGGGGGCTACTTGCATGATGCGCTGGAAAACGCCCTGCATGGCCTCGCTGCCGCCCACAAAATCGGCGAAACGGGCGGCGGCGGTGGTGTTAATCTCGTCGATAAGGTAAGTGCGCTCCCGCTCCAATTGGGCGCGCAGGTGCTCGATCTGCTCGAAGGCAAACACGTTTTGAATGGCCAGCGTGAGTTGGGGCACCAGCAGCCGGATCAGGCGGAGGTCGTCTTCGGTCAGCGAGGTATCTTCCTGCTTGCTGGATAGAATAAGCGTGGCGCTTTGGTCGTCGCGCACCCAGAGGGGCATGCACAGAAGGGCGCGGGTACCGCGCTGCTCCCAGATGTGGCGCATGAGGGGGTAGCGCGCCGCCAGCGCCTGAAACTCGGCCCCCGCGTACACGCCCGGCTTCGAGAATAGCGGCGCTATCTGCTGTTGCAGCTGGGGGTATTCGGGTAGGTGGTCCCAGCGGGTAGGGTCGGTGGGGAGGAACGTGCCGTCGGGTTGCTTCATAAACTCAGCAAACACCTGAATTGGGCCATCGGCTTCTTGCACGCGCACCCCAAAGTAGGTGCACGGCACCACGCGGTTTATTTCGGTGGCAATACGTTGAAACAACTCGCCGCGCTCTTTAATGGTGAGCAGCGCATTGGTAAGCGCTAGCTGCATGCTTTTCTCCTGCTCCCGCCGTGCCACGTCTTCAAACGCCAGCGTGTTGTTCACGGCCACCGCTACCAGACTACCAATCTTTTCGAGCAGAGAGGTGTCCTCGGGCGAGAAGGTAGGGCGCCGCCGTGCCACCAACGACAACAGCCCAATCAACCGCCCGCCCGTGCGCAGCGGCACCACTGTGAAGTAGCGCAGGCCCTTCTTGAGCATTTGGGCTAGCGGCTCGTAGTTGTTGTAGCGCGGCAACAACTCCGTCAGGTCGTATTGCCGAAGCTGGGTGGCACTGCCCACAAACTCCGAAATAGGCGAGCCCGTAATGGACTTGCGAAAGTTAGCCATGGGGGGTAACGTCTCGCCCAGGTAGTCGCGCAAAAACACCCGCCGGTACTGCTGCTCGTTGTCGAGGGTGATGATGGTGATGGCGTCGAACGGGAAAATCAGCCGTAGCTTTTCCGTGACGGTCTGAAACAGAGCTTCCTTGTTGCGGGTAGTCGCAATGGCATCGTTGAGGTAGAGCAGCAACGACTCGTCCTGACTGTTAGTCTGGGGCATAATGGAGGGCGAAATGACCGAAGCAACAACAAAATAAACGTGCTTATTTCCTTATATATGAGGAAATAAAAATGAGGTATTCCTAAAATATCAGGAAATATAGCAGTGTGGCACAAGTCCGTTTATCAGCCACTACTATCCAAAAACGGCTTCATTTGGCTTTAAACACTACTTTTTAGGCTGGTATACGAGGATGGCAGCACTTGGCACATCTTTCGGATAAGGGGCAGCATCCATACGCTGTTTTCTTATGCATCTCCGACCAACCTTTGCTGCGCCGCTACTCACAACTCTAGGGTTGCTGATTGGTAGCGCCGCCTACGCGCAGGTACCTATATCTACGGCCACCGCTGGCGATTCGCTGTCGTTGGAAACCACCATCCGCTCGGTGCTGGATGCCAACCCTTCCATCAATGCCTTGCAGGAGGAAGTAAACCAGGCCCAGAGTCGCTTGGCTCAACAGCGCACCTACCTCAAACCAGTAGTAACGGGTACGGCTAGCTACACTCGCATTGACCCGCAGGTGAAGCTGAACCTTACCCCCGAGCAGGCGCCTTTTCAGCTGGCACCCAACAACAACTACGACACCCACGTGGCCGCGCAGTATACGCTGCTGGACTTCGGGCGGGCCAATGCCGCTATTGAAGCCGCCCGCAGCCGCACCCTCACGGCCACCGACAACATCGACGTAACTCGCCGCGACTTGGCCTACGCCGCCGCGCAGAGCTACTACAGCATCTTGTTTGCCCGCGAGGCCATTCGGGTGCAGGACGCGCAGATTGCCTCGTTGCGACAGCACGAGCGCGAAATGCAGCGCCGGGTAGAAGGTGGCGTGAGCACGCAGTTCGATGTGACTACCACGCAGGTACGTATCGCGCAGGCCCAGGACAAGAAGATTGACCTGCAAAATCAGCTCCGCAACCAGGAAGTACAGCTGGCCCGCTTGCTGCACAAATCCGAAACGGCGGTGGTGCCGGTGCGCGGCCGCTTCGAATACAACCCGGAGACCGTGAATGTGCAGGCGGCATTAGAAGCCGGCGCTGCCAACCGCCCCGAGGTGAAGCTGGCCAGGGACAACGAAGCCACAGCCACGGCGCAGTTGCGGGTAGCTGAGGTAAGCAACAAGCCGCAACTGAACGTGCTGGCCCAGGCCGGCGGCAAAAATGGCTACATCGTGCCCAACCTGAACCGCTTCCGCTTCAACACGGTAGCCGGCGCTCAGCTTTCCATTCCGATTTACGACGGCGGCCGCAACAAAACGCAGCGTGCCGAAGCGCAATCGGCCATCAAAGGGGCCCAAGCTCGTACCCAAGACACGCAGGAGCAAGTGCGCGCCGATGTGCTGCAAGCCGTGAACAACATGCAGGCCAGCACTGCTCGCTACGACAACTCGGAAGTGCAGATTGGGCAGGCCACCGACGCCCTCACCCGCGCCAAGGCCCGCTACCGCTACGGAGTAGGCAACAACCTCGATGTGCTGGATGCCGAAACGCAGCTGGCCCAGTCGCGCCTCTCCCGCCTGCAAGCCATCTACAACTACACCATTGGTCAGTACCAGCTCCGCCGTGCCACCGGCGAGCAGATTTGGGAAGCGGCGAAATAGTGAACGGGTGAGTTGTCGTTCCGGTAACGATAAACCTCATCTTTTCACCCATACTACGAGCCACTCACCATAGCATCCTCTCACTAATTCACCAGATGACCCTCACCACCGTTTTGTGTCCGCTTGATTTCTCGGTTGCTTCGGCGCCGCTGGTGCGGTACGCCACAACGCTGGCGGCGGCCACCGGTGCCGAGCTGCGGCTGCTGCACGTGCTGGAAGCCCAGCCGGAGCTGCCCATGGCCGGGCTGGCGCGCCCCCTCGACTTGGATATTGCCTTGCAGTTGGCCAACTACCGACTACTGGCGGAACAGGAAGGGGTAGTGGTTAGCACAGCTATTGTGCAGGGCGACGCGGCCACGGAAATCGTAGCCGAAGCCCGGCGCCACCCCGCCGACCTGATCCTGATTGGGGCGCACGGCCGCACCGGCCTCACGCGCTTCCTGATGGGTAGCACCGCCGAAGCCGTGGTACGCACTGCCCCTTGTGCCACACTTCTCGTAAAGAACTGTCAGGCTGATGAATACCGCCAATCGGCCTAACCAGTAGGGTATTGGCGGTAGCTCTTCGCAGCTTGTCGCACTCACGTCACTTTGTATTCAATACTCATTTTCTAAGCTCCCTTTTCTAATGGCAACTTCTGTTCACCAAGACGCCGCCGTAGTAACGCCTACCGACGAGCAGCCGCAAAGCAGTTCGCGGCGCCCGATTATCCTTATTATTTTGGCGCTTGTACTACTGGTGGGCGGCTACTTTGGCTACCAACGCTACCAGTTCGGCCAAGCTCACGAAGACACCGACGACGCTCAGGTAGAGGGCGACGTATATCCCGTGATTCCGCGCGTGGGTGGCCCCGTGCTCGACGTGAAAATCGACGATAACCAGGTCGTGAAGAAAGGCGACGTGGTAGTTACCATCGACCCCGCCGACTACCAGCAGCGTGTAAATGCTGCCGAGGCTGCCCTGGCTGCTGCCCAAGCCAACGTAGTAGCTGCCCGCACCTCCATTGGTACGGCGCAGGCCAATGTGAAAGCCGCCCAGGCAACCATTGGTGTGAGTTCGGCCAACCGTGCCCGCCTCCAAAAAGACCTGAAGCGTAGCACCTTCCTGCGCAAAGAGGATATCATTCCGCAGAGCGACTACGACGCCGTGCAGGCCAACCTGCAAGCCACTACCGCCCAGCGCGCTACCGCCGAGCAGCAAGTAGCCGTAGCCCGGCAGCAAGTGGCCGCGGCCGAGCAGCAGGTAGCCGTGGCGCAAGCCGTGGTGAAGCAGCGCCAAGCCGACCTCGACAACGCCAAGCTGCAACTGAGCTACACCACCATTACGGCCCCTGCCAACGGCGTGGTAAGCCGCAAGAACGTGCAGCCCGGCCAAGTGGTAGCGCCCGGTCAGCAGTTGTTTGGCCTGGTGGCCAGCGACCGTACGTGGGTGGTAGCCAACTTCAAAGAAACCCAGCTGGAAAACATGAAAGTGGGTCAGAAGGTGAATATTGAGGTAGACGCCTACCCCAACGAGGAGTTCGAAGGCCACGTGGAGTCGCTGTCGGCCGCTACGGGCGCCCGCTTCGCCCTGCTGCCCCCCGACAACTCGACCGGCAACTTCGTGAAGGTAACGCAGCGTGTGCCCGTCAAAATCGCCCTCGACAAAGTAGACCCCGAACACCCCCTGCGCGCCGGCATGAGCGTGACGGCCACCGTAGCGGTGAAATAGATAAGCTGGAAAATTATTTGTCATCCTGAGCTTGCGAAGGACCTTCTCACGTGAGAACAACTAACGATAGATAGGTACTATCTGACGTGAGAAGGTCCTTCGCAAGCTCAGGATGACAGTTTAAACACTACCTCATGGAAACCGGATTTACCAAGTGGATCATCGTCATTACGGTGGTGATGTGCTGCTTGCTGGAGCTGATTGATACCAGCATCGTGAACGTGGCCCTGACCCAGATGATGGGCAACCTGTCGGCCACGCAGCAGGAGGTGAGCTGGGTGGTGGCGAGCTACGCCATTGCCAACGTGATTGTGATTCCCATGACCGGCTTCCTGGCTGAGCAGTTTGGGCGCAAAAACTACTACCTCGCCTCTGTTATTCTTTTTACCATTGCCTCCATGGCCTGTGGGCAAAGCACCAACATCTGGGAACTGGTGGCGTTTCGCTTTATCCAAGGGGTAGGCGGCGGTGCCCTGATGGCTACGTCGCAGGCTATTCTGGTTGATACTTTCCCGCCCGAGGAGTTGGCCCTGGGTCAGGCCTTGTTTGGTATGGGCGTGATTATCGGGCCTACTATTGGCCCTACCCTCGGCGGCTTTATTGTGGATAACTACGACTGGCCCTGGATTTTCTACGTGAACGTGCCCGTGGGTGTGCTGGCCTCCATCTTCACCATCCTGTTTATTCGGGACCCCGAGCGTATTAAAAACGCCATTCCGCGGCCTCTGCGTCAAATCGACTGGGCGGGCATTATCCTGCTGATTATGGGCGTGGGCGCGTTGCAGTTGGTGCTGGAGCAAGGCGAACGGGAAGAGTGGTTTGAGACGCCCTACATTGTGCTGGGTACCATTCTGGCCATCATCGGCTTGGTAGGCTTCGTGGTGCGCGAGATGACGGCCAAGCAACCCATCGTGGATTTGCGCGTGCTCACTAAAAGCCGCAACCTGTCCATCGGCGCGTTTCTGTCGTTTGTGCTGGGCTTCGGTTTGTTCGCTTCGGTGTTCGTGTTTCCCATCTTCTGCCAGCGCATTCTGGGCTTCTCGGCCGAGCAAACGGGCTACATTCTCCTACCCGGCGCCGTGGTGTCGGGCCTGATGATGCCGGTGATGGGCAAGATGATTCAGCGGGGCATCTCGCAGAAATTTATCCTGCCGGTGGGCTTCACCGTGTTTTTCATCTTCTCTTATTGGATGAGCGTGCGCCTCACGCCCACCGCTGGCGAGGGCGACTTCTTTTGGCCGTTGATCCTGCGCGGTTTTGGCCTGAGCATGTTGTTCCTACCCATCACCACCATGTCGCTAGCCGGCTTGAGTGGGAAGGATGCGGGCCAGGCGGCCGGCCTCACCGGTATGATTCGCCAATTGGGCGGCTCGTTTGGGGTAGCCCTGGTCGGTACGTACCTAGAGCGCGCTATCTTCCAGAACCGCAACGCGTTGCTGCCCAATATCTCGCTCTACAACCCCGAAACGGTAACGCGTCTCAACGCCTTCATTGCCAACTTCCGCGCCAAGGGTGCCGACCTAGTACAGGCCCAGCAAATGGCCTATGCCGCCCTCGAAGGTACCCTGATGAAGCAAACGTCCATCATCACCTACTCCGAAATCTTCCTGATGATCGGGGGCTTCTTCCTCATCTGCGTGCCGTTGGTACTACTCATCAAGCGCGCCAAACCCGGCGAGAAAGTAGACCTGAACGCCGCACACTAGGTGGTGAATGGTGAGGTTGTGAAGTTGTGAGTTTATAGGCGGGTTGAAAAAGAAGCGTGTCATCCTGAGCGCAGCGAAGGACCTTATGACAATAGAACGAGTCGTTATTACACTTGTCGTTCTATTGTCATAAGGTCCTTCGCTGCGCTCAGGATGACACGCTTTTTTATTTCACAACTTCACAAACTCACAAACTCACCATTATTGATACTGAATATACAGCGGCTTGGGGTCCAACTCGGCTAGGACTTCCTTGGGCGTCATGATATGGTGGGGGGCCGGCCGGGCGTCGTACTCGTAGAACAGTTTGAAGCCAGTGTACTGCACGGGCTGCTTTTGGATGTAGGCTTTGTAAGAATCCTTTTTCAGGATAGGGTTGCCCCAGCCATCCATGTCCATCACCACCTGCACGTGCGGGTCGAGCTTGATGTTTTTGTAGTTCGTGACCATGCCCTGCGTGAAGCGGTGCACCATCAGAATCTTAGGGGGTAGCTTGTTTTCGCGCACAATGCGCGTCAGGAACCTGATGGCGTAGTTCACGTCCTTGGCATCGTAGGTGCCGATTTTCTTACCCGGCCGTACGCCCTTGGTGGCCATAGCAAACTCCGGGTCGATGCCCAGGTGGATGGTGGGGTCTTTGAGGTAGGGCTCCAGCTTAGGTAGTTCGTGCTCTAGGTCGCTCAGACCCACTTGCACGTCCAGAAACAGAATGGCGTTCTTTTCCTTGGCCCAGCGCATGGTTTCCTCAATGGTGGCTTTGGAGTTCATGAGGCGGTATTTGCCGTCCTTGCCGGGGGCGCCCTGGGCCGTGATGGTCACGCTATGCAGCGCCGGCATCACGGGTAGGGTAGTGTCGGCGGCCTGCCACTCCTTCAGTACGCCATCAAACTTGCGGAACATTTGCTCCTTGGGCTCACGTCCCAGGATACCCATGCCCTTCGCCCGGATGTTACCGTAGAACGCCACAATACGGTGCCCCGGTAAAATGGCGCCCGGTAGCTGCCCGTTCACGCGGGCCACCGAGTCGGCCCACAGCGAATCGCGGCGCATGGCTTCCAGCTTCAGTTGCACCGAGTCGACGGGCGGCGGGGTAGGGGCTACCTGCTCCACGCTGGCCGTGGAAGCGGCATCGGGGTTGGCGCGCTCCTGGCGGGAGCCGCAGCCAGTTAAGGCAAGTAGTAAACCGGAGCTAACAAAGAACGCAGGTAAAATTGGGCGAGATATGAATGCAAACACAGCGAGTAGTTGGGGCAAAATGATAGGGCTACGGGCATAAAGCTAGGAAGTTCGATAACAAAAAATTCTATTGATCAAGGAATAAGGATATGTAGCTTCGGTAAGTGGCTGAGGATGTTGCCATGGCGCGCCGGTTACGGACGAGCTAAACCATTCGTCCTGCAAGAAGCAACCCTGCTGGTATAAAAAGCCCTTAGACCGGTGCGGGTGTAAGGGCTTTTTGTTGATAGGGTAGGAGTAGTGAAGTTGTGAGTTTGTGAAGTTGTGAATAGTCTGTCATCCTGAACGCAGTGAAGGACCTTCTCACGTGTGAACGACAATCGTATTAACGACTCGTTCTCTCGTGAGAAGGTCCTTCACTGCGTTCAGGATGACAGACTATTCACAACTTCACAAACTCACAACTTCACCATTTATTGATACTGAATATACAGCGGCTTGGGGTCCAGGGCGGCCACTTCGGCGGGGGTCATGAGGCGGGAGCCGGGGCGCCGGTCGTTTTTGTAGAACAGCTTGAAACCGGCAAACTCCACGGGTTGCTGCTTGATGAACTTACGGTAAGAGCCGCGCTTGATTTTGGGTGTGCCCCAGCCGTCCATGTCCATCACAATCTGCACTCGCGGGTCAGTTTTGATGTCCTGGTAATTGGTGACCATATCCTGGCGGAAGCGGTGCACCACCAGCACCTTGGGCGGTAGGTGGTTTTCGCTCACGATATCGGCCAGAAAGCGGCGGGCGTAGTTCACGTCCTGGGCATCAAACTCGCCCACCTCCGTACCCGGCCGCCGGCCCGATTTCATCGAAAACTCCGGGTCGATGCCCAGGTGCACGAAGGGTAGGCGCAGGTAGGGCGCCAAGCGGGGCAACTCCTCGGGCAAGGTGCTCAGGCCCACTTGCACATCCAGAAATACCAGCGCATGCTGCTGGCGGCCCAGCGCAATCATGCGCTGGATAGTGCTATCGGGTAGAGACGCACGGTACTTGCCATCGGCGCCGGAGTCGCGCTGGGCGATGATGGCCGTGAGGTGCAGGGCCGGGCGCACGGGGCGCTTGGGGTCGGCGGCTTCCCACTCTTCTATCTGCTCGCTGAGGCGGCGCAGCATCTCATCCTGCGGGTACTGCCCCAAAATGCCCATGCTTTTGTGCAACGGGTTGCCATAGTAGGCCACAATACGCGATTCGGGTAGAATGGCGCCCGGCAGTTCGCCGTGCACCTTGGCAACAGAATCGGCCTGTAGGGAGTCTTGGTGTAGCTGCTGCTGCCGAGCTAGCGCCAGCTCGGCGGCGCTGGGCTGCCGGGACTTCTCCTGCGGCGACGAGCAACTACTACTCAGCAGCAACCATACTACCCAACAGCATAAGTGGGTAGGAGAAAGAAAGAAAAGCCGGATAGATGCCACGAACGCGCGAGTCCTCAGTTGATGTGGAAGCTAAAGATACGCGCCGGGCTGAAAGGACGTTCCGGGAAGCCACGAATAAACTTTGCCCGCTACCCCTGCTGTGCGGCTAGGGTAGCGGGCAAAGTACTACTTCTTCAAAGCGTAGCTGATCGGAATCGTAAAGGACACATTCACAGGTTGCCCTTTTTGCTTGCCGGGTGTCCAGCGAGGCAGTTCTTTGACGACGCGCAAGGCTTCGTCGTTCATCGCCTGCGCTGCTGCTTCGTGTTCGGGAGAGGAAATACCTTTTCGAAGGTACACGTCTTCTATATCGCCTTCCTTGTTGACGGTAAAGCTGACGAATGACATTCCCTCTAGCTGCGCCGCTTTAGCGCTAGCCGGGTATTGCATGTTTTCGCCTATATATTTCAATAAGCCACCCATGCCGCCCGGAGGCTCCGGCATTTGCTCAACGTAGGCGTAAATCCGTTCACCTTTTGCGTTAAAAGCAGGTGGCGGCGGCGGGGCGGGCAGGGGCGGCGCAGGCATAGACGAAGCCTGCCCGGAAGTCTGCGAAAGCGCAGCGTCATCAGCCGGCGTATTTTTCTCACAGGCTACTACGCCTAGCAGGACGCAGCCAAGGGGTAGGGCCAGCCACTGCTTCCAGCGGCGGGTAACGGACGGACGGTTCAGCATAGCAATACGGGTTAAGGTGGAGGATGAAAAGAAAGAATGAGCAAGGGTAGGCGTCTGTCCCAGCCAGCGCGTGGCTTGCCGAGCCAGCAACCCAACATAGTCGGCGGGCGAGGTAGCAGCGGCGGCTTCGTCGGCGAGGTACTCGTGGGTGAGGTGCAGCGCGTTCGGCAGCAGGTGTACAAAGGGGTTGGGCCAAAGTATGGCTTGCCACACGCGCAGCCAGAGACGGTCGAGGGTATGGTGCTGGCGCACGTGGGCCAGCTCGTGGGCCAGTATTTGCCGGCCTTCGGCGGAGGTGAGGGGTAGGGAGTCGTCCCAGAACACCGTGCGGCCGAACGAGCTGGTAGGACGCTGGCCACCGGTACGCCGCAGGGTATAGTCCTCGTGCCGCTCTACGGGTAGCAACCGAGCAAAGCGCCACAGCTGCCAGAGCTGCCCGCCCAGCCGCGCCAGCAGCAGCACTACCCCTATGCCGTAGCAGAGCACCAGCCACGGAATGGCAGTAGCCGCCGGATGGCTGGCCTCCGCGTTGGCCGTTGCCTCAGGCAACAGGAACTGCAATGGCTGTTGCACCATAACTGGGGTAGCCAGTTCCAGGGCGGGTAAGGGGAGCAGCGGCAGCACGGCGGCCAGCAGTGGTGCCAGCACCAACAGCATCCGGTTGTAGCGGAAGCTTTGTTCGCGCCGCATCCCAACGTGGTAGAACAGCCAGAGGGCACCGAGAATCAGTGTGCTCATCCAAAGCCAGTGAAGTAGAAGAGTAGCCATTAGGAATGAAGAAATAGGTGGATGGATATAGTGTAGTAGAACTAGTAGGTCAGCTAGTGCAAGGCGTAGGTAACAGGAACAGTGAAGGACACATCCACAGGTTGACCATTGTGCGTGCCAGGTGTCCAGCGAGGTAGTTCGCGAACCACACGCAACGCTTCCTCATTCATAGCTAGCATAGGTGGTGTGGTAACAGTAGTTACCAAAGGAGCTTCGCCTTTTGCTGGCTTAATAGTTAATTTTTGCTGAATCCCTTTCATGAGCTGTACATCGTCTATACTACCGTCTTTGGTGACCGTGAATCTGACGAATACTTTGCCCTCTATATGCTGTGCTCTCGCCTCGGCCGGGTAATGGATACTTTTGCCGATATGCTGTAAAAGCGCGCTCATACCGCCTGGGTATTCCGGCATTTGTTGCGCGTAGCGGTATACTCCATCCGGTGTGATAATACCCGGTGGCCGGGAAGAAACGGACATTGACGAGCGGTAGCGCCGCAAAGCTGGTACGACCTCGTCCTTGGTATATTCTCCGCCCACTTGCTTGCCATCTGCTAGAAGGATGAACTTGGATGAACCAGGTACTTTCTGAATCTCTAAAGAAGAAGTCTCTTTACTTTCCTGCACGTGCGGCGCCGCAACTTCATCAGCCGGCGTATTCTTCTCACAAGCCACCACAAACAGCAGCCCGGCACACACGGGCAGCGCCAGCCACTGCTTCCAGCGGCGGGGTACAGACGACGAACGGTTCAGCATGGCAATACGAGTTAAGGTGGAAGATGAAAAGAAAGAATGCGCAAGGGTAGGCGCCTGCCCCAGCCAGCCGGAGGCTTGGCGGGCAAGTAGCCGGATATAATCGGTAGCAGTAGAAGGCGCCGCAGCGGCATCGGCGAGGTACTCGTGGGTGAGGTCGAGGGCGCGGGGCAGCAGGTGCACGAAGAGGTTGGGCCAGAGTACGGCCTGCCACACGCGCAGCCAGAGCCGGTCGAGGGTGTGGTGCTGGCGCACGTGCACCAGCTCGTGGCGCAGCACCTGGGCGGCTTCGGCGGCAGTGAGCGGCGCGGTATCGTCCCAGTACACGGCGCGACCGAAGGAGCCGGTAGGCCGCTGGCCGCCGGTGCGGTACAGCGTGTAGCCTGCGTGTTGCTCGGCGGGGAGCGTGCGCGTGCAGCGCCAAAGTATCAGTAATTGCCAGCTTAGCCTACCCAGCAACAGTGCTACCCCGGCGCCATACAGTAGCAGCACCCAGAACAGCAGCGGCACAGCGGGCGCACTGGTAGCCGAAGCGCCTACCGTCACGGTTGGAAGCAGCAGACGTAGGGGCGCCTGGGCCGTGGGAGTTGCCGGAAGCCAGGCGGCGGGCAAATGCACGAGAGGCAACAGCGCCGCCAGCGGCGGAGCTAGCAGTAGCAGGACGCGGTTGTACTGGAAGCACCGCTCGCGGCGCAGGGCCAGGTGGTAGAGCAGCCACAGCGCGCCCAGCGTGAGCGTGCTCAGCAGAAGCCAATTAAGCAGTTGGGGCGTCGTCATCTTGCGAGTCGGCTGGGGTAGGGGGGAGGTCCTGCTGGGCGTGGCGCAGCAGCTCGTCGAGCTGGCGGGCATCCAGGTTTTCCTCCTGGGCAAAGAAGCTGACCAACCGGCTGAACGACCCGCCGAAGTAGCCGCCCAGCAGCTTGGTGAGCGAGAAGCGCCGGTAGGCATCCTGTGCTACCAGGGCATAGTAGCGGTGCGTGCGCCCAAAGGCCTCGTGCCCCACAAAGCCCTTCTGCTCCAGAATGCGGATGATAGTGGACACCGTGGTGTAGGCGGGGGTAGGAGTGGGCAGCTCCGGCAGCATGTCCTTCACAAACGACGGCCCCCGCTGCCACAGCACTTGCATGACTTGCTCCTCGGCGCGGGTGAGTTCGGGTAGATTTTCCATAAGTAGTGGTTAAGGAGAGTAAGGTATAACTAATATTTTAGTTATACAACTAAATCTTTAGATAAATCTGAATCACGGATTCGCTCGGATTTGACGGATGACACGGATTTCGGATCACGGTTTCGCTCGGATTTTTCGGATGACACGGATTTTGTAGACGATTTCAAACATAGAGGGCTATCCAAATCAGGTAGCTCTCTATGTTTTGTGACAATCCACTGTGTAGCGTCGAGATGTGGTTGGCGTGAATCGTTCACAAAATCCGTGTCATCCGAAAAATCCGAGCGAATCCGTGGTTCTGACTTACCACTACGAAATCGAATCTTTTGGGCGCCCCAGTGTTATACAAAGACCTTCAATTCATTCTATTCTGTATCGTGCGTTTTCCTAAGCTTGCTACCCGATTTGCGTGGCTGACTGGTTTCCTGGGTATTGCCCTGGGCGCTGGTACGGCCGTCAGCTGCAATTCCGATTCGCCTACCCCTACCACCTCCACCGAAACCCCCGAGGCTCCGGCGGCCGCTACCCATTTAGTGGGCAGCAAGCTCATTGGCGAGTACAGCGCCCAGGTGTTGGCCGGCCGCGTGTCGCAGGTGCCACTGGTGGGGGCGCTGGCCAAGTATCCTATCAAAGTATACCGGCTCACCTACACCACCCAAAACACCGACGGCCAGACCGTGACGGCCTCCGGGGCGCTGCTAGTGCCCACGGCGCCCGTGGCCCTGCCGCTCCTCAGCTACCAGCATGGCACCCTGCGCCCCGCCGATGAGAACCGGGCACCCTCTTATTATAGCCAGAGCAGCGAAGTGTATTCGGCAGTGTCGGTGCTGGCCTCCACGGGCTACATTGTAGCGGCCCCGGATTATATTGGCTACGGCGCCAGCAAAAACCTGCCGCACCCCTACGAGCACGCGGCCTCGCTGGCATCCTCGTCGTTGGATATGCTGCGGGCGGCGCGGGAGTTCTGCGCCCAGCAGAAAATCCAGCGCAACGACAAAAACTTTCTGGTAGGTTACTCCGAGGGCGGCTTTGCAACCATGGCCTTGCACAAGCTCATCGAGGAGAAAAATAGCCAGGAGTTTACCGTGACGGCCAGCGCCCCCGGCGCGGGCGCCTACCACAAATCAGCCTTTGCGCGCTATATCCTCAGCAGCGACCAGCCGCTGAACTTTCTGAGTACCTACGTGTGGGTGCTGAGCACCTATGACCGGGTGTATAAGCTGAATCGGCCATTCGACTACTACTACAAAGCACCATATGCCGCGCAGTTAAAGGCCAATCAGTTTAGCGCTGTGCCCCAACTGCCCAGCCAGCTATTCTCGACTACTTTCCGTGACGCGGTACTGAACGGCACCGATGCGCCCCTGTCTGCTACCCTCACCGACAACGACATCTACGACTGGAAGCCCACCGCGCCCGTCGCCCTCTTCCACGGCACCGCCGACGACTACGTGCCCTTCTTCAATTCCGAAGATGCCTACAAAGCCATGCGCGCCCGCGGGGCTACCCAGGTGGAGCTACACCCCATCGAAGGCGGCAACCACTTCACGGCCGCGGCGGTGTACACGCTGTCCGCCTACGCGTTCATTGCGCAGTATTAGCGTGTAGCGGATGAAGCCACCATTCACGTCGCCTACTGGTCCGACGCCGTAGGGCGTCGGACCAGTAGGCGACAACCATTCAAGCCGTCTAATGCAGTTTCTGGCACAGCTCCAGCTGGCCGGACTGAAAGGCATCGTGGTAAAAGTTGAAAATGCTCGCCTCCGGATCCGTCGATGCCAAGGGTGCAAAAACGGTTGTGCTCAGGGGGCAAACCTAATATAACACTGCCTTCGGAGAGGCAAACCGTACCTTTACACGTAGTATCCTTTGACCACTAAATTCTATGCGGGACGAAATCAGCGTATTCGGGCAAGTGATGCAGCAGCAGGGCCTACATGCGGCGTTGGAGTACCTCAACAGTCGGACCCCGCACCGCTACACGGGCCTATTTCGGTTCGATGGGGAGGTATTGCGCAACGAGGCCTTGTTCGACCGCTACCAACCTGCCATGCGGCGGGGCGACGATGTGCCCATGGCCGTTACGTACTGTTCCCTGGTAGGGCGGCAGCAGGCGCCTTTGGAAATAACAGATGCTACCATTGACCCGCACGTGTTGGGCCTGATCGATACGCCTGTCATTTCCTATTGCGGGGTGCTCGTGCGCGATGCCCAGGGTCAGCCCTTTGGTACGCTGTGCCACTACGATATGCAGCGCTGCCAGGAGCGTACCACCGACCAACCACTGCTCGAAGCCGCTGCCAAGCTGCTCTACCAACAACTACAAGCAGACCGCTTGCAACCGTCAACTCTCCCAGAACACTAAATCAGAGAGCAGCAGAAAAGGTGAGCTGTGTTGAGAAGGTGGGGGTTTCTTTTTTACCTGAAGCCTGCTATGCACTTATGGTGTGTAAACAGGACGCAACGCTGCTTACTCAATCAGCAACGTTTGCGAGTAGGTGGCGTGCGCGGAGGTGATACGCACAGCATACAGACCGGGTGCCAGGTGCGCAAGGTTCAACTCGTGGGACTGGTTGCGGGCGTGCAGTTGAGCTGTGAGCACAAGGCGTCCGCTGGAGTCGTGCACGGTCAGCTGACTGTCTTCGGGGGTAGGCGCCAGTGTTTGCACGCGCAGCACGTGGCGTGCCGGGTTAGGGTACAGCGCAAAGCGGGCCGCTCCGGCCTGCTGGCTGCTGGTGGTAGCCACCGGCGCCAGCCACTCGCCTAGCGCCAGCGAATACAGGCGGGGTGGCACCGTGAGAAAAGACGTAGCGAGGCGCTCGTTGGACACCAGCACCGAGTAGCGGTCGGTGAACGTGAGGGCCTCTACCTGTCCTACCAGCAGCGCCGAGGGAAGGTCGATACGGCGCTTGTTGCCTTGCAGCACGCGACCCGTTGGGAAATCAAACAGCAGCCACGCAAACGTAGCACCCGTGGCGGTGTAGCCCAATAGCGCGGCCTCCGTACCTGCGGCATTGAGCGCGGCCCCGGTCACGAGGCCGTTTACGTTGAGCGTGGCACGGTATCGGGCCGCGTAGGTGCCCGGCGTGGCCGGCACGGTGTAGTAGCTGGTTTGCTGATCGGCCCAGTTCTTCGTGAAAATATGCAAGGAGTCGTTGGCGACGAAAAAACGCCTCCGCATCGAAATTGTGCTGATTGACAGGAGGCTGAAAGTTGGTCTGCTGGGGGTAGGAAAATGCAATGGCCTCCGCAGACACAGTTATGTCGGGCGCGGTGCCAATGGCCGCTTTCGGGACGCGCAAAACGCGCAAATCGCGCCGGTTGCCAGCGTTGTTGCCAAAGTCGCCGATGTACAGGTACCGGTCATCGGCGGTCAGGTCCTCCCAGTCCACATTCGCAAAGTTGCTGATGCGTACGCGCTGCCGCACCTCGCCGGTAGCGGGGTCGAGGCGATACAGCACAGGCTCGTTGCCGCTGTCGTTGAGCGTCCAGAGCTGCTGGTTGGTGTAGATCAAGCCGGAGGTTTCGTGCACCTCCAAGGGTAGGGCGGCCCGAATGGGTAGGGCCGCAGTGGTGGCCGGGTAGCGGCAGGAACCATCGTTGCTAGTGGCCGAGGGGGCAAAATTGGTGGCCCGCGCATCGGTGCAGCCGGTTTGGGCGGCCGCATGGTAGCCAAGGCCGGGCAGAAACAGGAGGAAGGCTAGTATTTTCTGCTTCATGCGGGCGAAAGAAAGTGGAGCGGCAAGTAACAATATAGGATTTGATTATCAAATAGTTGTACAGTTTCTTGATGCATGCGTGATAGAGAGAAGGCTACGGCTACAGGTCATGGCAACAGTTTGGTAACATGCCGGGAACAATAACGAAAACCAGACGGGCTTCTTTTGTGCCGCCAATAGCCAATCCAGGCAGCTGTAGAGACAAAGTGAACACGCAAGAGCGGGTTGTCTACAGCCAGTAGCGCGGTAGTGGCCAACACGTGGCAACCAACCAGCAACCAAATCGGCGGCGCACTTACTGGGAATAATCGTGCAACTTATCGCTGCTATTCGCAGCCTGTTGCCGGATACGCACCTATAGGTAGGTGCCCGCTTTCCTAGAGGTTGCGCAGCTGCTTTCTTCCACCACCAAAACCCTTTCCCTGCATGCAACACTCCCTACCCAAACGTTCCGGCTACCGCCGACCCTACTACCTGACCGGGGTAGCGCTGGCGCTAAGCTGGACCACACTCGCTACGGCCAAACCCGTCCTGCTCCCCGCCACGCATGCCGTGCGCCCCGCAACCGTGTTGGCCCGCACTATTCAAGGACAGGTGAAGGACACCAACGGGCAAGCTTTGCCGGGCGTATCCATCTCCCTGAAAGGCACCGCGCAAGGCACCGTAACGGATGCCGCGGGTAACTTTCAGCTCAGCATTCCCGACGAGGTAGGGCAGCCCACGCTGGTGTTCTCCTTCATTGGCTACGAAAACCAGGAGGTGCAGGTAGGCAACCAGACTACCCTGGCCGTAACGATGCGCGAAAGCACCACCGCGCTAGATCAGGTAGTGGTGGTGGGCTACACCACGCAGGAGGCGAAAGACGTAACCGGCGCCGTGGGTGTGCTGCCGCTGGATCGGGTGAAGAACTTCCCGGTAGCCAGCCCCGAGAAACTGCTGCAAGGCCAGGTGGCAGGCGTGCAGGTGAGCACCGATGGCGCGCCCGGTGGTGGCGCCGTGGTGCGGGTGCGCGGCCTGGGCACGCTCGGCGACAGCGACCCGCTGTATATTATTGATGGAGTGCCTACGAAGAACGGTATCAATCAGTTGAACCCCAACGACATTGAGTCGATGCAGGTGCTGAAGGATGCGTCTTCCACGGCCATCTACGGGGCGCGGGCTTCCAACGGGGTAGTGGTCATCACCACCCGGCAGGGCAAATCGGGCAAGACGCAGCTGAGCTTCGACTCCTACTACGGGCTACAATCGGTGTACAACCTGCCCGACATGGTGTCGCCTACCCAGCTGGCGCAGGTGGAGTTCGATGCCCAGCGCAACAGCGGCCAGACGCCCAGCCACCCGCAGTACGGCAACGGCGCGCAACCTGTGCTACCCGAGTTTTTGCAGCGCAACCCCGATGTGCGGGCCAACGTGGCCGGCACCAACTGGTTTAAAACCATTTTCCGCACGGCGCCTATCCAGAACTACTCGCTGGGCTTGTCGGGCGGGAGCGAAACCAGCCGGCACGCCATCAACCTCACCTACTTCGGGCAAGATGGTATCCTGGATTACACGGGTTTCAAGCGCGTGTCGCTGCGCGTGAATACCGAATACACGGTGCTGAAGCGGCTGAAGGTAGGCGAGAACTTCACGGCCAGCTACGCCCGCTCGGTGCAGGCGGGTTCCAACGCCGTGAACGGCGGCATCATCTACGACGCCTACCGCCTACCCTCCATTGTGCCCGTGCGCGACGAGAACGGCAACTTTGCCGGTCCGGCTGCGGGCCTGGGCGACGCCGGCAACCCGCTACGCGCCCTCTACAACAACCGCGACAACGCCTCCCGCAACCTGCGCGCCCTGGGCAACGCCTACGCCGAGCTGGAAGTGCTCGATAACCTGTTCGTTCGCTCGTCCATCGGTATTGACTACCTGTCGAGCAACTTTCGGGGCTTTTCGCCGAGCTACACCGAGGGCATCGCCAACAACCCCATTTCCAACCTGAACGTCAACAACGCCTACACCATTAACTGGACGTGGACCAACACTGCGCGCTACAGCCGCGACTTTGGTAAGCATAACCTGGCCGTGGTGGTGGGTACGGAAGCCATTCGGAACACCAACGAAGGCTTTGCGGCCTACCGGGAAAACTTCCTGATCAGCGACCCCAACTTCCGCTACCTCGACGCGGGTCAGGGCCTGCAAACCAACAGCGGCACCGGCTCGGCCTGGGCCCTGTTCTCGCAGTTCGGCCGCCTCGACTACAACTTTGCCAGCAAGTACCTGGCCTCGGCCTCGGTGCGCCGCGACGGCTCCAGCCGCTTCCCCAGCAACAACCGCTACGCCGTGTTCCCGGCTTTCTCGGCGGGCTGGCGTTTGTCGGAGGAGACGTTCTTTAAGGAGATGAACTGGCTGAGCAACCTGAAGCTGCGCGCCTCGTGGGGGCAGAGCGGCAACCAGGAAATCGGTAACTACCCGGCCTTCGATATCTACGGCATCAGCCCGACCAACACCAACTACCCCATCACGGGGAGCAACGGTACGGTGCAAACCGGCTACGCGGCCCGCGCCATTGGCAACCCCAACCTGAAGTGGGAAACCTCCACTCAAACCGATATCGGTCTGGACTTCGGGGTGCTGCGCAACCGCTTGAATTTCAGTGTCGATTTCTTCGATAAAGTAACCAAAGACGTGCTGGTGCGGGTGCCGCGCCCGGCCCTGGCGGGCGAGGTGCTGGTGCCGTACGAAAACGCCGGCCGCATTCGCAACCGCGGCCTGGAGTTTCAGGCCAGCTACCAGAGCGACGCCGCCAAGGATTTCACTTGGGGCGTATCGGCCAACGGGTCGGTGATACGCAACAAGGTGCTGTCGCTGGGCGAGGGCAACTCCTTTATTCCGGGCTACGTGAGCAACAATCTCACGCGGGGCCTGTCGCTCTCGCGCACGGAGGTAGGCAAGCCGGTGGCGTATTTCTACGGCTATGTGGTGGATGGCATCTTCCAGAACCAGGCCGAAGTAGACGCGGCGCCAGCGCAGCGCGGCAAAGCCGTGGGCCGCTGGCGCTACCAGGATTTGAACGGCGACGGCACCGTGAACGAGCAGGACCAGCAGCAGATTGGCAAACCTCAGCCGGACTTGACCTACGGCATCAACTTCAACGCCACGTACAAGAACCTCGATCTGAGCTTGTTCATCCAGGGCGTGCAGGGCATCGATATTTACAATTTCAGCAAGTACAACACTGATTTTGCCTTCGACCCCTTCAACAAAAACACGCGCATTCTGGACTCCTGGACACCCGAAAACCCCGGAGCTTCGCTGCCCCAGCTCAGCAAAACCAACTCCAACGACGAGCTGCGGCCATCTACCTACTTCGTTGAAAATGGCTCCTACGCTCGCCTGAAAAACATTCAGCTGGGCTACACCATTCCGGTGGCCTGGACCTCGGCCATTCGGGCCAGCAGCGTGCGGGTGTACGTGCAGGCGCAGAACCTCTTCACCATCACCAACTACACGGGCATGGACCCCGAGGTGAACCTGCAAAACTACAGCGCCGTGGACCGCAACCTCGACCAGAACGTGGACCGTGGCTACTACCCGCAGCCCCGCGCGGTGCTGTTTGGCATCAACGCTCGGTTCTAACCTTCCACGCTCCTTCTCTTTGTCATGAAAAATAAAGTACTCCTGCTGGCCCTGGCAACGTCGCTGGCTAGCTGCAATAAAGATTTTCTGGACGAACAGCCCCGCGCCAGCCTTTCCTCTACGGACCTGAATAATTTGGCCGCGGTAGAGGCCCTTATTACGGCTGCCTACGCGCCGCTGGGCGGACAGATTGACGAAGGCAACAACGCCTTCAACTCGCCCGGCACCAACTGGACGTTTGGCGACGTGGTGTCGGACGATGCCTACAAAGGCGGCGGCGGGGTAGGCGACCAGAACGGCATGCACCTGATGGAGATTTTCCTCACGAACTCCAACATCATTGATGTGGAGCGCAAGTGGCGCGCCTGCTACGAGGGCATTGCCCGCGCCAACCGCGCCATTCGGGCCGTGGATGGGTTTGCGGGCATGAGCGAAGACTTGAAAAAGATTCGGCTGGGTGAGCTGCACCTGCTGCGCGGGCACTACTACTTCGATCTGAAAAAGATCTACAACCGCATACCGTGGGTAGACGAAACGGCGCGGGATATTACGGAATACGACATTCCGAACAACCTCTCGGACGCGCAGTTGTGGAAGAACATCGAAAACGACTTCCTGCTGGCCCAAACCAACCTACCCGCCAAGCAAACCGACCTGGGCCGCGTGAGCAAGGGCGCCGCCACGGCCTACCTGGCCAAGCTCTACGCCTACACCAAGGACTACCCCAAGGTGATTGCCGCCGCCGATGCAGTGCTGGCCTCGGGCCTCTACCGCCTCAACGACAACTACCACGACAACTTCGACCCCACCAGAGAGCACGGCCCGGAGAGCCTGTTTGCCATTGAGCGCTCCATCCGCGACGGTACGCCCAGCAACTTCCGGGGCAGCCTGGATGAGCGCCTGCTGAACCCCGGCGGCCCCTACTACCCCGTCTACGGCTTCGATATGCCGAGCCAGGACTTGGTGAATGCCTTCAAAACCACCGCGGCTGGCCTACCCCAAACCGATAAGTCGGACGTGGGCGCTGCTGACTCCGTAGACCCGCGCCTCGACCACGCGGTGGCCCGGCCCGGCATTCAGTTTCTGGACTTGGCACCTTATGGAGCCAATTGGGTTCGCGATGCGGGTACCTACGGCGTGTTCAGCTTCAAGAAGCGCATGGTGAGTTCCCGCTCCACGTTCTACCTCAACCAGTTTCCGTGGGTGAGTGCCCTGAACTACGACATCATCCGGCTGGCCGATGTGCTGCTGCTGAAGGCCGAAGCCCAGGTGGAAACCGGCAACCTGGAGGGCGCCCGCGCCATTGTGAACCAGATTCGGCGGCGAGCCAACAACGATAAGGTGCTGAGCGCCAACGGCACGCCCGCCGCTACCTACAATGTGGCCGAGTACACCACTCCCTGGACCGACCCGGCCATTGCCCGCCAGGCCGTACGCACCGAGCGCCGCCTGGAGCTGGCGCTGGAAGGCCACCGCTTCTTCGACCTAGTGCGCTGGGGCATTGCCGACGAGGTGATGAACGACCACTTCAACCGCGAGAAAAGCCGCCGCACGTTTATGTCCACGGCGCGCTTCATAAAAGGCACGCACGAGTACTGGCCCATTCCGCAGTCGCAAATCAACCTGAGCAAAGGGCAATTGACGCAGAACCCAGGGTATAACTAAGCCTCTTTACTTTTAAGCCGTTTGTGTTACCCAGTGAACGATGTAGAGACGCATACTTGCGTCTTGTCGTTGAACGAAAGTCGGTCTGGTAGTGCGAACGACCAGACGCTAGTTAACGCAAACAGCCGCTAAGCGAAAACGTCATGCAGGGAAGCTTTCTGCATGACGTTTTCGCTTAAAGGAAAGGTGTAATACACAACGTAAAAACAGTTCTTGATGATGTGGCGACTACCTTCTGCCTTTCTACTGTTGGTGCTACTCAGCCGTTTCGGCTACGCCCAGGCACCACCGCCGGCCCAACGCACCGACTCGGTGTTGGTGGCGAAAACCTACCCGCTGCTGGCCTTACTGGAGGCAAAGCCAGCCCTGCGAAAAATAGTACAGGCCGATAAGGTGTTGCAACGCGTAGCGCAACGGCAGGCCCAACGCAGCTACCCGTTGCTCGCGGCGCGCCCCGCCAACGTGCAGCGCTACGTCGATTCGCTGGTGTGGCAGCCACGGGAGATTCGCGCTATCGGGCAGGAGCTACAGCGGTTGTATGTGGCCGACAAGGCGTTTAAAGTGGCGGTGCAGCCGTTGCTTGGTTCAGGCGGAGGCTACCCACTCTACGCTGCTCAACCCGATACGACCACCTTGCGCCTGGCCTGGCAAGATGCTGTGCAGGGCCTCAACCGCACGTTGCAAGTGTACGTGGCCAGCATGCGCCCGCGCTACCCCGTCATCGACTCCATTAGCTTTCCGCGCCAGGATGCTGCGTTTGCCCAGGCGCTACAGCAACAGCTATTGCCGTTACGGAAACGCCGCCAGCCCGCTACGTTCTATGAGGTGCCCCTACACGCTACCTTGGCCGCACTGCGTCTGAACGGCCGCGACGAAGCCGCCCGCTACGAGCCGCTTGGCGCGGGCCTTAATGCGGCTCCCAGCGCCGCCGTGGCCGGCACCGAGTGGGCGCGTTTCCCCTATACCATGATCTTGGTGCCGGGCATGGGACCCGAGCAGCCCGGCGTGGCACTGGACTCGATGAGTGCGCTACGTTGCCGCATGGCGGCGGCGCGCTACCGGGCGGGACAGGCGCCGTTTGTGGTGGTGTCGGGCGGGCACGTGCACCCCAACAAGACGCCCTTCTGCGAGGCCGTGGAGATGAAGAAATACATGGTCGGAACGCTGGGGCTGCCCGATGCGGCAGTGTTCATTGAGCCCCACGCCCGCCACACCACCACCAATCTGCGCAACGTTAGCCGGATGCTCTATGCCTTTGGCTTCCCCACGGATAAGCCCGTGCTGACCGTTACCGACGCCAGCCAGAGCCGCTACATCCTGAACATGGCCGAGCGTTGCCGCCGCGAGCTGGGCTACGTGCCCTACCGCGACCTACAACGCCTCTCCGATACAGAAAACAGCTACCTGCCGGTGCCCGAGGCCCGCCAACCCAACCCGTTCGACCCGCTCGATCCATAAAGCTGGCAACTAGTAGATAACCCTGTATCGCGTAATTTTTCCGCATGAAGCACTTATTCTGGCTCTTTTTCGCGCTTTGCTCTCTGCCAGCGCTGGCCCAAACGTCGCCTACCGAGCAGGTCAACGTTTTTCTGGGTTCATCCGGCGACCATGGTCAGATGTCGCCCGCCGCGTCCTACCCATTTTCCATGCTGAGCCTGGGGCCGCAGACCTACCCTAACCTGCATACCGGCTATGAGCACTTGGCCCGCACCTTTCTGGGCTTCACGCACACGCGGTTCGAGGGGGTAGGGTGCCAGGGCGCGGGCGGCAATCTGCTGGTGAAACCATTTCTGGGGAGTGACCCGGCGCAAACGCAACTCCTGAAAAAGACTGAGCACGCCGAGCCGGGCTACTACAGCGTCACGTTTGCCAACGGGGTAGGGGCTGAGCTAACGGTAGGGCAGCGCTTCGGGCTGCACCGCTACCATTTTCCAAGCGGGGCCGCGTCGGGGTTGTTCTTCAACCTGAGCCATTCCTTCGCCAACGGTTTCAAGCAAGAGGAACACACGACGCAAAACACTACCCTTACGGGTTGGATTGAAGCCGGTACCACCTGTAGCGCGGGCAAATACCGGCTTTACTACTTCCTCGAAATCAACCAACCCGTGCAATGGGAAACAGCAGGTGAGCACAAAATAGTAGCTCGCCTACCCAACGGCACCGCCGACGTAGAGGTGCGCGTGGCCTTCTCGTCCGTGAGTGCGGATGATGCCCGTGCCACGGTGCAAGGGCAGGCAAGAGCTTCGTTGGCGGAAGTGCGCCGCGCGGCCAGTCAGGCTTGGAACGCGCTGCTCACCCGCGTGCAGGTGCAAGGCGATGCCGACCGCGAAAAGCTGTTTTACTCGTTGCTCTACCGCACGTTGCAGTCGCCGTACGTGGTGTCGGAGGCGGATGGGCGCTACCGGGCCACCGATGGTTCGGTGCAGAAATCGAAGCGGCCGGTGTATAACGGGTGGGCTATCTGGGACAACTACCACACCCAGCTGCCGCTGTTTTCGCTGGCCTACCCCACCGAGTTTCAGGACGTAGCCACATCGTTGGCGGGCTTGTATCGCTACGGCAAGAAGGACTTTGCTACCCAGCACGAGCCCTCGCCCACCGTGCGTACGGAGCACGCCATTGTGGTGCTACTCGACGCCGTGCGCAAAGGCTACCGGGTAGACCTGCGCGGCATCCGCGACTCACTAATCCGGGAAGTCAACCGCCTCGACTACTCCCATCCCGATAAGGCGCTGGAGTCGTCGTACGACGCGTGGGCACTGAGCGAGCTGCTGGGCATTCTGAAAGACAAAACCCTGAGTGCGCAGTATCGACGCAAAGCCCTGGAATACAAAGAGTATTGGAAGAAGGATTTCCTGGATATGACCCGCTCCGACGTGGACCGCCTACCCGCCCGCGGCATGTACCAGGGCACCATCTGGCAATACCGCTGGAACGTGCCCTACGACATCAAAGGCTTACAAGAGATGGTAGGCGGCGAGGCAGAATTCCGTCAGCAGCTCGATACATTTTTCGGCGGAGATTACTACAACCACGCCAACGAAACCGACCTGCAAGCGCCTACCCTCTATAACGCCACCCGCCAGCCCTGGCAGTCGCAGGCGCTCATGCACCAACTGGCCGTCGATACGGTGGTGCAGAACTACTTCAACGACAACAGCCGCGGCATCGACCCCTACGTGGGCCGCATCTACCAGAACCAGCCCAAAGCCTACCTGCGCACCATGGACGACGACGCGGGCGCCATGTCGGCGTGGTACGTACTGACGGCCTGCGGTCTGATGCCTGCTTGCGTGGGGCAGCCCGTGTACTACCTTAACCTACCCTTATTCCGGGAAGTGAAGGTGCAAGTGGCGGATAAAAAGCAGCTAACGATTCAGGTAGAAAATTACACGCCTACCCGTCGCTACATCCAAAGCGCCCGCCTGAACGGCAAACCTCTGAACCGCAACTGGCTCACACATAAAGAACTGTCGGCGGGTGGCTCACTGGTGTTCGTGGCCAGCGACACCCCGAACGAAGCGTGGGGTAGGGAAAACCAGTGGGTTTCGTCGCTGAGTGAATAATTCACTCACCATCTGTCATTCTAAATTTTCTGTGTCATTCTGAGCGGAGCGAAGGACCTTATCACGTTGAAACGAGTCGTTATTACGCTTGTCGTTCAACTGGCAAAAGGTCCTTCGCTCCGCTCAGAATGACACAGAAAATTTAGAATGACAAATAAGTGGAATCTTCTACTTCGGCTCCATCTCAACAACCGGTGCAACTGGCGGCTGAATTGGCCACAGCGCCTGCCGCAGCCAGCAGCCGGACAGCGCGGCCAAGCCACCTACCAACCCGCCTACTATTATCGTCACGAGCAGCAGCAGTGCGATGCTGCCGCTGAGGGGTAGCAACTCAGCCACACGATGCGCCAACACGCTATTATTCTGCCCATTCAGCCAGATAGCCAGCACCAGCCAGCCCAGCCCTACCCCGAAAAAGCCCGCCAGAAAGGCCTTGCCACCGGTGCGGCCCACCAACAGCGCCAGCAAAAAGGCCACGGGTACAATGCACCACCAGGGTAGGAAAATCTGCGCTACGGTGGCTGCGATGAGAATCAGAAGGAAGAGAAGCATCTTATTTCGTTGTCAGTTTCCAGGCGGCGCGGATTCGTTCGTTGCGCTCGTTGGGTTTTTGCAGGAAAACCAGTTCTGGCAGCTTGCCTTGCACCCACGGGTCAATCATGTTGTCATAGTAGCGCGAGCCGGGGTTGCCGCTCTGTCCGCCCGGAAACAGGCCGTAGGCCTTGGGCTGCGGCCCCAGCGCCACCACCATGCGCCACGAAGGGCCGTTGCGCTCGGTAATGGCATTCACGATGCCCACGCCGCCGCCCACGTTCAAGTTCATATGCCCGAAGCCGGGGAGCTGGGCCAGGTGCAGAATGTCGGTGCTCTTTTGGTTGGCCCAGTGCCAATCGTCGTTGAGGGGGCCAAACTTGCGCGTGAGCGAGTCGGTAGCCCAGCGGAACGATTGCAGCGCCAGATCGGGTAGGGTCTCCTTTTCGGGCGTCAGCTTGTCATCGATCCACGGTGAGTTGGGTTGTTGCAGGATGAGCGTGTTCGTCCGGTCGCGGTTGGGGTAGCGCATTTCCAGGCCGGTTTGCTTGCCGAAATCATCCTCCCAAATTCGTTTGATAAGTTGATTATACCACAGCTCGTAGATGCTCGGCCCCAGCGCGTCGGCATCGTAGGAGAAGTTCCAGCGTTGCAGCTCCTGGTATACGCGCTGCTCCGCAGGTTTCAGTTGGCCCGGCGCTACCAACGCCAGCATCCGCGGCAGCATCAGTTGGGCATTGATGCCGAAATTGTCGAGCTGCAACAGGCGCAGGCTGTCGGGGGTAGCGCGCTGCATGCGGGCCAGCCGCTCATTGATGCGGTGGCCCCGGTCCCAGAGCGAAAACTGCCACCCCAGGTAGTAGGGGTACTCCGGTCCCACCGGCGTCTGGTTGGCCGACGACACAAACCCGCGCTTCGGGTTGTACGACAATGGGTTCTGCTGGGCCGGAATCCAGCCGTGCCAGTCGTAGGCCGAGTCGGTACCATCCAGAATAAACTTGCCCTGGTCGTTCCACTTCAGCGGGAAACGGCCATTGGGCCGGATGGCAATATCCTTCTGATTGCTGGCAAAAATGAAGTTTTGGGCAGGCGAGCCGTAATGCGTGAGGGCCGCCAGATAGTCGGGGTAGGCGTGGGCGCGGTTGAGCAGGTAGAAGGTCAGCACCTCGTTGGCGCCGTCGTGCGCGGTCCAGCGCAGGGCATGGTGCACGGGCGTTTGGGATGAGAAGGGCTTCTCGTCGTGGTCGTACACGATGGGGCCGTGGCGGGTGTAGAGCACCGTGTCGAGGCGGTCGGGCTGCCCTTTTATCTGGATGCGCTCTACCACCCGGCGCACCGGCAGCCAGCGGCCAGCGTATTGATATTCGCGCTTGGTAGCGTCTTTAAACTTGATCTGGTACCAGTCCATCACGTCGGCGCCGGTGTTGGTCACGCCCCAGGCCACGTCCTGATTGAAGCCAATAATCAGGGTAGGCGCCCCCGGAATCGACACGCCGTACACGTTTACGCCCGGCGCCGAGAGCTGCATCTGGTACCAAATGCTGGGCAGATTCAGCTGCAAGTGCGGGTCGTTGGCCAAGATGGGGTAGCCCGTGGCCGACTTCGCCGCGCCCACCGCAAAGTTGTTGGAGCCCAAATCCGGCGCCGGCTCATGCTGCGGTACCTTCCCCGACATAGCCGCCTCAAACCCCGCCGGGGTAGGCGGCACGGGCACCGGCGTGAAGCTGCGGGGCGAGCCTACCGGTACAATCGGGTCTTCCAGCCGCGGATAGTCCGGAAACAGGTCTTTCACTACCTCCGGCCCGTATTTGCCCAGCGCGTTGCTCAGGCGCAAATCATCGGAGCGGCCGCTCAGGTCGAAGGCCATCAGCTTGAGTAGCAGGGCGCTTTTCAGCGGCGCCCACGGCTCGGGGGCGTAGTTCAGGAGCTTGTACTCGAAGGGGTAGTCTTTGGGATTGAGGGAGTTGATGTAGGCATTCACGCCGTCGGAATAGGCTGTGAGGGCGAGCTTGGTGCGTGGGTCCACCATCATCGAGTCGAGGGAGCGTTGCGCGCCGTACACCATGCCCATGCGCCGGAAAAAGCGGTCCATCTCCAGGCGCTCCGGCCCCACAATCTCAGCCAGCCGGCCAGCCGCCACGTGGGTCATAAAGTCCATCTGCCAGAGCCGGTCGCGGGCTGTGAGGTAGCCTTGCGTGTAGTACAGGTCGTGGTCGTTTTGGGCAAAGACGTGGGCCACGCGCTGGTCGTCGAAGCGCACTTGTACTGGTTGCTCCAGGGCAGGTAGGGCCAGCTCCTGCCGCTTGGGAAAGTCGGCCGCCGTTTCGCCCTCGCGCCAAAAACCCACATACGGACTCAGAAACTTGCCAAACGGTGGCACAGTACCGTGGCTGGTATGCAGCACCCACGTGAGGGCAATGGTGAGGACAAAAGCAACGGCAAACTTGATCCAGCGGAAAACCATAGCAGGTGAATTAAGCGCTGGAAGGTAGGGAAGTAGGACGAAAATCTTGTGGCCTACCCCATACTGAATTATACGGCGAGGTACTGCATCAGCAACCAACCCAGCAGTGCCAGCCGCACCGTCCAGAGCACCGTGCGCAGCCAGTTGGTGCGTATCAGCCCATCAATGGCCACGTAATCGTAGCCGTGCTGCCCCAGCCGGTTGTGGAACGGCACCGACACAAAAAACGTGGCGGCCCAAATGGCTACCACCAGCGCCAGCCCTACCCAACCCGCCGCGCCTAGGGTAGCCCGTCCTTGCCACGCCAGCCACAAGGCCAGGCCCAGCTCGGCCACCATTGGGGCCAGCACCACCCAACTGATGCGAGTGGAGTGCCGCTGGTGAAACGCCGCAAACCGCTCCGGCGCTACCTCCGCAAACGCGGGATACACCACCAGCTGCACCGTCCAGATAACGCCGGTGAGATAGGCCGTAAGGGCGCCATTGAGCAGCAGCAGGGTAGGGAGAGACATGGTAGAGAAAGGTAGAAAGTGGGGTGCAATAGGCTTTTGGAGTTGAATACGTACCTGCTGTAAAATAGCGGGGCAACCCTTGTGCAAGTAGTTGCATCTACCACACATACCTCACCACTAACCGTACCCCCATGAAAACGCTGACCTTTCTTTGCCTGCTCTTATTTGCTGCCTTCCTGACGCAGCCAGCGCTAGCCGATACCCGCGAAACGCGGCAGGTAAGCGCTTTTTCTGAAATTGGGTTGGGAGGCTCAGCCAACGTGATACTGCGCCAGGGTAGCCCCCAAAAGGTAGAGGTAGAAGGCAGCTCCGAAGACATAGCACGCCTCGAAACTATCGTCGAAGGCAAACGCCTGCGCATTCGACGCAAGCCAGAAAACAACTCCCGCGGCCGCGACTACCAGGGCAAAATCACCGTCTACATCACCATGCCCGACATCAACGCGCTGGCCGTGAGCGGTTCGGGTAGCATCAAGGCCATGACTGATGTGCAAAGCCACGTGTTGGCACTATCCATTAGCGGCTCGGGCGACATTGAACTGCCCGAAATGCAGGCCGACAAAACGGATATTTCCATCTCGGGCTCGGGCAGCGTAAACGTAGCGGGCGTCAGCACCGATACCAACGTGAGCATCAGTGGCTCGGGCAGCATTCAGGCCACCAAGCTGCGCGCCGAAACGTGCGGCGTGCGTATTGCCGGTTCGGGCAATGCCCGCGTGTATGCCTCCAAAACGCTGGACGCTCGCATCGCCGGTTCGGGCAGCGTATACGTGAGCGGCAATCCGCAAGTGAGCAGTTCCGTAGCCGGCAGCGGCCGCGTGCACCGCAGCTAAGGGTAGGACGGCGTGACCCCACCCCTCCGGGAGAGGGGTGGGGTCTAGTAGTAGTAACGTTGTGAAAAGTGAAAACTCACTCCTCACAATTCCACAAGTTCCCCTTTACGCCTGGCACCCCTCTCCCGGAGGGTAGGGGCTGGGGGTAGGGGCACGCTCGTTAAAAATCGAACAGGCCGCGGCGGGTGCCGCTTTTCTCCCGGCTTCTCGACTTTTTCTTGTCTTTATCTCCGCCGAAAACATTGTTGAGGAAGCCGGTTTTCCTTTCCTTCACCAAAATGTAGCGGACTGAAATAGCCGTGGGAAAGCGGGCCCAGTCGGAGGAGCCGAACTCCACGCTGGGCTTGAAATCGGCGGACAAAACCAGCCGGGTAATGGGCAATTTGTATTCCAAGCCCACAATAACATCCACGCCGCCAAAGGCCCCGTCGTCTTTGTGGTTGCCTACGTGGCCGCCTGCGCCCAGATAGTAGTTGAGGCTGGGCCCCAGGATACCGAAGTGACGCTCAGCCAGTAGCGCGGCACTCACCTCGCGGTTGCCTACCAGGCCAAGTCCTTCCAGAGTTGTTTTTTCAAAGATTTTCTGTTGTAGGGTGAGGCCGTAGTTGCCGGCTCCCAAACGCACGCCGGCCGCTGTGCGGTATTTCTGCGCCCGTGCCGCTGGCGCCGCGCCCAGCAGTAGCATGAATAGAATTAGGGCAATACGTGGGGGGAAAGCGGGAAAAGTCATAATCTTGTAACGGCAAAGCGTGAACTCAGCCTAGGGAGTGGCGTTTGTTGGGGCGGAGCCTACAAAGTACGGGCCGCTTCGGCAAAACGATGCCCTGGGTCTGATTTGATGTGTGGCCCCTTCTTTTTTTCTTGCTTTCCCTAGTTCCTTTCCCGTGTATATTCATCAGGTAGCCACCTATCTACCGACGCAAGTAGTAACCAACGAGCATTTCACTCAACTCAACGGGCTGTCGGACGAGTGGATTATTGAGCGCACTGGCATTCGGGAGCGACGCAAAGCGGCTCCCGGCGAAAATACCAATACCATGGCCGTAGAGGCCACCGAGCGCGCCCTGGCTGCCGCGCCGGACTTTGCGGCCGGTCTCGATCTTATTGTGGGCGCCACCTACACGCCCCACGACACCATTTTCACGGTAGCGCACGCCGTGCAAATAGCCGTGGGCGTCGATGATATCCCGACGGTAAGTATTTCCTCGGCTTGCTCTTCCCTGCTGAATGCGGTGGAAATTGTAGAAGGCTATTTTGCCATGGGCAAAGCCACACGCGCCATTGTAGTAGTGTCGGAACACAACACGGCCTACAACAACGAGCAGGATACCATGGCCGGCCACCTCTGGGGAGACGGCGCCGCTACCCTACTCATCAGCAAAGAGCGCCTGAGCCCAGATGATATTCGTATTGTGGACGTGATGACCGGTGGCGCCGCTACCCGTGGCAAAGCCAGCACTGCCGTCACGCTGAAGCCGGTGGAGAAAGGCATTGTGATGCCCTTCGGCAAAGACGTGTTTATTCATGCCTGCCAGTACATGGCCCGTGTAACCACGCAGTTGCTGGAGCGCAATACCTTGAACGTTAGCGACGTGCGCTACTTGATTCCGCACCAGGCCAACCTGCGCATCACGCGCAATGTGGTAGAACAGCTAGGCCTACCCGAAGACCGGGCCGTATCCAATATTCAGTTCCTGGGCAACACGGGCTGCGCCGGCGCCGCCATCGGCCTAGCCGATACCTGGCCCAACCTCCAACAAGGCGACCGGGTAGTCATCACCGTATTCGGCGGTGGCTATTCCTACGGCGCTATGTTGCTGGAAAAATAAGTTGTTGTTAGGTTGCCAGTAAGCAGAAAAGCGTCTGTCATCCTGAGCGCAGCGAAGGACCCTTCTCACGTCAGCACGATTATCGTAACAACGACTCGTTCTACCGTGGAAAGGTCCTTCGCTTAGAATGACAGACGCTTCTTTGCTTACTGGCAACCTAACAACTCATCTACAGCCGAATAAAGCGCACGGTGCCTTTGCGGCCGGTTTCATCGGTCCAGCGCACGGCGTACCAGCCGGGGTGCAGACCATCTGCATTCAGGGTAAATAAGTTGAGGCCGGTTTGCAGCGAAATAGCCCTACCCTGGATGTACCGGCCAAGGGCATCGTAGATGTATAGCCGTAAGGTGGTGGCAGCGCCAGTGTTGTATTGAAATTGTAAGGGGCCATTGCTCAGCGGGTTGGGGTAGAGTGCCAGGCCCGTGAGGGATGAGGCGTCGGAAGTGGTGGCAATGGGTGTGGTGGTGTCCAGTGAGCCATCGGGGCGGCGTATGCGCAGGCGGTAGTAGAGCAAGCTGCTGGTAGGCGCTTGCGCATCGGCATAGCCATAGTTGTTGCCGGTGGCGCCAGCAGCTATGGTAGCCAGAGTTTGCCAGTTGCGGGCAGTGGTATCTGCGCTGGTACGCTCCACTACAAATTCCTGTATAAAGCACTCGTCGCGGGTGGTCCAGGTGAGGATGGGGCCAGTGGCGGTAAACCGGGTGAGCGGTGCGGGTAGCATGGCTGGCTCATCGCAGCTGGCGGCCGGGAAGCTGCGCGTACGCAGCAACAAGCGCCCGCCGGCAATGTCGCTAACGGGGCTGAGAGTGCGGCTCACCTGCCCGCGCGATACGGCGTAGTGCATCACGGCAGAAGGCCGAATCAGGTGAGAAAGCTGCTGGGCGTGCCCTAGTTCGTGCACGGCTACTGTCTCAAAGTCAAGCTGTTGAGGCGCGGGTGCGCTAGGGCCAAACTGCCAGGCCGCCGCACTGGAAAACAGCATATCAATCTCGCGCACGTAAAACACAATACTGCCATTGGCGTTGCGGCAGCCGCTGTAATAGCTGGTGGTGCGCCCCAGCACGTTGACGGGTAGGGTAGCGCCGGCAGTAGAGCCGCTGGTCTGGTCGAAGCCCACGGAGTTTTGTCCGTCGTCGGCCACGCCGTTGGTGGTGCGGGTGTCGCCTACCTGCCAGTTGATGCCCGAGGAGCAACGCCAGTTTTCCAGCGCCCGTTGCCAGGCCGCCGACGCAGCCGCATTGGCCGCAAAGTTCTGATCGAAGCGAAATGTGTAGCCGCCGTTGTCATTTTGGTTGATGTGGCCGGGGCGGTAGGTGAGCTTGCCAGTGGTTTCCTGCACGTTGCTGATGGCGTATACCACCGTAAGCACCTGGGCGCTGGTAGCAGTCACTTGGTCGCTGCTGGTCACACGCACTTGGCCGGTGCCGGCCGGGTGGGCATCGGCACTATACGAGGGTACCCGCACCTGAATGCTTGTGTTCGTCCAGGAAACGTAATCTGTATCCAGTGGCCGCGTGAAGGTAGCGCCGCCATCATCAGCATTCCGAAACTCCACGAAGCCCGTGCCCCGCGTAGCACCAAAGCCCGTGCCCGTAATCGTCAGCACCGACTCGGTGCCGGCGGTGGTCGTCAGTGGAGACAGCGCCGCAATCACCGGCGCTTGTCCGCGGGCTGCGGTGCCCGCACGTCGTTGGGCGGTAGTCAGGGCCGGGTTGGCCTGCACCACGCGCCGCGCCTGACCCGTGAGGTTGGTCAGGGAAGCGTAGAATGTATCGCCGAGGGTAGGGTAGGAGCGAAACGATTCCTTAGCCGTGGCCGTGGCTAGGTCGTATTGAATGAAGCCCTGCTCGCTGCCATACGCCGCCCAAGCTGCTCCCCCAACGGCATCCAGCCCCGCAAACGGCGCTGGGTACAAGAACAACACACCCTGCTGGCCAGCGCTGAGCGTCAAGGTGTTGGTTAGGTGCTGCTGGTCGAGGTCTACGGTGCCGCCCTCTGTCACCACGGTAATTTCAGCCGCCGCCGCGCCTTTGAATACCTGATACACCCGTACCCGGTGAGATGTATAGATGTGCTGGTGGGCTGCATCCCAAAAGCCCTTAGAGTCTAGTACTTCACCTTCTATCACCAAACTGGCCTGCCCGGCCCGGCGTGCCGGATCGAGGGGCTGCATCAGGCAATGCAATTCGTCGGTGGGGGTAGGGGCAATTAGCTGAGCACGGGTAGGCAGCGCGAAGCTGCAAAAGGCAACGCCCAGTAGGAGCTGGGTAGCGCGGGAGAAAAGCATAAAGAGTGGCGTAGACAGTGTATCACGCACAAGTACGGATTTTCGTATCAGCCGAGTTGAATTTTTTTTAGGACCCCAGCCAACCTATTCGTATTCTTGATGCTCTGCTACTTATCGATGCCTTTCCATTTATTCTACATAGTGTATCATGAAAGCAATTCTAATGTCGGCCGTTGCAGCCGTTCTGCTACTACCGAGCATTTCGTTTGGGCAAACCGAGAAAGAGATTGACAACCCGGCGGCCGCTACGTCTACCCCATCCACCACATGGTTACCCAATACGCTATTCAAGCTAGGGACGGGTTTAACCCGCGATTCGGGATATGGAAGCTATTCCGGTTTGCTGCTGCCGATTACGCTCGGTGTAGAGCGCCAGCTTACGCCGAAGTTTTCTGTCTACGGTAATATATCACCAATGCTACAAACGGGTGGCCGTTATCGAACGAATGATAGATCATTTGTACAATTAGCACGGATCAACACAGACCTTGGAGCGCGTTATTACTACAATCAGATAAAGCGAGAGCAGCGCGGCCGTGCACACGGCCCGTTTATAGGTAACTATTTGGCTTTGCAACTCAGCAATGATTGGTATAGCTACAAGCCATACTATGCGACAGATATGCGGCGTCAGTATGGGTACGACTATTCAGGTGTGACAGTACTATGGGGTATGCAGCGCCGGATAGGCAACTGGGGACTATTTGATGGTAACGTAGGCCTAGGGGTAGGAAACCATCAGAAATACATCTACAACAATGCTACGAATACGGGAGAGATAAAACGTCCGCTGAGTCCTATAGCAGAACTGAACATTCGCCTTAGCCTAGCGCATTAATCAAGGAAAACTTTTATAAAACCCTGACAGAGCTTTAAGCCCCGTCAGGGTTTTTTTGCTGTTATCATTCTTAAAACAAGCTGCCCTGTACCGGCTGCGGAATCACGCGGGGCGGCTCTACCACTATGCCCGTAAGCTGCTGTAAGCGCTGCAAGAAATGCTGTGTCCAGAGAGGCGAGTGCATGATGTCTTTCTGGTGGATGAACACGTAGGCCGTTTGCAGGCCGGCGCCAAACCACGTGGCCAAGCGCTCGGCCCAAGCGTCGGCGCGCTGGTAGTCGCTGGGGACCAGACCGTGGCCGTTGAGGCGGATGAAGGCGGTAGGCGTCGTCAAGCGCATATGCAGCACGTCGCGGCGGCCGGCTACATCACTTAGCACTAACGTTTTGTCCAGCGCCTCCAGCATGGCCGATACGGTAGCAAACAGCTCTGGATTGGCAAACCACGCCGGATGGCGTAACTCTACGGCCAGCGGAATTTCCGCCGGAAAATCGAGCAGGTAGCGTTCCAGGCGGGGTAGGTGCTCGGGGCCGAAGTGGGGTGGCAGTTGCAGAAACGCCCGCCCCAGCCGTTCGCCCAGTTCGCCTATACTGCGGCAAAACGACACCGTGAGGTCGTCGGCGTTATACAGGGCGCGGTCGTGGCTGATACTTTGGGGCAGCTTGGGGCAGAAGCGGAAACTTGGCGGCACCGCGTCGCGCCAGCGCCGCACGGTGGGCGCGTCGGGAATGCGGTAGTGGGTGGTGTTTAGCTCAATGCTGTTGAACTGCCGGGCGTAGTAGTGTAGGTAATCCGCGTCTTTGATGCCAGCCGGGAAGTAGGAGCCCAACCACGCTTTGTTGGTCCAGATGGGGCAGCCCACATACACGGCGGGCGCCGATGGGGTATCCGCGGCGCGGGCCAGCACCGCGGCAGTAGCAGGGTGGTCGGAAGGCAACGAAAAATCGACGTAGCGCAGATCAGAAAGGCGACCAAAATCCATAGCGTAAAAGAGAAGATGCAGTAGTTTACCGTACTACAGGTCATACAGAATAATTCGGACTTTTCCAACCTAGGCTATACGGGAGGAATCAGGCGAAGGACATAATTTTTTTAGAGGCCGGATAATCTTATTTCTGCCCTTGTCTTTGTTTTGTCCTATAATACGGCAAAAGTAGTCTTAACTAAACACAAATGCTGATTTAGGTGTGGTTTAACTATGCAAACATCAAATTATTTTAATGCAAATTTTATATAAAAAGTACAATTATATGGAAAGCTTGTAGGTGCGAAAATAGGACGATGCAGGACCGGTTTAGTTGTGGGCCTCTAGATTTGTCGGATTCACCAATTCATGTTTGAATGAAGTTGCCTCTCCGACAGCGTGTTTCTGGTTCTCTCATCGCAGTGCTTTTTGCCGTGCTTTTGGCGCTGCCACAGACCACCCGAGCCGCCCGCCTCAGCGACGACGAAAAAGCTCTGACTGCTACCTCTCACCGCACCGCCGTGCTACGGGGCCGCGCTTCCTGGTATGGCCGGGAGCACCAAGGACGCCGCACCAGCAGCGGCGAGCGGTTCGACCGTCATAAATACACCTGCGCCCACAAAACCCTACCCTTCGGCACCCGTTTGCGCGTGACGAACCCCGATAACGGCAAGGCCGTGGTGGTGCGCGTAGCTGACCGCGGCCCATTTCGCCATGCCCGCATCCTAGACCTTTCCGAAATAGCAGCCCGCCCACTGGGCATCGTCGCTGATGGCTCGGCTGATGTAGTGGCTGAGGTAGTACCCGAAACTACTCCTCTGGGTCCTATTGCTGCCCCCGCCGACCTGGCCGCCCTAGTAGAAGATGAGGCGCTGGCCTTGGGCACGCCGCTAGAAACGGTAGAGGTAGCCGTAGCGGTGCCCGCCGAAGCAACGCCAGTTGTACTGAAGCCTACCTATGTGGTGCAAGCAGGCACGTTTGGCGACGCCCGTAATGCCGCTGCCATGCAGGCCAAAATCTTGGCCGTAGATCAACAACTCTCCGTAACAGTGGCTACCGAAACGGTAGCCAGCCGCTCGCTCAACCGGGTAGTGGTAGGCGGGTTTGCTGACTGGGCTACTGCCGATGCCGTACGCAAGCGCCTGCAACGTGGCGGTATCACCGGGTTGGTACGCAAAGTGCCCGCCGCCGCCACACACTAGCATTCCGCTAACTCTCATTACAAAAATACCCTGCTGGCTTGTAGCTGGCAGGGTATTTTTGCGTAGACGCTGGTTTAGAGCTCTAGCCTCATTCCCTACCCTCATCTCACCCTTTTCCTGTTATGGCCCTACCCCCCGCCGACTATTTCTGGCCCGAGCTTCAGGTACAAACCAGCCGTAGCAGTGGCCCAGGCGGCCAGAATGTGAACAAGGTAGAGTCGCGGGTGGAACTGCGGTTTCACCTGGCTACCTCGCACCTGCTCACCGACGAGCAGAAGCTGCGCTTGCAGGAAAAGCTGGCTAGCCGCATCACCACCGATGGCTACCTGCTAGTAGTAGCCCAGGAAGACCGCAGCCAACTGCGCAACAAGGAGCACGCGCTGCGTAAGTTCTACGCGCTGCTCAAGGAGAATTTGCAGCAGCCCAAAGCCCGCAAAGCCTCGCGCCCCAGTGCGGGCGCCGTGCGCAAACGGCTAGAAGAGAAGAAACGCCACAGCGACAAAAAAGCCAACCGCCGCCTCGATTTCTGAGGCAGCCGTTGGCTTTTGTGAGTTGAGTTGAGGAGCAGCTTAGGCCGTCCGGAAACCGGTAGCCTGCTTAATAGTGCGCTCGTTGCCGGTAGCGGGGTCGGCGTAGGAGTGGTCGGATACCTCTACTGACAGCTTTTTACCGATCAGTTGTTTGGTATCGATGTCCTTGCCTTCTTCGGGATGCACGCCAGCTGCCTCGCAGAAGCTCAGCAAAATGGGCATGCCGGCCGGCGAGGTGTAGAAGCGCTGGGTAACGAAGCCCTGCTCATTTTCCAGGCGGGCGGCAAAGTAGGGCACATTCTGGTGCTCACTGGTGCCTTCTTCAATGTCGGTGATTTCAACAGTATAACGGCCATCGGGCAGGAAGCCTTTGTCTTGGCCTTTTTCAACAGGAATTTTCATGAGTTCAGCATTTAGAAGATATATGCTGCTAACGAAAATAGGATAAAGAAGGTTGGTGTTATTTATTGCTAAATAAATTAGTAAAATAAATTACTGTTAATTCAAATCCAAACCGAACAGCAGACCAAACCAGGGCCGCCGTTGGTAAATCCAGTACGCACGGTCGGGGCCTAGCAGGTTATCGAAACCCACTGCTAGGCCCACGTTGAAAATGCGAGCATCGTAGATAGTAGCCATGCCGGCGTGCAATACGAACCCCTCGTACTCGGGGCCAGCGTGCTGACGCGTCACGTCGTTTGTTACGTTGGTAGAGCCCATGCCGAAGAATACCCCGTAGCCCAGCCCGGTAGCCCGAATGCGCGGCTCGTGCTGCCAGGGCGCCAGCGTGTGCTTGTGTAGGTAGTAGTAGTCGAGGCGGCGCCCTAGGTACACGGCGGCGCTGAACGTAGTATTAAGCTGCACCGGTACCCCCTCGCGGGGCAGACGGGCCTTTACAGGTAGAGTAAACACATCCACATCAAAGGAGCGGCTGGAAAGCAGGGCGTGGTGGTTGCTTTGCAGCTCGTACGTGTAGGTGGTGGGCTGGGGCTGGTCGGTATAGGGCGAGAGCCGCAGCGTATCGGTGCGTTGCTGTACGTACACGCGGTAGCGCGTGGCCTGCCGCAGCTGGGTTGCCAGCGAGTCGTTGCCGCCCAGGTGCTCTACGTGATACCAGCCGTCGTCGAGCTGCGCCAAGCGCCCTACGGCGGCGCAGCCGCTACATAGGAGCAGTAGCGCCATGTACAAACAGGCTCGTTGCAAAAAGAAAAGCGTGGGTATTTCCACAGTAGTTAGGTAGTAGTGCTATAAAGAAGGCTCTAGAAACATGGCTTTATCTAAAATGGGCCGCGACGTAACGGCTACCAGTTCCAGCTCCAATCGGCTGTGGTCGATGTTGCGATAATTTAGGCGTACGAAACCGTATTTGGCATTGAAGTATGATTCTAAAGCGGTGGTGCCGAGCTTACAGGTGCCCGTTGCCTGCATGCGGTGGCAGGGTATGCGGCCGAATAGGGTAGGGACTAAGGTGGAATCGATAACCTGATAGCGATGATTGATATGCAAATTGTCTTGCCACACTGCCCATGCTGGATTGGCGTAGTGACTTCCTACATCTAACTGCCAATTCCACGTTGAGCCAACAGTAGTAGGGAGTTGAATGTCAGGAAATGGATTTAATTCTAGGATGCTATAATGCCCGCGGCGTGGCGGGTGCAACCAAAATTTATCAGCTCTGTCGAAAGCTCCTACCATTTCTTTTTGCGTAGAAGTTGTTGTGGTATCTAAATGCCGGTACGACCATTCGTACGCCATTTGGGATGGGTACCAAGACAATGGCTTCCCCAACGCCGTCAGCACCACCGTATCCAATGTGGCTGTGGTGGCGCCCGGCGCATACCAACGGGCCGCGTACACAAAGCGGCGGTTTTGGGTAAGGATGGGGTACCAGCCGGTTTCTAGCGTGTCCGTGGCGGGTGGGTCGGTGGCGTGACAGGCGGTCAGTAGTAACAGGCAGATTAGCAAGACGATGCGCATAGTATGGCAAGGTAGGGAAATCCTTGTGACGCATTTTTCGTCAACGAGGTGCGGCTGCAAGCCGCCCCTACGACGCCTTACAACAGCGTACCGCTCAGGAACAGCGTGGCTACCGAGAAGTAGATAATCAACCCCGTTACGTCTACCAGCGTGGCCACAAACGGCGCCGACGACGTGGCCGGGTCGAAGCCCAGCTTCTTGAGCAGCAGCGGCAGCATGGAACCCGACAACGACCCCCACAGCACAATGCCCACCAGCGACAGCCCTACCGTGCAGCCTACCAGGAACCAATGCGGACCATAGTCATAAAAGCCGGTTTGCTGCCACAGCAGAATCCGCAGAAAGCCTACTGCGCCCAGAATACCGCCCAGCAATGCGCCCGACAGCAGTTCTCGGCGCATCACCTTCCACCATTCGCCCACCGTCAGCTCGCCCAGCGACATGGCCCGGATGATAAGCGAGGTAGCCTGCGAGCCGGCATTGCCACCGCTGGAAATAATGAGCGGCACAAACAGCGCCAGCACCACCGCCTTCTCAATCTCGCCTTCAAAAAAGCCCATAGCCGTGGCCGTCAGCATCTCACCCAGAAACAGCACTACCAGCCAGCCGGCCCGCTTCTGAATCATCTTAGGGAGCGAAATAGTGAGGTAGGGCTCATCTAAGGCTTCCGAACCACCCAGCTTCTGGATATCCTCGGTGTCTTCCTCTTCCCGAATGTCCAGAATGTCATCGATAGTCACGATGCCATATAGGATGCCGTCACTGTTCACCACGGGTAGGGCCACCCGGTCGTTGCGCCGAAACACCTCGATGGCCTCTTCCTGGTCCTGCATGGTTTGCAGGTGCACGAAACGGTTGTCCATCAACTCGTTCACACGGGTTTGCGGGTCGGCCAGCAGAAACTCCCGGATGCGAATATCATCGATGAGGCGGCCACGGCTATCGGTCACGTACAGCACGCTCAGCGTTTCCGACTGCCCACCGTGGCGGCGAATGTAATCGAGCACCTGCTGCACGGTCCAGTTCTCGCGGATAGCAATATAGTCGGGCGTCATTAGGCGGCCCACCGAGTACTCGGGGTAGCCGAGCAGCTCCAGCGTCACCTTGCGCTCCGGCTCCGAGAGCGTCTGAATCAGCTCCCGCACCAACTCGTCGGGTAGGAACTCTAGCAGGGCTGTGCGGTCATCGGGCGACATCTCGTTGAGGATGTCCGTAATCTTATCCTGCGCCAGGTTAGCTAAAAAGTGCCGCTGAATATCCAGGTCAAGATACTCGAACACCTGCGTGGCCAGTTCCAACGGCAGAAGGCGGAAGATAATTAGCTGTTCGCGCTCTTCTTCCTCTTCAATCAGCTCTACTACCTCGCCCGGTTCAAACTTCTTTAATGCTTCCTTGAGTTTAAAAAACTCGCCCTCCTGAATCAGGGACGTGATGAACTCGGTGGTCGGGTGCTGATTCATACAATAACTAGAGGGAGGCGTTTTTCGCTAGGCAACGACGTTTGGTACAATTGAACGCGCAAAAGTAGAAGAATACGGCCGGTTAACTGTTGCGTTTGCCGCAGCTAGTGTCGATTTTTTTATGAATAGCGCGTCCTTCGGCTTGTGCTTAGCGTACTTGCCGGGAGTTTGCCAAATGAATTCGGGTTGGTTTACCCCGTTTTTCGCTGTTTGGCTAAGCGCTTCCCTCATGTTGTTGCCCACTATTTTTGGGCTTTTCCTATCTGCCCTGAATGCTTCCCTCTGACTTTCCGCTCGGAACCCTCGTCGCCTTTGGTGGGGGCGATGATGATGCCCTCCTGGCCCGGCTGTGTGCTTTGTTGCCTTTGCCGGAGCTACCCGTTGAAATCATTACCACGGCCTCGCGCGAGGTAGCAGCCACGGCCACCGCCTACCAGCAAGCGCTGCGCGACTTGGGCTGCCAGCAGGTCCGCCATTTGGCCATCGACGAGCACCACCCCGCCGACCATCCCGCTACCCTGCGCCGCCTGCACCAAGCCGCGCTGGTGTTCTTCACGGGCGGCGACCAGGAGCGCATCACCGATTTTCTGACCGGTACCGAGTTTCTGCGGGTGCTGCGCCACCGCTTCCAGACCGATGCCGCGTTCTTAGTGGCCGGAACCAGTGCCGGCGCGGCGGCCCTACCCGCCTACATGCTGGTAGACGGCCAGGGGTGGCGGGCGCTGCGCAAGGGCGGCATTCAGGTGTTGCCAGGGCTGGGGCTGCTACCATCCTTGCTTATTGATCAGCACTTTGTGGAGCGGGCGCGGTTTGGGCGCTTGGCGCATGCCCTACTCACGCACGCCAATTGCCTGGGCCTGGGCTTGAGCGAGGAAACGGGTGTGATTATTCGGGTGGGCAGCAGGCCGAAGTGTTCGGCTACGGGCAGGTGGTGGTGCTGGATGGCCGGCAGCTGCACAGCCATAACCTGGGCCGCATTGGGCAGGGCGAGCCCGTGAGCGTGCAGGGCCTACACCTGCATTTGCTGGTGCAAGGCCACGTGCTGGATATACGCACGGGCAAGGTCAATAATTCGAAGGAATAACGGTAGGCTTTTTGTTGCTTTGCAGCCCAGCAACGAAAACGATTTCGGACGAACGTAAACTACTCGGCAAGCATACTTTATTCGGGTTTTCTTTCTACATTTAGTTGCGTCGATTTTCCGTTCTTACTTCTAAAATCTCACCTTTTATTTCCTGTATGAAGTTAAAATCTTTACTCCTTGTGAGTGGTGCGCTGCTTGCTGGTACGGGCAGTGCTGTGGCCGGTGGCTACCAGGTTACACTGGCTGGCATTAAAAACAACGGCATGGGGGGCGTAGGGGTAGGCCTGTCGCTGGACCAGGCCGCTATGTTCTATAATCCTGGCGCACTGGCCATGGTGCGGGAGCGCGGCGTACAGTTGGGCGGCAACGTGACGTTGGCCCGCAATGCCTTCGTAGCGGAGGGTAGCAACATACAGCGGGAGCTGCGCAACAGCGTGGTAACACCCTTCAGCCTATACGCCAGCTTTGGCCCGGCCGAGGGCAAGTTCCGGGCAGGCCTTGCGGTGTACACGCCCTTTGGCAGCAAGTTGGGCTATGCCAACGGTTGGGAAGGCCGCACTTCCCTAACGGATATCGACCTGAAATCCGTTTTTGTGCAGCCTACCTTCAGCTACGCCATTACCGACGAGTTGAGTGTGGGCGCTGGCCTGGTGGTGCTGGCCTACGGCGCCGTGAACCTCCAGCGCGACATCGCCCTACCCGATTCTTACGGCCACATCGAGCTGGATGGCAAGGCCAAAACCAAGCTGGGCTTCAACGCCGGTATTTACTACAAGCCTTCGGATAAGCTGAGCATTGGCATCAGCCACCGCTCCAAAATTGATGCGGTGGTGGACAATGACGGCGACGTGACGTTCACCAACATTCCGGAATCATTTCGGAGCCGTTTTCAGGCTACCAAGTTTGGTGCTACCCTGCCGCTGCCTGCTACCACCTCGGTGGGTATTGGCGTGATGCCCAACGAAAATCTGACCATTGGCTTTGATGTCAACTTTGTGCAGTGGAGCAAATACCGCGAGTTGCGTTTTGATTTCGACCAGCCGATCAACGGGCAGAACACCAGCGTTTCCAAGCGCAACTACGAAGATGCTCTGACGTTCCGCCTGGGCGGTCAGTACAAACTCACCAGCGGCCTAACGGTGCGCGCCGGCGGCTCCTACGACATGACGCCCGTGCCCGACGGCTACGTAACCCCCGAAACGCCCGACAACGACCGCATAAGCGGTACTGTGGGTGCTTCCTACGCATTCGGCAAATTTAGCTTGGACCTATCGGGGCAGTTTATCCGCATTCAGAAGCGGACCGAAACCCAGGCCGACCTGATCAACAACGGCACCACCGACCGGGTAGCAGGTACTTACAAAACCAATATTGTGATTCCGGGCCTGGGCCTGAACTACGCTTTCTAATTTCCCACCTCCCGTTCTGAACACATGTATACGATTACATTTCGCAAAGTAGTGCCGTTTCTGGCGCTGCTGGGGCTCAGCCTCACGGCCTGTCAGCCCGATCTGGAAGATGAAGTAAAATCCAGCGCTGGTACCGCCGACTTCTCCCGCTACATTGCTGTAGGCAACTCGCTCACGGCAGGTTATAGCGATGGTGGCTTGTACTTGGAAGGTCAACAGAATTCCTACCCCTCCATGCTGGCACAGCAGTTCCGGTCGGTAGGTGGCGGCGACTTTGTGCAGCCGTTGTTCACGGAGGCGCAGGCGAATGGTAGCGGCTTTCTGAGAATCACTGGTTTTAATGCAGATGGAACCCCGCAAATAAATACGGAGGTTCAGGTAAATAATCAGTTTGTGCCTGTCAACCAGTTCGCACCAGGTCGAGCTATTGCAAGTCAAGGGCTGCCTTTACTGGTGCGATATACAGCTACTACTAACCAGAATTTGGGTGTACCAGGTATAAGAATAGCCGATATTACAACGGCAGGCTATGGTCGTCTTACAGCGCAGAGCAATGCTAGTAACTTCAACCCTTACTTTGAGCGCTTGCTTTCTGGTGCCGATTCTAAATCATACCTCCAATATGTAGAAAGTGAAATTGCTGCCATCAAGCCTACCTTTTTTTCTAACTGGCTGGGCAACAATGATGTGCTAGGATACGCTAGTTCGGGTGGTACGGGTGCTCCTCTCACGCCAGACGCGGAATTTACTACAAAGTATAATCAAGTAATTGATGCGCTTACGCTGAACGAGGCCAAGGGTATTGTAGCAAATATTCCAAGCGTTGTCAACACACCACTGTTCACGACTATCTCAACGGCAGCTGTCATTGCGCAAGTGAATGCTACCCCTATCCCGGCTGCACAGGCCCCGCTCATTGCGCAGGCGCTAGGTTTGCCAGCGCTACCGGCCGGCACTCGCTTCGCGCTATATGTGCGCACCAGCAGCACCACGGCACCCGTCCGCTTGGCAACCGCTAATGACTTGATTCTGCTACCAGCTCGTTCAGTTATCAATACGCCTAGTGCTACTAGCCCATTCCCGAATGGTATTGGCTTGGAAATTCCTGGTGCACCGGCTGCTATTGCGACGGCGTTAGCTGCTGCTGCCAACCCGTTGGCGAATGCCCTTGTGCTGGATGCAACCGAAGTAGCTTCGGTTAACAACCGCACCACGGCGCTCAATAACATCATCAAGGCAAGTGCCGACCGCAAAGGGCTGGCTTACTTCGATGCCAACGCTTTCTTAGCTCGGGTAGCAACCAGCGGCGTTGTGGTAAATGGCGTACCTAACAATGCTGGCTTCATCAGCGGCAACCTTTTCTCGCTGGATGGCGTGCACCTCACACCCCGCGGATACGCTATCATCGCCAATGAGATGATCAAAACCATCAACGCGAAGTACAACGCAAACGTCCCCCAGCTAAATCCGCTGGATTATCGGGGCGTTAAGTTTCCTTAAGTAAAGTAGTCGTAGAAAGCCATAAAAAAGACCGGCCCCAGAGATTTGAGGCCGGTCTTTTTTATTCAAAGCTTATCTACTTCGAGAGCTGGACCGGCTGAATAATCTGTGGAGTAGCTGGTGCCGCCTCACCGGCCAAGTGGGCTGCAATAACGGCCGCATGATAACGGCCATTCTCAATAAACCAGCGGCTGGTATTTAGGCCGCCGCACACCGTGCCTGCCATGTACACGCCAGGCCGGTTGGTCTCAAACGTCTCCTGATCGTGGGTAGGCGTACGCGCTGCATCGTCCTGAGAGGTGATGCCTAAGGCGTCTAGCAACGAATAATCGGGACGGTAGCCGGTAAGGGCGTAGGTGAAATCAACGGGCAGCGTAAGCAAGCCATCGGGGGTGGCTATATCCATTTCAGTTGGCCGAATCGCCTGAATGATTGCGTTGAAGTACGCTTTGATACGACCTTCTTTGATACGGTTCTCCAGGTCCGGCCGAATCCAGTATTTCACCGCGGGCGACAGCTCAGCGCTACGCACCACCATGGTAACGTGTGCACCAGCACGCAGCAACTGCAACGCGGCTTTGGCCGAAGAATTTCGCGCCCCTACCACCACCACCTGCTGGTCGACGTGCGTGTAGGGCTCCTTGTAGTAGTGGCTCACGTTGGGCAAGTCCTCTCCCGGCACGTTCATTTTCACCGGCACATCGAAGAAGCCTGTAGCCACTACCACAAACCGGGTAGCAATGCGGCCTTTGGTAGTCACTACCTCGTAGTGGTTCTCCTCGCCTTCCAGCCCTAGCACTCGTTCGTGTAGCCGCAAGGGCAGCTTCTCCACTTGCGCTACCCGGCGATAATAGTCGAGGGCCTCTTCGCGGAGCGGTTTGTAGTGGTTGGTTGGCATGGGGTAGCCCCCAATTTCTAGCAGCTCTGGAGTAGAGAAAAACTCCATCTGGTTGGGGTAGCCCACTATAGAATTGACGAGTGCGCCCTTGTCGACCACGCACACGGTAAAGCCCCGGCGCTGGATTTCAAGGGCACAAGCCAAGCCCACCGGGCCAGCACCTATAACGACTGTATCGAAGGAAGAAGTTGATTCGTGCATGATAGCAAAGTAACACACGAAGTCACCGCAGGGTTGCGCTTTTATTGTTATTCCGAGCGGAGCGAAGCATTGGAGGAAAAACGCTTGACGATTACTGCCCAGACTCTTCGCTTCGCTCGGAATGACAAGTCAATCTAGTGCGCCTGTAACCAGTTGCTGCCTGTCCCGGCTTCCACTTCTAAGGGCACGCCGTGGGGTAGGAGCAAGGCATTGGCCATCAATTCTTTGATTTTTGGCGTTACCAATTCTAATTCCTCCTTTGGTACATCGAAAACCAATTCGTCGTGTACTTGCAGGATCATGCGCGTGCCGAGCTTCTGGTCCACTATCCAGTGATGGATATCAATCATGGCTTTCTTGATGATGTCGGCCGCGGTGCCTTGGATAGGGGCGTTGATGGCATTGCGCTCGGTGTAACCTCGCAGAGTCGCATTACGGGAATTGATGTCGCGCAGGTAGCGGCGGCGACCGAGGAGGGTTTCGGCGTATTCCAACTCGCGCGCTTTGTTGATGCTGTCGTCCATGAACTGCTTCACGGCCGAAAACTCTTGGAAGTACGCATCGATAATGTCGACGGCCTCCTTACGCGAAATGTTCAGGCGCTGGGCTAATCCGAAGGCCGATATGCCGTAGATGATGCCGAAATTGACGGTTTTGGCCTTGCGGCGCATTTCGCCGTCTACTTCGCTTAGCCCTACCCCAAACACCTTACTGGCGGTGCTGGCGTGAATATCCTGCCCCAGGCGGAAGGCCTCAATCATGGTGGCATCACCCGAAAAATCGGCCATAATGCGCAGTTCAATTTGCGAGTAGTCGGCGGCAAGTAGCACGTGGTTGGCATCGCGGGGTACGAAGGCCTTACGGATTTCCCTGCCTTTCTCGGTGCGGATGGGTATGTTTTGCAGGTTGGGGTTGGTGCTGCTGAGGCGGCCGGTAGCCGTCACGGCCTGGTTGAAGGATGTGTGCACGCGCCCGTCCAGCTCGCACACCAGCTGGGGTAGGGCCTCCACGTAGGTAGAACGCAGCTTGGTGAGCTGGCGGTGCTCCAGAATAAGGCAAGCAATGGGCGCTTCGGAGGCCAATTGACTTAGTATCTCCTCGCCGGTGGCATATTGGCCGGTTTTAGTTTTCTTAATTTTGTTACCACCCAAACCCATGCGGTCAAACAAGACCTCGCCCAACTGCTTGGGCGAACCAATGTTAAACTCCTCGCCAGCAGCGGCAAAAATCTGCTGTTCCAGCTCCGTGATGTAGCCTTGCAACTCGGCCGAATACTCGCCCATCGCCACAGAGTCAATCTTTACACCCTCGTACTCGATGGCGGCCAGCACGGGCACCAGCGGGTTTTCTACCTCGTTCAGCAAGTCGAGCTGGTTGAGGGCTTTCAGCTTGGGCTCGAATACGTGCTTAAGCTGCAAAGTCACATCGGCGTCTTCGCAGGCGTAGTCCGACACCTCGGCGGGTGGCAGATCGGCCATGGTTTTTTGGTTCTTGCCTTTGGGACCAATCAACTCCGTGATGCTGACGGGCGTGTAGTGCAGGTAGGTTTCAGCCAGCACGTCCATGTTGTGGCGCATGTCGGGCTCCAGCAGGTAGTGGGCCAGCATGGTATCAAACAGCTCCCCCCGAATCTCGACACCGTAGTGCTTGAGAATGGTGAGGTCATACTTGATGTTCTGACCAATTTTCAGAATGTTTTCGGCCTCGAAAAACGGGCAAAATTCATCTACCAGGGCTTGCGCGGCGTCCGCATCGTCCTGGGGCACGGGTACGTAGTAGGCCTCGCCGGGAAGCCAGGAGAACGACAGCCCCACCAGCCGCGCCGTCATGGTGTCGAGGCCGGTGGTTTCGGTGTCGAAGCTGACTTCTTTCTGCTTCAGCAAGTGTTTGAGTAGGGATTGGCGTGCCTCGGGCGTATCGATGAGGTGGTACTGGTGAGGCACATCAGCCAAGGTGCGGCGCGGGCCGTTGGGCGCTAGCTCGGCCAACTCGGCGCTGCTGGCCGTGATGCCGGGCCCATCAAACAACGACTGTTGCGAGGCCGGTACAGAAGGGCGGCGGGCACCGCGGCTGGGCGGGGGCGTAGAGGTAGGCGCGGTTGGGCCACTCAGCACGCGGGCGGCCAGCTGCCGGAACTCCAACTCATCGAACAAACGGCGTAGCTCGTCTTCGTCGGGCTTGTCCAGCACCAGCTTCTCGGCCTCAAACTCGATGGGCGCATTCACATGAATAGTCGCCAGCTCCTTCGACATCAAGCCCTGCTCGGCGAAGTTGCGCACGTTTTCCTGCTGCTTGCCTTTGAGCTTATCCACATTGGCAATCAGATTTTCTACCGAGCCAAACTCCTGCACCAACTTCTTGGCGGTTTTCTCGCCAATGCCCGGAATACCGGGAATATTGTCCGACGCGTCGCCCTGCAAGCCCAGAATATCAATCACCTGCTCTACCCGCTCAATCTCGAAGCGTTGCAGCACATGGGCTACATCGAGCACCTCGGCGGCGTTGCCCATGAAAGCGGGGCGGTAGATTTTGACGCACTCCGTTACGAGTTGGCAGTAGTCTTTGTCGGGCGTCATCATATACACCTCGCCAAAACCCTGGGCCTCGGCGCGTTGGGCCAGGGTGCCAATCACGTCGTCGGCCTCAAACCCTTCCACCATCAGAATGGGAATGTGGAAGGCTTTGATAATCTGCTTGATGTAGGGAATGGCCAGGCCAATGTCTTCGGGCATGGCCTGGCGCTGGGCTTTGTAGTCTGCAAACTGCTCATGCCGGAAGGTCTTTTTGGCCGCATCAAACGCTACCCCAATGTGGGTAGGGCGCTCCTTTTGCAGCACCTCCACCAGGGTGTTGGTGAAGCCCAGAATGGCACCCGTATTCAGGCCCTTGGAGTTCACGCGCGGGTTTTTGCTGAACGCAAAGTGGGCGCGATAAATCAGGGCAAAGGCGTCGAGCAGGAAGAGTTTTTTAGCGGGAGCGGCGGTGTCGGTCATAGTAAAGCAAAGGTACGTAGGTAGACAGTGGCAGTTGGCGAGGAACCCAGAAACAAGTGCTTTGCCTTGCGCAAATGACTACCGCTGATTCGTTATGTTGCAGTCTCAATAACGAACTTCATTCAATCGATGCTACGAATTATTTCTGCTTTGGGCTTCATGCTGTTCTTCCATAGTGTGGGCCATAGTCAGGGGCAGCAACCACTTACGCACGCGCAAACTATAGCCGCTTTTCAACAAGAGTTGAATGCCGAGTACCGCGACCCGCAACGCTCGCCGCTACCGGCAGCGGCGCGAAAATCCTTTCAGGGGCTACCTTTCTTTCCAGTCAACGACAGCCTGTTGGTAACAGCCACTTTTGTGCGCGACTCAACGGCACAACCGTTCTTGATACGCACCAGCACAAATCAACCTCAGCCCTATCGGAAATATGGGGAACTGCGGTTTCTGCTGCATGGCAAGCCACAGCGGCTTTCGGTGTACCAAAGCCTGGCCTTGCTGAAAGTGCCAACGTATGCCGATTACCTTATGGTGCCTTTCACGGACCTCACCAACGGCTTCGGTAGCTACGGTGGCGGGCGGTACATCGATTTGCGCTTTGCCGACGTGAAAACCGGAAAGGTGCTACTCGATTTCAACAAAGCGTATAATCCTTACTGCGCGTACAGCACTGGCTACGCCTGCCCAATTCCGCCGGCCGAAAATCAGTTGTCAGTGGCTATCCGGGCTGGGGTGATGAGCAACGACCACTGAGGTCCGCACCCAAGAGGGGTAGGGCTGCGTAAGCGCCTACCATGCGCTACGTCTCCCTCGACCTCGAAACCACCGGCGGCAACTTCGAGCGGCACCAGATTCTGGAGCTGGCCGCCGTGGTGGAAGATTCCAAACACCCGCTGCCCCTACACGAGCTTCCTAGCTTCCGGCGCGTGGTACGCCACCCCGAATACGTGGGCTCGGCTGGGGCGCTGGCCCTGAATGCACGTCTGCTGGAGGAGCTGGCCCACAAGGGACCCAACCGCGAGCTATGCACACCCGACGAGCTGCTGCCGCAGCTACGGGAGTTCCTGTTGGTGCAAGGCTTCAAAACAGACAAGAAAAACTGCGTCACGTTCACCATTGCTGGCAAAAACGTGGCGGTATTTGATGTGCCGTTTCTCCGCCGCCTACCCGGCTATGGCACGCTGGTGCGCACGGAACCCGCTACCCTCGACCCGGCTGCCTTCTACCTCAACTGGCACAAAGACACGCGCCTACCTACTATGCAAACCTGCAAGGCGCGGGCAAAATTCGAGGATGATGCCGTGGCGCACGAGGCGCTGGCTGATGCGTTAGATGTAGTGCGTTTGCTGAGGCCGTTTTATGAAAGGTAAGATAGGGAGTAGTGGGTTTGTAAAGTTGTAAATGCGAAAGCGCGTGTCATCCTGAGCTTGCGAAGGACCTTCTGCTAGTTGAACGAGTCATTGCTACGAGCATCGTTCTAGCGTGATAAGGTCCTTCGCAAGCCCAGGATGACAGGCGCTTTTGCGTTCACCACTTTATAGAATCACCACTTACCAGCTGCCGCTGGCGCCGCCGCCGCCGGAGCTGCCGCCACCGAAACCGCCGAAGCCACCGCCCCCTCCAAAACCACCACCGCCGCCACCAAAGGTGCCGCGGCCGCCGGAAAAGTCGCCGAAGATGACGGGTGGGATAAACATGCCGCCGCTGCCCCGGTTACGGCGGCCGCCTCTACCGCCCCCACCGCGCCGGCTCAAGAACCAGAACAACACCAGGGCTAGGATAATCAGCCAAAATGGAAAGCCCGAACCCGACGAGTCGCGGTTGCGGCGCTGGTCCTCGGGGTCGGCTTTGTACTCGCCTTTGGCTAGGGCAATGAGCTCGTCGGTGGCGGTGTTAAGGCCTTCGTAGTAGCGCTCCTGCTTGAAGGCGGGTACAATGGTGTTGCTGATGATACGCTTAGCCAGGGCATCGGGCACGGCACCTTCTAGGCCGTAGCCTGTTTGGATGCGGGCACGGTGTTCCTGCTCGGCCACCAATACTAGGATGCCGTTGTTGTCGCCTTTGCGGCCAATGCCCCAGCTTTCGTAGAGCTGCTGGGCGTAGTTGGCAATATCATCGCCGCCAAGGGTAGGCACCGTGACGACGGCAATTTGGGAGGAAGTGCTATCGTCGTAGGCTACCAGTTTGCGCTCCAGTTGGGCTACCTCGTCGGCGCTCATCATGCCTGCCAGGTCGTTCACCAGGCGCGGCGGATTGGGCCGCGGCGGGATAGACTGGGCCGTAGCTGGCAGCCAACTGCTCATAATCAGCAGCAGCAGGGCAACAAAGGCTGGCAAACGTGAAAAGGGTAGCGTAGGGGTAGGGTAGGTCATGGGCGCGGCGGCGAAGTAGAAGGACCGTACGAAATGGAATCGTCCAGCTCGTTTTGGTCGGTGGCGGCGTCGTAGGGGAAATAGCGGTGCAGTTGCTCGCCTACCAGCTGAATGCCGCGGGCCAGGCCTGCGGCTAGTTGCTTGCCCCGAAATTGCTCTAGAACGGCCTCTTTGGTGGTTTCCCAAAAATCGTCGGGTACCGTGGCATTGATGCCGGCATCGCCGATAACGGCAAACTGCCGGGTTTGCCAGGCCAGATAAAACAGTACGCCGTTGCGCTGGGCCGTTTTGTGCATGCCCAGCTCGGCAAACACCTGCGCGGCCCGATCCAGTGGCTCGGGGGTAGGGCAGGTGTCTTCCAGATGTACCCGAATTTCGCCCGAGGTAGTACGCTCGGCCTGTTGAATGGCGGCAATCAGGCTGGCTTCCTGCTCCGCGGTGAGTGGGGTAGTCATAAATAAGCTGTTAGCTGATGGCTGTTGGGTGTTAGCTTTTCCAATCGGAATTAAGCTAACACCCAACAGCCATCAGCTTACTTTTAAAACTGAACGGTAGGCGCTTTCTGCGAAGCAGCATCTGCCTCAAAGTACGGCTTCTCGCTGAACTTAAACAGCCCCGCAAACAGGTTCTGCGGGAAGGAGCGGATGTAGGTGTTGTAGTCCTGCGTTACAGTATTGAACTTGTTGCGCTCCACGTTGATGCGGTTTTCAGTACCCTCAATCTGCGCTTGTAGCTCCTGGAAGTTGGCGTTGGCTTTCAGATCGGGGTAGTTTTCCGATACAGCCAGCAGGCGGCCCAGTCCGGCGCTTACCTGGCTTTGGGCCTCTTGGAACTGCTTTATCTTCTCAGGAGTGAGATTATCAGCCGATACTTGCACGCTAGTGGCTTTGGCACGGGCGTTTATCACGTCGGTCAGAGTTGATTTCTCGAAGTTGGCGGCACCTTTCACGGTGTTCACCAGGTTCGGAATCAGGTCGGCGCGGCGCTGGTAGCTGTTCTGCACCTGGGCCCACTGCGTTTTCACGGCCTGGTCTTTCTCAACCATAGAGTTATAGCCGCACGACGACTGTGAGAGCAGCACGACCAAGCCAAAAAAGTAAACTAAAAGGCGTTTCATAGAGAGTAGGGAGTAAGGATGAAAAAAGGAGAGAAGACTGAAACGTAAAACCTGAGGCTAGGGGTGGCGGTTTGCCTAACGAGCCATAAGTTGGTGCAACGTACGCATTCGGCCCATAGCAGTTGCCGCATCGTGCTACCGCTGGGTTTGCTACTTTGCAAATCGTACGCTTTTTCCCCTTTGCATGAAAGCCATAATTCCTGTTGCTGGTATTGGTTCGCGCCTCCGTCCGCACACGCACACCCAGCCTAAGTCGCTGGTACCCGTGGCCGGTACGCCCATCCTGGGGCACATTATTGACCGAGTGGTGGCCGCGGGCGTCGAAGAGTTTGTGTTTGTGATTGGCTACCTGGGCGAAAAAATAAAGCGCTACGTGCGCCGCCACTACCCCGCGCTACGCGCCGAGTTTGTGGTGCAAGACCCCCGCGAAGGCATTGCGCATGCTCTCTGGCTGGCCCGCGAGCAGTTCCGCCACGATGAAGATGGCGTGCTGATTCTGCTTGGCGACACTATTGTAGACGTTGACCTAAAGGCGATTTTGGAAACATCCGGCTCGATCCTGGCCGTGCAGGAAGTGAAAACGCCCTCCATGTTTGGCCTGGTAGAAACCGGCCCCGGCGGCCGCGTGCTGAAGGTGGTGGAAAAGCCCCGCATCCCAAAGTCGAACTACGCCATGGTAGGGCTCTACAAACTGGCGCACCCCGAAGTGCTGGCCGGGGCCCTGGAGCGCCTGATCGACGAAAACCTGCGCACCTACGATGAATTTCAGCTCACCGATGCACTCATGCTGATGATTCAACAGGGCGAAGAGATGATGACCGTTACGGTAGACAGTTGGTTTGACTGCGGCCGTAAGGAAACCCTGCTGGAAGCCAATGCCCGCCTGCTGCGTCGCCCCGATGCCATGCGCCGCCGCGAGTACCCCGAGTTTGCCAATACCATCATCATTCCGCCCGTTAGCATTGGCAAGGACTGCCAGATTTCCAACTCCATCATCGGCCCCAACGTGGCTATTGGCGACAAAACGATTATCCAGCATACCGTCCTCAGCGACTCTATCATTGGTTCTTACAGCGAGTTGCGTCAAGCCGTAATGCACGACTGCATCGTGGGCAGCGACTCGTCATTCCGTGGCCTGAATCATAGCCTGAATATTGGAGACAACACGGAGATTGACTACAGCTAACCCAAGCCGTGGACTGCTGAGCTAAAGTGAAAAAGGTGTCTGCTGGGCAATGCAGGCTGGTTTTGCACTATCTGACTGCTTCAGCCTTTCATCTGTTAGTTTAGGTCAGCTCGTTTTTTGTTCTACCTGTATAACACCGTGCTACGGCTACGGGCCCGCATAGCTTTTGCCAGAACAGCTACAAGGTGCAGTTGGCGGTTGCATTTTAACACATCGTTACCCGAGCGCCGCGTACCACACCCATGCCAAATACAATGGCTGAAAGGCCAACCTGCTCCATACGTACCACGGTTTAGCGGGCAGTCCGCCGGGCGGTGGCAGGTTGTTAATGGCTACATGGAGGTTTGCCGGAAACACCAGCACCAATAGCACGAGCAACCCCCAGGCACTAAGCTGCTGCGTAGCTGGGAAGAGTAGCCCCAAGCCAAATAGCACCTCAAGCGCGCCGCTAAGGTACACGAGCAGCGAAGGCACAGGCAGCCACTTTGGCACCATATACTGCATGGCTTCCGGCTTAGTGAAGTGCGAAATACCGACGAAAAGGAACATCATAGCCGCTGCCACGCGGGCGGCGTTATGCGAGTCGTGCAGGCCGGTAGTAGGCACTAACCAGCCCACCAACCACAACACGCCAAATAAGCTGCTCAAGCCAAGGAAGAAAGCCATACATAGTAATCGTTTGATTCTAGCCAAACATACCTGCGGTAACTTCTTAGCAACACCTCTACACTGGTGAAGAGGAGCATTGATGTGGTGAAGCAGCGAAAATCTACGTTGAAATGCAGTGTCTTTTGACCTGTTTCGACAGGCTCGGCATCGCGTTTCTATTTCGACGTTCAGTGAATTGCTACCCACCCCGCAACTTGGAGTAGCTAATCTGCCGATTTCACTCCAAGTATAAAATTTTCCTTATATCTCATCGTTCCTACACAACCTGCTGCCGCGTGTGGCAGTACGCAAGGTTGCGGCTTCAGCCGACAGTCTTTACCTTGGTTCGATGCACCTGACTCTCTCCTCCCGCTTTCTACCGGCCCTAATGGCCGCCACCGTACTGCTTTCGGGTTGCTACTCCCGCGAGGACATGAAAGGTGAAGCCGGCACCACTGAAACGGCCGCGGCTGTTGAAAAGCCTGCCCCCGCCGAAGCTCCAGCCGCGGCAGAAACAGCCGCAACTCCTACCCAGCCGCTGACGCAAGCCAACGTGTTTCTGGAAGTATCGGGCTCAATGGAAGGCTTCATGCCCAAAACCGGCGCCGATGCGCAGAATACGCAGTTTCAGCAGCACGTGGCGCAATTCTTATCGGATCTGAACCGCAGCTCGGCGGTGCGGCAGAAGACATTTTATCGCATTAAGGAGAAGCCCTACCGCGACTCCTACCAGCAGCTTTCCCAGACCGTGCGTGGCGGCATTCGTGAGGCCGCCAGCAGCACCAGCATCCCGGCCATTCTGGATACGCTGGTAAGCCACTACTACCAGCCCGGCGCCGTGAGTGTGCTGATTTCGGACTTCATCTATGCCCCGCCCCGCACCGGCGACCAGGCCTACGTCAAAACTGACATCACCGACGCCCTGAACAGCACCGGCCGCCCAGACCTGGCCATATCGGTCTACGGTTTCACTTCTGATTTCAAAGGGGCATTCTATCCCGCGCTGAAAACAGGTGCCAAGCGCATCAACAATTGCTGCGACACCCCAATTCCCTACTATATCTGGGTGATGGGTCCGGCCGATGCCGTACGGCAGTTTGATGCGGCGCTGCTTACAAAGCAGCCGGGGCAGCAAGCGCATTTCGGGGTGACGTACCCTAAGCCGCCGTCGTCTCTACTTAGCCGTTTTCAAAACAAAGGCGCTTGGTACTATGGTGATGCCGGTGCTAGCAAGCGCGCCGCTGGCGCTAGCTACCACACGGTAGCCGTGCAGGAAGCCTCGGCCGCGCAGCCCATAGAGTTTGTGGTGGGCTTAGACTTGAAAACCCTACCCGCCGCCTACCGCGATGTGGCCTACCTCAAGCAAAACCTGCAACTCACAGGTCAGGACACCGACGCGAAAGTTGCCGATGTATTTGCCGCCAACGCGCAGACGCAAAACAGTAGTGGCCCCGAAAGCCAATACTCGCACTTCGTGAAGGTGCGCCTTACGCGGCAGCCCCGTGCTGCCCGGCCGTTGCAGCTCCTGCTCAACCACCGCCGCCCAGCTTGGGTAGGGCAGTGGACTACCCGCAACGACAGCAATATCAACCAGGTAGGCGCTAAAACCTTCGCCCTCAGTAGCCTCCTCGACGGCGTAGCCGCTGTAACGAGCGATGAGCAAGACGAAGCGCCTGTCTTCACGATTCCGTTCACCTTGCAACCGGGCGAGTAGAACATAGCCTGAAGCGCTAGCTTCGTGCATCGCTTGCGCCGCTTTTATCCGTACATAGCCTAACAAAACGCGCGGTATCCGTTTCGCGCTACCCTATGAAAAGTCTCTTCCGCTTTCTCTACGAGCTTATCGGCACGCCGCAGCCGCCCTCGGAAATCCCTGTCTACCGCGACGTAATTTTCCCTAACGTTGGTCTGGTCACTATCGGCGTATCCTTAGCGCTGGTGCTGATTTTCTATTACCTCATCAACCGTGCGATGGGTGTAGCCACGTTCAACAAAACCGGCAATTGGGCGCTGTTCCTCATCCTGAATGCGCTGATTGCGTTTGGAGTAGTCATCTGGCAAACCAATGCGCAGGCGGTGGCCTCGCACTCTTATGTATACTGGTTGGCCACGTTCAACGCGTTCTACGGACTGCTGTGGTTTTTCCTGTTCTCCCTCATTCTGAAAGGCGGCTCGCGTAATGCGAGTACGACGCCGTTTTAGAGCTAAAAACTGAAAAGCTAGCAAACTAGCTCCCCTCCTTTTTTTAAGGAAGGGTTTGGGGTAGTTCAATCGTTGTTTCCTCTGTCATCCTGAGCTTGCGAAGGACCTTTTCAAGTAAGAACGATTGTCGTTCACTGATAAACCTGACGTGAGAAGGTCCTTCGCTGCGCTCAGCATGACAGAAGAAACAACTAAACAACATCAGCAACGACGCCAACCACCCCAGTTGCCGCCGACGCGGCAACATCCCCTCCTTAGCGAAGGAGGGGAGCTTCGTTCAACGACTTTCATCCTTATGGCTAAACTCTTTTTATTCGGTATTGGCGGCACGGGCTCCCGCGTCATTCGCTCGCTCACGATGCTGCTGGCGGCGGGAGTGGAGCTGCCCAACTGCGACCGGGTGGTGCCCATCATCATCGACCCCGACGCGCACAACGGCGACATGAACCGCACGGTGGCCCTGCTTAAGAGCTACCAGCAGATTTACAACAGCCTCGGCCAGCGTGAGGAAGGATTTTTTCGCACCAATATCAGCACGCTGAGCAGCATTTCGCAGGATGTGAACGGGTCGGTGAAGGACACGTTTGTGTTCGACTTTGGGGGCATCAACCAGAGCTTCCGGCAGTATTTGCACTACGACCAGTTGTCCGTCGATTCGAAGGCGCTGGTGGAGCTGCTGTTCACCCAGGACAACCTGGAGAGTCCGCTTACCATTGGCTTCCGCGGCTCGCCCAACGTGGGCTCGGTGGTGCTGAACAAGGTGGTGGAGTCGCCGGAGCTGCGCTACTTCGCCGATAACTTTCAGGAGGGCGACCGGGTGTTTTTCGTGTCGAGCATCTTTGGCGGTACGGGCGCGGCGGGCTTCCCGCTGCTGCTCAAGAACCTGAAAGACAACAACACGCGCCTCAGCAACGCCCGCTACCTGCGCGACGCGCCCACCGGCGCCGTAACGGTGATGCCCTACTTCGCCCTGCAATCGGAGGATAACGCCATCATCGAGTCGAACAACTTCCTGACCAAGACCAAGGCGGCGCTCAGCTATTACGAGCACAACCTGCAAGGCCTCGACGCCCTCTACTACCTCGCCGACACGCCCGACACGCCCTACGAAAACCAGCCTGGCGGCACGCAGCAGCGCAACAAAGCGCACCTCATTGAGCTATTGGCAGCCCTGAGCATCGTGGATTTCATGCGCTACCCCACGGCCGAGCTACGCTCCGGTCCGCACTTCCACGAGTACGGCTTGGAGAGCGACGCGCCGGAAATTCAGTTTGCGCACCTGCCCACCGAAACCCGCGAAATCGTGGCCGAGCGCCTCACGCAGCTGCTCTACTTCTCGCGCTACCACAAGCAGCACCTACCCACCGATAAGGCGCCCTACTTCGACACCCTGAACTTGGACTACGCCCTGCGCAACGAGCCCATCTTCAAGGAACTGAACACCTTCCTGCACAGTCCCGAGTTCGGGGTAGACGAGTGGCTGAAGGAACTGGCCCAAAACCGCCGCGCCTTCCGCCCCTTCGACCTCAGCACCGACGACTTCAACGCCATGATTCTTGGCAAACCCGTGGAGAAGAAATGGAACGAGTTCTTTAACAAAGGTCTCAGCCATAATTACTTCCTCAATAAACTCAACGACGCCTCCAAGAGCAACGCCGAGCCGGATAACTTCCGCAAGCTACTGGCCCTGTTTTATGATGTGACGGAGAAAGGATTTGAGGAGAAGGTGAAGGTGGTGTAGTGGCAGTGAATAGTAAGAAGTGAATGACCGACAGTACAAGTTTTGGTGTGATTACCCGGCTAACAAAACTGTTTTGGATCGGCTTGAAATTGCCATGTCAAATTTTGTGCGTAGCAAGTCCTTTTATAGTACTTGTAATAGTAGTTGTAAGTATCGGTACTGATACAGCTACTACAAGTACACACATGAAGCAAGCTAAAGCAACACTTCTTTCACTAAAAGCTTCTACAGTTAAGTCAGTACTCTTATCGCCTTTTGCTAGTTCTTCATCCCTCATCCAAGACACTATAGTCATTCAGGATAAAGCGGATATCAAGCGACTGGTAAATGACTATAGAATACTGAAACCATATGTACCAGGACAGGGACGTTTACTAGGTAGCTGGCAAGTACAGGTAACGTTTCTGCTTCAAAATGGGAGCGAGATACACTCCTGTGTCTACCACAATGACTTCTCAGATATGGTATTTATTCCAACAGAGGCACTAAAGGATGGCTTAGGGTTAGATAGTTACTTTGCTTCTGACAGCCAGCGAGATATAGGTAGGCTGTTACAGCAATATAAATATAGACAAGGTAGATAACTATAAAACACTTCATTACACGTCTTTCCGCAACTCATGCCCAAAGTCCTTCGCCTGCACAACAACGGTTCCCAGCAAATTCAAGGCTGGCAGAAAACCGCGCCCATCACCAGCACTGAAATCAACACCGTGACGGACCCCACGGGCAGCAAAGCCCGCAACGTGGCCGTGAGCATCCCGACGCCGTTTGCGCGGATGCACCTCTTTGAGGCTGCGTTTGATTTCGTGGCGCGGGAGGGGCAGCGCAACCCCAACTCGGTGTACCACGAACTGGTGACGCACTTCTGGGACCTGTTTGAGCTGCTCTACAACTACCACCTCTACACCCAAGCCGGGCGTAAAATCACGCTGCGGCGCTGGAACGCCGCCGCCGAGGTGCAGCGCATGCGCGCCGACGAAGGCACGCGCCTGCTTGGCGAAACCTTGCAGCTGTTTTTGCAGGACGAGCGGTTCCGCGACTTCTCGGATATGTACCTGGTATTTTATGAGTCGCCGGAGCTGCCGGGCGGGCCGCGCCTATTGGGCGGTACCTCGCCGCTCACACTGTTCTTCACGGCGCCCAACACCCAGCCGCTGGAGTTGGAGCGTGCCCAAGCGCGCGGCCATTATTTCGACCACAACATTGTGTTGCTGGCTGACCGTTCGCCACAGTTTCAGGAGTTTGTGTACGAGCTGTTCCTAGCCTACCCGCAGCTGCAACGCCGCGAGTTTGCCGGGGCGGTGTATGCTGCGCTGGACCGTGGGCGCATCAACCAGATGCAGATGCAGGGCGAGCACACGGCCCAGCAGTTTGCCACCAAATACCCGTCGCTGGCTGATATTCAAGGCAATCCGGCGGGGGTGAAAAACGTGCCGCTGCCCGGCCGCGCCGACCAATCTGCCGTGACAAGCTCCGACTTGTTTATTCAGCCCACGCGGGCAGCCGTAAGCAACGGTCCGCGCCCCTTGGTGCTGCGCCCCAACCTGACCATGCCCGGCGCTAATTACCTCAACGGTCAGCCCTGGGACGACCGCACCGTAGTGCCCTACCTCGACGAGCTGGCGCTGGAAAACCGCGTGCTACCTGGCAAAGGCTTCAAATATCCCTACCTCACGGTGGGCGACTTCCTGGAAGATGCCCTGGTGGAGTTGCCCTATGAGCTAAACACCCAGCGTTTCCACACCGGCAAAGTGTCGTTTCAGTACGGCGCCGATACGCAGGGTAGGGCGCGGTTTCCGTACCTGCTGCCGTTGCGGCAGACGTTCTTCGAGTATTTCACTGAGAATGAACTGGCCGAGCTGCTCACCTTCACCATCGACCTGAATCACGTGCGCGTGCAGCTGCGGATTCCGGTGCAGGCGGGGCGCTTCATCACCTTCGAGCGCAGCTACTACCCCAACCCGCAAAACCCCAAGGACGCGCAGGGTAGGGAGATTTTGGAGAAGGGCCGCATTGTGAAAGCCAACATCGGGCTGGGCGTGTTTCCATTCTACAAGCACCGCTCGCAGCCCGAGTACAACGACTTCTACAAGGTGATGCTGGTAGACGCCGACAATTCGCCTACCATGGTGAGTCGTCGCTACGACCTGAAGTTCTTCGTGGACGGATCGGGCATCAGCGAACAAGGCGCTTCCAAACGCGCTACCCGCTTCGAGCGGACGCAGAAAAGCGTGTCTACGGCCGGCAGCACGTATTATGAAATCAGCGGCACGCATTTCGATTTAGCCGAGCTAACCTGCCCACCCGCTGTGCTGAACGGCGAGCCGGCTCGCGGCCTCATCGTGCCGCGCTGGCGCGAGGTAGAGCGCGGCACCCGTCGCTTCACTTTCGCCGTCGATTTTGGCACCAGCAACACCCACGTGGCCTACGCCGATGGACCATCGGCGCACCCGCGCCCATTTACTATCAGCGAGCAGGACGTGCAGGTGGAGCTGCTGAACGCACCCCTACCCGACACGGGCTACTCGGCCTACCAGCGCTACATGCGCGGGCCGGGTCAGCTGTTTGATGTGCCCTTGATTCAGAACCGCGAGTTCGTGCCCAGTATTATCGGGGAGCAGCAGTCGGTGTATGAATTTCCGATTCGGACGGCCGTGTGCGAGACCAACACCTACGCCAACGAGCCGAGCAAAGTGCTGAGTAACATCAACATCGGCTTCAGCATCAACACCGAAACCGGCCAACCGCCGCAAAACCGCTTCGTGACAAATCTGAAGTGGTCGGCGGAGCTGGACCCGCAGGGCGTGTCGCGCATTGCGGCGTTTTTCAAGGAGGTTCTGCTCTTAATGCGTCACAAAGCCGCGTTGCACGGCGGTATTTTGGAAGATACGCGGGTGGTGTGGTTTGCGCCGCTGAGCTTCGATGCCTTCCTGCGCAACCAGTTCCAGCAAGTGTGGGACGAGGCTTTTCAACAAGTTTTCCACAGTCGGCGCAACACGCAGTTTGTTTCCGAATCGGTGGCGCCATACTACTACCTTACGGCTACCAACCAGGTAGTGCCTAACCGCGACGAGAACGTGGTGAACATCGACATCGGCGGTGGTACCACCGATTTGCTGGTGTTTGCTGATCAGCGCCCGGCGTTCAGTTCGTCGTTCCGCTTTGCTGGCGACGACCTGTGGGGCGACGGCTACGCCCGCGTGCAGGGCGCGCCTAAGCAAAACGGCCTGCTCCGCCTGGGTGTGCAGCATGTGGAAAGCCTACCCGACTCGGAGGAAAACCAGGAGTACAAAGGCTACCTCCGCGCCGCCCTGCAAAACCCTGATTTCGGCTCGGCCGACGTGACCAGCCTGCTGTTCACGTACGACGACAAGCTGCGCTTTTCGCAGAGCCTGGGCTTAGGCAAGGGGCGGCAGCTGCGGGTGCTGTTCTACCTGCACTACACGGCCATCATCTACCACGTGGCGCAGCTCACGCAGCAACTCAACCTCAAAACGCCGCGCTACATCTGTTTCTCCGGCAAGGGTAGCCTCTACTTGCGTTTGTTAGCCGGTGGCAGCAGCCTGACGTCTATTGAGAAGATTACGAAAGCCGTTTTCAAAGGCGTAACTGGTCAGGAGCCGCCGCAAAACTTCCGCGTAATTCTGGCGGATAACCCCAAGGAGGCCACCACCAACGGCGGTGTGCTGTTCGAGGAAAGCAGCTCCAGCCGCGCCGACTTTGACGCGGTACGTACTGTGAAGCTCACCGGCGCTGAGCAAAGTGCCGACATTGACGAGCAACGTCTGAAGTTGCCCCAGGTAGACGCTGACCTCAAGCAACACGTGCTCGACAACGTGCGCAAGTTCCTGAAGCTGGTCCTGGAAGGCGACGAAGTGGCGCCGCTGATGCGCGAGGTAGGCGTGGATGTGGACCGCAAGCGGGTAGAAGATCTGCTCCTGCGCGAAATTGACGACAGTCTCAGCCTGGGCCTGCACCAGCTAGACCGCCAGCTCAGCCAGGACGAGACACTTCCGGAAACGCTGTTCTTCTATCCGTTGAAGCAGGCGTTGTATAACCTAAGCCGGGAGTTGCAGAATCCAGGGTAGGGTGAATGGCCTAGGGCTTCAGTCCTAGGCCATTCAAATACAATATATTCATGTAGAAAGATATGATTCGTTTTTCAGCCGTAATATGGCTGCTATTAGCAGGGGTAATAGGAATATTTATTTTCTTTTTCTTCGGATTTGATAGTCTGTATACAGGCAATAGAACCATAGAAATTAAAGACGTCTCGCGTATTCACGTGTATAAATTTGAACACAAAGATATTTCTAGTCCTGTCAATGTTAGGTTGAAAGTTGAAGGTGAAATAGATGGTAATGCATTGATATATGTAACGGAGAAAGAGCCAACTAAAGCGGGATTACTTGATAAAAGTAGAGCCTGTAGTAGAAGTGATACCATAATGTACTCTAATATGAATAGAGGAGAGGTTAGCAAGCCGAAGATGTTCTTCGATTATTATCAAAATGCGCCTGGATATATCTGTTATGTTCCATGTGGAGTGAAAAAAAGAAAATTAAATATCGTGTGGGATATGTGAGTGGCTGTATTATTATTAATAAACTTTTTGCCGAAAATTCTCAACTTTCCTTATGAAGGTTTTTCGTTACCTAGTATTACCTGCCTGCTTACTCCTTTCCACTACCCTCACCCACGCCCAAACTCAACTCGGTCAACCTACCCTCGATGAGCAAAAGGCACAGATCTGGTGTGCGGCGATAAAGTTTGTGTATGACGACACCGGGCGGCCCAACTTGAAGAACGGCGTAAACTGTGGTGGTTCCTTGAAGCAACTGGAAAACAGCATCAAGGCCGATAGTCAAAAGGTATATAGCCTGCTTTATCAGCCGCTGGAGGGTAGGGGCGCTATGTACAAGGGCTTGGGTTCAGATAAGTCGCGCCTACAAAAGCTGACAACGGAAATCATCAACAAGCTGAAGGCCTCACCCAGCCGAAAGGGTAGCCCCGCCCGCATACAGGCCGTAGATGCGCTGGCCGCTTCGCTGAACAACTACGTGGAAAACGGCACGCCGCCCGCCGATGTGAGCAGCAGCCTCAACGCCGAAGCTACCCCCGACACCAGCACCGACGAAGCCACCGCCGCCGCGCCCGCCGATGCCGGCCCCGAGGAAAACCCTAATTATGCAACGCCCGCACCCGCCGGCAATAAAGAAGGTGTTATGAGCAGTTTGTTTGCACCCATTGCGTTCATTTTGGCTCTGTTGAGCCTCGTGCTGTTTTGGTTGTTGCGCAGCAGCATGCGCAATCTAAACACCCGCATGGACCGACATCGTGATGAGCTGGAGAAGCTGAAATCGGCCGGGTATAATGTGTCGACGGCACCCGGCGGTACTTTTTCCTCGAAGCGCCTCACGCCGGAGTTGCGCGCCGAGATTGAGAAGATAGTGCAACAGCGTGTAGCGGAAGAGCTAGGGCAAGACTTCGATAATTCTGAGGATGAAGGGCTAGGCTACGTGGCGGCGCCCCAAAAAACGCCAGCACCAATCGAGCGCCAGCCAACTACAGACAGCCGCTCTGTAGCCCAGGGTTTCAACGCTGGGTCAACTGAAAAGCCTGCGCCATCTACCCCAGCTACACCACCTGCTCCCGCTAAGCCTGCTACCCAGCAACCTGCTCCAGTAGCATCGGCGCCTGTCGAAACACCACAGCCTGCTACCCCGGCGTTTGACAATATCGCTGCCGCGCCTTCGGCTTACGCTCCGCCTGCTGCGCCACATCTGGAAATGCCCATTCCGGCGGGCCCGCCTTCGGCCTCGCCGCGGGATGAGTTCGACAGCTTGGTGCCACCCGTGCAGCTACCAGCGCCCGAGTCGTATGCTTCGGTGGCAGCGGCACCAGCTTCGGTGCGCTACGTGTATGCCAAGGTGCCGGTAAATGGCATTTTCAGTGAATACGACTTTCTAGAGGAGGCGCAACACGACAGCATCTACGAAATCACGCTTGATTCCAACAAGCCGGATACGGCTACCTTCCAGGTGAACCCCGACCCGAGCGTACATGCCTACGCTATCCAGAGTGCGCAGTACTCCCTGCGCGACGCTTGCCGCTACCCGCAGCCCAGCGGACCGGTGTCGTATATCATCAACGATGAGCCGGGCACGCTACGCAAACAAGGTGGGGCCTGGCATATCGAGCAAAAAGCCGTAGTGCATTTTGAGTAAGCGCTCAAGCTAAGAAGCTAGTTCCCCTCCTTTTTTAAGGAGGGGCTAGGCGTGGTAAAAACTAGAGCTAGAATACTAGAGCTAGTAAATCGTTCAACGACCTTTACCACCCCTAGCCCCTCCTAAAAAAGGAGGGGAACTAGCTTTTTAGCTTTAGCTTTAGCTATTCGTTGCTTCTTCCTTTCTTCATGCTCGAAATTATCCTTGAAATAGCGGTGGTGCTGGTGGTCGTAGGCTTGCAAATCCGCACGTTTCTGCAAACCAAAGCCCAGGCTCTACGGCTCGGGCAACTCTACCCCGAGCGGCAAGCATTGCGCTTAGAGCGCCGCTTACTACTTCCCGACGGGCGCGACCTACCCGACTATGCTGCCGATGCGCCCGAGGGCGCCTACCCCGTCGACATGATTAAGGCGGACGCGGCCTCTCCGGAATTCGCCGACATCTTGCGCGACACCAACGCCTACCTCTACCACAACAAAGGCGCCGCATCCAACTTTGATATTCTCAAAGACATTGCCGCCCGTCAGGCCCAGGTGCTCGACAATGCCACTCAAGCTAATGTGGCTACCCCACTCTATCTGGGTCTGCTCGGTACCTTTCTAGGCGTTATTCTCGGCCTGGTAGGCATTGCCCGCAACGGTGTGTCCGACGATAACGCACTGACGCCCTTTCTCACCGGCGTACTTATTGCCATGACGGGCTCATTCGTGGGCCTGTTGCTGACGTTGTTAGGGAATGGGGTAGTACGTCGCGCCCGGCAATTGCTGGATCAGCACCAGAACCAATACTATACCTTCTTGCAAGCGCGGCTGCTACCCATTCTGCACGATGATATGTCGAGTAGTCTGAGCACGCTAAAGGGTGTGCTGGACGCTTTTAATCAGGATTTTGTGGGCAAGGTGACGCTGTTTGAGCCGATTATGGACAAGCTCACCAATAATATTCAGGTGCAGAGCCGCTTTCTGGAAGCGTTGGATAAAATTGGTTACGACCAGATGGCAAAGGCCAATATTGCCGTGTTCGATAAGGTGCGCGAGTCGGCAGAGCTGTTTGGGCAGTTCACCGGCTATCAGCAGCAATTGAACCAGATGCTGGCCGAGGGCGCGCAGGTAGCGCAGGCGGTACACAGCATCCTGGACCGCCTCAGCGGTTTTGAGCGTGGCATCAACAATGTAGGGCAGTACATTGGGCAGCAGAGCAACATTGTGCAGCACCAGTTGTCGTTTTTCCAGCGCCACCAAACGGAGATGGACAACCTGGCCGCCCGCACCGAGCAGTACTTCGACACGGCTACCCTGCGCCTCACCGACCTCATGCAGCAGCGCCTCAACCAGCACGAGCGCGACGCCCAGCAAGCCTACGAAAAGTGGGGCGACTACTTCCGTCGCCTCAACCAAGACAATGTCTTCGAGCGTATCCTCAAGCAACTTGACCCGCTGAAAGACGTGCAAGCCAACCAGCAAGCCCTCTTCCGCGACGTGACGGCCACTCAACGCGAGCTACTGCGCAAAATAGAAATCGACTCGCAGGTAGACGCCAAGCTACTCGCGGAGCTTTCGGCGCTGAATACAGTGTTGGTTAAAGCAACGTCCAAGAATCGTTGGCAGCGGTTTATGGATAAGTTGTTTGGGGGTGTGCGGCCGGTGTAATTATAAAAGTAGTGCTCCTTCTATGATGATAGCAGATGCATTCTATATCGGGTTGATACTATTGTACCCGGCTGTAATAGTGATAGGCTTCATTTTTCTTATAGGCAGACCGACAGAAACACACTGGTTAAAGTTGCTGACACGCATTATAGCATCTATTATTTGGATAGGATTTGTAATACTATGGCCTGTGTTCGTATTGATGCTACCAATGTTGGAGCAAGACTAAAGAGGGCATTTCTTATGAATCAACCCACGCAAAACCGCGAATCTTCTGACTTCTTCTGGCCCAGCTACGTGGACCTGATGACGTCGCTGTTTGTGGTGATGCTGGTGCTGTTTGTCTACAGTTTCAAGCTGTTCAAAGACCGCGAAGGAGAGCTAAAGCAGGCCAACGGTGAGTTGAAAGCCAAAGCGCAGGAGCTGGAGCAAATCAACAAGATCAAACGCTCTTTGCAGCAGCTGGAAGGCAAATACTTCAAGTACGACCCTGCCAATGAGCGCCACGAGCTGCTGGTGCCAGTGCAGTTTAGAGCGGGGCAAGACGTGATTGAGGAGCGCTATAAGCCAGCCCTACTTCAGGCGGGGCGCACGTTGCGTAAGGTGCTCAAGAGCATCAAGACTGACCAGCCGGTGCGCTACCTCGTGATTGTGGAAGGCATGGCCGCTCGCTACCCCCAGGGTGACCCGCGCAATGCCCGCGAAGAGCAGCTTACCTACCAGCTCAGCTACCGTCGTGCCCTCAGCTTACTGAACTTCTGGAAACAGAACGGCCTCGATTTCACCCAGGATAAAAGCATTGAACTGGTCATCAGTGGCAGCGGTTTCTATGGCACTGGTCGCTACGCCGGGCGCCGCGAGGGCGACAACAAACGCTTTCTAATTCAGGTGATTCCGAAGGTAGGAAGAATGCGGAGCGCTCAGTAATACCGGCGTATTGTATAAGATTTTGTGAATAGTGATTTCACTATAACAAGATTGAAATGCACTTGGTTGGTATATTCGTTGCCCTGCTCCCAACTATATCTGCATGAATAAATTTACTCTCCCGCTCCTCACGTTGCTGGCCGTGGCCTCTTGCCGCTCGGCGGGGCCGCAGGGAGGCTTTACGGCGGCTAGTCCGAAGGCTACTAGTGCCAAGCAAGCGCCGCGCATTCCGGTACAATATCCTACCGCCCCGCAAGGCGAGCGAGTAGACGACTACCACGGTACACCCGTGCCCGACCCTTACCGCTGGCTGGAAGACCCAGACGCGCCTGAAACCAAGAAGTGGATAGCGGCTGAAAACCAGGTAACGGCGGAATATTTCAGTAAGATTGCGTTTCGGGGGCAAATTAAAGAGCGGCTCACGAGCATGTGGAACTACGAGCGCTACGGCGTGCCGCAGCGGGAGGGCGACTACCTGTATTTCACTAAAAACGACGGCCTGCAAAACCAAGCCGTGCTGTATGTACAGCCCGTGCAGGGCGGCGAGCCTAAAGTGCTACTCGACCCCAACAAGCTCTCCGACGACGGTACCACCGCGCTGGCCGGCACCTATTTCTCGCCCGACCACCGCTATCTGGCCTACGCTACCTCCGGGGGCGGGTCGGACTGGCGCAAAATCCGCGTGATTGACCTGAAAACGCGCAAAACCCTATCCGATGAAATCAATTGGGTGAAGGTATCGGGGGCGGCCTGGGCCAAGGATGGCTTTTACTACAGCCGCTACGACGCACCCAAAGGCGATGACAACCGTTTGGCGGGCCTGAACCAGTTTCAGAAAGTGTACTACCACAAGCTGGGGAGCAAGCAGAGCCAGGATAAGCTGGTGTACGAGGACCGCCGGATGCCGCTGGGCTTCCGCTACCTCACCACCACCGACGACGGGCGCTTTGCCGTGCTGCACCTCACCAATGGTAAATCCGACGGCAACCGCCTACTCGTGCGCGACCTCACCGACCCGAAGCGGGCTACCAAGTTCACCTCCTTCGTTACCAGCTATTCCTATAAAAACAATGTGGTAGGCACCACCAACGGCAAGCTGCTGGTGCGCACCAACTACAAGGCGCCACACTACCGCTTGGTGCTGGTAGACCCCAAACGGCCCCAGGCGGCCAACTGGAAAAATGTGTTGCCCGAAGCCGAGCAGAAGCTAGAGGGCGTGAGCCAGGCCGGTGGCCGCTTGATTGCCACCTACCTGCAAGATGCCAGCAGCGCCGTGAAGGTATTCGACGAGCAGGGCAAACCCCTGCACAAGGTAGAGCTGCCTGCGCTGGGTACCGCCACCGGCTTCGAGGGCCACCGCACCGACAAGGTGGTGTACTATGCCTTCACGTCCTTTGCCCACCCCACTACCATCTACCAGTACGATCTGACCACTAATATCAGCACCGTGTATCAGGCGCCAACGGCCAAGGTGGACCCAGCCGATTACGTGACCACGCAGGTGTTTTACGCATCTAAGGACGGCACCAAGATTCCGATGTTTATTGTGCACAAGAAAGGCGTGAAGCTGAATGGGCAGGTGCCTACCTACCTCTATGGCTACGGCGGCTTCAACGTCTCCCTCACACCTTCCTTCAGCATGGCCCGGATGCTGTGGCTGGAAAACGGCGGCATTCTGGCCGTGGTAAATCTGCGCGGCGGGGGCGAGTACGGCGAGGAGTGGCACCAAGCGGGCATGACGCCTAATAAGCAAAACGTATTCGACGACTTCATTGCCGCTGCCGAATACCTAACCATTCAGGGCTATACCAATCCGGCGCATCTTGCTATAGCGGGCGGCTCGAATGGTGGCCTGTTGGTAGGCGCCACCATGACGCAGCGCCCCGATGTGGCCCGCGTGGCGTTTCCGGCGGTGGGCGTAATGGATATGCTGCGCTACCAGAAGTTTACGATTGGCTGGAACTGGATACCCGAGTACGGCACCTCCGACAACTACAACCAGTTTCAGAATCTCTATAAGTTCTCGCCCCTGCATAACCTGAAGGCCGGCACCAACTATCCCGCTACCCTCATCACCACCGCCGACCACGACGACCGGGTAGTGCCTGCGCACTCCTTCAAGTTTGCCGCCGCCCTGCAAGCCGCCGATGCGGGCTCCACTCCACAACTCATCCGGGTAGACACCAACGCCGGCCACGGCGCGGGCAAAAGCACCCAGCTCCAGATAGACGAATGGACCGACATCTGGACCTTCGCCTACCAAAACATGGGTGTGAATCCGTATAGGAATTGAGATAATGAGTTTGTGAATAGGTCTGTCATCCTGAGCGCAACGAAGGACCTTCTGCCAGTTGAGCGAGTCGTTGTTATGATGCTCGTTCTCGCGTGATAAGGTCCTTCGCTGCGCTCAGGATGACAGCCCTATTCACAAACTCACTATTTCACCATCTCACTATCTCACCGTATCTTGCGCTTCCAAACGTCAATGCCCGTGTCATTTCGGTTTTATATGAAAAATACGCTTCTGATCGGTCTGCTGGCCGGTGCTTCGCTGCTGTCGATTGCTTCGTGCAGCAATCCCGACTACAAGAGACAAGATGAGGTGGCTGTGGAGCCCCTACCCCCGCTGCCACCCGAGCCCGATACTACTGGCGGCAAAACGGCCCCCGAAAACCCTGCAACCCGCGAAATCAACGCGGTGAATGCGACGGAAGACATCAAAAAGATGCAGCCGCAGATGTAATATGGGCCATTTGGCCTGTGCCAACGCCCGGTTACGGCCCTTTCGCCGCAACCGGGCGTCATTGTTTTCCACCTATTTACTTTTTTGCTGATGTCTATTCCGTCCTCTATCACCGTTCGGCGGGGCGTGGAAGCCGATTTGCCGCAAGTGCTGGCCCTCATTCAGGAGTTGGCCGAGTACGAGCGCGCCCCGCAGGAAGTCACCAATACCCTGGCCGATATGCAGCGCGACGGCTTTGGTCCGGAGCCAATTTTCAAATTCTTTGTGGCCGAAAATACCGCCCACGAGATTATTGGCATTGCGCTCTATTACACCGCCTACTCCACTTGGAAGGGTAAGATGCTTTTCCTGGAAGATTTAGTGGTAACAGAAGCCGCCCGCGGTACCGGTCTGGGCCGGGCGCTGTTTGGGGCAGTAGTAGCCGAAGCCCGCGACACCGGCGCTCAGCGTATGAAGTGGCAGGTACTCAACTGGAACGAGCCCGCCATCGGCTTCTACCAAAAGCTAGGCGCCCAACTCGACCCCGAATGGCTCAACGGCAACCTGTCAGCCGATCAGCTGCGGGAGTGGAAATAGTAAAAGGTGAAATTGTGAGGTGGTGAAGTTGTGAATAACAAAGCGCCTGTCATCCTGAGCGTAGCGAAGGACCTTCTCGCGTGTGAACGATTGTTGAAGCAACGACTTGTTCTCGCGTGAAAAGGTCCTTCGCAAGCTCAGGATGACAGACGCTTTTTTATCGTTCAATTTACTCTATCCTTCACTCAATAATCTCCAATACCGTGCGGAAGGAGATAAACTGGCCGGGAAACCGGGTTTCCAGCGTGGCGTTAAGGCCGGGTTCGAAGGCGTTTTGAAAGGTTTCGAGCTGTTCTAGGCCGAGGGTGTAGTACTGGGCAGCGTAGGTGTAGCCGTCGTTTTCCTCGTTGAGCAGGCGGCAGAGCTGGTGCTTCACAAAGAAGCCCGTGGCCATTACTTCCGGCATGTGCACGTCGCGGACGTATTCCATCCATGCTTCGGCTACTTCAGGGTCAATACTGCTGGTTACGTTGTATAAAATCATTCGGGAAAAGTAAAAGATTAATCAAGCCAGGCCTCGCCAGCGCCGGGCGCTATGCGGGTAGGCGTAAATTCGATGATATCGTAGCGCACGGCACCAGCCTGCGTAAATGGGTCGGCGGCTACGATGGCCTCTATGGCTTCCCGGCTCTCGGCGCGGGCCAGGAGTACGCCTCCGGTACGCGGTACTTTGCGGCCCGAGAGCAGCAAGGTGCCCGTTTGGTAGTGCGTGTCTACCCACATCATGTGCGGAGCCATCAGCGGCTCTATCTCCTCAAGGGGGACCAGATAGGTAAGGGAAAGCAAAAACATAGTGGCAAAGCTACCACTCAAACCCGCATGTGGTCGAAGTGGAAATCTTGGATACGGGCCTGGATGTCTTTGGCCGACAGTTTCTCCCGAATAGCTGCTTGCACGAGTGCGGGCAACTCGGCGTCGCCAGCAAAACGCAGGCTGAGGATCTGGGGTAGGGTAAGCTGACCTTCCAAGGGGCGCAGGCTCTGGCCTGTGGCTTCAAAATACTGCTGGCGCAATTCTAGCCGGATGATGCGGTCCTGCAACGTGAGGGCATAGTGCTGCCGGAGCATCAATAATACGCCTAGCCCTACCACGGCCAACGCCGCCACCGTAAACCACAACCGCGAGTCCTCCGAGTCGTTGCCAGCTACATCCACGTAGCGCCGTACGCCATAAGCAGCCAAAATGAAAGCCGCTGGCATCAGCACGAAGTGGTGCCAGGGGTAGTACATGACGGTGTTTTTAGTCGGGGAAGAGGCCATGGGAGCAGGCAGAGGTAGAGGTACAAAAAAAGCTCCGACCATGAGGCCGGAGCTGTCTTTACGAAGAAGTAGGGAAAAAGTCGCCTCCGTGGTGCTAACTACATGTTCGCTGCCTTCTTTTCGGCGCGGGCCGCTTTTTTCTGTGCGCTCAGGGCTTGTTTTTCAGCTTGTGCTTGCTGACGGGCCATTTTCTCTTGCTGCTTGGCTTGCTTGGCCACCATCTTCTGTTCTTTCATTTGCGCTTTTTGCGCTTTCATGGCATTGCGCTGATCTTTCACCTCGCGTTTGCTCTCACGCACGGCATCGCGGCTAGCGGCTGATTGTTGCTTCTGCTCACGTAGTGCTGCTTTGGCATCGGCCGAGCGTTGCTGCTGGCTTTGCATATCGGTAGTGGTAGTCTGCGCTTGTGCGGGGGCGGCGAAAAACGCGGCACCAGCAACGGCCAAAAGGCCCAGTATCTTTTTCATTGTCAGAGGGATGTTGATACTGCCGTATACGGTATTGGCGGTGCCCAGTTGAACGGGGCGCAAGTTATTTATTCCACATAGTCGAGGTCTTTACCATAGCTCTCGGGAAGGGTAGCAGCCCCAAAAAATGCCAACGCTAGCGTAACGACGCCGATAACCAAGGCCGCGCCCACCATGCCCAAACTTGGTCGTAAGGCTAGAAAGGCCGGATTGATGAGCACAATGGCACCGCGCGCAAAGTTGGGAGCCGTGGTGGCTACCGTGGAGCGCAGGTTGGTGCCGAACTGCTCGGCTGCCACCGTCACAAATAGCGCCCAAAAACCGCCCGCAAAGCCAATCAGAAAGCACACTCCATAGAAGAGGGTAGGCGAAGCACCCCGCAGGCCAAACAAATACACGCCCACCATCACGGCGCTAGCCACAATGAAGGCCAGCAAGGTACGGTTGCGGCTCCGCAGCAATTGGCTGAGGCCACCGCTGGTGAAATCGCCCAGCGTGAGGCCGAAGTAGCACCAGAATATGCTCAGGCCACCCGTGACGGGGCCAGTCAGCCCAAACTCTCGCCCAAACTCCGGCGCCAGCGTGATAAGAATGCCCACCAGAAACCAGAAGGGGACACCCAAAAACAGGCAGCGTAAGTAACGTCCAAACCGCTCCCCGTTGCTGAACAACGCCAGGAAGTTGCCGCGCTCCACGCCCTCGCGCTTGGCCTGCTCAAACATACCCGACTCAAACACACCTACCCGCAGGGCCAGTAACGCCAGCCCTAGTCCGCCGCCAATAAAATAAGCGTTGCGCCAGCCAAACGCCGCGCCTATCCAATACGCCACCATAGCCCCCGATACGCCCACCGAGGCCACAATCATGGTGCCGTAGCCGCGTTTTTCTTTGGGTAGGCTCTCGGCCACCAGCGTGATGCCGGCGCCTAGTTCCCCGGCCAGCCCTACCCCCGCAATCAGGCGCAGCCAAGCATATTGGTCAATAGTTTGCACAAATCCATTGGCGATGTTGGCCAGGGAATACAGGAGGATGGAGCCAAACAGCACCGACAGCCGACCCCGCTTATCGCCCAGCACACCCCACAAAATGCCGCCCAGCAGCATGCCGCCCATCTGCATACTCAGCAGGTACTGGCCTTGCTCCGTCACGGCGTTGGCATCGGTAATGCCGATGCCGTTCAGGCTTTGCACCCGAATAATGCTGAAAAGCACCAGATCGTAGATGTCTACGAAGTAGCCCAGCGAGGCCACAATCACAACGGCGCTGAGCAAGGAGGCTGTTTTAGAAGAGGGGGTAGGGGAGCGCATGGGTAGGAAAAGGTTGACCGCAACAATGTAAGCAGTTCCTCCTACCCGCCGCAACTTAGCTAGCCGCCGCTACCGATTGCTGCGCTGCCTCGCAGCCGTGGCAGCCGTCTTCGTGCGGCACGGGCGTGGTATCTTCCAGCTGTACCGTGATGTGGCCAATGTTGAAATGGTCCCGCATTTCCACCTGCAAATGATTCAGAAACTGATTATCCTCGCTGGTGGCTGGGCGCACTAGGTGTACCGTTAGGGCGGTTTCCTGGGTGCTGAGGGGCCACACGTGCAAGTCGTGTACCTGCGTCACGCCGGGCTGATCCAGCAAAAACTGGCGCACCTCGGGTAGCTCAATGCCGTCGGGCACGGCTTGCAGGCTGAGCTGCACGGTTTCGCGCAGCAGCCCCCACGAACCGTAAGCAATGATGCCCAGAATCAGGAAGCTGATAACCGGGTCGAGCCACAACCAGTTGGTGAAGTACACCAGTGCTCCGCCCACCACTACCCCTACCGATACCAGCGCATCGGTGAGCATGTGTAGGTAAGCGCCGCGCACGTTCACGTCGCCTTTCTGTCCGCTGCTGAACAGCCAGGCTGTGAAGCCGTTCACGACAATGCCCGCACCGGCCATCAGCATCACCAGCTTGCCATTCACCGGCTCAGGGTGGCGTAGGTGGTCGATGGTTTCCCACAGAATGAAGCCCAACGCGGCGTACAGCAAGGCCGCATTCACCAACGCAGCCTGAATGGTGGCACTCTTGTACCCATAGGTATAACGAGCTGAGGCCTGCCGCTTGGCCAGCAGCGCCGCGCCCCAGGCCAGCGCCAGGCTGAGCACGTCGGAAAGGTTGTGGCCAGCATCGGAAAGCAGCGCCGCCGAGTTGCCCCAGAAGCCGCTGGCCGCTTCGGCCGCCACAAATATCAGGTTCAGCCCAATGCCCCAACCAAAAGCCTTCCCAAAATTGCCGTCGGCTGGAATGCCGTGGGTATGGCCTCCATGACTGTGATTGTGGTCGTGCGAGTGGTTGTGGTGGTGTGCCATGCAGGAGGAGGGAGAATAAACCGCCTGTCATCCCGAGCATATGGCGCATCAAGCCAGTGTCGAAAGACCTTCACGCTAGAACGAGTCGTTAGTACAATGTTCTTTCAACTGACACAAGGTCCTTCGTAAGCGGACGCCAGATGAGGGATGACAGACTAGGTAGGAATTACGCAGCCACTCAATTGAACGCCAGCGGTACTACCAGCTTCACGCTCACGTTGCGGCCCATGTTGAATACGCCGCGCCGGCCGGTCACGTTGTTTACGTCGGCGTATTTCAGGCGGCTCAGGTGGCTTTGGTAGCCCACATCGAATAGATTGTTGGCGGCCAGGTAGAGGCTAAATAGCGGTTGTGCTTTGGCATTGCGCACATCGGCGCCCAAGCCAGCATTGCAGAGGGTGTAGCCCGGCGTGCGGGTTTCGGTGGAGTAGGCCGAGTAAAATCGGTCTTGCGCAAAGGTGTGCTCTACCAGAAAGCTGGCATACAGATTAGCCAAATGCTGGCTCTGCCCTACCTTGCGGAAGTTCACCCGCAGCTCCGACTGAAACCGATTGGCCGGAATAAAGGGCAGGTAGCGGGTGCTGTCGGGCTGGTTGAGCTGGGTGGCCCGCACCATCGAGAAGGTATTTTCGAAGTGCAGCCAGTCCAGCGGGTGCGGGTGAATATCGAGGCTGATCTCGCCGCCCACCAGCCGGGCATCGCCCTGCCCGTACCGAAATACCGGGTCGCCGGTGGCGGCAATAGAGTCGCCGCCCGATGCGGTGGCTAGGCGGCTGGGGAAGATGTAATGATTGATGCGGTTGTGAAACGCATCCACATTCAGGCTGATGTGCTGCGTGGTGTAGCTCACGCCGGCATCCAGCTGCGTACTCACCTCGGCCCGCAAATTCGGCTCCCCTATCTCGTAGCGAATAGTGCCCTCGTGCTGGCCGTTGGAGCCCAGCTCGGCAATGTTGGGCGCCCGAAACCCACGCGACACGTTGGCCTTCAAGGTTAGGTCGTCGGTGGCGTTGAAGGCCCCGCCCGCGCTACCCGACACGTTGCGGAAGGTGCTGGTGAAACGCTCAAACTTGGCTTCGGCGCCAGGCGTATCGGCGGGTACGGGCTGTTCATCGGCGCCCAGGTAGAGCGCCTCGGCCTTGATGCGCCGAATGTCGTAGCGCAAACCACCGCTTAGGTCAAGCTTGCCAATGGTTTTCTTGGTGACGCCAAATACACCCCCATCAAACAGCCGATACGCCGGAATCAGGAACTCTACGCCTTTGTTGCGGTTTTGCTGTGCTTGCCCACTCACCCCCAAGGTGGTGTTCCAGCCGTTCGTTTCGGGCAGGAAGTAGCGGGCGGCGTAGTCTACGGTATGCAGCTGAAAGTACAGTTCGGGCTCGTTGGGCGCCAGCACGTCGCCAAACTCGCGGCGCAGGTTTTGCTGCCAGCCCACGTTCAGCGTCAGGCGGCTCTGGCCCAAAATGAAGTTGTTGTCGGTGCCAATGCGCAGGTGGTTCACTTGCTGGCGCGGCACCGACAGGTCATAGCCGCGCAAGTCGCTGCTGCTAACGGGCACGGCCGCCACGGCGTCGCTGCTTACCCCCACGTCTTTTAGGAAGCGGCCAGTTTCCTCGTCCCGGTCACCTTCAGTTAGGCCCAGCTCTTGGTTAAAGGAGTTGAACGTGAGGTGCGAGAAGCCCCAGCTTTTGTTCAGCCCCACGTAGCCGTTAGCATCCAGCTCTCGAAAGCCGGAGTTGAACACGCGACCATCGTAGGGGTTACGGTAGGGGCCGGCCACTTTGCCAGTGCCACGTACCAGCCAATTCAGCCCATTGCGGTTGCCAGCATTCATCAGCGAGTAGCCTTGCAAATGGTTATTCGTCTGATAGTTGGTCGATATCGACCCCATTACCTTGCCCTCTTCTACCGGGTCGGCGGGTAGGAAGTTGATGACGCCGGCCATGCCATCGGAGCCGTAGAGCAGCGAGCCGGGACCCTTGATAATCTCTACCCGGTCCACAGAGTATTGGTCGATTTCGATGCCGTGCTCGTCGCCCCACTGCTGGCCTTCCTGCTTGGCGCCATTGTTCAAAGTGATGACGCGGTTAGCCCCCAGCCCCCGGATGATGGGCTTGCTGATGGCCGGTCCGGTGGTAATCTGAGCTACGCCGGGTGTGTGGGCCAGCGCATCCACCGCGTTGGTGCTGGCCCGTTGGCTCAGCTCCTTGTTACTGATGATGGTGGTAGGGATAGGCGAGCGGCGCATTTCCGTAGCCGCCGACACCCCCGTTACCACTACCTGTCCGATTTCGGTGGTGGCCGGCATGAGAGCCAGTTCCAACGGCTGCCCGCTGCCCGTGTCTACGGTGCGTACCAGGGTAGTATAACCCAAGGAGCGTACCTGCACCAAAAAACGCCCGCGCGGCAAATTGGAGAAGCTAAACCTCCCATCAGAACCAGTAGCAGTGGCTTGGCGCAAATCCTGAAATAAGACGGTAACTCCCGGCAGCGCCTCATGTGTATCGGCATCTGTCACGCGGCCCGTAACGGGCGGAGACGCTGTGGCGCGTGCTACAGACGCCGCTGGAGTAGTCGTTTGGGCGAAGGCACTCTGAGCGAGCAGACCAACGAAAATCAGATAACGAGTCATAAGCGGCTGCATGAGATAAGGCGCCAAGTGGTAACCATTGCAGTCGGCCTCCGTATAGCAGCGTCTTGTCGTTTCAAAAGTAATAGAAAGTCGTACAACGGCTCGTAGGCTGCCATTGAATCGTGTTATATAAAAATAGTTCAATTTAATAAATTAACTATCATAATTGAACTATTTACAGAAGACCTTATTCCTGATTTCGGGATACAATCAAAGGCAAGGGCGATTATAGTACACATGGTATATCGACTATAAGCGTATTTTCATTGATTTAGAGGGTTATACAAGCTTGTATAGTTATTCTATCATAGAGACTATAAATCTATATAATAGAATGGAGTAAATATTTTTTGCATAATTCACATATAAATACAAAATAATATACCTTTGAATTCATCATGCTATATAACTTAGATTATATGATTATTCAGTGCGCTGATGAGCAACAGCTGCTGCGCACTCAATGGAGAGCTGGACACTCCATACAGCATTTCAAACAGGGCTTATCACGTATACTAGAACTAACAGAACAACACGCAGTTACACGTGTAGTACTGGATCTGCACGACTTGCCGGATATTTGTATAATGGAGCAGGCGTGGATCAGCCTGACGTGGTTTCCAAAAATGGCCGGTCAGCCGCTACAGCAAGTGGCATTGGTGATGCCGCCCCGCAGCCTCTACAACCAGATGGTAGTGGAGAGTATCCTATGGATGGGGCAGGCGCTTATTCATTTTGATATTCAGTTTTTTTCCGAGGTAGAAGATGCACTCGAATGGATTACCGGAGACTCGCCACTGCCCTCGGTGCTACAGCAGGAATGGCACTGCTCCAGTGCGTTACCCTCGGCAGCGCCCGACAAACATTATGTAAGCGTAACCTACTCATAATAATGAGGTAGTAGTAGCGCCGCAATTTTGTAGTAGTCAACCTGTTTACGTTTTACTGCTATGAAAAAGATGCTGCGCTTACTATCAGGAATACTGCGCCCAGCGAGTCCGCTTCCTACTGCTGCCAGCGATACGCCGGAAATGCTATTCGTATAGTACTTATAGGCGCCAACGGCTATAATGGCTTATTGGCTAAGTGAGTAGCCTGCTAGCCGTGAGCCCCGTGCACCAGCCTGGCTGAGTGAAAGCTAGTTTCCCCGCTACCAGCGGTTGCATATTCAGGCGTTGGCCATACTGCTCCCTTCCACGGTGCACAATCAGTTGGTGCTGGAAAATGCGGTAGTCAATACTACCCACTGCCCGTTGCGATATGCAGTATTTCTCTGATGTGCTGACGGCGTTAGACTGGCTGTCGCTCATGGATGAAGACTGCGCGGCGCAGTTGCAGCGGCAGTGCTTGGCCGACGTATAAGCCGGTTTCGAGGGTAGGGCAGGCTAATGCGCTGTCAAACTGGCAGCTCCGGGCTGCATGGAATATCTTTTGAAGGGAACAACGCACTGCGCCGGCTGGCGCCTGAAATTGTCTGTTCACCCTAATATTCCTGTTATGCAAGAGAAAGGTAGCATCTCGATTCACACCGAGAATATCTTCCCCATCATTAAGAAGTTCCTGTACTCCGACCACGAAATCTTCCTGCGTGAGCTGGTGAGCAACGCCGTGGACGCCACCCAGAAGCTCAAGAGCCTGGCCCAACTGGGCGAGTTCAAAGGTGAGCTGGGTGAGCTGAAAGTACGCGTGACGGTGGACAAGGAAGCCCGCAAAATCACCATCTCCGACCGCGGCATTGGCATGACAGCCGAGGAGATTAAGAAATACATCAACCAGATTGCTTTCTCCGGCGCCACCGAGTTTGTGGAGCAATACAAGGAGAAGGACGCCGCTACCAAAGACCAGATCATTGGGCAGTTCGGCCTGGGCTTCTACTCGGCTTTCATGGTAGCCAAGGAGGTGGAAATCTGGTCGAAGTCGTATAAAGACGATACCCTGACCGCCCACTGGACCTGCGACGGCAGCACCGAGTTTACCTTAGACGAGCCCACCGGGGAGCATGAAAAAGCCGAGCGCGGTACCGACGTGGTGCTGCACGTAGCCGAAGACTCGGATGAGTTTTTGGAAGAAGCTCGCCTGAAAAGCATCCTCAGCAAGTACTGCAAGTTCTTACCCATCCCGATTGAGTTTGAGGGTGAGGTCATCAACCAGACGGCCCCCATCTGGACCAAGCAGCCCTCGGAGCTGACCGACGAGGACTACACCAAGTTCTACCAGGAGTTGTATCCGTTCTCGGAGCCGCCGCTGTTCTGGATTCACCTGAACGTGGACTACCCCTTCAACCTGACGGGTATCCTGTACTTCCCCAAAATCAAGGATGAGCTGCAATTGCAGCGCAACAAGATTCAACTCTACTCGCGCCAGGTGTTCATTACCGATGAGGTGAAGGACGTAGTGCCCGAGTTCCTGATGCTGCTGCACGGCGTAATCGACTCGCCGGATATTCCGCTGAACGTGTCGCGCTCCTTCCTGCAAGCCGATGCGGCGGTGAAGAAGATCAACACCTATATCACCAAAAAGGTAGCCGACAAGCTGGCCGAGTTGTTCCGCAAAGACCGCGAAGGCTACGAGCAGAAGTGGTCGGATATCGGTTTGTTTGTGAAGTACGGCATGTTGTCGGACGACAAGTTCTACGACCGCGCCAAGGACATCGTGTTGGTGCAAGACACCACCGATAAATACTACACCCTGAACGAATACCAGGAGCACATTCAGGCCAACCAGAAGGATAAGAACGAGCAGACGGTTATCCTGTATACTACCGACCCAGAGGCCCAGCACGGCTACGTGCAAGCTGCTTTGGATCGGGGCTATTCGGTGCTGAAGCTGAACGCTGTGCTCGACCCGCACTTCATTGGGCAGCTGGAGCAGAAGCTGGAGAAAGTGACCTTCAAGCGCGTGGACGCCGACACGGTAGGCAAGCTCATCGAGAAGGATGAAACGACCGAAAGCGTACTCAGCGACGACGACAAAACCAAACTGACGGAGGTATACAAAGCCGCCATCAACAACGAGCATATGCAGGTGCAGGTAGAAGCCCTGTCGCCGCAGGATGCGCCGGTGATTGTGACGGTACCTGAGTTTATGCGCCGCATGAAGGATATGCAGCGCGTGGGCGGCGGTGGCGGTATGCAAATGTTCGGCTCCCTACCCGACAGCTACACCGTGAGCGTGAATGCCAACCACCCGGTAGCCCAGCGCGTGCTGGCGCAAGAAGGTGAAGCTGGCCAGAAGCTGGCTAAGCAAGCCTTCGACTTGGCCCTGCTCAGCCAGGGCATGCTGAAGGGCGAAGCACTAACAGATTTCGTAAAACGCAGTGCTGACCTCCTAACGGCCGAATAAGGCTGACTGCTCAGTACAAGAAAGTCTGAGAAGTCTTAAACAGTACAAAAGCCCGCTGCCTGTAATGAGGTCGGCGGGCTTTTTGTTTGTTGAGGAAAAGTGGTTTGCGTTGAAATTGTAGCAGGTAGTACCTCGCCATTTCACTATCTCACCACTCACTATTGGGCACCAAAGCGGTGTATCTTTACGTTTGGCTGGAATACCATTTGTCTGCCTTCCCTACTCTGTTTGCATGCGTAGTACCCGTTTACCCCTTGTCGGACTTTTGGCCCTGTTGCTGCCGCTGACGGAGGCCTGTACCCGCAAAACCGTGTCGTTCAGCAGTCAGCCCGACGCGGCTACCCTGCTGGCTACCACCGATTCTCTGACCACCGCTAGCGACACGGCCAAGGCGCCCTCGCTCACCAACAAGCGCGTGACCCTGACCAAAGAGCAGGAAAAAGCAGCGAAAGCAAAGGCCAAAGCAGAGCAGCGCAAACCTAAAAAGAAGAAAAATATCTTCATGGGCCAGCCTATAAAGAAGGGCTATGCTAAGTCTGGGCCAAAGGGAAAGAATCAGCAGGTTGAGATATTCTACTACCTCAAAAACTTTCAGCAGCCTAACCTTTACGCACCTGGGCGCTACATCTACGATGCTGGTAAGCATCGTGTGTATAAAGCTGGGCCTGGTGAGTTAGATCCCAAAAGCCTCGTACTGCATGGCCCTTATAAGCGCTTAAAAGGTGGCAAAGTAGTAGAAACCGGCTTCTACGCCGTGGGCACTCGTCACCTCCGTTGGGAGGTAACCACGCCCGACAACATCCTGCAAGACAAAGTGCATTATGAAATGGGCTTCCCCCGCGACGCCGTCATTTCCTATTACGACGCTGAACACAAGCAGCTAAAAGAAGTGATTCCCTACGTGAATGGCGAGCTGGAGGGCGACTATGTGCGCTACAACGAAAACGGCCAGCGCGAGTGGGATGGCCAGTTTGAGAATGGCAAGAAGGTAGGACAGTGGATCAACTACTGGGGTTTCCGTAACCTGAAAGACCGCCGCCACTATGTATACGCTTACGGCGAATCGGGCTACGAGCCGGAGGTAGCCACACCCGAACTGGTGATGGAATATAACCGCAACGGCGTGCTGGTCTTCGACAAAGAGAAAGGCTATGACAAGCGCGGCACCGCTGATGCCGACCCCGTAGACCGCCGTCGGCCGGGCAACACCCGCCGGAAGTAGGGGTAGGGGTGAGTGAATTTTTCTGTCATCCTGAGCTTGCGAAGGATCTTATGATGCCAAAACGAATGACGTCATAACGACTCGTTCAATAGACATAAGGTCCTTCGCAAGCTCAGGATGACACACTATTGTGAAGTCCCTGGTCTCAATAAAACGCATCCTCAAAGTGCTCTACCCGGAAGCCAGCAGCTACGGGCGTTACGGCCAGCACGTCGAAGCGAATGTCGCCGTGCCAGTTCAGTTCTTCCTGTACCTGCTCGGCGGCTAGGCGAAACAATTGCCGTTTGCGCTCCGTCACGAACGCCTCGGGGTAGCCGAACTGTGAGGTAGAGCGCGCCTTCACCTCCACGAATACCAGCAACTCGTCGTCCAGCGTGGCAATTAAGTCGATTTCGGCACGGCGGTAACGGTAGTTGCGTTGCACAACGGTGTACCCTTGCGCCGTGAGGTGCGCGGCGGCGGCATCTTCGCCGGCCTGGCCGAGTTGGTGCGCGGGAGTCATCATACGGGGGTAGGGTAGGGGAGCAGCACGAATGGGGTTGGTGCTAAATCTAGTACCTTTGAAGTGGTTTGTGCACCGACCCGTCACCGGGATTGTAGGTAGCCGTTATTGGCAGGCCGAGAGGATGTAATTACTAGCCAGCGCGGCTTGCTTTTTGTACACCGCAGTTTTCAATTAGGATGGACACATTGCTTACTTCTTGCAGTACATCGGCTCCGACTAGTTCGGTGTTCAGTGCTACGCCTACTGCTACGCCCCACCAAAATCGTGCGCTACATGTGCGTCATTTGGGCGTGCAGCCCTATGAAGAGGCTTGGGCCTATCAGGAAAGCCTACTAGCCGATACCTTGGAGCGCAAAAAGCAGAACCGCGACGCCATCGAGCGAGGGGAAGCCCCTGCGCCTACCCCCAACTACCTGTTGCTCTGCGAGCATCCGCACGTGTATACACTGGGTAAGAGCGGCAAACCTGAGCACCTGTTACTGGATGAAGCAGGCCTGGCGCACCACGGTGCCACGTTTCACCGCATCAACCGCGGCGGCGACATCACCTACCACGGCCCCGGCCAGCTGGTAGGCTACCCCATCCTCGACCTCGATAATTTCTTCACCGACATTCACCGCTACCTGCGCGTGCTGGAAGAAGCCGTTATCCTCACCCTGGCCGACTTTGGTCTCTCCGCCGGGCGCATTGCCGGCCTCACCGGCGTCTGGCTCGACTGGGAGGAAGGCGCCCCCAACCCGCGCAAGATTTGTGCAATGGGCGTCAAGTGCAGCCATTGGGTAACGATGCATGGCTTCGCGCTCAACGTCAATACTGACCTTGATTATTTTGGTCATATCATCCCCTGCGGCATCGACGACAAAGCCGTAACCTCGATGGAGCAGGAGTTGGGCCATGATGTGCCTTTGGCTGAGGTTGCGGACCGCTTGGTACCGCATTTGGCAACCTTATTGGGAGCTACGCTGACGCAAGAATAGCTGCGATAGAGCGTCCATTTTATCCACTGATTACCTATGAAAGAAGATATTTCCTTTGATCCGGTAGAAGGCGTTTCTATTGCCATAGTGCCCAGCCAAGACGCGGTTGTGGAAGACGGCAAACCCGGTTGGCTGGTCTACTTGTTGAACTACAATTCCTTTCCGCTCAGCAACGTTATCGTAAGTTCTAATGGCTACGGTACTAATGCGCAGGGCGAGCCAGTGCGCACCTCCACCCTGCGTCATGCTTTGCCGGAGGTAGAGCCCCGCAGCGCCGTTCCCATCGAACCCATCGACCCGGCCCTGTTTCACCTCAACAATCAATACTGGCTCAGTTACTACCGCGGGGCACAGATTTTCGACAAGAAGTTCATTTTCGTTCCCGATTCTATTGTGCCCGCCAACCTGACGCACATTGCGCTGCTCGAGCAGGAAGGCGTGCTGCACAGTTAATCCGATCTTGCCCGATTCCACCCACCCCCTTTGATCTTGACGTTACGATGCCCGTTCTCGGAGTAAAACTGGTCCTGTCGGCTCTGTGGTCGTTTTTGGTGGCGCTGTTTGCCGTGCCGTCCATTATCTACATCGCCCACCTAAAAAACATGCTCGACACGCCCAACGTGCGTACCGTGCATGAGTCACTTACCCCCCGTTTGGGCGGGGTAGCCATCTTCGCAGGCTTTATGTCGGCGCTTACCATTTTTGCGCCTCTGGAAAATGGTATTCAACAACTGCTAGCGGGTTGCATCGTGCTGTTTTTTGTAGGACTGAAGGATGACTTGGTGACGATTTCTGTCACTAAAAAATTTATCGGGCAGCTATTGGCCACTGGTATCATTATGGTGATGCCTGATATAGAAATCCGCATTACCAGCTTCCAGGGCATCTTTGGTATTCACGAGCTACCTATGGGTGTCAGCTATGCCATCACATTCGTGGCCATTGTAGGCATCACCAATGCCATCAACCTGATTGATGGACTCGATGGCCTGGCGGGTACCATTGTAAGCATCATCTCCGCTACGTTTGGTTACTACTTTCTACGCTATGGTGGCCCTTCTTACGGAAACTACGCTTATGTTGCTATCTGCCTGATAGGTGGTATTATCGGTTTCCTACGTTATAACTTCCACCGCGCCAGTATTTTCATGGGCGATACTGGTTCCTTGGTGTGTGGATTTATCGTGTCGGTACTCACCATTCAGTTTGTTGAAATGGGCGCTACCACGGGACAGCCATTTGGCGCTTCGTCGCCATCGGTAGCGGTAGGAATTTTGTTTGTACCGTTGTTCGATACTCTGCGCGTCTTTATTATTCGGATGCTGGCGGGCCGTTCACCCTTCTCACCCGATAAGAACCACGTGCATCACCGTATTCTGGCTATGGGCTTTCAGCAGATAAGTACAGTGCTACTGCTAGGGCTGCTTAATCTAGTAGTGATTCTGTTTGTCATCAACTTCTCCGCTCTAGGTAATACTCTATTAATACTGGCATTAGTGGCTTTCTCGGTATTGTTGAGCGTTTTTCTGGGCGTATACCACAGCCGGCGGGGTGTACAGCGTCGAGTAGCGTCATAGTAGTACAGCAAGCAAGTTCGCCAGAGATTATGATGACCAACCACTCAATTGCTACACGCCACCACTGGCGCTGGGTGTTGGTATGGCTGCTCTGCTGGCTGACCCTACCCAGCGGCGTCCGTGCAGCTGAGTATCGGCCATTGCCCCCATCCGCCAAAAGCGGCTTGTCAAACGATTGGCTGATTTACAATGCGTCTCGCAACCGGCTGACGCTGTACCTACCCGGCTACCACGCGCCGGCGCATGCGTATTATCAGTGGGTGAATCTGCGTCCTAGCCGACCCCTACCCATCACGTTTGTGGCTCGTCAGAATGAGTGCTTATTTCTGGACAACCAGTTAATTTTCACCTCACCGGCCGCCGCCTCCTACACGCTGGATCTGGCTACCTTCCTACCAGCTTCTGCGCCGGCTGGTCAACATCTACTCTGTGTCTGGCACGCCGATGCGGTGCCTAATCTATCATCGTTTGCGAATGCTATTCCGGAGGTAGCAGCGGCTTCTGGCAAGCCGGCCTCCACTGTAGCTAGGGCGCTTCCGCGTCCTCGTGGCCATCAGGGGCAGACCGTGTTTATCGGCTTTTTGCTGCTGATCGGGCTGCTGTACGGTGGCCTGCGAGCTTCCTACCAACCAGGTTTTGCTCGTATCTATCAGTTTGAGCAGCTATGGCGCCGCGGTAACAACGAGCCCGACTTTTTGGTGAAGCCTACCATCACCTGGCTCAATATCCTACTCGTTCTGATTTTCTCGCTCTCCTTTGCGCTGCTGCTTGTTGCCATCCATACCAACATTCAGAGTATCGTCATTCTACGGCGCTTGTTTGCCGTGCCTGAGTCGGCTATTGTACTGCGGGTGTTGTTCTACACCAGCCTCATTGCGGCCTTCGTATTAGGAAAGTACCTTTTTCTTGAGTTGATGGGCTACATCTTTGATGTCACGTCCTTGGTAATAGTCCAGTATCGGGAGTTTATCCGCACAATTCTCTTTATGGGATTATTCCTGCCCCTTGTTATGCTACTCTATTTAGGCCTCAATCAGACCCTGCCCGAGACAGTACTATGGGTGTCTAATGGTGTGGTTTCCTTACTGTTACTAGGCTCTGTATTTCGTATAGCCCGCACGTTACATCGGCGGGCGTCATTACTGAATCTGCATTTGTTTTCGTACCTTTGCGCCACGGAAGTGATTCCACTCATCATTCTGCTTAAAATAATCGTTTTTACTTACTAATACCGCGCTGTTGAGGGTGTGAAGCATTATTCATAACCCTCCTTTTGCGCTAGATTTACTCGATTACCTATGGCCGAAAGCAAAGACCAACCGGGAACGGGCCGGCATGCCAAAAGCATTGCCAGCATCCTCGTTACGCAGCCTAAGCCCACCGGGGACATATCACCCTATTTTACCATTGCGGAGAAGTATGGTATTAAAGTTGATTTTCGCGAATTCATACAGGTTGACCCTGTCTCATATAAAGACTTTCGCAAGGAAAAAGTAAACATCCTCGACCATACGGCTATCATCTTCACCAGCCGCAATGCCGTCGACCATTTTTTTCGGATTTGCCAGGAAGCCAAAATTGAGATGCCTGCCGAAATGAAGTATTTCTGCATTTCAGAGCAAACAGCTAACTATTTGCAGAAGTACATTGTGTTGCGGAAACGGAAACTATTCGTTGGACTCCGTACCGCATCTGATTTGTTCGAAGTCATCAAGAAGCACAAAAGCGAAAAGTTCTTGTACCCATGCTCTGACATTCGCAAAGATGATATTCCGGAGTTCATGCGGGCCAACAACTACAAGTTCACGGAGGCGGTCATCTACCGTACTGTTGCCAGCGACCTGTCGGATCTGAGCGACGTGAAGTATGATTGCCTAGCTTTTTTCAGCCCCTCTGGCATCAGTTCCCTCTTTGTTAACTTCCCCGACTTCGTGCAGGATGGTACGCGCATTGCGGCATTCGGTCCTACCACAGCAAAGGCTGTCCGCGATGCAGGTTTAGAGTTGGATATTGAAGCCCCTATGCCTAATGCGCCCTCTATGACGGGTGCTATTGAAGAGTATATTCGTCGGAATGCCGAAGCTATTGCTGCCCTCAAAAGCAGCAAATAAAAGCAAGAAACAGAATAGTATTGGCCCCCTTTTCCAGCAATTAGTCGTTGGAGAAGGGGGTTTCTGTTTTACCAATGCAAAATGGTAACCGAATCAGTCTCGGAAGTGTATTTAAGCAGGCAAAAACATAAGACTAGATAGACACTTAATCTGACAGCAGAGCGTTTTAGCGTAAAGACGCGACCGAGTTTTTTTTCTACATTTGAAAATGTACCTGTGTAGCCTGTTATGGCATGCGCTCCGTTAAATCTGTTGCTATATGAAGCGAATTTTACTTGCCGGTTTTTTATCCACCTGCGCTGGTACTGCCTTTGCCCAGCAACAGCCTAATTTTACGCACTATCCGTTTGTTGGTCTTTACTTGAATCCTGCTTATGCAGGCATTAAAGGGCAAGGAGAAATTACAGCGTTGGGTCGCTACCAATACCTTGGCTACAGTGGTAGTTTTGATGATGGTGGTTCGCCCCAAACCTACTTGCTTTCGGCCTCGTTGCCGGTGCCTGCTTTGGGTGGGGGTATCGGTATTCAGGTATACCGAGATGTAGTAGCAGTGTTGAAAACTACGAACGCCCAACTCTCTTATTCCAAGCATTTCAAAATTGGCGAAGCCAGACTGGGAATTGGGGTTCAGGGTATCTATAATCACGTAGGCCAGGGCGGTTACCGCCCTGTCGATCTAAATGATCCGAGAGTGCCAATAGAAGGCTCTGACGCAAAGTTTGACCTAGGTGCTGGAGTATGGTATGAAGCGCCTAAATTTTATGTGGGTGTAAGCGTAAACAACCTACTGCGGGCAAATGGGTACCGCTACCTAGCGCGACCAGTAGATCCTACTGCGGAGCTTTCTGAAACGGCTCGGTATCTGAATGAAAATCATTCGTATCTGACTGCTGGCTACAATATTGAGGCATCTTCATCCGTTGTGGTAACGCCCACCGTACTCATGAAAATGGTGCTGCCGGGTAAGTTCGGAAACAACGATAAATTTAATTTCAAAAATAATTCTTACGAAGCTGGTGTTCGTGCTACAGTCAATGACCGGTATTGGGCTGGCATTGGTTATCGCTACGATGAATCCATTACTGGCTTGGTAGGATTCAGTTTTGGAAAAGATAACGCTGCACGCGTTGGATTGGCCTATGACATTATTGCATTTAACCAAGATGCAAGGGCGTTGAGCTCTGTCGAATTGATGTTATCGTATCGCCTACCCAAGCCCGGAATTTTTACGCGTCCAGCAGTACGTACGCCGCGTTACAGTTTTTAGCCTTCATATCTGGCAGGGTTTTCGCGGTTTAGGTGAGTAAGAAAGACGAAGAGGATAACCGTAGGGAACCTTGAGGAGCTATCCTCCTGTTTCACCGAATGTTGCACTTCTCGCGGTCTTTTCAACGCGTCAGAGGAAAGGCTTGTGCGCGTACGCTTCAATGAGTAAATTTGCCGTTCCATAAAATTGTAATCTTTGGGTATTGCCGCCCAATCAGCCTTTTCTACACCTACCTCATGAACAAGTTACTTCTACTGCCTCTGGTTGCCTTCTCGGCATTGTTTCTGGGGGGCTGTGGCTTTGGCAAAGGACCGCAGGGCGACCTAGTAGGGGCGGAGGACCGCCCTGAGTATAACCCACAGGAGGTTCCTTTTGGCATGGTGCCCTGCCCCGGTGGTACGTTCCACATGGGCCAGACTGATCAGGACATTTCGGCCTCTATGGTGAACATGAACAAGCAGGTGACCATCGCCGGCTTCTACATGGATGAAACAGAAATCACCAACAACGAGTACCGCCAGTTCATGAATGCTATCCGTCAGGATTCCATTGATGTGTTGGGTGAAGAGTATGTGATGACGGAACTGTATCCTGATACTACCGTATGGGTACGCGACTTCACGTATCACATGGGCGACCCGCTGATGGAGTATTACTATACTCACCCAGCATTCGATGATTATCCAGTAGTGGGGGTAGACTGGTTTGCCGCCAAGTATTTCTGCAACTGGCGCACCAAGAACAAGAATGCCGCCAACGAAGAGTCTGGTCTGGCACCTATGCCTAACTTCCGTTTGCCCTCTGAGGCGGAGTGGGAATATGCCTCCCGCGGCGGACGTGACTTAGCCACCTACCCTTGGGGTGGTCCTTACCTACGCAATTCGCACGGCTGCATGCTGGCCAACTTTAAGCCCGGCCGCGGTGACTATGCTTCTGATGGTTATGCTTACACGGCCCCAGTAGGCGCCTTCTTCCCGAATGACTTTGGTCTATATGACATGTCGGGTAACGTGGCCGAGTGGTGCGATGATGCATACATGGAAGCTTCTGTACCAGTAGTGTGGGATATGAACCCTACCAACCCCGACGACAACGAGCCTCGCAAAGTGGTACGTGGTGGCTCTTGGAAAGACATTGCTTACTTCCTCGAAACTGGTACCCGCAACTTTGAATACCAAGATTCCGCTCGCTCTTACATCGGCTTCCGTTGCGCCATGATTCAGATTGGCCGCAACTCTCGCTAACTCAAACTTCGCTTTCAATTAATCAATCAGGCCGGGTGGCCGACGCATTAACCTCACCAACCCCTCATCATTTCCAATCTTCTTTTCAACAATGGCAGCAAAAGGTAACTTTTTCTTCGACAGTGTAATGCCGAAAATCTACGGTATTGGAGCTGCAGTCGTAATTATTGGTGCACTATTCAAAATTCTACACTTACCCGGCGCTAACGAGATGCTGATTGTAGGTCTGGGCACCGAAGCAGTTATTTTCTTCTTAAGTGCGTTCCAACCTAACCCCAAAGAAGTTGATTGGTCATTGGTGTACCCTGAGTTGAGCGAAGGTTACGACCCATCGACTGGTAATCCCAGCTTCCGCACCAACGCTATTGCTGACAACGGCAGCACTGGCCTAACCCGCAAATTAGACGACATGTTGAAGGATGCAAATGTAACTCCTGAGGCTATCAACTCGTTGGGCGCTGGTTTGAACCGTCTAAGCACCACCACACAGCAACTCTCGACGCTGGGTGATGCTACCAACGCTACGGAAGAGTACACCACGAAAGTACGTGGAGCTGCTCAGTCGCTGGAGCGCATCAACGAAGCATATTCTAATACGGCTCAGGCTATGTCGGCTATGGCTGAGGCTACCTCGGACGCCAAAGAGTACCACACGCAGGTACAAACCGTGACCAAAAACCTGGGCGCTCTGAACGCAGTGTACGAAATGGAATTGCAGGATGCCAACACGCACCTGAAATCGATGAATAAGTTCTACGGCACACTGAGCCAGGCAATGGAAAACCTGACCGAAGCCGGCAAAGAGACCGAGCAGTTCAAGCAGGAAATCACTGGTTTGACCACCAACCTGACCTCGCTGAACCGTGTGTATGGCAACATGTTGAACGCCATGCGTGCTACCAGCTAAGCTGATAAGTAGAAAGATTTAAGAAATTCTGTCCCCACTATACATTTAATAGGAAGACGAGATGGCGGGAGGAAAAGAAACTCCACGGCAGAAGATGATTGGCATGATGTACCTAGTACTGACTGCACTTCTAGCCCTGCAAGTAGACTCAGCAATTCTGCTGAAATTCAAATTCTTGGATGATGCGCTGTTTGGCATCAACCAGAAGGTTGAGAAAGCAAACGGTAATGCCGTAAAAGGCATTCAGGCACAGGTTGAAAAGAACCGCAACCAAGCCAGCGATTTGGCAGTGCTGAAGCAAAGCGAAGAGATTCGGGAACGCAGCAAAGCAATGGTTGCTTACCTGAACGATGTGCGCGATAAACTGGTAGTAGCTACCGAGAATAAAAAAGGCCAGAATGCGTACAACAACATGGATGCTAATGATAAGGTAGCAAACGCCATGTTGGGCCAGAACAAAAACGGTTTAGCCTATCCCCTAAAAGGCAAACTGAATGAGTTCTCTAGCTACATCAAAGGTTTCGTGCCCAGCGCTACTCCTCTAGCTCTAGATGCCAAAGAGGACCCTTTGACCGCTGCTGACCCAGCACAGAAGACGAAAGACTTCGCTGAGTTAAACTTCGAAAAGACGCCTCTTGTAGCTGCTTTAGCTGTACTATCGCAGAAAGAAGCTGAGGTGTTGAAGTACGAATCGGATGCTTTGGCTGCACAAGCTGCTAAGGTAGGTGGTACCACCATCGTATTTGACAAAGTAGGCGCTTTCGCTAGTGCAGAGTCAAACACAGTAGCTGCCGGCACAAAGTATAAAGCAGAGCTCTTCCTTACTGCTTCGGCTTCGAACCTGAAGCCTACGATGACTCTGAATGGTTCGCCATTGTCAGTAGATCCTAACGGCCACGGTAAAGTTGAGTTCACAGCTACACCTGGTGGTTTTGATGCTGCTGGCAATGCTAAGAAGCAGTGGTCGGGTACGATTCGCTTCAACCAGAACGGTCGCGACACGACTTTCAAAGTAACGGTTCCCTATACTGTTACTAAGCCCGTAATGCAGATTCAATCGGCTTCGGTACAAGCTTTGTACTTCAAGTGCGGCAACAAGCTAAGCGTACAGGTTCCTGCTTTGGGTGCTCAATACAAGCCTAGCTTCTCTGCCTCGGGTGCTGCCTCTATCCCTGGTTCGAAAACGGGTGAAGTGATGCTGGTGCCTAACTCGCGGGAAGTGACTCTGAACGTAAGCAGCAGCGGTAACGCTATTGGTTCGCAAACCTTCCAGGTGCGTCCGGTTCCGAAGCCTGATATCAAATGCGTAGTAGGTGGCCGTGAGGCTAACGAAAAGCAGGGTACTCCAATCACTGCCGTGCGTAACCTATCGCTGCGTGCTATCCCGGATGCCAGCTTTGCCAACTTCCTGCCTGAAGACGCCCGTTACCGGGTAACTAGCTATGAAGTAACATTGGTACGTGGTCCACGTCCTGTAATGCCTTCTCGCACTATCAGTGGTCCCGATGCTAACTTGAGCGATGTAGTAAACACTGCTAAGCCTGGCGACCGTCTATACATTCAAGTGAAGGAAGTGAAGCGTATGAACTTCCAAGGCCAGCAGGAAGACGTAAACATGGGCAAACAGTTCAATATTCCGCTGATCTAAGCATTGCTTAACTGAACGAAACGCGGCGATTTACTGATTACTACGGTATGAACAAGATTCTCTCCTTGGCTGCTCTGGCAGCAGGCCTCACGCTGTCGGTAGCAGCTTCGGCACAGGAACAAGCTACTACCGCGAGCAGCAATGGCTCGTACCGTCCGATTCCGAATTCGGATATCATGTTCAGCAAAACTATCTGGCGTGCTGTTGACCTACGGGAAAAGCAGAATAAGCCAATGTTTGCCGAAGGTAAAGAAATCAGCCGCATTATACTGGATGCCGTGAAGCGCGGTGAGTTGCAAGCTTATGCTAATGACTCGCTGACTCGGACGCTAACACCAGCCCAAGTACAGGCCAATGCTTCTTATGTAGAAGAAACACAAGGCCTAACTGATGCTGAGAAAGCTGCCGGTTTCACAGATGCTGACTTAGGCGGCGGAAGTGACGACGGTTGGGGTAGCAGCAGCGGTGGTGGCGATGGTTGGGGTGCTCCAGCGAAAAAGTCCACTGCCAAGGGTAAAAAAGGAGCTACTACTAAAAAGGTAGCTGCTGCTCCTCCAAAGCCGGCTGCGCCACCTAGCTATGAGTATCGTCCTAAGGACTTGTACCAAATGGAATTGAAAGAAGACATGATCTTCGACAAGAAACGGTCGCGGATGTACCACGACATCAAATCCCTCACGCTGGTAGTGCCTTCTACGCTGCCTTCCAACGCTTCGGGTATTGAGAAGCCCATTGGTACGTTCAAGTACAGCGATTTGGTTCGGGTGTTCCGTAACAATCCTACTAGCGCTATCTGGTTTAATCCTCAGAACGACGCACAGCATAAGAACTTGGCAGACGCGTTTGAATTGTGGCTGTTCAATTCATACATCGTGCGAGTGTCGAACCCAAACAACGCACGCCTCGACGAAATCTACGGTGGTCAGCAGCAAGGTATCCTGGCTTCGCAACAAGCTGCCGCTGATTTGATCGAGTATGAGTACAACCTGTGGAGCTTCTAAAGTTACAGATTAGCTCGGATTTTAGCGGATTACACAGATTTTGTAACTGATCCGCTTATAAATAAAAAGCCTCAACCAATTATTGGTTGAGGCTTTTTATTTATAAATTTTTACGCAAAAGGCTATTCCAATGCAGCAGATTCTTGGTCAGCAAAGTAATTTAGTAATACTTTAGCTTTGGCTTTTCCTACTTCTGCCACTAATTCCAACTCAGTAAGCTCCTTAATCTTTTTAACAGACTTGAATTTGGAGAGAAGCTTATCGGCTGTAACTGGACCTAGGCCTTTCACATCTGTTAGCTCTGTTTTAAGGGTAGCAGCGTCGCGGCGGCTACGATGGAAGGTGATGCCGAAGCGGTGTACCTCATCACGCATTCGTTGGAATAGGCGCAAGCTTTCGCTTTTTTTATCGATATAAAGGGGTAGGGGGTCGTTGGGTACGTAAATTTCTTCCAAGCGCTTAGCAATACCAATGACAGCCATTTGGCCCCATAGGTTTAGATCTTTCAGCGCTTTCACAGCCATACTAAGCTGGCCCTTGCCCCCATCTACGATAACCAGCTGGGGTAGGCTGGCACCTTCGTCTATAAGGCGACGGTAGCGGCGCGTTACGACTTCGTACATTGAATCGAAGTCGTTGGGGCCAATCACCGTCTTAATATGGTAATGACGGTAATCCTTCTTGCTAGGGCGGGCATTACGGAAACACACCATCGCAGCCACTGGGTTGTCGCCCTGAAAGTTGGAGTTGTCGAAGCACTCAATGTGTTTGGGTAACTCCGTGAGGCGCAAGTCTTTCTTAATAGTTTCCATGATCCGTACCTCGTTCAAGTCTTTGGAGCGGTCGTTCATGCTTTCCTTCTCCTTGCGCAGGTACAGCACATTTTTGAGGCTTAGCTCTAAGAGCTTACGCTTGTCGCCGATCTGTGGCTGAGCCACTGTTACGCCGGGTAGGGGCAGATCGGGTAGGGGTACGTTAGTCAGGATCTCCTTTGATTGGCTCTCGAACTCCTCGCGCATCTGCATAACCAAGGGCGCCAGGATATCCGCGTCCGACTCATCCAGCTTCTTCACTACCTCCAACGACTGCGTTAAGATGATAGAGCCGTTCATCACTTTGAGGTAGTTGATAAACGCTGATTTTTCGTTGGACGCAATGCTGAATACGTCGATGTTTGACAGCGACGCGTTGACAACTGTTGATTTGGCCTGGAATTCTTCCAGCTTATCCAACTTTTGCTTGAACTGATGCGCTAGCTCATACTGCTGATCCTGAGCGGCGGCGGTCATTTTCTCCCGGAAATAGGCCCGCGCTACCGTCAGGTTACCGTTCAGAATATTCCGAATCTGTGCAATGTATTGGTTGTACGTTTCTTCATCCTGCAAGCCCTCGCATGGCCCTTTGCAGTTGCCAAGATGATACTCTAGGCAAACTTTAAACTTACCAGCTTCTATATTTTGGGGCGACAGGTTATAGGTGCAAGTCCGCAACGGATACAACGCTCTGATTAGCTCTAGTATCACGTTCATGGCTGTGAGGTTGGCGTAGGGGCCGTAATAGCGACCATCGCCGGGCTTCTTGTTGCGGGTTGGGATGAGGCGCGGAAACCGCTCGTTGGTCAGCAGTAGGTAGGGATACGTCTTGCCATCTTTCAGTAGGATGTTGTACTTGGGCTGATGCTGCTTAATGAGGTTATTCTCCAGCAAAAAGGCCTCTGACTCATTGTCCACAATGGTGAACTCGATGCGCTTGATGTTCTTGACCAGTTGCTGGGTCTTTTTGTTATGGTCCTGCTTGGTGAAGTAGCTGCTTACGCGCTTGCGTATATCTACCGCCTTGCCAACGTAGATAATGCCTTCATCATCAAAGTATTTATAAATACCAGGACGATGGGGCAAATGGCGAATCTGTTCTTGCAGGTGGGCGTTGGCAGCCATAGGGTAGGGAAAGTCGGGAGTTGCTAATGCGTACGCACTAGTAGCAACGGGAGATTCAGGGAGAAACTGTAGCCTATAGAAACAGCAAATGGCGAGTGTTTATCACCGCCATTTGCTGTTTTTTATGAAAAGATGTCCTAAATATCTTGATTGCGGATATCTTCTAGTTTCACTTGGTTGAGCTTTTGGTCGTCTGGGATGGTGTCGCGCTGACCAGCGCCGTAGTAGCGGCTACAATCAATTTCCACAGTCAGCGGCTTTGCTGGCTTCGGAAACGGGCCGGTGCTAATGCCAATGTTCTTATTGTCGGCATACACCTTCTTCATAAACAAGCCATAGAGGGGTAGGGCCATGCGGGCGCCCTGGCCGTCGCGGCCGGAGCGGAAGTGAATGCTGCGGTCCTCGCCGCCTACCCACATGCCGCACACCAAGTCGGGCGTGATGCCCATAAACCAGCCATCGGAATAGTTACTGGTGGTGCCAGTCTTGGCGCCCATTTCATACGGGAATTTAAAGCCGGTTTTCAGGATGGTGCTGGTGCCGCCGCGTTCCGTGGTAGAGGCTTGCAGCAAGTAGGTCATCAGGTAGGCCGTTTCTTCGCTGATAGGCGTGCGGGTTTGCGGCACGAATTCAATCAGCGTATTGCCATTTTTATCCTCGATGCGCGTCACCATCATGGGGGCGGTCCACACGCCTTTGTTCACGAAGGTGCCATAGGCGCCGCACAGCTCAAATACGCTCACGTCGCTGGAACCGAATCCTACCGCTGGCACCGCCTCAATAGGAGAAGTAATACCCAAACGTTCGGCATATTTTACTACTGTTTTCGGGCCTACCTTTTGCACCAGAAAGGCCGTGATAGAGTTCATCGACCGCGCCAATGCCTGCCGAATCGTATACATCTGGCCAGAGTATTTGCCCTCGAAATTTCGGGGCGTATAGCTAGGCCGGCCCGCCTCGGCAGGAAACGTTACGGGTACGTCGGCCACTTGGTAGCAGGGCGAGTAGCCCTGGTCGATGGCTGCCAGATACACAAAGGGCTTGAAGGTAGAACCCGGCTGACGCATGCCCTGCTTTACGTGGTCGTACTTGAAGTAGCGGAAATCGTTGCCGCCTACCCACGCCCTGATTTGTCCATTCAGTGGGTTCATAGCCATAAAGCCGGTTTGCAGGAAACGCTTGTAGTAGGCCAGTGAGTCCATCGGCGACATCGTCACTTCCTTTTCGCCCTGCCACGTGAAGACCGTCATCTTATACTTCTTGCGCAGATAGTAGTTGATGGAGTCCTTATTGCCATCGAAGCGGTTGTTGAGCGAGCGGTAGCGGCCCGTACGCTTGATGGCGGTTTGCAGGAAGTTTGGAATCACGCGGCCGTTCTCATCACGCCAGGGCTGCTGGCCCTTCCATACCCGGTCAAACAGCTTTTGCTGCTGCTTCATGTGCTCGGCCACGGCTTGCTCGGCGTACTTCTGCATACGCGAGTCGATGGTCGTGTAAATCTTCAGGCCGTCGGCGTAGAGGTCGTGGTCGGTTTCGCGGGCCCATTGTAGCAGAAGCTTGCCTAGCTCGGTGCGGAAGTAGGGCGCAATCCCTTTGTTCTGATTCTCGACGCTGTAGTTGAGCTTGATGTTGGTGGCAACGGCCTTTGAATACTCGGGCTCCGAGATGTAGCCATACTTCTGCATCTGGCCCAGCACCCAATCACGGCGGCGCTTGGAACGCTCTGGGTTACGAACGGGATTAAACCACGATGGCCCGTTTACCAAACCCGCCAGCAAGGCTGATTCTTCTAATTTCAGGTCTTTAGGCTTCTTATTAAAGAACGTCTTGGCTGCTACGTTGATACCAAAGGCATTCGAGCCAAATTCAGCCTGGTTGAGGTACATGCGCAGGATTTCGCGCTTGGTGTAGTTGCGCTCCAGGCGCACGGCCATAATCCACTCTTTGGTCTTCACGATGAGTACGCGCAGGCCTTTGGTATCATTCAGTAGACCGTCATTCAGATCCTCGCGAGTACGGAACAACAGCTTGGCCAACTGCTGCGTGAGAGTAGAGCCACCTCCGCCTTTGCTACCCGTCAGGATGCCGCTAGCCACCCGGCCCATCGCTTTCAGATCGATACCCGAGTGGGCCTCGAAGCGCACGTCTTCGGTGGCAATCAGAGCGTCGATCAGATTTTGGGGTAGGTCCTTGTACTCAGCGGGCGTGCGGTTTTCGCGGAAGTATTTACCCATCAGCGCGCCATCGGCCGAATAGATTTCGGAAGCCAGCTCGCTTTTTGGGTTTTCCAGCGTTTTCAGATTAGGCATACGCCCAAACAGGTTCAGGAAGTTGACGCTGACAGCCCAGACGTACAGAACGAACAGCGCCAGCCCGCCCCCGAACAGCACCCACAGCGTCCGGGTGATGCCCTGGAAGCGGTGGCTCCGCTGAGGTTTGCGTGAGGCGGCTTTATTCTTCGTGGCAGGATAGGCCATGGGAGAAGTAGAAGTTGAGAAGTAAGAATGAAGTGGGAAATGAAAAGCTGCCCTACCTAATGCTCTGATTTACAAACAAAAATGTTACTAACAGCGGCGGCATTTGCATTGATACTTCACCCAAAATTAGCGGAAATTGTTATCGTAGAATTGCTGGTATTCATCCAGGTTCTTGGTTTGACGTAGCAGCGGCAGGTTCTCCGTGCTAATCACAACTGTTTGGTAGCCCGCGCCCCGCAATCGGCTTAGCGGCGACTGAGGCCCGCGCAACTTAAGCGCATAGCTCTGTGCTTCCTTCAGGGTAGGGAGGCTGCCCACGACTACCAAAACTTGCGCATCTCCGAGCGCCTCAGTTTGCACCGATAAGTTCTTAGCCCGGTAGAAACGGCCATTATAAGCTTCCAACTGCTTGGGCAGTTCCGCCAGCAGGGTAGCATTTGACGAGAAAACCAACGCTACGGTGTGTGCCGAGGTAGGCGCTGCGGTATAGGGGGTATCCGATTTGGCAGGCTCCGTTGCCGCAGGTGCGGGGACAGTACCAGTTGGTGCCGGAGACGCGGCAGCTGGAGTAGGCGTCTGTCTAGGCGCTGGCACCGACGATAATGGTGCAGTAGTCGGAGCGGCGGTACTTGCTGGTGGGGTAGGAGCGGCGCCAGGAGTAGGCACTGCCTCGCGCGATGGTGAGGCCGCCGGGAGCTCCGGGCGATATACCTCTACTGGCGTTGCGGGTACAGGAGCTTGGTAGTAAGCTCGCGGGCGAGTTTCTACTTCACCCGGCCGGAAGTTGGATACGATGGGTTTCTGCGTGCTGGCCAGTGCGCCTGGTAACTGTCCAGCCTCGTATTTCTGGTAAGATGCCTGCAACGTAGTGGCCTCGCTCACCAATGGACTATCCGGGTACTCCTTAATGAATTTTTCTACGGCTGCCTTGGCCGTAGGAGGCGTTTGGGTCCGGATGGTAAGCAGGGTATTCAAGTAAGCCGCCCGGTCGTTGAGGTCGGTATCGGGGTATTGCTGCCGGGCTTGCGCAAGGGTAGCGGATGCTTGGGTGAAATCCTGCCGCTTATACTGCGCGAAGGCAGAATCCAGCTGCACCCCCATCTTCTCATTGGCAACGGATACGCGCCGCAGATACTCCGGATCGGCCACCAGTTTGGCATACGACGAGTTGGGAAACTGGCCCCGCAACTTCTGCGCGTATACTTCGGCCCGCGGGTTGTTCTGATCTTTATATAATAAGTAGAGACTATAATATACTTCCGGGGCGTGCTTGGTAGCAGGAAAACGTGTCAGCAGTTGCTCATAGGTTTCGATAGCGCGGGCGGGCTCCTGCAACTGAAGACGGTAGATGGCCCCCAGCGCAAACAATGCCTCTTCCACTTGAAGCTGCGAGGTTTGCAACTGCGGCTCCGTAAGCGGAATGCTTTGGCGATACTGCGCTACCAGCGTTTGCAATTGGGCTTCTGGGGTAGGTGCGGCGGCTGGCGTGGAGCCCAATTGGGCACCGTTTACAATATTCTCACTGCCGGCTGCTATGGCCGTCACAGGTGTCCCGCCGTTCTGATCGTTCACAGGCGAGTTGCTGGCCTGCGTTACGATGCGCCAGTTGTCCTGAAGTGGTCTATTACCCCACTTCCGCAAGAAGTCGGCGCGGGCCGTGCTCATGGAGGTAGGGTTGTCAAAATACCAAGCCGCGCCGGTGCTGGTACTGGCAAACAAATCGGGGTCGGTGCCCACGTTGCCGGAGCGGGCCGCACTCACGCCCGTAGCCGTCTGTAGGCGGCTTTGTGCGTCTGCGGCTTGTTTGGCGCGTATTTCCGCCTCGCGGCGTGTATCTAACTCAGCTTGAGCGTAGGCATTCAAGCGCGTATCCAACTCAGCTGGCGCCAGTTTCGCCAGGGCTTGCAGGCTGTCCTGCGTTTCCACAATCGTAATCTGCTGGGCAAACTGTTGCAGCACTTCGCTACGCTCAGCCGTTACGGTGTACTCGGGCACCTCGCGGGGCATCGCTTGCACAGCACTATCATAGTAGGCCGCGGCAGCACGATATTTCTGTAGGTTGTCGTAATAAATACGCCCGGCTAGCAACTGAGTGTAGCCTTTTTGCGCACGGTTGCTACCACCGGCTCTAGCCGATTGACGCAGAAGCGTCAAAGCCTCGGGGTAGCGTTGCTGGCGGTATTCCAGGCGCGCCATCTCGTAGTAAATCTTGTCGCGGTACTCCTTATTGTTCGGGTTGCGGAGCAGCTTCGCGAAGTATTTATTTAAACGCGTCCGATCTTCCTGACCCAAATTCGACACCTGGCCCAACAGCAATTTGGAGTAGAAATCCAGCTCGTAGGGCGGGTTGCGCTTCAGAATCTGATCCAGCTCGGCATAGGCTTTCTTGTCTTCTCCGGCCTGCTGATACAGCTGCGCCAAAATGTAACGCGTGCGCGACTGCTCGTTTTTGGGCTCTACCAACGGCACGGCCCGTTCCAGATTGTCGATAGCCCGTTGCGGCTCATTCATCGCCAGGTAGTAATCGGCGCGAGTCAGAAACAAGTCCTTGGCATTCACCGGTGTACCTTCCTCCCGCTCCAGAATAGAGGAAACCGCGGCGGCGCTTTCGTATTCCTTCATCGCCATAAACGAGCGCATCAGCCAGATGAGAGCGGCGTGGCGGGTGTTAATATCTGGGCTGGTGGTGTTGATGAAGCGGAAGGTCTTTACCGCATCCTCGTACTCCATCTTATAAAAGCGCGCCTTGCCCACTAGCAGGTAGGCATCGTCGGTCCAGTCGCTGCCGGGGCGGTGCTGGATGGGTAGGGAAGCCTTCTTGATGATATCGTCGAGGTCGGCGGCCAAGCGAGTAGCCGTAGCTTCGTCGAGGGTAGGAAACAACGACAGCACGTGGTTGTAGTCGTTCACGCGGGCCTTATATAAGTCTGCTTCCACGGCGCGCATTTTCTCCCGCGCCAGAAAATACGCGTTGTCGCGGGCTACCACGTTGTCATAGGCATGACCAACCAGCGAGCGGTTCTCGGAAGAACAAGCCGTGAGAAATACGCCCAGTAGCAAGCAGCCAGCCAAGGCAGAGAGCAGACGGAAAGGTAGCAGAGTAGTCAAAGGCACAGGCAGGTAGACGCGGTATGGAGCAGCTAAAACGCACGCCATCGGCCAATTTGTTCGGCCATGTTGCGCGGACTTTCTACACAACGCCGTCAGACCGGTAAAATTACGGGATTTTCTGGGGCAAACGGCCGACGCGCAAGCCGGAGTTTGCGTAGAAAGAAAGGTAGTACGCCGAAAATCAATACTTTCGCACCCCCAATGCCTCTTTTATGGCCGTTCCTACCCCTTCCGAGCCAGATTTTGATAGCAACAACCGCTTGCGTGCGCTGGCCAAGTATTCAGGGCTAGGCTTTCAGATGCTGGGTATTATTGGGGTGTTCACATTCATCGGGATAAAGCTGGACGACTACCTTCACACCAAAAAACCGTGGTGGACTGTGGCCTTTGTGCTCATAGGAGTAATTGGCGCAATGTATCAGGTAATTCGGTCTGTCACCCACGACGAGTAGCGTTCCTCGCGTACACAGAAATATATATGCTACAGTTTTTTCGCCAGCTGTTGATTTTCTCTCTGCTCATCGGGGCCGTACTGTATGCCTTGCATACGCAGTACGGGACTACCATCATTCATCCCCTGGCAGGGTATATCTTCGGTTTCTTCATACTCATTACCATTATCACATATTGGATTAACCTACGGCTGGTTCGTATTAGCCCCGATAACTTTATGGCGGCCTACTTTGGCTCCATGGTTTTACGGCTGCTTTTGTCGTTGGGCTTGGTTCTGGTCTACCTCTATAGGGGTGGTGCACGCGAAGGAGACGCCCGTTGGACCTTTCTCGGTGCCTTTTTTATCCTCTATTTTCTCTTCGCCGGATTTGAAGTCTGGACTGTTCTGAGTAACTTGCGCCCGTTTTCAAAACGGGGTGTAACTATTACATGAAGTTTTTGTGAACCCATCACTAAGCCTTTCTGAATGAAGCGTTTATTTATTGCTCTCTTCTGGATTCTTTCGCTTCCCGTCTTCGCGCAGCACACCGCCGATACCATGACGGAGGCTTCAGACTCGGAAGCCTTCAAGCCGGGCGAGATGATTCTGCACCACATCGGCGATTCGCACGAGTGGCATTGGTTCTCCACCGACAACGACCATTTCACTACCTACCTACCAGTTATTGCTTACCAACCTGGCAAAGGAGTAGAGGTGTTTTCGTCGAAGCACTTGGCCGAGGGCGAAACCTACAACGGCCTGAAGCTGGAGCACGAGCATTTGGTAGCCGAGGATGGTAGCAAGGTGTACGACTTCTCCCTAACGAAAAATGCCTTCGCGCTATTGCTGAGCAGCGTCTTGATGCTGATTCTCTTTATCAGCGTAGGCAATGGCTTCAAGAAGCGCCACGGCCAAGCACCACGCGGTTTGCAGTCGTTCTTTGAGCCCATTATCATCTTTATTCGGGATGAGGTAGCCAAAAAGTCCATTGGGCCGAAGTACGAGAAGTACATGCCCTACCTGCTCACGGTGTTCTTCTTCATCTGGTTCAACAACTTGCTGGGCCTCACGCCGGGCGCCGCCAACCTCACCGGCAACATTGCTGTGACGTTCACGCTGGCCGCTATGACGCTGCTCATCACTTTGTTCAGCAGCAACAAAAACTACTGGGCGCACATCTTTGCTACCCCCGGCGTACCCAAGCCGCTGCTTATCATCATGATTCCGGTGGAATTGATTGGTGTTGTGGTGAAGCCGTTCTCGCTGATGGTTCGTCTGTTTGCCAACATGACGGCCGGCCATATCGTAACGCTGAGCTTCATTAGCTTGATTTTCATCTTCCGTAGCTTGGCTATCAGCCCTGCTTCGTTGGCCTTTGGCCTGTTCATCAACATTCTGGAATTGCTGGTAGCCATTCTGCAAGCTTACATCTTCACCCTGCTCACGGCCATGTACATTGGCGGCGCGGTAGAAGAGCATCACCACGATGAGGCGGATTACCAAATGGAGGGCGACCATATTGCTCCCACGGCCGCTCACTAAGGTTTTACCACCCCTCTTTTTTTGTTTTCACACTCCCCACAAACCTCTTTTATTATGCTTCTCTCTTTGTTGTTGCAGGTTGCCAATTCGGTTGGTCTGGCTGTATTCGGTGCCGGTATCGGTGCTGGTCTGGTAGCCCTGGGCGCTGGTCTGGGTATTGGCCGTATTGGTGGTCAGGCAATGGAAGCCATCGGCCGTCAGCCGGAGGCTTCGGGCAAGATCCAAACTGCTATGCTGATCGTAGCCGCCCTGATTGAAGGTCTGGCCCTGTTCGCAGTGGTAGTTTGCTTGCTGATTTCCCTCAACCTGTCGCCCCAATAAGGTAGAGCAGTAGATGGAGCAGCCCGCTGCGCTTCGCTTCGGCGCACGGCGTAGCGGGCTGATTCAGCTTTCAGGTAGGGAGTTATCGAAAGGCGGCATTGCGTAAGATGCCGCTTCTTTCTCACTAGACGCGCCTACCTGTTTTTTGCTTACGCAGTACGATGTATCGCTGACTGACGACCCTCCCATGAATCTCGTAACCCCCGAATTAGGCCTGATTTTCTGGCAGACGGTGATTTTCCTCATCGTACTGTTCCTGCTCGCCAAGTTTGCCTGGCGCCCCATCCTCAGCTCGCTGAAGGAGCGCGAAACCTCGATTGAAAACGCGCTGCGCATGGCCGACCAAGCCAAATTGGAAATGCAGCAGCTAAAAGCCAGCAACGAAAAACTGTTGGCCGAAGCTCGCCTGGAGCGCGACCGTATTCTGAAGGAAGCCTCAGCCGTTGCTACCCAGCACATCGAGGAAGCCAAGAACAAGGCTACCGAGGAAGGCAACCGCATGATCACGCAAGCCCGCGAAGCTATCCAACAGGAAAAGAACATGGCGCTGGCCGAGGTGAAAAACACCGCCGCTCAGTTGTCGATTGACGTAGCCGAGCGCATCCTGCGCCGCGAGCTAACCGACGCCCCCGCCCAGCAGCAGCTGGTCGATTCTTACCTGAAAGAAGTAAAGCTTAACTAAGCTGTTCGCGAGTGGCGGTTATCAGTTGGCTTCTACAAGCACGACAAGAGATACTAGCCATCAGCCATCAGCTATCAGCTAAAAAAAATGTCTGAACAACGAGTTGCTTCCCGATACGCTAAGTCGCTGCTGGATTTGGCAGAAGAGCAGGGCAATCTGGCGGCCGTGAAGGCTGATATGGATCTGTTCCGCCAAACGCTGGACGAGAGCCGCGACCTACGCCTGTTGCTCCGCAACCCTATCGTGAACCACGATAAGAAACTGGCTATTCTGAAAGCTGTTTTCGGAAGCAAAGTCTCGGATTTGACGATGAAATTCCTATCCATTATCACCCAGAAAAACCGCGAAAGCGCTCTGGAATATATTGGGCCGGAATTCATTCATCAATATAATGTGTTGAAGAGCGTGCAGGTAGCCGAGGTAACCACGGCCACGCCGCTCACAGCAGAACTGCGCGCCCGCATGAATACGTTGGTGCAGCAGCAAACCGGTTCGCAAGAGGTGCAGCTAACGGAAAAGGTAGACCCGGCTCTTATTGGCGGCTTCGTGCTGCGGGTAGGCGACCAGCTCATCGACGACTCCGTGCGCTACCGCCTGCAAAAACTGCGGACCGAATTTTCTAAGAACCCCTACCAATCCCAACTATAAGTCATGGCAGAAGTACGTCCGGATGAAGTATCCGCTATTCTGCGGGAGCAGTTGTCGAACTTCAAGACCGAAACCGAACTCGAAGAAGTCGGAACGGTTTTGCAGGTAGGCGACGGTGTAGCCCGCATCTACGGGCTGGGCAAAGCCCAGTCGGGGGAGCTACTCGAATTTGAAAACGGCCTGCAAGCCCTAGTGCTGAACTTGGAAGAGGACAACGTAGGTGCCGTAATGCTCGGCGACTACTCCGACATCCGGGAAGGTGCTACGGTACGCCGTACCAATAAAATTGCCGCTATTCAGGTAGGCGAGGGCATCATTGGCCGCGTGGTAAACACGTTGGGTCAGCCCATCGACGGCCGCGGCCCCATCACAGGTGAAACCTACGAGATGCCGCTGGAGCGCAAAGCGCCTGGCGTTATCTACCGTCAGCCTGTAAACGAGCCCCTGCAAACCGGTATCAAGGCTATCGACGCTATGATTCCGATTGGCCGTGGCCAGCGTGAGTTGATCATTGGTGACCGTCAGACAGGTAAGTCGACGGTAGCCATCGATACCATCCTGAACCAGCGTGAGTTCTACGACCGCGGTGAGCCAGTATTCTGCATCTACGTAGCCGTAGGTCAGAAAGCTTCTACGGTAGCCCAGGTAGTAAACGCCCTGCAACGCGGTGGCGCTATGGACTACACGGTGGTGGTGTCAGCTTCGGCTTCGGACCCAGCTCCTATGCAGTTCTACGCTCCCTTCACGGGTGCCGCCATCGGCGAGTTCTTCCGCGATACGGGCCGTCCCGCACTGGTAGTATATGATGACTTGTCGAAGCAAGCTGTAGCTTACCGTGAGGTGTCGCTGTTGCTGCGTCGTCCTCCCGGACGCGAAGCCTACCCTGGCGATGTATTCTACCTGCACAGCCGATTGCTGGAGCGCGCCGCGAAGATCAACGCTTCCGACGTAATTGCCCGCGACATGAATGACCTGCCCGATAGCATCAAGCACATCGCCAAAGGTGGTGGCTCGCTAACGGCCTTGCCGCTCATCGAAACACAGGCAGGTGACGTGTCGGCCTATATTCCAACTAACGTAATTTCGATTACGGACGGCCAGATCTTCCTCGAAACCAACTTGTTCAACTCGGGTGTACGTCCGGCTATCAACGTGGGTATCTCGGTATCGCGGGTAGGGGGTAACGCCCAGATCAAGTCGATGAAGAAGGTAGCCGGTACGCTGAAGCTAGATCAGGCGCAGTTCCGCGAGCTGGAAGCCTTCGCTAAATTCGGTTCTGACCTTGATGCTTCGACCAAGCTCACCATTGAGCGTGGCCGCCGCAACCTCGAAATCCTGAAGCAGCCGCAATTCTCGCCCCAGCGCGTAGAAGACCAGGTAGCTGTTATCTACGCTGCTACCAACGGTCTGCTCGACCAGGTGCCCGTGAACAAGGTGCGCGAGTTCGAGAAGGAGTTTGTGCAAGTAATGACCACCCGCCACCCCGAGGCTTTACAAGCTCTGAAAGCCGGTAAGCTCGACGACAGCGTGACCAACGCCATTCGTCAGGTAGCCCGCGACCTTTCGGCGGTATACGCTTCGAAATAATTATCTAGCTGTCAGTTGTTGGTTGTCAGTTGTCAGGACAAGGCGAAAGCTTATCCAAACTGACAACCGACAACTAGCAACTGACAACTTATTTTAACAACATGGCTAGCTTAAAAGAAGTCCGCAACCGCATCGTATCGGTGCAGAGTACGCAGCAGATTACCAAAGCCATGAAAATGGTGGCGGCTGCCAAGTTGCGTCGGGCCCAGGATAATATTCTGCGGATGCGCCCCTACGCTCAGCGCCTCAACGGCATTCTGGCAAACCTAACGGGCCTAACTGGCGGCGAGATGGTGAGCGAATACGCGGAGCAGCGCGACGCGCGTCGGATATTGGTTATCGCCATTACGTCGGACCGTGGCTTGGCGGGTGCTTTCAATAGCAACATCTTCAAGGGCGTGAATGCCTTGCTGCGCGAGCAATATGCCGCGCAGGCTGCTGCTGGCAACGTAACCGTGATGGCCATTGGCCGGAAGGCACAGGATTACTTTGGTCGTCGCCTACCCACGTTGGGCAGCTATGGTCATGTGTTCACGCAACTGTCGTTCGACACGGTACGTGCAGCGGCGGAGCAAGCAATGGACGGCTTCCGCAACGGCGACTTTGACCAAGTGGTAATGGTGTACAACGAGTTCCGGAACGTGGCCACGCAAATTGTGCGCACCGAACAGTTGTTGCCCCTGGTACCCGCCGAGGCTACTGAGGCAACGGCTACTACCAACGTTGACTACCTGTTCGAGCCCTCGAAAGAGGAAATCGTGCAGACGCTGATTCCGCAGTCGTTGAAGATCCAACTGTACAAAGCAGTGCTGGAAAGCAACGCTTCGGAGCACGGTGCCCGCATGACGGCCATGGACAAAGCTACCGACAACGCTGGTGAACTGCTGAAATCGTTGAAACTGACTTACAACCGGACGCGTCAGGCAGCCATTACCACCGAAATTCTCGAAATCGTGGGTGGTGCTGAGGCGCTAGCCGCTGGGTAAGTTGACCTGCTGATTACCACAAGAAAGCCCGTTTCTGTTTCAGAAACGGGCTTTCTTCTTTATGCTTCGGTAAGCTAAGCTGTCATTCTGAAGGCAGTGAGGAATTTAAGTACATTCAGCAATGAGTAAACTTAAATTACTCACTGCGTTTGGAATGACAGTCTATGCTTCCTGTGCGTACTGTCGGCTGGCTAGCTCCTTGCTGGGGGTAGGCACGGGCGTATTCTGTTCCAACAGCTCCAGAATGTCGGCGGGCGTGATTTCCGTGAAGTCCTTGATGACGCGACTTGGCGCTTGAAACTTGTCGGCCGATACGCTGGTGCTGAGGCATAGGCAGCGCATACTGGCTCTGTAAGCAGCTTGCTCGCCCATGATGGCATCCTCAAACACCAAGCAACGCTCGGGTGGAATGCCTACCTTTTCTGCCGCCACGGAATACGTGTCGCCGTGGGGTTTGCCCCGGTCCACGTCATCCTTGGTAATTAGCTCGTCGAAATAGCGGCGTAGGTTGAGGTGGTCAATGATGTAGCTGATGGTGTCGTTGCCGGAGCCGGTGCCGAGGGCAATGCGGAACCCCGCAGTGCGGGCGGCTTCCAGAAACGGCGTGAGGCCGCTTACTTCTTGGCGGTCGTCCCAATAGAGCGTGCGGTAGAGAAATTCCCGTTGGGCCGTGTAGCGCTCAATATCTTCCTCCGGCACGGGATGTCGAAAAACCGATCGAAGAATGGCACCAGCGGGCATGCCATTCAAACGTTCAAGTAATTGGCGTGCGTTTGTGGTTAGTCCTAAGTCTCGGAATAACATCTGAAAGGCATGAGCTTGGATGTCGGTATTATTGACAATAACCCCATCCATGTCGAAGATGAGGGCATAGTCGGATGCCTGGGCCATAGGGTAGGGAAGAAGGTAACTAAAAGATAACGTGCTTCCGCTTACGCAAACAGTCCACTTTTGACTAAGGAAAGCAACATTTTAACGCGCAGAGTCTATCTTTGGTCCATCTAAACCGTGGTGCTGCGGCATCTGCATTTTGTCTGTGATTTGAAAAAAAGTCTGTCTTTCTTACTAGCAGCAGCGTTGGCACTACCTGCCGTCGCGCAAAAAAAATCCTCTCAGAAGTTAGAGCGTCCCAAACTGGTGGTGGGTATTGTGGTGGACCAGATGCGTTACGACTACCTCTACCGCTACTGGGATAAGTATGGTAAAGACGGGTTTCGGCGTTTGCTGGGCGAAGGATTCAGCTATGAAAATGCCCATTACAATTACGTGCCTACCTATACTGGACCGGGCCACGCCAGTATCTACACAGGCACTACACCCTCGGTGCACGGCATCATCGGCAACGATTGGTATGAGCGCGAGGCGGGTAAGAATACCTATGTAACCGAAGACAATACTGTGCAGACAGTGGGGAGCACGGGCACGGTAGGGCAACAGTCGCCGCGCCACATGTTGACCACGACCATCACCGATGAGCTGCGCTTGGCTACCAACTTCCATAACAAAACGATTGCCGTGTGTATCAAAGACCGCGGCTCCGTGTTGCCCGGTGGACACACGGCCAACGCGGCGTATTGGTACGATGGCAAGACGGGCTCCTTTATTTCGAGCACTTTTTATCAGAATAGCCTGCCCGAGTGGGTGAAGGCGTTCAACGACCGGAAACTGCCGGCGCAGTACCTGAGCCGGCCTTGGCAAACGCTCCTACCCATTGAACAATACACCGAAAGCACGCCCGATGATGTGCCGTGGGAAGGCTCTTTCAGGGGAGAAGCCAAGCCTGTATTCCCGCACAACTTACCCCAATTGAGCGGCTTACCCGATGCCTCTGTGGCCACTAAGTTGCGCGATGCAGGTGAGCCAGTGCCTGTTACGAACCTGGATGTGGTGCGCTCTACCCCCTTCGGCAACACGCTGGTGGCGGAGTTGGCGATGGAGGCCGTGCGGGCCGAGCAGCTGGGCCAGCGCGGCATCACGGACTTTATGCCGGTCAGCTTTTCGTCTACCGACTACGTGGGGCACCAGTTTGGGCCGAATTCCATTGAAGCCGAAGACACCTACCTGCGCCTCGACCAGGACATTGCCCGCCTGCTAGCCTACCTCGACAAGACCCTGGGAAAAGGTAATACATTGGTATTTCTAACCGCCGACCACGGCGCCGCGCATTCGCCTAATTTTCTGATTGATAAGAAAATTCCAGCCGGTGCGGTAGGGCCACGCTTTATGCGCGACTCGGTGCAGCACGAACTGGTACGCCGCCACGGTGCCGGCAATTGGGTGCTCACGTACGAAAACCAGCAAGTGTACCTGAACCGGCCGCTTATTGCGCAGAAGAAACTGGACTTGCGCCTGATGCAGGACGAAGTAGCCAGCATTATGCTGCAATTTGCGGGCGTCACGCGCGCCATCACCGCCGACGACGTGCAGAAGTCGCACTGGGAAAGCGGAATGCTGATGTATCTGGAAAACGGGTATTTCCCGAAGCGTTCCGGCGACGTGCTGGTGGTGCTGGAGCCCGGCTGGCTGGAATCGGGTTCCTACCCTGCCCCCAACAAAGGCACTACCCACGGCTCGGCCTCGGCCTACGATACCCACGTGCCCATGCTGTTCTGGGGCTGGCATGTGAAGCACGGCGCCTCGGCGGCGCCGGCTGTGATACCAGACATTGCGCCCACCGTAGCGCGGTGGCTACATATTCAGGAGCCCGATGGCTGCACCGGTCAGCCATTGCAGGAAGTACTGAACTGGTAGTATAATTTTTAGAAATTGTGGGTGCTGTTTTTCGTTTTAGTGCCGTATAAGGCTATCTTGGGAAAAACACGCAACTTCGCGGAATACAAGCCCAACATAGCTCAATGCTATCCGTACAGCACACGCCCATCACTGCATAATTCCCTACTAAATACTTTTTACCCTCAATGGCTAAGTTTAACCCCTGGCACGACGTATCACGCGGCGAAAATGCCCCGACGCTGGTAAACGGCATTATCGAAATCCCCAAAGGTTCGAAAGCAAAATATGAACTGGACAAGGATAGCGGCCTGCTGAAACTAGACCGCGTGCTGTTCTCGGCTGTGCATTATCCCGCCGCCTACGGATTCATTCCGCAGACCTACTGCGACGACAAAGACCCGCTCGATATTCTGGTGCTGTGCTCTGTAGACCTAGTGCCCATGTGCGTGGTAGAAGCCAAAGTTATTGGCGTGATGCAAATGATTGACGGCGACGAGGAAGACGACAAAATCATTGCTGTAGCTGCCCACGACATTTCCGTTAATCACTTCAACGAGCTGGAAGACCTGCCTCCCCACATGCTTTTGGAGATGCAACGCTTCTTTGAAGACTACAAGGCCTTGGAGCACAAGCAAGTAACAGTGGAGCGCTTCATGGGCCGCGAGCAGGCCTACCGCATCATTGAAGAAAGCATCACGCTGTATAATACCACGTTTAGCAAAGAAAATGTCGCGGCCGATTCAGTAGCTGAAACTTCGACCAAAGCGTAGTACCAACTGTTGTTCGTGCTATACTTACAAAACCCACCGGCCTACCGGTGGGTTTCTTGTTGTACGCCATTATGCTTGGCCCTACCTCGCCGTCGGACTACGGGGCCTTATCTTGCCGCCAGCTCTTCGTTCTCTTTGCATGCGCGACTCCTCCACTACCCACGCGCCGACCTGGCCCGCCACGCTGAAACGCGCTACCAATGCAGTGCTGTACAGCAGCACGTGGCTGGCGCTGGCAGCCGTGGCGCTTACGTGGGCGTCGTTTTTGTTCTGGCGGGTGCACATTCCGCCCCGGCTGGCGGGTCTGATTTTCGCGGCGACGCTTTTTCTCTATAATCTCGATAGTGTATTACCTTACAAATACAGCCAGAAGCTGGTGCTCTCGGAGCGCAAGCTCTGGATGCGGCAACACCGGCGCGAGCTGTTTGGGCTGGCCCTGGTGTCGCTGGCTGGGGCCGGTGCTCTGTTTTTTTACGACGGCTGGCTGCATCTAATCGGCTTTCTGGCGCACCTAGCCCTGATTTCGGTACTGTATTCCCTACCCTTGGTGCGGGTGCGGGGGAAATGGCGTGCCCTGCGCGACCTACCCCTACTCAAGGTATTTCTAATTGCTTATGTATGGGCCGCTGTCACGGTGTGGGTGCCGGCGCTGTACCTGGGTATCCCACTCAGCACGCCCGAGTTGCAGTTGCTCTTCGCCCGCCGCTTCTTCCTGATTCTAGCGCTAGCCTTCGTCTTCGACATCCGTGACTATACCAAAGACCGCCTCACGGGCACCTACACATTTCCGGGGGTATTTGGCGTGCGCGCCACCAAATGGATAGCACTGGCGGCGTTACTGATATCGTGCGTGCTACTCCCCCACAACATCACCCTGCGTCAAGGCATGCTGCTGTTGCTGCCAGCTGCTCTGGCTGCCGCCGTTATCTGGTATGCCGACGAAACACGCCCAGATTATTACTTCGCCCTGCTTACGGATGGCGTTATGATTGTGTATTTCTTGGCGGTGTACTGGGCGATGTGAGATGGTGAGTTTTTCATTCATCATCTTCCCACTTCACCACTCCTCTGGTGCAGTTAACTCTTCAAAAGCCACTCCTAGATTTTCGATAAGGTCGTGGGCGAGGCTGCCGGCTTCGCCTAGCGCCTCGGCAGCTAGTGTGCCAGCACGGCCGTGGGCATAAACGCCTAGCAGGCAGGCATCGAGAGAACTAAGATGGTTGCTTTGAGCACGTAGGGCGGTGAGCACACCCGTGAGAGCGTCGCCGGAGCCGCCACTGGCCATGCCAGGGCTACCGGTACTATTAAAATATAGGGTGCCATCGGGAGTGCCGAGGCAAGTGTAGGCGCCTTTCAGTACGCAGTAGCAGCGGTGTTTCTGGCAGAAGTTGCGCAACAGCTCCAGGCGGTGGTAGTCGTCGCGGACGGGCTCTGTGAGGCGTTCGAATTCCTTAGGATGGGGCGTGAGCACCGTATCGGGCGGAAGTAAGTCGAGCAACTCGCGGTTTGCTCCTAGCAAATTCAACGCATCAGCATCTAATACCAGGGCTATGTGCTGCTCACCAGCCTCTCGTAGCAACTGTTCCAATACGGCCTTCGTGGCATCTTCCTGTCCCATGCCCGGCCCTATGCCCACAGCGTCGTACGATTTCAGCGAGGGCAGCTCTGTAAGGTGCTCCTGATTGGGGTCGACCAACGCCATGGCTTCCGGTGCCGAAGTTTGCAGCACATCGTAGCCTATACTGGGCGTACGTACCGTAAGCAAGCCTACCCCGCTACGCAAGCAAGCCCGCGTAGCCAGCACACAGGCTCCGATTTTTCCCTTGCTACCCGCCAGCAGCAACGCATGACCATACAAACCCTTGTGCGAAAACATAGCACGACGCGGCAGCTTACCCGCTACAAAAGCGGCGTCTACGAAATACTGGTCAACTTTCGCTTTCGCGAGAAATTTTGTGTCGAGGCCGATGGGTAGCAAATGCCACTGGCCCACGTACTCGGCATGGTGGGGTAGGAGGAAGGCCAGCTTGGGTAGCTCGAAGCTGACGGTGTGGTAGGCTCGCACAATCACGCTATCAGCAGGTTGAGGTGCGTCGGTGAACAGTCCGGAGGGAATATCCACCGACAGCACGCGGACTTTGGCCTTGTTGAGGTGGCGAACCAGCGCGGCGGCCACTCCTTCTAGCGGTCGACTAAGCCCTGTACCAAACAGGGCATCTACTACTAATGCCCCGTCGGGTAGGGTAGGGAGGGCGTCTTCCCCTACCTCGGCTCGTGGTACGTTGGCGGGTAGTCGGTCGAGGTTGGCTTGGCAGTCGGCCGAACGCTTCTCAGTGGGTAAAAGCCATACGCGCACCTGATAGCCCGCTGTGTGTAGGTGTCGTGCCAGCACCAGCCCGTCGCCGCCGTTGTTGCCGGGGCCGCACAGTAGGTGCGTTTCGCCTGCTTCGGTGGGTGAGAGGCGGTTCATCAGCCAATCAGCCAGCGCAGTAGCGGCGCGTTCCATGAGGTCAAGAGAGGAAATGCGGTCGGTTTTGATAGTAGCTTGGTCGGCGGCGTGCGTTTGGTTGGCGCTAAGGATTTTCATAGAGTTAGGGAGTAGAAGGCAGGGCAGAAGTACTATCCTGCATCTTACGGACAAAAAGACCCCGTGGTGAGCCGAAAATAAACTTCGAGCCTGTGTTCCGCGTTTTCACCTGTATATTCTGTCCTGAACTTCAAAACCAATCCATATGCAAACCTGGAACGATGTTATCCGGCTGGCCAACCACGGTAGCCCTACCCCGCCCCGTCGGGTAGAGAAAACCAACGCTGAATGGCGCGAGCAGCTCACTCCCGAGCAGTACCACGTAACCCGCGAGCACGGCACCGAGCGCGCTTTCACGGGCGAGTACTGCGAGGCGCACGAAGCTGGCCTTTACGCCTGTGTGTGCTGCGGCACCCCGCTCTACGATTCGCGTACGAAGTTCGAATCTGGTACTGGCTGGCCCAGCTTCACCCAGCCTGTAGAAGAAAGCGCTATTAAGTATAAGAAAGACACCAGCTATGGCATGGTGCGCGTGGAAGTGCTCTGCAACGTATGCGACGCGCACCAAGGCCACGTTTTCCCTGATGGCCCGGCTCCGAGCGGCCTACGCCTGTGCATCAATTCGGCTTCTATCAAACTAGTAGAAGCCAAGGAAACAGCCGTCTAACGGCCGCGCTTCGTGCCCTACCCCAGAGAGCAGCCGCGAAACCCGGCTGCTCTCTGTTTTTGACGGAAAATTCTGTTGAATTTTGTAGTGCAGGATGTAGGCGATAATCGGAAAATACTGCCGCCTACCCAATTTCAAGTATTAGCTATTCCATAACCTGTCATTTCCAACGCATGTCGCTCCTATTCACTGATTTTGCCAGCTGGCAGGCGCACTGCGAGGCAACTGGCGAGGCCCTTTTTCAGCCCGTATTGGCCTACGAGATAGAGCAAAAAGGCCGTGCCGAAGCGGATATCTGGCCGGGGCTGCAACGCGCCTACGATGTGATGCGCGACGCCGTGCAAACCGGCCTGACACAAAACATGGTGTCACGTTCGGGCATGGTCAACAATGGCGCCCGTAAGATTGCCGCTTCGCCGGTCACGGTACTCTCGCCCGAGTTCAAACAGCTCGTGACGCGGGCACTGGGTGCCAAAGAGGTGAACTCGTGCATGGGTAGGGTAGTGGCGGCGCCTACGGCCGGCGCCTCGGGCATTTTGCCCGGAGTGCTGGTTACGTTGCAAGAGCAGCACCAGCTAGATGACCGGAAGATACTAGAGGGCCTGCTAGTAGCGGCGGGCATTGCGCTTATCATCGAGCAGAATGCCTCGTTGGCGGGTGCCGTGGGCGGGTGCCAAGCCGAAACGGGTAGCGCGGCGGCTATGGGCTCCGGCGCCATCGTGTACTGCCTAGGCGGCTCGGTAGACGAGGTGTTTGCGGCCGTGGCCATCACCATTCAATGTATGTTGGGCCTGGTCTGCGACCCGGTGGCAGGGCTGGTGGAAGTGCCTTGTGTGGTGCGCAATGCTTCGGCAGCGGCCATTGCCTTCAGCTCGGCCCAGATTGCCATTGCTGGCGTCGACCCAGTAATCCCCGTAGATCAGTGTGTAGCGGCCTTGGGCGAGGTAGGCCAAAGCATGGAAACCCGCTACAAGGAAACCGCCTTGGGCGGCCTAGCCAACACCACCCGCGGCCGCGAAATTGAACGAATGGTGCTGGTGCAGGACGTGCAGATTTTACCGGACGAGGAAGCAGGGTAGGCGCTAGCAAGGCTTACCGCCGCTCTCGCCACATCTTATTAAACGACTTAGGTGCTACCTCCAACGCCTCGCGGCGCTTGTTCCAGCCTACCAGCGTCAGCATTCGAAACAGGGCCCAGTTCTTGGCACGAGCGGGTAGCAGGTTTAGTAGGCGGCGGTTCAGCATTGCCAGTTTCCAGAAGTAGATGGCGCGGGTTTCTTCCGAATCAGCCATACCTTCTTGTACGCTCTGCTGCCGGTTTTTGAGTAGCAGGTTGTGAATGTTGATTTTTACCGGACACACCGAGGTACAGGCCCCACACAGGCTGCTGGCGTAGCTTAAGTGCTTATTTTCAGCGAGGCCCGATAAGTGAGGCGAAATAACGGAGCCAATGGGGCCAGAATACGTGGTTTCGTAGGTGTGGCCGCCGATGTTTTTGTAGACCGGGCACACGTTGAGGCAGGCGCCGCAGCGGATGCAGTGCAGGGCTTCACGCTTGTCGGGTTGGGCCAGTAGGTTGGTGCGGCCGTTGTCGAGTAGCACCACGTACATTTCCTCGGGGCCGTCTTTTTCCAACGGCTGGCGCGGCCCTGTGTAAATGGTGTTATACACCGTCACTTGCTGACCAGTGCCGCTTGTGCTGAGCAGGGGCCAGAACAAATCCAGGTCCTGGAGCTTCGGAATCATCTTCTCGATGCCCACAATGGCGATGTGTGTGCGTGGAAAAGTGGCCGACAAGCGGGCGTTGCCTTCATTCTCCGTCACGGCTACGGCGCCGGTATCCGCAATCAGGAAGTTACCGCCAGTGATGCCTACCTCTGCTTGCGTGTATTTGTCGCGTAGGAGGTGGCGGGCAGTGAGCACCAGTTGCTGGGCATCGTCGGTGTGCTCAATACCTAAGTGCTTCACGAAAATATCGGCAATGTCCTTCTTGCTCAAGTGCATGGCCGGCGTTACGATGTGGTAGGGCCGCTCGCCGTTCAGCTGCACGATGTACTCGCCTAGGTCAGTCTCGATAGAGTCGATGCCGTTTTTGCCGAGGAAGTCGTTCAGGTGAATTTCCTCGGTGGTCATGCTCTTGGCCTTCACCACCGTGCGGGCCTTGCGCCGGGCCATGATCTTGCCTACTTCTAGTAGGGCCTCTTGCGCATCTTGCGCCCAAATCACCTTGCCGCCCCGCGCCGTGAAGTTGCGCTCAAACTCCAGCAGATACTCGTCCAAGTGATTCATCACCTTGGCCTTGAGGTAGGACGCCCGCTCCCGCGCCAACTCGTGGTCCTGGTAAAAGCCGAGGCCGGTTTGCACGGCCGCGTTGTACTTGCCAATGTTGAAGCGAATCTTACGGCGGTGCTCCAGGTCAAAGGCTTTCGACTCGGAGTCTGTGAGGAATTGGGTGAACTTCATGTGCTGAAGAGGGAAAAGGGAAAATAGCTGTCATCCTGAGCCTGCAAAGGACCTTCTCACACATGAACAGCAAGTACAACAACGACTTGTGCTTATATAAAAGGTCCTTCGCAAGCTCAGGATGACAGTTATCCAACGAATGAAACTACGGCTTGTTGGAATCTACCACAATCCGCTTGTCCCGATTAGCTAGGTCCCAGGCCGTGTAGAACACCAAGCGGGCGCGGGGCTCCATTTTCTGAAACTCGATTTTATCGACTTCATCGCCAGCGCCATGGTAGTCGTCGTGTACGCCGTTGAAGAAGAAGGCTACCGGAATTTTATGCTTAGCGAAATTATAGTGGTCGGAGCGGTAGTAGAACCGGTTGGGGTCCTGTGGGTCGTTGAAGCGGAAGTCCAGGTTGATGTTGTCGTGCTTCTGGTTTTCCTCCTGCAAAATGGTGTGTAGTTCCGAGGAAAGCTTGTCTGAGCCAATCACATACACATAGGTAGGTTGGCCTTCGTGCTCCTTGTCGGTGCGGCCCACCATGTCGGTGTTTAGGTCGGCTACGGTGCTTTCCAGCGGGAATACGGGGTGGTCGGTGTAGTACTCCGAGCCCAGCAGGCCTTTTTCCTCACCCGTTACGGTCAGGAACAGAATGCTACGACGTGGGCCATGGCCTTCTGCCTTAGCCTTGGTGAAGGCCTCTGCCATTTCCAGCACCGATACCGTGCCCGAGCCATCGTCGTCGGCGCCATTGTTCACCTCGCCATTCGTGATGCCGATGTGGTCGTAGTGAGCCGAGAGCACCAGCAACTCGTCCTTCTTGTCAGTTCCTTCGAGGTAGCCCAGCACGTTTTCAGTAGTGAAATCCTCGGTTTTGCGGGGCGCTTTAATGCTGAATTTGGTGGGCTTGAAGGGCGCCACCACCTGTTTGCCCGCCTTGGTGATGCTCTGCTGATACTTGGTAACGGCCGCAGCCGTAGTGCCCAACATCTTGTACCCTACCTGCGGCGACACAAAGAACATGGTAGCACGCGGCGTCTTCTGGGCATCCTTGAAAGCAATGCTAGGCCGATTGATGTAGCCCGCCATGCGCGCCGCTAGCTTCTGGAAGTTGCTGTTGGGGTTGAAATCAACGAAAAACACGCTACGGGCGCCTTTCTGGATAGCTAGTGCCGCCTTCGCCCGGTAATCAGTACCCCACTTGCTGGGGTTGCCGTCTTTGCCTAGCAATGGCTGATTTTGGGTGTTGGTGGGCTCCCCAATCAACATAATCAGGTCTTTCCCTTTCACATCGAGGCCGGTGTAGTCGGAGTAGTCGTCCTGCTCGATGCCGTAGCCCACAAACACGGGCTGCACCGTAGTTTCCTGCTGGAAGGGCGAGGTACCCATGCCGTAAAAATCCTGGAGCCACTGGTAGGTCTGACCGGCCACCTTCAGGGTAGCGCCGTCGGCCCAGGTGCTGCGCTCCATGGTGAAGTGCTGGAGGTAGGGATTGTCGGAGCCCTGCACGGGGCCTGTCAGCCCCAACTCTTTGAAACGGTTGGCTATGTATTCGGCAGCCATTTTCTGGCCTTTCTCGCCGGTTTCGCGGCCTTCGTACGCATCCGAGGCAATGATGCTCAGATGCTTGCGCAAGTCTTCCTGCGTAATGGTCTGGGCGTAGGTAGCAGCCAGGTCGGAGCCGGCGGACAGCACCGTTTGCGGGGCCGATTGCTGGGGCGGGGTGGTGGGGGCTTCGGTCTGAGCGCCGCGCTTGTGCTTTACTTTAATTTTCTTAGGCTGCTGCGCCACGCTGGCCGTTGTGCAGCACGCTGCCAGCAGCAGGGTTAGGAGAGAGGGTTTGTTCATTCGTTGGGTCTTGGAGATTTTGTTTTTAGCAGAACGTTATTCGATGGGTCGTCATTTCGACCAACGGGAGAAATGACGACCTATTGCTGCATAATCAGCACCGAAGCGTAGGCGGCTACACCCTCGCGGCGGCCTACAAAGCCCAGCTTTTCGGTGGTAGTGGCTTTAATGCTGATGTCCTCTTCGGCTATACCCATCACCTCGGCCAGCACGCGCTGCATTTCCGGGATGTGCGGATTTACCTTAGGCGCTTCCAGGCAAATGGTAGAGTCGATGTTGCTGATCTGGTAGCTTTTCTCGCGTAGCAGGCGCACTACTTCGGCCAGCAGGCGCTTGCTGTCAATGCCTTTATACTGTGGGTCGGTGTCGGGAAAGTGAAAGCCGATGTCGCGCAGATTGGCGGCACCCAGCAGCGCATCGCAGATAACGTGGATGAGCACGTCGGCGTCGGAGTGGCCCAAGGCGCCGTGCGTGTGCGGCACCTGAATACCACCAAGCCAGAAGGGTAGGCCCTCCCGAAGCTGATGAACGTCGTAGCCGAAGCCAGTTCGGATTTTCATAGGAAAAGCAAGGAATAGAAATGAAGGCCCCAAGATACGGCCCTCGCCAGACTCAGGGCATATGAGCGCGCAGTGAAAAAAAGTATAGTGAGGGTAAAATATTGCGCGGCGCTATACGTCTGCACCGGCAATAGAAGGAGTTGCTGAAAAAAACAGATGGAAACTTTGGAATCAATTAAAGTTTCCGATGTACCTTTGCAGCGTGAGTATGGAAACGAAAGACCGGATATTACACGCTGCCAGGGAGTTGTTTATGCGTAACGGCGTCCGAAGCGTATCAATGGATGACATTGCCAACCACCTGGCCATGTCGAAAAAGACCCTCTATAAATGGTTCAGCAACAAGGATGAGATTGTGCAGACCTCCATCCAGCAGCACCTTGTAGAGGAGTCAACCTGCGAAGTCCCTACCAAAGGCGCTGCGAATGCACTGGAAGAAATGTTTCAATTGATGCAGTGGCACCGACAGTTTCTGAGTGAATTGCACCCCAGCATCTTCTACGATTTGCAGAAATACCACCCGCAGGCCTGGGCGCTGTTTGAAGAGCATAAAAAGACCTTCTTACTGCAAAAAATAATTGAAAATCTGGAGCGGGGCATGGCTGAAGGCGTGTACCGCGCAGATCTGGACTTGGCCGTGCTGGGGCGCCTGCGCCTGGCGGAAATAGACTTATGCTTCAACCCCGATATTTTTCCGAACCGGCAGTTTGAGCTGATTCAGCTGCACACGGTATGCCTGGAGCATTTTTTACTCGGCATTTCCTCCTTGAAAGGTCATAAGCTCATCAACCAATACCGGCAACTAACAGAGGTCGAGTAGCCTCTCCCAAGTGTTCCCTCGCTCTTTTCCTATATGAAAAACATTTGCCGCCTACTGCTGCTACTTGCAGTGCTGGGTTTCCTGAGTCTGCACGAGCTACTGGCTCAAACACCGGCCACTGGTCAGCCCGTAGCCACCACTGCTCCCATGGCGCTGTCGTTGCCACAGGCTATCGACTACGCCGTCAAGAATAAATCCACGCTCCAGTCTACGCGTATCGACCAGCAGCTGGCCGCCGCGCAGGTAGGACAGGTAAAGTCGCAGGGCCTGCCGCAGATAAATGTGTCTTCTTCCATAACGGACAATTACAAGCTGCAACGCTCCTTGGTTGACTTCGGCGCTTTTGGTGGTGGACAAGGTCCACTAACTGGTGCTGCCCTCACGCCAGAAGCGGTAGCAAGCGCACAAAACGGGCAAGTAGTGAATCTACCGCCTACCTACGACCCCTACGTGCCGGCGCCGCCTACGGCACTATCGTTGGGCTTTCAGTGGCAGGGCAACGCCTCGGCCTCGGCTTCGCAGCAGCTGTTCAATGGTTCCTACCTCTTGGGGCTGAAAGCCGCTAAAGTATATCAGCAGTTGTCGGTAAAGCAGACCAAGCAAAGCGAAATTGATGTAGTAGAGCAGGTGTCGAAAGCCTACTACAGCACGCTGGTGGCCGGGCAACGGCTAGATTTGCTGTCCCGCAACGTGGCCCGCCTAGATACGCTGCTTTATCAGACCCAGAAGACATTTGAAGCTGGTTTTGCTGAGAAGCTGGACGTGCAGCGTCTGCAAGTGCAGCGCAACAACCTGCGCATTGAGCAGCAAAACGCCGAGCGCCTGATTGAGCTGAGCGTGGCGCTGCTGAAGTTCCAGATGGGCCTCGATCAGCGCCAACCCGTGCAGCTCACCGATTCGCTGAGCACGGCCGTGCTGGATGCCGAGCGCCTAAAGCAGAGTCTTGTTCAGGCTGATGCTGATTTCAACTATCAAAACCGCATTGAGTACTCGGTGCTGGAAACCCAACGCGACCTGGCTGCGCTAGACGTACGCAATCAGAAAGCTGGCTACTTGCCCACCCTCAACCTAATTGGTGCCTATGGCTTCTTGGGTTCGGCCCGTTCGCTACCTACCTTAATGGAGTTCCGCGGAGCAGGTTCGATAGATTCAAAGACGCAGTTCCCCAACCAGAACTGGTTTGCCTTCGGCAATGTGGGCTTGCAGTTGCAAATCCCGGTTTTCGATGGTTTCCGCAAGAAGTACCAGGTGCAAACAGCTAAGCTGACGCTGAAGCAGGTAAATACGGGCTTTACTACCCTGCAACAGAGCATTGACCTACAACGCACTCAGAGCCAGACCACGCTGCAAAACGACCTGGATGTGCTGGCCAACCAGCGCGCCAACCTGGACCTGGCTACGGAAGTAGCACGGGTAGCCAAAATCAAGTTTCAGGAGGGGGTAGGCTCCAACGTGGAGCTGATTACGGCCGAAACCGACCTGCGCCAGGCCCAAACCAACTACTACTCGGCACTCTATGATGCGTTGGTCGCCAAAGTCGATTACGACAAAGCCAGCGGCACGCTGTACACTAAATAAGCTGTTAGCTAATGGCTGTTAGCTGTTGGCTTTTTCTAGAATACTCTCCTTCATCCCATATGAAACGCTCCTCTTTCAAAGCTATCAGCTATCAGCTACTAGCTATCAGCTTACTAGCTACGTCCTGCGGTCAGGGCGACAAAGACCCGGCCGCCCGGTTGGCGGAACTCAAAAAAGAGCAAGCCGCCACTCAGGCTAAAATTGCGGATTTGGAAGCCAAAACCGGCGCCAAAGAAGCCAACGCGGCCGCGCAGGCCGTGCCCGTATCAGTACTTAATGTGCAGCCCGAGAACTTTGCCAGCTATTTGGAAGTGCAGGGTAGGGCCGATTTTGATGAGAATGCCAACGTGTCGCCGCGGGCGCCGGGCACTATCACCAGCATCCGCGTGCAGCGCGGCGACCGGGTGAGCAAAGGCCAGATTCTGGCTACCCTAGACGCGGCTGTGCTGGAATCCGGTATTGCTGAGCTGCGCACCCGCATGGACTTGGCCCGCGTGATCTACGAAAAGCAGAAGCGCCTCTGGGACCAGGAAATCGGGACCGAAGTGCAGTATTTGCAGGCCAAAAACAACTATGAGGCGCTCAAGAATAACCTCACCACCCAGCAGCGGCAGCGCGACCAGTACAACGTGCGGGCGCCCTTCGCAGGCACCGTGGATGACGTGCCGGCCAAGGTAGGGGAGTCGTCGGGACCTGGTTCGCCGGTGGTGCGCCTGCTCAGCGGCAGTAGCGGCAAGATTGTGGCCGACATCTCGGAAGCCTACTCCAACAACATCAAGCCCGGCGACAAAGCCCTGGTAAGCATTCCCGACATGGGCGAGGAGAATATTTCCGCTACGGTGCGTACGGTCAGCAGCATCATCAACCCCACCAGCCGCACATTCACTATTGAGCTGCGCCTGAATAGCTCAGCCGCTGTGAAGCTGCGCCCCAACATGGTAGCCACCGTACGCATTCAGAACTATAACAGCCAGAACGCTACCGTGCTACCCGTAGACTTGGTGCAGCGCGACGAGCAGAATAGCTATGTGTACGTGGTAGAAAATAAAGGCCAGCAGAAAATAGCTGCCAAGCGCGTTATCGAAACCGGCGCCACTTACAACGGTAAAGTGGAGGTAACCAGCGGTTTGAAAGCGGATGATCAGGTAGTATCAGCGGGCTATCAGAATTTAAACCCCGGCCAAATAGTTAGCTTATAGCTGCTGGCTGTTAGCTATTAGCTTCATAAGTGTAAGCGAAAAGCTACGTAAATGAAAAATTATAAGGAATTGCGGGTTTGGCAGCAAGGGCTACGGATTGTAGGCTTTGCGTACGAGGTAGCCCGTCAGTTGCCGCGCGAGGAAACGTACGGTTTGCGTAGTCAGATGACGCGGACGGCCATTTCAATTCCGTCAAACATAGCCGAAGGTAGTAGTCGCACCAGCGAATTGGAGTATAAGCACTTTCTGGAAATTGCGTTAGGCTCTTGCTTTGAACTTGATACGCAACTCATCGCGGCTATCCAATTAGGGTTTATTGAACTGCCACCAGACCATCCACTTCCTACTCTTCTAGAAGAAGAAATAAAGATGCTACACGGCTTCATTAGTCGTCTGTCTTCTACTTCAAAAGCTATTAGCCAACAGCTAGCAGCTAACAGCTAAAGAAAGCCATGCAGGATATAGAAAAAGAATTTGGGCCCACCAGTTGGTCCATCAATAACAAGACGAGTATTTACATCATCACGCTGATCTTGTGTATCGCGGGGGTGTTTGCGTACATCAAGCTCGGCAAGGAGAAGTTTCCGGATATCGTGATTCCGCGCATCATCGTGGCCACGGTGTACCCCGGCACTTCACCCACGGACATTGAAAACCTGGTAACGCGCCAGCTCGAAAAGGAGATTAAGAGCGTGAATGGGGTGAAGAAAATCAACTCTACCTCCAACCAGGACTACGCCATTGTGGACGTAGAATTCAACTCGGGTGTGGATGTGCAGTATGCCAAGCAGCTCATTAAAGACGCGGTGGACAAAGCCAGCTCTGAGCTGCCCAACGACTTGCCGGCCCCGCCCACGGTGCAGGAGGTAAATATCTCCGAACAGCCAATTATGTACATCAACCTGGCCGGCAACCTGCCCCTGAGCCAGTTGAAAAGCTATGCCGACGACTTTCAGGACAAGATTGAAGCCCTACCCGAAATTACGCGGGTAGACATTGTGGGTGCCCTGGAGCAGCAAGTGAACGTAGATGTGGACCTGAACCGCCTGCGCGCTTCCCGCCTCAGCTTCACCGACATCAGCAACGCCATTGCCCGCGAGAACATTACCATCTCGGGTGGCTCGGTGGACGTGGGCGACCAGAAACGCGCCGTGCGCGTGGCTGGGCAGTACGCCAACGCCGCCAACATTGCCGATATCCAGATCAAAAACCTGAACGGTTCGGCTATTCGCCTGGGCGATATTGCCACGGTGACCGATGCTTTTAAAGACCGCGAATCCTACGCTCGTCTGGATGGCAAAACCGCCATTACGCTGAACGTGGTAAAGCGTCAGGGTGAAAACCTGATTGAAGCTTCGGATAAAATTAAAACGATTATTGCCGATGCCGAGCAGACCCTACCCAAGGAGCTGACCATCACCGTGACGGGCGACACCTCGAACGACACCCGCGTGACGCTCAACGACTTGATCAACACCATTATCATCGGCTTCCTGCTGGTAACGCTGATTCTGATGTTCTTCATGGGCACCACCAATGCCCTGTTTGTGGGCTTGTCGGTGCCGCTGTCGATGTTCCTGGCTTTCGTGCTGCTGCCTACCCTGGATTTCTCGCTGAACATGATTGTGCTCTTCGCCTTCCTGCTGGCGCTGGGCATTGTGGTGGACGACGCCATTGTGGTAATTGAAAACACGCACCGTCTGCTGCACGAGCACCCTGAGATGACCACGGCCCAGGCCGCTAAGTATGCTGCCGGCGAGGTGTTCGTGCCCGTACTAGCCGGTACCCTGACGACGGTAGCACCCTTCGTGCCGCTGATGTTCTGGCCAGGTATTGTGGGCTCGTTTATGTTCTACCTACCTGTTACCTTGATTCTTACGTTGATGTCGTCGCTCATCGTGGCCTTCATCATGAACCCGGTATTTGCCGTGTCGTTTATGGAGCGCGAGGAAAACCACGGCGGCAAGGTGGTAGCTTGGCGCGAGTTGTCTACGCTGGCTAAGCTGTCGATTGGTGCTGTGGCAGTCATTGCGGTCATTGGCTACCTCAGCGGCTCTACCTTCCTGGGCAACCTAATGCTGACGCTGCTGGCCTTCATTTTCCTGAACAACTACGTGTTGGTGAAGCTGATTGCCGGCTTCCAGATGAAAGTGCTGCCCCGCTTCCAAAACGGTTACCAAAGCCTGGTACGCTGGGCACTCAACTGGCCGATAGCCATTATGGTAAGCATGTTGGTGCTGTTTGTAGTGGCGTTCTTCGCCGTGGGCGCCCGCTCGCCCAAGGTGGAATTCTTCCCCAGCGGTGACCCCAAATTCATCTACACCTACCTGAAGATGCCAGTGGGCACACGGGTAGAGGTAACGGACTCGGTGGCCCGCATTCTAGAGCGCCGCATCTACGGCGTGATTGGCCGCAACAACCACGATGTGGAATCGGTGATTACCAACGTGGCCATCGGTGCCGGCGACCCTGGCGAAGCTACGGCTACTGGCGTGTCGCAGTCCAACCTGGCGAAGATCGGCGTGGCGTTCAAGGAAACCAGCGAGCGGACCGGACCGGCCACCAGTGAGTACATGAATAAGATCCGGGAGGTGGTGAAAGGCATTCCGGGTGCCGAAATTTCGGTGGACAAGGAAGCCAGCGGTCCGCCCGTGGGTAAGGAAATTGCTATCGAAGTGGCTGGTGATGATTATCCTACCCTCGCCAAGCTCTCCAAGAAAGTAACGCGCTACGTCGACTCGCTCAACATTGGCGGCATCGAGCAGCTGCGCTCTAACCTGGAAGACCGCAACCCCGAAATTGCCGTTGACATCAACCGTACCCGTGCCAACCGCGAGGGCATCAGCACGGCCCAGATTGGCTCCGAAGTGCGCACGGCCATCTACGGCTTCGAAGCCAGCAAATTCAAAACACCTGATGATGAATACCCGATTCAGGTACGCTACGCCGAGCCCTACCGCAACGACGTAGATGCCATCCTGAACTCGCCCCTTACCTTCCGCGACGCGACGGGCCAAGTACGCCAGGTGCCCATCTCCTCGGTGGCTGATGTGAAGTACGGTACTACCTACGGTGGCATCAAGCGCAAGGACACCAAGCGCGTGATTACGATTTCCTCGAACGTGCTGGGTGGTTTCACCGGCCCCGACGTGGTGCGCAACATCGAGCAGGCGCTGAAATCCTTCCCTACCCCGCCCGGCTACACCATCCGAATGGGTGGCGCGCAGGAAGACCAGCAGGAAACTAGTTCGTTCCTGGGCATTGCGGCCATCGGCGCCATCGGCCTGATTTTCTTGGTGCTGGTTACGCAGTTCAACTCGGTGAGCAAGCCGATTATCATCCTCACGGAAATTATTTTCTCCGTAATCGGGGTGATGTTGGGCTTGGCTATCACGGGCATGAACATCAGTATCGTAATGACGGGGGTAGGCATTATTGCTCTGGCTGGTATTGTGGTGAAAAACGGTATTCTGTTGGTAGAATTCACCGACATGCTCCGCTCGCAGGGAATGAAGCTACGCGAAGCCATTGTTCTGGCCGGCCGCACCCGCCTGAACCCGGTAATCCTGACGGCCACGGCCGCCACGCTGGGCCTGATCCCGCTAGCTATTGGTCTGAATATCGACTTCTACGAGTTGTTCAACTCGGGTCACCCCAACTTCTTTATCGGCGGAGAATCGGTGGTGTTCTGGGGGCCGCTGGCTTGGACAATTATTTTCGGGTTGGTGTTTGCAACCATTATCACCCTGTTGGTAGTCCCCGTTATGTACCTGCTCAACGAGCGGCTACGGGCCAAGCTCACGGGCGTCGACCCCGACGCTCCGCGCGAGGCGCCGGCCGATGCGGAGGAGGTGCGGGCCGCTCGCCCACCGGTGCTGGCCGAAGCGTAATCATTATTTCACAGTATTTTCACGCCAGCATAACAAACCTCGCCGGCTGTTACTCTTCTCGCAAGGGTAGCAGCCGGCAGGAAATGGCCCTGGCCGCTGCCGGTTGCTGGAACTGCGGTGTTTCTTTCTCTTTCTTTATGTTACCTACTACTACCCCAGCCGTTAAATCCATCGAGCAGCAAGTGTTGCGCATTGTCAGCCAGCGCCGGCCTATGCGCCCCGTTCGCTTGCGTAGTCGTCTCAACCACGAGCTGGGCCTCGACCAACTCGATGTAGTCAACATCATTCTGGCCCTGGAGCAGAGCTTCCACATCGTCATCCCCGATGAGGTACCGCTCACTACCGTAAGCGACTTCGTGACTTATGTAGCCGAGCATACGCCCGAAACGGCCAGTCAGGCTGCTTAATATAGCGGCCATACATGCACAAAGGCCCGCAACACACCAGTGTTGCGGGCCTTTCTTGTTAGCAAAGGGTAGGGGCTTACCGCCTACCGAATGTTGCCTCCCGTAGCAGTTGTATCGATGTTGGGCTGGCGGCTGCTGCTGGTAGTAGTAGCCGCTACGTCGGGCTGCGTGGGCGAGCTGGACGTGGCATCGTCGCTTAAGTCGGTTGTACCAGCTTTTTTAGCTGATTCGGGAGTTTCCTGTGCGGGCTCGTGGGCGGAGGCTGGTGCGGCCTGAGCCGGCGTTTGCACGCGCGCTGAATTATCCACCGTTGCGCTGAAGCCAGTAGCTGCGGGGCTATCCTCTACCACCACCGGACGAGTTTTTTCCCACTCCGCAAATTTATCGAGCTGTTCCTTGAGCGTGGAGGTGAACCAGGCTATCAGAGCCACGTCGTCGAGGAGACCAATCACCGGAATAAAGTCCGGAATCACGTCGATGGGGCTCAGAAAGTAGATAAGCACGGCCACAGCCGCCAAGATGGAAGAAGCCGGCAGGCCCGTGTATTCGCCCGTGCTAGCCGAGCGCACCAGCCGAATCAGCGTTTGCACAGTTTCCCAGGCTTCGTGCGCCAGGCTTCCTAGCTCGTTTTTCTCGCGGGCTTTCTGGTAGGCATCATTCAGGAGCTGTTTGATGCGCAGGGGTTTACTCAGGTATTCTTCGGCTTTGCCCAGAAACTTCTTGAAGAACGGGGAAGAAGCAACGTGTTCGCCTTTAGGTGCTTTCGTAGCCATAGGGTAGGAGCGTAAAAGAAAATAGAAAGCTGATGCCGTTATAGACAGCCGCCGATGCTACATACTAAATCAACCGGAAATAGTTGTAGCTGAAACGAAGGTAAAAAAAAGCCCCGTTCGTGGGAACGGGGCTTTCGAAGCATAGGAAAGGAAGCAGTTGCGCTAGTTCAGGGCTACCCGGCCAGCGGCGTAAAAGTTGCGCTGGTAGTACGCCTGCTTCAGAGAGCTAACCATCACACCGCCATTGGTAGCAGAATGGGCAAACTTACCATCGTTGAGGTAGATGCCTACGTGATAGATGGGCTGGCCCGGTCCACGACGGAAAAACACCAGGTCGCCGGGCTGCATTTCGTCTTTGTCTACGTGCTTCACATTCTGGAACATGGAGCGCGAGCTGCGTTGTAGGGTGATGCCGTATACTTCCTTAAACACCCGCGTCACGAAGCCCGAGCAGTCGGTGCCGCGCTTGGAGTTGCTGCCGTAGCGGTAGGGCGTGCCCAGCCAATCGAGCACAGTTTCCAGCAGGTTTTTGTCTTCGGTACGGTCGAGCGATACGCCGAGCTTCTGCTCGTAGTGGGCGTAGGCCACAGAGTCGTTAGCGAAAGCAGGCAGCGCGGTGCCATCTGCAAAACCGGAAAAGTCGGGGAGGAGCGAGGCTTGAGCTACTATAGGAGCCGAATTGTTCGTTTCGGGCGTACGCTCAAAGAAAAACGAAAGGGCCATCGAGGCAGCGGCGAGGCAATACAGAATTCTGTTGTTCATTGTCCGTCGTAGAGGTGGCGAAAAGCTGCGGCCGATACGGAAAAAGGCGCGCTAGCAGTAGTAGGGTACTTCGATAAGAAAGGGCTGCCGTGTAGCAGGAAATAAAGAAGCAAAAAGGAGTAGTCAGACTGATAAAACCTCGATATTTCTAGGATACCAGATTTTTAAAGCTAAGCCGTAATAGAGGAGCTATCCAAGTAAAGCCGGTATTTTATTCCCGCTTTATAGGTTAAATTCAATGGATAAGCTAAAAAATTATATAAAATACGAAACTACGCTGGGTTATACACCGTATAAACCTGCCCAAATTTTACACATGAAAGTAGCGCCCGTTATCGAAAATTCTCCTTTCGCCCGCATCGCCCGCATGGTGCTCAAATCGCGTAGCGTGGCCATGGTATTAGGCGGCACCATTCATCTGAGTGGAGCTACTAAAGAGGAATTTTTGCGCGACCCGCGTTGGGTGGCGCACGAGATGTGCCACATCCGGCAGTACCAGCAGTATGGCCGGGTAGGGTTCCTTCGCCGCTACCTGCGCGACTGGCTACGCCACGGCTACTACAATATCCCCTTCGAAGCCGAAGCCCGCGTGGCCGGCGACCAGGAAGCGCACCTCTACGCCAACGGCCGCCCCGTGCCCTCGCGCGCCCACTCGCACAAAGGTGCAGGTGAGGTGTAGCTTGAGCCCTTAACCTAATAAGAGCTACATAAAAAATGCCGCCCCACGGAGGTAGGGCGGCATTGGTAAGAAAAGAAGGGTAGCCTATTCTATTGGCTCAAACTTTTTCTGGTTGCTAAGAGCCAGCCACGTATCGGGAATAACCTTGGTCATGGCTGCCAGAAGTTTGTTGCTCACGCCCGAGATAACGCGGGTTTCACCGTTCATCAGGGCTTTGTAGCCGTCTGCGGCTACATCTTTGGGGTCAGCCTTTTCACCTTGGCCTTCTTCGGTATGCTCGGCATGGGCCGTGTAAAAGAATTCCGTTTCGGTAGCGCCAGGGCAGAGGGCCGTTACTGTCACGCCGGAATCTTTCAGCTCCACGGTGAGGGCTTCGGAGAAAGACAGCACGAAGGCTTTGCTGGCGCTGTAGACTGCCAGTAAGGCACCCGGTTGGAAAGAGGCCAAGCTCGCCAGTTGCAAGATTCGGCCTTTGCCGCGCTCCTTCATGTCGCGCCCAAATAAATAGGTGAGTTCTACCAGTGCCGTTATGTTGGTATTGATAATGCCAACGCTGCGGTTGAGGTCGGCATCTAAAAATGGACCTGCCAAGCCGAAACCAGCGTCATTCACCAGAATATCTACCTGTAAGGCTTTGCTTTGCACCTCATCATACACGCGCTGAGCGGCGCCGGGGGCACTCAGATCCTGCGTGATGAGGGTAGGGGTGATGTTGTGCTTACTCTGTAGATGCTCCGCGAAGCCTTGCAGCCCGCCGGGATTCTGGTCGACTAGCACCAACTGGTACTGGTCTTTGGCAAAGAGATGAGCGAGTTCTTGCCCAATGCCACTAGCGGCACCAGTAACAAGCGCAACAGAATAATTTGGGTCTTTGGCCATGAGAATAAGGTAGTCGGATGGTTGAGGGAAATGCCAGCGCTAGGGCGTAGCAACAGGATATCATACTACGTTAGCTGAAGCAGAGTTATAGTCGAGGTTGGGTAGGGGCGGCCAGTAATCGAGCTACTAATGCAACTAAACGTAAGGGTTTTACGAAAAAAGAAGGCAGCCCAAGGTCGCTGCCCGCGTAGTGGCTCAGCCATTGCGTGCTTCTCTCACTCGCTTACGATCTATTTCACTTATGGCAAACAAAACCCGCAATCAGCAGCCCGTATATAGCACTTCCACCTCGTCCACATCGGGCGTTTCGGCCGGTACCGTTTCTACGGGTACCAGTAGCCACACCGACCCCGGTAGCTACCGCAACGACGAATCCAACCCAGCCCAGGACCTGGACCTAAGCCCAAACCCTGCACCCCGCTCGCGCAATTCCTGGATTGAAGGCGTCAACCAACTGCCGCAGCAAGTGAAGGAGTGGAGCAACAAAGCCGTAGACCAAGTAAGCAGCCTGAGCACCACCCAAAAAGTGGTAGGCGGTGCTCTGCTGTTGGGCGGCATTGGCTGGCTGTCGTGGCGTGCGCAGAACAGCGGCGCTGACACAGATGACTCGTCGTACGATGCCGTTACTAGCACCCGCCCCTGGGGTAGTGCCAACCGCACGGAGATTGACCCGCAGTTTCAGCCCGTAACCAGCTACCGAAACGGCTTGGCCGGCGACACGGTAATTGAGTAGACGCTTGCTATACGCACAAAAAAACAGCGCCCCGATGAAATCTTTCATCGGGGCGCTGTGCGTTGAGAGCCTTCTACGGGACTCGAACCTGCGACCTGCTCATTACGAATGAGCTGCTCTACCAACTGAGCTAAGAAGGCGTTTCCGAGGTATCCGGCGCTACCAAGGGCTGCAAAGATAGCCAGACGTTCAGAAACTACACAAACCGCAGGGTCAAAAAATCTGGATATCGTGCGAAAAAGAGCGATACAACCCCAGATTGTGGTTTGGCGTTGGAAAGATACCCGTACCGCATCACCTTGCGGACACGGCTAACCTCTTTTTAGCTCATGAAGAAAAACAAACCGTCTGCCCTCGTGCAGGCCCTTGGCAGCGGCCTGGCCGGTGCCGTGGCGGTGAACCTACTACACGAAGCCGTGCGCCACCTGCGCCCCGCCGACGCACCCCGCATGGATGTACTCGGCGAGCAAGGCCTGCGCAAGCTGTTAGGCAAAGCCGATGCACCCCAACCCGACGAGGAATCGGCTTACTACCTCACCTTAGCCGGCGACTTACTCAGCAATGGTTTGTATTACAGCCTGGTGGGTAGGGGCAAGGGTGCGTGGTGGCGCGGTGTAGCGCTGGGCGCGGCCGCCGGGGTAGGCGGGGTAGTGCTGCCCGGCCCAATGGGATTAGGCGAAGCCCCCAGCAACCGTACACCTCAAACCAAAGCCATGACGGTAGCGTGGTACCTGGTAGGCGGCGTGGTGGCAGCCGGCGTATCGCGGTGGTGGAGCAAAAGCCACAAATCCAAGAAGCGCAAACCCAAGCGCCACAAAGCATAGTGTGTGCGGTTTGGGGAGTGGTAGCGCGTAGCCTTGACGTTCCGGCACTTTCCGGCATCTTTGCGGCGTGATGAAACAACTCCGTAAACTGCTGGTGCGGGCGCTGGGCTTCGAGCGCTACATTCGTCTGGTGAGTCGCGTGTACCTGCGGCTGGTGGGCGCGGGGTGGGGCAAAAAGAAGTACCCGGAGCTGTTTTTCCTGCAACAGCTGATAAAACCGGGCTTCGTTTGCCTGGATATTGGGGCCAACCTAGGGTATTACTCCGTGGCGTTGTCGCGGCTGGTAGGCAAAGAGGGTAGGGTGCTGGCCGTGGAGCCCATTCCCGATTTCCAGGCTATCTGGAAGGAAAACGTGAAGCTGAGCGGGTTTGATAACCTGACGCTGCTACCCTACGCCCTGGGCGGCCAGAACCAGATGGTGCAAATGGGCACGCCTGAGCGCCACGGCCTGCTGCACCACGGCATGACCAAAGTAGCCAGCAGCAACCCCCACGAGCACTACGCCCGCACCTACGAGGTGCCCATGCGCGTGCCCGACGAACTCCTGCGCGACCTCACCCGCCTCGACTTCGTGAAGTGCGACGTGGAAGGTTTTGAATCAGAAGTGTTTGCGCACCTGCAAGCCACGTTGCGCCGCTTTCAGCCCCTAATCCAAACGGAGCTAAACGGCCTGGAAAATCGCCAGAAGGTGGTAGCCTTACTGGCAGGTCTGGGCTATAAACCATTTGTGCTCTCCGAGCGTTTGGAATTAGTACCGTGTTCGGCTGCGCAGCTTACCAGCGCCGTCACGGCCGACTTTTACTTTCAACCTACCCCCACGGCGGCATAGCCGGGCGTTTTGTATTGATGGGCAAATTCCTGCTTTTTCTCCTCGTTTTCTTTTTCCTGGTTCGTTATGTAGTGCCGTTGGTACTGCGTTTTGTAGTGAGCCGCTTTCTGCAAAAGCACGCCCGCCGCTACGGCGACGCGTTTAGCCAGCAGGCGCCGTTTGGGCAGCCCCGGCCGTCGTCGCCCCCGCCCGCACCGGGCCAGGTGCGCGTCGATTACGTGCCACCGAAAACTGCCAAAGCCGGCGAGAAAGATTTCAAGGGCGGTGAATACGTTGATTTTGAAGAGTTGAAATAGCCACTTGGCTGTGTAGCCGATAGATAGCGCTGTGCCCCAGTTGGCAACCGGTTTGTGGTTGCTGACGGGGGCACAGCCCTTACTAAATGAAATAAACATTCTACCTTCGGGGCTGCTTCGCCGGGCCGGGGGGCCGGGCGGGCGCATCAGGCTTCTTTCTTCCTCGGATGACTACTGTTTCTCCCGCTCCCGCGCCGTTGTGGCGCCGCGTACTGCCGCACTTGCTGGCGGTGGTGTTCTTTCTGGCCCTGGTGGCCGTGTACTTCGCCCCGATTCTTTTTGAAGGCAAAAGCCTGGCGCAGCACGACATTGTGCAGTTTCAGGGCGGTGCCCACGAGGCGGCGCAGTACCGCGAGGTAGCAGGCAAGGAGGCATTGTGGACGAACTCCATGTTCTCCGGCATGCCGACCTACCTCATCAGCACCCGTTTCCCCGGCGACTTATCCATCTACCTGCACCAGCTATTCACGCTGGGTTTGCCGGCCGTAGTAGCCAACCTGTTTCTGACCTTGCTCTGCGGCTATGTGCTGTTTGTGGTGCTGGGTGTGCGGCCATTGGTAGCCACGGTAGGAGCCATTGCGCTGGGTTTCACCAGCTACAACCTCATCATTCTGGCGGCGGGGCACAACACCAAGTCGTTGTCGTTGGCGTATGCGCCGCTGGTGCTGGCGGGGCTGCTGGTGGCATTTCGGCGCAACAAATGGCTGGGCGCCGGGCTGTTTGCCCTGGGCCTGACTATGAACGTGCGCTCCAACCACCTGCAAATCACCTACTACCTACTACTGCTAGTGCTGGTGTTTGGTATTGTGGAGCTGGTGGCTGCCGTGAAGGAAAACCGCCTGAAAGACTTCTTTACCCGCACGGCCCTGCTGGGCGTGGCGGCGCTGCTGGCGGTAGGCGTGAGCTTTGGCCGCCTCTACACCACGGCCGAGTACGGCAAATATTCGATCCGCGGCAAGTCGGAGTTGACGAAGGCGCCACCTGCCGCGCCTGGCCAGCTCGCCGCGAGTGAGGACGCCCCCAGCGGCTCCGGCCTCGACCGTGACTACGCCTTTGGGTGGAGCTATGGGGTAGGCGAAACCATTACCTTGCTGATTCCTAACTACTACGGTGGCGCTTCGTCGGGCTCTTTGAGTGAAAGCTCAGCCACGGCACAAGCCCTGAGCGGCCTGGGTGTGCCGCCCGTGCAGCTGCGCGAGTACTTGCAGCAGCTGCCGCTCTATTGGGGGGCGCAACCCATCACTAGCGGACCGGTATACGTGGGTGCTATTGTGTGCATGCTGTTTGTGCTGGGCCTGTTCGTGGCCGACCGCCGCACGCGCACCTGGCTGCTGGTAGCTACCATCCTGTCGATTATTCTAGCCTGGGGCAAAAATTTCGAGACGTTCAACAACCTAATGTTCGATTACTTCCCGGCTTATAACAAGTTCCGGTCGGTGTCGATGGCGTTGGTGATTGCCCAGTTGGCTATGCCGCTGCTGGCCGTGCTGGCACTAGCGCGGGTGCTGCGCGCCCGTGTAGCTGCTCCGGCTGCTACCCGTCCCGGCCTACCGCAACCTAAGGTAGAAACCCCCGAAACCGCCGACCTCAAGCGCAAGCTACTCTACGCCGTGGGCGGCACCATTGGCCTGTGCGTGCTGGCCTACTTGGTAGGGCTAGGGCTGGATTTCTCGGCGCCTATCGATACGCAATTGCAGCAGCAGGGCTTCCCACTGGATGCCTTGCGCCAGGACCGCGCCTCGCTAATGCATACTGATGTGCTGCGCTCCATCCTGTTCATCGCTTTTGCGGGCGGAGTACTATGGATGTTCTTGCAGCGCAAAATCACGGCGACGGTAGCAGCGGCCCTGGTAGGCGTGCTCACGCTGGTGGACCTGTGGGGTGCTGACAAGCGCTACCTCAACGATAGCAATTTCCAGCGTGGTACCGTGGCGCAGCAGTTCATCCCCACGGCCGCCGATCAGCAGATTTTGCAAGATAAAGACCTGAGCTTCCGGGTGTTCAACTTGCAGGCGCCTTTCCAGGAGGCCAACACGTCGTATTTCCACAAGAGCATCGGCGGCTACCACGGCGCCAAGCTCCGCCGCTACCAGGATTTGTATGAGTGGCAGATTGCGCGCAACAACATTCAGGTGCTCAACATGCTGAACACGCGCTACATCATTATGCCGCCGCAGCAGGCCGGGCAAACTGAGCAAGTGCAGCGCAACCCCGCTGCGCTGGGCAACGCCTGGTTTGTGAGCGACATCGAGAAAGTGCAGTCGCCGGACCAAGAAATCAACGCCCTCAGCAGCTTTAACCCGGCCACTACGGCGGTGGTGGATGTGAGCAAATTTCCGCTGGCAGAAACCTCCTACCTCACCGCAGGCTCTAGCATTAAGCTCACCGCCTACTCGCCCGACGAGCTGAAGTATACCTACAACGCCACCCAGCCGGGCCTGGTGGTCTTCTCCGAAATTTATTACAAGGACGGCTGGAATGCGTTTATTGACGGTAAGCCAGCGCCCTACCTACGTGCCAACTACGTACTGCGCGCCATGCAGGTGCCGGCTGGTCAGCACACCATCGAGTTCAAATTCGAGCCCAGTGCGTACTCCATCGGCAACACTATTTCGCTGATTTCCTCTATCCTACTAGTGCTGCTGTTGGTAGGCGGTATCGTGTACGCTGTGCGTCGCCAACCCACGCCCGATGCAGTATCGGATGATTTGCTGATGGCGTAGAAGTGGTGAGTTTGTGAGGCGGTGAATTGGTCATTTTTGTAAAGGGGTGAAGTGAAAGCGTCTGTCATCCTGAGCTTGCGAAGGACCTTCTCACGCCTGGAACGAGAGGCGCAACAACGACTCGTCCTCATATTCATCGTTCTCGCGTGAGAAGGTCCTTCGCAAGCCCAGGATGACAGACGCTTTCACTTCACCCCTCATTCTCCAAGAACTCCCGGAGCCAGTCGCCGCCCGGCGCAACATCCGGCTGCTCTTGCTGCGCGACGACCTGACGCAGCCGGCCCTACCCGGTAATAAATGGCGCAAGCTCAAGTACAACTTGCGGGAAGCCCGCCACCTCGGGCATAATACACTGCTGACCTTCGGCGGTGCCTACTCCAACCACTTAGCTGCCGTTGCTGCGGCTGGGCCACTGCATGGTTTCCGAACAGTAGGGGTAGTACGTGGCGAACCAACGCTGCCCCTCAACCCTACTCTGGCCGGGGCGCAAGCCCACGGCATGCAACTCCACTACCTCGACCGTGCCACCTATCGGCGAAAAACTGAACCAGAAGTGTTGGCGGAGTTGCTACGCGAGGTAGGGCCAGCCTACGTAATTCCCGAAGGTGGTTCCAACGCGCTAGCCCTACCCGGCTGTGCCGAACTGGTAACGGAGCTGACCCAGCAAACAGATTTCGATTACCTCTGCGTGGCCTGCGGCACGGGTGGAACCTTGGCCGGCCTACTCACTGGCTTAGCCGGCACCCGGCAAGCCATAGGCGTAGCTGCTCTAAAAAAACGCCGATTTTCTGCGTGCGGATATCGATGCGCTGACGCGTGCGGGCACTGGTGCCACCTATACCAATTGGAAGCTGCACACCAACTACCACCTGGGCGGCTACGCGGCCTACTCTACCGAGCTGATAGAATTTATCCAGCAGTTTCAAGCGCGGCACGGGGTTCTGCTTGACCCGCTGTATACCGGCAAGCTGCTCTACGCCATTCTGGATTTGCTGGAGAAGAACTACTTCGCGCCGGATAGCACCGTAGTGGCGGTGCACACAGGCGGGTTGCAGGGCTGGCGGGGCTTCCGGCAGCGGTTTGAGAGCCGTAGCGTGTGGTGGCCAGTGGTAGGGTAGGACACGGCAATCAGCAACGAGGTAGTGCAGAAACTGCTTGCAGGCGCCGCTCTAAATGCTAATTTGAAGTAAAATAACTACGCCTAGGTACAGGCGAACCAACTGTGGTGCCCGCAAATTGGAAAGACCACGGATGCCTGAAAAATACAGCAGTGGCAGGGCAACTACTACGAAAGCCGTGTGCAGCAGAGAATACCATGGCCGGGGAAACCCATAAAGTAGAGTGCTTTGTGAGCTATAAGCTGACCGAAATAGCGAGGGTTAGACCAGATAAACGTGGTCAATTGCTCTAATGCTGGCTGGGTGGCAACCGGTAGCACCAAGGGACGATTGGACTGAAGGGAGGTGTTGCCGTACTCAAAAAGAATAATCCCCTTTCGATAGTATTCGATTAAAGGTAGCGCACCTAAGCGCTGGTTGAAGACAAACCACAGGCCGACGATTGCGGCCAAACAGGCAGGCCAAACTACGCATCGTGCGGAGCTTGGCAGCCGGCGGTACAGCCAGATAAAACTCATCAGCGTTGCGGCGCCCAGTGCTATGAATCCATTGGGACGAATACAGGCTGTGAGCAGTAGCAACCCCAACGCCAAGAACGCCCTACCCCAGTTGCGCACACAGACTACAGCCCACAGCGAAAAAATGAGTAATGTCGTAAACAGCGACTCGGTAAGCAGAAAAGGGTTAAATGCCTGAATTTCGAGCCACCCCACAAACAGTAGGGTAGCCAGTGACGCCGTAGGCCAATGTCCGTAGCTGAGCCGCCACACCGTAGCATACAACGCGCAGGCTGCTACCCCCGAAAGAAAAATCTGCGTCAGGGCTGCCCATAGTAATCCTGTTTTCAAAAATAGCGACAGGAAAAACGTGTAGCCTACATACTGGGCACAATGCCCGGTAGGCAGCATGCCAGTGGTATCTATATAGTTGGCACATTCCAGGTAGCGGTGGCCGTCGCCGTTGAGCCTCGGACCCTGATACTCGAACCAGCACCAACTCTGCATCACTACCCAAAGCACCAGTAACAGCCATCGGTGCCAGCGGTGGAGCCAGCGCCAGGGAGAAAGTAGGCAGGAAAAGGATGGTTGCATCAAGCAATAAAAAGAGCAGGCCAGGAGGCAAAATAGTTAACTTACCACCTAGGGGTGCGTATGCGGCTACAAAATACCACACTATATGCCTTTGCTCCGTTTACTCCGCCGTTTGCTACCGTTGCTGTTCTTAGTGGCATTAGGCTGGTTTCTGTGGGATAAAGTGGAGCCTACCCTATCAAGCTGGGGAAAGAGCCCGCTGGACATGGAGCCCAAAATTACCGTAACGCATAACACGGTACTGGAGAAAATAGAAGGCCTGGGCCGCTTGGAGCTGGTGCGCTATCAGTTTAAAGATGTAGTGGAGTACAAAAAAGAGTACTCTCGCTTCCTGCCTAATGCCAAGGTAGCCCTCATTGTGGCTGGCAATGCCATTGGTTGCTTGGATTTGCAAAAGGTGCGTCCGCAGGATGTGGTCTTTGTGGGCGACTCCATTGTGCGGGTGGCGCTACCCCCCGCGCAGCTCTGCACCTGGCAGGTAGACCACACCAAAAGCAAAGTGTATTCTGTCGAAAACGGCTATTTTCAGGATGCCGAGCTAGTAGACGCGGCCTATAAATACGCCGAAGCCAACGTGCGCCGGACTGCCTTGCAATCGGGTATCTTGGCTCAGACGCAGCAAAACGCCCAAAAGATTCTGCGGCCCATGCTGGAAACCCTCACGGGTAGGCAGGTGATACTCACGCAGCAAACCGCCGCGCCGCAAATGCCCGCCCGGCGGTAGGGTAGGAAAAACGTCACGCTACGTCTTCGCTCAGCATAACGTTCTGTATCAATAGTTCAGCCTACTCGTCCTCATCAGGTATCTTGCCTAAATCATCCAGCGCCATGCGGATCAGGTCCGATTCGTAGCCTTTCAGGGTAAGGTATTGCGTGAGTTTGAGGCGGCGCTTGCGTGGATTCGGCTCTTTTTCCTGGGCGTCTTTTTTCTCCAGTAAATCCGTGAGATTCTGGTAGTACTCGTCGCCGTCGATTTCCTTCATGCCAGCTTTAATGCAGTAATCCGATAGGCCTTTCTGCTTCAACTCCTGCGTGATGCGGCGGCGGCCCCATTTTTTCTGGCGGTAGTGGCCGCGCACGTAGCTGCGGGCGTAGCGCTCCTCATCCAGCAGATTTTCGCGGCTGAGCTTGATGATGATTTCGCCGGCCTCATCTTCGGTCAGGCCATAGCCGCGCAGCTTGCTTTCGGTTTCTTTGAAGGTGCGTTCCTGGTAGGCGCAAAAGGCCGCAATCTTGTGCAGCGCCTCGCCGGGGGTGTAGGTCTTCGGCTTTTTATCGGGTTGATACATGCGGGGAGATAAAGAATTGATACGATAACGAGGATGCAGCGGGGCGCGTTCCGACGCAACCACCGCTTGGTACGTAAACGGGCAGCGCGGGAACAGCAGGCAACCTTTGCCCGGCAAAATCCCTCTATCTTCACAGTCTCCGTGTTTATTACAAAAGTTGATGCGCTACCTGCTGCTTGTTGTATTGATTATAAGTGAGTTGTCGGCACGAGCTGGCATTGTGCGCGGCCTTGTGACCGACCAGCAAAGTCAGCCGTTGGCCTTCGCCAACGTAGCCGTGCGCGCCACGACCACCAGCACCGCCACCAACGAACAAGGCCGCTACCAGCTGCGCTTGGAGCCGGGGCAGTACGAGTTGGTATTTCAATATGTAGGGTTCAAGCCGCGCCTGCAAACCGTGCGCGTGGCCGGCGGCGACACCGCCACGGTGCTCAACGTGCAGCTCACCCCCGAAAACTATCAGCTCAACGAGGTGGTGGTGCGCGCTTCCGACCGCGACCCGGCCTACGCTCTGGTGCAGCAGGCCATCAATTGGCGGCGCTACCACGAGCGGGAGGTAGCCGCCTACCGGGCGCGCCTCTACGTGAAAGCCCTGGGTCGCCTCTCCGATGTACCGGGCAAGGTGCTGGGCCTCGTAAAGATTGGGCCGGACATTAAGCCAGGCATCTTCTACCTCTCCGAAACCATTTCCGACATCACCTTCCGCCAGCCCAACGTCATCCAGGAAAAGATGCTGTCGAGTAGGGTGAGTGGCGATTCCAAGCGTGTGAGCTTCAATATTGCCAGCGCCGGCAAGGGACTGAATTTCTACAGCAACCTGTTGAAAAGTAGCTTTTCGCAGCGCGGATTTGTGTCTCCGATTGCCTCCAACGCCATGCTGTTCTACCAGTACGAGCTGGTAGGCTCTACCCAGCAGGGCGATTTGCTGATTCATAAAATCCGCGTGACGCCGCGCCGCCGCGCCGACCCGGCGTTTTCGGGCTTTATCTACCTCATTGACGGTACATGGCGGCTCTACTCCGTGTCGCTCGACCTCAACAAAAGCGCCCAGCTAGAGTACGTCGACCATGTGCACCTGGAGCAACAATTTATGCCCGCGCCGGGCGCGTCGGGCGTGTGGGTGATTCAATCGCAGAAAGCTACGGCTACCTTCGAAGCGTTCGGGTTTAAGGGTAGCGCCAACGCCACAGCGGTGCTATCGAACTACAAAGTGGTGCCTACCTACGCCACGCCCCAGCAAGTGGCCGCGCCACCCGCACCGGAGCCTGTGGCCAACGCCCCCGTGGAGCGTGAAACCGTGGCCGACGTACGCAAGCAACGCCCTACCCTGCGCGGCCTCAACCAGAAGATAAAGCAACGCCTGCGCCGCAGCAATGCCGATTCCATCAACACCGTACTGGGTATTGTGGAGCCCTTGCGCCGGGGCGAGATTCAGCGGGTAGAAGCCGGTGCTACCACCCAGGACTCGGCCTACTGGAACGAGGTGCGCCCGGTACCCCTCACGGCGGAAGAACAGCTAGACTACCACGTGAAGGACAGCACCGAGGTAGTGCGCAACTCGCGGCCCTACCAAGACTCGCTGGACCGCAAGCGCAACGAGCTGGGGGTAGGCAAGCTGCTGCTTAGCGGCTACACGCACAACAACACCTTCGCCAAGCGCCGGCTGTACGTGCGGCCGGTGTTCAACATTCTGCAATACAATACGGTAGAGGGCGTGGTGGCTAATGCCGAAGCCACCTACACCCAAGACACCGACGACCGGCGGCGCTTCCAGTTCACGCCCGTGCTACGCTATGGTTTCGCGGCGAAGCTGCTGAGTCCCTCGGCGCAAATCGACTGGCAGCTGGACCCGGTAGTGCTGCGCCGCCTGACCGTTTCGGTGGGCCGCACGGTGGAAAACTTCGCCGAAAACACCCAGCTCACGCCTTTCATCAATTCGGCCTATACGCTGCTGCGCAACCGCAACTACGCCAAACTCTACCAGCGGCGCGGCGCCGAGGTGGCTTACCTCACCGAAGTGACGAATGGCCTGACCGTGCGCGGCGCCGTGAACTACTACGACCGGCGCGAGCTGTTCAACCACACCTACGATCTGCTGATTGACGTGCCCGGCCGCGCTTTCACGCCCAACACGCCCGCCAACGCCGAGCTGGCCGACACGGGTTTTGGCCGCAGCCAAGCGCTTACCCTGGAGCTGACCGCCACCTACCAGCCCGGCCAACGCTTCCTCACGCGCCCCGATGGCAAGGTGAACCTCTACACCCGTAAGCCGCAGTTCCGCTTCACGTTTTTGCAGGGCGTGCCCTCGGTATTTGGGTCCGATGTGCGCTACACGCGCCTGGCGGCGGGCATCCGGCAGAGTATACAGATGGGCTTGTTTGGCACCGGTACCTACGATGTAGCGGGCGGTGGCTACCTCGGCTCGCCGCGCTTGCAGTTTATGGACTACCGCCACTTTGCCGGCAACCAAACTATCCTCACCGGTAACTTCAACCAGTTTCAACTGCTGGATTATTACCAATACAGCACCCGCCGCGCCTACCTCGAAGCGCACTACAACCAGCATTTCAACGGCTTCTTCCTCAACAAAGTCCCGCTGCTGCGCCGCCTGAAATGGCAGGAAGTGGCCTCGGTGAACTACCTGCACACCCGCGCCGCCGGGCACTACCTGGAGTTGGGTGTGGGCATCGAGCACATCTTCAACATCCTGCGCATTGATGGCTACACGGCCCTGCAATCGGGAAAGCAAATAGGCAGCGGCGTGCGGATTGGGCTGGGGTTTTAGGGTACGTAGCCGTAACCAAGGCACAAAAGAGTGTCATGCTTCGACAAGCGGACGCCAGATCAAGTATGACACTACTGAAATTTAGCTAACCAAATCGCTACTTATTATCCCTATGAACGCGCCACAGTTGGTCTGCTCGCCGCCCTACCCCGCACGTTATACAGCACGATTGACACCAGAATAACCCCATACGCCCACAGCTCCACTGGCCGCGGATGCTCCCCGAAATACCAGAACGCCAGCACAAAGCTCACTATCGGGTTGAGGTACATCATGATGCCTACCGTGCCGGAAGTGAGACCATTCAGGGCGTAGAGGTTCAGGAACAGAGGTAAGACGGTGAAGCCCACGCTGAGAATGCCTGCAAAAAACAATAGGCGCGTATCGGCAAAGCCGGCGGCCAAATCGGCGCCGAGTAGGGGGGCGGCGGGTAGGAGAATGACCGTGGCCAGTAACAGCTGAATCGTGAGGAGCACGAGGCGGTCGTAGCCCTGCACGATGCGTTAGGTGATGAGATAAAGCGCGTAGGTGATTGCCACTACCAGACTCATCAGTAGGGAGCGTACGTCGCCCGTCACGAGTAGGGTGCAGCTCAGCGCGCTCAGGCCAATTGCCAACCACTGCGGCAGCCGCAACCGCTCGCGCAGCAGCAGAAACCCCAGCAACGATAATAAGATGGGGCAAATGAGGTAAGCAAACGAACCCGCCTGCACGCTCACTTGGTTGATGACGTAAATAAACAACAGCCAATTGCTCATCAGCAGCAAGCCGCCTACCACAGTGCCGCCCGCCACGCGCCATTGCTCTGCCCGTGCGGCCGCCCGGTACTGAAGCAGGGTAGCGCGCACCACCCCCACGCGCCCTACCCCGTGCAGTACCAGCAACACCAGCACCGACAGCAGCACCCGAAACAGCAGAATCTGCCCGCTGGGGTAGGTGGTAAGCTGGCGCAGGGGTAGGGGAAAGAAGCCCCAAATCAAAAAAGCGGTGAGGGCGGCTAGGTAGTAGCGGGAGGTTTTCATACAGAGGAGAAAGGCCGCAAAGATACGCGCAGGCCACCGCGCCATGCACAACCGTTCTACCTTTGTGGCGGTTGTATTGCTCGCTATGCTTCAGTTCCTCGATCTGCCCGCCCTCACCGGCGGCACCTTGCTCCAAACTCCCGTCACGCCCGCGCCCGTGCAGCACTTGCTGCTGGATAGTCGGCGGGCTGACGCCCAGGCGGGCGGCGTATTTTTTGCCCTGCGCGGCGCCCAACACGATGGGCACCGTTACCTCGTTGATGCCTACCAGCGTGGCGTGCGCCTGTTCGTGGTCGATCAGCCCGACGGCCTGCCTGCCCTACCCGGCGCCGGCGTACTGGTGGTGCCCGACAGCCTAGCGGCGCTGCAAGCCGTGGCCGCCGCGCACCGGCGGCGGTTTCGCCTACCCGTGTTCGGCATCACGGGGTCTAATGGTAAAACCATCGTGAAGGAATGGCTGGCCCAGCTGCTGAGCCCCGACGAGCTGGTGTGCAAGAGTCCGCGCAGCTACAACTCGCAGGTGGGCGTGCCCCTGAGCGTATGGGAACTGAACGCGTCGCACACCTTAGGCATCTTTGAGGCGGGTATTTCGGAGCCGGGCGAGATGGCGCGGCTGGCCCGCGTGGTGCAGCCTACCCTTGGCTTGTTCACTACCCTCGGTACGGCCCACGATGCCGGTTTTACTTCGCATGAGCAGAAAGTAGCGGAGAAGATGCAGTTGTTTACTGAGGTAGATATGCTGTTCTATTGCCGCGACCAGGAGTTGGTGCACGCGGCCGCTCAGCAGCTACCCAAAGCAGTGCGCACGTTTTGCTGGAGCCGCTTTCATCCCTACGAGGCCAACGTGGCCGTTACGCTGTTGGAGTCTGCCGCCGACCGCACCACCGTGCGCTTGGCCATGCAGCGGCCGTTGTTGCAGGAGCACACCTTCACCCTACCCTTCGCCGATGAGCCTTCGGTGGAGAATGCCCTGCACTGCCTCACGGTGCTGCTGTGGCGGCAGGTACCCGCGGCCGAAATTCAGCGCCGCCTGGACCGCTTGCAGCCCGTGGCTATGCGTCTGGAAATGAAGCAGGCCCTCAACGACTGCTACGTCCTCGACGACACCTACAACAATGACCTCGCTGGCCTCACGCTGGCCCTGGACATGTTAGCCCGCCAGCCGCGCCGGGGCCGCCGCACCCTCATTCTCAGCGACGTACTGGAATCGGGTCTGGCAGCCGATGAGCTGTATGGACGCGTAACCCGGCAGCTGGCTACGCATGGGGTAGAGCGGTTGGTAGGCATCGGCCCAGAAATCAGCGCGCACCAGCGTGTGTTTGGCAGCGCCGAGCAGGAATTTTATCCGGATACCGAAGCCTTCCTGGCCGGTTTTCAGGCCGATGATTTTCACCACGAAACCATTCTGGTAAAGGGTGCCCGGCGCTACGGCTTCGAGCGGATTGTGGCGGCGTTTCAGCAGAAAATCCACGGCACGGTGCTGGAAGTGAACCTCGATGCGCTCGTGCACAACCTCAACTACTACCGCCAGCGCCTCACGGCTACTACCAAGCTCATGGTGATGGTGAAGGCCTTTGCCTACGGCAGCGGCAGCTACGAGGTAGCCAACCTGCTCCAATTTCATCGGGCCGACTACCTTGCCGTGGCCTACACCGACGAGGGCGTGGACCTGCGCGAGCACGGCATCAGCCTACCCATTATGGTGATGAACCCCTCGCCCGACAGCTTCCAGAAGCTGCGGCAGTATCACCTGGAGCCCGAAATCTACTCTTTTGAGCGCTTGCACGAGTACCTGCGGGCCGCCCGCGAGCAGCCCCTACCTGCCATTCACCTCAAGCTCGACACGGGCATGCGTCGCTTGGGTTTCGGGGAAGAAGACCTGGACGAGCTGTGCCAGGTGCTGAAAGCCAACGCCGCCTACCTGCGTGTGGCCAGCGCCCTCACCCACTTGGCCGGCGCCGACGAAGCCCAACACAACGATTTCTCGCAGCGCCAGCTGGCCGCTTTCCAGCGCATGACGCCCCGCCTCGAAGCCGCTTTGGGCTATTCCATCCTCAAACACGCGCTCAACTCGGCGGGTATTATCCGGTTCCCGGAAGCGCATTTCGATATGGTGCGACTGGGTATTGGGCTCTACGGAGTAGAAGCCACCGGCCAGCAGCTCGATGCCCTGCGCCCGGTCAGCACCCTGCGTACTACCATTTCTCAGATCAAAACCCTACCCGCCGGCGAAACTGTGGGCTACGGCCGCCGCGGCCAAGCCACTGACTACGACCGGCGCATTGCTACCCTGGCCATCGGCTACGCCGACGGCTACGACCGGCGCTTTGGCAATGGGGTAGGCGAGGTGCTGGTGCGCGGGCAACGCGCACCGCTCATTGGGAATGTGTGCATGGACATGTGCATGGTCGATGTGACCGGTGTAGTGGGTGCCCAGGCCGGCGAAGCGGCTGTATTATTTGGCGAGGGCCTACCCCTCACCGAGTTGGCCACCCGCATTGGCACTATTCCCTATGAACTGCTAACCAACGTGAGCGAACGGGTAAAGCGGGTGTTTGTGACGGAGTAGGGGAACCAGCGGAGAGAGGTGGATAATATAAAAATACCTTTATAACTATATCCGCCGTACACCTAAACGATACTATCTCACCCTGATTCAACATGAAAAAGCATTTCCTTTCCTTGTTTGCCGCAACGGCCCTTCTTGCCTCTTGCAGCGACCTAAAAAATCCAGAAACCAAGAACGAGCCCCAGGATGCTACGGCTGATACGGCCGTTGTGTATAAAAATAGCGAAGGGCCAGCCCCCACAATTATCGATACGGACCCTGATTGGACCTACAACGCAGCCGATCTGCAGGTAGTAAATGACGAAGAAAGCAGTCTGCTGCCGGGCGTACGCATTCTGGCGGCCGGACGGGTGCGTCTCTACGGCCTCAACGACGAAGTCCTGTTTGATGTGGATAAAGCCTCGCTACGTCCCGAAGCCACTAAGGCCTTGCAGGATATTCTGAATTCCATCGACAAACGCTACCCCAACCGCGACATGCGTGTGTACGGCCATACGGATTCTACGGCCAGCGCCGCCTACAACAAAACGCTGGGCCGCGAGCGTGCCGACGCCGTGCGCAACTGGCTGGTAGAGCAAGGCGAAGTGCCCGAATCGCGCATCACAGTGAAGTCGCTGGGACAAGCGCAACCCATTGCGGATAATGGCACTGCTGCCGGCCGTCAGGAAAACCGTCGCGTCGAAATTGCCGTGCTCACCAAGTAAGTTAATTTCGTAGTCCCCTACCTATACGCAACGCGGCCCCGATGCTACTAGCATCGGGGCCGCGTTGCGTATAGGGCTTAATATAATTAGTCTTTTAGCATATCTACTTCAGCCCGAATCATGGCGTTGTAGCGCTGGCCGTTGCTGGCTAGGGTAAGTAGGCTCCAGCCCTTGCCCATCGTGTAGCTCCAAGTGCGGCTTTCCTTGAACTCGAAGGTAGGACGAAGAATCTGGCCATAAGGCGTGTAGGTATCCATGAAGTTGGTGGTGTAGAACTTATCACCGCTCACAATCCATTCCATCGCCACAAAGAAGCCTTCTGTGGGTGCCTCAATATTATACGTAGTGAGGTCTACGGTATACCATTCACCGCCTTTCGGGGCCGACACGACTACGTTTTCGGTCAGCAGATCGGTATTGGGCGAGTTGTAGTTACCGTCGGCGCGGTAGATGCGCACGCGGAACGGTTCGCGGGGGAAGCCGTTTTCCCCGATGTAGAACGATACCGAGCGCACGTTGCCGAGTTTCTTGTTCTTATCGTTCTTCACGAAGAACGCATACTGGCTACCGGGCATACCCTGAATCATCCCTTCGCCGGGGGTGTTGTTGCGCGACCCCAGCGACAGATCTTTCACTTTGGCGCCTTTTACAGTCACGTTGGCCAGCTCCACCACGCGGCGGGGCACTTCCACAATCATGTCGGGCACGTTCACGCCGCGCTTTATGGCAACAGCTTTGCGGTAGTAGCCCAAGGCCAGGATAATCAGCGAGTCCTGCGGCACCTTTTCGGGGGCGGCCATCTGGAAGAAACCGAACTCATTGGTGAGTGCGCCGGTTTGTTCTTCCTTCAGCCCCAGCGAGGCAAAAGGAATAGGCTCCTTTGTTTCCTTGTCGACGACGCGACCAGAAATCCGGAACTGTCCTGCCGCTTGGTCCTGAGCAAAGCTCAGCGCAGGCAAAAAGAGGGCAAAAGCAAGGAGGGTGAATAGTCGTCTGAGCATAATAAAGTACGCTTGTATACTCCCAAACTACAAAAAATCGTGCCGTAATCGGCGGATAATCTTACTATATTCATAATTATACAATTTGATTTTGAAATAGTGATACTACGCAACAAAACGATAGGAAAGCACCAATTTTTAGTATAAATCTGGCCTTTGGCTGAAACATAAAAGGGTGGTACCTTTGTTTGAATAGAATCTAAATAGAAACTACCGCCGTGCCTGTGTCCTCTGCTTCTTTCCCTACTTCTACCGCCCGCAGTGTAAAAGACCTGCGCGTAGGCGAATCCGGTACTATCTGCTGCCTCAACGACCCCGAAATGGCGCTGAAACTGCTGGAAATGGGATGCATTCCGGGTACGCAGGTACGCCTAAACAGCAAAGCCCCGCTGGGCTGCCCCGTTACGCTGGTTCTCGGCAACGGCGACTACACCTTGTCGCTGCGCGTAAGTGAGGCCGCTACCATCATGCTGCGGGATTAGTACGAATAGTTAGGTAGGTAGATGGGTAGCGTTGACGTTACGATAAAGCGAGCGGGCGCCGGCATGTCGGCAACTACACTGGAAGTGGCGTCGCCGCGGCTGCCGGGCACGCTCACGCGCATTGCGCTGATTGGCAACCCCAACTCCGGCAAGTCGTCGCTGTTCAATCAGCTCACGGGCCTCAACCAGAAGGTAGGCAACTTCCCAGGCGTGACGGTGGACCGCAAAACCGGCGTGGCGCAAATTACGCCCCTGCTGCGCGCCGAAATCATCGACCTGCCCGGTACGTACTCACTCTACCCCAAAAGTCTCGACGAGCGAGTTATCACCGACCTGCTCTACGATAGAACCTCGGCCCAATACCCCGACTTTGTAGTGGTGACGGCCGACGCCAGTAATTTGCGGCGCAACCTACTGCTGTTTACACAATTGGCTGACTTGGGCCTTCCCGCCGTGCTGGCTCTTAATATGATGGACACGGCCGAGCAGCACGGCGTCAAAATTGACGTGGCGGCCTTGCAGCAAGAAGTAGGCGTGCCCGTCATTCCCATGAATGCCCGTAAAGGCATTGGCATAGCGGCCCTCAAGATTGTGATGGGCCAACAGTTGGCAGCGCCTACCGTGCGCTTCTACGAGCCCACCGAGGAGCTGCTGCCCATGATTCGGCAGATCCGTTACTACTTCAACCTCCACAACGATTACTTGGCGCTGCACTACGCGCATCAGTATCAACGTATTAGCTTTCTGACTGCCGACGAGCAAGCCTACATCGGGGAGTTGGTGCAGCAGTATGGTTTCGAGCCCACAGCGCAGCAAGCCCAGGAGACAATTGACCGTTACGCCCGCATCAACGAGCTGCTGCTGAACGTAGTAGAAGTAACACGTACCGACGAGGCCGAGCCCTACAGCAACCGCATCGACCGGGTGCTGACGCATAAGGTATGGGGCTACCTGATTTTCTTTGGGGTGCTGTTTCTGATGTTCCAGGCGGTGTTTGCCTGGGCCAGCTACCCTATGGAGCTGATTGACGAAGGCGTGGCCTGGATCAATCAATTGGTGCAAACCAACTTCGAGGGGCCGCTCATCAGTCTGCTCACGGAAGGCGTACTGGCTGGCCTGGGCGGCGTGCTGATTTTCATTCCGCAGATTTCTCTGTTGTTTGCTTTCATCGCGGTGCTGGAGGAAACCGGCTATATGGCCCGCGTCACGTTCATGATGGACCGCATCATGCGCAAGTTCGGGCTGAACGGGAAAAGCGTCGTGCCACTGATTTCGGGGGTAGCGTGCGCCGTGCCGGCCATTATGAGCGCCCGCACCATCGAAAACTGGAAGGACCGCATCATCACCATCTTCGTGACGCCGCTGATGTCGTGCTCGGCACGCATTCCGGTGTATACTGTGCTCATTGGTTTGGTAGTGCCCGATGTGCCGGTGCTGGGCATCTTCAATCTACGCGGCATTGCCCTGATGGGGCTGTATCTGCTAGGTTTCCTCGCCGCTATTTTGTCGGCATTGGCCATGAAGTTTCTGCTGAAAACCCGCGAACGGAGCTACTTTATTATGGAGTTTCCGGTGTACCGCTGGCCGCGTTGGAAAAACGTGGGTATTACCATCGTAGAGAAGGTAAAAACCTTCGTGTTTCAGGCGGGTAAGGTGATTGTGGCTATTTCCGTTATCCTGTGGGTATTAGCCTCCTACGGTCCTGGCGACCAGCTGGCCCAAGCCGAAACTCAAGCCCGTGCTGCGGCCACGCAACAGCAACTCTCGCCCGAAGAAACGGAAAATGCAGTGGCCTCAGCCAAGCTCGAAAACTCCTACGCCGGTACGATAGGGCATGCGCTGGAGCCCGGCATCCGTCCGCTGGGCTTCGACTGGAAAATTGGTATTGCATTGATTACCTCCTTTGCTGCCCGCGAAGTGTTTGTGGGTACCATCTCCACTATCTACAGCGTGGGTCAGGATGCCGACACGCGCACCATTCAGCAGAAGCTAGCCACCGCCCGCGACAGCCAAGGCCAGCCGTTCTTCACGCCGGTGCGGGCCTTGTCGCTGCTGGTTTTCTACGTATTTGCCATGCAGTGCATGAGCACACTTGCCGTTACCTACCGCGAAACCAAAGGGTGGAAGTGGCCTATTCTGCAAGCCGTATATATGACGGGCCTTGCTTATGCTGCTTCGTTGCTAGTGTACCAGCTAGGTTCGTAGGGGCGAAGTAATTTTGTAGGTAGATAAGAAAAACGTCTGTCATCCTGAGCGGAGCGAAGGATCTTATGCCCGCAGAACGACTATCGTACTAACGACTCGTTCTGCGGGCATAAGCTCCTTCGCTCCGCTCAGGATGACAGACGTTTTCGCTCAGTATCTTACCCTACTGCCCTACCAAAAACACCGCTGGTTGCTTGTGAATCTCGGGGAGGCCGCGCTTTTTCCAGCCAGCAACCGTATCGGTGCGCACGTACTCATTGGGGGCCGTGAGGCTGGCTGCGATGCACAGGCGGGTAGAGGGCTGCAACTGGCTCAGCAGGTCTTCGAGCAATGGCATGTTGCGGTAGGGCGTTTCGATGAATAGCTGGGTTTGGTGTTGAGCCAGCGCTACGCGCTCTAGTTGCTTCACGGCCGCAGCACGGCGGCCCCGGTCGATGGGTAGGTAGCCGTGAAAGGTGAAGCTCTGCCCGTTCATGCCGGAAGCCATCAGGGCCAGCAGCAAGCTGCTGGGGCCTACCAGCGGCACCACCCGGATACCCAATTGGTGCGCCCGCCGGGCCAGCTCGGCGCCGGGGTCAGCCACGCCGGGGCAGCCTGCTTCGGACAGCACGCCTGCATCTTGTCCCGCCGCCACTGGCGCCAGCGCCGCCTGAATCTGTGCTTCCGTGCTGTCTTTGTCAATCACCGTGAGGCGCAGGTCTTCGATAACCTGCTCGGGTGCTACCTGCTTGATGAAGCGCCGCGCCGTACGGGCGTTTTCGACCAGGAAATACCGGAGCGCGGCAATCTGCGCCGGTACCTGGGCCGGCAGCACCTGCGTGGCCGTATCGTCGGCCAGCACGGTAGGAAGGAGGTAGAGCGTACCAGGTGTCAATGAAGAGTTAAAAATTAAGAATTAAAAATGATTGTCTGCCTTTAGTTGAAGCTGATATAGCAGGCGTGTTATGCGTTGCTTGCAAGGCTCTTATGGTACCTAGCCTACCTATTTCTAGGTATCTATTCTTACTTACCCCTGGTCCACGAAGGCTTTTACCAACTCGAATACCTGATCGGGTTCCTCAGCGTGCACCCAGTGGCCGGCGTTGGGGATGGTAGCGATGTGGCTGTTCGGAAACAGGGCCGGAATGCCGTGCAGCTTGTCCTCGGGCGTGATGTAGTTGGAGCGGCCGCCGTTGATGAACAAGGTAGGCTTCAGGAAAGGCGTGTCGTTGGTGATTTCCTCGCCAATCTGGGCCATTTCGGCATCCAGTACGGCCAGGTTGGGGCGCCAGGCGAAGGAGTTATCTTCGCGGCGGTAGAGGTTTTTGAGCAGGAACTGTCGTACGTCGGGCTGCGAAATGTGCTGAGCCAGTGCGTCGTCGGCGGCCTGGCGGGAAGTGCAGGTAGTGAAATCGACGGCGTGCAGACCAGCCAGAATATCATCTTGGTGGCGCATATCCGAGAAGGCGGGCGCAATGTCAACCACAATGGCCTGGGCCAAGTAGCTGGGGTGGTCGAGGGCGAAGCGCATGGTTACCTTGCCGCCCATGCTGTGGCCTAGTAGGGTAGTGCGGTCGGCGGGAAGTTGCAATTGCGCAAACAGCTTGCGCACGTCTTCGCTCATCAACTCGTAAGTGTGCTCGGGTGCGTGCGGCGAGCGGCCGTGGTTGCGCAAATCCACCAGCACCACGCGGTAGTGCTCGGCCCAGCGCCGGGCCAGGGTTTGCCAGTTGTCGAGGGTGCCGAAAAGGCCGTGCAGGATAACCAGGGTACGCTCGCCCTGCCCCAATTCGCGGTAGTGTAGTTGCATAGTGCCGGCAAAGGTCGGAAGAAGCTAGGTATTACGCTGGCAACGGCTCTGGGGTGGCGCTGGGAAGCTCAATTTCAATAGTCGTTCCCTGGCCCTGCGCACTATGAATGCGCAGCTCTCCATGTTGCCGGTCTACAAAAGCGCGGCACAGCACCAGGCCCAGCCCCGTACCCTCGCGCCGCTGCCAGCGGGTAGGCTGCGCCAAGGAGTTAGGATGCAGCAGTGCTGTTACCTGCTCAGGAGACATGCCTGGACCACTATCTGTACAAGCAAGCACCACGGCCTGAGGGCTGGCAGCGGGGTAGGCGCCCAGCCGCACGGCGCTACCCACCGGGGCAAACCGCAGCGCATTGCTCAGCACGTTGCGCAGAATGGTGCGCGTCATGTTGTAATCGGCGTATAGCGTAAGCCGAACCGGAACGTCGGTTAGCAGCTGAATCTGTTTGGCCTGTGCGGTTGTCTGATACAGCTCCACAATTTCGGCAAACAATTCTGCCACGGGCAGCGGCTCAGGCTGAAAAGCCAATTCCCCGTTCTGGTTCACGGCCCATTTCAGCAAGTTATCGAGCAGGTGGTTGATGCTGCTGGTGGTTTGATGCACCAGGGTGGGCAGGCGGCGCAAGCCAGCCTCATCGCCATTGTTGAGGTAGAATTCAATCAGCTTTGTTACGCCCGAGAAGGAAGTCACGGGTCCGCGCAAGTCATGCGCCACAATCGAGTAGAGACGGTCTTTGGAGGCGGCCATGCGCTGCAACTCCGCTGTGGTTTCCTGTAAGGCCCTGTGATTGCTGGAGAGTGCTGCCCGGCTGCGCCGCAACTGTAAGTAAATGAAAATGAAAGCCGCCAGCCCTACCGTTAGAATGGCAATGGTAATGATGAGCTGACGGTTCAGCATACTCTGCAACTCCTCGTTAGCAGTAAGACGGGCAATTTGCTGCTCCTTGTCCTGGGTTTCGTAACGCTGCTGCAAAGCGGCCAGCGCCACCAGCCGGTCATGGTTGTTGAGGGTGTCATTGAACAGTAGGTAGCGCTGCTGCCAGGCATAACCCTGGGCAAAATCGCCCTGTGCCGCTGCAATGTTGGCTAAGCTACTATATGCCTCAAGCAGGAAGGAGTAGTAGCGGTGGGCGCGCGCCAACTCCAGCGCTTGCATAGCAGAAATTTCTGCCTCAGCGGGACGTCGGCGGGCTAGCAGTACGTGGCTCAGTTGTAGCAACGCACTGGTTTCTATTTTGGAGTTGTGTCGTTCTTGCGCCAGGCTCACAGCATTGCGCATCAGCCCTTCGGCAGTAGCATACTGCGCAATCGATTGATAATAAGCACCTAAATTAGCTGTGTACTGCGCTTGCGCAAGAATGTCCTTGCTACGACGAGCCATAAGAAGGGCGCGGTGCAGGTGCTGCAACGCTTGCTGATTACGGTGCATGGCCAGCAGCAACACCCCCACATCGCCAAACAGCGCAATCTGGGTAGGGCGCTGCACACCTTTGTGGTAGGCCAGCGCCAGTGCTGGTCGGTAGAGACGCCACATGGTGGCCGTATCGCCGCGGACTGAGTGCACACTAGCCATGTGGTGGTAGCTGCGCACAATGCCGTCGTAGGAGTTGAGCCGCCGGGCCAACGACATGGCCTGCTTGTACAGCGTGAGGGCGTATTGGCTGTCGCTGAGGTTGGTGTAACACACGCCCAGACTAAGTAGGCTCATCAGCTGGCCCCGTTGGTCGTGTAGCCGCCGGGCCAGTGTGAGGGCCTGCCGACCATAGACAATGCCTTGCTCCGGGGCGTTGTCGTAGTGCTGCACGCACAGCGAGTCTAGGAGGCGCACGCGGTTGGTATCGGGGGGCAGGATGGCCAGCAGGCGGTGCATCCGCTGCACGGCCAGCGAATCCTGAGCCTGTGCAGATGATATTCCGGCAGCACTTACCAGCAACAGGCAGAGCCAGAGTTGCTTGAGTGAACCGGAGAATGACACAGCGTAGGGATAGGGATAGACGAAAGCCAGCAAACCGTACCGAATTTATCGGCGATGCAACGGATTGTTGGTAAACAAGATAATAGAATTAAAATTAGTTTTTATTTCACAAAAAGCAAAACCATTCCTGGCGCTGCTCCAGATGTGTGTTCCGCAGAAACTCTGCCAGCGGTTGCAGATCGGTCAGGATAGAGGTGACAGTAAGTGCTTCGCCGCTAGCTAGATGTAGTCGCAGGTATTCATATTTGTTCCAGAACACATGCCGCGATACACAGGTGACATATTCCACCCGCACCAAATCGGCCCGGCTAAAGGGAATACGTACTCGTTGTTCGTACACTTCCAAGCGGTTCTGCTTGCCATCAAACACCAGCGTGGTGCTGAAATTACGAGCGTAGTACTGGGCATGCAACACCAACGACGGCACCGAAAAGCCCAGTACAACAGCCCCAAGCGCCATTGCCAATACTAGCTCCACCGCCGATAACGTGCCCAGGTAAAAAAATGACAGCAAAAACGGCAGGCCCACGCACAGGCACAGCAGCGGCCAGAATAGTAGGTAGAACTGCCGCAAAAAGGTGGGCTGGTATACCTTGCTGTTCTTGCTGAAAAAATTCGTGATAAACCGCAGCCCTACCACTATCACCAAAATGGCGAAAGTGGCTTCCAGTAGCGGGCGTAAAAAGGTCAGAAAGCGAGTCATTTACCGGATGGTTATCCACGGCTCATCCGCCGCGTGGGGGCGCAGGGTGCCAAACGGCGCGAGGTGCAAGCCGTGCCGCTGAAAAACTGCTTGGGCTTTTTCCCTACCCTCCGGTGCCACGCACACCAGCAACCCCCCCGAAGTTTGCGGGTCGCAGAGCCACTGGCGCTGCTCGTCGGAGATGGGGCCTACCTTGTGGCCGTAGCTGGCCCAATTGCGGTTGGTGCCGCCGGGCACGGCCCCTTGCTGCCGGTAGGGCTCGGCGGCGGCCAGCAGCGGCACGTGAGCAAAGTGGATTTCGGCCGTCAGGTTGCTACCCTCGCATACCTCCGAAAGGTGACCTAGCAAGCCAAAACCCGTAACATCGGTCATGGCGTGCACGGCTTCCAATTCGCCTAGCTCAGCCCCAATTTTGTTGAGTTGCATCATAGACTGCGGCGCCAGATGGGCGTCTTCGTCGCGCAGAATGCCTTTTTTCTGAGCGGTGGTCAGCATTCCTACCCCCAGGGGCTTAGTGAGGTACAGCTCGCAGCCGGCAGTGGCGGTGTCGTTGCGCTTGAGTTGGGCAATGTCGACCATACCCGTAACGGCTAGCCCAAAAATGGGCTCCGGCGAGTCGATGCTGTGGCCGCCAGCCAGCGGAATGCCCGCCTCGCGGCAAATGCTGCGGCTGCCTTCCATTACACGCTGGGCTACCTCAGGTGAGAGCTTATCCACGGGCCAGCCCAGCACGGCAATGGCCAGCACTGGCCGGCCGCCCATGGCATACACATCGGAAATGGCGTTGGCCGAGGCGATGCGTCCGAAATCGTAGGCATCATCTACAATGGGCATGAAGAAGTCGGTGGTGCTGATGAGCGCCTGTCCGTTGCCAATGTCGTATACGGCCGCATCGTCGCGGGAACCGTTGCCTACCAGCAGCTTGTCGTCGTGGGGCTGGGCAATAGTGGTGTGCAGGATCTGGTCGAGCACCGCCGGTGCAATTTTGCAACCGCAGCCCGCGCCGTGGCTGTATTGGGTGAGGCGAATCTGGTCGGGGGAGGTTATTTCAGAATCAGACATGCTGAAGATGGTGAAACGTTTAAAGAAATATTATAGGGCCCATTCTGCTTGCTGAAGGACTATTCGATAGCCATCCGGGTCTTCAAAGCAGCACCCCTTCTCATTCCAGTAAGGGTTATAAGAAGCAACGGGAGGAAACCCGCAATGCTGCATTCGTTGCAGGGTAGCCTTCCATGAAGCAGCATCGGGTACATAAAAAACCAGTAGATGATCTTGAGTAGGCGCTTTGCCCACAATATGGCCTATCTGATGAGTGAATTCAAAATGATAAGGTGCCTGTGAACGACCAAGCATTACTCCATTGAAACCATTATGGTCATTGAATGAGCTTAGCTTTTCAAACCCAAGCCCATCACAATAGAAATGCATAAGTGCATCTATATTATCAGTAGGACGAGCAACGCGAAGCACAGGTGTATACATAATTGATTCGGTAGAGTAGCAACTTACATTGCTTTTGTAGCTGCTAACACCAAATCCGCATTTGCCGCCGCATCGCAGGTGTCGGATACTACACGAGTGAAGGTGCGGCCTTCTAGCCCGTGGCCATAGGTTTTATCGTAATAATCGAGCACCAGGCTCACCATCTTTTCCATATCGTCTTCGCCAATGGCGGCCAGGGCTTCCTTGGTAGCTAGTCCGCCCAGGCGCTTGCGTATGCGCAGCACGGAAGTAGCCAGCGCGCCCGCATCGTGCTGACCGTACTCCTCGGCCAGCTTGCGCACCCGCACTGCCCTCGGGATTTCCAATACCACCAAGGGCGCTTCCTGCAACTGCGTAAACAGCGGCGGCGGAATATGCACGCCCCCAATGGTGCGGCTTTCGTCCTCTGCCCACGCGGGTAGGGTAGGGGGTAGGGCCGCCATCAGCAGCGCCAATTCATTTTCGAACTGCTCCTGGGTAGGCTGAGCGGGCTGCCCAATGCTACCAAAAGCCGAGCCTTTGTGCCGCGCCACGCCTTCCAGGTCCAGCACGGCCTCGCCGCGGGCGGCCAGCTGGTGCAGCACATCGGTTTTGCCCGAGCCGGTGAGGCCGCCCAGCACGCGTAGCGGCCGGGGCTCCGTAAACTGCGCCAAGGCCCAGCGGCGGTAGTCCTTATAGCCTTTGTCGAGTAGCTCTACCCGAAAACCGGCCAGCTCCAGCAGCCACTGCACGGCTCCGCTGCGCATGCCGCCTCGCCAGCAGTGCAGGCGCACGGCCCGGCCGGGCGCTACCTTCTGCGCCTGCTTCACCATCTGGCTCATCTTCGGCCCAAACAAATCCAGCCCCAGCAGCACGGCCCGCTCTTGGTTGATTTGCTTGTAGGTGGTGCCAATGCGCGCCCGCTCCTCATCCGAAAACAACGGAAAGCTCACCGCCCCCGGAATATGCCCTTGCGCAAACTCAATGGGCGCCCGCGCATCCAGAATAGGTAGGTCTTCGGGTAGTTGCAGAAAATCGGGTAGGGCGAGGCGGGGCATCCTTTATAATTAGGAATTAGGAATTAAAAATTGAGAATTGGAAGGGGCGAGTGAGAGCGGTTTCTACGGTTACGCCCACTTCGTACTCCTTCTCCTTTAATTGATTAGTTGCCTCCGGTACAGCTGAATCGTGTTCTCCAAGCCTAGATACAGCGCGTCGCAGATGAGGGCGTGGCCGATGCTGACCTCGGCTAGGCCGGGTAGGTTTTGGTGGAGGTAGGCCAGGTTCTCTAAATCGAGGTCGTGGCCGGCATTGAGGCCCAGGCCCAGTTCCTGCGCCAGTTCGGCGGCTTGGCGGTAGGGCGCCAGGGCAGCGGCAGGGTCGGCGGCGTAGTTGCTGGCGTAGGCTTCGGTATACAGCTCGATGCGGTCGGTGCCAGTGGCTATAGCGGCTTTCACCATGGCCGGGTCGGGGTCGAGAAAAATGCTGACGCGGCAGCCTAGTGCTTTCAATTCCTGTACTACCCCAATAAGGTAGACCTGGTGCTTGATGGTGTCCCAGCCGGCGTTGGAGGTAATGGCATCGGGGGCGTCGGGCACCAGCGTTACCTGCTCGGGGCGCACCTCGCGCACTAGATCCAGAAAATCGGGGGTAGGGTTGCCTTCCACGTTCAGCTCCGTGGTCACTACCTGCTTCAGGTCGCGCACGTCCTGGTAGCGCACATGGCGCTCGTCGGGGCGTGGGTGCACGGTGATGCCTTCGGCGCCAAACCGCTCACAATCACGGGCAGCCTGTAGCAAGTCGGGGCGGTTATGGCCACGCGCATTCCGCAGCGTGGCGATTTTATTTATGTTTACGCTTAGCTTCGTCATCAGAAAAAAGAAGAAGTACGATTGTACAACCCATCGTAACCGGCCAAAGTTACGTTTTGCCTGCATAGTGGCCCACGGATTCTTCTGGCTGCTACCTTACCAACTCTAGTTACTCATTCCTCCCAAAAATGGCTCTGAAAGAAACCATCGACGCTGATATCAAAAAGGCCATGTTGGCCAAAGACAAAGTGCGTCTGACCACGCTGCGCAGCATCAAATCCCAGATTTTGCTGGCCGAAACCGCCGAGGGTGCCCACGGCGCGGCCCTCTCCTCCGCCGACGAAATCAAGCTGCTGACCAAAGCCGCGAAGCAGCGCCGCGAAGCCGCCGAAACCTACCAACAGCAGTTCCGCTCCGATCTGGAAGAAAACGAGCTGGCCGAGCTGGCCATCATCGAAGAATACCTGCCCCAGCAACTTTCTGAAGCGGAGCTGGTAGGCCGCCTCACCGAAATCATTCAGCGCGTGGGCGCCACCGGCCCATCCGACCTAGGCAAGGTGATGGGCATTGCCGCCCGCGAGTTGTCCGGCCAAGCCGACGGCCGCATGATTTCTCAAACCGTGGGTCACCTGCTCAACAACACGAATTTTTAAGGTAGGAGGGTAGTGAAATAAAAGTACGTGTCATCCTGAGCTTGCGAAGGATCTTATCACAGGAGAACGACAGACGTATCAGCGACTCGTTCTCGCGTGATAAGGTCCTTCGCAAGCTCAGGATGACAGACGCTTTGTAGGAGCTCACTACTCACAACTTCGCCACTTCACCACCTCACAGCATGTCTGGCCTTGATATTCTGCTGCTGATTCCGCTAGGGGTAGGAGCCGTGAAGGGCTTTCGGCGCGGACTGGTGCTGGAAGCTGTTTCGCTGCTGGCCTTTGTGCTGGGGCTGATTGGGGGACTGGCCCTGCTGCACGACGTTATTCCGCTGGTGCGTAACTATGTGGGCGAGGCCTTCGGGATGCTGCCGCTGGTAGCGTTTCTACTGGTGTTTGTGCTCATTATGTGGGGAGTGCATCTGTTGGGCGGCTTCATCCGGACGGCCGTGCACTTGACACCCCTAGGCATGCTCGACCACTTGCTGGGTGGCGTGGCGGGGCTGCTGAAGTGGCTGCTGGGCCTGAGCTTATTGCTCTACGGCCTCTCACTTTCGGGCATATCCTTACTCTCACCCCAGCTTACAGCCGACTCGCATGTACTACCCTTCGTGCAACGCGCCACGCCGCTGGCTTTGCAGGTGGTGGCGTGGGTGATGCCCTTTGCCGGTACGCTGCTGGCAAAACTTCGGGGCGTGTTTTAGGTTGAGGGATAAAATAGTGAGATGGTGAAATAGCGAAATGGCGAGTTTGACGTTCTAATGGCGCCATCTGCGCAACATGCGCCGTCAAAACGTCAAACTCGCCATTTCACCATCTTACCACTTCACCGGATGCGCCTGCTGCTGCTCGACAACTTCGACTCCTTCACCTACACCCTGCGCGATTACCTGTGCCAGGCCGGGGCCGAGGTGCAGGTAGTGCGCAATGATGTGCCGCTGGCCGCTATTCAGCAGCTCGATTTCGATGGCTTGGTGCTGTCGCCGGGGCCGGGCGTACCCGCTGCGGCGGGCGTGATGCCAGCCGTTATCGAAGCCTACCATCAGCACATGCCGATGCTGGGTGTGTGCCTTGGCCATCAAGCGCTGGGCGAGTTCTTCGGGGCGAAGCTAGGGCGGGCGGCTCGGCCCATGCACGGCAAGGTATCGAGGATGCGGTGGGTAGGGGAGGAGCCGCTGCGTTGCGGCTTGCCCACGGAAGTAGCCGTAACGCGCTACCACTCGCTGGTACTGCGAGAACTGCCACCCACTTTGCAACCTTTGGCCTACACCACAGACTCTACCCAAGAGTTAATGGCCTTCCGACACACCACCCTACCCATCCACGGCGTGCAGTTCCATCCCGAAGCCCTCCTGACAACCCACGGCGGCACTATGCTCCGCAATTGGGTCAAGTATTGTATCATTGCAAAGAGCGGTGGGGTAGAAATTTCACTTACCGACCAGACTATCCTTTGAGACGATGGAGTTGCAGATCAAGGAACGTAATCATTTTCAATACATTGATGAAGGCAGTGGCGAGGTGCTACTATTGCTGCACGGTTTGTTTGGCGCGCTCAGCAACTGGCACGATGTGGTAGACAGCTTCCGCGGCGAGTACCGCGTCATCATTCCCCTGCTTCCCATCTACGACATGCCGCTGCTGAAAGCAGGCGTGCCGGGCTTGGTAAATTTTGTAGAAGATTTCCTTGCCGAGCTGGGCCTGACCGAGCCGATGGTGGTGCTGGGCAATTCCTTGGGCGGACACGTGGCACTGGTCTACACGCTGCACAATCCTGCCCACGTAGGGCGCCTGGTGCTCACGGGGAGCAGCGGCCTATTCGAAGATTCGATGGGTAGCTCTTTTCCCAAGCGCGGCAACTATGATTTTGTGCAGCAGCGGGTGGCTTACACGTTCTACGACCCTCAAATTGCCACCAAAGAGTTGGTAGATGAGGTATTCAACGTCACGAACTCCAATGCCAAATGCTTGCGCATCATCAGCATTGCACGGTCGGCGCAGCGCCACAACCTTAGCAAGGAATTGCACAACATTCAGGTGCCCGTGCTGTTAGTATGGGGGTTGAATGATACGATTACGCCGCCTGTGGTGGCGCACGAGTTCTACCGACTGCTACCTCAGGCAGAGCTGCGCTTCCTCGACCACTGCGGCCACGCCCCTATGATGGAGCGCCCTGTGGCCTTCAATCAGCTGCTCCACCAATTTCTCCACCGCACCCAACCCCAACCTGTCGATTAATTACGTATTATACCAAAACGAACGGCCGGGCTTCAAAAACAAGAGAATGCCCGGCCGTTTCGTTTACTGTCCGCGTTGCTTTCCCTACCTCTGATTAGTTCTTCCTGCCGATGCTTTCGATGATAGCCGAAGACTTAGTAAATCAAATGATTCCGCCGCTCAAGGTGTCGGACACCGCTGGGAAAGCTGCCAAGTGGTTGGAAGAATTCCACGTAAGCCAACTGCCCGTGCTGGATGGCCGCCAGTATGTGGGCTTGGTCACTGATATCGACGTTACCAATTACGAGCACCCGACGCACCAGCTGGCTACCCTACCTTTGGGCTACGCCACGGCCTACGTGCAGCGTCATCAGCATTTCTACAACATCATGGAAGCAGCCGTACAACATAAAATTCAGCTGGTGCCCGTGCTCGACGACCAGCGTAACTATATAGGCGTTGTCACCATCAGCGACGTGCTGGCTGCCTTCGGGCAGAGCCCTGACATAGCTGGCCGTGGCGGTATTCTAATTCTGTCGATGAATGAGCGCGACTACTCTTTGTCGCAGATCAGTCGCTACGTGGAGGAGAATAATGCCAAGATTCTCAGCGCCCACGTGGCCCAAGATGAGCAGGATAGCTACAAGATTCAACTGACCCTGAGGCTCAATACGCCGCAGATACAGCGCATCGTGGCTACGCTGGAGCGGTTTGGCTTTGTCATCACGGCGCAATTCAGTGGTGCCGAAGATGCGGTACCGGAAGATCAGGAGCGTTATGATGCGCTGTTGAAATATCTGAGTTTGTAGTTAGAACAGAGTCAGGCTGTGAAAAGGCAATAGATTGCGTTGCCATTTGTGAGCATCCGGCGGCCTGATTATTGATGTGGAGTCGCTTCCAGCAGTCCCGGCGCTGCTAGCTTTCTAGCATTCCTCCGACGCTTTATTTCAACAAAAGTTGCTGGCCTGTTTACTGTCCCTACTGTTGAGCTGGCTGCCAGCACCAGCTTCCGCCATCTCCCTCCCCGATACCACGCGGGCCGCTATAGGTAGTGATAGCACGCTGCGGGCACAGTGCCCTGGATACACGCGGGTAAAGGTAGACCAGGTACTGTTTGTAGGCAATGTCAAAACCAAAGAGCGAATTCTCCGTGCCGAACTAGACTTTCGGGAAGGCGACTCGTTGAATGTGATTGGGTTGGGTAAGCGCCTGGAGGCCAACCGTCGCCGCATCTACAACTTACAGCTCTTTCATGAAGTAGCCTTGCAGATGGTGTGCCGCGATGGCAGCATAACGGTGCTATTTGGAGTACAGGAACGCTGGTACACCTTCCCCGTACCCATCTTCTCGTTGGCCGACCGCAACTTCCGATCCTGGGCCAACCGCCCCGACCGCTGGCGTCGGGTAGACTACGGTATTCACCTCACTCGCAATAACTTTCGAGGCCGCAACGAACAGCTCATTGCCAACCTGCAACTGGGCTTCAACCGCAAGTACGAAATCTTCTACGAGGCGCCAGGCTATGGAAGGCGCCGCCGTCTGGGCTTGGGCCTGGCGGCCTCCTACTATCAAAGTCGCGCCTTGGACTATGCAACCGTGCAGGACCGCCTCGTAAACTACCGCACCGACGATGGGTTTGCCTTGCAACGGCAGTATTTCCTGGCCGGATTGCGCTGGCGTCATACCGTGCAGCGCCTGTCAGCTTTCGATGTTTCCTACCACCACGAGCGCGTGGCACCGGAGATTACGCAACTCAACCCCAACTATTACCTGGGCAATAACCGCCGCGACTATCTCGATTTCACGTTTAGCACTACTCTGAATCAGCGCAATACTTTTGCTTACCCCCTCACCGGTCGCTTCATGCAGGTAGTAGCTAGCCAGCGGGTTTTTTTGCGTACGGGTAGTCCTGGCATTACTACCCTGTACGGCACGTATGCTCGCTACCTGGCGCTAGGCCGTGGATTCTACTACAGCGTAGGCGTACAGGCGCGGGCCCGATTCGCTCAGCGCATTGCCTACCCCGACAATCACGCGTTCGGCTACGAGGCCTTGGTGCGGGGCTACGATGCGTACGTGGTAGATGGGCGTTACTATGGCTTGGCCCGGCAAGGCCTATCGTACCGTTTGCTCGATCTGGGCCGTCTGCAACTCAATAGTATTGGTAATCCAAAGGTCAACAGCATCCCGCTGGTTTTTTATTTGAATACCTTTACCGACGCCGGCTACGTAGTAGGACGCTCTGCCGTAGCAGAGCGTTTCCAGAATCGGTTATCTAATCAACTACTGGCGTCAGCGGGTGTTGGACTGCACCTGGTTACGTACTACGATTGGGTATTCACAGCGGAATATGCCCTTAATGGTCGGGGTGAAACCGGCTTTTTCTTCCGTACATCTTTCCCTATCTAGAGAAGCTCGGGAAGGATGTTCATTCAAAAGCGTTACCTATGAAAATTGCTATCCTGGGTAAATCATTCAGCAACGAAGCCGCACCGTATTTACAGGCGTTACTCAACGATTTGGCCGATCGGCAGGCCGACGTGCTGGTCGAAACCCGGTTCTGTGATTACCTGCGCGAGCATCTGGAGCTCCCCGGTAACATAACGTGCTTTCAGCGTGGCGACTCTTTGCAAGACGTACAATTTGTGCTCAGCATAGGTGGTGATGGTACTCTTCTAGACACGGTAACCTACGTGGGTAGCCTGGAAATCCCTATCCTAGGTATCAATACCGGACGGTTAGGATTTCTGGCAACTATCAATCCCGAGCGTATTGCGCAGGCGTTAGATGCATTGTTTAAAGGTCATTTTATCATTGAAGAGCGCAGCCTTATCCGAGTAGACACTGACCCCGAAGTCTTTAGTGGCATTAATTTTGGGCTGAACGAATTTTCGATCTTGAAGCGCGACACTTCGTCCATGATTGTGGTACACACGTACATAGACGGCGAATACTTAAATTCATATTGGGCTGATGGCCTAATTGTGTCGACTCCAACCGGCTCTACGGGATATTCGCTGAGCTGTGGCGGCCCGGTAATGCTTCCGCAAACAAACAATTTTGTTATCGCTCCCGTATGTCCGCACAACTTGAATGTTCGGCCACTCATCGTGCCCGATGAGAGCGTAATTTCTTTTGAGATAGAAGGACGTAGCAATAATTTTCTGCTCTCGCTGGACTCGCGCTCTGTCACCGTCGATGCCGGCATTCAGATAGCCGTACGTCGAGAAACCTTCAATGCGCATTTGGTGAAGCTAAACCACGTTAACTTTTTGAGCACCTTGCGTAGTAAACTGAATTGGGGACTAGATCGTCGTAACCCGGCCGGTATTCCAGTCTGAAACATTGATAAATAATTATTTTTGTTTTTTAAGTTCTTCGTAACCTCTACTTTTGTCGTTAGTTAAGACTACGCCATAATGGTTTTGTCACATTTCTTCTGGACCTGCATATCATAACTTCCGCTTACTTATGAAGCAAATTTTCACTCACACGCTGGCTTCACTACTGCTTATGGGGCTGGTAGCTACGCAGGCCAACGCGCAACAGTTCAGCAAGCGGAAGCAATATAGCTCCATTGGGGTAAGCCTAAATGCAATGAACTACTTTGGTGACATTGTACCGAAGACTAGTTTGCCCAGCTTCCGTGTTGCCGCTACACGCCCAAACATAGGGGTATATTATATGCACCGTTTCGCTCCACGCATTTCTGCTAAGGTGGCGTTGAACTATGGTCGTATTTCCGGTGATGACGCGAAGGCAGCTGATCCAAACGGCGCAGACTCGCGTTATCGCTACAATCGGAATATGAACTTCCGTAACGATATTGTGGAGTTGTCTGGTATGGCGGTATTCGACTTAATCGAAAACCGTAACAATTACCTCAAGCGTCCCGACTTTGTGCCTTACCTCACGGCCGGTATTGCCGTATTTCATCATAACCCTAAGGGTGCCGATGCCGATGGTGACTACGTGCAGTTACAGCCTTTGCAAACAGAAGGGGTAGATTACAGCTTAACACAGTTTGCTATACCATTTGGTGGAGGTGTTCGTTACCGGATAAATAAAAGCTTCGACATCGGTCTAGAGCTAATCACCCGTAAAACCTTCACCGACTACTTAGATGATGTAAGCGGTACGTTTGTAGAGCGCAGTACATTGGCTCCTGGTGCTGCTCAGTACTTTGGCCATGATATTACAAATAGCGTGCGCAACAACACGAGTGATTTCCCTAGCTTTACCGAGGCTGGCCAGCGTCGTGGTAAGGATGGCAACGACTGGTATACTACTTTAGGGGTTACCGTCAACTACATTCTTGCTCCCCGCGTAAAGAACCCCAAATTCCGCTAGCCTATGTAACGTAGGCTGGCTACCCTCGACCATAGCCTGTCTAATGTTTAAATCGCAACTCTTCAAAACGCTCCTTGCCTGTGGTATACCGGCGGGGAGCGTTTTTTTTGCCGGCACCGCCGCAGCTCAAAATACCAGTGAATTAGGTATTGGCGTTGGTGGTGCTGTGTATCGCGGTGAAATAGCACCATCGTACCAGTTTCGCAATAATCGGCCAGCCGTGACTGCCTTTTACCGGAAGGATATTACAAACCCCGTTACATTACGTGGGGGGCTTACCTATGGTATGCTGCGTGCCGACGATATCAACCAAAAAGGCGATAATGATGCACCACTCCCTTTGCCTGCCTACCGGCAGGCTGGGCTAAAAGGTGGACTGCTGGAGGCATCTGCTGTGATAGAATATAATTTCTTCGATTATCACGACCGAAAAGATAAAATACATTTTACCCCCTATGTATTTGCGGGCATAGCTGGATTTTACGCCAATACGCGCGTCAGTACAGCCAATGCATCGTTGGCAGGAGTAATTGATAGGAGTGGAGCAATGCTGGGCTTTGCTATCCCAGCGGGGGTAGGAGTAAAGTATGCTATTTCGCCGCGCTGTAACCTTGGGGCGGAGGTTGGTGCCCGCAAGACTTTTACTGATAATCTTGACCATTTAAGCACAAAAAATACGCAGCTCAATACAAGTTCTGAGCGCGACTTATTGATTAACAGACACACGCAAGATTGGTATTTTTACAACGGTATTAGTATCTCTTACACCTTCTACAAAATCCGCTGTCCTGAAGGACAATAAAGAAATAATTAGCGGACAGAACTGAGCAGCCAATTGTGAGGGGAGGGTATGCAACCATTTGCGTAACTTGCAGCCTCCTATACGCAAAGAACAACAATGGCCGCTCGGTCCGAAATTGACCTTCAGAAATTACCTGCGCACGTTGCCGTTATCATGGATGGCAATGGCCGCTGGGCCAAGAAAAAAGGTGGCTTACGCATCTTTGGGCATCAAAGCGCCATTACGGCTGTGCGCGAAACGGTGGAAGCCGCCGCAGAGCTGGGCATACGATTCCTGACCCTTTATGCGTTTTCCACTGAAAACTGGGCACGCCCGGCGCACGAAGTCACGGCACTGATGCAGTTGCTGGTGCATACTATACGGCAAGAAACACCTATCCTGTTGAAAAACGGGGTAAAATTACAAGCAATTGGTCAGTTGGACAGCTTGCCTGTCAGCTGCCAAAGAGAATTAGCAGAAGCTATTGAGCTAACGCAAAAAGGGGAACGTACCACATTGGTACTGGCGCTGAGCTACAGTGGCCGGTGGGATTTGGTACAGGCTACACGCCGTTTGGGTGCGGATGTAGCAGCCGGCAAGCTGCGAGCAGATGAGGTAACAGAGCACACTATTGCTGGTTACCTCAGCACGGCTGCAATGCCTGATCCGGAATTATTGATCAGGACGAGTGGTGAGCAGCGTATCAGTAACTTTTTGCTCTGGCAACTTGCTTATACTGAATTATATATAACTGATTTGCTCTGGCCAGACTTTCGGAGGGAACATTTTTATGAAGCCATCCGCGAATATCAGCGCCGGGAACGGCGTTTTGGAAAAACCAGTGAGCAGTTAACCGTTTCGTAATTTCTTCGAATGACCTCTTTTTTCAACCAGCTTCGCTGGCTAGCTGCGCTATTAGTGTTACTCGGCGGTGCCATAAGCAGCGCTCCTACGCAGGCACAAACTGCACCTCCTAACGATGGGGCAGAACACTACGTGCTAGGCGGCATTACAGTAAGCGGTGCACGCTACCTGGATAACAATACGCTGATTGCGCTAACAGGTTTAAAAATTGGTGACCCAATTTCTATTCCTGGTGAAGAAATCGGTAAGGCTATTCGTAAGCTGTGGGACCAGGGCATTTTGGGCGACGTGAGCGTATCAACCACGAAAATTCAGGGGAACAAAATCTTCCTGGATTTCAACCTGAAGGAGCGGCCGCGTTTGTCGCGCTTTGAATTCACAGGTATCAGCAAAGGCCAAGCAGATGAGCTAAAGAATAAAATCAAGCTGATTCGGGGTAAGGTAGTAACGGATGCCTTGCTCAATAACACGCGCACGCAGGTAAAGAAGTTCTACACCAACAAGAGCTTCCTCGATGTGAAAGTGAACATCACGCAGCGGCCCGATTCGGCCCTGTCGAACAGCGTTGTGCTGGTGATTAATGTAGATAAAGGCGACAAGATCCGGGTGCGTGATATTGCCTTTGAAGGCAATAAGGCCTTTTCCGATAGGAAGCTGAAAGGCAAGCTCAAGAAGACTAAAGAGAAGAAGCCGTATAAGCTGCTGACCTCCGGAAAATTTCAGCGAGCTGAATATGAGGAGGACAAGCAAAAACTGCTCGACTTTTACAATGCTCAGGGATACCGTGATGCTATCATCGTTTCGGACACGCTAATCCGCAAAGATGATGGTCTGGCGCTGCGCATTACGGTGGATGAAGGACCAAAATACTACTTCCGTAATATCACGTGGAGCGGTAACTATCTCTACGACGACAAGACCTTAGCCTCAGTGTTAGGTATCAAAGAAGGTAGCGCGTATAGCAAAGAAACGCTGGACAAACGTCTGAACTACAACCCGACTGGTCAGGATATCACGTCGCTCTATATGAACGATGGCTACCTGTTCTTCCAAATTGAACCGGTAGAAACCAAGGTGGAAGGCGATTCAATTGATATTGAGATGCGCATCAATGAGGGTGTGCAGGCTCGGGTGAAGGATATCAATATTGCCGGTAATACCAAAACCAGTGACCACGTAATTCGGCGCGAGATTCAGACGCTGCCGGGCGACAAGTTCAATCGGGAGTTGCTGATTCGTACGCAACAGCGCCTGTCGGGCCTGGGTTATTTCGACCCGGAGAAGGTAGGGATGAACCCTGTGCCAAACCAAGCTGATGGTACTGTAGACATTAACTATACGGTGGAAGAGAAACCTTCCGACCAGATTACGCTTTCGGGTGGCTGGGGTGGTTATGCAGGCTTCATCGGTACGGTAGGTTTAGTCTTCAACAACTTCTCGCTCCGCAAAGCTGGTACGCTTAGCAACTGGCGCCCTGTGCCTGCTGGTGACGGACAGCGTTTGGCTCTGAATGTGCAAGCCAACGGTTTGCAATATCAAGCTTACTCGTTCTCCTTTACAGAGCCGTGGCTAGGTGGCCGCAAGCCCAATTCGTTCTCCTTTAGTTTGAACAAAACGATTTCGCGCTTCGGAACCAGCTTCGACCCTACGACCGGGCAGTTCATCAAATCGAACAGCGCAACTGTGGCCCTAGGCCGGCGCCTTCGTTTCCCCGATGATTACTTCACGCTCAGCAATTCGGTATCGATAACGCAGTATAAGTTTCAGAACTATCCGCTGAACATCCGGAACAGCGCGGTGTCGGAGCTAACCACAGGCGACGCAAACAACTTTGTGTTCAATACTACATTGGCTCGTAACAGCATCGACAATCCTACCTTTACCCGTCGGGGCTCTTCGCTGTCGTTGTCGTTGTCGCTGACACCGCCTTACTCGTTATTCCCAGGAGCTCATCCTAACTCCACGCAGTGGCTAGAATACCATAAGTGGATGTTCGATGCCTCGTGGTTCACGCCGCTGGTAGGCAAGTTGGTACTGAACTCCCGCGCCCACTTCGGTTTCTTGGGGGCTTATAATGGCAACCGTACGTTGGGGCCGTTTGAGCGCTTCAAACTGGGTGGATCGGGTCTGGGCTACGGTGGTGCTTCCAACTTCATTGTAGGTACTGAATACATCGGTTTGCGCGGCTACGCCGACCCGAATGATCAGGAAGCCATTCCGACCGCACAAACGGCAGATAACGGCGGTATTGCCTACAATAAGTTTGTGATGGAAATGCGTTACCCTGTGTCGTTGAACCCGGCCGCTACGGTTTATGTTCTGGGCTTTGCAGAGGCTGGCAATGCGTTCAACACCTATTCGCAGTACAACCCTTACAAGCTGTATCGTTCGGCGGGCATAGGCGCCCGCGTATTCATGTCGGCGTTTGGCTTGCTTGGGTTTGACTATGGCTACGGCTTCGATACGGTACCAGCTACTGTAACGAATCCTGGCACAGGTCCGAAGGGCCGCTTCCACTTCATCATTGGTCAGCAGATTCGTTAATCATCTTAGTTCGCATGAAAGCACTTCGGTATAGTTTGTCGGTGCTGACGCTGGTGATACTATTGGCGCCGACCGCACTGGCGCAAAAGTTTGGCTACGTCGACTCAGAATTTGTAATGGGTAAGATGCCGGCTTATGCCCAGGCGCAGCAGGAACTAAACACCTTATCACAGAATTGGCAGAAGGATATCGAAGTGCAGAAGCAGGACTTGGATAAGATGTATCGCACGTACCGCGCCGAAGAAGTTCTACTAACGGAAACGCAGAAGAAGAAGCGTCAAGACGAGATTACTAAAAAGGAGCAGGACGTTCGGGCTTACCAAAATAAGATATTTGGTTACGAGGGCCAACTGTTCAAAAAGCGGCAGGAGCTAACTCGCCCCGTGCAGGACCAAGTGTTTGAGGCGGTGGAAAAAGTGGCGAAGAAAAAGCAGCTGGCTATTATCTTCGACAAATCCGGTGACCTAACCATGCTATATACCAATCCGGTGCACGACTATACGGAATTTGTTTTGGAGGAATTGGGTTTGGCTTCTGCGGACCGCAATCAGCCAGCGCAGTCGGGCGCTACGCGTACCGTAGAGCCACCGCAAACGCCTGCTAATAGCGCCGATGCCGAGCCTGGTACACCACAAGCAGCTCCTACCCGGACTGTGCCAACACGCCGACCGTAGCTAAAAAATTGAAATCCTTACCTTTGCCCTACTCAATCACTGAATTTTCCCTTTTAATGATCACCATGAACAAAATCCGCCTCGCCCTGGCTGCCGTTGTGCTCACTTTTGCTACGGCTACTTCCGCGTTGGCTCAGGCCCCGCTAAAGATCGGCTACACCAGTGTATCGTATGTGCTAGCCCAGATGCCCGAAAGCAAGCAGATTGAGTCACAGCTGAAGACTTACAGCTCGCAATTGGAAGCGCAGTTGAAAACGAAATACACTGAGTATCAAACGAAAGGAGAGGCGTATCAGAAAGGTGCTAGCGCTATGTCTGATGTGGTGCGTGCTGACAAAGAAAAAGAGCTGCAAAATATACAGCAGTCTATCCAAGAGTTTCAGCGCAATGCCGATCAGAGCTTGCAGCAGCGTCAGCAAACCTTGCTAAAGCCTGCTCTCGACAAGCTGCAAAAGGCTATCGACGATGTCGCTAAAGAAAGCGGTTACACTTATGTGCTGAACTCAGACGGCGACAGCCCTGTACTGTTGCATGGTCCTGAAGAAGGTAATATCTCGGATTTGGTGTTGAAGAAAATGGGCATCACGCCGCCTGCTCCGGGCGCTGCACCTACCGCAGCCGCTACCCCAGCACCCGCTGCGTCTAAGCCTGCTGCAACGCCTGCCTCTTCGGGCAAAAAGAAGAAATAGTTAGCCTACCCATATTACAATAGAAAAGCCGGAACCCACAGGTTCCGGCTTTTCTATTGTAGGGCCCTACCTTTGTGTTATGCTACCATTGCCTGACGATGCCCTACCTATTCCGCCTGATGAGGACGAAGGTGGAGATGAACTTTACGAACACCACCGCATCCGGGCCGACAAAGGGCAGGAGCTGTTGCGGCTAGATAAGTTTCTGCTCAATCGCCTACCCAGCACGTCGCGTACCCGCATTCAGAATGCGATTAAGGCAGAAGCAGTGCAGGTGAATGACAAGCCGGCCAAAGCCAATTATCGCGTAAAACCGCTAGATGTGGTGACTGTGACGCTCCCCGAACCGCCTCGCGAGTTCAAGGTGGTGCCCGAGTCCATGGAGCTGGATATTCGCTACGAGGATGAGTCGCTACTATTGGTAAACAAGCCAGCCGGGATGGTGGTGCACCCAGCTTTCGGTAATTGGAACGGAACGCTAGTCAATGGCTTGGCCTACCATCTGCACAACTTACCTACTGGGCGCAACGGCGAAATCCGACCGGGCTTAGTGCATCGCATCGATAAGGATACATCCGGGTTGCTAGTGGTTGGTAAGTCTGAATGGGCCATGACACACTTGTCGCAGCAATTCTTTCACCATACCATCGAGCGCACGTATTTGGCGTTGGTGTGGGGTATACCTAAAGAGCCAGAAGGAACGATTACGGGACATATAGGCCGCAGCCTGAAAGACCGCAAGGTGCAGGCTGTGTACCCCGACGGCGACCAAGGCAAACATGCCGTGACGCATTATAAGGTATTGCGCACTTACCGACACGTAGCCCTGCTGCAATGCAACCTCGAAACAGGCCGCACGCACCAGATTCGAGCGCATATGAAACATATTGGTCACCCGCTGTTTTCAGATGCCACCTACGGCGGTGATAAGGTGCTCTACGGCCAACGTACAGGGGCATATAAAGCGTTTGTCGAAAAGGCTTTCACCTTGATGCCACGGCAGGCTTTACACGCTAAATCACTGGGTTTTGTGCATCCCGTTTCAGGAGCTCCCATGCAGTTTGAAGTAGAGTTGCCTACCGATTTTGCTAATGTGCTGGCCGCGTGGGAAGAGTACGTTACCGAAGAATAGACAACTTGGTATTAAAGCAAAACAGCCCGCTGTCATTTTTGACAGCGGGCTGTTTTGTACTACAACCTGTATGCTATTTACGAGCAGTCTTAGCGCCCGAGATGCTGTTTACAGCAGTCTTGGCTTGGTTGTCGTTCGGGTCGATGGCTAGAGCTGCCTGCCAGTATGGTAGGGAAGCGGCTTTGTCGCCCTTCTGGTAGTAATAATAACCCAGATATTTGTTCGCCGTCAACACTTCGTTCTTGTAACGAGCAGCATCTTCAGGATTTGCCTTCATCATCTCCAAGAACTTCTCGTAATGCGGCTTGGCCTTACCTTCTGTGGAGTTAGGGTCAAGGTTAGAGTTCACGCGAGCCCGCATCAAATATCCAGCAGCATACTCAGGGCGGGCAGTTAGCACGCCAGCGTAGAGGCTATCAGCTTCTGCATACTGCTTGTTGTACTCATATGCATTAGCCAAACGGATTTGGTCCGTTAGCTCAGCGCTACCATTTGCCTTAATTTGGTTAGCAATTTTGGTCTTATAGGTAGCCACTGCCATGGGGTAATCCTTCTTGGTCAGGTAGGCCTGGGCCAAGTCATTTTGTAGGTCACCGGCTTTCTGAGGGTCCATTTCGATACCCTTTTTGATGGAGGCAATACCCTCATCAAATTTATTTGCGGCTACCTGCATTTTGCCCAGATATACATAGTCATCAGCAATCAGCTTGTTAGCCGGCACCAGCGACATGTATTTCTGCATTGCTGCCATGGCCTCCTCGTTCTTCTTATCCTCGTAGAGCGAGTAAGCAACTAGGCGGTTCATAGCCACATTCTTGGGGTCAACCGCCAATACTTTCTGGGCTTCCGTAACGGTTTCCGGATACTTCTTGGTCAGAAACAAGAAAGCAGCATACGTTGCGTTAGTTTGAGGCGTCCGCTCAGCCCGATCGATATACTTCTGGAACGTCTGCAAAGCCAGATCATACTGACCAGCGTAATAATACGTCTCGGCCAGATCGCGGTAAGCAGGAGCGTAGTTCGGATCGAGGCTGATAGCCTTTTCGAAGGCCGTACGGGCTTCGTTATAGTTCCGGGCGCGTACGTTCAACTGACCTTGACGGTAGTAAGCCTGTACGTTGTTAGGGTCGGCTAGAAGCGCACGAGCATAGCTACCCGATGCGTTACCACCACCTTCAGCCGTTTTCAGGTAGATATCACCACGGGCTACCATCAACGCGGGCGTATCCTTTTCTTTGTTGGCTTTGTGCGCAGCTTCCACATAAGTCAGCGCCTTGGTGATGTTCTTCTCGTCCGACTCAGCGTAGGCCTGGGCAATTTTGGTGAGGATATCAGCATCCTTGCCCTTGGTTTTCTTAACGGCTTCGTCGAAACGCGCCTCCGCTTCCGTGGTCTTGCCTTGTGCCAATGCGGCCCGACCAGCAGCTACCATCGATAGTGCAGATTTGGGGTCGTTGGCGCCTTTGTTGAAATAATAAGCCGCCGAGTCTGGCATATCGCGGAACTGGTACAAACGACCAAGCTCGTAATTTGCTTCAGGAGACTGTGGCTGGCGCAACAGATCGGCACGAGCCTGTCCGTAGCGCTCAAGTTCAATGGCTTTCTGCGCGCTCTGCACATTTTGGGCAACAGCAGAAGAGCCATATACCGACAAAGCAGCGAGAAGAGAAAGCTTCCAGGGCTTGAGAGTCATAAATCAAAAATTTGGTGAAAGGGCGAAGGATACGCAGCTATTGAGCTGCGGTATTTACAATTCGAGTTTGTCCAATGGCCGGCACTAATCCTGATTTCAAGATAATGAGCTGACCTTTAGAACCTGCTACAAAAGCAACCAAGCCTTTGCCTAGGCCTGTGCGGGCATCGCGGCTGATAACATACAAATTGCGGCGCAGCGGATACGTTTTCAGTGCTAAGTAAGCTTGGTAGGGCTGAAGATAGTCATCTGGGTTGGCCGACGCTTTGGGGGCGATGGCGGCTACTCGAATCTTATCTAAAAAGTTTTCTACAGTTTTATCATCCCGGTCGCTGATCCAATTAGCGCCTATTACGCCGATTGCGTTTGGATGACTAGCAACGTAGTCAATCAGGGCAGGGTTCGATTTAGAAGCATAAATCTTCGAAGTCAGTGCCGCGCCGCGGGTTATGGAATCCTGTACAAAGCGGGTGGTACTCGAGCGGTTAGCATCAAAAACCACGTTGATATCACTCAACGTTTTTTTACCGCTTATCTGGTCCCAACGTGTGGTTTTGCCCGTGAATATGTCCCGCAGCTGATCCATGGTCAGCAGCGTATCTGGGTTAGATGGGTGCAGAATAATGGCCAAGCCATCGGTTCCTACCCGTACAACCTCCGGAACGATCTTGTCTTTATTCAAGGTAGCACGCTCGTCGGCTGTCAGTTCACGCGATAGTACTATCACCCGCGAGCGGTTAGCTAGCAGGTCCTCTACTGCATCTTGCTCAGGCTTATAGCTCGAGGTAATTTTAGCATACTGGTAGAGTTCCTGAAACGTGTCGGTCTCGGCCTTCATAATAGGCTGAAACGTTTCATCTACACTAATGGTGAGCTTGCCAGAGGTAGGCGTATCGTTCACCTCCAGTTCGCCCTTCTCATTAGGTCGGTTGCAACTCGCTGCCAAACCAGCCAGAGCTACTATTCCCCCCAGCACCCAACGGCTAGCGCGCATCATTATCATAGGTTTTTTGAAAGTGCTGACGATAAATCCGGACAAATCTAATAATTCCGTAAAATATGAATACTCCCCCCAATATTCGGCGCGGTCCTAATGGCAGATTGAAGGCGCCATTGGGTGCTGCAACCAAGTAAACACCAAGGCCGAAGTAAATAACGGCCATGAGCAATAAAAAGTATCGGGTGAGAGAAGACGAAGAAGTGGAGCGGCCCAGCCGCTCTTCCGTGGTAGGGCGATGCATGTTTAAAAGATATAAGCGAAAGAAGGTTTTATTTTTTAACGTTAAAAAGAAGAGATTTTGTTCGTTTTGTGCGCGTCAGCTCCTTTTGGGAACGGCAACTAAAACTAAAAAACAGTCAACGGAAACCCCGTTGACTGTTTCTGACCGCTAGTATATAGGAAAATATGATTACTCGTATCGAAAAGTAATGGGCATGGTATACCGCACGGGTACTGTATGCCTGTTCTGACGGCCGGGCGTCCAGGCTGGCATCTTGCGTATGACGCGCATCGCCTCCTCGTCTGTTCCGTAGCCTAGGCCTTTCACAATCTCTACGTTCGTGATAGAACCATCCGTATTCACCACAAACGATACGTACACCTTGCCGGCAACATTGTTTGATAACGCTTGGGTAGGGTAATGCAGATTCTTCTGCATAAACTTCCGCAAAGCATCAGGCCCACCAGCAAATTCAGGCATTACCTCCGCGTGTATAAACGGTTGGGCCGGTGGTGCGGCCACGGTGGTGCCGGAGTCGCTGACGCCAGTAGTAGCGTTACCAGTAGCTCCTATCTTACCTGCGGCACTACCCCCTATTTCACCTACACGTTCAACATCACCAAGTATACCGTCGTTAAGCGTAGTAGGCGGCGTTGCCTTTACAGACTCTATTTTCGCCTGTTCGTCGGGCACCACGTGGGTAGGTACCTCTTCTTGTATAGGTGTTACTACTACCGGCGCAGGAGGCGCTACCGTTGCTTCAATCTGCTCTGCTGGCGGTGGCAAAACCACATCTACTAGTTTCAGCCCTCCATCCTCCAGGGCAGGGGGGAGGATAGTCGCAATGGTGGTGGGCCATATCTTATTTACTAGTAGCGGAACGCTCACCAGCAATAAAAACAGTGAGAAGGCAATAAGAGCGGCCCGCGTCAGGTGCTGATGATACAGCCGCCGAAGCACAAAAGCACCATAAGCTTTGTTACGCCCTTCGAAGACAATATCATCGAGGGTAGCGGTAGGGAGGTGTAGGGTATTCATGGGCAGAGGGGTTAAATAGTGAAAACCGTGTCCGTAATGCGCATTACCCAAGCAGGTTACAGCCAATTGCTAGTAGTGCTCTGCTTTCATCTCTTCAACGGTAGCTATCTGAGAAATTGTATATATAAGCTTTGCATTTTTTTGAAAGAGTAACATACAAAAGGAATTTGTACAGATTGTCAAAACAGCTTCAGGTAGAAATAGAAAACCCGAACCGAGCAATGCTCAGTTCGGGTTTTCTATTTCTACCTGAAGCTGTTGAAGCTTACTTGATAGCGAAGGTTACTGGTACAGTAAACGATACGCTTACGTTCCGACCGTTCTGCTTACCTGGAGTCCATTTCGGTAGGCCTTTGATAACCCGCATTGCTTCTTCGTCGCAACCGGCACCAATACCTTTTTGGATTTTAACCCCAGAGATAGAGCCGTCCGGACCTACTACGAAGTTCACGAATACTTTGCCTTCTACCTGGTTGCGCAATGCCATAGCGGGATACTTAATGTTTTTCCCGATGTATTGCAGCAGAGCGCCCATACCGCCTGGAGGCTCTGGCATCTGCTCCACGTAGTTGTACACCTTGGTATCAATCACCTCTTTAACTGGCTCTTTGCCAGTTCCACCTTCAATACCGTTCAGGTCTGGTGGTGGCGGTACGTCTGTGGTGCCTTTGACCGTTTCCGTCGAAATGGTCGTCGTCGACAGCTTATCAACGTCTGGCACTTCTTCCACCTTGCGTACTTCCTCGTCGCGTTTTACCACGGGAGGCGTAAACTTGATCGTCGAAACGACTGGTGGCGGTGGTGGTGGTGCCTGAGGTGGTGGCGGTGGTGGCGGTGGCGGTGGCGGTGTAGCCGGATTAAGTGGTGGCGGCGCCATCAACTCTACGGTCTGTAGATTTTTCGGTGCTTCCACTACTTCCTCTTCAGGCTTTAGCAGATTCGCAATTGTCGGAATACTCACGGCAAAAGCAAAGAAAGCAACGGCAATCAACAGCGCCCGGGTAACGTGCTTGTTATACAAGCCGCGGAGCACATAGGCTCCATAAGCCTTGTTGCGACCCTCAAAAACGATGTCGTTGAGAGAAGCCTTGGCCAGTTGTGCGTTATCCATCATAGCCCTGAGCCTTTAATTAAGTCCTGATCATTCGTCGAAATCTCCATCAGAGCATATTTTTTCTGTCCCGTGATGTTCATTTCATCCAGAATATCCACCATGTTTTTATACGTGGAGGTATCATCTGGCTTAATCATCACTACTACATTCGGATTACGCTGCTTACGCTCGAACAATACCTTGCGGATGCCATCAGCACTGAAATCCGAAGACTTCAAGTCCGGCTTCACATTGTTATCTAGCAGGCCATCATAATAGTAGATCTTGTTGTCCCCACCGAGAAGAACAGTGAAAGCATTGGACGCTTTCAGTTCCGTTTTCTCTCGCTCATCTCTGATCTTTGCAGGCATGTTCAGCTCCATGACGGTAGGCTTGCTGAACGTAGAGGTGAGCATGAAGAAGGTAAGTAGCAGGAAGGCCAAATCTACCATAGGGGTCATATCGATTTTAGTCGACATTTTTTTGGCCCGCTTCTTACCTCCGCCACCGGAGTCGGCTTTTTGTTGTATTTCTGCCATGTTTCTAAGGTCGGTTAGTTTCCAGCTACCGGCTTACCTTCCAAGTCGGTAATCAGATTGAAAGTGTTGATATCCTTATCCTGCAGAAGCTTAATGACTTTCAATACGGTGGGTACGTCGGCAGCACCATCGCCACGAATGGCGATATAAGCGGGCTTGTTAAAAGCTTTGTACTCAGCCCGCTGCGCAGCAGTCACCCATTCAATTAGCTGGTTATTAACCGAGTCAATGGGAACACCGGGCTGCGATGCCTTCTGACGCTCCTCACTGGAGAGGTTCAGCAGACCAGGCAATTGCTGCACAGGTACTCCGAAGCTCGCCAAACCAGTGAAGCGTTTAGCTTGCTCTGCCGTGAAACCCACGCTGTACTTCGCACCTACGGTAGCCAACAGATCCTCTTTCACCTTCGCATCATCTAACCCGAAAAATACGCGCTTGTCCTTGTCAATGGAGATAACCATTACATGGCTCTCGGGCAAACGAATCTCGGAGATGGAAGCAGGAGTATCTACTACTACGTCTTCTTGCGGCGCAAACTTAGCCGTGAGCATGAAGAAAGTCACCAGCAGGAATGCCAAGTCCACCATCGGAGTCATATCCAACGAGGGGGACGTTCTGTGAGGTTTTACTTTAGGCATTGCTGAAAGTGTTAGTTAGCAAAATTCAAAACGTTAAGAAACTATGCTTTAGTACGTAAACCGCAACTTAAGCAGGATAAGTTTCCGTTTCGCCGTGTTGCGAAGCAAACGTTTGAATAATGCTAAAGCCTGCTTCGTCGATGCTGTAGGTAAGAACGTCGATTTGGCTAGTGAAGTAGTTGTAGGCAATGATGGCCAGAGCCGAGGTACCGATACCCAGCGCCGTGTTGATCAAGGCTTCCGAGATACCCGTCGAGAGAGCAGCGGTGTCAGGAGCACCAGCGTTAGCCAGAGCCGAGAAAGCGCGAATCATACCGAATACCGTACCGAGCAGACCTACCAGGGTAGCAACCGAAGCAATGGTCGAGATGATAACCAGGTTTTTCTCCAGCATAGGCAGTTCCAGAGCCGTCGATTCTTCGATTTCTTTCTGAATCGACAGGATTTTCTGGTCTTTGTCCATGCCACGCTCGCGGGCCATTTCCTGGTACTTCAGCAAGCCCGACTTCACTACGTTCGCTACCGAGCCTTTCTGCTGGTCGCACACGGCAATAGCACCTGCGATGTCATTCACGTTCAGCTTCTGGCGGATCGAACGCACAAAGCTTTCGATGCTCTTGGAGCCTTTGGCTTTGCCAATGGTCAGGAAACGCTCAATCGAGAAGGTGATAACCAAGATGAGCAGCGTCAGCAGCACCGGTACAATAATACCACCGGCGTATATGGTGCCCATGTAGTTACCGGGCAAGGGTAGGTTCTCGTTGTTGCCGCCTTGGAAGTTGGACGGGTTACCGAAGACGAATTTGTAAATAATGACAGCAACTACAAAAGCCAGCGGAATAACGATGGCGGCGAACGCAGAGCCGCCTTTTGCTTCACCCTTGGGGGCAGCGGGAGCGGCAGGCCGCACGTTCTTGTTCGTGGCATTCTTTTGTTCCATTGTTCCGGAAAATTAGGGGAGGTTGGTGAAAGGTTGAAAATGTAAAACGTTTGGGTCAGTTAAAAAAAATATAGTTAAAAGTGTCGTTCATCTAAGTGTTGGCTCAAAAATTGACGGAAAGAAGCAGAGCTGTTATTCGCACGTAGTTTCCTTCTTACAAGGGCAACATAGCCTTGGCAAACCTAATGAAAAAGGAATAGGTAGCCAAAAGAAAAATGCGTTTAAACGGTCTGAAAAGGCTTGAGGCTTAAAAAAATCTATTCCTGGTTTGCGGAATCAGCAGCAAAAGATAGAGCTTTTTTAGCTGTCTCCCAATACACGTCCATTTCAGGTAGGGTCAAATCAGCTAGCTGATGCCCATCGTGGGCTGCCGCCGATTCCAGAAACTGGAAGCGCTGGATGAATTTCCGGTTGGTACGTTCAAGAGCCTCTTCAGGGTTTATGCCGGCGAAGCGGGCAAAGTTGACCAAGGAGAACAGTAGGTCGCCAAACTCTTGAGCAGCACGCTCCTGGCGAGCTGTATCCATGGTGTCAATGGCCGAATATTCTTCGCCGAACTCCCGCAATTCTTCCTGAACCTTCTCCCAAACCTGCTCAGGCCGCTCCCAGTCGAAGCCAGCGCCGCGCGCTTTTTCTTGGATGCGCATGGCCTTTACCAAAGCAGGAAGAGATACGGGAACGCCGCCTAGTACCGACGTATTGCCTTTTTCCTTCAATTTCAGCTGCTCCCAGTTGCGCTTCACGTCCTCCTCCGTGTCGGCCTTAGTGTCACCATAGATATGCGGATGACGGAAAATAAGTTTTTCGCATTGGGCATTCAGGACATCAGCAATGTCAAACTGACCCGTTTCGGAAGCTATTTTGGCATAAAAGAGTAAGTGAAGCATGACGTCGCCTAACTCTTTGCGCACGTCGGGGAGGTCGTTGCGTAGAATGGCGTCGCTCAGCTCGTAAGTTTCTTCTATTGTTAGGTGCCGTAGCGTTTGCATCGTTTGCTTACGGTCCCACGGGCACTCGGCACGCAAGCGGTCAAGCACATCGAGCAAACGGCCGAAAGCAGCTAGTTGGGCCGCACGAGCAGAGGAAGAAGTAGTATCCATTCAGCCAAATATACAAAGACATTCTGCTTCGTTGCCGTATAAGGGGTAGACGGCGACTCTATTTGTATGTGCTGATTACGCCGAATGCAACCTGGCACATCACTCAAGTACTTTAGGGAAAGCAGCCACTATTTTCTACTTTTGCGCACTTTAAAAACGAACCCGTACTCGTGGCACTTATCAAATCTATTTCAGGCATTCGCGGCACTATTGGCGGTGCTCCCGGTGAAGGCTTGACACCCATTGACGTAGTGAAATACGCCGCCGCTTTTGGCACCTGGATGCTGGCTAACTCTTCTCAGACTACTATTGTAATTGGCCGCGATGCTCGCTTGTCAGGCGATATAGTGAGTAAACTGGTAGCTGCTACTCTCCAAGGACTGGGTATTGATGTATTAGATCTGGGGCTGAGCACAACGCCTACCGTTGAAATGGCTGTGCCGGCCAAACAAGCTGGAGGCGGTATCATTCTCACCGCTTCGCATAACCCTAAGCAGTGGAATGCGCTGAAGCTATTAAATCAAAAAGGCGAATTCATTTCGGATACAGAAGGGCAGCAGGTATTGGCCCTAGCCGACATGGAAGCGTTTGACTTTGCGCCTGTCACTAAACTTGGTAACTACAGCACCGACGATACCTTCCTGCAAACGCACATTGATGCCGTACTGGCTCTGCCGCAGGTAGACGTAGAAGCAATCCGTGCGAAAAACTTCCGGGTGGTAGTAGATGCCGTGAACTCAACGGGCGGTATTGCCGTGCCGCAACTGCTGGAAGCGCTGGGGGTAGAGAAAGTAGAAAAGCTATTCTGCGAACCTACCGGCGATTTTGCGCACAACCCAGAGCCCCTACCTGAAAACCTGCGTGATATAGCCAAAGTGCTGTCGCGTGGTGGCTTCGACCTGGGCATTGTAGTTGACCCCGATGTAGACCGGCTAGCACTGGTGTGCGAAAACGGCGAGATGTTTGGCGAAGAATATACGCTAGTTGCCGTAGCCGATTATTTGCTGAAAGAAAATGGTGGTGGCAATACGGTGAGCAATCTGAGCAGCACCCGTGCCCTGCGCGATGTGACCGAGAAGCACGGTGGTACCTATGCCGCTGCTGCCGTAGGTGAGGTGAACGTGGTGAACAAGATGAAGGAAACCAACGCGCTGATTGGCGGCGAAGGCAACGGAGGTATCATCCTTCCCGAACTGCACTACGGCCGCGACGCGTTGGTAGGCATTGCGCTTTTCCTGACGCACTTGGCTAAAACAGAAATGACGATGACCCGGCTGCGGGCGTCTTATCCCAATTACTTCATTTCGAAAAATAAGATCGAGCTAACGCCTGATATCGATACCGACCAAGTGCTGGTGCAGATGCAGGAGCGTTACGCCAAGCATCCTATCAACACGATTGACGGAGTGAAAATCGAGTTTGATAAAGAGTGGGTACACCTACGCAAATCGAATACCGAGCCGATTATCCGCATCTACGCCGAATCGGAATCGAACGCCACTGCCGACCACTTGGCCAATAAAATTATTGGCGACATTAAGGAGATTATTTCTCAAAAGGCGTAGTTTTTTTCCCGAAACCATATGCAAGTCACTTGTTTGTTTTGTTGTTGTATCGCCTGCTGGCATGCTACAGTAACAGCTAATTGTGTGGCTGTGTGAGTGAAGGATTCCGGGACCCACGCCGGAATCCTTTATTTTTATATACCCGTTGCGGCTACACGTGCTACGTGTAGTCCTTACGTAACCCCTCTGCTACTATGGCGCTTGCTTCTGCTTCCCCTACCACCGTTTATTTCGATAATGCTGCCACTACGCCGCTCGACCCCGAGGTGCTGGAAGCAATGCTGCCATTTATGCGTGAGTTTTACGGCAACCCCAGCAGCATTCATGGTCATGGGCGCAAGGTGCGGGCAGTGCTGGAAAATGCTCGCAAGACTATTGCGCACCTTATCAATGCTGCGCCTGCTGAAATTACGTTTACCTCAGGAGGCACCGAGGCAGATAATTATGCCATCTTCGGCAGCATCCAAACGCTGGGGCTAACGCGGGCTATTACGTCGCCGTTGGAACATCATGCGGTGTTGCATCCGTTGCAAGCACTGGAAAAATCAGGCGCCATTACGCTCCACTACGTGCAGCACGACGCACTAGGTACGTTGAATCTGGCGCATTTGGAAGAGCTGTTGGCCGGGCAGCCCCGCGCCCTGGTCAGCCTGATGCACGGCAACAATGAGGTAGGCAATCTTAATGACGTGCAGGCTATTTCCGATATCTGCCGGCAGCACCAAGCTGTGTTTCATACTGATACGGTGCAAACCATGGGGCACTACCGCCACGATGTGCAGCAGCTAAAGCCTCATTTTCTGGTTGGGTCAGCCCATAAGTTTCATGGGCCGAAAGGGGTAGGGTTTATATACCGCAATCCGGAGTTACAGGTGAGGCCGCTTATCCACGGGGGCTCGCAGGAGCGGAACGTGCGGGCCGGTACTGAGAATGTGTATGGTATTGTGGGGCTAGCTAAAGCATTGGAAATTGCCTACCGCGACATGGCTGCGCACCATCAGCATATCCAAGGCCTGAAAGATCGGTTTATCGAAAAGCTACGGGCGGGGATTGATGACGTGCAGTTCAACGGCCACTCCGCAGAAGCTGACAGAAGCCTGTATACAGTGCTGAACGTGAGCTTGCCACCGTCCGAATTAAACGAGATGTTGCTGTTCAACCTCGACATCAACCGTGTGTCGGTATCGGGTGGCTCGGCGTGTACTAGCGGGGCCAATGCGGGTTCACACGTACTCACAGCTATGAACTGCGACCCGAACCGCGGCGCCATTCGCTTCTCTATGAGCAAGTACAATACACCTGAGGAGGTTGATTATGCGGTAGCGCAATTAGCGAAAATGTATCACCGCGAAGCAGTGTAGCTCTTTCGTAATATTCCACCTTGAAGGCTTGGTTATTACATAATGCTAGCCTGACTGTCACGCCCTACCTCGTCACAGAATGTTTCAGACGGATAGCGGCAGAAGGCCGCTTGTTGCGCCGTTGTCGCAACCAAAACAATATATGCACAGTGGTATACCAACTGGAGCGTCATTTCAGGCTGTGCAGTAGATATACTCGCTGTTACCGATTTTATCCCGCTACCCATTGTACAAGCGTAGGCGAGAAACGGTAGAGTAAGGTGTATGGATAGTACCCATTTTTGCCGGTATGCGTACTTCAGTGCGTGCTCACTTTTATTCGCTCTCATGGCTGAAATCAATATCCAACGCAAGAAGTCTTCTCCCAGCCCATGGCTATTGGTTATTTTGGTAGCGCTGGCGCTGGCCGTGGCTGGCTACTTTATTTTTCGGAACGACACGGAGGCAACTCCGGCGCCACCAATAGTTAGTGACGGAGCTTCTACCCCCGCCGACCTGAACGCTAGCAGAGCTATGCCAGCCTCCGATGAGCAGGCCGTAGCCGATATGGCTGCCACCGAATTGCTGCCTACCCCCGACGAGTTGGAAGCCTACGCGGCTACCGACCCTGCGCAACCGGAATATGCCCGGGAGGGTCTGCGCATGTTCACGGCAGCGTTGGTGCGCATGGCCGACCGCACCGAATTTCGTGACTCAAACGTGAACGAGCAGCGTGACCAGCTGACCAGCGCCACAGCTCGCATTGACAAAGAGGGCACCAGCCTGCGCCCTGGTTTTCTGGCGGTGGCCTCGCTGTTGAAAGCTATGCAACAAAAAGCCTACCCCGACGAAGAGTTTGCTGCTAACGACCTCGGCCTACAAGCCAGCCAGTTCAGCGGCCGCACTGGCACGGCGCAGGAGCGCGAGTGGGTGCAGAATTTTTTCCGGCACGCCGCCCAGCTCATGAAAACGATGAACGGACCCACCTCGTAGGCCGAAGCAACTAAACGAAACATCCGAGATGGAAACTACCTCTACGCCCGTGCCCTCGGGCCAGCACATGCACCTACGCCGTCTGCGCGACCTAACCGAGTTTGAAGTGGCCGACGGCAACCCCGACGTGCGCGGATGGTCGGTACGCGGTGGCGACGGCAAAAAGTTTGGCGACGTGTACGAGTTAATTGTGGAGGTGGAAACCCTGAAGGTGCGCTACCTCGATGTGGAGTTGGATGCCTCGTTGCAGGTCAATAAATGGGAGCGGCACATTTTGCTACCCATTGGGGTAGCAGCTATTGATGAGGACGCCGATAATGTGTTCGTGCCATCGCTCACCATAGAAACGGTGCTGGAATATCCTCCTTATACCGAAATTCAGATTACGCGGGAGTATGAAGAAGCTATGCTGCGTAGTCTGAAGCTGGGGTTGCCGCAGCATACCAGCAGCAATTTCTACGATCAGCCTTCTTATAGCGACGAGCAGTTTCATGCTAATCGTCGGCCAAGATGAAAAAGGTGAAGTGGTGAGTTTGTGAAGTTGAGAAGTTGAAATAAGAGAGCTTCTGTCATCCTGAGTTTGCGGAGGACCTTCTGCCAGTTAAATGACCATCGTAGCAACGACTCGTTCACACGTAACAAGGTCCTTCGCAAGCTCAGAATGATAGAAGCTCTTTTATTTCAACTTCTCAACTTCACAAACTCACCACTTCACCTTTTCTAAAATACCAGCTTCCGCAGAGTCCAGAGGCTCCAGAAAATCACCATCAGCCCTACCCCGATAAACATACCGCGGATGGGGATACGGCCGGCCAGCCGGGCCGCGAAGGGTGCTGCCGAAACGCCGCCTACGATCAGGCCCAGCACAATCTGCCAATGTGTGACGCCTAGGGTAGCAAAAAAGGTGAGGGCACTGGCAAAGGTTACAAAGAACTCGGTAAGGCTTACTGAGCCAATGACATACTGGGGCGTACGGCCGTTGGCGATGAGCGTGCTAGTAACTAGTGGTCCCCAGCCGCCACCACCAAACGAGTCGAGGAAGCCGCCGGCGCCGGCCAGCCAGCCTGCATGCTTCACTTTTTTGCGGCGGTCGGCGGCCTGTTTGAAGGCTTTGCTGATAATGCGAATGCCCAATAGCAGCAGGTATACCGCTAACACCGGTTTGATCCAGTTTGCATAATGCTCTCCGAAATACGTGAGCAGCAGCGCCCCGCTCACCGAGCCTAGAATGCCAGGAATTAGCAGAGCTTTGAACAGGCGGCGGTTGACGTTGCCTGCTTTGTAGTGGCTGAAGCCCGAAGCGCCGCTAGCAAACATCTCGGCCGTGTGAATGCTGGCACTCACGGCAGCCGGATTCAGGTTCATCGACATCAGGCTAATGGCCGTAACCACGCCGTAGCCCATACCCAGTAGCCCATCAATCAGCTGTGCTCCGAAGCCGATGGCAACGAAAATGTAGAACGTTTTGGATGTGCTCAGAAACGTCCACACCGACTGCTGAGCAAAATAGGTTGCGGAAAAGTGCAGAATTAGCAGGAGCGCGCCGACTGCTAGTGCACCTAGTGCCAGACGACGCCACCACACCATACCCGCGGGCGGAGCTGGTTTAGGTGGCGTATATGTAGCATGGCGAGAATCCATCGAATAGGTAGTCAGGTGTAGGTTGGTAGTGATGAGTGGTGATTTGCCAGTGACATAGCAACTCATCAATCATCACTAAATTAAGCGTGGAAATCTAGGCCTTGAACGGTAGCAGCCACGTGACCCTGGCGAATTACGAAATCACCAAATTTTTCCTGGGGCTCACGCTCTTGGGCATAAGCTTCCAGCAGCGGCGTTAGTTCGGCCACAATTCCTTCCTCGTCCAGCATTTCCTTGTACAGTTTATTCATCCGCTGGCCGGCGTGGTCGGCGCCGAGGTAGAGGTTGTAGCGCCCGATGGCCCGGCCCACCAAGCCAATCTCGCCCAGGTAGGGACGGGCGCAGCCGTTCGGGCAGCCCGTCATCCGAATCAGAATACCTTCCTCGCTGAGACCATTCGCCTGAATCACTGTATCGAGGCGGTCGAGCAGATGGGGGAGGTAGCGCTCTGCTTCGGCAAAGGCTAGGGAGCAGGTATTTAGGGCCACGCAGGCCAGCGAGCTGAGGCGTAGCGCGGTTTGCTGTTGGGTTTTGGCCCACGCGCCGCGGGTTTCCAGAATCTGCTGCACGCGTTGGCGGTGCTTGGGGTCGATGTTGGCAATGACCAGGTTCTGATTGCCGGTCAGGCGGAACTCGCCGGTGTGGAAGGCGGCAATTTCGCGCAGGGCGGTTTTCAGCTCTACACCGTTTTTGTTGGTCACACGGCCACCTTCTACAAACAGTGCCAGATGCTCCTTACCATCTTCGCCCTGCGACCAACCAAATGAGTCGCCGGAGCCGGTGAAGTGGAAGGGGCGTGCTTCCTCCAAGTCGTAGCCCAGGCGTAGGCGTAGCTCTTCCAGGAATGCGGGTAGCCCTACCCGGTCGATGGTGTATTTGAGGCGCGAGAACTTACGGTTTTCGCGGTTGCCCCAATCACGCTGAATGGTTACCACTTTCTCGCACACGTCCACTACCTTATCGGTGGGCACAAAGCCAATAAGGTCGGCCAGGCGCGGGTAGGTTTCGGGCATCCCGAAGGTCATGCCCATGCCGCCGCCAATGGCTACGTTGAAGCCTTGCAGCACGCCGTTTTCGGCAATGGCTACCAACGCAATATCATTGGAGAAGATGTCGGCGTCGTTTTGCGGCGGAACAGCAATGGCAATTTTGAATTTGCGCGGTAGGTAGGTGGCGCCATAAATCGGTTCGAAGTCCTCCTTTTCGCCATCGTTTACTAGGCTGGAGTATTGCTTCTCGCCATCCAGCCACAAATCCCAGTAGGCGGTGGTACGGGGCGTGAGGTGGGCACTGATGGCCGTAGCCACCGCGTGCACATCCTTGTGCAGGGCCGACTCGTGCGGATTGGCGGCGCACATCACGTTGCGGTTCACGTCGCCGCAGCCCGCAATGCTGTCGAGCAGCACATCGTTGAACTCTTGAATGGTAGCCCGCAAGTCGCGCTTCAACACGCCGTGCAGCTGAAACGTCTGGCGCGTAGTGAGCTTGAGCGCACCGCTCCCATAGGCATCGGACAGAGCATCCATGCGCCGCCATTGCTCCGGCGTAGCCACGCCACCCGGCACCCGCACCCGAATCATGAAGGAGTACAGCGGCTCTAGTTTCTGGCGCTTCCGCTCGCTTTCTAAGTCGCGGTCGGTTTGCTGGTAGGATCCGTGAAACTTGATGAGCTGCGTATCGTCGGGTGCAATAGCCCCGGTGATAGGGTCGGCCAAACTCTCTTTGAGGGTGCCGCGCAGGTAGTTGCTGCCCGCCTTAATGTGTTCGACTTCGGATAATTTTGGAGTATCAGCCATGATGGAATCGTTTAGGAAGGCTGGCGTTAGCGCAGCACGGTATTGTCAAATGTTAAGGCTACGTAGTACAGTCCTCCAATAGTAGGACCCGCAGCGTACTGGATATACCGGTTGTTGAAGATGTTTGCTCCTCCAACCTTGATGGTGGTTTTCAGGTTCGGAACGCGCACATTTACTTGCGCGTCTACCGTTTGGTAAGCAGGCACTCGGCCATTGGCCAAGGGGCTTTCCCACAGAAAACTAGTCTGCCGCCGCCACACCACGTTAAAGCCCACATTGCGCGCAATTTCGCGGTTGCCGAAGGTAACATTCGTAGCCCACTTCGGTGTGTTGAAGCCAGTTACGAAGATATCGGCCTCGTCATTGGCAGATAGATTATTGAAGTTGACATTGCCACCTATCGAGAATTTCTGGTAGAAATTGTACGTCAGGCCCAGCGTAGAGCCGTAGCTGTTGTACTTGTTGCGGGCATTGGTATACACGCGGTAACGGTCTTGGCGCGCTGCACGGTTGCTGTTCAGAGCGGCCAGCACGGCATTGTCGGAGCCTACCTGCACTTGGTTGCCGCTGGCATCCTTGGGCACACTCACTTCTACCTGCCCCAGGAAACCCGAGTAAATATTATAGTACGCATCCGCATCAATCGACAAGCGGTTGTCGAACAGCACACTGCGGTACCCTACCTCGTAGGCGTTAATCTGCTCAGGTTGCTCGGTGGGTAGGTTGCCAACGGTAAGCAAGCTGCGAATTTCAGGACGCAATGCAGCCTGCGAAGCGGTAGTGCCGGCATTGGCAGCCACATAGGCATTCACCGCCGCATTGAAGGTGGAAATGGAGGCCAGCGTATAGGAATTGTCGAGGTAGTTCAGGCCTTCGTTCACGCGGGCCAGGCCGCCTACCCGCCGTACGTTGCCATTGTTTACGAACGACAGCGCCTCAAACAAGCTCGGGAAGCGCCAGCCGTTCTGGTACGACGCCCGGAAGCTGTGCTTCTCAGCAGCGGTGTACACGGCCGCAATCCGTGGGTTCAGCTTTGGGTTGAATTCGGGGTTGTAGTCGAGGCGCAAAGAGCCTGTCACTTTCAGGCGCTCCGCGAAGAACAGCTTCGTGGCCTGCGCAAAGCCCCCTACCTTTTTATAGTACTGATTGTCGCCACCAGGCTGAGTACGCTCGTTGATGGGGCGGCCGAAATCCACGAAGTTGTTGCCATCCGGAATCACAGCGTACACGCGTGCATCGGCTCCCACAATCACATCAGCAAATTTGATGCGCTGCCCCAGATTCCAAATACCCTCGGCGTGGTAGGTGTGGCTGCGCTGCATAAGGGCCGCTCCGCCGGGGATGGGTGCACCGGGCACGTTCACGCCACTGTCCCAGTTGTTGGTATGCACAATCTGGTTTTTGAGGTCGTTGAACGCGGCAGTACCTGGCACGGCGCGGCCGGCATCGGCCACTGCGCGGGCCTGGCGCATGGCATCGGCAAGGCTGGTACCTGCGCCGAGCTGATCTTGTAAGGCAGTCCGAAATCGGCCACCCCACACGGCATTAGAGCCGTTCTGCAAATCCAGATTCAGCGCTAGCGGGTTGAGGTTGTAGGAGTCGCCCGTATTCTCAATCAGCATGTAGGCGCGGGCCGTAAAATCCTGGCCGCGCAGTTCCAGCTTGTGATTTTGTACCGTCACGCCATCCAGCTGAATCTTATTGCCGCGCTGGAAAACGCCGTCCATCAGCCCAAAGCGGTAGCCGTACGACAGCTCCAGCTTATCGGTGAGCTTGTAGTGCAGGCTGGCATCGGCCTTGATGTTGCGTACAATGGGGTTCACTAAATCACGCTCGTAGTAGCCCGTGCGGCGCACGTTGAAGGTTTCGTTGCGGCCCTGGTAGGGAATGGTGATGGACACATTGCCGGCGTTATCATCGCCATAACGGTTCCAGAGGTCGGCGGCGGGGTTGTTGGCACCGCTCAGCTCCGGAAAGCGTGGGTTGGCTGAAGAAGCCGTCTGCGGGTTCTGGTCGGTTTGGGTGTTGGCCAACCAGTCAGTGCCGCGTAGGTAGGATAGGTTGACTTTGTACGCCCACCGCTGGCCGGGGCCTACCACCTGCGCCCACCGCACCGCCGATTCCGTCAGCATGCTCGGGTCGCGGTCAGTGCCGTCCACGTGGTTCACGCCCAGTTTTTGGTACACGCTCAGGCCTTGGTAGGTGAAGGGGCTTTTGGTGGTAAGGTTCGCCATGCCGTTGATGGCGTTCATACCGTAGAGGGCGGAGGCAGCGCCGGGCGTGATTTCCACGCTGGCAATATCCAGTTCCGTAGGGCCGATGGCGTTGCCCAAGGGTACGCCCAGGGTAGCGGCCTGCATATCCACGCCATCCACGAGCTGCATAAAACGGAAGTTGTTCGGGATGTTGAACCCGCGCGTATTGGGTACTTTAAAGGTGAGGCTGCTGGTAGTCATTTGCACGCCCTTCACATTTTCCAGCGCGTCGTAGAAGCTCGGCGCGGGTGTTTCCTTGATAGCGCGAATGTCGAGTTTTTCAATGGCTACCGGCGAGCGAAGCCGGCTTTCCTCTACCCGCGAAGCCGATACCACGACTTCGTTCATCAGCATGTTTTTCGACTCCAGCGACACCTGCAAGCGGCTGCTAGCGCGTGCCACTTCCACCTCGCGCGTATCGTAGCCAATGGCGCTGAATACCAGCGTAAACGGAAATCGGAGCCGCTCTTTGAGAATGAAGTTGCCGTCGGCGTCGCTTTGCGTACCCACGCTACCGCCCTTCACGCTAATGGTGACGCCGGGAAGGGCCTGATGGGTGTTATCGCGCACGTTGCCGCTCACTGCAATGATGGGGTCCTGTGCCACGGCCGCTCGGGTAGTTAGCAGCAGGAAGCTGAAAAGCCAGAAAAAAGGATATAGTTGTCTCATGACAATGCGTGCGCTGTCTTTAAAAGAGTGTGTTGAGAAGGTAGAAAGCAAAAGGGGTGGTCGAACGTAAGGCCGCGACCAGCGAGGTCACGATTACCTACAACAACATCGGGTATTAAAGCAGCAACGCATTGTGAATCAGGTGATAATATTATGCCTAGTACACGTCCTCCAGGTAGCGGCGCTGCTTGCGCAGGTTGCGCACGTAGTCGGTGGCGGCTTCGGTATCGAGGCCAGACTCGCGCTGCACTACTTCGGTAAGGGCTAGCTGAAGGGCATTTCCAAGGCGAGCTTTATCGCCGCATACATAGAAGGATGCCCCATTCTCCAGCCACTCGTATACTTGGCGGGAGTTTTCGAGCAAACGGTGTTGCACGTAAAGCTTCTCGGCTTGGTCGCGGGAGAAGGCTACGTCCAGCTTGCTTAGGCCACCTTTTTTCAGGTATTGCTGCCACTCCGTTTGGTACAGAAAGTCGGTAGTGAAGTGCGGGTTGCCGAACAGCAACCAGTTGCGGCCAGTGGCACCCAGCTCTACCCGTTCCTCCACAAACGCCCGGAACGGTGCCACGCCCGTGCCGGCCCCTACCATAATAATGTTGGTAGCCGTATCCTGGGGCAGCTTGAAGTATTCGTTCTGCTCCACAAACACGCGCACGGTGTCATCAGGCTGCACACGGTCGGCAAGGAAGGTAGAGCAAGCACCTTGCTTCTGCCGGCCCAGCGACTCGTAGCGCACGGCGCCCACCGTAAGGTGTACTTCGTCGGGATGGGCCAGCAGACTGCTGGCAATAGAGTAGGCACGGGTAGGCAGCGGCCGTAGCGTATCCACCAGCGTCTGAGCCGATAGCTCGGTGGGATATTCGGCCAATAAATCGGCTATGTCGCGGCCGTAGAGGTAGGGTTGCAGTTTGGTCTTATCGGCCAGCAGCTCGCGCAACTCGGTGCGCTCGGTGAGGGCGGCGTAGCGTTCCAGCACGTCGCGCGTGAGGGTTGATAGCTCGCGATGCTCCGTGAGGGCCGTGCTTAGGGGTAGGGTTTTGCCGTCGAGTTGTACCGTGTCGCTGTCGCTCAGGCCGGCGGCGCGGAGCGTGTGCTCTACCAGCGGCGCTTCGTTTACCGGTACCACAGCCAACGCATCGCCGGGCTGGTAGACAAGGCCCGAATCGGCTAGGTCTAACTCTAAATGGTAGGTTTCTTTCGTCGATCCACGGCCGTTGAGCTGGATGCTTTCCAGCACGCGGGCCTCAAACGGATGGTCGTGTGAGTACACCGGGGCCTCAGGTGCGGGTGCGCTGCCGGTCACGTCCGCAGCGGCCGACACGCTGGCCGATGGCGTAGCTTCCGCAGCAATTTTCGTCAGCACCTCCTCAATCCACTGCTTTGAGGGCGGAATGAACGCTACGTCTACATCTACCCGGTCTTGCAGGCGCTGGCCGCCCAGCTCTGCCAAACGGGCGTCGAACTCCTTGCCAGTCTGGCAGTATTGCAGGTAGCTCTGGTCGCCGAGGGCCAATACGGCGTAGCGCAACTCCGGCAATTGGGGTGCCCGCTTGCCAAGCAGAAAGCGGTGCAGCTCCTCCGCCGAAATAGGCGGGTCGCCTTCGCCCTGCGTGCTCACCACTACCAGCAGCAACTTTTCCTGTGCCAACTGGCGCGGGGCGTAGTCGTTCATGTCTTTCACCACTGCCTGCAAGCCCTTGGCGGCGGCAGCCTCAGCGGCCAGTTGCGCTACCTTTTTGGCGTTGCCGGTTTGGGAACCGTAGAGAATGGTGATGGGCGGGAGGGCAGTTGGAGCCGGCGTAGCGCTGAGAGCAGCCGGAGCCGCTGCCGTTTGCTCGCCTGCTGGTACAGCACCCGTGGCGGCGTAGCGCCCATAGAAGTAGCCGCTTAGCCACAGCAACTGCTCCGGTTTCAGCGTGGCACTTTGCTGGTCGAGGCTAGAGGGGTCGAGGCCGAAGGGTAGGGAGTTGGTTGGAGTTGACATGCAGAAAGCCCTTAGGCTACTTGAGCGTATTGATAAAGAATAGTGGCTGCCTCCTGGGGCGTAGCCTGGGTGGTGGCCAGCGTTACCACATCGCCTACCACGATAATGGCCGGCGCACCGATGCCGGTTTCGTCGGCCTGGGCAGCTAGAGTGGCCACCGTGCCTACCACAAGGCGAGCAGTAGGTAGGGTGCCGTTTTGCACTACGGCGGCTGGCCGGTGAGCCGCGCCGTGCCGGGCAAACAGTTGCATAATCTCTTGCAGCCGGCTCAGCCCCATCAGAATAATGGTAGTAGCATTGGCCTGTGCCGCCGCCATTACCTCCCCCGATAGCTCCCCACTCGATGTGGTAGCCGTAATCACCCGAAAGCCCTCACTCAGGCCACGGTGCGTAACCGGAATGCCCAGGCTACCCGCGGCTGCCACCGCACTACTAATGCCGGGCACATACGCCGTAGCAAGGCCGTGCGTCTCGGCATACAGCATCTCCTCCCGGCCACGCCCAAACACGAAAGGGTCACCGCCTTTCAGGCGCACTACGTGGCCGTGCTGGCGGGCTTGCTCCACAATCAGGGCGTTGATTTCATCCTGAGAGTAAGCGCGCTTTCCCCGACGTTTGCCCACAAAAATCTGTAAGGCGGTAGGGGCATAGGCCAGCAGTTCGTCGTTGGCCAGTGCGTCGTAGAGCACCACGTCGGCCTCAGCCAGCACGCGGGCGCCCTTCAGCGTCAGCAGCTCCGGGTCGCCGGGGCCGGCGCCTACTACGGTCAGACGAGGGGTAGGGAGGGTAGGCATGAGAAGTTAAGGTAGGGGGGCGTTGCACGTGCCCGTTGTTGCACGATAGCGCTATGTATAAACAACTTCAGCAACGATGGGCGTGTGCAAAGCGCTCCTATTAAATAGAAAACGCCACGGCGCCAGGCTCTGCCACTGTGAAATAGTCCGGGTCAACAGCTTCGATGAGGCCAGCCGCTACCGTGTTGCCCGTCTGCTCATCTACCAAAATAAAGGAGCCAGACTTCCGGTTCTGCCGGTAGGGGTCGGCGGCCAGCGGTACGGCCGTTTTCAGGCGCACCCGCACGATGTCGTTCAGGCGGGCTTCCTCGGCGCCTAGGTGCGTGAGACTTTGTACATCGAGGCGGTAGAGAATAGTAGGCAGCGATGCCTTCACCAGGGCCGCGTGGTGTTGGAGCAGGAAGCGCCGACCAGCGCGCAAGGGTGTTTCGGCCATCCAGCACAGCGTAGCTTCCAGCTCGCGCGTGAGGTGCGGCACATGGTGCGCGGGCACAATGGTGTCACCGCGGCTGATGTCCACGTCATCAGCCAGGCGGATGATCACGCCTTGCGGGGCCACGGCTTCTTCCACTTCCTGCTGATTGATTTCAATGGCCTCAATGGTCGATTCCAAACCCGAAGGTAGGACCTGCACTTTGTCGCCACGGCGGTAGGAGCCGCTCTGAATCTGGCCGGCGTAGCCGCGGTAGTCGGGCAGCTCGGCCGTTTGGGGGCGCACCACATACTGCACCTGGAAGCGCGGCTCAGCCTTGGTTTCCTCGGCGCCAGGCACAGCTTCGAGGTGCTCGAGCAAATTCGGACCGGTATACCATGCCATGTGCTCCGAGTTGCGTACGATGTTGTCGCCCTGCAAAGCGCTTATCGGAATCGGCGTTACGTCGGTCAGCTTCAGCAGCTTGGTGATATCCTGATAATCGGCTACAATCTTGTGAAACACGTCCTCGTCGTAGCCCACCAGATCCATTTTATTCACAGCCAACACAAAGTGCTTGATGCCAAGTAGGGCCGCAATAATGCTGTGGCGGCGCGTTTGCTCAATCACGCCATGGCGGGCGTCTACCAGCACAATGGCTAGGTCGGCATTGCTGGCACCCGTCACCATGTTGCGGGTGTACTGCACATGGCCCGGCGCATCGGTGATGATGAACTTGCGGCGCGGCGTGGTGAAGTATTTATAGGCAACGTCGATGGTAATGCCTTGCTCGCGCTCAGCTTTCAAGCCATCGGTTAGCAAAGCCAAGTCTACGTTGCCTTGGGCAGCGCCCCGGCTTTCCAGCGCCGCCAGAATATCCAGCGACACTGAATCGGAGTCGTACAGCAACCGGCCAATCAGCGTGCTTTTGCCGTCGTCTACACTGCCGCAGGTGATAAATCGAAGAAGATCCATGAGATGGAATGGTGAAATTGTGGGATTGTGAAATTGTGAGTTTGTCGTGTGGGTGAATTGTGCGTGTAATTCACAACTTCACCCTTCACAACTTCACCATTTAGAAATAGCCGTTGCGTTTACGGTCTTCCATGCCGGTTTCCGAGATGGTATCGTCGAGGCGGGTGGCACCCCGCTCGCTCACCTTGGCCTGGATGATATCGGCAATGATGTCTTCCACGGTGCTGGCGTCGCTGGCCACGGCGGCCGTGCAAGTGGCGTCGCCTACAGTGCGGAAGCGCACCTGACGGCTCACAATCTCATCGTCGGCATCGAGGTGCAGGTGTTCTGTGAGGCCCAGTAGTTGGCCGCCGGGTAGCACCACGCACTGGCGCTCGTGAGCAAAGTAGATTTCGGGTAGGGCAATGTTTTCGCGGCGAATGTAATTCCACACGTCCAGCTCGGTCCAGTTGGAAATAGGGAACACGCGCACGTTTTCGCCTTTCTGAATTTTGCCGTTGTAGATGTTCCACAATTCGGGGCGCTGGCGCTTGGGGTCCCACTGGCCGAAGTCGTCGCGCACAGAAAAAATACGCTCCTTGGCGCGGGCTTTCTCTTCGTCGCGGCGCGCCCCGCCGATACAGGCATCAAACTCAAACTCCTCAATTACATCCAGTAGCGTGTAGGTTTGGAGCGGATTGCGGCTGGGGTATTTGCCAGTGGGGTCCTGCAAGCCTTTCTGCTTGATGGTGTCTTCTACCTTGCGCACCACCAGCTTCTCGCCGAGCTGCGCGGCCAGCGCGTCGCGGAAGGCCAGCACCTCAGGAAAGTTGTGGCCCGTGTCTACGTGCACCAGTGGAAACGGAAACTTGCCCGGCCGAAAAGCCTTTTCGGCCAATCGTGTGAGCACAATAGAGTCTTTGCCGCCCGAAAACAGCAACGCCGGCCGCTCAAACTGGCCCGCTACTTCGCGCAAAATGTGAATGGCTTCGGCTTCTAGCCGGTCCAGGTAATCAAGGGTAGGCATATAGTGAGTTGTCTGTATTCAGTTGTTAGTTGCCAAACGGAGACGTCATTTCGACCAGCGGGAAAAATGACGTTCCGGTTTAGCAATTGATCTACGCTGGCACCGATTCTACCACGGGGTCGGGGCCGTTGTGGGTAGCGTGCAGGCCGCACTCCTTGGCATCAGCATTTTCCCACCACCAGCGCCCAGCCCGGAAATCCTCACCCGGCTTGATGGCGCGGGTGCAGGGCGCACAGCCAATGCTTACGAAACCTTGCTGGTGCAAGGGGTTGGTAGGCACGCCATTATCTTTGGCAAATGCCCAGCACTGCTCCCAAGTCCAGTTGAACAGCGGGTGTATTTTGACAAGCTGATGCGGCTCGTCCCACTCCACGGGCTCCATCGTCTGGCGGTTCTGCGACTGCTCGGCCCGGATGCCGGTAATCCAGATCTGCTGACCTTGCAGCGCCCGGTTCAACGGTTCCACTTTGCGAATACCGCAGCATTCCTTTCGGTTCTCGATGCTCTCGTAGAAGCTGTTGGGGCCTTTGGCTTCTACCAATGCCTGCACACTATCGGTCTGCGGGGCGTAGGCTTTGATGGGCTTCTGATATTTCAGAATAGTCTTGCTCCAGGTGGAATACGTCTCCTGAAAATTGCGGCCCGTATCCAGCGTGAACACCTCAATGGGTAGGTCGTGCGCAAAAATCAGGTGAGTAATAATCTGATCCTCAATGCCAAAAGAGGTAGAGAAAGTAATTTTGCCGGGAGCCTCTTCTACCGCAGTGCGCAGGATATCTAGTGCATCCTGGGTAGCAAACTGCTGGCGTAGGTCGGAAACCCGCGATTCGAGGGAAGTAGACATAAAACGAAAAAAATCTAGAGGAAGAAGTGCGGACGAGGCCGCGGAAGGGTAGCCGGCGGCAGCTGTGGCTGCTTGTGCGCGGTACGGATGGGGAGTCGGGGCCTTGCCGGTGGCACTTTAGGCAGGCAGACTCAGGTCAAAGGGAAATGCTTCCCGGTCGTTTCAACAACAACAGGCACAGCAGCACATCATACCCATGCAGGCGGCCACACGGCCGGAGAGGGTAGGAGAAGCAAGTGTGCGGAGGTTGTTGGAATGGACCACGGTTGTTTGTTTTTATATGGTCAGGACTTGGCACCGTTCCGCATTAAGCGGAGGTTGCCGGCGTTTCGTCGAGCCTGTCTCTCCACGCCTCTGTATAAAAACAATCCTTCAAAGGGAAAGAATTGGTGGCACAAAGGTAAAGACACAGCGCCGAAAAACACAAATAAAAAATATCCGACCCGCTATACGTAGCAGGTCGGATATAACTAGCGAAGGTAAGAAAGGTTCTGAGCGGGCTAACTATAGCTAGAAAAGTGGGTTTTCCATACTAGCACGTCATTTCGAGCCGGTCGAGGAATCTCGCGTGCTCCCGGTAATTTCTATCTTTCATCAGCACGCGAGATTCCTCGACCAGCTCGGAATGACGTGCTAACTGATCAGGCGCTGCTAATTCTGGCGAATCATGTTCACCACGCCTTCTACCCATTGCGGATGCGAGTTCAGGGAAGGCACCAGCTGCCAGTGCTTACCGCCGGATTCCTCAAACAATTCCTTGAACTCCACGCCTACCTCAATGGTCGTCTCTAGGCAGTCGGCCACGAAAGCGGGGGAGAAGGCCAGCACGTTGTGAATGCCTTTTTTGGGGAATTCCTTCAGCACTTCGTCGGAGTAGGGTTGCAGCCACGGGTCGCGCAGGCGGCTTTGCAGGCGGCTCTGGAAGGCCACAGTGTACTGGTCGTCGCGCAGGCCCAGGCCTTTGGCTAGCAGGCGCGAGGTTTCGAAGCATTGCGCCCGGTAGCAGTAGCGGTTGTTCTTGTTGTAGGTGTTGCAGCACTTGCCCAGCTGGCAGTAGCCTTTGAAGCTACCCTTCAGCACGTGGCGCTCTGGTATGCCGTGGTAGCTGAACAGCACATGGTCGTAGTCGTGTTTGGCCATTTCGGCCTTGCCCAGTGTCACGAAGGTGCCGATGAAGCTAGGGTCATCGGTGAAATTGCTGATAAAGCTGATGCTGGGCACAATCCACCACTTGCTCACAATATCCATCACCTTTTCCTGCACCGAGCCCGTGCTAGCTGCCGCGTACTGCGGAAACAAGGGTAGCACAATGATGCGGTCTACGGCTGCGTCGCGCAGCTCCTCCAGCCCTTTCTCGATGCTAGGGTTCTGATAGCGCATTCCGAAGGCTACCACGTACTCGTCGCCCAACTGCTCCTGCACCAGCTTCTGCAAATCCAGGCCGTGGTAGAGTAGGGGCGAACCGCGCTCCGTGTCCCAGAGCTGCTGGTAGATTTTGGCCGATTTGGGCGCCCGCAGCGGCACTACCAAGCCTTGAAAAAGAGGGTAACGCACGGCGGCCGGCATGTCAATTACACGGCCATCGGTGAGAAACTCATTGAGGTAGCGGCGCACGTCGGGCGTACGGGGCGAGTCGGGTGTGCCAAGGTTGACGAGCAGGACGCCAACGCGGCGTTTGGGAGTGGCGGGAGTAGGCATTATTATTTAGCTGATAGCTAGTAGCGGTTGGCTATTCGCTTTTTTCGATAGAACGGACAGCTCCTAGGCTCACTTATGTCTAGAGGCTGACTATGTAACCGCAAAGTTGGCCGGTTATCTTCAATCCAACCACAAAAAAGCTAACGACTGCCAGCTACTAGCTAAAAGCTCAAAATACCCGTACCTTTGCGGGCTAATTCCCTGACAACCCGTGAATACCGAACCAAAACCGCACCGCGCCGGCTTCGTGAGCATCATCGGCAAGCCCAACGTGGGCAAGTCGACGTTGATGAACGCCCTGATGGGTGAGCGGCTTAGCATTGTTACCAGCAAGGCCCAGACCACGCGTCACCGCATCCTGGGCATTCTGAACGGCGATGATTTCCAGTTGGTCTATTCCGACACGCCCGGCATTATTCAGCCCAAGTACGAGTTGCACAGCGCCATGATGTCGTTTGTGTACTCATCGCTGGAAGATGCCGACGTGGTGCTGTTTGTGACGGACATCTACGAGAAGCACGACGAAGAACCCGTAGTGGAGCGCCTGCGCAAAATGCAGGACACGCCCATCTTTCTGCTGGTCAACAAGATTGACCAGGCCGATCAGGCTGAGGTAGAGGCTAAAGTAGCCTATTGGGAGGAGCACCTGCCCAATGCCACCCGCGTGCTACCCATCTCGGCGCTGGAGAAATTCGGGACCGGTGAGCTGCTGGATCTGATTCTGGCAAAGCTGCCCATCCACCCGCCCTACTACCCCAAAGACGAACTAACCGACAAGCCGGAGCGTTTCTTTGCCGCCGAAATGATTCGGGAGAAGATCTTCAAGCTCTACAAAAAAGAGGTGCCTTACTCTTGTGAGGTAGGCATCGAGGAGTTCAAGGAAGAGGACGACATTATTCGGATGCGGGCCACGATTTACGTGGAGCGCAGCAGCCAGAAAGGCATCATCATCGGTAAAGGCGGGGAGGCCTTGAAGAAGGTAGGGACTTGGGCGCGGGAGGAAATGGAGAAGTTTTTCCTGAAAAAGGTGTTCCTCGAAATCCACGTCAAAGTCAACGAAAACTGGCGTACCGACCCAAAGGCACTGAGCCGGTTTGGGTACCAGTAAGGGTGTGTTGCACGCACCCATCGTTGAACGACCGTGTCGCGCAACAGTGTTTTACTAAACAACATCAGTAACGACGAGCGCCTGCGAGGCGCCCCTACATTCCGACCTCAACAACTCACTTAACTACTCCGGGCACTGCCGAACTTGGTCGGGCCGGCGGCTGGAGTCAGACCAATGAAAAATACCATTGCAATTGTGGGCCGCCCCAACGTGGGTAAGTCCACGCTATTCAACCGCTTGGTGGGGCAGCGCAAAGCCATCATGGACAACGAGTCGGGCGTAACGCGCGACCGGCACTATGGCTACGGCGACTGGATTGGCAAGTACTACACCGTGATTGATACGGGCGGCTACGTGCACAACTCCGAGGACGTATTCGAGGAGGAAATCAATAAGCAGGTGAAGCTGGCCATTGATGAGGCTGACGTGGTGCTGTTTATGGTGGACGTAGACGCCGGCCTGCACCCTCTAGATGAGGAGTTTGCCAACGTACTGCGCCGCTACCAAGACAAAAAACCGATCTACCTGGTGGCCAACAAGGCCGATACCAACGCCCGCGCCCACGCCGCTGGCGAGTTCTACGCTCTGGGCATGGGCGACGGCGAAATCTACTCTATCAGTTCGCAAAGTGGCTCCGGCACCGGCGACTTGCTGGATGCCGTGGTAAGCCACTTCGAAGAAGAAGGGGTAGAAGAACCTGATGCTGGAGTACCCAAAATTGCCGTAGTAGGCCGCCCGAACGCCGGTAAATCATCATTCGTAAACCTGCTGCTGGGTACTGACCGCAGCATTGTAACCGATATTGCCGGTACTACCCGCGACTCCATTTCGGCGCGTTACAACGCGTTCGGCAACGAGTTTATCTTGGTGGATACGGCTGGTTTGCGCCGCAAAACCAAGGTAAAGGAAGACGTGGAGTTCTACTCCGTACTGCGGGCCATCCGGGCCATGGAGGAGTCGGACGTGTGCGTGGTGATGCTGGACGCTACCCGCAGTATTGAAGCCCAGGACGTAAACATCATTGCCCTAGCCGATAAAAACCGCAAGGGCATCGTGATTCTGGTAAACAAGTGGGACCTCATCGAGGACAAGGAGACCAACACGGCCAAGGAATTTGAGGCGAAAATCATGGAAAAGATTGCGCCCATTGCCTACCCGCCCGTGGTGTTCATTTCGGTGCTGAACAAGCAGCGCGTACACAAAGCCATCGAAACGGCCATTCAGGTGTACGAAAACAAGATGCACAAAATTCCTACCTCTCAGCTCAACGAAGTGATGCTACGCGAGATTGAGAAGTCGCCACCGCCCGCTACAAAGGGTAAGATGGTACGGATTAAGTACGTGACGCAGTTGCCGACGCACAACCCGGTGTTTGCGTTCTTCTGCAATTTGCCGCAGTACGTGAAGGAATCGTATACACGCTACCTGGAGAATCGTCTGCGCGAAAACTTTGGCTTTCAGGGTGTTCCGATTGGTATTGTGTTTAGGAAAAAATAGGGTAGAAAAAATTTAAGTTTTTTTTCTAGTGTCGGGTTACCTTCTGCCAACGCCGGTATAAACTCCCGAATTTCGCCTCCAGCCTGGCTGGAACCGCGAGAAACACCAAACCTGAAATTCCATTTTCCAATTTACCTCCATCATGAAAAAAGTACTGTTCCTCGCTCTGGCTGCCGTTTCGTTCTCGTTCGCTTCGTGCGACAGCAAAACTGAGAATGCTCAGGAAAATGCTGCTGACAACGTAGAAGAAGCTGGCGAAGCTAAGGCTGACGCTATGGAAGAAGCTGGCAACGAAGCTGGTGCTGATTCGGTAGAAAACGCTACTGAAGCTAAAGCTGACGCTATGGAAGATGCCGCTGATGCTCTGCCAAGCCAGGCTACGCCAGCTCCAGCTGGTGGCGCTACCACCACCCAGCAGTAATTACGTAGCCTGCAAAGGCGAAAAAGGGGGCTCTCCGCATAGGGGAGCCCCCTTTTTTTGTGTTTACTTTGAATAGGTTCGCTATAATAACAGCCACTATCCTAACCGATAGCCAATAATTTTATCGACTACGTTGAATAGTTTGCGCGGCTCATAGGTTCGCCAGGGTAACTCGTCGAGTTGCCCACCAAAATTGATGTAACTATCGAGATTAAACTGGCGCATTTCGCGAATAACATGCTCTTGGAAGTTGACGCCAGCAATCCAGCCGTCTTCTACATCCTCAAACCACTCTTCATAATACGAGTCGTCGGAGCCATGGAAGTTAAACACGTTTTCGCCTACCAAAATAAAGCGCGCAATGCCCTCGTGTAGCAACGGGTCGATAATCTCGCGTTTGAGCTGCATGATGTCGTTTTCGATAGCATCGTTCCATTCTCCGATAAACTCCAGAATGGCTGATTGTTGCTCGTAATCGACGAATAAAATCTTGATAAACAGGGTGTCCGACCCGAAGTCGTCCCACTGCGGGTGTATGTAGTAGCCGTAGATGGTATTGACATAGCTGTCGAGGCTGTTCTCGGCGCCGTGCAGGGGCGAGCGCGGGTCTTCAGAAGCCGAGTATTGGTCGATCCAGGCGTAGTGTGGCTCGATGGTATGCACGCAGGTAGAGCTAGAGGTAAAACAACCGACCCCGGACGCCCGGGCCGCTCCTCCCTAACGCAGTAGCGAATTGAAGTGTTCGACTGGGTAGAGTTTGCCATGCAAATTGCCAGGGTAGTACGGTCCCTCCAACCACTCCGCAACAAGAGGTTTTGAGGTAGAAAGTCAACATATAGAGCGCCTTTTCGTTACGGTCGGCTATGAAACACTGCTACGTATTGCTGAGTATTTTACTCCTGCTGAGTCAGCTGGCTGCTGCTCAGATTTCGCTCGATACCGTTGCTCGTCCGTCGCCCATCACGCTCTACGGCTACATCGACGGCTACTACGGCTATGACTTCCCACACCCTGATAACACTAGTCGGCCAGGCTTTTTCTACTCCCACAACCGCCAGAACGAGTTTACGGTAAACCAAGCGCTGATTGGGCTGCGCTACGACGATGGCAATATCCGTGGGGCGCTGGGCTTACAGGCCGGCACCTACCCCGAGGCCAACTACGCCGCCGAACCCACGCTGTTGCGCAGTATTTATGAGGCCTACGCGGGCTTTCGGCCATTGAAAAAAACCTGGCTTGATATCGGGGTGTTCGGCGCGCACGTCGGGTTTGAGTCGGCCATCAGCAAAGACAATTGGACCGTGACGCATTCCCTGGCCGCCGAAGGCTCGCCGTATTACGAGGCGGGCGCCCGCTTTACCTATGAAGCCTCCGACAAGCTCACACTCACGGCGCTGGCGCTCAACGGCTGGCAGAACATCCGCGACAACAACCGCGCAAAATCGGTGGGCACACAAGTGCAATGGCGCCCTACCGAGAAGCTACTGTTCAACTACAGCACGCTTTTTGGCAACGAGCAGCCCCAGGATTCGGTGCGGCGCTTCCGTTACTTCCACGATTTTTATGTGACCTATACGGCCACCAGCCGCTTGCAGGCGCTGCTGTGGTTTGATATCGGTAAGCAGGAAAAGCGCCGGCCCGATACCAAGGACGATACCTGGCACACAACCGCCGCCATTGTGCGCTACCAACTGGCCCCACAGTGGTTTGTGGCAGCTCGTGGCGAGTATTACTATGCCCGCAATGGCGTGGTAGTCCGCGACCTGGGCCCTACCCCCAACGAACCCGATTATTTCGTTAGAGGTGGTTCTCTCAACTTCGACTACCGTCCCAATAAGCATGTGCTAGCCCGCCTGGAAGGCAAAGTGCTGAATGCTCGCAACCCCATTTTTGCCAACACCGATGGCGCTTTTCGACACACCTACGGCAACTTGACTTCGACAATTGCGCTGTCGTTTTAAGATTAAGGCTTATGTCATCCTGAGTGCAGCGAAGGACCTTATGACAGTGGAACTACAGACGTAACAACGACTCGTTCTACTGTCATAAGGTCCTTCGCTGCACTCAGGATGACACACATCCTACCCTCGCGCATCCAGCGCTGCGCGCACGGAACCGTGCTTCTTCAGCAGCGCAGCCGCCTCGTCGTGCTCAATTCCTAGCTCGTCCATCAGCATCCGTTCGCCGCGGTCTACCAGCTTGGCATTGGAGAGCTGCATGTCTATCATCTTGTTGCCCTTGACCTTGCCCAGCCGGATGAAGGTAGCAGTGGTGAGCATGTTGAGCGCCAGCTTCTGGCCAGTGCCAGCCTTTAGGCGCGTGCTACCCGTCACGAATTCCGGCCCGGTCACAACTTCTACCGGAAACTCGGCCGCGACGGCCACCGGAGAATCTGCGTTGCACACAATACAGCCCGTAGCCAGGCCGTGTTGCCGGGCCTGTTGCAGCCCGCCAATCACGTAGGGCGTGCGACCCGAGGCAGCAATGCCTACCACAATATCTTTCTCGTTGACGTCGTGCGCTTGCAGGTCGCGCCAGGCTTGCTGGGCATCGTCCTCGGCGTTTTCCACGGCTTTACGAATGGCGGTATCGCCGCCGGCAATGATGCCCACTACCAACCCGTGCGGCACGCCGAAGGTAGGCGGGCACTCAGAGGCATCGACTACGCCCAGCCGCCCGCTAGTGCCCGCTCCAATGTAGAACAGCCGCCCGCCCTGTTGCAGCCGCGCCACGGTGGCTTCTACCAGCGCCTCTAGCTGGGGTAGGGCTTTGGCTACGGCCTGGGGCACGGTCTGGTCCACGCTGTTCATGCCGGTCAGCAACTCGTGGGTCGACAGGGTTTCGAGATTATTGAACAGGGAGGCGCTTTCGGTGGTGCTCATAGGGTGGGGGCTAGAAAGGGTGAATTACAATAAGTTGCTGATAAAGGTATCGTTGAAATCCTCGGCGAAGTGTAGCACGTTGGGCAGGTGCGCAAACTCCTGCGGCTGGTGCGTGGTGGTGAGAATCACGGTGTTCATGCCGGCATTGTGGGCAGCTTCGGCGCCTTTGGGCACGTCCTCAAACACCACGCAATCAGCAGGCGCTACCCCTAGCTGGGCGGCGGCTTTCAGGAAGGTTTCAGGGTGCGGCTTGCTCAGCGTTACGTCGTCGGCGCTGACGATGGCCCGGAAATACCGCCGAATGTCCAGCGTATCTAACACAAAATCAATATTAAATGGAATAGCCGCCGACCCAATGGCTACCGGAATATCCTGCTGGTAGGCCCGTTCAAGAAACTCCGCCAGGCCCGGTAGCAAATGCAAATGCGGTCGAAACTCATCCTGATACCGCTGCTCCTTGGCTACCGAAAGCTGCTCTATCTCCTCAGCCGTGAAACGGTCGGGGCCAAACATGCGCTCCAATACCTCCCCGTTCTTGCCGTACATCTGCGGTTTCACTTCTTCCCAAGTGAAATTGCTGCCCAACTCGTGGTTAAAAATGTGCTGCCACGCCTTGGTATGGTATTCCATATCATGAATCATGGTGCCGTTGAGGTCGAAGATAAATGCCTTCATGTGAATCGGTTAGGTAGAGGAGAGCACGCTTGTCAGTATGCGGCCAAGCTAGAACGTTCTTTATTTTATGGGCGAAATCAGCCGGCCGATAATCGGGAAGTTGTCGAACACGTTGGGCGTGTGCGGGGCGTCGTGGTCCAGCTCGCGGGTCAGGTCCTGGCCTGCCCAGTGCTCGTAGTGGTTGCCGCGCCGCCACAGCCGGGAGCGGCTCACGTCGTAGATATTGCCCTGATAGGCCACCCAAATTTCGTCCCGGTCCTGCCCGTTACGCAGAGCCAATTGAGCGCGGGTGTAGGTAGGCAATAATGTGTCTGCCGGCGAGGGTAGGCTATTGGGGGCAGATGAGTTTGTTTGCGTTTCGCTCATAGATTCAGCAAATAACCAGCGAAACGGCCGAACTTCCTTGTGGCGGCTCCTACCCCAGCAGCGCCTGCGTCAGAATCCAGCGGTTGGGCAGGTCGCCCTGAGCGGCGCGGATGTAGTCGTCGTAGCTGCACGGCACGATGCGCTTGATGTCCTGGTCGGCCAGGCTTTCCACTTCCAGCCACCATTTTTCGGTGCGCTTGGCTTTGTAGAACACCAGCTTGGCTGGCGTGCCCGGCAGCCCCACCGCATAGCGAATAAACCGCCGGCTCTGAAAATCCATTTCGCCCCAACGGTGGTAGAAACCTTCCACAAAATACCACAGCATGGTAGCCAGTGTACCAGCCGCCAAGCCGTGCGCATCGTGGTCGGGGCGGTAGCCGTAGAGGCCGAAAGACGTGAGCTGATCGTTGTGGCCGGCGTACCAGGCCAGTTGGGCAGCCTCTTCGCTGCTGAGGCCGAAAGAGTTGGCGGGGTAGTAGCCCGGCGCCTCGGTCCAGCGCAACGCAGCTACATCAAACGTCACGAAATCGGCCTGCCGGAGTAGGGGTTCTGCCTGGCGCACATCGGTGCGGATGGCACCCAGGCGCATGGTTTCAAAGTGCAACTTTTCCAGCGCCGCCAGCACGTCGGGCGCTACTAGATATTGCTGGTGCCCCAGCTGGGCGAAGTTGAACAGGAAGTTGGGCTCGTGCATAATCATGCGCCTCAGGTGCGCTTCCTCGGCGGGGGCACAGTCGTACTCGGCCATGTCCACGCGCGCATCTACAGAAGCAAAGCTGATGGGGCGGTCCAGGGTTTCGTAGGCCAGAAACTGCCCATAATCCAGGTCGGGGCCACCGCCGAGCAGGATGGCTACCGTGTTGTGTTCCAGTAGAGTAGCCACAATTTCGCGCAGGCGCAGGTAGGTGTCTTCCAGCGTGAGGCCGGGCCGCAGATTGCCCAAATCCACCAATTTGGCCGGCCTTACGCCGCGCTGCATATGGTAGAAGCGCTGCCGCACGGCATCGGCGCCGTGGTGGGTAGGCGCCCCGGCGGCGGTGCCGCGCCAGTCGTCAAGGCCGATGATGGCCAAGTCGGCTGTGCGCCAATCGGGGAACGTATGCACGAATGGGGCAATGTACGCCGCCAGGGCCGTAGGCGCAGCCGGTGGGGCCACCACCTCTTCCCGAAGCGGATCAAAAAAGATACCCAGATTCATGAGTGCAGGCAAAGCGTAGAAGCCCAAAATTACGCAAAAGGCGCTACCCAAGGGCTTTTTACGTACTAGAAAGTAGCTGGTCAGCTAGTTAACTACTAGCCCAACAGCCAAACCGTAGCTTTTCTATGAAAAATCCGGTTATTTAAGCGGTATTTCCCATCCTTCTGCTCTCTCTTTATGGACGTTCGTCGCGCATTTGATATTCTACCTGCTCAACAGGAAAAATTCCCCCAAACCGATTGCCTGACTGCTAAACACGACGGCAACTGGCAGAAGATGAGTACTCAGGAAGCCATTGATCAGATCAATCTGGTGAGCCTGGGCCTAGTGAAGCTGGGCTTGAAAAAAGACGATAAAGTGGCCCTTATTGCCATGAATCGGCCTGAGTGGATGTTGGCCGATTTTGGCATTTCACAGATTGGCGCCGTGGTGGTGCCCATGTACCCTAGCATCACGATAGAAGATTACAAACACATTTTCAGCGACGCCGATGTGAAGGCCGTGCTGGTATCGGACGAGAAGCTGCACGAGAAGGTAATAGCCGCCACAGAGGGTATGAACATTGCCCACGACCATATTTTCAGCTTCGATAAAATTGACGGTGCCCGGCACTTCTCGGAGCTACTGGACATGGGCCGGCAGGGCAACCCAGCCGACCTGGAGCCGCTACGCGCTGCCGTGCAACCCGATGACTTGCTGACACTCATCTACACCTCTGGCACCACCGGCAAGCCCAAAGGCGTGATGCTCAGCCACGACAACCTGCTCAGCAACCTGCGCAGCGCCGCGCCCTACGTGCCGGTAGGACCCAAGGACAAGGCCCTGAGTTTCCTACCCCTCTGCCACATTTTCGAGCGCATGGTTACCTACCTCTACATGACGCACGGCGTGAGCATCTACTACGCCGAAAGCATGGAAACCATTGCCGACAATCTGCGCGAGGTGAAGCCCGAAATCTTTACCACGGTACCCCGTCTGCTGGAGAAGGTGTATGAAAAGATAGTAGCGAAGGGCCACACGCTAGAAGGCGTCAGCAAGAAGCTGTTTTTCTGGGCCTTGGATCTGGGTTTGAAGTATGATACTCAAAAGAACCAAGGCTTCCTATATAATTCGCAGCTGGCGCTGGCTAACAAGTTCATTTTCAACAAGTGGCGTGAGGCGTTGGGTGGTAATCTGCGTTGCATTGTGAGCGGGGGCGGGGCGTTGCAACCACGCTTGGCGCGGGTGTTCTGGGCCGGGGGCATCCGGGTGATGGAGGGCTATGGCCTCACCGAAACTTCGCCGGTAATTGCCGTGGGAGGCTACAAGCATGAGGACAACCTCATTGGCACGGTAGGGCCACTTATCGACAACATTGAGGTGAAAATTGCACCCGATGGGGAGATTCTGACTCGTTCGGCTTCCGTGATGAAAGGCTACTACAACCAGCCTGAAAAAACCGCCGAAGCCATCGACGCCGACGGCTGGTTCCACACCGGCGATATTGGCGAGTTTGTGCAGGAACGCTTCCTCAAAATCACGGACCGTAAAAAGGAGATGTTCAAGACCTCGGGTGGCAAGTATATTGCGCCGCAGGTCATTGAAAGCAAGGTGAAAGAGTCGCCGCTGGTAGAGCAGATTATGGTGGTAGGCGACGGTCGCAAGTTCCCTTCAGCCCTGGTAGTGCCAGCCATGGACGAGCTGAAAAACTGGGGCAAGAAGAACGGCGTAGAGATTGGCTCACTGAAAGACGCTGTGCAAAACGAGAAGGTGGTGAAAATGTACAACGACCTCGTGCACGGCTACAACGACAGCTTCGCGCACTGGGAGCAGGTCAAGAAAGTGGTGCTGGTGCCCAAGCAGTGGTCGGTGGAAACGGGTGAGATGACGCCTACCATGAAATTGAAGCGCAAAGTGATTTCGGAGAACCTGAAGGATGTGATTGAGAGCATCTACGAGTTCAACGAGAAGCGGTAAGCTTGGCAGGGTAGGGGGCACCTGCATCCCTACCCTGCCAAATTTTTTGCCTTTACTTAGTATGCAAGCATAACAAATAATCGTATGTTTACCAGACTTCACCCCGCACAATGAAACCGGAAGAAACCGTCGATTATAACATCAAAGTAGCCTGGCACGCCATTTCGCGTATGTATAATACGCAGGCAGCCAAGCACGATATCACCACCAGTATCGGCTTTGTGCTGCTGAATATTGACCAGGAAAACGGCACGCCCGCTACCAAAATAGCGCCGCTGCTGGGCCTGGAAACCCGCTCGCTCACGCGCATTTTGCGGAGTATGGAAGAGAAAGGCCTCATCTACAAACAGGCCGACGCCCACGACAAGCGGTCGGTGCGCATTTTCCTGACCGAAGAAGGCCTGCGCGGCAAGGAAATCTCCCGCCAAACTGTGCGTCATTTCAATCAAAAAGTGCACGAGCAGATTCCGCAAAACCAGCTCGACGTGTTCTTTAAGGTGGTAGGGCAGATTACGGGCATGATTGAAGGCAAAACGCTTTTCGATGACTTCGCGGTGAAACCACCGCGCAAGGAACTGCCGGCGTAGGAGCGGCCAGAGTTGGCTTTGCCTTTTGCAAGAAGCGTAACGTTGACAAGAAAATAGGTACTAATCAGAACAACTGCTAACGGCTAATAGCCATCAGCTAACAGCTAAACATATGAATAGAATTATCAAGAAAGTAGCGGTGCTGGGCTCTGGCGTGATGGGCTCGCGCATTGCCTGCCACTTCGCCAACATTGGCGTACAGGTGCTGCTGCTCGACATTGCGCCGAAAGAACTGACCTCCGACGAAGAGAAAAAAGGGCTGACGCTGGACAAGCCGCAGGTGCGTAACCGCATTGTGAACAGCGCCCTGGAAGCCGCCGTGAAGTCCAATCCCTCGCCGCTCTACCGCAAGCAGGACGTGTCTAAAATCAAGACCGGCAACTTTGATGATAATCTGAAAGATATTGCCTCCTGCGACTGGACCATTGAGGTAGTCGTGGAGCGGCTCGACATTAAAAAGAGCGTGTACGAGCGGGTAGAGCAGTTCCGCAAGCCGGGCACGCTCATCACCAGCAACACCTCCGGCATCCCGATTCACCTGTTGGCTGAGGGTCGTTCTGAGGACTTCAAGCAGCACTTCTGCGGCACGCACTTCTTCAATCCGCCGCGCTACCTCAAGCTGCTTGAAATTATTCCTACCCCCGACACCAAGCCGGAGGTAGTGGATTTCCTGCAACACTACGGCGACCTGTACCTGGGCAAAACCGTAGTGCTGGCCAAGGACACGCCCGGCTTCATTGCCAACCGGGTAGGCGTATTTGGTCTGCTCGATGCCATGCACGTGATGCAGCAGCTGGGCCTCACAGTAGAGGAAGTGGACAAGCTGACCGGCCCGGTAATCGGGCACGCCAAGTCGGCTACCTTCCGCACCTCCGATGTGGTAGGGCTGGATACGACCGTGAACGTAGCCAACGGCCTCGGCCAAAGCTTACCCCACGACGAAGCCAAAGCGGTATTTACCCTACCCGACTTCGTGCAGAAGATGAGCGAGAACAAATGGCTGGGCGACAAAACCGGCCAGGGCTTCTACAAGAAAACCAAAGGCGCGGGCGGCAAAACAGAAATCCTGGCCCTCGACCTGAACTCGATGGAGTACCAGCCGAGCAAGAAAATCAAGTTCGCTACCCTGGAAGCCACCAAGCCTATCGAAAAGGTAGCCGACCGCTTCAAGATACTGGTGGGCGGCAAAGACAAAGCGGGCGAATTCTACCGTAAGTCGTTTGCCGGGCTGTTTGCCTACGTCAGCAACCGCATCCCGGAAATTACGGATGCACTCTACAAAATTGACGACGCCCTGCGCGCCGGCTTCGGCTGGGAGCTAGGGCCGTTTGAAACCTGGGATGCGCTGGGCGTGCAAAAAGGGTTGGAGCTGGCCGAGGCCGAAGGCAAAACCGTGGCGCCGTGGGTAGGGGAGATGCTGGCTGCCGGTCACACTACCTTTTACAAAGTAGACGAGAAAGGCACGCGTCAGTACTACGACATTGAATCGAAGACTTACCAGCCGATTCCGGGGGTAGAGAACTTCATCATTCTTGACAACCTGCGCGCCGCGGGCAAGGTGCTCTGGAAAAACGCGGGTGCCTCGGTGCTCGACCTCGGCGACGGTATTCTGAACGTGGAGTTTCACTCGAAGATGAACGCCATGGGCTCCGATGTGATTCAGGGCCTGATGAAAGGCGTGGATATGGCCGAGAAAGGCTACCGCGGCCTGGTAGTCGGCAACGACGCGCCCAATTTCTCGGCCGGCGCTAACCTAGGCCTCGTGTACATGTTTGCCCTGGAGCAAGACTACGACGAGCTGAATCTGATGATTGCCCAGTTTCAGCAAGCCATGATGCGCATGCGCTACTCCAGCATTCCGGTAGTAGGCACGCCCCACGGCTTGGCGCTGGGTGGTGGCTGCGAGCTAAACCTGCACTGCGACAAGGTAGTAGCCGCCGCCGAAACCTATATGGGTCTCGTCGAATTTGGGGTAGGGCTGATTCCCGGCGGGGGCGGCACCAAGGAAATGACCTTGCGCACCGCCGCCAAGTATGAGGAAGGCGAGCCGGAATACAATCTGTTGCGCAACACCTACATGACCATCAGCACGGCCAAGGTTTCTACTTCCGCCGCTGAGGCGTTTGATCTGGGTTTCCTGCGCCGGGGCGACGAAATTGTAGTGAACAGCAACCGCGTCATTGCGCAAGCCAAAGCGGCTGCTTTGGAACTGGCCGATGCCGGCTATACTCAGCCCGTACCCAAAACCAACATCAAAGTACATGGCCGCGGCGCGCTGGCGATGTTCAATACCGGCGTGTTTGCTATGAAGGAAGGCAACTACATCTCGGCCCACGACCAGAAAATTGCTGATAAGCTGGCCTACGTGATGTGCGGCGGCGACCTGTCGGCGCCTACCGAGGTAAGCGAGCAGTACCTGCTGGATTTGGAGCGCGAAGCCTTCCTAAGCCTGACCGGCGAGCGGAAAACGCTGGAGCGCATTCAGTCGATTCTGACCACGGGCAAGCCGCTGCGTAATTAAGTTTTTGTCATGCTGACGAAGGAAGCACCTTATCACGGCTGCTTTCGTCGGCACTCATATTCCCAACGGCGCGGGCGTGATAAGGTCCTTCGCTGCGTTCAGGATGACAAAGAAAATACCATGTCTCAACAAGCTTATATAGTTGCCGGATATAGAACTGCCGTGGGCAAAGCTCCGCGCGGCGGCTTCCGCTTCACCCGTACCGATGACCTCGCTGCCGACGTTATCAAGCACCTGGTTTCTACCGTACCCGCCCTCGACCCTACCCGCATCGACGATGTGATAGTAGGCAACGCCGTGCCCGAGGCCGAACAAGGCCTGCAAATGGGCCGCCTGATTTCCCTACTCTCCCTACCCCTCAACGTGCCCGGCCTCATTGTGAACCGCTACTGCGGCTCCGGTGTGGAAACCATTGCAATGGCCGTGGGCAAAATTGCCGCCGGCATGGCCGACTGCATCGTAGCTGGAGGGGCCGAAAGCATGAGCATGGTGCCCACCGTAGGCTGGAAAACCGTGCCTAACTACAAGCTGGCCAAGGCCCACCCCGACTACTATATGGGCATGGGCCTTACCGCCGAAGCCGTTGCCAAAGACTATGGCATCTCCCGCGAAGACCAGGACCAGTTTGCCTACAACTCGCACCAAAAGGCTTTGAAGGCTATTGCCGAAGGCAAGTTCAAAGACCAGATTGTACCCATCACAGTAGAAGAAACCTACGTGGATGCGGCTAGTGGTAAGAAGAAAACCCGCTTCTACGTGGTGGATACCGACGAAGGCCCGCGCGCCGATACCTCGCTGGAGGCCCTGGCCAAACTGCGGCCGGTGTTTGCCCAAGGTGGCACCGTTACGGCCGGCAACTCGTCCCAAACTTCCGACGGCGCGGCTTTCGTGCTGGTGATGTCGGAGCGCATGGTGAAGGAATTGAACTTGGAGCCGGTGGCCCGCATGGTGAACTACGCCATCGAGGGGGTAGACCCGCGCATCATGGGCATGGGCCCCGTGAAAGCCGTACCGAAAGTGCTGAAGCAAGCCGGCATGAAACTCGAAGACATCGACCTGATTGAGCTAAACGAAGCCTTCGCCTCCCAGAGCATTGCCGTGCAGCGCGAATTAGGCATCGACCCAGATAAGCTGAACGTGAACGGCGGTGCCATTGCCCTGGGGCACCCGCTGGGCTGTTCCGGCGCGAAGCTCAGTATCCAGCTATTTGATGAGCTGCGCCAGCGCGGCCAGAAGTATGGTATGGTGACAGCCTGCGTAGGCGGCGGCCAGGGTGTAGCGGGTATTTATGAGTTGCTGAAGTAGCAATGCTTCGTAACGCAGAAGCTCAAAAAGCAATGCGTACTGGTGAGTTCCAAGAACTTGCTTGGCGATTATTACTCAAATCACCTGATACTCTCACGTCTTCTCAACGAGAAACATTACTAGATGACTTTGGGTCTTTTGCACAAGAAAACAATCTAGGATTAGGCAGAAGGAATGACGAACTATTCGTTGTGTCGTTAAATAACCGTCTTATTCCTACTACAGAGGAGCAGAACCTACTAAAACGCTGGCTGTTGGATAGAGAAACAGAACAGACGTTTAACTTACATGATCAATTCTGGGATGCTTGGCTGATTATGCTGATAGCATATCCTATTAATGAAGCATTTAACGAGTTTTTCTCATAACGCATAGAAAGAACTCCCCGAACCAATCGGGGTTTTCTTTTCGTTAACTACTCGGCAAGCATAACAAATTTTCGTATCTTTCGATACCTGAATATAGACCTCTAAAGTCTTGATATACTCGGCAAGCCGAGCAGTTTTACCCTTTTAGAATTAGCATTTCACCCAACAATAACACACCGCACCCGACCATGGAAGTAACGCAGAAACCCCTCAAAGGCGGCGAATTCATTATCAAAGAAACCAACGCCCAGGATGTTTTTACGCCCGCTGAATTCTCCGAAGAGCAGCGCATGATGCACCAAACCTGTCTGGACTTCATTGCCAGCGAGGTGCAGCCCCTGCTAGAGCGCCTCGACAACCACGAGGAAGGCCTGATGGAAGACCTGATGAAGAAAGCCGGTGAGTTGGGCCTGTTTGGCGTGAGCATTCCCGAGCAATATGGCGGGTACGATATGGACTTCAACACGGCCCTGCTGGTGACGGAAGGGGTAGGGGGTGGCCACTCGTTTCCGGTGGCATTTGCGGCGCACACAGGCATCGGCATGCTGCCCATTCTGTATTTCGGTACTGAGGAACAGAAGCAGAAATACATTCCCAAGCTGACCACCGGCGAGTGGGTAGGCGCCTACTGTCTCACCGAGCCTGGCTCCGGCTCCGATGCACTGGGTGCGAAAACCAAAGCCGTACTGACCGAAGACGGGGAGCATTATGTGCTCAACGGCCAGAAAATGTGGATTACCAACGCCGGTTTTGCGCACGTATTTATCGTGTTTGCCAAAATTGACGGCGAGAAGTTTACAGGCTTCATCGTGGAGCGCGACACGCCTGGCCTGACTTTCGGCAACGAGGAGCACAAGATGGGCATCAAGGGTTCTTCTACCCGGCAGGTGTTCTTGTCGGATGTGAAGGTGCCCAAGGAAAATGTGTTGGGTGAGATTGGCAAAGGTCACCTCATTGCCTTCAACATTCTGAATATTGGTCGTATTAAGCTGGCTGCTGCGTGCCTGGGCGCTTGCAAAATGGCCGCCGACCTGAGCGTGAAATACGCCAACGAGCGGGTGCAGTTCAACCTGCCTATCTCGAAGTTTGGCGCCATTCGGCACAAGCTGGCCGAGCAAGCGGTACGGATCTACGCCGTAGAATCGGCTATTTACCGCGCCGGTATGGACATCTACCGCACCGAGCAGGAATTGCTGGCCCAGGGTCAGGGCGCCAACGAGGCGCTGCTGGGCGCTGCCCGCGAGTTTGCCGTGGAGTGCGCTATGCTGAAGGTAGAAGGCTCGGAGGTACTGGACTTTGTGACCGACGAAGGTGTGCAGATCTACGGCGGCTATGGCTTCTCGGCCGACTACCCCATGGACCGTGCCTACCGCGACTCGCGCATCAACCGCATCTTCGAGGGTACCAACGAAATCAACCGCCTACTCTCCGTAGACATGATTTTGAAGAAAGCCATGAAGGGCGAACTGGACCTGATGGGACCGGCCCAAGACGTGCAAAACGAGCTAATGGCCATTCCCGACTTCAACGTGGAAGAGGAAACGGGCCTGTTTGCCACCGAGAAAAAGACCATTCAGAAGCTGAAAAAAGCTATTCTGATGGTAGCGGGCACGGCCGTGCAGAAGTATATGAACTCGCTGGCCAAGGAGCAGGAAATCCTGATGAACATTGCCGACATGGCCATCAAAACCTATGTGGCCGAAAGCACCATTCTGCGGGTAGAGAAAGAAGCCAATGAAAAAGGTGAAGAGGCCCTGGCCACGCAAATCGATATTGCCCGCGTCTACCTCGCCGATGCCGTAGACATCGTGAACAAAGCCGGCAAAGATGCCATTGCCTCCATGGTAGAAGGCGACGAGCAGCGTCTCCTCTCACTTGGTCTCAAGCGCTTCACGAAGGTAGATCTGTTCAATGCCAAGGAAGCTCGCCGTCGCATCGCTGCCAAGCTGATCGAGGCGAATGAATATGTGTATTAACGTCTGAACCACGGATTCGCTCGAATTTGTCGGATTACACGGATTTCGTGGACGGCTGATCTACCGTATGATTGATACAGAAAAAGGGCGACCCATTTGGGTCGCCTTTTTTATTGCTGAGTAGGTAATGAACGTATTAAATTAGGGGCTTAGGAAGCAAAACTAATTAGAGGGGCTGTTGACGAAGCAATTTAAGTAAGAGTTTGTACAGGTCTTCGTGGCGATGATTGAAGCGAAACTCGGCCTCTTTCAAGTGTAGTAAAAACGTATGGTTGGGCACGCCCTTGAAGCGTTGCAGATGGGCTTTGGCAAAGCTCCAAAATGATTCAATCCCGTTGATATGCGAGGCTCCCTGGACAAACTCGTTCTGCCCATGATGCACCCGAAAATGACGGTCGTAGCCCACGTCCACCAAGCCATCATAGCCGCGCCAGCCATCGGTGTTGACCATCGCCGTGACATCAATCTTACCCCGAATAATAGCTTGCAGGGTCTTTTTCGAGCAATCCGGGACGATTTCCGTGTATACCTGAGCCCCGCGTTTGAACAGGCCAAAGACAATGGTTTTACCCCCCGCTCCCCGGCCCCGTTTGCCGCGTACGCGCCGCGGGCCGAAGTAGCTCTCGTCCAGTTCGACGGCCCCGTCCAGGTCAGCCGGCACCGGGCTGCAAGCTAGCAGCCGGTGGCGCAGGCGCAGGTATATGTCGTTGACCGCGCGTACGCTCAGACCCGTCAGCCGGGCCGCGTCCGAAGCCGTCAAATCCAGCGCGAAAAGACGCAACAAGTAGCGAAATTTGACCTCGGAAATTTTGCTGCACTTATAATAGCGGTTAGTTTGCTGCATAACAGGAAGTTATGCCCCATTCCTCGCTTTTTGCTTCCTAAGCCCCTAAATTAATTGTCCAAAAAATCCGTGTATTCTGATAAATCCGAGCGAATCCGTGGTTCAGATTACTTCACTACAATCTTATTCAGCATCAACGCGGCGGATTTCTTACTAGGGCGGCTTACACCGATAATGGTTTTGGCATCGGCCCAGGTAGTAAAGTCCTTCACGTAAGCCAGGTTTTGGTCGTTAGCTACCTTCAGGCCTAATCCTTTTGGCTCTTGCACTACGCCGGTTGTCATGTCCACGTGGCGTACGTATAGGTCAGATTTCCCTTTAATAGTCTCCTCCGTCAGGAGTTGCAGGTCCGGGCCAAATATAGCCGCACGAAAGCCGATGCTGGAGAAGGCTTCGGCGGGTGGGGCTACCTGGTTTTTGTTGATGATGGTATGCCAGCGTGGCGCCAAAAACTCATTGTACCCAAACAGGTGCAACTCCCGCGAATGAATCGGTGAGTTCTCGCCGCCTTCTTCGTACTGTTTTTGCGCGATGATGACCAGTTGCTTATCCTCATTCACAAGCAACTGGGCCAAGTAAATGTCTTCTAGACGTTTGCTGGTGCCTTGGGTTGCTTTGTTTACCTCGGCTAAGTAGTCAGGCGAGAACTTCACTTCCGGCGCAAACTTCATATCGCCCTCGTCGGTGAAGTCAAATCGAACGGCTTTCAGACTGTGATAAAGGCCAGTTTTGCGTTCGGTACAAATAGCAGCGGCGTACAAAGTGTTATCAGGTTGCAGACTAAACTTCGTATCGAACACCATCACCTCCTGCCCGCCAAACACGCCCCCAAGCGCTACCGACATCACCTTCACCTCCGTGCTGGTATTAAGGTAGCGCCGCACACTCAGCTTTTTCATCCCGTCGCTGAGCAGCGTTACGTACTGCGTGCCATCGTTGCCTAGGCTAACGGTAGTGGAAAAAAAAGCACCCTGATCATGGAAATCGTAGGTGCGCTCTTTCACTTGGGAAAGCTGCGCGTCATATACATTGGCAAGGATAGCCTTTATTTGCTGTTCGCGGGTGAGGTAGCGCCACGCTATTGTGTGGGTGCCATCGGGTGAAAAAGTAACGCCTGGGCGTCGGTCACGCAGACCGGCTTCGATTAATTTCTTGCCGGCGCTTTTTTGACCTGTTTTCAGATCGAATGTGTAAGCCGTGAGCTGCTGAGCCGCACTGGTTTTGCGGTATATTACTACGGTAGCTTGCTGGTTGCTTTGCGCAAATCCTTCAATGCTTTCTTCCGCTGTTAGTGGTAAATCGGTACTCCATACACGTTTCAGTTCGCCATCATAACGCTCTACGGCGTAGCCCGAAACTGATTTATGTGCTAAAATTAAAAAACCACCATCCGACTGAGAAAGGGTCTTTTGGGAGACACGCTGATTGTATCGGTCATATGATTGCTCGGGGAGGTATGCAAACGATACCGATTTCGTTTTCTGTGCTTGCATCACCTTCGGAGCCAGTAATGTGCTGCCCAATAGGATGCTGAATGACAAAAATGTAAGTCTCACAGACAAAGGAATTTAAGATGGTTTCAGGAAAAAATCAGTGAAAAGTACTACGCAAAAGTGACCAATTATCAGGTGTTTACGTATATGAGCCGGACTGACGAAAAATGGTCTATTGCAAAGCGTAAGTTTCATAGAAGCTTAATAGTTTGATTAACCGCTATTAGTTGAAAATGCCTTTACTTTGCAGCCGGATACAGGAACGAAAAGGAAAAATGTGCGGTGCAAAGCTTGCGAAAAAGTGACGTTGTGCTGAAGAGTAAGATTAGCTAAATACAAAAAAACAAATGATGCACAGAAGTTGGTTTCAACTTTGTGTCAGAAAGACTACAAATACCTTTCCTTTATGAAGTTCTTAGCAAAATCGTTGTTGCTTTCAGGTTTACTTGTAGTTGGCAAGCTCGTAAAGCAGCAGTCGCCTGAAGCAGTTATCACTATCGCCCCCGATTCGTTATCGTTAGAAGCAACCTCCACGCAGCCGATTTCTTTCTTCACTCGCCAATTATACCCTCAGGTGGTGAGTGTACAGGAAAACCAGCAGCCATGGCGAATTACCCCCGCTTATTTCACTACCAATGAGGTAGTCAATCAGTAAGTAGTTTCCTTGAGACGACCCATCAGGTCGTCTTTTTTGTATGATACCGTTTCCACGGCATCAGCTAATGCGGCTCCAGTTGACGGCCGTAGCCGGTAGTGACTCTATATGGTGCCGGATATTCTGATTTTGGGGCAGTTGTAGGGTAGGGTCCTCTTGCAACAGCTGATTAGCAGCAGCTCTGCTTTCTGTTAAAATGCGGGCATCTTTAGCCAAGTCGGCAATCAACAGGTCCAGTACACCGCTTTGCTGAGTGCCCATCAAGTCGCCGGGGCCGCGCAGCTTTAGGTCGATGTCGGCGATTTCGAAGCCGTTATTGGTGCGCACCATCGTTTCGATGCGGGTGCGTGACTCTTTACTAAGCTTGTAGCCCGACATCAGGATGCAGTAGCTTTGGTCGGCGCCGCGTCCTACCCGGCCACGCAGCTGGTGCAACTGCGAAAGACCAAACCGCTCAGTGCTTTCAATCACCATTACCGAGGCGTTGGGTACGTTCACGCCTACCTCAATTACGGTGGTAGCCACCATGATCTGGGTTTTGCGCTCTACGAAGCGCTGCATTTCGGCATCCTTCTCGCCAGCGGTCATGCGCCCATGCACAATGCTTATCTGAAATTCCGGGAAAGCTCGCTCTACGCTTTCGTAGCCGTCCATTAGGTCCTTATAGTCGGCCATGGCCTCGCTTTCCTCAATCAGCGGGTACACAATGTACACCTGCCTACCCAGGTTGATCTGGTCGCGCAGAAACTGAAATACTTTCAGGCGGTTGGAGTCGTAACGATGGACTGTGATGATGGGCTTGCGGCCGGCTGGCAGCTCGTCAATCACCGACACATCCAGGTCGCCATAGAGTGTCATGGCTAGTGTGCGCGGAATGGGCGTGGCCGTCATCACCAGCACATGCGGAATCACATGCGGATTTTTCTGCCACAGCTTCGAGCGTTGCGCTACCCCAAACCGGTGCTGCTCGTCCATAATGGTGAGGCCCAGGTTGCGGAACTGCACTACATCTTCCAGCAGCGCGTGCGTGCCTACCAGCATGTGCATCTCGCCCGAGCGCAATTGCTCGTGCAGTACCCGCCGCGCCGCCGTGCGCGTACTCCCCGTCAGCAGCCCGATTTTCAGGCCCAGCATATCAGCGTACACCTTTAAACCAGTATAGTGCTGATCGGCCAGGATTTCGGTGGGAGCCATCAGGCAGCTTTGGGCACCGTTGTCGGCAGCCATCAGCATGGAGATAAACGCTACGATGGTTTTGCCCGAGCCTACGTCGCCTTGCAATAGGCGATTCATCTGCTTTCCTGAGCAAAAATCCTTGTAGATGTCGTGAATAACCCGCTTCTGCGCGCCGGTAAGGTCGAAAGGCATCACGTTCTTGTAGAAATGCACCAGCGAGGGCACCTCCTTAAAGATCTGCCCAGCCAGCTCTACCTTGCGCTGGTCGCGCTGGCGCAGGAGCTTGAGCTGCACATAGAATAGCTCCTCAAACTTCAGGCGAAAGCGCGCAGCTTGCAACAGCTCGGTGCTCTGCGGGAAGTGAATCTGCTGCAAGGCGTTAGCCTTGCTCATCAAGCCATACTGCTGAATAAGGTAGGGCGACAACGTTTCCGTTACCTGAGGCAGGGCCAGCTTCAGCAAGTCGGCCACCATGCGCATGATGGCTTTGCTATCGATGCGGTGGTAGTTTTTAAGCTTCTCGGTGGTATTGTAGACGGGTTGCAAAAAGCTCTGGCCGGCCTTCTGCTCCGTTACTTCCTCTAGTTCCGGATGGGCCATCTGGGGCCGGCCGTTGAACATGGTAGGCTTGCCGAATACAATGTACTCCTGGTGATTCTTGATAATCTTCTCCAGGTAATTCACTCCCTTAAACCACACCAGCTCTAGCTCGCCATTGGCGTCGGCTACCTTGGCCACCATGCGTTTCTTGGGGCCTTCGCCAATCACCTCGCGGTTGCGCAAAATGCCTTTCACCTGCACGAAAGGTAGGTCGTCGTGCAGGTCCACGATGTTGTAGAACTGCGTGCGGTCGAGGTAGCGGAAAGGGTAGCGCTGAATCAGGTCGCCGTAGGTGAAGATGCCTAGCTCCTTTTGCAACAGCTGCGCCCGTTGCAGGCCCACGCCCCGCAGGTACTCTATTTTAGTTTGAAAGAAATTACTCATCTACTAGCTGTTAGCCATTGGCTGTTAGCTATTTGCTTCAAAAAAAGGAGTTTGCGGAAAGCTAACAGCCAGCGGCTATTAGCTAACAGCTAAATTACTGATACTTCAACGTGTTCAGTAGCTTCACTACGTCCTGCTTCACATACTCAATCACCGGCGCCAGCGAGTCGTTGGCGGTAGCGGTGCGAAAATATAGCGCGCCCCGGAAGAAATGTCGAGTACTATCAGTTGTGTAGAACTGAAACTGACTAGGTACTTCGCCCTGCAACTCAAACACCGATACGCGCATGCCGTTGGGCGTTTTCATGGTGCTCTCGTCGATGGCTGTTGCTTTTATTTCGTGCTTGCTGGTGAGCTTGCGCGCATCTTCCAACAGCTTATTGTAAAGCTGATGGTTCCCCTTTAAGTCGGCGTACGTAATCTGCACGTTGGCATGCAGTTGGGGGTAGTAGATGTTCAGCCAGTGCGGCTGCGCCAGGTAGGAAGAGTCGCGCAGAATGCGTGCTTGTTGCGAATACTGAAACGTATACGGATGCCCCGGCGCCAACTGCTGGTAGCTGTGCGGTGGCAGGTCGATGCGATTGTAGCCTTTGGGTTTCGGCGTGTAATCGGGAGCCGACGAGCAGCCGGTTGCCAGCAGCAAAAAGCTCAGCGCGGCGCTAAGGCCACGTAGGGAAGCGGAAACAGGCATACGAAGCAAGGCAGAGTTCACGTAGTAAAGGTAGCATATAAGGCGGTAGGGGCATATTATGGCCGCCCGTTGTTTGCTGGTTTTAAACAATGTCAGCGGCAATTGAGAATTCCACTGTTCCTACCTGTTCTCGCAGTTTACTCAATTGCTTCTAAACAACATCAGCAACGAGGGGCAGCTGCAAGCTGCCCCTACAACGCAAAAAGCCCCGGCAGCGTGCCGAGGCTCAGAAAGGCCAGGTAGGAGATGATTAAAACGGCAATTGGTCAAGCTCCGGCTCTTGCCGGAACGTGACCGTAGCCGCGGCGGATTGCTCCGCCGCGGGGGTAGTACCATCTCCTTGCGGGCGGCCGCCCAGCATGGTTAGCTCATCGGCTACAATCTCCGTGATGTAGCGCGTCTGGTTGTCCTTGTCCTGGTACTGGCGCGTGCGGAGCTTACCTTCCACGTACACCTGCTGACCTTTCTTCAAGAATTTCTCAGCCATTTCAGCCAACCCGCGCCACGCCGTGATGTTGTGCCACTCGGTGCGCTCCACGCGGTTGCCCTGCTTGTCTTTGTAATAGTCGTTGGTGGCCAGGGTGAAGTTTGCGACGCTGACGCCGCCTTCCAGATGCCGAATCTCCGGGTCTTTGCCCAAGTTGCCAATCAGGATGACTTTGTTGATGCCTGCCATAGTGTTACTTTTTCGTTCTGTGTGACATAGTATTTACTGTTCTAAAAGTAATAGATGAAAATATATATTCCAAGTTTTTTAGCTGAATTATTTCACTTTTTGCTAATGTAATTAGTGATAAGAATGGGCTTAGGTAAGGCCTCCACTTCTGCAACGCTGAACGCGGCCAACCCTAGTTCCTGCAATGCCGCAACAGGCAAAGCCGCCTGCAACTGAATAGGGTAGAACCGGGCCTCCAGCTTCTGGTGGCTAAGCACGTGCCGGTAGGCCGCCGAAGGTTCCTCGGCTCTATCTGAAACTATCGTACCACCCAAAGCTTCTACCCGACGCAAAACCTCCACCGCCGATAACTCGGCTGAGTCTGTTTCCGTCAAAGCGAAATCGTAGAGGCCCTGCCAAATGTCTTTGCCAGTACGCTTACGCATGTACACCTTGTCGGCGTGACGTAGCACCAGGTAGTGAAAATAGCGCGTGCGGGCTGCTTTGGCTTTGCTCTTGATGGGCAATTCGGCCACCATGCCGTGCTGAAAGGCATAGCACTGCGCCTGCAATGGGCAAAACAGACAGTCTGGCTTCACCGGCGTGCACTGAATAGCCCCAAACTCCATGATAGCCTGATTGAACTCCGCCGGGGCGTCGGCCGGAATCAGCGTGTCGGCGAGCTGCTGAAATACTTTGCGGCTGGCTGGCGCGGCAATATCCTGCGTGAGGCCAAATACGCGGCTCAGCACCCGAAACACGTTGCCATCCAGCACCGCCACTTTCTCGTCGAACGCAAAAGAAGCAATGGCGGCAGCCGTGTATTGTCCTACCCCGCGCAGCTTCAACAACTCGACATAAGTAGTCGGAAACTTGCCGCCGTACTCACGCACTACCTGCTGGGCGGTATGGTGCATGTTGCGAGCACGGGAATAGTAGCCCAGGCCCTGCCAATGGCGCAGCACCTCATCTTCGGGAGCAGTCGCCAAGTCCTGCACGGTAGGGTAGGAGTTGATAAAATCGAGGTAGTAAGGCAGGCCCTGCTTCACGCGGGTTTGCTGCAAAATCACCTCCGATAGCCAAATGGCATACGGGTCACGAGTGTGGCGCCAAGGTAGGTCGCGGCGGTGGCGCGGATACCAGTTGAGCAGGGTAATCGCGAAAGCGGAATGAACAGAAGTAGGAGGAACGTTGTTCAAAACAGTGAGTCAGAAAGACTTGTCAAAAAATAGGACAGAGGCCGGGATTGTGGGAAAAAAATTGGAAAACCAAAAAAGCAACCTACCTTTGTGGCCCCAATTCGGAAGCGAACAGCCTAGTGGGCAAAGGCTTACGTGTTGAACGGGGAAATTGCCCAGTACATTTTTTCACTCCATAGTACACTTACCAGCGTGACTAAAGCAGAAGTAATCGCCGAAATTGCCGATAAAACTGGCATTGAGAAAGCAGACGTGTCCGCAACCGTTGAAGCCTTCTTTAAAGTAGTAAAGGACTCGATGGCCGAAGGCAACAACATCTACGTGCGCGGCTTCGGTAGCTTCGTAAACAAGAAGCGGGCAAAGAAAGTGGCGCGCAACATCTCGAAAAATACCTCGATCATCATCGACGAGCACTTTATTCCGAGCTTCAAGCCGTCGAAAACATTCATCGGCAAAATCAAGAACAGCAAAAAGATCAAAGAAACGGCTAACGCCTAACTTTTTGTTGTTGTACTATTGCGGCGGAGCCGTCGGGCGCCCTTTCTTGGGAACTACCCGACGGCCTGCTTTTTCTGCATGGCCCGATCAAAATCTTCTCACCAGCTCACTGTTGTTGCTATAGCCGTTGCCCTGGTTATTGCGTTGTTTCTGTTGCCGAAGGTAATTGTGAAGCCCAAACAGGGTGAAAGCGAACTTACGGCTCAAACAGCTGCCCGCACCGCCAATCGCGACCAGGGAGCTGCTGCGCCTTCCACAGCTTCAGTAGAAGCCGATGGCCGACCAGCCGGTGCTACCCCAGAGCAGCCCCACATGTCGCTTACGTCTCAGCAACGGAGCAGCATTAACGGTTTGCTAGGGCAATACAATGTTACCACCGACCGCGACACCAAGCTTCGCTTGGCCACCGATTTGGCAAAGCAATACAAGGCAGTCGAAAAGTTTGATAGCGCAGGCTATTACTACGAGCAAGTGGCCTTGGCCCGGCCCGGTGAGCAAGCCTGGCAGCGTGCTGCCGACGAGTATTTCGAAGCCTTTAGCTTTGCGGCTACCGCTGAGCGGGGTAAGATGCTGGGCGCCAAATCGCGGGAGTTGTATGAGCGGGTGCTCAAAAACAACCCCGACAACCTGAACGCAAAAACTAACCTGGGTATGGCCTACATGGCCAGCGACAACCCAGTGCAGGGCGTCACGTTGTTGCGGGAAGTAATTGCCGCTGACCCTAAAAATGAAAAGGCGCTCTACAACCTCGGGCTGCTTTCGATGCAAAGCAATCAGTACGACAAAGCAGTGGAGCGCTTTCGGGAATTGACTGCTGCCCATCCCAATAATGTGGAAGGGCAGTTCTACCTGGGCGTTGCCTTGGCTCAAACTGGTGCCAAGGAGGAAGCAAAGGCTGCGTTTGCTAGGGCCAAAAGCCTAAGTAACGACCCTGGCTTGGCTGCCTCAATTGCCGAACAACTGCAAAAGCTGCAATAAAGAAGCTACGGAATGAAATCCGTACCTTTGCCGTCCCTCGGCTGGTACGAGGTTTCCCAAAGTCTACGTAATTCAAGTTTTAACCCTTAACCCATCAACTCATGCCCTGCGGTAAAAAGAGAAAGCGTCATAAGATTGCCACCCACAAGCGGAAGAAGCGTCTACGCAAGAATCGTCATAAGAAGAAGTAAGCCTTCCGGGGTCTGCTGGCGGCTGTTTCCGACGTAGGAAATGTCCGTCTATCTCTCATATAAATTCCCCGAGAGTGGCTAGCCGTATGCTTTCCCCGTGGCCTGAAAGGGAAGCTGGTGCCGTGCGCACTGGCTTCCCTTTGCGGGTTTCGGGTAGTGTAGGGTTTTGCCGGCCAGGGAGTTGCTTAATTAACCTAATCCATTGAGTAACGAATTAATCATTAATTCTACTCAGGAGGGAGAACGAATTGCCCTGCTTCAGGATAAACGGTTGCTCGAATATCATTTCGACCGCAACGACACCAACTATTCCGTTGGCGACATTTTCCTGGGTACGGTCAAGAAAGTTATGCCCGGTCTGAACGCCGCGTTCATTGATATCGGGTATCAAAAAGACGCTTTTCTGCACTACGGCGACTTGGGAGAGAACTTCCCGTCGCTGAATAAGTGGGTGAAAGGCGTACAATCGCAGAAAATTGCCGTTGGCCCGCTCAAAACATTTCAGTTTGAAGGGCCACTTGATAAGGTAGGAAAGGTAGCCGACACGCTCAAAAAAGGCCAGCAACTGCTAGTGCAGATCGTGAAGGAGCCAATCTCTACCAAAGGACCGCGTCTATCTACCGATATTTCGATGGCAGGGCGCTATCTGGTGCTGGTACCGTTTTCCAACGTTATCAGCGTTTCTAAGAAAATCGTGAGCCGCACGGAGCGCGACCGGCTCAAGCGCCTTATTCAGTCTATTAAGCCTGATAATTTCGGGGTTATTATCCGCACTGTGGCCGAAGGGCGCGAGGTGGCCGAGCTAGATAAGGACATGCAAAGCATGATCGATAATTGGGAACAGCTCTTCCAAACCCTGCGTAAGGCCAAGCCGAACGATAAGATTTTGGGCGAGCTGGGCCGTAGCAGCTCCATGCTGCGCGACATGCTCAACGAGTCGTTTGATTCCATCATCGTAGACTCGCCGGCTTTGCACGACGAGATGCGCGGCTACCTCCAAAAAATTGCCCCCGACAAGCTAGGGCTACTCAAGCTCCACACCGGCAAGGTGAAAGTGTTTGAGCAGCACAATATTGAGAAACAGCTGAAAACGCTGTTTGGCAAAACGGTGTCGGTGCCTGGTGGTGGCTATCTGGTGATTGAACATACTGAGGCTCTGCACGTTATTGACGTAAACTCAGGCAACAAAAGTAACCAGGAAGGCGACCAGGAGGCCACAGCCCTCATGATTAACATGTTGGCGGCCAAAGAAGTAGCCCGACAACTACGCCTGCGCGACATGGGCGGCATCATCGTCGTCGACTTCATTGATATGAAGTCGGCGGAGAGCCGCAAGAAGGTGGAGGACGCTGTGCGCGACGTGATGAAGCACGACAAAGCACGGTTCACTATTCTGCCCATTACTAAGTTTGGGCTGCTGCAAATTACGCGGCAGCGCGTGCGCCCCGCCGAGGCCATCGTAACCGGCGAGGTGTGCCCTACCTGCGGCGGTACCGGCAAAATCTCAGCTTCTATCTTGGTCACCGACGAAATCGACAACAGCATTGATGATTTGCTGCTGACGCAAAACCAGTCGGGTATTACGCTCTACGTACATCCTTTCCTGCATGCTTACTACACCAAAGGTCTGGTATCGAGGCAGATGAAGTGGTACTTGAAATACTATAAGTGGGTGAAGGTGATGAAGGACACCAGTCTGGGCCTCACCGACTACCGCATCGAGGACGAGCACGGCGAGGACATCGAACTGCACTCAGCCGCAGCGGCCATGAGCCGCATGCAAGACCGCGAAATAGAAATAACGGACTGATTTTTCTGCGAAAATCTCCCCTGAATAAGAAGAAAGCCCGCCTTACTCCGAGAGTAGGGCGGGCTTTTCAATGGTGGGTTTTGCATTAGAATGCATCTGTCCTCCTGATCTTGCGAAGGACCTTATCACGCTAGAACGAGTTGTTGGTACGATGGTCGTTCAACGGGCATAAGGTCCTTCGCAAGCTCAAGAGGACAGACCTATTTTACTTCGCTGGGTTAAAACTTAATCCCCAAATCCAGCGCTACTTCACTATTTTTTAGCGTGACGTTGTTGAATTTACGGGTGTTATCAAAGTACCGGTCAATGTTAACGATGCCGTGATGGTAGGAGAGACCTGCTATCAAGCGGGTGCTTTGGCCTAGCAGGTACTCTACCCCGGCACCACCCAGCAGGCCTACGTCGGGAATAATGACGTGCTTGCTGGCACGAGTTTCGGCGTTGCTGTTACCAGGATCCTGGTAAAATTTCTCGCCGTCGATACGGGCAGAAATAGCTCCGGCGAGTGTGCCGCCTACCTGGAAATATACTTTGGTTCCTTCAGAAATATCGTTGGTGAACAGCTTCAACGATACAGGTACCTCCAAATACTGTACACCAATTTTCTGATTATAGCGGGTATTAGTACTTGGGTCGAGGTAGGAAACAGTGCCGCCTTTGCCCGTCAGGAATAAGCCAGAGCTGAACGCATAGTTTTGACCAAAAAAGTAATCGATGATAACCCCACCTCCGAAGCCTACCTTCGATTTCTCGTTTTTGAAGCCCGTAGCTCCTGTACCATTGCGGGGCGAATCGGCCCGAAGATTGGTGATAGAAGGCGAAACTTTCAGGCCAATTTCGACCTGAGCAGAAGCTGCACCAGCGGTCAGAAAGGTTACACCCAGAGCAAGCAGAAGTTTTTTCATAGAGCGGGCCGAATTATCGGCAGTAAGAAAAGAAAGCAAACGGCGTAGCGTTTGCTTTTGGCTATTTTCGCCTCAAATATACGTGTGATGTACAACCTAATCCCGATGCGTTCTTTGCTAGTGTCCCTGCTGGGCGGGTTCCTGCTCACGTCCTGCTCTACCGGCTCCGACTGTGAGCAAAACCCTGACATAGCGAAAGTAGAGGCGCCGGTGCAGCTCGAACGATTGGAAAAGCCATTTTTTCAAATCAAAAACCCGGCCGAAGCCCAGCAGTTTTTGGATCATCATCCGCTGTTTGCGCGTCAATACTTGCTGGAAGGACGCTACGGTTCTGAGCAATTGGCGCAAACCATGACCCAATTGGCTACCAACGCTGGCTTGCAGAAGCTAGGCCGCGAGACGGAGGCCGCCTTTCAGAACACGGATAGCTTGCAGCAACAACTGCGTGGCTTGTTTCAGCACGTGCGTTACTACTACCCCAGTTTTCGGGTGCCGCCAGTGAAGACCTTTGTGAGCGGCTTAGGTAAGGAGCCAGAAAAGGATGCGCTATTTGCCAACGACAGCCTGATTGTGCTCAGCCTGGATTTCTTTGTGGGGCCTACTGCCTCTTACCGTGCCGATGTGCCGGCCTATATCAACCGACGCTATACCCCTGCGCACGTGCTGCCGGCGCTGGCCCTCACCATTTCCAGCAAGTACAACCGCGCTTTGACCGGCAACCATACCATGCTGCGCGATATGGTGCAGTTTGGCAAAAGCCTATACTTCGCCGAAAAAATGCTGCCCTGTACGCCCGATTCGCTGCTGATGGGCTATACAAATAAGGAGCTAGTCGGTGTGCAGTTCAACGAGGGAAAAATCTGGGCGCACTTCATCGAGAAGAATCTGCTGTATACAGCCGACCCATTCGTTATCAAAAAGTACATTGGCGAACGGCCCGCTACGCCCGAAATAGACAAGACGGCGCCCGGCCGCCTGGGCGCCTGGGTAGGCTTGCAGATTGTGCGCAAATACATGGAGCAGCACCCCGAAACAACACTGCCGCAGCTTATGGCCCAGCGCGATGCCCAACGCATTCTCAATGATTCACACTACAAGCCAAAGAGGAAGTAAAAACCAAGAGTTAAAAATTAAAAGCCGTCTCGACGGACTACATACGCTCGGGCGACTTTTAATTTTTAACTGATTAGCATGCACATCGCCGTATTCAGCCAACACCACACCAACCCCGACTGTCCGGCTACTAGTCGGCACTACGCGTTGCTGGCTCATTTAGCGCGCACGCATCGTATCACGCTGATTACGACAAACACGTGGGAGCGACTGCGCATTACGCACCGCTACCCTTGGATACCGGAAGGGGTAGAGGTGCGTAATGCAGCGGTGTCGTACGAAAACAAAATGGGGGTAGGGCGGCGGCTATTGTCTTTCGGCCGCTACGCCGCCTACGCCATTCGCGAAGGCCTGTGCATCGATAAGCCCGACGTTATTTGGGGAATTTCGACCCCGCTGACGGCCGCGTGGGCCGCTGCGCAGGTGGCGCGGCTGCGCGGGGTGCCGTGGGTGTTCGAGGTGCAAGACCTATGGCCCGCTTTCCCGATTGCCATGGGCGCTGTTCCGAGCAAGTGGGCGCAGCGGCGTCTGCATCAGATGGAATACGGCTTGTACCGCTCGGCGCAGCACATCGTGACGCTTTCGCCGGATATGAGCAGCACCGTCACTGAAACAGGGTTGGCGAAAGGTAGGAGATGGCGTTTTGGAGAAGAGAAAGTAACAACCATCCTCAATGGTACTGATTTGGAGCTGGCCGCACTAGCCACCGATGAAGCCGTAGCTGCGCTCCGACAGGAATATGATTTGCAAAACCGACGGGTAATATTGTACGCTGGCACCTTCGGCCGAGCCAACGATATCCCTACCCTGCTGGCAGCGGCCGAGCAACTAGCTGACGACCACCCTACCCTGGTTTGGCTGTTTATGGGACACGGCTACGATGAACCGTTGGTGCAAGCCGCTGCCGCCCGTTGCGCTGCTATCCGGCTGGTACCGCCGCAGGCCCGACACGCCGTCTTCGCGTGGTTTCGGCTGGCCGATTTATCGGTCGTTTCTTTTCTGGGGCTGCCCGCACTAGATGCCAATTCGCCGGCCAAGCTATACGATAGTCTGGCGGTAGGCACGCCGGTTATCGTCACGAATCCTGGCTGGACCAAGGAACTGGTGGAAGCGCACAACTGCGGCTGGTACGTGCCAGCCAGCAATGCCTCAGCGTTGGCCGACCGCGTGGCAGAATTGCTTGCGGAACCGGCTACTGTCTTGGCGGCTGGCCAAGCCGGGCAACAAGTAGCACAGCAGTATTTCGACCGGCAGCAGCTCGCCGCTACCATGCAGAAGATTCTGGAGCAGAGCGCAAAACACAATGATCTGTGATTGTACTAGCAGATACTTGTTTTAAACTAAGTTGTACTAAATATCAGACTTCTTAGGGGATTTCAGCCTCGAAACAGGCTTTTCTGTGTCTAAAACAGGAGCTACCTGAGTAGCATAATACTGGCAAAAGTCGGTGAGTGGGCAGCTGCTGCACTTTGGTGTGCGGGCCACGCAGATGTAGCGGCCGTGTAAAATCAGCCAGTGATGCGCTTTTGGAATTAGCTCCTCAGGAATGTAGCGGACCAACTCCTTCTCTACCGCTAGTGGCGTGGTAGCCGTTCGGCTTACCAAGCCTAACCGGTGCGACACCCGAAACACGTGAGTGTCCACGGCCATAGCGGGCTGGTTGTAGATAACCGATACTACTACGTTGGCCGTTTTGCGGCCTACCCCTGGTAGGCGCTGTAGCTCCTCAATGGTACTGGGTACTTCGCTGCCAAAGTCCTCAACCAGCATCTTACCTAGGCCTGCTAAGTGCTTCGCCTTGTTGTTGGGGTAGGAAACACTGCGGATAAAGGGGAAAACCTCCTCGGCCGAAGCCGCTGCCAGATGCGCCGGGGTAGGAAACTGCTGGATCAGGGCCGGCATTATTTGGTTCACGCGCTTGTCGGTACACTGAGCGCTGAGCACTACGGCCACAATCAGCTCGTAGGGATTGGCGTAGTGCAGCTCCGTTTCGGGGGCGGGGAAGTGCGTGGTAAAATATTCCAGAAAGCGACGATACCGCTCAGGCTTGCGCATAGAAAGAAGGACCGGTGAGAAACATCGGTCAAAAGTACATAACCGCGCCGAGCTACGTTCGGGCCTGGTCAGAAACGCAGGGACTGAACGTAGCTCGGTAGGGTAGCCTTTAGGAAGAATACGGGAACGTACGCGAGTAGCGCAGAATATTTTGGGTAGCGGCTTCGCTAGGCGCTTGGCGAACGGCCGTAAGGGCACGTAACGTTAGCAGGAGGTCGGCGCACTGCGCGGCTAGCTCGGGGTCGTGCTGGAGCGCTTGCTCCAGGGCCTGTTGTTCATTCGCTGGCAGCTCGTTGTACACGTACTGGAGCAGCTTCTCTTGAGTAAAGGTTTTGATCATAGAACACGGGTTGCGCGGCCATCTTTTTCCGCAGGTTGATCAGCGCGTAGCGCATACGACCCAGTGCGGTGTTGATGCTGACTCCCGTGGCATCGGCTATTTCCTGGAAGCTCATGTCGCCGTAATGGCGCATGATGAGCACTTCCTTCTGGGCCGTTGGCAGGTCCTGAATCAACTCCCGGAGCCGGGCGTACGTCTCCTCGCGGGTGAGCTGCGCTTCCGCGCCCTCTTCCGCAAGACTTAACGAATTGAAGGCATGGCTTGTTGTATCCAGATTCAATAAAGGGCTACGTTTTTTCGCGTCGGAAGAAGTCGATGGCAAGATTGTGCGCAATACGGCAGATCCAGGAGGAGAACTTTCCTTCTTCGTTGTAGCGCCCGCTTTTCATCGTGTGAATGGCCTTGATGAAGGTGTCCTGCACCAAATCATCGGCCACGTCTTCGTCGCGCACGATCAGCATAATCGTGGTAAACACCCGGCTTTTATGCCGTTCCAATAAGATTTCGAAAGCTGATTCTTTACCGGTAATGTAAAGGGATATGAGAGCGGAATCGCTCGGCTGCATGGTTTCCATAAAGGCTACGAGTTAAGGAACGTAGAGCTTCAGGCCATAGAGTGGGGTTACCGGGTGAATGTCAGAGAGTAGCTCCTAGATGAGCAATGGATGAAGACCAAATGTAGAGAATGGTTATACCAAACGCAATGCCCGAACGCCACCAACTGAATATTTTTTTGTGCATTATGAAACCTTAATATTTTATATAGTATATCTATTATTTTGAGTTTTATAAAAAATTATGTCTTCGCTTATTAATTATGTTACTATTAGCTCTTAACTACTTGCAAAGTGCGGTTATTCAATCATTTATTTGCTCGAAAGGGGCAAAAGAAAAATAAGGTAATAAAATAGGTGACGAGGGCGCCGCGTTGCAAAATCGACTATTTTCCGTGTACATAGTGTGGCGTGTAACCGAAGAAGCTAGTCTAGAAAGAGTAAGGGCAAGTAGCGAGGAGTATGGCAGCCAGGGTTTCAGGTTACTTTTGGCATTCGTTCCCTATCCTTTTCGATTTGTTTGCATGTCGGCACCCCTCCACGACCCGTATGCCGCCCTGCGGATTCCAGATTTTCGCCGGTTGATTTCGGCGCGCATTTGCTATACCATTGCTACCCGCGTGCAGGGCTTGGCCGTGAGCTGGCAGATTTTCAAAATCACCAACGACCCCCTGGCGCTCGGGCTGATTGGGTTATCCGAAGCCATTCCCAGCATCGCGGTGTCGCTCTACGCCGGGCACGTGGCCGACTCGGTGCGGCGCAAGAACATTATTGTGGCGGGGGTGGCCATGCTGGTGCTGTGCGCGGTGGCGCTCTGGTTTTTTGCTTCGCCCTGGGGGCTGGATTTACTAGCGCCCGGCTCGCTCCATACCCTGCCGCTGTACGCGGTGATATTTGTGAGCGGCATTGCGCGCGGGTTCCTGGGGCCAGCCCTGTTTTCCTTTATGCCACAATTGTTACCCAGCCGCGAGCGGCTCTCCAATGCCATTACCTGGAACAGCACCACCTACCAGGGAGCGGCGGTGCTGGGGCCGGCAATCGGTGGCTACCTTATTGCGCATCTGGGCGTTGCCAATTCCTATGCCGTGGCATCGAGCCTGCTGGTGCTGGCGCTCGTGCAGTTTATGCTGATTGCCTCGCGGCCCCTACCCCCCATTGAGGGCGCCAAGCTCACGTTGCAGGAAAGCGTACTGAGTGGCCTGCGCTTTATCTGGGGCAACCAGCTAGTACTGGCTGCGCTGTCGCTGGATTTATTTGCGGTGTTGTTTGGCGGTGCGGTGGCGCTGCTGCCGGTATTCGCCGTGGATATTCTAAAGGTAGGGGCTGATGGGCTGGGGCATTTGGAGGCTGCACCAGCTATTGGTTCGGTGCTGATGGCGGCCGTACTCACCTATTTCCCGCTGCATCAGCAGGCCGGGCGCAAGCTGCTGTGGGCCGTGGCGGGCTTTGGGGTAGCCACCATCGGCTTTGCGCTGTCTACTAATATCTGGCTGTCGTTGTTCCTGTTGTTTATGACGGGCGTGTTCGACTCCGTATCGGTGATTGTGCGGCAAACGCTAGTACACACCTTCACGCCGGAGTATATGAAGGGTAGGGTATCGGCTGTCAACAATATTTTCATCGGCTCCAGCAACGAAATCGGCTCGTTCGAGTCGGGCGCGATGGCGCGGCTACTGGGCGTAGTGCCCTCAGTGGTTTTCGGTGGAGGTATGACGATTGTAGTAGTCTTGTTAACCGCCTTCAAAGCCGACAAACTCCGTCGCCTCGACCTGACCCCGGCGCCTACCTCTGCACCAGCCGAATAAGCTGTAGCTACTTGCTGGCCGTGTTGTTCTTGGTTTTGCTGGCGGCAGGCTTCTGCGGAGCCGCTGCCGATGGAGCCGCGGTGGTACGCTTGGCAATCCATTCCCGAATGGTATCCAGTGCCTTGGGCGAGAAATTAGGCTGCTGCTGTCCGTTCACCAAAGGCCAATCCTGCGGGTCGGGCTGAAACAGGTGGTTGACGCCAGCAAGTTTCTTCACGGTCACGTCGCGGTTGTTTTTCAGACCCTTTTGCAAGAGTGGTAGGTTGGTGGCCGCGCCTACCTGTAGGTCGTCGGTACCGTTCAGGGCCAGCACGGGACAGCGCACATCGGGCAAGGACCGGAGCGGGTCAAAGTCGAGGAAGAAACGTGACCAGGGCGACGTGAGCTGAATGGCGCGGGCACGGGCCATAGTTGGGTCAATCTGGCTGTTGTTGAGGCGTAGCGTGCCGGCCACCTTGCCGCGGGCCTGGTTATCGTTGGGCGTCTGCCGGATAATTGTAACCATGCGCTCGTACAACTCAATGGCCGCCTTCACCTGAGTTTGATCGGCCCCAATGAGGCGCATAATTTCCAGCTGCTGATGCAAGAGCACCTCGTGGCCCAGCTGTCCGTAGCCAGCCAAAGCCACCACAAAAGCTGGAGGCTGCGGCTGCGCGGCGGCCAGCAACGACACGTTGGCCCCTTCGCCATGCCCGATAAGGCCAATGTCGCGGTGGTTGATGAGCTTGTGCGCCCGCAGATACTGCATGGCGGCCTGCGCGTCGGTCACCAAATCGGCAGTGGTCGTGGTGAAATAGCGCCCGCCCGACTGGCCTACCCCCCGGTCATCAAAGCGCAGCACGGCCACGCCGCGGCGGGTGAGGTAGTCGGCCAGCATCCCAAACATGCGGTAGTCTTGCACCGCCGCGTCGCGCTCCTGCGGGCCACTATCCGAAATCAGCACCACGGCCGGAAAAGGCCCCGGTCCGGCCGGCACCGTGAGCGTACCACTCAGGCTTACGTTGGCGGTTGCGTTGTTGAACTTGATGTTTTCTTCGCGGTAAGGCGGAGTCAGGCGGGTGAGAGCGGCCGCCGAGGCCGTGGGCATGGCGCGGCGCTCCAGCGTGAGCGGCGCCGTAAGGCCAGGCTGCTTCCAGGTGCCCTTCAGCACCCGGCCACCTTCCAGCACTTGGCCCGTGAAGCTGCTACCCGCTTGCTCAATTTTCAAAGCAATTTCACTGCCCTTTAGCTCTACCTCTACCGGCATGCGGCTAATCTTCTGCTTGGGCACATCCAGGGCGGCGTAGTAGGAGCCGTTGGAAAGCGGGACCAACGTAATCAGCAAATCCAGAGAGCCGCCTGGTACGGCGAGTGGTCCTTGCCATTGGCCATTCAGAGGAGCGTCGGCGGCCCGCAAGGCGTATGGTAAAAGAAGAAATAAGAGAAACGCGAAACGTAAAGCTTTGGGCATAAAGTGAAAATCAAATACCGAACTGCGGCGGTATGAGCATATTCTTGGTAAAAAAGTGCTAAATGCCAGAATCTTGCCAACGTCCTATTTAGGTTTGAAAACGCACACTATATCCGATGAGAGCAGTATGAGGAGCTACCAAGTGAGCTGTTTGCTCGACGTAGGTCCTGCGTAGGTATCGGCTTATATGATTACATCTGTGTATGTTGGCTGTAGTATTCACTTTCTGTTCTCTTTTGTTTGCTGCACTGTATGTTGCTTTCCACCCGTTCTCGTTGTTTCTTATTAGGATTTCTTTTGCTGTTGCCCGTTGTGGTGTGGGCGCAGGCGCCGCGCCGCGCCGCGCCGCTCAATTTTGGGCAGTGGGTAGGCGAAATCAAAGCCTTCACTCAGCAGGATAGTCTGCAAAAGCCGCCCGTGGCGCCCATCGTCTTCACTGGCAGCTCGTCGGTGCGCAAGTGGGAGACGTTGCAGCAGGATTTTGCGGGCTACCCCGTTCTTAACCGAGGTTTTGGCGGCTCTCGCTTCCCCGATGCCAATCATTATTTCGATCAGCTCGTACTGAAATACAAACCCAAACAGGTGATCTTATATGAGGGCGACAACGACATCAACGCTGGCAACACGGTAGAGGAAGTGTACCAGTCTTTCCTGGCTTTCAAAAGCCGCATGCGCCGCGACCTGCCCGGCGTGGAGCTAGTATATCTGGCTATCAAACCAAGCCCGTCGCGCTGGAAGCTCTACCCGCAGATGCAGCAGGCCAACGCCAAGATCAAAGCCTACATCGACCGCCACCCACAGCACCTGCGCTATGTGGATTTCGGCCCCCGCAATGCTCGGTAAAAACGGCCGCCCGCGCCCGGAACTATACGTGTCCGATAGCCTGCACATGACGCCCGCTGGCTACGCTATCTGGACCAAGCAACTACAACCCTACCTGAAAAAGTAGCCGCCTGTTGGTTGGCCGCCCACGTCGCCTACCCTTACCAGGGGTTCAACCCCAGCACGACGTTCCGTGTAAAAAGCAAAGCCCCCGCACCTAAGGTGATGCGGGGGCTTTTTGCTGTTTTTAGAATTTACTTTGTGCGGGATAGAATCCAGCTACTGATGGCCTGCATGGCAGCGGGCGAAAATGTTTCCTCGATCTGCCCGTACTCCGAAATGGCCCCGGTAGGAGCGGTCTGGAACATGTGGTTGAGGCCGGGCAGCTCGCGGGTGGTCACATCGCGGTTGCCGCTGCTTTTGAGGGTTTTTTCGATGGAGGCGAGGTTGGTGTTGGAAATCACCTGCATATCTTTAGCGCCGCCCAGAGCCAGCACCGGGCATTTCACGGCGCGCAGTGTTTGGGTAGGGTTGTCGACGAGCAGCGCGCGGAAAGCGGGGGTCGTCATGGCGGCGGCCTGGCCGGCGGCGGCGGCGCGGAGCTGGTTCATCTGCTCGGCGGGTAAGGAAATATCGGGCATCAGCACGGCTATCATTTGCTTCTGTGCCTGCTGAACATCGGCTACGCGCTGACTGATGGCAATGAGGGCGCGCTGACGCTGCTCTACGCCAGCCAGGATTTTGGGGTCTTTGGTCTTGAGACGAGCATTGGCCAGCGCCTGCTGCACCACTGCTTCGCTACCCGGTACGCCGGCCATACCCAGCAGCACCAAAAAAGCCGGAGCCTGCGCCTGGCTGGCCGTGCGCACGCCGGCTGTGCCGCCTTCGCTGTGCCCAATCGCGCCTACCTTCTTAGCGTTGATATCGGGCCGGCTGCGCAGGAAGGCCATAGCGGCTTCCGCATCCTGGGTGTAATCGGTGAGGGTAGCGGTAGTGGCGTTGCCCGTCGATTTGCCTACCCCCCGGTCGTCGAAGCGCAACACGGCAATGCCCTGCTGGGTGAGGTAGTCAGCTAGCACCAGGAATGGCTTGTGGCCGAACACGGCTTCGTCGCGGTCTTGAGGGCCGGAGCCAGTGAGCAGTACAGCCGCCGGAAACGGACCTTTGCCGGGCGGTAGGGTAAGCGTGCCAGCCAGCGTGACGCCGGCGCTTTTATTGGTGAAACGGACTTCCTCGGCCTGATACGAAAACGGCGCCTGCGGCTCTTGCGGCCGGCCGGCCTTGCCGCTACGCTTCGCGGCGGGTGCGGCAGCAGTGGCCGCAGTAGTAGAAGTGTGCTGGAATGTGAGGGGCAGCTTGGCGTTGTTCTGGCGCCAGAAGCCGCGTAGTGTACTACCATCGGGAGCCACCTTCCCGGCAAAGCGAGCCCGGATGGCCGACACCGTGAGCAGCAGACTATCACCTTTGGTTTCTACCCGGTCTACGGCGATGTTTCGCGCGTTCTGGGTAGGGATGTCGAGGGTGGCCGTGCGACGGCCGCTTTGGTCCTGCACGTTTAGTTGCAGTTGCAGGGTAGCCCCGGTGGGGATGAGCAGATTGCCACTCCATTGACCGGAAAGATTGGCTGTGGGCCGCTGCCCAAAAGCCGTAGATGCACCAAGCAAGGCGACTAGTAAACTACCAAATGAAGAAAAGCGCATATACAGTGGAAAGGGCCCCGCGGGGTGTTCAGAAACGAAAGAAATAAGAAAAATAGGCTACCTGAAAGGCCGCCGTGTCACTCCTCATCAGCTTAACTATAACAGCCATACTCCCCAAAATAGCGCCCACAAAGGCCGAAAAGTTGCGTCGCCACGTGTTGCGGTGCTGCGTTTAGGTAGGCAGTGGCGGCGGCTTTGCGTGCTGTTAGAACTGATTTCCAACGGGCTTACCCTAGTAAATACCCTGCCAAACCCTATGAAAAAGATTGCTTTAGAAGAACACTTTCTTGCCCCTGCCTTTGTCGAAGGCTTCAAGCAGCACATGCGCGACCTGCCCGAAAAAGCCATGCAGAATATTTTGACGCGCTTGCAGGATTTTGGCGATCAGCGACTGGCGGCAATGGATGCAGCCAGTATCGAACGGTCGTTTTTGTCGCTTACTAGCCCCGGCGTGCAAGCGGAACCCGATACAGCCCGCGCCGTGCGCCTGGCCCACGAGACCAACGATTTCTTAGCCGAAAAAATTGAGTTGCACCCTACCCGTTTTGGCGGGCTGGCCCACTTGGCCCTGCAAGACCCCACTGCTGCTGCCGATGAGCTGGAGCGGTGCGTGCGCCAGTTGGGCTTTCGGGGCGCCATGATCAATAGCCACACCAACGGCCACTACCTCGACGAAGACCAGTACACGCCGTTCTGGGAACGGGTGCAAGACCTGGGCGTGCCCGTGTACCTGCACCCCGCCAATTCCTACCAGAAAATGCAGCTCTACGAAGGTCACCCCGAGCTGCTGGGCGCCACCTGGAGCTGGACTGTAGAAACAGCCACGCACGCCCTGCTTCTCGTGTTTGGCGGCGTGTTCGAGCGGTTCCCGAAGGCGCAGTTGATCTTAGGCCACATGGGCGAAACGCTGCCCTACCTGCTCTGGCGCCTCGATAGCCGCGCCCGCCTCGCCGGCCTACCCCAAGGCCTGACGAAGCTGCCGTCGGAATACATCAAATCTAACATCGTGGTGACTACCACCGGCGTGTGCGCCGATGAATCTTTGCAGTGCGCCCTAGCCGCCCTGGGCGAAGACAACGTGCTGTTCTCGGTGGATTATCCGTTTGAAGAATCCGAAACGGCCAGCCGCTGGATAGAAAAAGCGCCCCTGAGCGACGAGGTACGGGCGAAAGTCTGCCACCAAAACGCCGAGCGGGTGCTGGGATTGTGAGGTTGTTAGTTGTTAGGAAAAACGTCTGTCATCCTGAGCTTGCGAAGGACCTTATCACGGTAGAACGATGGAAGTAGCAACGAGTCGTTCAACTGGCAGAAGGTCCTTCGCAAGCTCAGGATGACAGACGTTTTTCCTAACAACTAACAACTTCAAACCACTCTTCCCACCACCGCAAACAGCGGATCGGATTGGTAGCCGTTGGGGCTGCGGTCAAGTAGCTCGATGTGGTGCCAGCCGCCGGCTGTTTCCAGGTAGCGCTGCACCAGGGCCAGGTGGCCGCGGTCGTCGAGGGCGTGCCAGGCGGCTATGGCTTTGCTAGGGAAGCAGCGGTTGGAAAAGGTAATGACCAGCGGCGCTTCGGGGCGCAGCACGCGGGCCAGCTCGCGCAACACCTCCACCGGCTGTGTGAGGTAGTCAATAGACACGCAGATGCCGGCCCCGTCGAACTCGTTGTCAGCGAAGGGGAGGAGAGGGGTTTGGTTGAGGTCTTGCACCACGTAGCTGCTCAGGCGCGGGTTGGCGCGCAACTCTTGCTCATTCATGCCCAGCCCTACCACACGCTGATAGGCTACCTCCTCGGGCAAGTGGCTGATCCAACTGCTCATCAAATCCAGCACCGCACCATTGGCCGGTAGATACTCACGGTACAGCTGGGTCACGGCCGCAATAGCGCCCTCGTCGATGTGTGTCACAAAGCGCGGGAAGTGATAGAAATCGGCGTCCGGCGTTTCGTCCTGGCGGCGGAAGGCGTTGGACGGGAAAGGGGTGTCGTTGGGGGTAGGCATGGGTAGGAGGTAGTTTTCCTACTCAACAGACTGCATAGCGGAGAGTTTCGTCGGTCGTGCTAAGCATGGAGTTACCCCTAGCTGGCGTGAATATGGTGTGACTCGTGCCATTGTTGCTCTACCTCATGTGCCTAACCGAAGTCATGCAAAGGGACGGGGCCAGTTGGCGAAAAGGTGCTGCGTTGAACGACCGAACTATAAATTTAATCGAGTTGGCTCTTATCAGATTTTAAGCATTAACCACCACTGGGATTTCAGCCGCAGAAGTACGAAGAGCATATGAATATTTATTAACAATAGGCTGTAATTTATTTTCCAACAGGTGTGATAGTGCTACTACGAGCATAAGTTTAGCGAATAATGCTATATAAATATTGGTAATAAATGGAATATGAAGCCATAATATAGGAAAATGTACACAATACAATGCATACGAAATAGAGGATAATTTGGCAAACGGCACAAATACTGTTTTTAAATAAGTGAGTTTGTAAATATGGTAAAAATGAATACTTCCTACGCACAGAAAAGCAAATGCGAAATGTCGAAAAACGATAAAGGGATAGTCTGTTAGATTACTCACCGACTGTGTTGCTTGGTAAGCTGTTATGGCTGGTATAGCCGTCAAGCAAAGCATAACGAACAAGCTGACATAAAGTGGTAGCATATTTTTCCAGTTGAAAGAAATCTGCTTGACATACATCTCTCCCCATGCCACGCCTACCCACCACATAACCAAATAGGTGAGTACAAGAAGAAGATGATTAGGGAATAATAAATAGAAAATATAAGCTACACAAGATAAAGAAAGTACACTATATATAGAAGGTCCTGTATAATAATATTTTATTTTGTTAAGCAAGGTAAGGACAGGAAGAAATAGCATATAAAACCACCATTCATACGACAAAGACCAGAGCGCGTGATTTTTTAGAAAAGGCTGAATAACTCCGCCCGGTTTATCTGGCGTATCCTGAAGCATCAATAAGTTTCCTAAAAAATTACCAGTGTCTTTCGAAGAAAATGATTCACCGTTACACAAAGCAACGAGCACGGATAAGCCGAGAGTAGCAAGGAATATGGGATATATTCTGAAGAAACGTTTATAAAAGAACGTGCGAATATCTTGCTGAGATGATTTATAGGTAGCAATACAGATAACAAAGCCCGACATCAGGAAAAAGACAATAACAGCTTCTTGTCCGAAACGGAAGGGCAGCCTAAGCAGGGGATGAAGTGTTTGCTTGAGTGTAGTGAAGCCAATGAAGTGGTGAATAACCACATACAATGCTGCAAAGCCACGAATGGCCTCTAATAGCTCCAATTTCTCTGCTGGTTGCCGGGTAGTGCTTAGCATAATGCAAGGCAATAAGTATAATACAGAATAAGGGATAAAAAACCCCTTGTATATAAGCGGCCCGATATTACGTAAATTTTCTTGTTTTACGGCGTTTAATGAGTGATTTATAGCAACACCGGTATGTTTTGCTTATATAAGATAAACACAATAACGTGTCCTGTAAATTAGGGAGAAAGGAGCCTGTATTACTTCTTAAGTAAGTCACATTATAGCTGCGTGATTTTGTGCCGTTGCTCTAGAAGCATAGAGTTGCTATCAAATTGATGAATAACACTGAGTATATCACATCTCCCCATGTAAGCATTCCAGCGCCAAACCATACCCTACGTCGTACCTTCGTAAACTCCCTACCTCCGCCGGAAACCAAACCCCCGGTGCTGGCTGTTTACCGCTCTATGGCCCAAGACTCCTTGCAAGTAGCCGCCCCCGCGGCCGATCCTATCGACCAGCTCGACCCGCGCGACTTTATTCTGATTAAGAATGCGCGGGTTCATAACCTCAAGAATCTCAGCGTGGCACTGCCGCGCAATAAGTTTATCGTTGTCACGGGCCTGTCGGGTTCGGGCAAGTCTAGTCTGGCGTTTGACACCTTGTATGCCGAGGGGCAGCGCATGTACGTGGAGAGCCTAAGCAGCTACGCTCGCCAGTTTCTGGGCCGCATGGACAAGCCCGACGTAGACTACATCCGCGGCATTTCGCCGGCCATTGCCATCGAGCAAAAGGTCAGCATCAAAAACAACCGCTCCACGGTAGGCACCAGCACCGAGGTCTACGATTACCTTAAGCTGCTCTTTGCCAGAGTAGGGCGCACGTACTCGCCTGTGAGCGGCGCGCAGGTGCGCAAGGACAACGTGGCCGATGTGGTGGACTACCTCTTCACTCTACCCGACGGCACCCGCCTGACGCTGCTAGCCCCGCTACTACCTTCGGAGGAGGGTAGGCCCATGAGCAAGGAGCTGGATTTGCTGCTGCAAAAAGGCTACTCGCGGGTGGTGGTGAAGGGCGAAACCGAGTTCATCGAAGACCTCATCGGGGAGGGCAAGCCCGAGGTGCAGGGCGACGTGTACATCATGATTGACCGCGCCGTGATTCGGCATGGTGATGAGGATTTGCAGTTCCGCCTGTCCGACTCGGTGCAAACGGCCTTTTTTGAGGGACATGGCACGTGCATCGCGCAGTTTGACGCCGAGCGGCGCACCTTCTCCGACAAATTCGAGCTGGACGGCATCGTGTTCGAGGAACCGAACGTCAACTTTTTCTCCTTCAATAACCCCTACGGCGCCTGCAAAACCTGCGAGGGTTTCGGCTCGGTGTTGGGCATTGATGAGGATTTGGTGATTCCGGATAAGTCGCTGACGGTGTATGAGGGCGCCATTGCCCCCTGGCGCACCGACAAGCAGAGTGAGTGGCTGAAGCCCCTGTTGAAAAACGGTATCCGCTTCGATTTCCCAATTCACCGGCCCTACAACGAGCTGAGCGAGGCCGAAAAGCAGCTGCTCTGGAAAGGCAACAAGTACTTCGATGGCCTGGATAAGTACTTCAAATGGGTGTCGGAGCAGACGCACAAAATTCAGTACCGCGTGCTACAAAGCCGCTACCGGGGCCGCACCACCTGCCCCGACTGCCGCGGCACGCGCCTGCGCCACGATGCACAGTACGTGAAAATCGACGGCCGCAGCATTACGGACTTGGTGCTCCTACCCATCTCGGAAGCAGTACAATTCTTCAATAATCTCAACCTAACCGAGCACGAGGCCAAGGTAGCCGAGCGCCTGGTGACGGAGGTAACCAACCGCCTCAGCTACCTGAATAGGGTAGGGCTGGGCTACCTCACCCTCAACCGCCTTAGTAGCACGCTGTCGGGTGGCGAATCGCAGCGTATTTCGCTGGCTACCTCGCTGGGTTCGGCGCTGGTGGGCTCTATGTATATTCTGGATGAGCCCAGCATTGGCCTGCACCCCAAGGATGCCGAGCAGCTCATCGGCGTGTTGCGCTCCTTGCAGAAGCTGGGCAACACGGTAGTAGTAGTGGAGCACGAAGACAAGATGATGGAGCAGGCCGACCAGATCATCGACATTGGGCCGGAAGCCGGATCGGGTGGCGGTAAGCTCATGTTTCAGGGCACGTATGAGGAGATTTTGGAGGACGATACTACCTACACTGGGCGCTACCTCAGCGGCCAGATGGCGGTGCCAGTGCCCAAAACCCGACGCCCCTGGCGCAACGCGCTGGAAGTGACCGGCGCCCGCGAAAACAACATCAAAAACGTGTCGGTGAAGTTTCCGCTGAACGTGATGACGGTGGTAACGGGCGTGTCGGGCTCGGGCAAGTCTACCCTGGTGAAGCGCATTCTGGCGCCGGCCGTGCTCAAGCAGCTGGGCGGCGGCGCGGGCGAAGCCACTGGCAAGTTCGACCGCCTGATGGGCGTGCAGGGCCAAGTGTCGCACGTGGAATTTGTAGATCAGAACCCCATCGGCAAGTCTTCGCGCTCCAACCCGGTGACGTACGTAAAGGCCTACGACGCCATCCGCAGCCTGTTTGCCGATCAGCCGCTGAGCAAGGCGCGCGGCCTGAAACCTTCGCACTTTAGCTTCAACGTGGAAGGCGGGCGCTGCGAAGTGTGTCAGGGCGAGGGTCAGGTGAAGATTGAGATGCAGTTTATGGCTGATATCTACCTGACTTGCGAAGCCTGCAATGGCCACAAGTTCAAGCAGGACATCCTGGAAATCAAGTACAAGGAAAAAGGCATCGACGAAATCTTGGAAATGACGGTGGAGGACGCTGTAGAGTTCTTTGCCGATCAGCCTAAGATTGTGGAGCGTCTGCGCCCGCTCAACGATGTAGGCTTGGGCTACATTCGCCTAGGGCAGTCGGCCAATACGCTTTCCGGTGGTGAGGCCCAGCGCGTGAAGCTAGCCTCGTTCCTGACCAAAGGCGCTACCCTTCAGCAAGATAAAATCCTGTTCATCTTCGATGAGCCCAGCACCGGCCTGCACTTCCACGACATCAGCAAGCTGATGACGGCCCTGAATGCGCTGGTGGAGCAGGGCAACTCGGTACTCATCATCGAGCACAACATGGATATCATCAAGTGCGCCGACTGGGTTATCGACCTCGGCCCCGAGGGCGGCACCAACGGCGGCCACCTACTCTTCGAGGGTACGCCCGAGGAGATGGTGAAGCTGAAAGACACCAACTCCACGGCTCGTTTCTTGGCCGAGAAGCTGTAGCAGTATTTGCCACCCGAGCACCCTATCCGCCCCGAATGGACAACCATTCGGGGCGTTTGCGTATAGCCTCCATTGGCCTCTTGCCCAACACCCTGTAACCTGCATTTCCTATGATACCTGCCCACAAAAAGAAAGAGCTGATTGCCTTCATCGAGAAGCTGGAGGACGAAAACGTACTGACCCAGATTCAGGCGCTCCTGGTAAAAGCAAAAACTGATGCGCAGGCTTCTGCTGCCACATCTGCGGTCGGCCAACTCAAGCCGCATCTGCCCACAAAATAAGCCTGCTGGTCCAGTGCCAATGGAGCCGGGCTACCAGTTTCCCATACTTAACATTGCTCTATGACTGCACTTTCTACCCCGTTGACCTCACCCGAATCTGCGTTGCCGGGCCGCTTGTGGCGGTGGGCAGCGGCGGCTAGCATCGTTGGCAATATTGCGCTGAACTACGTGTCGCAAGCCTACCCGTTCAATGGGCAGACAAACGGCGCGGTATCCGGCAAGTATCCTACCCTGCTCACGCCGGCGGGCTACGCATTCAGCATCTGGGGTCTGATTTTTCTGAGCTTGCTGATGTACGCCATCTGGCAGCTGTTGCCAGCCCAGCGCCGCAACTTGCTACCCGATGCCGTAGCCCTACCCCTCACGCTGGCCAATGTGCTCACGGGTCTGTGGCTGGTGGTGTTTGCATACGAGCGGCTGGCCCTGAGTGCATTAGTGATGCTGGGTATTCTAATTAGCCTGATCCTGGTATATGGCAGGGCGCGGACATTGGTACTGGCTGGTGAAAGCGCGATGCTCAGCAGCCTACCCTTCGCGCTGTTTCTAGGGTGGATTTCGGTGGCTACTGTTATCAACGTCACGTTGGGCTTGTGGAGCTGGGGGTGGCACGGCGAAGAAAACGTGCGTGTGCTGCTCACGGCTTTGCTGTTAGCAATAGTGGTAGCGCTGGGATTGCTGGTAGCCTATGCCTTTCGAGAAGTAGCGTTTCCGCTGGTGGCGGCGTGGGCGCTGGTTGCCATTGGGGTAGCGCGGCAAAGCGCCTACCCTGAGTTGATGTGGCTGGCCTGGGGCGGCGCAGTGGTAGTGGCAGTAGGTGGCATCCTGCTGTCGCGGCGGCGGTTGCAGACGGCGGCGGGGTTGTAGCGGTTGTTCGTTAGTTGTTAGAGATTAGTTGTCAGTTGTTAGGGAGTGGCTGTTAGTTGTTGAAACAGGAATCAGACTAACAACTGACAGCTAACAACAACCCACTAACAACTAACTGATAACTTGCAGGCGAATCTTCAACTCTACGCTCTTTCGCTATGCGCCAAAACATCGTTGCCGGCAACTGGAAAATGAACCTCACGCTCCAGGACGGCCTGGCTCTGGTTTCTGAAATCACTAACATGGTAGCCGACGAGGCCACCGGCTCTGCGGTGCAAGTGGTGATCTGCCCGCCGTTTCCTTTTCTATATAGTGTAGGCAAGCAGCTGCCTCAGGGTAGCAACTTCCACCTGGGCGCCCAAAACTGCTCCGACAAGGAAAGCGGCGCCTACACCGGCGAGGTATCGGGTAAGATGCTGCAATCGGTGGGTGCCGAATATGTAATTCTGGGCCACTCCGAGCGCCGCCAGTATTTCAAGGAAGACGATTTCTTGCTTTCGCAAAAGCTGAAAGCTGCTTTGGCCGCTGGCCTGAAGCCGATTTTCTGCATTGGCGAGTCGCTGGAAACCCGCGAGGCTGAGGAGACCTTCGACTTTATCAGCAAGCAGCTGAAAGATGGTCTGTTTCACCTCTCCAATGAAGAGTTTGCACAGGTAGTCATTGCTTACGAGCCCATTTGGGCCATCGGCACCGGCAAAACTGCTACCAGCGCCCAGGCGCAGGAGGTGCACGCCTTCATCCGCGAGCAGGTAGCCCGCGCCTACGACGCCGAAGCGGCCGAAAATACCACCATCCTCTACGGCGGCTCGGCAAATGCCCAGAACGCCCGCGAATTGTTCTCCCAACCCGACGTAGACGGCGGCCTCATTGGCGGCGCCTCCCTCAAATCGCGTGATTTCACGGAGATTATCAAGTCCTTTTAACTTTCTTCTGTCATCCTGAGCATGTGGCGCATCAAGCCAGTGTCGAAGGACCTTCTCACGTGTGAACGAGTCGTTGATACGATTGTCGTTCTGCGGGCATAAGGTCCTTCGACACTGGCTTGATGCGCCACATGCTCAGGATGACAGATAATCAGGATGACACGATAATAAAGATGAAACCAAAGCCGGCCAAGTTGTTGTCTGCTCTGTTATGATGCTTGCTGAACTTTTCTTTGCCGGTTTTCTGACGCTCGCACCACCCGCGGCGCGGGTACCATTTGCGGCGCCCGCTAGAGTTGTAACCCTGAGTAGCGTAGACCCCTGCCGCATCTACGGTTCCATCTTCCTGGAAACTGATCCGCGCCGCCGCAATCAGTGTTTTGCCACCGTGTACGTGGAGCCAGAAACGGCTTTCACCAACCTTATGGTGTACAAAGAAGACAACAAGCTCTTTGCCGACCAAGCCGGGCTGTGGGCCTTCACCGACGCCCGCGACTTTGCCGACTACCGCATTTTTGTAACCGAAAATCGGAATCTGGCCGACTTTACAATTCACTATACCGATGTGCGTTCTTATGCTGGCTGCCGGCCGCAGTAGGGCGCACTCCATCAACCTCCGCAGATTTTCCTGCGAACTTGCCGCCCGAACCAACACGGGCGGCATTTTTTTTGCCTTCGCCCATTCTTTCCCCACACTATGGATTTTGTAGAAGTACGCGTTCAGGCCCCGCGCGAGCTGGCCGACATTCTGGTTGCCGAACTAAGTCAGGTAGGCTTCGATACGTTTGAAGACAACGACGAAGGCTTTTGCGCCTACACCACCGAGGACGTATTCAACCCCGACGACGTAGCCGAAATCATGAGCCGCTACCAGGGCACCGACGTCATCGAGTACGACCACCGCATCATCACCCGTCAAAACTGGAATGCCGAGTGGGAAAAGAACTTTCAGCCTCTCATCATTGCCGATAAAGTATCGGTGCGGGCACCGTTCCATCCCAAGCCCGAAGGCGTGGAATACGACATCGTGATTATGCCGCGCATGTCCTTCGGCACCGGCCACCACGAAACCACCGCCCTGATGATTGAAAACCAGCTGACGGTAGACCACCAGGGTAAGCGCGTGCTGGACATGGGATGCGGCACGGGTATCTTGGCCATTATGGCCGGCATGCTAGGCGCCCGCGAAATCCTGGCCGTGGACGTGGAGCCCTGGACCGTAGAAAACGCCCGCGACAACGTGCAGGATAACGGCTTCCCCGAGGCCGAGTGCCGCCTAGGCGGGGTAGAGGTGCTGGAAGGTGAGGCGCCATTCGATATTATCCTGGCCAATATCAACCGCAACGTGTTGCTGGAAGACATGCACGCCTACGCCGCCCTGCTACCGGCTGGTTGCCCTATAATATTCAGTGGATTCTATGAAGAGGATTTATCCAAGATTCAAGAGGAAGCTAAGAAGCAGGGATTAGCCTATCAATCAAATAGAAAGAAGAATAACTGGGTTTCGGCAATTTTTACGAAATTGTAGCCTGTTTAGTGGGTTTTGACGGTATCAGTATGAAAAAACAGGTTCTTGGCTGGCTTTGTGTGATGATGGTAGGCCTGGGCGTACCGGCCTGGGCGCAGCAAACTCGTCCGGCTGCGGGAGCGGCTACACCAGCCCCTCGGTTTGTGGGCAAGCTCTCTTCCGATCCAGCGCAGTTCATACAGGATGTGCAGGTGATGATGGCTTCGACCAACAATGCGGCGGCCAAAGCTTCGGGCGCTCGTTTGCAGGAGCTATGGGCCAGCAACCGCCTCACGGCCACGCAGCAAGGCAAAACGGTGGCGCTGTCGCAGCAGATGCTGGCTAAAAATTTCAAGCCGCGTCCGCACCTTGAAATGCTGTACAACCTACTCGTAACGGCCAAAACCAAACAGAACTTCTCCGATCAGCAAATCGACGAGTTGCTGGATGTGCTGACCAAAACCGTAGATAAAGACGACCCGCGCAACGCGGAGAAATTCCTGCTAGCGGCTACGCAGTTCATCGAAACCCGCTACCTCTACCACTCGCGCTACAGCACATTGCGCGCCGATGGTGGCTCGTTCAGCTTTGCCTACAACGAGGCAGACATGCCGGCCTTTGCCGAAACGCTTCGGCCTACCCCCAAACCCGTAGCGCCCAAGCCAGAGCCAGCCAAGCCCGCGCCGACCCCTGCCAAAGCTGCGGCCAAACCAGTTGCGAAAGCCAAGCCGGCTCCCAAGAAGAAGGTCAGCAGTGGCTGGGACACCAGCGACTTGTGGAGCAGCAGCGACGGCAGCGGCTGGGGCGACACCGACGATGGTTGGGGAACCCCCGTTAAGAAGAAAACGCCGGCCAAACCAGCTGCTACCGCCAAGGCTACCCCCACCAAAGAGGCGGCCGCCCCCGAGCCGGAGGCTGAACCAGAACCTGAATCATCGGCTGCGCCGTCCTACGTATTCGATTCGTAC
>NZ_CP043645.1:0-190353 GCF_014217645.1 Hymenobacter sp. NBH84
ATGAATGCCACCCTGTATCTGCCGTATCAGCTTCCACAGGCAGTGCCAACGGAAGGGTTAGTACTGCCCGACCCAGCAACCGGATTTGTGAAGGTGCCCGAACAGGTGCCGGTGCTGATGTGTTGTGTACCAAGTCTTGTAGACGTACTGGCTTCCGGGCCAGGGTACGTAGCCTATTCCATATTCGATTGTGATGAGCCGGTGAATCTTCCTGCAATGACAGCGGTGTCCAGAGTTTCAGGGATAGAGTTTGACCCGGAAGACGAGTTCGCAACTCTGTGTGGAGCCGTGTTACTGGTAACAGATAACTGATGTGTGAGGCTGTTGAGACAATCGTGGAAGACAGGTTTGCATGCAGGTTACAGAACCAGATTAATATATATTGCAGGCGATACTTACACTGTTTCACCTGTTATTAAATATGAACATCTGGCGACTCATTACCCATCATGAAAGTGCTGATGAAGCACTGCAATGGTATCGTAAACATCAGTGCATCTGTATAGGTTGGGATGCCGTTGGTAATATCCATGAGAAAGGCTATCAGGAAGCTGCTGCCATTAGTGCTGTCATCAGCGAGGTTTATCCTGAGTTACAAAATGCAGCTATGGGCGGACCCTCTCTATGGAATTTTTACCGTCATATGAGAATAGGCGACTTGGTTCTATTACGACATAACGGTATTAATCAGGCTGTTGTAGAGGTAAGGGGTAACTATGACTGGAAAGTGGACAGTGAAGATGGCAGCGACTTGCTGGATGGCTACCCGCACATGCGCCGCGTAAAATTCACGATGCATAATCCGGATGAAATATGGAATACCACAAATTGGGCTTCCGGTCAGAACCAACGATGGACGCTGGCTCGCCGCATGCTGTCGGTGGTATCTGCTTAAGATGGTGGTTAATCACGGGAAGGTCTGGCAGGTTGTAGAAATCGTCCGGCAGCATAATGCCTGTACCTTCACAGGTGGAAGTTCCACGTGGTATATAGCGGTTTCTCGTTCAGTGCACCCACTTTATGAGATTATTTTCTGATTTATAGATAGTTACATAAAATAAGATGGATTCACCGTTCACGAAACCGCTATAACAGCTTGACGCAGCTGCTTACTTAAGACTTGCTGCATGGTCTGCACCCTTGCCGGGCAATGGGTGGGGGCGATTGGAAATCCTCATTTATGGGCAACCGTATGCCATAGCCACATCGCGGATTAATTGATTGCATCTCCTCAGGTACTAATAGGAACAGCAATAAACCGTGGAACTGGAGACGTTGCTTAGGGAGTAAAATATTTGCGCTTGATCAGCTGATGCCTGTTCAGGAAGCGTTCGAGTTCGTATTTGGACCAGCAGTAGTAATTATATAAGTGCCCGTTTTTGACAAATGCGTCCAGCATGTCATACAATGTTGCATCTATTACCGTTGTTGTGAATACCCCATATCCGTGTGCTCCATATTGCATAATGACATTTGCCGCATTTGGTAATTTTGCCGCTGACAGTGAAGTGCGAGTAGAAAAGTATTTGCACTGGAATATGTAAAGCTCCTGTTGTCTGCCCGGTGCCAGCCGGGTTTTAATTACTATATCTCTACCGCCATCCCTGGAACGGGAATTTCCCATTTTTTGAATAGTATTTGAGTCGAATCTTGGATCGCAATAAAGGATGTCATAACAAAGCTCCTCAAATTTGTCGTCATCCAACTCTGGCCATTTGCAGTCTCCTGTGATAGAAGCTTCAATTATATTTTGTGTTTTTGCATATGCCGGATACAGAAATTTGTTCAAATCTTTGATTTGCTCAAAGCTCATTGAATTGTCGCTGAAAAAGACATATTTAAAATCTTTGTAACTGGCAATAATTATGTCGCCCAGCTCTGAAAGCTGATAGGTTATTTGTTCTTTGTCAATTTTTACAGTTCTGGTGAAGGTAGCAGCCTTTCTTCTTAGGGTATCATCGTCCTTGAAAAGGTGGCCTTGAACACCGGTGTCCTGCGTTATAATGTCGGTTAAATGCTGCTCAGGTGCAGGACTGTGTCGTTGAGCCAGTAAGAAGGTTGTACATCTTATGGAATGTAGCAGTTGCTCAGATTGTCTGAAATACACTGCGGCGGTGTCCGTAACCAATGCGAGCAAGCCATTATATAACACTTTTTCAGCTGGTTCCAGCTTAGTGGTGTGCTCGATGCCGGAATACAGCTTAAGCGCACCAGTGAGATTTGTTCGCGGGGGAATAATCCAATTCTCGGTTGAGAAGTAAAGGGGATCTTTGAAATCTTTGGAGAGCGGGCTGCGCCAAAACAGATAACTCTGCTCCGGGTACGTCCTATATAGTTTATTGAAGTATTTTGTTGGGGATGTATGGTACTCAGAGGCTATTTCTTGGTGCCCTTGATTAATCAGATTGGCCCAGTACCCATTAATTAGGTCAGGGAAATGAAAGACTCTTTTGCTAAAGCTATCTTCATACTCAGATATTGTATCCCAAAACGAAATGACATGTATATCATCATATATCTTAAGCTCTTGGCTTATAACTTCGGAAAAATAAAAGAGCTCTTGCTGTAAAGAGGGGGTGTCGGTTGATGTGCAGGTTATTCTAAAGTATAAATGAATACGGTCTTTTTTTTCGTACCCGAAGTTCACTACTGATATGAAGGGGGCAATCGTTTCACAGCAATAAGAAACCATGCTGTAGTCCTGAACGATATCAATGCTGCTTTGGGTAAAACCTACAGATGACAAGGGAAATAATAATTCCAGTTCGCTGCCATTACTGGCATAATTCACAAACTCATCTTGGTCTGCATTATAGAACTCCTCGACTAAGTAACGTGGCATTATGGATTGAGTAGTGGATTATCTTATATTTCCTGCGTTTGCATGCTCGCCGTAATACCAGCTGTTGAAAAGGAAAATGGGGAAGTAAGATTCATTCATTATGGGGCCATCTCGAGCTCGTTTAGCATGATAATCCCCTCTCTATTTTGTGGCTACTCTGGACTGTTCCGTGAGGCCCCAGAGCCTGTGTAAGGATAGCAAAATATTCTCTGGATTTCTTTTCTCCTTTCCTCGTTAGTGTAGCCCCTATGGGTTCTCACCCATTGGCTCCCGTGGTCGGCATTGAAGTGAGCAAAGCCATGCTGGTCATTTTGTACTAGGTTGACCAGCAGCCAAAGCACTTAGGAGTCAGCAATAACAAAAAGGACTTCCAGCACCTGCTGAAGATCTGTGATGCGCAGTGCCTGTTCGTGATGGAGGCTACTGGCACGTATAGCCTAAGTTTGGCATATTGCAGGAACACGGGGTACAGGTAAGGTAACCGTGCTGAGTGCGATATAATGCGTTGGGAAAAGGGACGCAGTATATGGGCGCACACTAGCTACCAGTTCCAATATATGCCTAGCAAGCCGCTGACGAATGGCCAAGATGCCAAAAGATGGGTGCAAGCAGTCAATGTCAGCTTGAAGTAAGCGGCTGTTGCACAACTGGGACGAAATAGCTGAGCTGGTGGCCACTATATGGGGTTCTTGTTGCAAAAGGGCGGTTTTACACGCTAAGCAGTTAACCAATTGATTTATTGATTTTTGCTAATAGTTAATTCTAAGATTATCAGAAAGGAAATCCTTTTTGATAGGCTGGTCATACCCCCTGTACGCCTTGGAATCGGCCTTTTCCGGTCTGTTTTTCGGTCACCCTTTTTGATAATCGGGCTTAGCGTGTAAATCCGCCCTTTTGGAAGAAATACCCCTTTTATGAACGAGAGTTTCAGCAGGTGTACTTTAAACCCGAGGCCAATGGGCGACACCCCTTCCGGCTGAAGCCGGAAGCGCAGGTACCCGAAGAACTGCGGGCGTTCACGCTTAAAACACTGGTGCAAGAACGGCGGTGGCAAGGTAGCTGATTGCAAGCCACCTTGCGAGGATGCCAGAGTAGGCTATGTGGCTTGGGGGCGGGGACCACGCCGACGGTAACCGGGCAATGCCAGACCGGTACGGAACTCGTGGTAGCAGTTGACCGCTGAGCGGTCATTGCCTATGTGTTTGGTAGTGCGGGCTGGCGCTTCGTTACCGAGACGGTAAATTATTTGATTGGTATTGGCAACCGTAATGGGCTCCAGGGTTATGCCCAGACGTTGCTCGATGCGTTCAATATCATGCAGATATACTCGGGGCGTTTTGGGTGGATAACCTTGATCGAGCATCCAAGTAGTGAAGGCGGCGCTTTGTAGCATGAGTAAAGTGAAAGTAAGCTTAGGGAAAGGCTTATAAGATGGGATTAAATGCTATTTCGGTTCAAGCTACGGGGCTAATTAGGCTTCCTGCTGAAACAATTCGTATTCGCGGCGGCCGCCGGGACGGCTGTCTACTTTGTCGCGGAACAGAACGCGGAAGCCGGTAGGCGTTGGCCACGAAACCCGAAGAATTTTTTCGGCGATGAGCTTATTGCCTAAACGACGATAAGTTTCGGCCGGCATTTCCGACAAATCTGCAGTATCCAGATCAGCGCATTCTAATACTAGGTCATATGGGTCGGTAAAGTCAGTGTTGACCTCGACATGCGTCTCGGAGTAAGAGCATTCGAGGCTCCGGTTTTCATGGCGGAAACAGCCATACCCAGTCTGGATATGAGCAGCCAGCGGATGGTCATGGCCGATGAGACGACGCAACTCTTCCGCCGCCCAGTAGTCGGGCACGAAGATGTCGACGGTACCCAGCTTCGACAGAGATAAACCAGATTTAATCAGGATTTCCTGCTGAGAAATATCCTTATGCTTTTGCCATCTCTCTGGTTCCAGCCAGCCGTCTTTTTCTTTATGATGGTATAGTAGATAGCTGGTATCAATCCTGTGGAGCATTTTGGCCAGTAAATCAAAGTCAGTATTGCTGCTCTGCATGTTGCCGTCGCTGACGTAGAAATGATCCAACTGAGTGGCCAGAATCTCCGAGAGTCGGAAGCGGAAGTAGATCGGAATAGGACACTTAGGAAAACCCAGGCTTTCCGCCCGATAATACGGCGTAGGGTCCTTCATCTTTTTCTCCTGCAGCAACTGCCAATCCAGACCTAATTGCTCCGTATAATATTGAGTGAAAGTTTGGGGCCGATAATAGAGCCGCGCATAGTCCCAGACAGGACTAGGATGGAAGTTAATACTACCAGAAGCATCGGCTAGCTTATGAGGTGTTTTGCGAACCTCACGCCGCGAAAGCAGTTGCCCGGAGCGAATAATGGAAGCCGCGTTAGTTAGGTGCGTACAGTGAAAAGCATAACCAGCCCACTCGGATTTGGCAGCGTGCCTTTCCAGAGAATACAAATACGGTAGTACACGCGTTGTATCAGCCTTGATCAGAGTCAGAACTGGCTGCTGGGCAGGTTCGGGCAGGGCAGCGTGAACAGCTAAGGCTACTAGATCCCAGTAACCAAGGTAGCGCTGTAACCAATCTGTCTGAAAGGCATAGCCCCACTCGCGGCGGGACAACGTGGGCCAGTGCAGGTACGATTTCAGGCCATCTAATAACCCTGTATTGAAGGCTATATCTGTACGCTCTGACAGATATTTCCAGTCCCAAGGCAAACCAACAGTAGATACCAGTACCTCAGCTGGCTGAACCAGCTTTCTCTGAACAATCTTTACCCCCTGTTTCTTGGTTTCCTCCCACCAATCGGCCAATGCTTGGCTACGAGACAACTCTTTAAAGGACCAATAGGCCTGAAACTCGCGCAGGCGTTCAACAGTAAGGTCAAAGGGCGGGTTGCGAGACAATTGAAGCCACGGCAAATGGGCAGAGACACGGCGGAGCAACTCAACTGACCACTCTATATCCCGACGGGTAGCGAGGTACGCCCAGTCGAGTGGATAGTCGGCCAGCGCATGCATTAAGTCAGCCGTCCATTTTAGCCGATGATGGCGGGTAAGCGTGGGCCAGTCCCAGGCGTGTTTGGCTAAACGGCAGAGGCTGTCCCCATCGAAGCGAAGGCTAGGATTAGCAGATAGCGCAGCCCAGTCCCAATCCTGGTTGGCAAGGGCTTCTACTGTTTCTAGGTGAATGGAGAGCCGTGGGTTAGCGGACAGCGTGGCCCAGTCCCAGTCTCGATTCTGCAATGCCAGCAGCCCTTCATCTTCAAGCCGCAACGCGGCAGAAGCAGACAGCACCTTCCAATCCCATGATTTAAACCTGAAATCAGTGAGAATCTTAGCCGAGAAAACTACATCCTGACGCAGGCTAAGCGCCGCCCAATCGACAAATTGGTTGTAGCGACGGAGGTCAGCCTTGAACTGCTTGTTAGCCTGTTCTTGGTATCCCCCGATAAAGAGGCTGTATTGCGAGATATACGTCCAGTCCCAGAGAGAACTAAAGTCCTGACACAGCAGATAGTCGGAGTTAGCATTCAGCTCGGTATTACGTGACAAGGTGGGCCAGTGCCAATAGTTTCGGTAGCGGCGTAGCGTTTCGCGGGTGAAATGCTGCGCTAGGCGCGAATCAGCGGATAACAGGGGCCAATCGAGGGGCAGCTCACTTACTGGCGTTGCTTCCGGACGCGGATAGATAGGTTGTCCGTTGGGAGTAGGCGCAATAACTTCTACCGGTAGTTGCCGAGTGAAAGCGGCAAAGGCTGCTGACCGAACTTCCGGGTTGTGGAGAGTGGTGAGGCGGCGGCTCCAGAGCGGCAAGTTGGCGACCAGCTCGTCGGGGGATATAACCTGGCTCAGAATATAGTCCCAAGGCAGGTATTCCTTCACGACCGGATGATCGAGCAGATGTGCGTGCAGCAGCGGGTAGAGTTCTGGCTGGCGCATGAGGTAGGGCCAATCAAGATATACTGCCAACGGGCTCCAATTTGCCTGCACCTGCTCGGGGCTGAGTAGCGGGGTTACCAGGGACCATGGCAGCCACGGCTGCACCTGAGCATCGAGCACCCATACAGTAGTGAGGAGGAAATGCATAGCCTCCTGGCTTACTATCTGGGTCCAGTCTATTTTCGGGGCCAGCTGGGATACGTAGTGAGCAAGCTGCGTAGGCGAGAGTTGGCCACTGATATATTTCCAGTCCCACGGCAACGCAAGCCCCGGGGCAGTCGTGAGACTGTATTCCAGCTCAAGATGCGGAGCAGCTGCCTGGGACAGGCATGCCAGTTGTTCATTGGGTTGCAGGCGGTATTGTTTATCGGCCGCTGACAGCAGCAGTTCCAGCTTGGCAGGCGTGGAATTAACCAGCGCGGGCCAATTCCATTCGGCATTAAAGTCCTGTTGGATCAGGAGGAAATCAACTACTGCATCCGGGTCACGGCGGCAGAGCTGTGCCAGATTAAGATGCTCCCGGTATGTTGTATACCAAGAAAGCAATACAGATACCGGCAAGTACTGATTGGCGTAAGCCCAGAGGTCAGGCAATGATGCAGGAGCATTTGCCTGCAATTGAGTGTGCAGCCCAGACAACCGCAAGGCGACCTTTGACGGCCCGAATTGCTGCAGTAACCGGCTCCAAACAATACGGTCGAGGTAGCGGGTAGTAAGAGCCGGGGTCCAGGAAAGATGTTCATTGGATGACAGCGCAGCCCAGTCCCAGGCAAAATCCGGGTATTCTACAATGCGCTCTACCTCGCGGAGCTGAGCACTGACAAAAGCAGCCCCGGCAGCGGTGCGCACCCGGGAATGGTAACGGGCAAAATGCTCAGCAGTCCAGGCAACAGCGGGATGCTGCTCGAACCCGGGGCTGAACGAACCGGAAGCCCACTGCAACAACCCTAGCTCGTCGAAGACAGCTATTAGCTCCGGCGTCCAAGCCAGCGGCTGCGTAGTCAGGGGGTTTATATCGTCGCGATGCTTACGCAGCAACGCCAGCAGCCTGGTCTGCTCAGTAGCAGAAGGGGGTAGCTGGCCCACTGCCAGCAACCGTCCGAGCAGACCGTGCCAGGGCAGTAGATGAACCAGATGCTCCAGATGCTCCCACAGAAAAGGTAAAGAAACCGTAGTCAGTACCTGCTCCCGGTTCCAGGTACCAAAACGGCCTGCTTCCATTTCGGCCTTTAGGGCCGCTTCTAGGAATTGCGCACCGCGTTCGAGCAGCAGACTGCGACTGAAAGGCAGAACAGCAAGATGCGCGAGGATAAATGTTTCTGATAAGCGGTTAGCCAATACGGCCCAGTCCCACTGAAAGGTCTCGGTGCCTACCAGCTGGTTGGCCCAGGATGACTGCAGAAGCTGAGTAAGCCAGCTTTCCACGGCCGCTGGATTGCGCTGCGACAATACTTCAAAATCCCAAGGGTACTGTAGCTCTCCGTCCAACGACTGAGTAAGGTGAGCGGAGATGAACCCGTGGTCTAGACGGGCTGATAACACCGTCCAGTTCCATATTTCAGGAAACTCATCGAATCGTGCCTGACAGAGAGCTGGCGGAATATGGGTAGAAAGCTGTGAGTGGTAAGTTGGAGGCACAAGGCGTGCTAATGCCGGCAACACTTCAGGCTGAAACCAACTAAGGCGGGAATCTGCCAGCAGGTCGGCCCATTTCCAGTCCTGACTAAACCGTTGCAGTTGTGTCGCATCGATTACCACCGTGGAATCCTGCCAAAACCGGGCAAATTCGCAGAAGTGCCCCCATTCTCGCCGCAACACCTCGTTAGCGGGCTGGTTGACTAACCTAGTCAGCAGTGGGCTGGCCATTTCATTCACTGCAACGGTAAAGCGATAATCAGTCGCGTCGGCCAATGGAGAAGCGGTACTGAGCCGGTAGCAGTAGCCGGTGACAGGAAGGGCACCCAGAGTTGCATACTGATTAGTGCTACCGAAGTAATCGACTTCAGACAGATCAGACCAAGCTACTTCGACCTGACTTTTCAACTGCTGCCAGGCGTACTCCGACAGTTTCGTATCCGGTCCCGGCTGCAGTTCGACGCGCCGTCCAGGATGTTCCACCAACACTTCGTTTGTGAGGGCGGCCTGAAAACCAAATTCATGAAAAGGGAAATCCGCGGGCCCGGTTAATTTCTCGAATTCCCAATAGCTGCAGGTAGCCCGGAAGTATTGATACTTCACGCGCTGCGTGGCAGCTAAATGAGTGAAGGCTGTTCGGGCAATAGTTTTATCCTCTCGGCGAATCAGGCCGAAATCAGCTAACCCAGCTAATAACTCTTCCCAGATAGCCACCTCAGCCGCGTCGCGGTAGAGCAGGGGCGTAACCGTAAAATCTTCGGTAAGAGCGAAACCCAATACAGTACCCAGTACCAACTCATCTACCACGCCCCCCAGGTATTCCAGACACTGCAGGATGATGACCTCCTCCGTTGGCACAGGCTGTGCACGACGATATTGAATTCTGACGTGCTGCTTTCTCAGGCCCAGATGCTGGGGTTGATCTTCAAGAAAGGTAAAACCTGGGTAGGACACTGGGACTAGGGATAGAGAAGTAAAAAAGTAACTAGGTGGCGCAGGTCCGTTAGCTTTTTAGATAAGGTAACAGGTCAGCATAGGGCACTATCCGGCCACGGGCCTGGACGGTTTCGTAGACGCGCCGATAACAGTCGTTCCGGCTAAAGTGGCGGCTGTTGCCTACGATAATAAGCAGACGTTTTGCCCGGGAGAGAGCTACGTTTAGTCTATTGGGAAACTGAGCGAATCCCAGGCTGGTCTGCAGTGGGTACCCACCGCTGGCGGGATAAGCCTCCAAATCAGGCTCCTGAAAACGGGTAGCAGCAATCTTATCGCTGCGCACCAGCGACACGACCACAATATTGCGCTCCATACCCTGAAATTTATCAACGGTTTGTACCCGACAGGGAATAATATCACTAAACTGCGCAGCAACTTCCTGAAGCAGATTTACCTGTCGGCCGTAAAAAGTAATCAGCGCTACTTCGCGCTCTTCAGGCTTGGTCCAGTGGGCCTGAAATTCCTCGAACCCCTGGCTCTGTGATAAGCAAGCCAGCACGGCTTCCGTGGCCTGAACCTCGGATGGGTTGATGCGGGAGGTACCAGCCAACAGTTCAGGCTCGTCCACTTCTACCCATATAAGATGGTCAGAAGGGCTGACCAGTACCGGGTGCGTTAAGCCATGGTAGCGACTAAGCGCGCTACTCAGATTGGGTTCATCAGCGGCTGCCTCCAGTATACCGCACTTGAGGCCATTATCATCGACGTAAAACTGCTCGATAACCGCATTAATATCGGGGTGCATGCGGTACTGCGTGTCAAAACGCGATACAACACCAGGTTGGACGCCAGGCCGGGTGAACAGGCGCTCGAACTGGGAAGTTTCAGCATCAGCACGCGAGAACTGGGCTGCCAGTTCCGGAGCGCCGGCAGCTAACAGGGTACTACGAAAGTCCCCCTCGTCCAGTAGAGGAGGCAGCTGACGGTGGTCTCCGATAATGATGGCTTTATATGCATAAACCAGGGCCAAAGCCAGCTCAGGAGGCGTGGCCTTACTGGCTTCATCCATCACCACCACATCAAACCGGATACCGGAAGTATCAATGGTGTTAACTGATGACGAACCTTTTCCTGAATTCTTTGCGCTATTCTTCTGACTTACCTCCGTTGCCGTCAGCCGCTCAGCAAACACTTTTCTATACTGCCGGAAAAATTTGGTGTAGACAGGTTTAGTTGGAGTACTGCGGGTACTTTTCTCGCCTAAAGAGCCCCCGGTAGCCCCGATGACATTAACGTTTTCCAAGTAGTGTTTCAGCACCATTGCGCGGGTTGCCGGAGCCAGGTCATCCAGGGCTGTTGTCCATGCTATAGTCAGTTCGGTCGGCAGTAGCGCCTGGGCAGTGGCCCGGCGAGCAATCGTGCGCATCCAGCGGCGCAGGATGTTATCAGGCTGGTCAACTGGTCCTGATTGGGCTTCAGTAGGAGCAGTGGCCCATTCCTCCAACCGGGTCAGGGCATAGCGTCCACCCTCCTCTTCCATCTTTGCTTCAGAGCCAATCCGGATTGGCTTGACGAGATTATGAAAACCATTCTCCAGCTTTTCAAGTGCGTTATCGACAGCCGTATTGGTTTCGGAGGTGAGCAGGACACGGTTTAGTGGATTCTGGCGAACCAGGTGCCAGATTATCTGGGAAATGGCAGTTGATTTGCCGGTGCCAGGTGGCCCCTGCACCAACGCCATATCAGGAGCCAATAGAGTGGCCACGACACTGGCATGCTGCGATTCATTGAGACGCAGAAAAGAGTGTTGTGCTACCTCCTGCCATGTGGCCGAGCCAATATTCAGTTCGGCTGGCTCTGCTACACCTCTGGCCTGAGCAGCATCGAATAACGCGGCGCGTAGTTGCGGATTGGGGACAGACTTTTTAGGATCTGTCATACGGCGCAGCGCATCAAAAAGGCGGGCCAGCTTTTCCCGTTCTCCAGTCAGGTTTGGGGTGATGGAATTGCCGGCGGTCAACTTGGTGAAGAGCTGAAGGCGGGTTTCGGCATCAATCTCCGGTGGTAATGCAATAGTCAGAAAGGGAAACTGCACCCGAGCCAGCTTACCAATTTTCTGGTAGGTTTTCTCCTCCCCTACTCCTACTTCTTCCCCGGCAAGCTTACTGAAGCGCGTGTTGGCATCCTCCTGCTGACGCCGTGGATCGGGGCGGGCCAGAAAGTGTAGCTGATCTGTGCCGAACAAACGTGCTACCAAGCCTACCTGCTCCAACCTGTTCTGATATGTATCGAGCAGATTACGAAGCCGTAGCACCTGAGCTGTTCGTTTGGAGAAATCCAAATGATACTGGAATTCCAGCCGAAAGCTGTTAGCGCTGAGAACAGGTTGGATCTTTGGGAAAGCCAGTCTTAACTCAGCACCTATCTCTTCCAATAAACCCGATGACGATTTTTCATCAGCGCTGGTCTGAAAGCAGTAGCGCAGCTGACAAATTTTGACCTGTTCCTGCTCAACCAGGTCTGCCACCCAGGTTTGTTGAACTAACTGACTAAAGGAGGATGCCCAGACATTTCTGGTAAGCCGGCTCGTAACCAAAGACGCTTTCACCCCACGCGCCACGAATCCATGGCTGGTTAAAATCCTTGTCAACGCCATCCGAGCTTCAGCGTGCGCCCACCGTTTAGCGTTACGCTCAGCAGTGGTCATAGCAGGACTTTCCGGATTAACCAGCAACACTATTTCCAGATTGGTCTGATAGTTAGATGCTTCGCCCTGGCACTCTGCTTTTATAATATTCCAAGGGAAAGCCAGTTCAGCCTGTTGTAACAGTAAAGTAGCCTTGGCCTTTACCAGGTCTGGGTGTTCAAACCAACTTCCGATAGTCCCTTTCAGCATTGGAGCCGGTTCGAACTCCATGTAACAGATTTCAGCTGCTTGCTTCAGGCTATTTAATGCTCCTTCCGTAACAGTAGTGTTCCATGGAAGACAAAAGAGTCCTTCTTTCTCCCGGATGTCAATTTCGCGTAAGCGAAGCGTCTGTCGGGCAGACTTATAGAATAAGGATACGGAGTCAACCTGCTCTAATTCAACTTTCCATTCATCCGCTAAAGGAGTGATGTTCGCGGCCGGTTTGATACCAATAGGCTGCTCGTTGAATTTAATAAGTGCTTTCCTCGCCTCAATGTAAGAATACCAGCTTTGTTGATGAGTCTGTAAATCGGATAACTGACGAGAGGACATTACTAATTATACTAAAGATAAAAGGTACGAATGGCTGGTAAATAACGTCATCATTGAGGTGGAATACACTGTTGAGGTCGAACAATTGTAAGAGCGTATTGGGAAATTGGATAAGTCTGTAAACGAAAAAGAGTCAGTAAGTTGCGCAGGGAGTTCCCAGGCTCCGATTCGCTTCATGGTTGACGGCTATCAACCCTTCACTGACTCGCAATAGCAAGTTATTGGTTCGCTGCTGCCCGTACAACGCCGACGGCGCCTGTGTTTGCGTCAGGTCTTCAACGCGGTGCTTTACCGGCGACATTCCCCGCCTGGACGACTGTGTACTACTACTTCTATCAGTGGCAACGCACCGGCCGTTAGCAACGACTCAACCACGTGCTGAATGTCTTGGACCGGCTGCGTTCAGGACAGCAGGCCCTACCGTGGCTGACATGCGTGGACAGCCAGAGTGTGCATCTGGCCCCAAATATCTTTGAACGCCGTGGCCTGGACGGGGACAAGTGCGTGAAAGGGCGTAAGCGCCAGATCCTGACTGACTCGGCCGGTCGTATCTGGTCGGCCCATGTGCACGCGGCGCACCAGCACGACTCGGGCTGTGGCCCGACCCTGCTGCTCCAACGTAGTTGGGGTGGATGACGCGCCTGGCCACGGTGCTCACCGATCAAGCCTACCGTGGCCGCTTTGCCCAGCACGTGGCCGGCTTAGGCTTATGCCATGAGTTGGATAGTCGCCCACCCACCACGACGGACCTTATGCCCATCACCAAACGCTGGGTCGTCAAGCACACCGTTACCTGACTCACCAGCTTCCGCTGTTTGGCCCTGAATTAGGAGTTCACCCCGGCTAGTCGCAGCACGTGGCTACTGGTCGCTAACCTGACTATCCGTCTAAACCGCCTACTTTGAATTCCCCTACACGCTCTTAATTGCTGAAAGATTAACAATCAAGTCGCACTGGTAAGCAATGGGTATTTACTTTAGCGAATAGTCACGCCATCCAATACTTTATGAAGATAGATTTTAACTCTTATATCTCAGGACAAGGTGGTATTATAGGCGAGGTGGTGTTGTTTCGAGCCTTAGCTCATGCCCTATCTCAAAAACACAGAACATTGTATTTAGAAGAGACCCATCAGAGGTATGTCGAATTTAACTCAAATTCGATTTTAGCTCCAATTCAGCGAGAAATATCAGACATATGGATAATCTCATTTTCTCAAAAACTGAATGAGGCTAGGATGACGTTCTTGCAAGCCAAATTAGATAAAAAACCAAAAACAAGCAGAGTATTCAAATTTTCAGGCGAATATTTCCAGTACGAGTTGCTATCAGACAGGCCTTTGATTAAAGATATAAGCACAAATACTAATCTGTTTCCAGATGATGTATTATCATATACTTGACCTCCCCCCATTAAACTGGACCACGCTAAAGTAGAGAAATCAGGCACTTGTCGTACCTTAAAACCAAGACACTTGCCATGAAAAAGACCAAGTTTACCGAGGCTCAAATCGTGTTCGCCCTGCGTCAGGCCGACACGGGCGTGACTGTCGCGGAGGTGTGCCGGAAGATGGGCATCAGCGAGGCCAGCTACTACAACTGGAAGAAGAAATACGGCGGGTTAGGTGTGCCCGAGCTACGCCGGCTGAAGCAGTTAGAAGAAGAGAATCTGCACCTGAAACAACTCGTGGCCGACCTGAGCCTGGACAAGCAGATGTTGCAGGACGTACTCAAAAAAAAGTTCTGAGGCCCGTGCAGCGTCGACACGCGGCTCAGCACCTCATCGACGCCTACCGCATCTCCGCTCGTCGTGCCTGTCGGGTGGTGGTGTTGCAGCGCTCCAGCTGGTCCTACAAAGCTCACCGCCGCGACGACACCGCACTGCGCCAGCGGCTGCGGGAACTGGCGCACGTGCGTATCCGCTACGGTTGTCAGCGCCTGTTTACGCTGCTACGGCGCGAAGGCTGGGCAGACAACCACAAACGCGTTCATCGGTTGTACTGCCTGGAGGGCTTGAACTTACGCAGTAAACGACCCAAGCGCAGTCGGGCTGCTGCCCACCGGTTGGAACGGGTCGCACTCCAGCGTCCCCATCAAAGCTGGAGCATGGATTTTGTGGCTGATCAGCTCTTCGACGGACGGAAAATTCGGGCCTTAACGATAGTCGATAACTTTAGTCGTCAATGCCTGGCCATTCACGTGGGACAGTCGCTTAAGGGCGAAGACGTCGTAGCCGTCATGACCCGCTTACGGCAGCAATTGGGCGTCGTGCCCGAGCGCATTCAGGTCGACAATGGCAGTGAGTTTATCAGCAAGGCGCTCGACCGCTGGGCCTATGACCAGCACGTCACGTTGGACTTTTCCCGGCCGGGTAAACCAACCGATAACGCGTATATTGAGTCGTTTAATGGGAGCTTCCGGGACGAATGTTTGAATGTGCACTGGTTTCTGTCGCTGAGCGACGCACAGGAGAAAATTGAGCACTGGCGGCAGGAGTACAATGGCTTTCGGCCGCACAGCTCGCTACAGAATTTAACGCCCGATGAAGTAGTGGCTGCCGCCACTACCGTCGAGCTTCAGAACGCCTGATACTCCACTTTCAAGCGGTCTAATAAATGGGAGGAGGTCATACTGCCTTTGATTCAGTGGGGACATTTGGAGTTTTTTATTATGATGATAATGGTGATATCGACCTTGCATATTGTGTAGCCTCTTTTCTACAATGCACTTCAAAAGCTAAAACCAGGAAGCATACTACCAAGACCTTAAAGTTTCCCGCATTTTCCTGTCGTTGCTGCGATTATATCAAAAATCTCAATGAATTGATATGCACGACTGACATGGATGCATTTGAATTTTACCTGACCAGATTGTTTGTAGGTGCCCCCATTCAGCATAATCATAAAATTATAATTATGCTGCAATTGATTTTTGCAAATAAATCTAATCCCATTGCAAGTAGTTTTATACAATTAATTCAACGTTTTGCCCCTGATAGCATAGACAGAACGAGTGTTGAATCAGCAGATTTTCAAGACGGTGCCTTCCTTCAATTTTTTTCACCTAGGATATTACTAGTCGATGTAGACGACATTGTACAATAACTATATTATTAGATTAGTTTTAACAGTAAAAGTTAGTACGTCAGTTAAAAAAGCTTTCTAAACGACCAGCAGAATGACTGGTCTTTCTAAGACGGACAGCAAGACGTTTCCTATGACTGAAAATTGAATTTCGGAGGAAATCTCTCCACCCGCAAGAAATATATGCCAGCATTTAAAGCCGAGTGCATTTGCCAAGTAGCGGCGGGTGCCCAGCAAAGTGATGTGGACGTGCCCAGTATATTGCTAACCTTGCTCCTAAATCCGTGCTCAGCAATGCGGAACGCGACGAAATCAGGCTGTGCAGGAGTATCGCTCCGGCATGCTCGTTTACACCTATACTCAGAGCATATCCAGATCGATACTAAAGCTACAGTCCTAGAGTCTGAGCAGCATTGTAGGCCACGACGTTGTTGAGTTGGGTGTAGCGCTCAATCATGGCATCGGTTTTTTGCTTGGTCTGGTTCTTTATGGCCTTGTGCGATTGCCCGTTGAGCACAGCCACCGTCACAAAGGACACGCGTAGCGAGTGGGCCGAGTAGCCCGGCCCCAGGCGCTTCTGCACCAGCTTGTTGATGGAAATGTCCGACAGCCGCTTCTGGGATGGCGTCGCCATTTGCCCTGGCGTAGTACGGGGAATCTTCACGAACAGCGGCCCGGTGGTGCGGCCCAGCAGGTTCAGCCAGGCCCGCAGACAGCGCACGGGGCAGAAATCCATGTTGGGCGCGTAGAAAATAGCCTTGTCCTCGATGGCCCCGTACTGGTTGGTTTTGCTTTTAGCCAGGTGCACGAGCAGGGCGCGCTCGGTGAACTCGAGCTGCTCGATGTTCAGATCCACTAGCTCCGAGCGGCGGAAGGCGCCCGCAAAGCCCAGCAGTAGCAGGGCCCGGTCCCGAATACCAGCTGACGTGTCCAGGTCGATGCGGCGAAGGGCGTGCTTGAGCTCGTCGACCGTGAACGCCGGGGCCTGGTCCTGGCGTTTGCCCAGGGTGCGGGCAATGCCGTCCATCACCACGTTCAAGGCATCGAGCGTAGCCGGCAGCCGGTAGCCGGCCAGCTGATGGGCTTTGCGGATGGCGGCCAGGTGGCGCTGGATGGTAGCCAGCGCGTGGGGCCGGGTGAGCGGCTGTTGGCCCTTGCGTTTCTTGTTCTCCCCACCGCCCCCAGGGCTGGGTTCCGGGGCGGGCTTCTCGGTAGCCAGGTAGGCCACGTACTCGGTCAAGGTATCCACGTCGGCGGGCACCGCGAGCAAGCCGTGCCGCTCGCAAAAGGCGACGTAGCTTTTCAGGTCCGAGGTGTAGGCCCGCTCGGTGTTAGCCGCCCCCTGCAGGCCCGCTTCCAGAAAGCCGGCCACCTTGGCCGAGGCCCGGGCCAACTGGGCACTGATGGGTTGGGTAGTGTTGGATGCTGGGACCAGAGATAGATCGTCGGGCATGAGCGAGGTTTCGGGTACGGATCAGGTGAGGTGAAAGAGGCGCAAACTAGGCTGCAGTTTCTGCACCACTATATATAGGAGTGAAAACCGGAAAAACGCGCTCGTTTTGCCTAGCGAATATAAGTTATGATAAGTGAGCGTTATCATAACTTGTTTGTCAATTGCGCAATGAGCGAAGCAGGCTGCTACCGCACCCATCGGGCGCGTATATTCCCCACCCTACTTGGGCGCCTCTCAAAAAACGGGATAAATAGCACGTTAAGGAATTTGACCTATGAACAGATACAAAACTCGCTCGGTTAACTTAGCTGCTGCAGCTTTTCGGTGACTGTGGATGACGACGCCCAGGTGACGCAGGTATTTGTACAGTGTAACTTTGGAGATGCGCAAGCGCTGAACGATTTCGTTGACGCCCGGTTGCTGTTTCTTATAAAGCGTCTCAGCTACGGTGACCGTGCGTTCGGCTTCTTCCGATAGTTCGCGGCGGCGCCCCCCGACGCGGCTCTGCGCCCGCGCGGCAGCCAGGCCGGTGTGAGTTCGCTCCCGAATGAGTTTCCGCTCAAACTCGGCCAGCGAGGCAAACAGGTTGAACACCAGCCGGCCCTGGGCTGATTTGCGGGCTGATATTTTGAGTTGGTAGCCCACCGCCAAGCGGTCAAGAGGTGAAGCTGTATGTGGTTGGGGCATGGCCTTCGCTGACAAGCACGGCTTTCCAACTTAGCAGAAAAGCTGCTGACTCCGGCTACCCCACACTTTTTGATGCGCCCCGTGTAATCCGGGCAGCGCTGGTACTGTCCGCGGCTCAGGTTTTAGGCATCGTCGGAGGTCTTTTCATGCTTTCTCATTTATTTCTCATCTCATTCTCATGCCGGGGTATGACTTTTAGGCTAATCATCTCTTAAGTGGGGGAGAACCGCAAACTGTGCGGGGTAGCAGCTTACCCAGTCGTCAGGAGGAGGACTTGCGTTGCGGATAGGTACTAGCCCCTGACAATGGCTATAACTTATTGTCCCACACTGTTTGAGAATCTTCACGACTATGATTACCAACGCTTCAGTTTCCAGGTTAGGCTTCCTATACGGCACCTTTGCTTTCGCACTTATGTGCTTCTACTTCTGCATGTGCTATGCATTAGACTTACATAAAAATCAACTGGTGCGCTTTGGTAGTCACGTATTTACGGTGGTAGCCGTTATCTTGGCTATTCGAGCTTTTAAAGACCAGACAACCGGCCCAGTTTCTTACTTGTCAGGGTTGAGGCTGGGCTTTTTTGTTGGCTTGGTGGGATCAGTAATCTTCGCGGCCTTCATTTTTATCTATGCTAGCTTTCTTCACCCAGCCTATCAAGAGGATTTACAGCATGAGATGTATTTTAATGCACATCTCAGTCCCTTCGTACTGGCGGGAGCAATTGCGTTGTTTGGAACCATCATTGGCAGCTTGGCCGGCTATATCCTGATGATATCAAACGGCACACCTGCTGAGTGAGATGGGCCAAGCTACCCTAACAGAAGAAGGACGTCTCTTCCTACTGTTAGGACTGAAAGGAGAGTGGAGCGTTGCCCGCTAATGGCGGGCCTCAAACAGTGTGGGACAATAAGTTATAGCCATTGTCAGGGGCTAGTACCTATCCGCAACGCAAGTCCTCCTCCTGACGACTGGGTAAGCTGCTACCCCGCACAGTTTGCGACTCTTTATTGCTTCGACTTCGCACAGCGTTATGTTCTGTTGACTTTCTACACAGCTTCCGTATGTAAAGGGGAAGCTGCTGCTGCGAAGCCATCAGTAATTCAGCGCTGAACGCAACGCATCTGGAAAATAACCGGGAGTAGACAAGCAGTTAGGGCGATACATATACCGCATCCGGTCCACTAGCCTGACCGCCACTGTATAAGAGCGACATCATGTTTGCTGGGCTTTTTTCCTTTGTGGTGGTCGCCGCTAAGCCTGAAAATCAAATCGCACCGTAAGTTCTGAGGTTGCTGTATAGTAAACTGTTTACGTGAATACTTACAAGTGTATCACCCGTACTCTCGTATAGCAGGCAGGTTCATGCTTCTTCATCCAAGCTCCTTTTTTGAAAATTGCTGCTGGGCGGCGGCATACCCGAGGCCGGCAGCACTACTTATTTAACTGCGTTTCATTTTTTGCCTGTATGAAAACCCTGCTTATTGTTCTGGCTAGCCTGTTGCCCCTGTTGGGTCTGGCGCAGCAAACGCCGCCTGCCTACCAACTCAGCACCCACATTCTCGACATCGGCCGCGGCCTGCCCGCGCCCGGCGTCACGGTGCGTCTGGAGAAGTATGATGGCGCGAAGAAAACCTGGAGCCAGGTAGCGGAGAAGCAAACCGATGCAGCCGGCCGCATCGGTGATTTCCTGCCCACCGCCGGCCAGAAAACGCCCGCCACCGGCACCTACCGTCTCACCTTCCTCACCAAGCCCTACTTCGCGGCGCAGCAGCAAACCTCGTTCTACCCTTTCGTGGAAGTGGTGTTTGAACTCACCGACGGCGCCCACTACCATGTGCCCATTACGCTGTCGGCCTTTGGCTACTCCACCTACCGCGGCAGCTGAGGTGGCTGACGGCCGCGGCCACCTCAAAACCCGTGACACCAAGGTGCTCTTCGGCGCGGGCTTCAGCAACGACTGCATAGTAGATGCTACTGCCTGTTTTACTGGCCCCTGTATTGGCCATAGAACCGGGGGCGGTGCGCACCGACACGCTGGCTACCGTGCTCACGCCCGAAACCGGAAAGCGCATACTGGCGTTTGCGAACGGCGGCGAGCAGACGCCGAGCCAGGGTGTTAATTCATTAAAAATAAGTAGCTTACATTTTTTTCTGTTGCCAACTTTCATGCTTGACCTACTCGTGAAAAATGCGCGCCTCGACGACTACCAGGCCAGCGTAGACATCGGAATCGTGGGCGAGCAGATTACGCTGCTGGAGGCCGACATCACGGCCCCGGCCCGCGTGGTGCTCGACGCTGAAAACCAGTTTGTGTGCGCTGGCTTCTACGAAACGCACATTCACCTCGACAAGGCCTGCATCCTGAGCCGCTGCCCGGTGCAGGCGGGCGGCAAGGAGGAGGCCTCGCAGCTCACCAAGGAGGCCAAAAAGGATTTCACCGAGCAGGACGTGTTTGCCCGAGCCAGTCGGGTAATCGAAATGGCTATCAAGAAAGGCACCATGGGCCTGCGCACCTTCGTCGAAACCGACCCCCGCGCCGGCTTGCGCTCGTTGGCGGCCCTCAAGCGGGTGCGGGAGGTGTACGCCCCGGCCATCGACATTGAACTGTGCGCCTTTGCTCAAGACGGTCTGACCCAGGAAATGGCTACCTACGAGCTGCTGCGACAGGCTCTGCAACAGGGGGCTGACCTAGTGGGCGGCTGCCCCTACACCGACCCCGACCGCCACGTGGAATTGATTTTCGACTTGGCCGAGGAGTTTGAGGTGAACGTGGACTTTCACCTTGATTTCGACCTTAACCCCGCACAGTCGGGCATCCCCAAAATTGTCGAGCAAACCAAGCAGCGGGGCTACCAGGGCCGCGTGTCCATTGGGCACGTCAACAAGCTGAGCGCCATGCCCCCGGCCCAGCGTGCCGGGCTGGTGCAGCTGCTGCTGGAGGCCGAAATTGCCCTGACCGTACTGCCTGCTACCGACCTGCTGATGATGGGGCAGGAGCATACTCACCTCATTCCCAGAGGGGTAGTAAACGCGCACGAATTGCAGGCGCAGGGCTTGCTTACCACCATTTCCAGCAATAACATCCTCAACGCCTTTACGCCCTACGGCGACGCCTCGCTGGTGCGCATGGCCAACCTATACGCCAACGTGGCCCAGCTTGCCACCGACGACGAAATCCGGGCCACTTACGAAATGGTAACCACCAATGCCGCCCGGCTGCTAGCCCGGCAGGCTCGCCTGCAAGTGGGTGGCCCGGCCACATTTGTGCTGCTGGAGGCCTCCAGCGCCACTGAGGCTATCCGCACCATCGCGCAGCCGCTGCTGGGCTACAAGAACGGCCGGCCCACGTTTACCAATCCGAAGGCCGTACTGTATCCAGCTGTCTGAGCCCTACTTCCCCTGCGGGGGGTAGGACTGACAAGTGCCCCTCGGCCCAACCTACTTCTTCCTTTATGCCCACCAACCTCCCCCTCACGCCCACCGACCTGCCCCACCTGCGCCAGTGCCTGGCCCTGGCCGCCGAAGCCCTGCACGCCGGCGACGAACCCTTCGGCTCGGTGCTGGTGGGCACTGACGGCACGGTGCTGGCTCAGGCCCGGAACCGCGTAAACGAACTCAACTCCCTGGCCCATCCCGAGTTGGCGCTGGCACAATGGGCTGCTGCCCACCTCGCGCCCGACGCCCGCGCCGCCGCCACCCTCTACACCAGCGGTGAGCACTGCCCTATGTGCGCCACCGCCCACGGCTGGGTAGGCCTGGGCAAAATCGTGTATCTCGCCTCGGCCCAGCAGCTTACGCACTGGCTTCAGGAGATTGGGGTACCGCCCGGGCCCGTGCACATGCTGCCGGTACAACAGCTTCTTGCCGATGCCCAGGTAGCAGGCCCCGCCGAGGGCGAGCTGTTGCAGGCCATTCGGGCCTTGCACGTGTCCTATCATACGCGGCCGAAAACGGCTTAGCAGCCTGAGCCAGGGCACCTTGCTGAGGCGCTCTTATGCCTGCAGAAGCGGATAACACGGCTTTCCGTAGAAGTACAGCGTGCCCACGTGGAGTGCTATGCAGGTAGCGCTTCGGTACGCGGTAAAACCTAGGCGGATTATCTACCAGCAGTAGGGTAGGGCGGGTGCGCCAAATGTGAGTATGCGTCGGACACTGGCTCAGGTTAAGCAAGCTGTGGCCTAGCGGACACTGTGTACTCACGATATCAAAGTTTACACTACTACGAACGAATCGGGGCAGCCCACGGCCAGCGGGCGGTGCTGGTCGAGGTAGGCGCGCATGGCGGCCACGGCGTGCTGGCCGGTGCTGCGGCGCGCGTGGCCCAGGTGGGAGGGCACGGCCTGCCCCGTCACGAAAGCCACCAAGTAGGTGCGGGCCGGGTCGAGCAGCTGGCCACCCACGAGGGCGCGCTGCACGCGGCTGCCAGCGGGGTTTTCCATCTTGAAGTACACCTTCAGTCCCAGGCCCCGCTTCACGTAGCCGCCCCGCTGGCGCAGCGCGTCGGGGCTGTAGGTGCTTTCCAGGTTGTCTTCCAACAACTGGTGCAGCTCGATGCCGGTCAGCTCCACGGTTTCGATTTCGGGATCCATCGGCACGATGTGGTAGAGGTCTTCCAGGCGCACGGGGCCGGGCAGCACGGGCGCGCCGTAGCGCCAGCCGTTGGACAGGTACACGTCAGCCGGTACGCAGGCGCGCAGGCTTTCGAGCAGGAAGTCGTCCATCGGCGCATTCACCGAGGTGCCCCGGTGCAAGGCGCCGCGCACAATGCCTACCATCTCGCGCAGATACGCGTACGGGAGCAAGGCTTGATCAATGAGGGCCTGCACCACCGGATCGGGGGCAATGTCGGCCCCAATTTCCCGTAGTTCATGGTCATACGCGGTGATGCGGCCTTCCTCGAGTGTGAGGGTGAGCCGGCCGGCAAAGGAACCATGCGAACCGGATTGCATCACCAGGCAGCGGCCTACACGCACAGGCTCGTAGAGCCGGTTGTGGGTATGGCTGCTCAAGCACACATCGATGCCTTGGTGGCGCGTCAGCAGGTCTACATCCTGGGGAAAACCGCAGTGGGAAAGCAGCACGACCAGATCGGCCTGCTCCTGCTCGCGCAGCCGACTTACGCAGCCGGGTAGCTCCGCGTCGCCGGTAGTGAAGCGCAGCCCCTGGCTAAAGTGGGCGGGCATATTGGTGCCTACAGCAGGGCAGGCCAAACCAATTACCCCTACCCGCCGCCCGCCGACTTGGTAGACCCGGTAGGGAGGAAAAGCCAGTTCGCCCGACTGCTCGTTGTACACGTTGGCGGCCAGCAGCGGGTAGTTGAGCTGCGCAAGCAGCTGCTGCAAATGGGCCGGGCCGTAGGCAAAATCCCAGTGGGCCGTCATGCCCGCAATATCCAACTCGCGAAGAATGGGTAGTAGAATCTCGCCCTTGGTGCCTACTACCGGCCAGGTGCCGTGAAAGGTGTCGCCCCCGTCGAAGAGCAAGCTGTTGGGAAAGAGGGCCCGCCACATCCGCAGCGTGGTGGCCAGGCGAGCATACCCGCCGCAGGGACGGTACTCAAAATCGTCAGCCCCAGGAAACAGCTCCTGGTGCAGGTTGAGGTAGCCGTGTATGTCGTTGAGTTGGAATAAGGTAATCGTAGTGGTGGGCATGCGGCAAGGAAACTCTCGGGGAGAAGCAGGCTGATTGGGGAAGGGGGGTAGGGGAAGCGGCGGGCGTCAGCGGCTTTCCAGCAGGTAAATAGTTTCGGTGGAGGCCCCGGCCCCTACGGTGCTTTGCGCCACACTAACCAGACGCCAACCCTGGGCGTATAACTTATTGATCGTGACGGACTCAGCTTGGTGAATATCCACTGCGCCTGCCGGGCTGGGACCTTCCTTGCTCACCGGAATATCGGGGAGGGACTGCACCTGCCGGCGACCATTCGGCTGTATAATGGTGATTTCCGCCCGGTTTGAATTACCTGGCCGGCCGCTGCCTATCACCATCAGGTAGCCCGCCGGAGCGACTTCTTTTGGATAGGACGCCAACCCAGCGCAGGCCAACAGGCCGAGCACACAGCACAAAAAGACTTTTTTCATAAGGATAGAAAGCTATTTTATTTGAGAAGCGACAGGAGCCGCAGCAAGCCGCGGTGCGCCCGCCGAACAAAACGTTACCTTGTTTCTGCCTGCAAGTGCCAGGCGTTCATCGCTTTGCTAATGCTGGCTCAACCCGCAACAGCCTGGGGTGGCACCTGCTCTCACAGCGGTCCAGCAGCTTCGGGCTGATACAAAATGGCTTCTATTGCGTATGTAGCCGTGCCTTTTGGCAGGGGCCACTCTACCTGGTCGCCTACCCGGCAGCCGAGCACAGCGGTAGCCACCGGAGCCAGAATCGAGATTTTTCGGCGCCCCACATCCGCGTCCTTGGGATACACCAACGTGATTTCCAACTCTGTCTTGCTTTTCAGCTCCCGGAGGCGAACCACCGAGTTCATCGTGACAACATCTGGCGGCACGACTGCTGAATCAACCAGCTTGGCGCGTTTCAATTCAGTATCCAATGCCCCCACAGGCTGGTCGCCGCCGACTTGACGCTCCGCCTGTATTAGAGTTACTAGCTTAGCATGGTCCGCTTTCGTGATATAGATGGGCTGCATGTGTATGTTGTAAAGAATAAGGTGAACCAGGGGTGATTTACTGTTAAGCAGGTGGTTGGTGGTGTGAGTCCGTAGCCCCGGTAGCATAGTGCAACTGGCTGTGCTCCAGAAAATAAGCGACTGCGGAGCGTCTCTAGCTCACCCAGTCGCCGGCGGCTTCCGGTTGGTGCAGAACTGCTTCAATCCAGTAGCTGGTTGGCCCTTCCGGCGTACTCCACCGGACCTGGTCACCCAGCCGGCAGCCCAGCACGGCAATGCCCATGGGCGTCAGCACGGATACCCGTTCCCGGGCTTCGTTCGCCTCCGACGGGTATACCAGCGTGAAGTACCGCTCGTCGTTGGTTGTCGCCCGCAGCTTCAGGCGGGAATTCATGGTGATGACATCAGGAAGAACAGCGTAGGAATCAACAAGATGCGCGTGCTTGAGCTCCTGTTTCAGCACCTCTATCAGGTCGCTCATATCCGCTGGCTGCTCCTGCTGCACCAGGTTGGTTAGTCGCTCATGATCCAGCTTCGTGAGATAGATAGCATGAGCAGAAAGCTTGCTGTGCATGGCGTTAATCGTTTAGGTAGGGATGGGGACAGCGGCGGAAATGGCGGCCCGAGTGTGCAGCGGTGGTAGGGCTTCAGGTGGGCAAACGATGAATAGCCCAAACCTATACGGCACGGGTACTGCCTGCTAGTGTAGTACCCGTGCCGTATAGGTTCAAACGGCTTCCAACCAGAAAAACGCGCCGCAACCTGATGCAGATAGGCTAGGCAACGACCCGTATAAAGGTCCCGCCCCGGCATGAGAACGAGATGAGAAGCACATGAGAAAACATGAAAAAGCCCCCGGCCAGGCCGGGGGCTAACGGTACAGATGGCCGCCACCCTGCATCCGTTAAGAAGGATGAATAGGTAGCCAGACCTCCGCTACGGTACCTTGGTTAGGAACGGAAGTCAACTCGAGCCGCCCGCCGTGGCGCTGGATGATGCGTTGCGTCAACGGTAAGCCCAAACCGTAGCCCGGGCGGCCCTGGGCCCCGGCCGACCGATACAGCGGCTCGTAGATGTGGCTGAGCTCTTCCGCAGAAAGGCCGGGGCCCTCATCGGCTACCGCCAAGCGTAGGGTGGTGGCATCGGCATACATCACTTCCGTGCGCACCGGCCCACCAGAGTATTTACCCGCATTGTCAAGCAGGTTGAGCAGCGCGGTCGTGAGCAGCTCGGCATTGCCAGTCAGCATAAATAGGTGTGCTTCGGGGCCAGTGGGTACGTTGCGGAAGGAGAGGTGCCACTCGCGGTTGGGGTACTTGGCCCGCGCCAGCGCCAGGGCGTGGCGGAGACATTCGTCGAGGCGCACGGGGGTAGCGGCCGGCAGGGCGCCGTCCACCTTCGCCAGGTTAAGCAACCCATTGGTCAGGGCGCTGAGGCGGCGGGCGGCCTCCAGGCTTTGGGTCATGCTCTGGCGGGCATCAAACAGGGTAGTATCGTATTCGAGCGCCGTTTCCAGGGTGCCAACCAGTCCTGTGAGCGGCGTGCGCAGCTCGTGCGAAGCATTGGAAAGAAAACTCTTCTGCGCTTCAAACGCCTGTTCCAGACCGGCCAGCATCGTGTTGAAATCGCGTGCGAGCTGGGCCAGCTCATCGCGACCGTTGCCTTCTGCTAGGCGCAGCTGCAGGCTACTAGCTGAAATGCGCTGCGCCTGCTGGCTGATTCGCGCGAAGGGCCGCAGGGCACCACTGGCGAACAGCCAGGCAGCGGCCAGCGTGAGCAGTAGCGCCCCACTGTTAGCCAGCAGCAGCAGCCGGCCCAGTTGCCGCTGCTGTGCCCGCCCCACTTGGTCCTCGGCCGACACGAAGATGCGGTAATACCCTTGGGCCCTACCCTGCGGATACGCAAAGCCAATGGTTTCGAGCGCCCCTGTAGTCGGATACCGCACCAACTGGCCCGCGCCTACGCTGGCGAGGCGCCTTCGGTTAGCCGCTTGGTCGATGTGGTCGGCGCTGCTGTAGCGCAGGGTAGTGTCGGGGCCGTAGAGGCTGATTTCTTCGTGGGGTAGGGTAAGCAGCACTTCCCGGCGCAAACCGCGCAGCCGGTTTGTTTCCGGCGCAAGCCGGGGTACGAGCAGGCGCCCGGCCAGCGTGGCGCTATTAACCAAGCGGTGTTGAAAGCGTTGCGCCCGCATGGTGGCATTAAAGTAATAGACGCAAGCGGAGAAGCACAGCTGGATACCCAGGGCTAGCAGGGTAAAGCGCACCATCAGCTTATTTCGAATCAGCATGTTCTCACGTATACAGGAGCCGTTAGGAGCGAAAATATACGACCCGTTGGTTAGTCTGGCCAGCCAGGAGCCAGGGCTTTTTGCACTCGCCTACCGTATTTATGCTGCGCTACTGAATAGCGGTAGGCGTCGCGTTGAGGGCCAAAACGAGCGAAGCGCCCTACTCAATCAATTCGCATCACGTAGCCCATCCCCACAACGGTATGAATAAGCTTCGGCGTGAAGCTTCGATCAATTTTTTTTCGCAAGTAGCCAATGTATACGTCAATGATGTTAGTCGTGGTATCGAAATCCACTTCCCATACCCGCTCGGCAATGTCCACGCGCGACACGATGCGTCCCTGGTTGAGCAATAGGTGCTCCAGCAGCGAATACTCGCGGGTCGTGAGGTCAATGCGTTGCCCGGCGCGGGTCACAATCTTGGAATCTAGATTCAGCTCCAGGTCAGCCAGACGTAGGTGTTGCGGGGTACTGGTTTCGGCATAACGCTTGGTGAGGGCCCGTACCCGCAGCAGCAACTCCCGAAACGCGAAGGGCTTCACCAAGTAATCGTCGGCCCCGGCAGCAAACCCCGCTTCTTTGTCGGCCAGGCTATCCAGGGCCGTAAGCAACAGAATGGGTACCCGTTGCCGGCTGCCGCGCAGAAGCTGACATAATTCCACCCCGTTGAGGTAGGGTAGGTTGACGTCCAGCACCACAATGTCGTAGGGCTGCTGCTGGTAAAGCGACCAGCCCGAGCGTCCATCGTAGGCCACTGTTATCTCATATCCCTCGTGCTTAAACCCTTTCTTCACAAAAGAGGCTACCTGCGGGTCGTCTTCTACCAGTAAAACTTTCATATGAGGGCAAGATAATCAGTTGTAGCAGGTAAATTAGGACCTATGCAAAGCGCGAAGCAGAGTGCGTGAGTTCGCGGCGTAAATAGGTATTGAGGAGTCCCTGTTTGCGTTGATAAACGGTGGTTTCACTGAACTGTATTCTCTATAGAGAACCAAAAAATTATAACGTTTACCGAGGTCCCTTCAATAAAGGTTATAAGCTTGACTGTAGCTAAATACCAGCTGTTTTTATGGCTTCTTGGCAAAGGCACGGTATTGCTGTACGAATTCTCGAGCTTCCCGTAAATTCTCCGGATAGGGTACATAGTTCGCCGGTATTGCCACGTGCTTCGTAGGCTCCGCTACCGGGAAGATATGCTCATAGTAGAACCCCTGCTCCACTAAGTACTGTGCGGTATTCCACTTCTCGTCCTCTCGCTTTTTCGGCGGCCGAAAGCGATGTGGCAAAATAGTTAAGGCTCCGGCACAGTGGGGACACTTTAGGGGGCCAACGGCGCCGTAGGGTACATTATAGGCGTTCCGACAAGCAAAGCACACATGTTTGGCACCCATAGAAAAACAGATAGAACTGGTAGGAGAAAAATAGCGCTACTGATCAGGTAGCTCTTCTGTAGTGGGCAGCCGAACCTGACGCTTAAAGGTAGGATCGGAAACCCCAAGCGCGACAAAGTTGACTTGTGCTTGGCGTAAACTCACCTGATTAGCGCCACTCACGAAGGTGGGTTCAACCGCTTGCACCGGATCATCCTCCCAAAAGCAAACCGGGCAGATGATATATTCTCCTGTTGCGGGCTCTTGAAAGGTGTGATAGTGACAACACGGACAGGGATAACGTCCAAACTGATTAGGGGCTAACGACATCTAGTAATATTTGCACTCCTCTAAGAGCGCGCATATAACTAGCATTATGCTAATCAACTTTTCCGGGAATTTAGGTTTGTGGGTCAATACCTGTCACTATTTCTAAAGTAATACTTCGGTACCATACTCTACGGGTGCCATCTCTTATTTTAGCTGCATGAAGCTCTCTTGTTATACCTATTGGCTAAGCCTGCTGTTGCTCGCCGCGTGCACCACCGATTCTACGACTTCTACCCCTGCCCAAATGCCACCATCTGCTACGCGTGCGCAACAAGCCGTCGCGTCTCCTCCCCAGACAGTCGTGGCGTTTCTGCGTTGGTATCAGCAGCGGCATGAGCAACTCAATACCATGCCGACCGTCCCGGCTGCCAACGATGCTGATACAACGAACCCATACGCAGTTGACTTTCAGGCAGTCGATCGCTACTTGCAGTTGTTACAGCGTAGCGGTCGGGTAGCGCCCACCTACTTGCTCACGCAGCGCCGCTACTTTCAATACGCGCAGGATTCCCTCCAGGCACATCCGCAAACGGATGGTCCCCCGTCCGGCTTGGACTACGACCGCGTGCTCTTTACACAGGATGCCGAGGGACAGGTCGCCTTACTCTTACGAAGCCAGCCTACGCAGGTCAGTATGAGCCAGGATAGCGCCCAAGTGCTGTATCGCTGGCAGGAAAGTGAGATGAGCGAGGGGCCTAACCTAACCTTCAGTTTAGTCCGACATAACGGCCAGTGGTTGATCAACGCCATTCGACCTACACAGTAATAGCGCTGTTCTCAGCCTGTCGTATAAGTAAAGATTATGTTCAATAGAGCAATCTATAGGTTGGTCACTGCTACGTCCATAGATACTGACGCACCTTAATTAAGCGGATTAGCATCTGAGTATCCTCTTCGTACTGTTTCTTCGTCCAGATTGGATCTACCTGTTGCTGCCGTTCTACTGTGCTCCGTTCTTGCCACCACTGATGCAATGCTTCAAGCTCTTGCTTGGTGTGCTGGGTCGCTTCGTTTTCCTCCCACTCGGTCGCCGTGAACAAGTGTTCCTGCTCAATGCAGTTGGTTAACAACTGGAAGCAGGCGTGAAGCATCATCAAGTCATTGTCCACCCAGCTGTCACCAAGAGTGGTAATGGGTAAAAGATTACCTGGTTGCATAAGTTAACATAGGTTGCTTTTTTGATAAGACTATTAATTAGATAAAAGTAAGAAATAGGCCTATTCATCAAATCAGGTGGTTTCTGAGAAAAGTTGCTTAACGTAATGTTGCTTCTCGGACAAACCTCAGAATAGTGACGATTTTGACACCCCCTATGTGTGCTTAAATAAATAGTACTTTTTGCGGCAGTGATCTTGGTTCAGGTTTCATAGGTTAAAAGATTCCATTTGCTTTCGAATATTCTCATTAAGATCTTACACGCCCTACCCACTGCGCGAAAAGCACAGCCTGAAAACAGCGCTAGGGCACACACTGGCTGCGTGCCCTAGCGCTGCGCAGAGAGCAGTCTGTACTATTGGTTAGCGACCAAACCCATAGCGCAGACCGATTGCCCCGCAAGTCGTGACCACGCGCGGAGCCCGTATATCCATATTGACTGTGCCTTCACCAACTGCCTCTAAGCCGGAGAACAAGCGGTAACGGAAGCTCGGGCCGACGCTCAACGCTGTGTGGGTTGAGGTGGTCTAGGTTAGGCGCACAGAAACAGGACGTATATTTCCTGAGTCATGAGTGTAAAAAGCAGCAAGTCCACGCCGGATAGACGGCGCAAATACGACGACGCCTTCAAAGCCGAGGCCCTGCGCCTGGCTAGTGAGAGCCGCAGCACGCAGGCGGCCGCCCAGCAGTTGGGCATCAGTCCCAAGCTACTTTACCGCTGGCAGCAGGCCCAACTCGTGGCCGAAGTGGGCAGTGTGGAAGTGGCTCGCGACCCGGAAGTGCGCCAGCTGCGCGCCCAGCTCAAACGAGCGGAGCAGGAGTTAGATATTTTAAAAAAAGCCTTGGTCATCTTCAGCCAGCCAACGCGGTGAGTACTTATCAGTATATCGCCCAACGCCGGGCTCAGGTGCCCGTGCGCCAGCTCTGTCAGGTGCTGCGCGTGGCCCCGAGCGCGTACTATGCGTGGCAGCGGGGGCAAGTGCCGGCCCCTGAGCCCGCTTGGCAAGTAGCGGTGCGCCAGGAGTTTAAGTGGCATTCGGCGCGCTACGGTACCCGGCGCCTGCGAGCGGAGTTGCACGCCCAAGGGCACCCTGTGGGCCGCTGGCGCATCCGGCGCGTGCTGAAAGCGCACGGCTTGCGGGCCCAGCAGCCCCGCGCTTTTGTGCCCCGTACCACCGATTCCGACCCAAACGTGCGCGCCGCGCCAAATCGCTTACTGGGTCAACCAGTGCCCACGGCCCCCAACCAGGTCTGGGTGGGCGACATCACGTATCTGCCTAAACAGGGCGGCGGGTGGCTGTACCTGGCCACCTGGCTGGACCGCTACTCGCGTAAAGTCGTGGGCTGGGATGTGCGCGAGTCCATGCCCGAAGACCTGGTCAGCGAAGCGTTGCGCCGCGCCTTGGCCGTGCGCCAGCCCGCGGCGGGCTTGGTCATCCATTCCGACCAGGGCAGCCAGTACACAGCCACCAACTTCAAGGCCTTAGTAGCCCGCCACGAGGCCTTGCAGAGCATGAGTCGGCGGGGCAACTGCTACGACAACGCCCACGCCGAGTCCTTTTGGAGCCGCTTAAAAACCGAGTTGCTCGACGGCGGCCGCTTCCGCAACCTAGCAGAAGCCCGGCTGGAAATCAGTCACTATCTCGCTTATTACAACGCCGAGCGCCGCCATTCGGCCCTCGGCTACCAATCCCCCAATCACTTCGAAACCCAATTTCAAACTACGTCCCAACTCTGTGCGGCTTAGCTAGATCACCTCACTTATATCTCCGGTAATAAAGTCCGTGTTTTCTATGCAATTTCGCAGCCCTAAACATCCGCCCCTGTGTTGATTACTGATAGCTCCTACCAACTTCCCGTTGTTTATGCCCTTAAGCCAGACAAAACATTCGAGAACGGAGCGAATAAGCCACTGCTAATCCGCGGCTATAATGACCTCCTGAAATCCGAGGGCGAATACGTTATCAAATGCGTAGATGCCGAGCGCATGAAGGGAGCCGCTTTCCAGCGCGAATTGTTAGGCTGCTGGGCTGCTTGGCATGTAGGGCTATATGCCGTTGAACCGGTTGAGGTAGACATCAGCCCTGATTTTTTGGAGCTGATGAATGGTCGCGCCGAGTACGGTATGGTCAGCCGTTCGCTAGGCCGCAACTTTGGCTCTAGCTACGAGCAAGGATTTCGGGAGTTTATCACCGGCCAGCCCCTCACCGATGCCGAAAAGGAACAAGCCTATCTGATTTTCGCGTTTGATGTTTTGTTGAATAACGTTGACCGCAACGCCACCAAGCAAAACATGCTAACCAACGGGCAGCAAATCATGTTGCTTGACCATGAGTTGGGATTTTCTTTCACTCAGGTCTTTTCGTTTTTACGTTCTCCCGAACCATGGCTGCTGCAACCAAACGATGTGAGCGGCTGGATTGAAAAGCACTACTTTTTCCCGCAGCTGCGCGGCCAACAGTTCGACTTCACCACGCTAACACCTGCTCTTCAGCGCTTAGACAGTCAATTCTGGCAGGCGGCCCGGCAACATATCCCGCCCACTTGGCGCACACCGGAAATTGACGACATTGAGGCTCATATCTCTCAAGTGCTAGCACACGTATCATCCTTTACTCAAGAACTCAACCGCGTAACTCAATGAAAACGTACCAGTACCAGGTTCTGCGTTACCTGCACGACCACGTGACGGGCGAGTTCGTGAACGTCGGTCTTGTTTTCTACGAACCAGAAACCCGATTCCTACGTGCCCAGGTTATTACCAAGACCCAACGCCTGACCGGATTCTTCCCCGGCTTACCCGCTCGGCCTATCATTTCGACGCTGCGGCACTTTGCCGTTGCTATCAACCGTCGAGCTGATGCAATATCGGTCAACCCGTTATTCGAGAGCATCGAGGACCTCAATACCGTCACTTCTGTTCTCATCCGGCCAAATGACGCCGCTTGGCAACTCACACCCGTGCAGAAAGGTCTCACCATGGACCCCGAGCCCGAGCGTATCTGTCAGGAGCTATACCATCGTTTGATAGGAGAGTACTAGGAAGAGGCCGCGCCAGCTCGTACCGACGACGAGAAGGTGTGGCGGCAATCGTACAAGCAGTATTTCGACCGCTACCACGTGACCGAAAAGCTGCAGCCAAGTCAAATAGCTACCGCAAACGACCAAATTCTCTTTTCTCACACATGGCAAAACGGAGTACTGAATTGCTTGGAGCCCGTCACCTTCCAGCTCAAGAATCCGGCTCGTGCCAAAGACAAAGCCTATAAGTGGGCGGGCCGCATCACTGCCCTCAAAACGGGCGATACCCCCCTACACTTGTATTTGCTTACTGCTGCTCCCGCCAATTCTGACCTCCGCAACTCCATCGAGCAAATCATCAAGTCAGCGAGTAGTACCGATGTGCAGGTAGACTTTGTGCACGAAAACGAGGCTGAGTCCTTTGCCCGTAAGATGCAGCACAAGATGGAAGCTGCAGGCCACGAGTAACTTCTTATCTACTACCATCCAACCGACGGGCGGCTCACGAATAGTGGGCCGCCCGTCTTGTTATGGGCTAGTCGTAGTTGTAGCCATTTGTAACCAAATCGTAGCAAATCCCACTTTCCCTACCGACCTTTAAACTTGAATTACCCACCTTATTTCCTAATGTGGTTAGCTAGTTTACGATCAGGGCTTACGCATCAAACTTAGGGCGACATATTGAGGGCTAACCTTTGTCTTTTCAGACATTGTCAAGTTCTTCATGTTGGAGAGCATCAAAAAGTGTGGGGCAGTTGGGGGTGGCAGCTTCTTCGGCTACCTTGGGAAGCCGAAGCTGTCGGCAAAGACCATGACCCAACCACCTGTTGCTTCCACTCTTGAGCGCCTAGCTGGGGGCTACCAGCTAAAGATTCATCTGCTCGGCATCAGCCCGCAAATCAGCCGGCGCGTGTTGGTGCGGGGCGATACTACCCTGGCCGAGCTGCATCATATTTTCCAGGTAGCGATGGGCTGGGAGAACTGGCACCTGCACTGCTTTCACTTGTGGGGCAAGGACTACGGCCTGAGCTACGCAGGCGGCACATGGTACGCCGATGACGCCCGGCGAGTCCACTTGGGCGATTTCCCGTGGCGGGTCAATGATAAGTTCACCTATACCTATGACTTCGGTGACTACTGGCAGCACCAGGTACGGGTCGAGAAAGTGCTGCCTGCAACAGCAGTCCCCACCGGGCCGGTGTGTCTGAGTGGCCGCCGCGCCTGCCCGCCGGAAGAAGTGGGCGGCCCCCGCGGTTATGACCAGCGCACGCTCGACCAGTTCAGCTGGGCCTACGAAGCTCATGACCGTTTACTGGCCGGCGAGGATATCCGAGAGGACGACGTACCGACCTGGTTCTGGACCTATCGGCCGGAGCACTTCGATAAAGACCAGGTCAACCAGAAACTAGCCAAACTGTATCAACTAAAGGGTAATCCCGATTTTCTATTTTCGCAGGGCGGTTACGACTATTTCTTCGCGGATTTAATCTCCTGAAATTTGTATCAAGAAAACCAGATGGTTTATTTGATACAGCCCAGGTAGCTTTGCGCCATGCAACACGCGGTTATTTTCGTGCGCGTCTCCAAAAAGGAGCAGGACTACCAGCGGCAGGTGGAAGACCTGCGCGCCGTGGCCCAGAGTCAGGCCGTGCAGGTGGTGGCCGAGATTGCGGAGAAGATGAGCGGCGCCAAGCGGAATCAGGACCGGGAGGGCATTCAGCAGTTGCTGGAACTGAGCCGCCGGGGCGCCATCCAGAAAGTATTGGTGAGCGAAGTCTCGCGTTTGGGCCGTTCCACGGTAGAAGTCCTGCAAATCGTCGAGGAGTTGACGCAGCTGGGCGTCAGCATCTACGTTCAAAACTTTGGGATTGAAACGCTAAAAAACGGCAAACGTAACCCCGTCGCCCAGTTCATGTTCACGCTGCTGGCCGAATTTGCCCGCCTGGAGCGCGAGACCCTGCGCGAGCGCATCCTCTCGGGCATGGATGAAGCGCGGCGGCAAGGCGTCACGATTGGCCGCCCGGTGGGCGTGAAGGAAGACAAAGCCGTCTTTCTGAAAAAGTATGCCGCCGTCGCCCGGCAGCTGCGCGCGGGCCTGAGCGTACGTAACACGGCAAAGCTGTGCGACGTGGCCATCAACACGGTTCGTAAAGTGAAGGCCTTGCTGTAATCCTTAATCCCTTGATGCCATGAACTTCAAACTACAATTGGTGGCGTGCCTGTCGGAAGGCGAAGAGTCCCTGCTCGAAGACGTGTTCACCTAGAGCCGGGAGGACCTCAGCTTAGCCAGCGTGGGACTGACGCTGGCCGAATCGAAGGAGCTGCTGCAGCGCATTCAGCAAACGATGATTGGGCAGCAGATAGCGACGCACCTGCAGGCGCACCAGCCCAGCGGGTTGCGCAAGAAAGGCAGCTACCCGCTCCAGTTGAAAACCTTATTCGGCAACGTCACGGTCGATAGCCCGCGCTACTACTTGCCACCCACCGAGGCCGGACCGAAGACCTTCAGTCCCCTGCAGCCCCTGTTTCCGCAGCACGTGACGCCGGAGTTGCTGTACCTGGAAACCAAGTGGGCCAGCCTGATTCCCTACCAGAAAACGGCCGATTTGCTCCACGACGTGCTGCCCCTGAGTGCGAAGCTCACAGGCACGACCATCCAGCAGCACCTGCACGCCGTGGTCGAGGCGCAGGAACAGCAGCTGCCGCAGGAAGTGGCCCCTTTTCACGGCGTTTGCCAGCGCGACCGCGAGGCCTTGCCGTGCCCGCCCCGCCCGCTGGTGGTCGGCCTCGACGGCGGCTACGTCCGGCACTGGCATAAAAAAGGCTGTTTCGAGGTGATTACGGGCAAAAGCATTCCCGCCGAAGGGGCTGCCAAATGCTTCGGTTTCGTGCAGGAGGTTGATGCCAAGCCGCGCCGACGGGTGTTCGAGGTCCTGCGTTCGCAGGGGCTGCAGGCCAATCAAGCAGTGGAATTTTTCACGGACGGCGCCGCGGTTCTGCGGTCGCTGACCAGCTACCTGAGTGCGGAGTCCACCCACATCCTGGACTGGTTTCACCTGACCATGCGCCTGACGGTGCTGCAGCAGTACGCGCTGGGCGTGGTCCAGGTCGATGCGATCGGGGGCAAAGCGTTTCAGGACCGCTTGCATAGCATCAAGTGGCACCTCTGGCACGGCAGCGCCGAGCGGGCCCTGGAAAAAATATTGGACCTGGACGACCTGTTGGCCACGCACCAAGACGACCCGCTGGTGGCCAAGAAATACAGCAAATTGAAGCCATTGGCCCGGCTACTGGCTGATTTTTACACCTACGTGGAGCAGAACAGCGGCTTCATCGTAGACTACTCGGAGCGCCAGCGCTACGGCGAACGGGTGTCTACGGGCTTTGTGGAGTCGGCGGTGAACCAAGTGCTGGCCAAGCGAATGGTGAAGCGGCAGCAGATGCAGTGGACCAAAAAGGGTGCCCATCTGCTCGTGCAGGCCCGTACCAAGGTGCTCAACGAGGAATGGGAAGACTGTTTCCGACAACAGTACCCCGGTTTCCGACCACCGCCAGCGGAGCCCCTACCGATGGCCGCCTAGCCCCACTGCCCCACACTTTTTGATGCTCTCCAAGGATGCGGGGCGAGGGCGACGCGCGCACAGGCGATACTAAGCATAGGAGGGGGGAGGAAATAATAGGCTGCCTGATGATTGTCTGCCATCAGGCGGTAGCTGCGTAGTCAGTCGTGAAGTCAACGGCTTTGGGTTTGAGGAAGGCCAGCTGCAGGATGAGGGCCACCAGCACAATGCCCGCCAGCAGGGCAAAGTCGCTGCCTAAGTGGCCGGCGTCTACCGATTTGCCCAGCCAGTTGGTAACCATGGCGCCCGCAAATACGCCGGTCATATTCATCAGGCCGTACGCTGTGGCCCGGCTGTGGGCGGGCACAAACTGGCACAAAATGGGCATGTTGTTGGCGTCGAACATGCCGTAGCCCAGCCCGAAGCACAGCGCGGCCCCGATAACGCTAACCTGCGAGGAGCCGAAGCCAATGAGCATCAAGGAGGGGATGGTGAGGGCCAGGCCGATAGCGCTGGTGTAGATGCGGCCCCGCACGTTGCGCTGCACCCAGCGGTCGGAGAGCAGGCCGCCAAAAATGACGCCCAGAAACGAGGAAACGGCAATGCTGATGGTAGAAAGCGGCCCTACGCTGGCCATATCAATGTGCAGGCTGCCGGCAAATAGGGTAGGGAGCCAGTTCTTGGTGGCCCAGCCGGGCAGGCTCGGAATGGCGTAGTAGAGCAGCAGTATCCAGAACGAGAAATTGCCCAGCAGCGCCTTCACGCCGCTCAGCATCGACAGGGGCCGGGCCGGTGCGCCCTGGCCCGGCGCCGCTGCGGCGCCTACCCCCTCGCGGCGCGCTTCGCGCAGGCACAGGGCCAGCACCAGCGCGTAGCCAATGCCGGCCACGCCAAACCAGTGAAACGCCACCGGCCACGAGTAAGCCGCGGCCAACGTGGCCCCAAAACCGCCCAGCGCCTGCCCCATGTATAAGCCGGTCATGTGAATGCCGATGGCCAGCGAGCGGGTTTTGGAGGAGTGAAAATCGGCAATCAGGGCCAGGGCGGCCGGAATGTAGAGGGCCTCGCTGACGCCCATCAGGGCGCGCATCCAGTAGAGCTGATCGAAGGTGGTGGCGTAGCCCATGGCAAGTGTCACACCCGACCACACAAATAAGCTGCCCACAATCAGCCACTTACGGTTGAGGCGGTCGGCCACCAGCCCGGATAAGGGGCTCATCAGCCCGTAAATCCACAAAAAAATGGCCATCAGATGCCCAAAGTTGGTGGCCGACTGCAGCTCGTGCAGGTCAATTTGCATGGCCGGGCGCATGGTGGCCAGCATCTGCCGGTCGAGGTAGTTCAGCATGGCTACCACCCACAGCAGCCCTACCACTACCCAGGGGTAGAAGCGCGAGCGGGAAGAGAACAGGGACGATTCAGGAAGCGTACTGACTGGCATGAGCAGAGGAGGGGAATAGGGGTAGGGAGTGGCCGGCGCGGCCGGCTAGGGTAGGGCGAGCCGGAAGGTAGACAAAGGCAGGCAGGCGCTGTTAACCACGTTGGCCGTGCTGAAGGGCTGCCAGCCGTAGTACAGATACTCGCCTGCCGTGGCCCCACGCAGCCGCACCTTGCTGCCGCGAACCTGGGCCGACAGGTCGATGCGCAGACCGGTGCCGCTGCCTACCGCAAAGCCGCGCGCGGCCTGCGCATCGGCCGTGCGCAAACCGGTGCCGCTGTGGGTCAGGTGCAGCACCCAGCCATTGTGACGGCGGCGCACGCGGCCGGGCAGCGGGGCCGGCAGCAGGGGCTGGTGGTAGGTTTGGATGAGCACGACGCGGCCCAGCCGCTCACCCACGGTTTTTTTGTCCGTCGGGTGCACGTCCCAGGGGTGGCCCACGTAGCTGGTGACGGCCATGCCCACGTGCGGCAGCGCCGCCGCCAACCGCCGCTGCCCGTCCCGAAACAGCGGCCAGTACTCCGATTTGTATCCCTTTTCGGTGCCAATGGAGGAAAGCTGACACGTGTAGATGGGCAGGTCCGGCCGCTGCCAGTCGGCCCGCCACGCGGCCACCAGCTGCGGAAAGAGCTGCTCGTGCTGCTCGGTCCGCGCCTGGCTCAGCGCGTTGCTTTCACCCTGATACCACAGCACCCCCGCAATGCCCAGGCGCAGCAAGGGACGGACGGCGGCTTCGTACAGAAAGCCGGGTTTAAACGGGTGATTGTAGCCCAGCGAATCGTGCGGCAGAACGTAGCCGGCCTGCAGCAGCGCATCCAGGTTTTCGTGGCCGCGCTGTATGCACCAGGGCTCCAGCGCGGGGTTGGTGAGCCAGTTGCCGCTGAAAACGGCGTGCACGGCGGGCGTCGGCGCCGCGGGCACCGGGCGCATCCAGGCTTCGGCGGGCGTGCCGCCCACGGCCACATTAATCAGCCCAATGGGGATGCCGGTCTGCTGCTGCACCAACTGCCCCGCATAGAAGCCCACGGCCGAAAAGGCCCGCGCCGCCTCTGGGCTGGCCGCCTGCCAGTGGCCGGGGCGGTAGAACTGGGCGGGCTCCAGCTGGGCCTGCTCGGTGGCTTTGTAGGCAGGGCTGTAGGTAGTCAGGGCGGGCGGCAGGTTCAGCAGCCGTAGCAGCGGGTTGGAAAGCTGGGATAGGGTTTGCGAAGCCGCACGGTCATTAGCCAGCGGAAAGGCCATGTTCGATTGTCCCGCGCACAGCCACACGTCGCCAGTCAGCACATCGGTGAGCACGAGGCGCTCCGGTCCACTGACCACTTGCAGGGAGTCGGGGGTAGGGGAGGCGGGGCGGGCGGGCAGCGCAATGGTCCAGGTAGAATCGGGTAGCACGGTGGCGGCGCCCTGCGCCCGGCCAAAGGCAGCCCGCACCAATGCGCCCGGCTGGCCTTTGCCCCAGAGCGTTAGGGGCTGGTTGCGCTGCACCACCATGCCCGACTGCCACACCTGCCCCAGCTGCAATGTTGGCTGCTGCGCCCGCGCCGACGCGCCCGGCAACAGCAGCGCGCCCACCAGCCACAGCTTTTGAAAATCGGCTAAAAAGGAATCCTGCTTACGCATAGTCAGAGGTAGTGATAAAGCGCCATCATCCCGCCCCAAGCGGCGAACTAATGTACGCCTGGGGCGGGATAACTGCTTATTTAACAGTAAGCTGCCGGATGGCCGGCGTGCGCACGCCCGGCGATATTTCGCCCGAGGGTAGCAGCAGCTGGCGGCCCCGGCGCACCACGGGGGTCGTGACGGGGGCCGGGTAGGGAAGCGTGTCCACAACCGCCCAGCGGCGGCTACCGGGGCGAAACTCCCAGACCTCGCGCCGGAACCCCGGGTGAACGGCCTGCAGGGCGTTGCGCCGCTGCAGCAGATCGTTGTGGGCCGGGCCGGCGGGGGTGGTGGCCAGCTGCCGGTTCAGGGCCTCAATCTGCTGGAGGCGCACCCCGTCGTCGCCGCCCGGAATGAGCAGGGCGTGCGGGCCGGCCGCCGCGGCGCCGTGCGCGGCCAGTGCCACGGGCATATCCGGCAGTGCCGCCCAATGGTCCTGCGCCGGCTCGTAGCGGTAGGCGTCTTTAAACACCGTAGTGGTGCCCGCCACCGTTTCCCTACCCCCCAGCACGTACAGCGCCTCGCCCAAAGCCGCCAGCGCCGTGAAGGCCCGCGCCGGCCCCGGCAGATCGGCGCGGCGCTGCCAGCCGGTGGCCGGGTGGCGCAGGTTCAGCGCGTAGAGGCTCTTCTCCGTGCCGTGGTCCGACTCGCCCCCGAACACGTACAGCACGTCGCCCAGCACGGCCGCCGCGTGGTTGGCCAGGGCCAGCGGTAGGTTGGGCAGCGTGCCCTGCTGCACCTGCCCGGCATCGGCATCCCAGGTTAGCGTGAACACCTGGCTATGGCGGCGGTCGGCGTTGTTGCCGCCAAGGCCGATGAGCTGGTTGTGCCACCCCACGGAGGCACCGTAGGCCAAGGGCTGGGCGAGCGGCTGGGCCAGCTGCCAGCGCTGCCGGCTGCCCTTGCCGGTGAGCACGTACACGGTGGCGTGCCACACCTTTGGGCCGTTTTGCCACGGGTAGCCGTTGGGAAAGTTGGCGCCCCCGGCCACCAGCAGCGCGCCGTGGCTGACGCCCGCAAACGCCCCGGCCACGCCGGGGTTGGCCTGCCCCTGCTGCGGGGGTAGGGCGGGTAGGGAGTGGTAGTGTAGCCGGGTAGTGGGGGGGGTAGGGAGGCCCGCCCGCCCGCACCCCACCACCCCCGCCAGCCCTACCCCCAGCACAAGCCTGCGGAGCCTACGCATCAGACGGATGCAGGGAGCTGCGAGGCGTGCGCGTAAAAGTCGATTTGCTGCAAATCATCCAGAAACTCCTGGTACCGGGTTTCGCCCATGTTGGCCACGGGTAGGCGGAAGGTGCCGCAGTCCAGCCCCAGCGCGCGCATGTAAGCTTTGCCGGTGGCAATGCCGCCGTACTTCACCAATAGCTTCACAATGGCAATGGACTGGTCCTGCATGGCCTGGGCCTGGGGCAGGTCGCCGGCATCGAAGGCGGCCATCAGCTTATGGTAAACGGGCGCGGCGTAGTTGAAGGTGCTGCCCACGGCGCCCCGCGCGCCCATGGCCATGGCGGCCAGAAAAATTTCGTCCCAACCCCAGAGCAGGTCGTACTTGCCACCGGCGAAGAGCAGGCAGCGGCGGTAGTCCATCAGGTCGTTGTGGGTGTACTTGATACCCCGGAAGTTGGGCAGGCGCCCATCAATACAGGTCAGAAAGTCAATCATCGACAGGTTGGCACCCGTCAGGGCCGGAATGTGGTAGAAGTACAGCCCCACCTCGGGCACGGCCTCGCCAATACCGATGCAAAACTGCGCCAGCAGCTCCACGGTGGCCGGCTTGAAGTAGTAGGGCGCCAGCACGGCCACGGCGTCGTAGCCGCAGCGGGCGGCCTCGCGGGCCAGCAGAATGCTCTCGGCCTGGGAGGTGCCGCCCACCAGCATAATCTTTTGCAGGCCCGGCTCGCGCACCTCGCCCCAGGCCTGGAGCAGGGTCATTTTTTCGGCAAACGACAACGATACGCCCTCGCCCGTGGAGCCGCCAATGAAGGCGCCTTTCACGCCATTTTGGGCCAGCAAGCGGCCGTATTCGGGTATTGGGGCAAGGTTTAGCTCGCCGTTGGGGTGCATGGGGGTGAAGGGTGCCGCCACCAGGCCTTCTATTTTCGGAATTTGCGTCATGAGTTGCGTGTAAAAAAGGGGTATTTGCCGGAAAAGCCAGCCAGTAGTTGAGATAAAAACAATAAAGCTACAACGTGTTTAAACATCGGTGAGCGGCTGGTGCGGGCCTTGGGCCTTGCCTACCCTAGCCCCATTCCGGGCGGGAGGGGGTAGGCTGGCAAGGCCCAAGGCCCGGGCCAGCCAGCGCCTAGTAGCCCGGGGTCTGGGTCAGCTTGGGGTCGGCGTTCAGCATGCCAATGGTGATGGGCAGCAGCAGCTTGGAGGTTTGGCCGGGCGAGAGGTAGCGGGGGTTCACGGCTGCAAAAACATAGGCGTCGCCGGCCCGGCGCAGGGCCCACCAGCGCTTGCCCTCCCCTATGAACTCGCGCAGGTACTCGTCCAGAATGGCGTTCAGGTTGTTGGCCTGGCTGCTGGCCACGTAGGGCGTGTAGCCCGCGCCGTAGGCCCGCCGCCGAATGGCGTTGATGTCGGCGGCGGGGCTGTTGCCCAGCTTGGCGTTGGCCTCGGCCGAGAGCAGCAGCACATCGGCGTAGCGGTAGAGGGGAAAGTTGGTGTCGTAGAGCTGCACGCCCGCATCCACGCGGCCAATGAACTTGGTAAACAGCGTGGCTGCAATGGGGAAGTCCTTGCTGTTGCGGTACATCACCCGAAACGAGTTGGGGATGCGCGCGTCGACGGGGGTGCTGGTCAGGCGCTTAATCAGGTTTTCCGACAGCCCTACCCGGCTGGCTCCGGCTACCAGCGGATACACGCTGCTCACCGACGCGGGCGGGCCCGGCACGGGGTCGAGCACCAGCGTGCTGGCCTGGGTGGTGTTCACCAGGAAGTTGTTGTAGGTGGTCTGGGTCGCCTCGTTTTTCTCGAAGCTGAGCGAGAAGAGAATCTCGCGGTTGCCGGTTTCCTTGGTGGGGTCAAACACGTCGGCAAAGCTGTCGAGCAGGCCCAGCGCCGGGATGGTCTTTACCTCGTCGAGGGCCGTTTTGGCGGTAGCGAAATCGGCGCTACCCCCGCCCAGGTGCGTACCCGACCAGATGAACACGTCGCCCTTGAGCGTGAGCGTGGTGGCGCGGTTCCAGTACACGCGCTTGGCCGTGAAGGCATTGTTGCCGTCGAACAGGGTCAGGGACTGCTCCAGGTCGCTTTTGATGAGCTGCACCACCTCGGCCGGGGTAGCGCGGGCGGCGTACAGGTCCTGCAGGTTGCCAATGGCCGTCACGGGCTCGGTGCGCAGCGGCACCCCGCCCCAGGTGCGCAGCATGGTGTAGTAGAGGTAGGCGCGCAGGCCGTGCATTTCGGCCAGGGCGCTCTTGCGCCGGGCCTCGTCTAGGGGCGCGTTCGGAAACAGCTTGATAACCGTGTTCACGCGGTCAAGCAGGTTGTAGAAGTTGCCCCAGTTGGCGGCCGGCACATTGGTGGCGCTGATGTTGTGCGACCAATACTGGCGCAGGGTAGCATCTTCCGACTCGGTGTAGAGCCCGTCGGCCCACAAATCGGAGCGCATCTCGCCCAGGTTCACCAGCGTGCTCTGGTAGTTGCGCAGCGAGGCGTACACGCCGGTGTAGAGCGTGAGGGCCGCGTTGGCATCCGTGAGCACCAGCGCCTGGTTGAGCGAGTTTTGCGGTACCACGTCGCGGAGCTGATCCTGGCACGAAAACAGACCGGCGCTGCAAGCCAAGCCGCCGGCGATACATAGGGTTTTATAGAATGTCATACGTTGGGGGCAATTAGAGTCTGATGGTGGCGCCAAACGTGAGCGTGCGGGGTAGGGGGAAACGGCCCACGTCGTTGCCGCCTACCTCAGGCAAGGTGCCGTTGTAGTGCGTGAAATACACCAGGTTGGAGCCCGTGGCGAACACGCGCAGGTCCTGCACATGGCTGCCCGACAGGCGCGCGAGCAGCTGGGCGGGCGTTTCGAAGCTGAGCGTTAGCTCGCGCAGGGCCAGGTAGTTGCCCTTCTGCCAGAAGTTGGCCGGGGGCGTAGAGCTGCCGCCCGCGTCGGTGAAGTAGTTGCGGCCGTAGTTGGCCCAGTAGTAGCGCGGCAGCGTGGCCGTGGGGTTGTCGGGCGTCCAGGTCTGGGTCACATCCACGGGGCCGTTTTGCGAGCCCTGCACCTGCGACATCCCCCGCAGGTACATCTGGTTGGCGATGACAAAGCCCAGGGAGTAGTCGAACTGCGCAAACAGGGTGATGCCCTTCCAGCTCAGGTTCGACGAGAAGCCGCCCTGCACAGTAGGGGTAGTGCGGCCCACGTACACCAAGTCGCGGTAGTCGAGCGTGTCGTTGCTGTCCACGTCGCGCCAGCGGGCGTCGCCCAGCAGCTTGATGCGCTTGTTGGCGTAGGGTAGGTAGGAGTTGTAGAAGGTGTTGCGCTCATTGATTTCATCCTGCGTGGTATACAGGCCATCGTAGATGGGGGCATACACTTCATCCAGCCCAATGCGGCGGCCCTCCTGCAGGCCACCCACGTACACCAGCCGGTTTTGGGCGGGGTCGTAGACCTGAATGGCGTTCTGACGATTCAGATCCAGGCCGTTGTTGGGCAGCTTCACGGCGGAGTTGCGCACGTGAAAGAGGTTGGCGCTCACGGTCCAGGCCACGCCGTCGGGCTTGGTCGGGCGCAGCACGTCGGCGCGCACCTCCAGCTCAAGGCCGCGGTTGCGCAGCTGGCCGTTGTTGGTGGTGTAGGCCGTGTAGCCGGTTGATACCGGAATGGGCAGCGAGGCAATCTTGTCGTACACGTTGCGGATAAAGTAATCCGTAATCACCGTCACGCGGTTATCGAACAAGCCCAAGTCCAGACCGAAGTTGAGCGTGTTGGCGCGCTCCCACTTCAGGTTGGTGTTGGTGATGCTGCCCGCGGCAAAGCCCGGCTGCCCGTTGTAGGTGCCTACGCTGCCGTACTGCGGAATAGTGGCGTAGTCGCCCAGCGGCTCAATGCTGCCCACCTCGCCGTAGCTGACGCGAGGCTTCAGGGTAGACACAAACCGATGCACTGCGGAGCTGGAGAAGAAGTCGGTGTAGTGCACGTTCCAGCCCGCCGATACGCCGGGGAAGAAGCCGTACTGGTTGGTGGTTAGCTTGGAGGTACCGTCGTAGCGCATGTTCACCGTCAGCAGGTAGGTATTGTCGAAGGTGTAGTTGATGCGCCCGATGCCCGAGGCCAGCCGCTGCCAGCTCGAAAACGAGGAACTGGGCACGCCCACAGCCGCCGTGGAGGCCGACAGCCAGGGGATAAAGTCGGTGGCGGCCAGGTTGGCGGCGGCGCTGTAGTTGTAGGCGCGCACCTCGTAGAACTCGCCCCCGCCCAGCACCGATAGGTTGTGCTTGCCGAGCGTTTTATCGTACTGCAAAAAGCCGTTGTAGGTATACTGGCTGGCTTTTTCCAGCGCATACGACGCGTTGCGGGTGTTGATGAGGGCGCCGCCCGTGCCGTTGATATAGGCTTGGGTGAAGGCGTCGTTGGTGGTGTAGCGGTAGTAGCCCGAGGCCGAGCCCAGCGCCTTCAAACCCGGCAGAATGGTGTAAGTCAGGTTCAGTCCGCCTGAGTAGCGCTGCTCGTTGGTTTCGTTCAGAAACTTGTCGCGCAGGTAGGTAGGGTTGCCCAGGGTGCTGCCATCCACGCCCGGCAGCTGCGCGCCGGTGTTGTCGTGGGTGAGGCGCACGGTGGGCGCAATGCCCGTGAAGCGCTGCACAATGCCCCCGTTGACGCCCCCGCCACCGTCGGCGCTGAGGTAGGGTACGTTGGTTTTGGTGCTGTAGCCAGCCATGTTCAGGCTCACTACCAGGTTTTTGCCCACGTTTAGCCCGCCGTTGAAGTTCAGGTTGTAGCGCTTCAGTCGCGAGCCGATGACTACGCCCTCATCGCCCAGACTGCCTACCCCCAGCGAGAAGTTGCCCTGCTCGTTGCCCCCCGAAAAGTTCAGGTAATGCTCATTCAGCAAGCCACGCCGCAAGATCTGGTTTTCCAGCTCGCGCTGCGAGATGGAGCGGAACAGAATGCTGTCGTTTTGGTTGGGGTTGAAGGGATTAGGATCGACGAGCAGGCTGTACTGCGGGTCGTTGAGCAGCCGGCGGTTGGCCTTGCTCACCAGCTGCGTAGAGTACTTGCCGTCGGGAGCCGTCCAGGCCGAGTTCAGGCCCCAGCCCCAAGCGCCCGTCAGCTGGTTGCGGGCGTTGTTCATTTCGGCCGTGTTGCCATCGGCCTGGGCGGCGGCGTAGCGGCTGCCCAAGCCCTGGCGGTTCCAGTGAATGTAGTCGGCCGCACTCATATAAGACAGTGGGTTGCGGCGCACGTAGTTGCTGGCCGTTTTATAGCTGTAGGTGACGGAGGTGCGGCCCTTCTTTCCCTTGCGGGTGGTCACCAGAATCACGCCGTTGGAGGCGCGGGCGCCGTAGATGGCGGCCGAGGCGGCATCCTTCAGCACGTCTATCTTCTCCACATCCTCCATGTTAATGCCGTACAGCGACGGCACAATCACGCCGTCGAGCACAATCAGCGGCGAGCCAGTGCCGTTGAAGTTGGTGCCTCCGCGCAGCACAATGGTAGGGGTAGCGCCCGGCTGGCCAGTGTTTTGCTGCACCCGCAGGCCCGGCGCCGTGCCCTGCAGGGCCGTGCCCACGTTAGTGCGCGGCACCGATTTAAACACGGTGTTATCAACGCTGGAGACGGCTTGCGTCAGCGTTTGCCGGCTTTGCTGGCCGTAGCCGACCACGACCACTTCATCCAGGCTCTGGTTGCTTTCCGCCAGCCGCACGTCCAGCGTGGTCTGGTCGGCAATGATGATTTCCTGCTTGGCCATGCTCACCAGCGATACCACCACCACCTCGCCCCGGCTGACGGGTAGGGAAAACTTGCCTTCCCCGTCGGTGGCCGTGCCCCGTGCGGTACCCTTCACCACCACGTTGGCCCCCGGTAGCGGCTCGCTGGTGAGAGCATCGCGTACGGTGCCGGTGAGCGTCGTTTGGGCCCAACTACTAAGCGCCGCCAGCCAGCAAATAATAAGTATGATATATTTTCGAGAAGAAGCAGTAAAAGTGAGCATAAGCAGAGGGGAATAGAATTGAAAGAGCTTGAATGTGCGCTACCAAATATATTAAGTCAAACTTAATACTTGAAATAAAAAGAAATAATTTTTATTTACTTCTGTTTATGGCGAATATTGCCCGGCCTGCTTCCCAAGTGTGGCCTATTAACTCATACTTATTGTGGCTACTTCCCGGCTTCGTTGCCGTGGTCGTGCCGAGGGCAATGCACCCCGGCCATAGACCCCGGGCGTTTCCTGTGCTGTGCTACCCTCCTAATTGCATTCGATGGACTACGCCGGAATTCAGAGCAACCAGAAAGAACAGGAGCAGCTTACGCTGGTCGACAAAGTGGAAACCGACCTGCTCAACTTCTTCCAGAGTCAGCAGTACAAAGCGGGCGATGTCATTCCCAAGGAAGTGGAGCTGGCTACCCAGCTGAGCGTGAGCCGCACCGTGGTGCGGGAGGCGCTGCTACGGCTGCGGATGCGCGGGCTGATTGAGTCGCGCAAAAAGCGCGGCACGGTCATTACCAATCCCGACCTGCTCTCGCTCCTCGAAAAAACCATGCACCCGGGCATCCTGGACCACGAAACCCTGCGCGACATCTTTGAGCTGCGGCTGGTACTGGAAATCGGCATGGCCGATCTGCTCTTCGAGCGCATCACACAAGCTGATATCGACGAGCTGTACGCCATTGTAGCGGAGGAGCCAGTCAACACCGAGCAGATGCTATTCGACACGGCCCAGGAAGTGCGCTTTCACGGTAAACTATACGATATAGCCGGCAACGAAACTCTGCGCCGCTTCCAGCGCATGCTACTGCCCGCCTTCGAGTACGTGCACCGGAGCGGCCTGCTGAAAAAGCCCGTGCAGCACCGCAAGTTCGTGTCGCACCGGGGGCTGGTGGATGTCATCCAGCACGGTAACCCCGAAACGTTTCGCAACGCCATGCGCAACCATTTCGAGAATCACTTTCAACGGCTTTTCTAGCTGATTCTCAGCAAAAGCCTTATCCGTGCCGCTTATGCTTTTCCTTGCCCATCGTTCTTTCTACCCCTTGCTACTGAGCGCCGGCCTGCTGGGCTGCCACGCCACGGCCCCTACCAGGCCGGCCGGCAATAAGGCCGCGGCGGGTGCGCCCACCGAAACCGTGGTATTCCGCAACGGCGACGACGGCTACCGCTGCTACCGCATCCCGGCCATTGTGAAAGCGCCCGATGGCGAGCTGCTGGCCTTTGCCGAGGGTAGGCTGGACAATTGCGGCGACTTTGGCGACGTGGACATTGTGCTGCGCACCAGCCGCGACAACGGCCAGACCTGGACCAGCGTGCGCCGGGCCGCCGACTACGGCAAGTGGCAGGTGGGCAACCCCGCCCCCGTGTTTGACCTGACGGACCCGCGCTACCCCAACGGGCGGCTGTTTCTGATCTATAACACCGGCACCACGCACGAGAGTGAGGTGCGCAACGGCAAAGCCATTCGGGAAGTGTGGTACGTGACCAGCACCAACAAGGGCGCTACTTGGTCGGAGCCGATGAACATCACAGCCCAGGTTAGCCGGCCCAATAAGCCGGCCATCAACCCGCAGTACACGTTTGCGGAAGACTGGCGCTCCTACGCCAACACGCCGGGCCACGCCCTGCAGCTCACCCAGGGCGAGCACCAGGGTAGGCTGTTTGTGGCCGCCAACCACTCGGCCGGGCCGCCCCAGGCACAGTCCCGCGACTATAAGGCCCACGGCTTCTACTCCGACGACCACGGCCGCACCTGGCACCTGACGCCCACCGTGCCCTACCCCGGCGGTAACGAAAGCACGGCCGCCGAAACCACCGGCGGCGGGGTGCTAATGAACATCCGCAACCAGTCGGGCGACGTGAAGAGCCGCCTGCTGGCCAACTCGCCCGACGCCGGCCAGACCTGGGAGCCGGTGCGTGTGGCGCAGGAGCTACCCGACCCCGTGTGCCAGGGCAGCATGGTGAACTATCGCCCCCGCAAAAACCAGAACGTGCTGCTGTTCAGCAACCTCAACAGCCAGAGCAAGCGCGAGAAAATGACCGTGCGCACCAGCATCGACAACGGCCAGACCTGGTCGGCTGGTAAAGAAATCTATGCCGGCCCGGCCGCTTACTCCGATCTGGTGGTGCAGCGCGACAGCCGCATTGGCGTGCTCTACGAGAAAGACGAGTACACCCGCATTGTATACGCGCAGTTTAGCTACGACTGGCTGACGCGCTAGCGGCAAAACCGGCAAAAACCGGCGGGCAACCCGTCTCCAAACCCAACCACTGATGCACACTTCCCTACAAGCCTACTACCAGCAGTACCGCGACAACCTGCTCCACGACGTGCTGCCGTTCTGGCAACGCCATTCGGTGGACCGGGAGCAGGGCGGCTTTTTTACCTGCCTCGACCGCACCGGGCAGGTCTATGATACCGACAAGTTCATCTGGCTACAGGCCCGGCAGGTCTGGACGTTCTCGATGCTCTACAATCGTTTGGAGCAGCGCCCCGACTGGCTGGAAATGGCCCAGCACGGCGCCGACTTCCTGCTTCAGCACGGGCGCGCCGACGAGGGCAGCTGGTACTTCTCGCTGAACCGCGCGGGCCAGCCGCTGGTGCAGCCCTACAACATCTTCTCCGACTGCTTCGCCACCATGGCCTTCGGGCAGCTGTCGGTAGCTACCGGGCGCGACGACTACGCGCAGCTGGCCAAAAGCACGTTTGAGCAGATTCTGGCCCGGCGCGACAACCCCAAGGGCCGCTGGAGCAAAGCCGTGGCGGATACCCGCCCGCTGAAAAACTTTGCCCTGCCGATGATCCTGTGCAATCTGTCGCTGGAAATCGAACACCTGCTCGACCCCGCCCTGGTGGAGCAAACCATTGAGGCGTGCATCCACGAGGTGATGGACGTGTTTTACGACGCTGACCTGGGCCTGATCCGGGAAAACGTTACCCCCGACGGGCAGCCTTCCGACAGCTTCGAGGGTAGGCTCCTGAACCCCGGCCACGCCATTGAGGCCATGTGGTTTATCATGGATCTGGCCGTGCGGCGCCACGACCCGGCCCTGCTGGAAAAAGCCGTGCAAATCACGCTCAACACCCTAGAGTATGCCTGGGACCCGCAGCACGGCGGCCTGTTCTACTTTATGGACGTCAATGGCCACCCGCCCCAGCAGCTGGAGTGGGACCAGAAGCTGTGGTGGGTACACATCGAAACCATCATCAGCCTGCTCAAAGGCTACCAGCACACCGGCAATCCGGCCTGCTGGCAGTGGTTTGAGCGCGTGCACGCCTACACCTGGCAGCGCTTCCCCGACCCTGCCCACGGCGGCGAGTGGTTTGGCTACCTCAACCGCCAGGGCGAGGCCCTGCTATCCCTCAAAGGGGGCAAATGGAAGGGCTGCTTCCACGTGCCACGGGGCCTCTACCAGTGCCAGCAGGTGCTGGGCGAGCTACTGGCCCAAGGCCGCCCTACCCCGGCAGAATGACCTAACTACCCCGGCTTCACTCCGGGCCGGCGCCCGCCACCGTCCCCTTATCAGCCCGCATGAAAACCCTGACTTTTCTGTTGTGCCTGCTGTGCCTGCTGGCCCAGACGGCGACGGCGCAGCTGCAGCCGGTGCGCCTGCCCGACGGCAAATTTCCTACCTACTACCACCAGCGGGCCAGCCATTTCCGCACGCTGCCGCACACCCGCGGCGACGTTATCTTTCTGGGCAACAGCATCAGCGACAGCGCCGAGTGGAGCGAGCTGTTTGATGACCCGCAGGTGAAAAACCGCGGCATCAGCGGCGACGTGTCGGCGGGGGTGCTAAACAGGGTAGGGGAGGTGGTGGCGCGGCGTCCGGCCAAGGTGTTTGTGCTGATTGGCACCAACGACCTGGCCGGCAAAGTACCGCCCGACAGCGTGGTGAAAAACATCACGTGGCTGGCCGACTACCTCCGGCAGGAGTCGCCCGCCACGCGGCTCTACGTGCAGAGTATTTTGCCGGTGAACGACGCCTTTGGCAAGTTTGCGGGCCATGTGCACAACGGGGCGCTCATCAACCAAGTAAACGAGCAGCTCCGTCGCTTGGCTACAGCGCACGGCTACACCTACCTCGATCTGCACGCCGGCTTCGCCGACGCCACCGGCAAGCTCGACGCCCGCTACACCAACGACGGCCTGCACCTGACGGGCGCCGGCTATATGCGCTGGAAGCATCTGATCTACCCTAAAGTATACGACCTGCAAGATCAGCTCGCCCTGCTCCCGCTGCCGCAACAGGTGCAGTGGACGGCGGCGGCTTTTCCGCTCTACCAGTGCCGAACCATTGTGGTACAGCAGCCGGCGCTGCTACCCGAGGCGGAGCGCCTAAAGCAGCTGCTGGCAGAAAAGGGGCTGCTGCTGCGCGTAACCAGCCAGCCCGCGCCCGGCGAGGCGCACATGGCGCTGGCGCTGGGGCCGGTGGCGGCGGATCACTTTCCGGAGGAAGCCTACGCCCTGGCCGTGACCGATGCGCGGGTGCAGCTCACCGCCAACACGGCCCACGGCATCTTCAACGGCTTGCAAACGCTGGTGCAGCTGTGCCGCGACGGGGCGTTTCTGCCCGGCTGCACCATCCGGGATTGGCCCGCCTTTGGGTGGCGCGGCTACATGGTGGATGTGGGCCGCAACTATCAGCCCATGTCGCTGCTGAAACAGCAGATTGATGCTATGGCCCGGTACAAGCTCAACGTCTTTCATTTCCACGCCACCGAGGACATTGCCTGGCGGCTGCAGGTGCCCGGCTTTGCGCAGCTCACCGCGCCCGAGCACATGCTACGCGACCCTGGCCAGTACTACTCGGAGGCAGAGGTGCAGGAGCTCATTGGCTACTGCCGGGCGCGCTACATTACGCTGGTGCCGGAGCTGGACATGCCCGGCCACAGCGCCGCCTTCACCCGCGCCACTGGCACTGTAATGCAGAGCCCGGCCGGCCTGACCACGGTAAAGGAAGTCCTCACCCGCTTCACCCAGACCTACGATGTGCCCTACCTGCACGTGGGGGCCGACGAGGTGAAAATCACCAACTCCGATTTCCTGCCACAGGTGACGGGGCTGCTGCATCAGATGGGGAAGAAAACCATTGGCTGGGAGCCCGGCGGCAACCTGGACCCCGCCACCATCCGGCAGCTGTGGATGCGCGAGGTGGAGCGCCAGCCCGGCCGGCAGTACATCGACTCGCGCCACCTCTACCTCAACCACATGGACCCGCTGGAGAGCGTGGTTACCGTCTTCAACCGCCGCCTGGGCGATGCCGCCGCCGCCGACAGCAGCCTGCTGGGCGCTACCCTCTGCGTGTGGAACGACCGGCGCGTGGCCCGGCCCGAAGAGGTGCTGCAACACAATGCTGTGTACCCGGCCCTGCTAGCTTTTGCCGAGCGTAGCTGGTGCGGCGGCGGCTACCCCGGCTGGGTGTCTACCGTGGGCCAGCCGGACTCCGAGCGCGCCAACGCATTTAAGGCGTTTGAGCGGCGTCTGCTCGACCACAAGGCGCTCTACTTTCGGCGCCTACCCTTCCCCTACGCCGCCCAAGCCGATATCAGCTGGCAGCTGCTCGGTCCCTACCCCAACAAAGGCGACCTGACGCGCGCCTTCGCGCCCGAGAAGCCGGGCTCCAAAGTCGGCAAGCCCGCCGCCGAAGTGGCCGGCGGCACCGTGGTGCTGCGCCATTGGTGGAGCCCGCAGGTAGCGGGCGCGCTGGAGCAGCCGCGGGAAAATACCACCTGGTACGCCACCACCCGCTTCTGGAGCAATGCCGATACCACCGGCTACTTCTGGATCGGCTTCAACGACCTGTCGCGCTCCTACAACTCCGCCTCGCCGGCCGCCGGCACCTGGGACAACCGCGGTAGCGCCGTGCTCCTCAACGGCCAGGCCATTGCCCCGCCCGCCTGGCAGCACCCCGGCCAGCCCGGCCACCCCGAAGTTCCGCTACAGGACGAAGGCTACAGCTACCGCCCCCCAACCGCCGCCCCCGTGCGCAAAGGCTGGAACACGGTGCTAGTGAAGCTTCCCGTCGGGCGCTTCAAAGGCTCCGACTGGCAGAACCCGGTGAAGTGGATGTTCACCTTTGTGCCCCTTGGGGCAGGTGGGTAGAGCGTGTTATGTATTGGTGGTGTAATCTGGGAGATGCCCCAGTGAAAAGATTACTCGAGCGACGCCACAGATGCGGAATGGGTATTTGTGGCACCCTATTTGGCCCCGGTGCAGTAGAACATGGTGCAGCGGTAGCATTCGCTCTGAGCCGTGTTCAGCGCCCTGCGCTATTTGGTCAAAACCGGCGGCGGCTGGCCAGTGGCGGCACTCTGCGAGGGGGGGGTAGTATGTCACGGGCTAAAAAGTACGGATGGCCTACGTTGCCCAAAGCTACATGGGCGAAGACGCGTAGCACGCCGCCGTTTTGCACGAGATTAACTTGCAAGCCATTGCCAAAGTAGAAGGCCAGCCGGGCTTTGTGCTACTGCCCCGCCGCTGGGTCATGGAGCGCAATTTCGGTAGGGCCGCCCGCTGTCGCCGCCTAGTCCTGCAGCAGGTTCGCTCCCTCGCCTTCGCTCCCGCTGCTACTGGCAAAAGGTGTGTTTCGCCAACCAGTTCATGACAGACTCCAGAGGGGTAGATTTTGCCTATGGGCGTTTATTATAGGGAGGATACGCACCGGAAGCCGGTGTTTTCCAGGCCCGTATCGGGGGAGGATTTCATGCGGGCGGCCACGCGGTAGCCTTTGCAGTAGGAGGCGTTGCACATGAAGGAGCCGCCGCGGGTCACCTTCTTGGGCACCGTGGGCTCCTGCGGGTCGTGGCTTTGGGCGGGTCCGTGCGGGTTCACGGAAACGCGGCCGGCCACGGTCTGGTAGTAGTCCGGCGCGTACCAATCCTCTACCCACTCCCACACGTTGCCGGCCATATCGTAGAGGCCGTAGGCGTTGGGCTGAAACGAGCGAACGGGCGCCAGGCCGGCAAAGCCGTCTCGTTGCTCGTCGTGGTTGGGAAAGCTGCCCTGCCAGGTGTTGGCCTTGGGCTTGCCGGCTTCCACGTCCTCATCGCCCCAGCCGTACTTCTTGCTGCTCAGGCCGCCCCTGGCCGCGTATTCCCACTCGGCTTCGGAGGGTAGGCGCTTGCCGGCCCAGCGGGCGTAGGCGGCGGCATCCGCCCAGGCAACCTGCGTGGCGGGGTAGCTTTCCCTACCCTCGAGGTTGCTCTGCGGCCCTTGCGGATGGCGCCAGCTGGCACCGGGCGTCCAGCGCCACCACTGCGAGGCATCGTTTAGGGGCACGGGCTGGCTGGGCTGGCTGAAGGTGAGGGAAGAGGCCACCAGCAGTTCGTCGGCGGGCTTGGGGGTGCCGGCCGGTAGCTGCTTTTTCAGCTCCTCCCAATCGGGCTTGCGCTCGGCCACGGTTTGGTAGCCGGTGGCTTTCACGAAGGCCGCAAACTGGGCGTTGGTCACCTCGGTGGCGTCTATCCAGAAGCCATTCAGCTGCACCTCGTGGGCCGGGTACTCGTCGGGGCGGCCCTCGTTGTCGGTGGCGCCCATCCGGAAGTGGCTGCCCTCCACCCATACCATGCCCTGGTGCGAGGCGTGCTTCGCCGGGGCAGCCAGGCTGTCGGTTGTGGCGGCGCCCGTGGCGGTGGCAAAGCGTTGCGGCATGTTGCTGTGGCAGGAGGTCGGCTCCGCGTCGGCTGGTGCGATGGCGGCCGTTTCAGTTTGCGGCGGCTCGTGCTGGCAGGCACCAACCGTCAATAGAAGCACACCTATTATAGAGAGAGAGAAAGGTTGCAGACGCATGATACTGGCAATAGGGTAGGGGCGAGGGTAGGGGCGAGGGTAGGGTAAAAGGCAGGTGCGCTGGGGTAGTTTTCATCTGGAGGGCAGGTAGGGCTACCCTCCGCCAGTGCTACTTCGCTGCTCCTAGCGGGCGCCAGGTGGTATCACCTGCTTTTTTCCATTGTAGCGTCAAGGCGGGCTGGGGTGCTTTGCCGCTGCGGTAGGCCACGCGGATGGGGTGCTGGCCGGCTTGCAACGGCACCCGTTGCGTTAGCTCGGTGCCGGGGATATAACCGAAATCGGCATCCAGCAGCGCGGCTTCGTGCAGGCGCACAAAGGCCTTGCCCGTTGTTTTCAACGAAAACTCATACACGCCGTCCGTTGGCACATTCACGTAGGCCGTGTAATAGACCATGCCCCGTCGGTTGCGCAATTCTTTGCCCCCCAGGGTTTTGGTGGTGCCGTGGGCGCTGGCTTTCTGCTCCTCATCAGCTGCTACCCACGGAAAATCTCCCTTCACGTATTTCCAGGAGAAGCTCTTTTTATTCTTGGTAGAGGCGGCGGGCGTTGCCGGAATCGGGGCGTTGTCGTAGGGGCGCTGGGCGGTGGGGTTGGCGCGGCGCACTTGCAGCGCCCGGGCTTTTAGCTGCTGCTGTAGCTGCTCGTAGCCGGGGTGCCGGGCCAGGTTGGTACCCTGCGAGGGGTCTTTCACCACGTCGTAAATCTCGAAGTCGTCGTTGGCTGATTTCACCTGGTAGCGCACGCCGGCCAGGTCGCCCAGGCGCAGCATTTGCATCTGCTCGCGCCGGCGGCCCCGGTGGTTTGGCTCAAACGCTCCGTAATCAGGTGTTTGGCCTTCCTCAAAATACTCCACGTAAACGGTGCTCTCGGGCTGCCTACCCTGGCCGGTGAGCGAGGGCAGCAGCGACACGCCATCGGTGCGGGCGGGGGCGGGCACGCAGGCAGCAGTGGCGAAGGTGGCCAGCCAGTCGGAGAAGATGCTGGGGGTGGTTACCACCCGGCCCGCCGGAATGTGGCCGGGCCAGCGCACCAGCGTGGGCATGCGCACGCCGCCTTCCCAACAGTCGCGCTTGATGCCATCAAAGGGCCCGAAGCTGTTGAAGAAGGTAGGGGAGTTGGGCACGTACCGGGCCGGCAGGTAAGACTCCACGGACGGGCCGTTGTCGGAGGTGAATACCACCAGCGTGTTGTCGTCTAGGTGCAGGTCTTTCAACAAGCGCAGCAGGTCGCCTACCCCGTCGTCGATGCGGCGCACGGCGGTGGCGTAGCGCTTGTAGGTATCGGGCCAAGCCACCTCGGCAGTGGCCACGTTGCGGTCGTGGTCGTAGGTGGCGTCGCGGTAGTCGGGGTGCAGGTAAGAGTCTACCTGCCCCGAGGCGGTATTGATCATCTGGCCGGGCGTGCCCGTCCACTGCAGGCCGCCATTCAGCCCTTGGCCCTTTGGGTACGTCTGGGTAGGCAGCTCCAGCACGGCGTGGGGCGTATCGTAGGCCAGGTACAGGAAGAACGGCTTGGCCGCGTCGGTACCCTTGGTGTGGTCGATGACGTATTTTTTGGCCGCCGCCGTCCACAGGTCGGTGGTGTAGCACTTGGCCATGGCTTCCGACACATTTTCGTAGCCGTACCACACCTGCTTGGGGCCGCCGTAGGGGCCCTCCACGGGGTAGTGCTCGTGGCCATCCATGTGGCGCATGTAGCCGAAATAGGCGTCGAAGCCGCGCTTGAGCGGGTGTGCCGGCCAGTTGGGCCCTACCTCATCCACGCCTTGCAGGCCCCATTTGCCAATGGTGGCGGTGGTGTAGCCGGCCGCCTGCAGCACGGTGCCCAGGGTGTGGTTGTCCTCCAGGGCTTTGTCGAACTGGTTGTTGCGCACGTGGGCATTGCCTTGGTGCGTACCCGTGAGCAGGGAGGCGCGGGAGGGGGCACACACGGGCGCGTTGGCATACTGCTGGGTAAGCTGCGCCCCGCCGGCGGCCATCTGATCGAGGTAGGGGGTGTAGTGCCAGGGCTCACTGCGGTTGGCCGCTTGCTGCCGCTGGTTTTGATAGAACACGCCCAGGTCGCCGTAGCCCAGGTCGTCGGTCAGGATAAAAATAATGTTGGGCTGCCGGGGTTGGGAGACAGGCGTCTGCGCCGGTGCCGGCAAGGTTGCGCCAAGCAACAGCAAGGCTAAAATAGACGGCAAGTATTTCATGCTAAACAGGTTACTGAATATAAGGGTCGCGAGGTGCTGCCTCGCGGTTGGGAGAGCGAGGGGTAGGACTAGATGGGCGGTAGTGGCGCGCCGGGCTGCCGAGCAGCGCGTTGCGTTATAAAAGTGGCCGGCTGGCCCACGTTTTTCTATATCTTTGGGCGGGGCTGCAACTGCATCAGTTGCCAGCAGGCAGTACGCCTGCCTTTCGACCCTCCCTGCCATAGGGCAGGCTATTAAACTAGCTTCTCGCTGATTATCAGCACTATAAAGCCCAGGCTCTCACAGCGTAACGGGCTATACAACGCTTCAGGAAAACAGGTGGCCTTGGGCCCCCATGCTGCCTTTCAGCCGTGACGGCTGTTCGTTTGCAGCAGCAAGTATACTGAAAACTGCCGTTACGCGAGGCAGGAGCGCCCCTCCGCTCGAATATTTCGCTTGCGCTAGTGCAGCTACGCTGCGCCCTACCTGGCAGCGCGCCTCCAATCCGCCACCAACCTTATTTTATAGTGAGAAAGATAAATACGTTCCTGGCGCTTACGGCGGCAGCGCTGTTTTCTTGTCAAAGCCAGCAGCATAGCCTGAGCCGGATGGACGCCGCGGCAGATCGGGTAGAGCGTGTCGGGCGGCCCCGCACCCCGGTGATGGGCTGGTCGAGCTGGAACAATTTCCACGTGGGCATCAACGAGGAAATTATCAAAGGGCAGGCCGATGCCATGGTGGCGTCGGGCATGCAGGCCGCGGGCTACACCTATGTGAACATAGACGACGGCTACTTCGGGGGGCGCGATCAGCAGGGCAATATTATAGCGCACCCTACCCGCTTTACGGCCGGCATGAGGGCCCTGAGCAACTACATCCACGCCAAAGGCCTGAAGGCGGGCATCTACTCTGATGCGGGCATCAACACCTGCGCTTCCTTCTGGGATAAAGACAGCGTTGGGATAGGAATGGGCCTGCGTGGGCACGAAGCCCAGGATCTGCAGCTGCTGCTACGGGACTGGAACTACGATTTTATTAAGGTAGACTGGTGCGGCGGCGACTGGCTGGGGCTGAACGAGCAGACGCAATACACGCTCATTGGCAACCTGATCCGGGACATACGGCCCGACGCGGTCTACAACGTGTGCCGCTGGCAGTTTCCGGGCGAGTGGGTGGTGCCGCTGGCCGATTCCTGGCGCGTTTCCGGCGACATTGCCAACACGTTTGCCTCCGTGATGCACATCGTGGACCAGAACGCCGACCTGTGGAAGCACGCCTCGCCGGGCCACGTCAACGATATGGACATGCTGCAGGTAGGGCGGGGTATGAGCTTCGAGGAAGACAAAACGCACTTCTCGATGTGGTGCATGCTCAGCTCGCCGCTGTTGCTGGGCAACGACCTGCGCCAGATGACGCCGCAAACCATCAAAATACTGACTAATAAGGAGTTGGTTGCCCTGAATCAAGACCCGCTGGTGTACCAGGCCCGGCGCCTCGCCGACTACGGCGACCGGGAAGTGTGGGCCAAGCCCTTGCAATCGACCATGAGCGGCGAGGTAGCCGTGGCCCTGCTCAACCGCTCGGCCAAAGCCGCTGCCATCCGTTTTCAGCCCGATTCGGTGGGACTGGAAGCCGCCAAAAGCTACACCATGCGCGACCTGTGGGCGCAGAAGGATTACGCCGCTTCCACTAAGAAAGACGTTGATTTTGAAGTGCCCGCGCATGGGGTGGTAGTGCTGAAGCTGACGGGCAAAGCCCGGCCGTTCAACGTGTATCAGTATAAGCCCCGCCGCTCCTAACGGCGCCCCCCGTCCCCGCCCTTCTAGGGGGGGGTAGGGGGCCACGGCCGCCACAATCTAGACCCTACTACCTACTACTTTCCCTACCCTGCATGAACAAGTTATCTGGCAAAGGCCTTCTTTTTTTTCTGCTGCTGATTTTTCTTATTATCTCTGCTAAAGCCACTTACGCCGCCGGCGACACCCTGCACGTGGTCACGCACAAGCGCGTGACGGTGGTGACTGACCCGGCCAAAGGCACCAAAACCTACAAAGCCTGGGGGCGGTTTCCGGCGGCCAAAGAAGGTATTCGGAGCATCACGCTGAACGTGCGCTTTGGCTGTCCCGATGGTATGCGTTGCGCCGACTGGGACTACAAAGACCACATCACCATCCGGCGCACGGGCGGGGTGAAGGGCGCCTCGCAGGACTACGAAATTGGCCGGATGCTGACGCCCTACGGCGGTGCTTTTGCCAAGGACTGGAGCTTCAATTGGGAGGTAGACGTCACCGATTTTAGCCTACTACTGCGCGACAGCGTGGAAATTGAGTATAACCACGTCGGCTGGGAGCCTAACCAGGACCGGGGGTGGAGCGTGACCCTCGACTTTGAGCTGGTGAAGGGTAGGCCGGCCTGGGAGCCCATCAGTATTCAGAAGATCTACGACGGCTCGTTTCGCTACGGCGACAAGGCCAACAGCATCGAAAAGATGCTGAAACCGGTTGATTTCATGGCCGATAAGCAGGCCGATTTTGCGCGGCTGCGCGTGGTGCAAACGGGCCACGGCATGGACAAGCCCGACGGCTGCGGCGAGTTTTGCGATAAGTATCGGGAGCTGTGGTACGACGGCAAAATGATCGATAAGCGGCCCATCTGGAAGAAGTGCGGCGATAATCCGCTCTACCCCCAGGCCGGCACCTGGGTGTACGACCGCGCCAACTGGTGCCCCGGCAACCTGATGCAGCCCGACCTCTACAACCTGCCCGTGCAGGGTAGCCGCCGCCACACCATCGATCTGACCATGGAGCCCTACACCGCCAGCTCGGAGCCCAGCGCCGACGAGGTGATTTCGGCCTATCTTATTCAATACAAGAAGGCCCCCACCCAACATGATGTGGCCCTGGAAGCCATTGTGCGGCCTTCGCTGAAGGACGTGTACCAGCGCGACAACCCGGCCGCCATGCAGCCTCGCCTGGTGGTAAAAAACATGGGCGCCGGCCCCGTCAGCAGCCTTATGGTGCGCTACGGCACGCTGGGCGCCCCGTTGCAACAGCACCGCTGGCAGGGTAGCTTGGCGCCCGGCGCTTCTACGGTCATTGATTTGCCTGGTGTCATTGGCGGCCAGGCGGCCCGCAATACGTTTGTGGCCGAGCTGCTGCGCCCCAACGGCAAGCGCGACCAGTATGCGGCCGATAACCGCCAGACCAGCCCCTACGCGGCAGTGCCGACGCACGCCGGCAACATGGTGGTGTACCTGCAAACCAACAACCAGTCGGCTCAAAATAGCTACACGCTCACGGATAGCCAGGGCAAGGTGTGGCAGCGGCGAGCCTTAGGTACGTTGAAAAACAACACGTTATACCGCGATACGCTGCACCTGCCCGAGGGCCGGTACCGCTTGGTCATGCTCGACTCGGCGGGCAACGGGCTGGAGTTCTGGGCAAACTCCCGCGGCGGCCGCGGCAAGCTGCGCCTGCTCAATGCCGACGGGGCCATGCTGAAGGACTTTGAGTCGGACTTCGGCTCCTCGGTAGTGTACGATTTCCGGGTAGGGCAGCCGGTGGCGCCCATCACGGCCCAGACCTCGTTTGGGCTCTATCCTACCAGCACCAACGGCCCAACGACCCTCGACTACTACGCCAACTTCCCGGAGGACGTGGTGGTGCAGCTAGTGACGGACCCCGGCGACGCGGTGGTGGAGGAGCACCGCTACCCCCGCCTCCAGGAAGGCACCTTTGCCTACGACCTCAGCCGCTTCCCCAAAGGGCGCTTCTACCTGAAAGTGCTGATAAATGGCCAGGAACGCTTCAAAAAGCGCCTTCGCCTGAAAGAGAGGTAGGGGAGGGTAGGGCAGAGATGCCGCATAATGCCCCGCCAGGGGTAGGGAAATGAGAGACAAAAATAACTTTTACGCACACCCAAAACACGCATTTCTATGACCAACAAACGCAGCCGCCTTGCCCTGCTGGCGCTGGCCCTGGTGGCCACGGCACCGGCGCAGGCCCAGTCCAAAATCGACCCCGACTCCATTCGCAGCAAGATGCAGTGGTTTTCCGATGCCAAGCTGGGTATCTTCATTCACTGGGGTATTTATGCCGTGGATGGCATTGATGAGAGCTGGAGCTTTCACAACCGCAAAATCAGCTACCCCGACTACATGAAGCAGATGAAGGGCTTCACGGCGTCGAAGTACGATCCCCAGGCCTGGGCCGCGCTTATCAAGGAAAGTGGCGCCCGCTACGCCGTCATCACCACCAAGCACCACGATGGCGTGGCCTTGTGGAACACCAAGCAGAAGCACTTCAGCGTGGTAAAAAATACGCCTGCCAAGCGCGATTTGCTCACTCCCTTCTACCAGGCGCTGGATAAGCAGGGCATCAAGCGCGGCGCCTACTACTCGCTCATCGACTGGAGCTACCCCGATTATCCCGGCTTTCTGAAGGACAGCAGCCGCTACAAAATCAGCGACCAGCCCAAGCGCTGGCAGAAGTTTCTGGCCTTCAACCAGGCACAGATCGACGAGGTGAACCGGCTATTTAAGCCCGATCTGTGGTGGTTTGACGGCGACTGGGAGCACAGCGCGGCCGAGTGGAACTCGGCTGGTATTCGCCGTAACATTCTGAGCCTGAAGCCCGACGCCATTCTCAACGGCCGCCTGGCCGGCTACGGCGACTACGACACGCCGGAGCAGAATTTCCCCGTGACGCGCCCCCAGTACAACTGGTGGGAGCTGTGCATGACCATCAACAATAACTGGGGCTACCAGCCGCAGGATAAGGCCTGGAAAACACCCTACGAGGTCATTACCATCTTTGCCGATGCCGTGAGCAACGGCGGCAATATGCTGCTCGATATCGGTCCCAAAGAAGATGGCACCATTCCACCCGAGGAGGTGCAGGTGCTGAAAGAGCTGGGCCAGTGGAACAAAAAGCACGATGAGGCCATCTTCGGTACCGTGGCCGGGCTGCCGCAGGGGCACTTCTACGGCCCTACTACGCTGGCCAAAGACTCGGCCACGGTTTACCTGTTCCTACCCGGCAAGGTGCAGGGGCAGATAGTGGTGAAAGGCTTGAAAAATGATATTAAGCGCATTCGCGTGGTAGGCACTCCGCAAACGTTACCGCACAAGATTGTGGGCAAGATTTCGTGGAGTCCGGTGCCCGGACTGGTGTATATCAGCGTGCCCGAACAAACTCAGGATAAGTACATGACAGTGCTGGCGCTGGAGCTAAATAAGCCATTGGAGCTTTACCAAGGACAAGGCGGGCTAAAATAAAATTAAGTCATACTTAAAACGGAAAAGTTATAAAGATGGCTTGAATAGGAATGTTTGCCGGGCATGTGGGCTAGAAATAGCACTACCTGTACCCGGCAAACATTCTTTTTTTTGGGCATTCTTTTATGAAAAAATTAAGAAGATCTATTGATATCTTAAAAAGCATTTCTACTTTAGATGCATAGAAACGAGCAAAACACTATCATAAAGCCTTATGGATGTGCTTAATAAACAGGCGTTTTATAAAAAAAGCATCATCAAGCATTTGTATTTTGCTGGTGAGCTTTCCAGCGCAGAGCTAAGTACGTGCCTTGGAAAAAGCCTACCCCTCGTCAACCAACTGATAGCCAAGCTAATAAGCGAAGGTGCAGTGATAGAACAGGGCTATGCGCTTTCAACAGGGGGGCGCCGGCCACAGATGTACTCGCTTAAGTCTGACTTGATGTATGTAGTGGCCGTGGGCATGGATCAGCTGGTTACGCGCATTGTGCTGCTGGACATGAGCAACAACCCCGTGGGGAAAATGAAAAAGCTGACGTTGGGCCTACCGCGCAACCCGACGGCCCTACAGCAGCTGACGGAGTTTATAGCAGATTTTATTGCCGAATCCGGCATTTCGAAGAGCAGCATAGCCGGCATAGGCATTGGCATGCCCGGCTTTGTGGACGTAGTCAAAGGCATTAATCACTCTTTTCTGGAAGCCGATGACAGCATCGTGACCTACATTGAGCAGGAGACAGGGGTGCCCGTGCTAATCGACAACGACTCGAGCCTGATGGCGCTAGCCGAGCTGAAGATGGGCGCCGCCCGCGAGAAGCAGAACGTAATGGTGCTGAACGTTGGCTGGGGGGTAGGCCTGGGTATAATCCTGAACGGCAAGCTGTTCCGGGGACATAATGGCTTTGCGGGTGAGTTTAGTCATATGCCTTTATTTACGAACAACCGGCTGTGCAGCTGCGGCAAAAGCGGCTGCCTAGAAACCGAAACTTCCTTGCTGATGATGGCCGAAAAGGCGATGGCTGTCCTGAAAACGGGGAAGCGCTCCAGCCTGCAGGGCCTGACCTTGGACAACATTGAGCGGGTAGCCGATACCATTATGGATGCCGCCCTGAAAGGCGACCGGCTGGCCGTGGATCTGATTGCCGAATCGGCCTACAACATTGGGCGCGGCGTGGCCATCCTAATTCACCTGTTTAATCCGGAGCTGACCGTGCTGAGCGGCAAAGGAGCCGCAGCGGGCCGGCTATGGCTGGCCCCCATGCAGCAGGCCATCAACGAGCACTGCATCCCGAAAATAGCGGAGAATACAGAGATTTCCATTTCCTCGCTGGGCTACGAGGCCGTAATGTTTGGCGCGGCTGCCTTGGTTATGGAAAGCTATGATACGCTGCTACCTGTGCAGCAGGCCGTACCGGCCTGAGTGCCCGTACGCCGCGCTTGACGCCCCTGCTAGCCCCGCAAACAGGGTTAACCACTGGTCGATAGCTGCATAAATATACCGGTACGGTGTGCTGTTAGTGAGCCCAACCTTGCTCTTATTCTACCCTCCATTTCCATTCTTTCCTACGCGTATGAGAAATCAGTTTACAAAAGGACTCCTGCTTTTTATGCTGCTGAGCCTGTTCGTAAGCACAGCTTTTGCCCAGCAAAGCCGAACCATTACGGGCACTGTAAAAGACGAGAAAGGAGTGCCAGTGCCTTTTGCAACGGTGCAGGTGAAGGGGACCACCAACGGGGGGACTACCAACGACGACGGCGCGTTTAGCGTGACGCTGCAAAACGACGGCTCGGTGCTCGTGATAAGCTCCATTGGCTACAAGAGCAAAGAGGTGTCCGTGCCTATGGGCGGCAGCAACACCATCAATGTGGTGCTGGGTAGCAACGCCAACGAGCTGGGCGAAGTAGTAGTGACGGCCCTGGGCATTGAGCGGGAGCGCAAGTCGCTGGGCTACGCCGTACAGGAAGTGGCGGGCCAAACGCTGGTGGAAGCCCGCGAGCCCAACGTGGTGAACGCCCTGTCGGGGAAGGTAGCCGGCTTGCAGGTAATTCGCTCCAGCAACGGCCCGGCCGGCTCGTCCAAGATCATTCTGCGGGGCAACAACTCGCTGACCGGCGACAACCAGCCCCTGATTGTGGTGGACGGTATTCCGATCAGCAACGCGACGGGCGCCGTCAACAACGACTACTTCAATCCCTCGCTGGACATGGGCAACGGCCTGTCGGACATCAACCCCGAGGACATTGCCAGCATTTCGGTGCTGAAGGGGCCGGCTGCTGCCGCCCTCTACGGCACCCGCGCCGGCAACGGCGCCATTTTGATTACCACCAAATCGGGCCGGCCGCAGAAGGGCCTGGGCATCACCATCTCCTCTACTGTGGGTCTGGAAACGATGTTTACGCACCCCAAGCTGCAGGACGCCTTTGGGCAGGGTAGCAACAACATCTACGACAACCGCGCCAACACGAGCTGGGGCCCCAAGGCCGACGGCCAGCAAGTGACCGGCTGGAACGACGAGCAAACGCCGCTGCAGACCTACGACAACATCGGCAACTACTTCCGCGACGGTATCCGCTCCAACCAGAGCGTGTCGTTGCAGCAGCAGTACAAATCCACTGCCCTCTACACCTCCTTCAACCGCCTCGACGATCAGAGCATCATTCCGGGCACCAAGCTGACGCGCACCAACCTGATGGCGCGTGCCATCACCAACTTCGGCGCCGCTGACCGGTGGACCATTGATACCAAAGTGCAGTACAGCCAGTCGAAGGCCGACAACCGGCCGCTGGTGGGCGCCAACCAGAGCAACTCCTACAGCACCCTCTACATGCTGCCCCGCTCGCTGGACATCCGCGACTTTAAGTCGGCCGTGAACGAGGCGGGCCAGATGCTCTGGTACGGCGGTAGTAACCAAGTGAGCCCCTACTGGAACAACAAGTACAACCTCAACCAGGACGTGCGCGACCGGTTCATCATGAACGCCTCGCTGAAGTACGCCTTCACCGACTGGCTGTCGGCCGAAGTGCGGGCCGGGGCCGACAAGTACTACACCAACTCTGAAAACAAGCTCTACGACGGCAGCCCCATCGCTGCCGGGGGGCGCTACAGCCTAGGCAAGCAGGATTTCACCGAAACCAACTACAGTGCGCTGGTGACGGCCAAGCAGGACAACGTGGTGGGCAAGCTGGGCGGCGTGGCCATACTGGGCACCAACCTTATGGCGCAGCAGTTCAGCGACTTGAACAGCAGCTCGGGTAATCTGAAGGTGCCCAACCTGTTCTCCCTCAACAACGGCGTGGGCAACCCCACGGTGGGCCAACGCTTTTACGAGCGCCGAATCAACTCCATCTACGGCTCGGCCCAGCTGAACTGGGACGGCTACCTGTTCCTGGATGTGACCGGGCGCACAGACTGGTCGTCGACCCTGTCGAAGGTGAATAACCCCTTCTTCTACCCCGCCGTGAGCGTTTCCTACGTCTTCACCGACATGATGGAAAGAATGGGTAGCACCCTGCCGGGCTGGTTGAGCTTCGGTAAGCTGCGGGCTTCCTACGCCGAGGTCGGCAACGACCTGTCGCCCTACCAGCTCTACAACATCTACACCATCAACAAAGATCCCAACGGCAATACCACGGCCGGCCGCAACGGTACCCTGTATGATCAAAACGTGCGCAACGAGCGCATCAAATCGTACGAGGCTGGCCTGGAAATGCGGTTTCTTAAGGACCGCCTGGGCTTTGATGTGGCCGTGTACAAATCGAACGCTACGAACCAGCTGATTTCCCTGCCGCTGGACCCGCTGAGCGGCTACAGCTACCGCATCATCAACGCCGGCAATATCCAAAACAAGGGTATTGAGGCCCGGGTGAACGGTGCCATCATCCAGAACCCTACCGGCCTGAACTGGGACATTATGGCCAACTTCTCGCGCAACAACAACACGGTAGAATCACTGACGGGAGATGTGCTGACCTACCCGCTGGGCGGCTTCGATGATGTGCGGGTAGTAGCTACCGCCGGTGGCCGCTACGGCGACATCTACGGCAGCAAGTTTTTGCGCGTGGACGACGCCAACAGCCCCTACAACGGCCAGCTGCTGCTGAACGCGGCCGGCCTGCCGCAGCGGGGCGAACAGAACGTGAAGCTGGGCAACCAGCAGGCCAAAGGGCTGCTGGGCGTAACCAACACCGTCACCTACAAAGGGATAGGGCTTTCCTTCCTGGTAGATGCCCGCTTCGGCGGCAAGATCTTCTCCTCTACCCTGGCCAGCATGCAGGAAAACGGCACCTCGTCGGTGACGGCGCCGGGTGGCGAGCGGCAGGAGTTTGTGGTAGATGGTGCGGTAGCGGGCACCAACAGTGGCAGCTACGAAAAGAACGCCGTGCCCGTCACGCAGCAGCTGTACTGGACGGCCGTGGCCGGAGTAGGCAACCTGGGCATCACGGAGGCCAACCTCTACGACGCTTCCAACGTGCGCCTGCGCAACCTGCAGCTGAACTACGCCCTACCCACCACGCTGCTCGCCAAAACCCCGCTGCAGCGCGTGAACGTGGGCGTGACCTGCACCAACCTGTGGCTGATTAAAAGCCACCTGAACGGACTGGATCCGGAATCAGTGTATGCTACCGGCACCAACGCCACCGGGTTCGAGAATGCCAGCCCTCCGACTACCCGCGCCTACCTGTTCAACGTCGTGCTGGGTTTCTAATCCTAAACTTGCTCTCAGTTATGAAAAACGCAATCAAAACACCCGGTCTGTTTCTGACAACCGGTCTATTGCTGGCAGCCTGCAATAATTTTGAGGATCTGAACGTAGACCCGCTAGCCGCCAGCGGCGACCAGGTGCAGGTGGAATACTTCATCAACAGCGCCATCGTGAACGCGCAGATGAACCCCGACGTGGCCGAGCGCTCGTTTGTGCTGTACTGGAAAACGGCCGCGCATCAGCAGGAAGACGAGGGCCTATCCTCGGGCTCGGTAGACGACGGCTGGACCGCGGCCTACTACAACCAGGTGGCCAGCTGGCTGAACGCGGCCAACTCGGCCATTCAGATTGCCAACGAGCAAACGGCTAACGGCAAGGCCAAAGCCTACACCGCCAACCTGATGCAGGTGGCCCGCATCTGGCGCGCCTACCTCATGAGCGAGATGTCGGACAACTTTGGGCCGGTGCCGGTGGCGGCTTTCCAGGGCACGAACCCCGATTTTTCGGATACCAAAGCGGTGTACTACTACGTGCTGGAAGAGCTCAAGGACGCCAGCGCCAAGCTAGACGTGTCGGTGGTGAACCCCTCGGGCTTGAGCCAGCAGGACCCCGCCTACGGCTACGACTACGCCAAGTGGAAAAAGTACGCCAACTCGCTGCGCCTGCGCCTGGCCATGCGCCTATCGGAGGTAGACCCCAGCAAGGCCAAGGCCGAGTTTGAGGACGCCGCCAAGCAGGAGTTGATTACGGACATGAGCGGCACGTTTAAGGTGCAGGAGAAACAAGGCTGGGACGCGCTAACCGGCGTTATGAGCCGCGAGTGGAACCCGCAGTTTCTGTCGCCTACCCTCTTCAACATCTACTTCGGGCTGGGTGGGGTGCCCACCACCGCGCAGCTGCCCGCCAGCATGGCCCAGTACGTGAAGCCCGCCAACTGGATGGGCGTGCGCTACGAAGACCATTTTGCCACCGCCACCAACGACCCCTCGGCCGGCTATTGGTTCGATGGCCTACCCTACGCCATTGATCCGCGGGCGTACAAGGCCTTCATCATTCCGGGCGACTTCAACAACGAAGGCTTCAGCAACTACCCCTCCTGGACCACCAACGCCAAAACTACCAAGCGCACCCTGGTGGACGACAAAGGCGCCGTGGTGCAGACGATAGACGCGGCCTACACCTGGAACCCCGGCATCAACGGCGAGTGGGGGGCCAAGGGCTCCCGCAACAAGGTGTCGTACTACTTTGCCGGCACTATTCCGCGCCTGTCGCAGCAGTTCCGGGGTAGCCAGAGCCAGCGCATTTTCTTCGCTCCCTGGGAAACCCACTTCTTGCTGGCCGAGGCCGCCGAGCGCGGCTGGAGCACGCCCACATCGGCCCAAAAGGCCTACGAGGCAGGCATTGCCTCCAACTTCTCCTATTGGGGCCTGACTGCGGGCAGCTACCTCACCTCCGAGGATTACAACCGCGTTGGCACCTCCGTAAGCTGGACGCACACCGCCGAGCCCGCCGCCACGCACACCATGAGCTACAAGAACGGCTACACCAACCAGGCCAGCACGGTAGCTGTTGCCTACCCCACCAACAACCTGTATAAGAACGGGGCGGTGAAGAACGACCACCTGACCAAGATCATCACCCAGAAGTACATTGCCCAATTGCCGTGGCTGCCCCTGGAGGCCTGGAGCGACCAGCGCCGCCTGGGCTTGCCGTTCTTCGAGAACCCAGCTGTAGAAAACCCGCTGGTAGACCTGCCCGCCCTCACCAAGTCGAACTACATGAAGAGTGAGGTGGCCTTCTTCCCGCAGCGCCTCAAGTACCCCTCCAGCCTGCCCAATACCAACGCTAAAGGCTACGGCCAAGCGCTGGGCTTTCTGGGCGGCAAAGACAACGCCTTCACCCCCCTGTGGTGGGCCAAGAAACAGTAACCCGCTGTTGAGGGGCTGGCCGTCACGCTTGCCGTGGCGGCCAGCCATCGGAGCCCGGCTCCCTACCCCCTTCGGGCAGGGTAGGGAGCCGGAGCTGCCAGGGTAGGGGGGGGCTTTGTCCCCGCTCACCCTGTAGACACTAGATCAGTAGCGGCGCCAGGACGCCAAAAATGGATACGCGCGCAATGCCCCTCAGGCGTTGTTGCAGGGAGCCACCGCGCTATTTTTTGCGCGATGGGTAGGGTGCTGCTACGCCATTTTTATCTGAAATAATAACGATATATGGCTGATCAACAGTTTTTTAAACCAAATAAACCCCGCACTTACTGTAGCGCACACCAGGTAGTTTGCATACTCCTGCCAGTAGCCGCGGCCCCGGAAAACACGGGGAACCGAACGCTACAGCTCACGCGATAATGCACCGCCGCTGAAATAGCCCTAAGCCTGTCTTTTGGAGAAGTAGCGTGTTCTGCACGCAGTTGCGCAAAGCCCAGGCAGGGGGTAGGGGAGAAGCCGGCGAATAGCCGCGCCCCCCGGTGCCAGCGGTGTAGCCAGCCCCCCGCAGAGCACCAGCAACTGCGGCTGAAAAAGCGAATAGCTTTCCAGTGATGCGGTTAAACTCTTGGTGGTAAAGCGGCTGCGATTTCTAGAATGAATTTTTTAATGCCCTCATACCCCAACCTAATCTAACCCACGATGTATGAACTTCTACACCTTTAACCCTGAAAGGCGAACCTGCACGAAATATAGGTTCATCCAGGCCATGGCACTATCCTGTGCTCTCCTGGTTGTGGCACCGGCCAGCGGAGCCACCGGTGGCGGGCAGCCGCAGCGTGGCTCCGGCTACCTTGGCGCCGCCCCGCTGCGCCCGCTGCAACCCGTGCGCGACGCCCACCTGGCAGAGGCGCTGACCGATTTTCTGCGTACGCCGCCGGCCCTACCCTACGGGTTGGCCACGGCTCCGGCTGCCCCCATTGAGGTGCGCGGCAAAGTGGTAGACGAGAAGGGCAACGCGCTGCCGGGCACCACCGTGCGGGTGAAAGACTCTAACCTAGGCACTGCCACCGACGGCGACGGCGCTTTTGTGCTGTCCAACGTGCCCGACAACGCCGTGCTGGTTATCAACTTTGTGGGCTACAAGGTGAAGGAAGTGCCGGCCAGCGCTATGCTGGGCACCGTGCGACTGGAGCTGAGCACCGCGGAGCTGAATGAAGTGGTAGTAGTGGGCTACGGCACGCAGAAAAAAGCCAACCTGACGGGCGCCGTGTCGACGGTGGACGCTAAGGCGCTAGCCGAGCGGCCGGTGCAGAACGTGGGCCAAGCGCTGCAGGGTCTCATTCCCGGCCTAAACCTGCAGGCCAGCGGGTTGGGCGGCGAGCTGAACCAGCCGCTGAGCTTCAACATCCGGGGGGCCGGCACCATCGGCACGGGTTCCACAGGGGCCCCGCTGGTGCTGATTGACGGCATGGAGGGCAACATGAACGCCATCAACCCGCAGGACATTGAGAGTGTGACGGTGCTGAAAGACGCCGCGGCCTCGTCCATCTACGGGTCGCGCGCGCCGTTTGGCGTGATTCTGATTACCACCAAGAGCGGTAAGGCTGGCAAAACCACCGTCAACTACAACAACAACTTCCGCATCAGCAAGCCCATGGGCCTGCCCAACATGCTGGACTCCTACACCTTTGCCCGGTACTGGAACGAGGCCGCCGCCAACGACGGGCAGGGAGCTCCCTTCGCGGATGACGTGCTGAAACGCATTCAGCAGTACCAGCGTGGCGAGATTGACTACGGCACCGTGCCCAACGCCACCGGCGACCGGTACCAGTACTACACTGGTTCCAACGCCAACACCGACTGGTTTAAGGAGCAGTATAGGAGCACGTCGTTTTCGCAGAACCACAACATCAGCGTGAATGGTGGCACCGAGAAAAGCCAGTTCTATGCCTCTGGCGAATTTCTGGATCAGGGGGGCTTGTTGCGCCATTCCAACGATGGCTTTAATCGCTACTCGCTGAACGGCAAGCTTAACACCACCATCAGCAAGCTGGCCAGCTTCACCTACAGCACCCGCTACGTGCGTGAAGACTACACGCAGGCTTCGCACCAGAACGGGCTGTTCTACCACAACATTGCCCGCCGCTGGCCCACTGTGCCCGTCTACGACCCGAACGGACACTGGACCGACTCGGGCGAGATTGCCCAGCTGGAAGAAGGCGGCCGCGTGTTGAACCAGACCGACTACCTCTACCAGCAGGGCCAGCTGACGCTGACGCCGCTCAAGAACTGGAACATCATCGCCAACGGTAACTTCCGCATTACCAACCGTAACAACCACTCTGATGTGTTGCCCGTGTCGGCCTACGACGTGTCCGGTAATCCCTACCCCATTCCGGTGAGCGACTACTCGGCCGGCTATAGCCGCGCCTACGAGTACAACCAAAAAGAAAACTATTTCTCCACCAACATCTACTCCAACTACAGCTTCGATCTGAAGCAGGGCCACCACTTCAAGGTACTGGGCGGCTTCAACTCAGAGCTGACCAAATACCGTACCCTCGGCGCCTCGCGCACGGGCCTGATCACGCCCACGCTGCCTACCATCAACACGGCCACCGGCATCAGCCGGGCCGAGGAGGGGCAGTACCAGCACTGGGCCCTTGCCGGCTTCTTCGGGCGCCTCAACTACAACTTTAAGGAGCGCTACCTGCTGGAGCTGAACGCCCGCTACGACGGTAGCTCGCGCTTTGTGCGCGACAAGCGCTGGAACATGTTCCCGTCGGTATCGGCTGGCTGGAACGTTGCCCAGGAAGAATTCTGGACCTGGAGCGACGCCGTGCAGACGCTGAAGCTGCGCGGCTCCTACGGCGAGCTGGGCAACCAGAACACCAACAACTGGTACCCCTTCTACCCCTCCGTGCCCATTGGCGTGAACAACGGCAGCTGGCTGATTGGTGGGGCGCAGCCCAATACGGCCTCGTCGCCGGGCTTGGTAAGCTCGCTGCTGACCTGGGAGCGGGTATCCAGCTGGAACGCCGGCCTGGACATGGCCCTGATGCGGAACCGGTTCACCCTGAACTTCGACTACTTCAAGCGCAAAACCTTTGACATGGTAGGGCCGGCGCCGGAGCTGCCGGCGATTTTGGGTACGTCCGTGCCGCAGATCAACAACGCCGACCTGGAGTCCTACGGCTTCGAGCTGGAGGCTGGCTGGCAGGACCGCATTGGCGAGTTTCAGTATGGCGCGCGCGCCGTGCTGTCCGACGTTAAGCAGCGCGTTACCCGCTACCCCAACCCTACCGGCAACATCAATACCTGGTACGAGGGGCAGATGGTGGGCGAAATATGGGGCTACACTACGCTAGGCATTGCCAAAACGCAGGAAGAAATGAACGCCCACCTGGCTACCGTCAACCAAAACGCGCTGGGCAGCAAGTGGGGCGCCGGTGATATTATGTACGCCGACCTGAACGGGGACGGCAAAGTAGACGCCGGCTCCAGCATCCTGGGCAATACCGGCGACCGGACCATCCTGGGCAACAGCACGCCCCGCTACCGCTACAGCCTGGATTTGACCGCCAGCTGGAAGGGCTTCGACGCCCGCCTGTTTTTGCAGGGGGTAGGCAAGCGCGACTACATGCCCAGCGGCCCCTACTTCTGGGGGGCTAGCGGCGGCATGTGGCAGTCGGCGGGCTTCCAGGAGCACATGGACTTCTTCCGCGACGAGACCTCGCCCATGGTGCAGGCCGGCGTGGCCGGGGTGAACCTGGACAGCTACCTGCCCAAGCCCTACTTCAACACGGGCAAGAACCAGCAAACCCAGACCCGCTACGTTCAGAGCGCGGCCTACATGCGCCTGAAAAACCTGCAGATCGGCTACTCGCTCTCCAACCCGTTTGTGGCCAAAGCCGGGGTGTCGCGCATTCGCGTGTACCTGTCGGGCGAAAACCTGCTCACCTTCTCCAAGCTCACCAAGATCTTCGATCCGGAAAGCGTGGGCCTGAATGGCTGGAACGACGGCAAAACCTACCCCTTCTCGCAGGTATACTCCGGTGGTCTGAGCATCACCTTCTAACACGACAACCAGCATGAAAAAAATAATGCACACCAAAAAGGCCGGCGCGGTAGCGCTGCTGGCCGTATGGGGGCTGGCCGGCTGCAACGAGTTTCTGGACCGCGAGCCGCTCTCCAGCGTGACGCCCTCCAACTACTTCACCGGCGAGGCCGACCTGGCCGCCTTCACCGTAGCGCGCTACGGCATGTTTCCGACCCACAGCGGCTTCAACGTGGGCACGTTCGGCAACGACAACCACACCGACAACCAAGCCGCCAGCACCTACGCAACGCGCTGGGTGCCGGGCGAGTGGCGCGTGCCGCAGTCGGGGGGCAGCTGGGATTTCGGCAACATCCGGCAGATGAACTACTACCTGGAAACGGTAGTGCCACGCTGGAAAAGTGGTAAAATCACGGGTACGGCCACCAACGTCACCCATTACGTGGGCGAGGGCTACTTCCTGCGGGCCTACGAGTACTTCAACAAGGTGCAGGCCCTGGGCGACTTCCCCATCATCCGCCGCACCCTGCCCGACAAGGCCGCGGAGCTGACGGCCGCCTCGAAGCGCCGCCCGCGCAACGAGGTAGCGCGCTTTATCATCTCCGATCTGGACTCGGCCATTATGCTGCTGCAAACGGCGCCTCCCGGCGGCAAAAACCGCGTCAGCAAAAACGCCGCCCTGTTGTTGAAGTCGCGCGTGGCGCTGCACGAGGCCTCCTGGCTCACCTACCACCGTGGTACGGCGCAGGTGCCCGGCGGCTCGGGCTGGCCCGGTGCGGGCAAGGTGGAGAACTTCACCATCAACCTGGACAGCGAAATCGACTACTTCCTGACCCAGGCGATGGAATCGGCGAAGCTAGTAGCCGATGCCGTGCCGCTGGTAAATAATGTGCAGGACAACGGCTACAACTCCTCCTCTAACCCCTACTTCACTATGTTCTCGGATCCGAACATGGAGAAGTACTCAGAGGTGATCATGTGGCGTCAGTACGACCCTACCCTGGGCATCAACAACAACGTGAACCACTACCTCAACCAGAACGGTGGCAACACCGGCTACACCCGGGGATTGGTAGATAACTTCCTGATGAAGAATGGTTTGCCTATTTATGCCAATGCTTCCGGCTACAAGGGCGACGACTTCATCAAGGACGTGAAGACGGACCGCGACAACCGCCTGCAGCTGTTTATGAAAGCGCCCGGCGAAGTACGCCTCACCGACCGCACCAACGCCGACGGCTCGCCTGTCCTGATTGCCTACCCCGACGTTACCGGGCTGCAGGAAACCCGCGACGTGACGGGCTACAGCGTGAAGAAGGGGGTGTCGTACCTGTTTGCGCAAACGGTGGGCAGCATGGGCTCCACGGGCAGCATTGTGTTCCGGGGGGCCGAGGCCTACCTGAACTACATTGAAGCGTCGTACCTGAAGGAGAAAACCATCAACGCCACGGCCGATAAGTACTGGCGCGCCCTGCGCCAGCGGGCCGGCGTAAACACCGACTACAAGGTGACGGTGGCAGCCACCAACATGGAGCAGGAAGCGAAAAACGACTTTGCCGCCTACTCGGCCGGTCGTCTGCTCATGGACCCTACCCTCTACAACATCCGCCGGGAGCGCCGCGACGAGTTCATTGCCGAGGGCATGCGCTATACCGACCTGAAGCGCTGGAGGGCCCTGGATCAGCTCAAAGCTACGCCTTACATCATTGAGGGATTCAAGCTCTGGGGCCCCATGCAGGCTTGGTATACCGACAGCAAGGGCGCCACGCAGCTGATTGAGGCCGGCACGCCCGGCAAAACGGCCAACGTGTCGAAGAAGTCGGAAAGCCTCTACCTGCGGCCCTACCGCATCGTTCTGGCCAACACCAACCTGGTGCGCGACGGCTACCGCTGGGCCTACGCCCACTACCTCGACCCGATTGCCGTTCAGCACTTCCTGATCACGTCGTCCAACAGCGACGCGAACAGCTCGGTGATATACCAGAACCCGGGCTGGCCGCTGGAGGCCAACGTGGGCGCCCGCGAATAGCGTCGCCCTACCCTTGCTATACTTTCTCTGCCGCCGCTCTTTTTACCTCTGTATGCGGTGAAGGGCGGCGGCAGATTTTTAGGCCCTGTAGGGTTTTAAACCATCGTTGAAATGATAGAGAAAAACCTGGGTGTACATCATGTAAGGCTGCGTATGCGGCAGGGCGCTGCGCTGCTGCTGCTGGCAGCCGGTACAACGCTGCTGGGCGGCTGCGCCCACAAGGAGCTGGCGCTCCAAGGCAAGGCATCGGACTGGAAGCTGATCTGGGCCGATGAGTTTGAAAAGGACGGCGCCCCCGACCCGGCCAAGTGGGGCTTCGCCCCGCGCAAGAAGGCCGACTGGGCCTGCTACTGCGCCGATACGCTGGCTACTACCTTCGTGCAGGGCGGCCAGCTTTATATGCGCGGCATCGTGAACCGCGACCCGACGGACACCGTCAAGTACAAAACGGCCTGTATTCAGACCAAAGACAAGTTTGCCTTCAAGTACGGTAGGGTAGAGGTGCGGGCCAAGCTAGACAAAGGCAAGGGCTCGTGGCCGGCCATCTGGATGATGCCGCAAGCGGCCAAATACGGCGGCTGGCCCTACAGCGGCGAAATCGACATCATGGAGCAGCTCAACTACGACTCCGTCTTCTACCAGACCCTGCACAGCGGCTACATCGACCGTCTGAACCAAAAGAACAACCCCCTGTACTTTTCCACCGCCCCCTTTGAGGTAGGCGAGTACAACGTGTACGGGGTGGAATGGTACCCCGACCGACTGGACTTCTTCGTGAACGGCCGCAAGACCTTCACCTACCCCAAAGTGACGGGCGTAGACCCCAGCCAGTGGCCGTTTGATGAGGACTTTTTCATCATCCTGGACCAGGCTTTGGGCGGCAGCTGGGCAGGGAAAATCAAGGAGGAGGACCTGCCCGTGCAGATGGTGGTGGACTGGGTGCGCGTGTACCAGCAAAAGGACCAGCGCCGCGCCTCCTTGTAGGGGGTAGGGGGTAGGGGTAGGGGTAGGGGTAGGGTAGTAAAAAGCGAACGATATGCTGAGAAAATCAAGTGGAAATGTGCTCGTGGTGTTGCTGCCGCTGCTGCTCTGGGGCGCCGGGGCGGCGGCCCGGCCGCGGCCCAACGTCATCTACATCTACGCCGACGACCTGGGCTACGGAGATGTGAGCTGCTACGGGGCCACCCAAATCCGCACGCCCGCCCTCGACCGGCTGGCCAGCCAGGGCCTGCGCTTCACCGATGCGCACGCCACCTCGGCCACCTGCACCCCCTCGCGCTACGCCCTGATGACGGGCGCATACCCCTGGCGCCAGTCCGGCACGGGCATCCTGCCCGGCGACGCGGCCCTAATTGTGCCCACCGACAAAACCACCCTGCCGAAGCTGTTTCAGCGAGCCGGCTACGCCACGGCCATTGTGGGGAAGTGGCACCTGGGCCTGGGTACGGCGGTGAACAAGAAATGGAACCAGGCCGTGTCGCCGGGACCCAACGAGGTAGGCTTCGACTACAGCTTTATCTTTCCGGCCACGGCCGACCGCGTGCCGACCGTGTTTATGGAAAACGGCCGCGTGCTGGCCCTGGAGCCGGCCGACCCCATTGCCGTGGACTACCAGCGCAAGGTAGGCAACGACCCCACCGGCCGCGAAAACCCGGAGCTGCTGAAGATGCAGGCCTCGCCCCGGCACGGGCACGACAACACGATTGTGAACGGCATTGGCCGCATCGGCTACATGCAGGGCGGCCACAAGGCCCGCTGGGTGGACGAGGAAATCTCGACCACCTTCCTCGCCAAAGCTAAAGACTTCATTGCCAGCCACCAGCGCCAGCCCTTCTTTCTGTACTTCTCCCTCACCGAGCCGCACGTGCCGCGTATGCCGGCTACTATGTTTAAGGGCCAGAGCGCGCTGGGCTACCGCGGCGACGCCATCCTGCAGCTCGACTGGACGGTAGGCCAGATCATGCAGCAGCTGGAGGAAGCGGGGCTGGCCGACAATACCATCCTCATCTTCAGCAGCGACAACGGCCCGGTGCTGGACGACGGCTACCAGGACGAGGCCGTGACCCGGCAGAACGGCCACCTGCCCGCCGGCCCGTTGCGCGGGGGCAAGTACAGCGCCTTTGAGGGCGGCACGCGCGTGCCGTTTATGCTGCGCTGGCCTCGCCAGGTGAAGCCCGGCGTATCGGAGGCGCTGGTGTGCCAGCTGGATCTGCTGGCCTCCTTTGCCGCGCTGCTGCGCCTACCCCTCCCGCCCGGCGACGCGCCCGATAGCCAGAATATGCTGCCCGTGCTGCTGGGCAAATCCACTAAAGGCCGCCGGCAACTGGTGGAGCAGGGCGCTACCCTGGCGCTGGTGCAGGACGGTTGGAAGTACATCAAGCCCAGCCAGCTGGCGGCCTACAACCCGCTGACCGGCATTGAAACCGGCAACGCGCCCGAGCCCCAGCTCTATCACCTGCGGGAAGATATCGGGGAGCGAAATAATCTGGCCACCCAGCACCCCGACAGGGTGCAGCAGATGGCGGCTGAGCTACAACGAATTACCAAAAATAAAGAGCAAAAGTAGCCAGCCGGCGCTGCTGATCCGCTTTTTGCCGCGCAACCTGTGGTCTCTGTTTATTCTTAGAAAACCCTACCCTATGAAACACCTGCTTGTATTTATCACCCTGCTGTGTGGCCCCTACCTGGCGGTAGCCCAGCAGCCGGCCCCGAAAAAGCCCAACATCATCATCATCGTCTCCGACGACCACGCCTACCAAGCCATCAGCGCCTACGGGCAGGGACTGATGCCGACGCCCGCCATCGACCGCATTGCTAAAGAAGGTGTGCGGTTTGATAAGGCCTACGTCACCAACTCCATCTGCGGCCCCAGCCGGGCCGTAATTCTGACGGGGAAGTACAGCAACAAAAACGGCTACAAAGACAACGAAACCTCCAGCTTCGACCCCCGCCAGAACTCCTTTGCCAAGGAGCTGCGCAAGGGCGGCTACCAGACCGCCTGGATTGGCAAGTACCACCTGGGCCACAAGCTGGAGGGCTTCGACCACTGGCAGGTGCTGCCGGGGCAGGGCGAGTACTACAACCCCGACTTCCTGATGATGGACGGCAGTACCAAGCGCATCGAGGGCTACGTGAGCACCGTGACCGAGGATCTGGCCGAGAGCTGGCTCGACCAGCGCGACAAAGACAAGCCCTTCTGCCTAGTGATTGGGCACAAGGCCACCCACCGCGTGTGGCTGCCGGATGAGCAGGACTACGGCCGCTTCGACGGCAAGACCTTTCCCATTCCGCCCACCTTCTACGACACCTACGCCGGGCGCAAGGCCGCCCAGCAGCAGGAAATGTCCATCGCCAAAGACATGCAGATGGGCTACGACCTGAAGATGTTTGCCAGCTACGACAGCGTGCGCGAGGGCGCCGTGAAGCGCATGAACGCCGCCCAGCAGGCCAGGTTCCGGGCTTATTACGAGCCCATCAAAAAGGACCTGGATGCCCGCAAGCTCACCGGTAAGGCGCTGGCCGAGTGGAAGTTTCAGCGCTACATGCGCGACTACCTGAGCACGGCCGCCTCCCTGGACCGCAACATCGGCCGCACGCTTTCCTACCTCGACAACCACCAGCTGAAAGACAACACCATCGTGATTTACCTCTCCGACCAGGGCTTTTACCTGGGCGAGCACGGCTGGTTTGACAAGCGCTGGATGTACGAGGAGTCGTTCCGCACGCCCATGGTGATGCGCTACCCCGGCGTGGTACGGCCCGGCACCGTGTCCGATGCCTTCGTGCTGAACCTCGACATCGCCCCTACCATGCTCCAGGCCGCCGGCCTGCCCGTGCCTCCAGACATGCAGGGCGAGTCAATGCTGCCGCTGCTAACGGGCGCCAAGGCCAAGGGCCGCGACGCCATGTACTACCACTACTACGAAAACGGCGAGCACGCCGTGTCGCCGCAGTTTGGCGTCCGCACCCGGCGCTACAAGCTCATCCGCTTCTACAAGCGCGTGAACGACTGGGAGCTGTACGACCTGCAAAAGGACCCGCAGGAAATGCGCAACCTCTACGGCCAGAAAGGCTACGAGAAGATAACGACTGACCTGAAAAAGCAGCTCAGCAGCCTGATTGACAAATACGAAGATGACGAAGCCCGGCAGCTGATGACGGCGAAAACCGCCGCCCGGTAGCCAGTACCCCGGCCCCCACAACCTACCCAACGCCTTGCGTTAACCCTATTGATAATGTCGAAAGAAACGATCCGCTACCTGGCCGTCGTGCTTTTCCTGTTAGCCGGCCCCGGCGCCTGGGCGCAGGCCATGTACCCTACCCCCCACCAAAGCGAGGTAGGGCCGAAGCGCTTTCCCGTGGCGGGTGCCCTGCAAATCAAAGGGTTGCCTCAGGGCGAAGCCCCTACCCGGCAGCTGCTGCAGGAGTTGGCCCCGCCGCAGGCCGGCCAGAAAGGGCCGCGGCTGCAGGTGGTGCGGCTGAAAGGCGGGGATGCCCGCCAGCAGCGCTCGGGCGCCTACACGCTCCGCCTCACGCCGGCCCGCATCACCATCGAAGCCTACGACGACCGCGCCGTGTTTTACGCCGCGCAGACGCTGCGGCAGCTGGCCCAGAAGGATGCGGCCGGCCGCGTGACCCTGCCCGAAGGCACCATCACCGACTACCCCGACGTGGCGTACCGCGGCACGGTGGAAGGCTTCTACGGGGAGCCCTGGAGCCACCAAGACCGCCTGGAGCAGCTGCGCTTCTACGGCCGGCTGAAGCTGAACACGTACATCTACGGCCCCAAGGACGACCCCTACCACTCCTCGCCCAACTGGCGCAAGCCCTACCCTGCGGCGGAGGCCGAACACCTGCGGGAGCTGGTGCAGGAGGCCCGCCGCAACAAGGTGGATTTCGTGTGGGCCATCCACCCCGGCAAGGATATTCAGTGGAACCAGGCCGACAGCAGCGCCATTCGGGCCAAGTTTGGGATGATGTACGACCTGGGCGTGCGCGCCTTTGCCGTGTTCTTCGACGACATTTCCGGCGCGGGTACCGATGCCCGGATGCAGGCCAACGTGCTCAACTTTTTGCAGCGCCAGTTCATCAATGCCAAAAAGGACGTGGCCCCGCTCATCATGTGCCCCACCGAGTACAACAAGAGCTGGGCCAACAAAACGCCCGGCACTTACCTCGACATCCTGGGCCAGCACCTTGACCCGGCCATCCGGGTGATGTGGACCGGCAACAAAGTAGTGGACGACATCACCCGGGAAGGGCTGGAATGGGTCAACAAGCGCATTCAGCGCCCGGCCTTTGTGTGGTGGAACTTCCCGGTGAGCGACTACGTGCGCAACCACCTCTTGATGGGCCCCTCCTACGGCCTCGATACGCAGGCGGCGGCGGATATGTCGGGCTTCGTGACCAACCCCATGGACAAGGCGGAAGCCTCGAAGCCGGCCATCTTCGGCGTGGCGCTCTACAGCTGGAACATGCAGGCCTACGACCCGCAGCGGGCCTGGGAGGCTGCCAGTGAGTACGTGCTGCCCGGCGCTGCCGAGGCCTTCCGGACGTTCAGTGCCCACAACAGCGACCCCGGCCCCAACGGCCACCGCTACCGCCGCGACGAGTCGGCGGCGCTGGCGCCCTACCTGCGCACGTTTCAGGAAGCCTACCAGAAGGGGCAGTACGCCACCGAGGCGGGCAAGCGCATCGGGGAGGAGTTTGGGCGGATAGCGAAGGCTCCTGCCGCCATCAGAAGCAACGGCCAGAACGCCCGGCTGACGGAGCAGCTGGCGCCGTGGCTGCTGCAGTTTGCGCTGCTGGGCCGCGCCGGCCAGCACGCCCTGACCGTGGCCGAGCACCACACCGCCCACCAGCCGGCCGCCACCTGGGCCGCCTACCTCCCCCTGGAAACCGTGCTCGACAGCATGGCCACCGTGAACGCGACGCTCAACCAGAACCCCTACCAGCCGGGCGTCAAAACGGGCTCCCTGGTGCTCATGCCTTTTATTGAAGGAATCTTCGCGCAGTCGGGTAGCTACCTGCTGGGCAGCAGCCCTACCCCGGCGGGGGTAGGGAAAGAGGCCAGCGCCGCCTACAGCCAGAGCCAGAAGCTGGGCAGCCAGCCGCTGCTCTACAGCAACGCCGGCCTGGCCTACTCGCCCCTGCTGGAGGTGGCCTACCTCGACAGCGGCGAGTACATCGGCTTCCGGCCCGCCGCCGCCCTGCAGGCCACCGGGCTGCACTTCAGCCTGGGCAGCAACAGCCTACCCACCTGGGGCACGTTCGAGGCTTCGCGGGATGGCCGGCAGTGGGTGCAGCTGACGCCTACCCAGCAGGGCGGCAAAGGCAGCGTGCCCCTGAACGACCCTACCCTCCGCTACGTGCGCCTGCGCAACACGTCCGCTAAGCGGCAGAACTTCTCCCTCAAGGAATTCCGGCTGGCGGTGCAGCCCGCCACCGGCAGCGACCAGGCCGTGTTTGCCCACGATGGCAGCATCCGCACCTACCAGCCGCTTACTCAGCAGCAGCCGGTGGCCGTCACGCTGCCGCCGGAGCTGAAGGGCGCGGACCTGGCGGTACTGGCAAAAACCAACGGCGGCACCCTCACCATCAGCGGCACCAAAAACGGCCGGCAGCAGACCCTCTACCGCGGCAGCGACGACTACATCCGGCTGCCGGCCGAACAGCTGAAAAGCGTGTCGGCGCTGACGTTCTCCACCGATGGCCGCCAGCCGGCGCGCCTCTACGAGCTGGTGCGCCAGCCCGCCAGCTAGGGTATGAATAGTGTCCGGACGAAATATAGAAACTCAAACCTTGTCTGGCTGACGCTGGCACTTACGCTGGTGAGTACGGCTGTTTTCGGGCAGGGGAAACCGGGCATACCCGTGCCCAACCGTCAGCAGCTGGCTTGGCAAAAGGCGGAGTTGGGGGTAGTCTTCCACTACGACCTGCACGTGTTCGATGGACAGCCTTACAATCAGCCGAGCAACCGCACCACGCCCGTGCCGGATTATAACATATTCAATCCTACCCGGCTGAATGTGGAGGCAGTGGGTGCTGGCAGCCAAAGCGGCCGGCGCCCGGTTTGCCCTCCTCACGGCCACCCACGAAACGGGCTTTGCTCTCTGGCCATCCGAGGTGAATCCCTATTCGGTGAAAGCACTCAAATGGCGCAGTGGGAAGGCCGATATTGTGCGGGAGTTTGTGGATGCTTGTCGGGAGCACGGGCTGGAGCCGGGTATCTACCTGGGCATCCGTTGGAACTCTTTTTTCGGCGTCCACGACTTTAAAGTAGCCGGCACCGGGCAGATGCAGAGGAGTCGTCAGGCCTACTACAACAAAATGGTGGAGGGCATGGTGGAGGAAATCTGCACCCGTTACGGTCCGTTAGTCGAGATATGGTTTGATGGCGGAGCCAGCAGTCCCGACAAAGGCGCGCCGGACGTGCTGCCCATTGTTAAGAGATATCAGCCTAACTGCCTCTTTTATCATAATGACCAACTGGCTGAAGCCCGTTGGGGCGGCTCGGAGAGCGGCACGGTAGGCTACCCGTGCTGGGCCATCTTCCCTTACGTTTCCACCGGGGCCGGCGAAAACCTCCAGAAGGATGGCTTTGCACTGCTCAAGCACGGCGACCCAACGGGCCAGTATTGGATGCCTGCCATGGCGGATGCACCCTTGCGGGGCTACAATGGCCGCCACGAGTGGTTCTGGGAACCCGGCGACGAAAAGCACATCTATCCGGTCGCAGACCTGGTGGACATGTACTATAAATCCGTGGGCCGCAACGCCACGCTTCTGCTTGGCCTCACGCCCGACACGGCCGGCCTGATGCCAGCCGCGGATGTAAAGCGCCTGCGCGAGTTTGGGGAGGAAATAAAACGCCGCTTCAACAATCCGCTGGCTAGGACAAAAGGCAAAGGCAAACGCCTGGAGATTGCCCTACCCAAAGCGCAGCCGGTAAACCAGGTCGTGCTGCAGGAAGACATTGTAAAAGGCCACCGCGTACGACGCTTTAGCATACAAGCGCAGGTAGGCGGCGGCAAGTGGCAAACGGTGGCTGCTGGTACCGCCATCGGGCAGAAGTACATCCAGTTGCTCAACGAGCCGGTGGTAGCCACGAAGCTCAGGCTACAAATAGACGAGTCGGTGGCCGAGCCAGACATTGCCAGCTTCACCATTTTTCAGGTTGAGCCTGTTAAAAAGTAAGCTTCATTATAGTTTAAAACCATCTTCTCTTGAAAAAGCTCCTCCCCCTTATCTGCCTGATTCTGCTGACCGTTCTGGAAGCGGGCGCGCAGGAAATTAACATCATTCCGCGCCCCAACCGCCTGGTGGCGGGCAAGGGCCAGTTCGACCTCGGCAGCGCGCCGGCTATTTACTACGCCGCGGCGGCGGAGCGGGAAGCCGGCTTTCTGCAACGTGCTCTGCAGGAGCGCTATACGCTGCGGCCGACCACCACGGCCGGCAAGGCCAGGAAGGGCAGCATCAGCCTGGAGGTGAGCCCCAAGCAGGCGGGCGCGCTGGGCAGCGAAGGCTACCGGCTGAGCGTGACGCCCCAGCAGGTAACGGTGCAGGCCGCCACGGCCGCAGGCGTGCACTACGGCGTGCAGAGCCTGCTGCAGGCCGTGGACTCGTCGGGCAAAAGCCCCTTTGTGCCCGCCGTGGCCATCGAAGACCAGCCCCGCTTTGCCTGGCGTGCCTTCATGCTGGATGAGGCCCGCCACTTCAAAGGCAAGCAGGAGGTGAAGCGGATGCTCGACGAAATGGCCCGCCTGAAAATGAACACTTTCCACTGGCACCTGGTAGACGACCAGGGCTGGCGCATCGAAATCAAGAAGTACCCCAAGCTGACGGAGGTAGGCGCCACGCGCCGCAGCACGCAGGTAGGGCCCGCTAAATGGAAAAGCACCAAGCAGTCGGGCGAGCCGCACGGCGGGTTCTACACCCAGCAGGATGTTCGGGAACTGGTAGCCTACGCCGCCGAGCGCCACATCACCATCGTGCCGGAGATAGAGATGCCGGGCCACGCCAGCGCCGCCTTTGCCGCCTACCCCTGGCTGGGCACGCGAAACGAGCAGGTGGAGGTGCCGGTGCTGTTCGGCCGCTCGTTCGACGTCTACAACGTGGTCAGCCCCAAGGTGCAGGAGTTTTTGCGCGATGTGCTGCTGGAGGTGTTTGCGCTGTTCCCGTCCAAGGTCATCCACATCGGGGGCGACGAGGTGGACTACGGGCCCTGGGAGAAGTCGCCGCAGGTGAATGCCTACATGAAGGAGCACGGCATCAAAACCTACGCCGACCTGCAGGTGCAGTTCACGAATGGCATTTCCCAGTTCATTGAGCAGCACGGCCGCCGCATGATGGGCTGGAACGAGATTATGGGCATCAACATCCACCCCGACTTCGAGGAGAAAAAAGCCGACGCCAACGCCGAAACCGAGCTGGCCAAAAACGTGGTGGTGCATTTCTGGAAAGGCGACGTGAAGCTCATCACCCAGGCCGCCTCCAAAGGCTACCAGGTGGTCAACTCAATCAACGGCATGACCTACCTCGACTACGACTACAGCTCCATTCCGCTGCAAAAAGCCTACGGCTTCGACCCGGTGCCGCAGGGGCTGGCCAAGGAGTACCACGCCAACATCATCGGCACGGGCTGCCAGATGTGGAGCGAGTGGGTGCCCACCAGGGGTGAGATGCACTACCAGGTGTTTCCGCGCATCGCCGCCTACGCCGAGGTAAGCTGGACCAACCCCGCCCGCAAGGACTACGACCAGTTCCGCAAGGCGCTGCTGCCGCTGCTGAAGGTATGGGAGAGCAAGGGAATCTACTTCGCCCCGCTCGCGGATGCGGAGGCGAAGAAAGCGCAGTAAAAACCGTGCGTCCCAGGGATAAACCCCAGGCTACGGAGCGGCTTCGCGTGCCGTGCGTCCCAGGGCTGAAGCCCTGGGCTAATCAGCGGGGCACAAGACGAAACCGCTCCGTAGCCCAGGGCTTCAGCCCTGGGACGCAGCGAACGAAACCGCTCCATAGCCCAGGACTTCAGCCCTGGGATGCAGCGAACGAAACCGCTCCATAGCCCAGGGCTTCATCCCTGGGATGCACGGCACGCGAAATCGCTATAAAACAGCCCGTTATAAAGAATGACTGATGAGAAATAAATGTAGTCTGCTGATTCTGTACCTCCTGCTCGGACTTGGCTTCCGGGCACAGGCGCAGCAGGCGCCCATTATTCCGCAGCCGGCTGGCTTGGAGCTGAAGCCGGGCAGCTTCACGCTCGACGAGCGCACCAGCATTCAGTTTAAGCGCGGCAACAAGGAGCTGGCGGCGCTGGCGCAGTACCTGGCGGACCACGTGCGGGATATTTCGGGCTACACCCTGCCGCTGAATAAAAAGACGCCCTACACCATCGAGCTGGCCCTGGGCAGCCTGCCCGGCCTGGGCGACGAGGGCTACCAGCTGCGGGTGTCGCCTACGGGTATTGTGGTGAAAGGCAACACGCGGGCCGGCGTTTTCTACGGGCTGCAGTCGCTGCGGCAAACCCTACCCCCCGTGCGCACCAACGCCCCGCTGACGGTGCCGGCGATGGAAGTCGTTGATTCCCCGCGCTTTGCCTGGCGCGGCATGATGCTGGACGTGAGCCGTCATTTCTACACCGTCCAGGACATCAAGGAAATCCTCGATTTGCTGGCCCTCTACAAGATCAACACCTTCCACTGGCACCTGACCGACAACGAGGGCTGGCGGCTGGAAATTAAAAAATACCCCCGGCTGACCAAGGTAGGGGCCTGGCGTCAGGAGCTCCCCGGCAGCGTGTTCTACAAGCCCGACTCGGCCTACGTGCCGCCGCTCACGGGCCGGCCCTACCCCTACGGCGGCTACTACACCCAGGCGCAGGCGCGGGAAGTGGTGGCCTACGCCCAGGCGCGCAACATCACCGTCGTCCCCGAGATTGAGATGCCCGGCCACTCCGGCGCGGCCTTGGCCGCCTACCCCCGGCTGGCCTGCATGCCCCACCCGCAGCCCGTGCCCAACGCTACCCTGTGGAGCGGCGGCATGCAGCAGGACCGCTTCAACCTCAACTACTGTCCCGCCAACGACAGCGTGTTCGTGTTTTTGCAGGACGTGCTCAGCGAGGTGATGGACATTTTTCCGAGCCAGTACCTCCACATCGGCGGCGACGAGGTAGACAAAGACGACTGGAAAAAGTGCGCCGGCTGCCAGGCCCTGATGCAGCGCGAAGGCCTCAGGGACGAGGACGAGCTGCAGAGCTACTTCATCAAGCGCATCGAGAAATACGTGGTCAGCAAGGGCCGCCGCATCATTGGCTGGGATGAGATTCTGGAAGGCGGTCTGGCCCCGGAAGCCACCGTGATGAGCTGGCGCGGCGAGAAAGGCGGCATTGCCGCCGCCCGGCAGGGCCACGATGTGGTGATGTCGCCCAGCAACCCGCTCTACTTCAACCGCTACCAGGCCGGGCCCGAAGGCGAGCCGCTGGCGGGCAGGTACTCCATCAATACCCTGGAAAAAGTGTACGCCTACAACCCGCTGCCCGCCGCCCTCAGCGGCCCGGAGCAGCGGCACGTGCTGGGCGCGCAGTTCGCCATCTGGACCGAGTTCATCTCCTCCCGGAGCCACCTGGAATACATGCTGCTGCCCCGCCTGCCCGCCTTCGCCGAAACCCTCTGGACCCCGCCCAACAAGCAGAATTTCAACAACTTCACCGACCGCCTGAACCAGGGCCACTTCAGTGGCTGGGAGCAGCAGGGCATCCGGTTTCACCCGCTCCACTACCGCAGCCGCACCCACGAAGCCACCCGGCAGTAGGTTTCTTTTTAGCTGTTAGCTGATGGCTGTTAGCTGTTAAGTAGTGAGTTGGGAATAAGCGCACATTAACATGAATGTAAATCCTTGTTAGTCAAGTGGAAAGATAACAGCTAGCAGCTGAAAACTACCAGCTTATTACTTAGTACATCGTCTGGCTCCCCTCCCCCGCAGGAAGTCGCGCATCAAGCGAGGGTGGGCCGGGGGTGGGGCTGAACGAACCACGCATCCCAACCAGAAACACATGAAAAAAGCCATCTTCCTCCTCCTCCTACTCTTTGCCACCTCCCCGGCGTGGGCGCAGCAGAAGCAGCCTAATATCATCTTCTTTCTGGTGGATGATATGGGGTGGCAGGATACTTCGGTGCCTTTTTGGGAGCAGCCGACTCCTGCCAACAGCAAGTTTCATACGCCCAATATGGCGCGGCTGGCGCGGCAGGGCGTCAAGTTCACCAATGCCTACGCGGCCTCCATCTGCACGCCCACGCGCGTGAGCCTGCTGACGGGCATGAACGCCGCCCACCACCGCGTCACTAACTGGACCAGCGTAAAAAACCAGCGCACCGACCACCTCGACGACGACCAGCTGCAGCCCCCGCAGTGGAACATGAACGGCCTGAGCCCTACCCCCGGCGCGCCCTACAGCGTGCACGCCACCACCCTGCCCGAGCTGCTCAGCCGGGCCGGCTACTACACCATCCTGTCGGGCAAGGCGCACTTCTCCGTCTACGACGCGCCGGGAGCCAACCCTCTGAATCTGGGCTTTCAGAAGAACATCGGGGGTAGCGCCATCGGTAACCCCGCCTCCTTTCTCTCGGAGCAGGAATACGGCAACCTGCGCCACGAGCAAAAGGCCGTTCAGGGCCTGAAACCCTACTGGCACACCGGCACCTTCCTGACCGACGCGCTGACTACGGAGGCCATCAAGGCGATGGACACGGCGCAGATCCGGCGCCAGCCCTTCTTCCTCTACCTGGCCCACTACGCCGTGCACCTGCCCTTCGACCCCGATAAGCGCTACATCGACAAGTACCTGCAAGCTGGCCTGGCCGGGCCCGAAGCCGCCTACGCCGCCCTGGTGGAAGGCATGGACGCCAGCCTGGGCCGCCTGCTCGACTACCTGGACGAGCGCAAGCTGACCGACAACACCATCGTGGTGTTTATGTCGGACAACGGGGGCCTGACCCGAGACCCGCGCAGCGGTCCGCCCGACACGCAGAACTACCCCCTGCGGGCGGGCAAAGGCTCGCTCTACGAGGGCGGCGTGCGCGAGCCGCTGCTGGTGCGCTGGCCCGGCGTAACCCGGTCCGGCACCGTCAACAGCCAGTACCTCATCATCGAGGATTTTTTCCCTACCCTGCTGGAAATGGCGGGCGTGGCGGACTACAAAACCGTGCAGCCGGTGGACGGCCGCAGCCTCGTGCCCTACCTGCGGCACCCCGGCAAGCGCGACAACCAGCGGGCGCTGATCTGGCACTACCCCAACAAGTGGTACCCCGGCCCGGCCGGCATCACCAGCTACGTGAGCGCCATCCGGCAGGGCGACTGGAAGCTGCTGTACTTCGCCAAGCCGGGCCGCCTGGAGCTGTATAATCTGAAAAACGACCTCGGCGAGCAGCACAACCTGGTCGCCACGAACCCGAAGAAAACCCGGCAGCTGGCCCAGGAGCTTACCCGCAAGCTGAAAGCCTGGGATGCCCAGCTGCCCCTCTACAAAAGCACCGGCCAGCCCGTGCCCTACCCCGATGAGGTGGCCGGCAGGTAGGCCACCAGGCAAACCAGCAACAGGGTAGGGCTCCCCGCCTCGCCCGCCCTACCCCCTTAAAAACGCAAAAGACCCATACACATGATCCGACCCTCCCATTCACCGCCCCGTAGCGACGCATCCTTGCGTCTCACCGTTGACAGAAACCCCCAATCGGCGCCTACCGCGTCGTTCAACGAGTCGTGCAGCGACAAGACGCAAGGATGCGTCTCTACGGCTTTTTTGGCGGCGCTTGCGGCGGGCCTGCTGCTGGCCACCGGCTGCGCCCAGCGCCCGGCGGCCAGTGCCGGCAGCTACGCCGTTATTGCGCCGCAGAGCACCGAGGCCGATATTATTCGGCAGGCGGCCCGCGTGGTGCCTGCCCCCCGGCAGCTGCGCTGGCAGCAGCTGGAGCTGACGGCCTTCTTTCACTTCGGCGTCAACACCTTCACCAACCGCGAGTGGGGCACAGGCAAGGAAAGCTCGCAGATCTTCAACCCCACCCAGCTCGATGCCCGCCAGTGGGTGCGCGTGGCCAAGGAGGCCGGCATCAAGCAGGTGATTCTCACGGCCAAGCACCACGACGGCTTCTGCCTGTGGCCCAGCAAGGACACCGAGCACTCGGTGAAAAACAGCCCCTGGAAAAACGGCCATGGCGACGTGGTGCGGGAGGTGGCCGACGCCTGCCGCGCCGAGGGGGTAGGGTTTGGCATCTACCTTTCGCCCTGGGATATGAACTCGCCGCTGTACGGCACCCCGGCCTACAACGACTTCTTCATCAACCAGCTCACGGAGCTGCTCACCAACTACGGGCAGGTAGACGAGGTGTGGTTTGACGGGGCCAACGGCGAGGGGCCCAACGGCAAAAAGCAGGAGTACGACTTCGCGCGCTGGTACGCCCACATCCGCAAACTGCAGCCCCAGGCCACCATTGCCGTGATGGGCCCCGACGTGCGCTGGGTAGGCACCGAAACGGGCTACGGCCGCGAAACTGAGTGGAGCGTGGTGCCCGCCGACAACCTCGACCAGGCCACCGTGGCGGCCGGGTCGCAGCAGGCAGTGGCCTTCAAGCCCCAGGGCGACATGCGCGGCGCCGTGCTGGGCGGCCGCGAGCAGCTTCGCAACGCCAAGGGCCTGGCGTGGTATCCGGCCGAAACGGACGTGTCCATCCGTCCCGGCTGGTTTTACCACCCCGCCGAAAACGACCAGGTGAAGTCGCCGGAAAAGCTGCTGGATATCTACTACAACTCCGTGGGCCGCAACGGTGTGCTGCTGCTCAACATCCCGCCCGACACCCGCGGGCTTATTCACGATAGCGACGTGCGGGCCCTGCAGGGCTGGAAGAAGCTCCGCGACGAAACCTTCACCCAAAACCTGGCCGCCGGCGCCCGCGTGCAGGCGCCCGGCCGCCGCCCCCAGGCCCTGCTCGACGGCAAGTATAACACCTACTGGACCACCAGCGGCCGCGATACCGCGGCCGTGCTGGAACTGACGCTGCCCGAAAGCCGGACGTTTGACGTGCTGTTGCTACAGGAAAACATCGCCGTGGGGCAGCGCATCGAGCGGTTCGCGTTGGAAGTGCAGCAGCAGGGGCAGTGGCAGCCGGTGGCTGAGGGCACCACCGTGGGCTACAAGCGGCTGCTGCGCTTTGCGCCCGTCACGGCCTCCAAAGTGCGGCTGCGCATTCTCTCCTCGCGGCTCAACCCTACCCTCTCGGAGCTGGGCCTGTACAAGGGCCCCACGAACTGAGGGCCGGGCGCAAAAGCAGAACGTCGTGCTTCATCCGGCGCCTGCCAAGCCGCGGCACGATGACGTGGAAAAGTGTCAAAAATATTAAAAATCAATTGATTACCAGTACAACAGCATGAAAAATTCAACGCTCCTCTACCTCCTTCTGCTAGCCCCGTCGCTGGCACTGGCCCAGCAGCAACCCGTAGTCAGCATTGTTCCGGAGCCCGTGCAGCTGCAGCTGGGGCAGGGGGGCTTCACCATCGACGGCGGCACCACCGTGCGGCTCGACAACGCGCGCCGGGAGCTGGCGCCGGCCGCCGACTTCCTGGCCGGCTGCATCCAGCGCATTTCCGGCTACGAGCTGCCCCGCAAGGGCAAGGCCAGCAACGCCATTCGCCTCAGCCTCGAAAACGTGCCCGGCGTGGGGGAGGAAGGCTATAAGCTGGCCGTGTCGCCGCAGGGCATCCGCATCAGCGCCAACACCAAGGCGGGCATCCTCTACGGCATGCAGTCGCTGCTGCAAACCCTGCCCCAGGTGCGCACCAACGCCGCCCTGCTGGTGCCCAGCATGCAGGTGACGGACTACCCGCGCTTTGCCTGGCGCGGCATGCACCTCGACGTGAGCCGCCATTTCTTCCCGCCCGCCGCCGTGAAGGAGTACATCGACCTGCTGGCCAGCTACAAGATGAACCGCTTTCACTGGCACCTGATTGACGACACGGGCTGGCGCTTGCAAATCAAGCAGTACCCCAAGCTGACGGAGGTGGGCGCCTGGCGCGTGGACCAGAACGACAAAGCCTGGGACCAGCGGCCCCAGGCCCAGCCCGGCCAGGCGCCCACCTACGGCGGCTACTACACCCAGCAGCAGGTACGGGAAATTGTGGCGTATGCCGCCGCGCGCAACGTGACGGTGGTACCCGAGATAGAGATGCCCGGCCACGTGGCCTCGGCCATTGCCGCCTACCCCGAGCTGAGCTGCGAGCAGAAGCCCCAGCTGCCGCTGACCGGCGGCAACTACACCGGCATCTCATCCAACTACTGCCCCGGCAACGAGGCGGTTTACACTTTTCTGGAGAACGTGCTGGACGAAACGATGGCCCTGTTTCCGGGCAAGTACATCCACATCGGCGGCGACGAGGTGGACAAATCCAGCTGGAAGAAGTGCGCCCGCTGCCAGGCCCTGATGAAGCGCGAGGGCCTCAAGGACGAGGACGAGCTGCAGAGCTACTTCATCAAGCGCATCGAGAAGTACGTGGTGAGCAAGGGCCGCCGCATCATCGGCTGGGATGAGATTCTGGAGGGTGGCCTGGCCCCCGAGGCCACCGTGATGAGCTGGCGCGGCGAGAGCGGCGGCATCGAGGCGGCCCGGCAGGGCCACGACGTGGTGATGACCCCGGGCAAGCCCGTCTATTTTGACCAGTACCAGGCCGGGCCGGCGGGCGAGCCGCTGGCCATCGGCGGCTTCAACACCCTCAAAAACGTGTACGACTACGAGCCCGTGCCCAAGGAGCTCACGGCCGCGCAGGCCCAGCATGTGCTGGGGGCGCAGGCCAACCTCTGGACCGAGTACATCACCACCGTCAACCAGGTGGAGTACATGGTGCTGCCCCGCATGCTGGCGCTGGCCGAGGTGGTGTGGTCGCCCAAGGAGAAGCGGAGCTGGGAGGGCTTCAGCGCCCGCCTGCCCTACCACTACAAGGGCTTCGGGCAGCGCGGCCTTAATTACAGCCCCGGCAACTTCACGGTGGCCATCCAGCCCATAGCGCAAAACGGGGCCCTGGCGGTGGCTCTCTCGGCGGAAGTGGTGGGCGCGCCCATCTACTACACCCTCGACGGCAGCGAGCCAACCGGGCAAAGCACGGCGTACAGGGGCCCAGTTCCCATCACGTCGTCGGTCACGCTGAAGGCCGTGACGGTCGTCAACGGCCAGGTAAAGGGCGTGGTGCCGGCCGCGCAGTCGTTTGCCGTGCACAAGGCCATCGGCCGCAACGTCACCTACCGCAACCCCATCAGCAAGTACTATCAGGCCGAAGGCCCCAACTCGCTCACCGACGGTGTGCGCGGCACCACGGCGGTGGGCAAGCACTGGCACGGCCTCAGCGGCAACGACCTGGTAGCCACCGTGGATCTGGGCGCGCCGCAGGCGGTGAGCAACCTCACGCTGGGCTGCCTGCAAAACTACCGCGACTGGATTTTTATGCCCCGGCAAGTGAAGTTTGAGGTGTCCACGGACGGGACGAACTTCAAGGAGGTAGGCACGGTGCAGAACCAGGTGTCGGTGGACGAGAAGGATGCTACCATCCGCGACTTTACGGCTTCCTTCCCTACCCAGCAGGCGCGCTACGTGCGCGTGACGGCCAAAAACCTGGGCGCCAACCCCAAAGGCCACCCCGGCGAAGGCAAAGCCCCCTGGATTTTTGCCGACGAAATCATCGTGAAGTAGGGACAACGGTATTCAAAAAGTAAAAAAGAACGTCATGCGGCGACAAGCGCCGCATGACAACCTGCCTATTTTCCGGCTATTGCCTGAACAGGTTTGCTATAACGAATTAATAAACAGACACCTAACCAACCATTCATGCAACCAAGTAAAATCCTTCTTCTTCTTCTTCTTCTGCTCATCGCCCTGTGCGCGGCCCCGGCCTTTGCCCAGCGCGACACCATAGCGCTCAACAGCGGCTGGCAGTTTGCCGTGGATAAAAAGGCCGAGGGCCGGCAGGGCCAGTGGTACGCCCGCCCGCTGGCCCAGGCCCGCGCCGTGCAGCTGCCCCACACCTGGAACGTGGAGCCCAACAACCAGCGCCACTACGGCTGGGGCTGGTACCAGAAAAACCTGGCCGCGCCCGCCAGCTGGAAAAGCAAGAGCGTAGTGCTCGAATTCGGGGCCGTGAACCACACGGCCTACGTTTACCTCAATGGCGAGCAGGTGGGCGAGAACATCGGCGACGGCTTCGACAAGTTCTACGTCGACCTGACCGGCAAGCTGAAAGCAGGGCAGCAGAACACGCTCACTGTGGCCGTAAACAACGACTACGGCCGCAACAAAGTACCCTACGGCAGCTCCTTTGACTGGCCCAACGACGGCGGCATCATCCGCCCCGTGGCCCTGATTGTGACCGGCCGGCCGGCCGTGCGCTACCTGCACGCCGCGCCCAAGCTGGACGTGCGCACCGGCTCCGGCACGCTGGAAGTGCGCCTGGGCCTGGCGGAAGCCGCCGCCCGCAACCTGAGCTTTGCCGTCACCATCACGGAGGAAAACCAAGCCACCAAAAAAGTCATTCTGAAGAAGACCGGCAAGGCCATCTGGAAAAAAGGCGAGGCGGTGCTTTCCTATTCCCTACCCCAGGTGAAGCCCTGGCACTTCGACTTTCCCAACCTCTACCGCATCGACGTGGCGGTGCTGAGCGGCCGCAAAGCCGTGGATAAAATCAGCGCCAATACCGGCTTCCGGGAGGTGAAGTTTGAGGGCGGCAAAACCTACCTCAACGGCGAGCGCATGAAGCTGATGGGCGTGGAATGGACCGCCGGCTCGAACCCCGACTACGGCTTTGCCGAGCCAGCAGCGGAAATCCGGCGGCAGGGCAAGCTGATGAAGGACGTGAACGCCATCTTCACCCGCCAGCACTTCCAGCAGTCCGACGTGTTCTATGATTTTTGCGACCGCAACGGCATTCTGGTGCAGCAGGAAGTGCCGCTCTGGGGCCCAGAAACGCCCTCCAACGATACTATCCGCACCATTGCCATGCGGCAGCTGGAAACGATGGTGCGCAACATGTACAACTACCCCAGCATCTTTTCCTGGGGCGCGGGCAACGAGCTGCGCGGCCGCAACGCCCACATGAAGCAAATGATTACGGACCTGGTGGCGCGGGCGCGGGAGCTGGACCCGTCGCGCCACGTGGCCTACGTGAGCAACACGCTCACGCAGGGCTTCTACAACAAGCCCAACTTCACGCCCGACGCCGGCAGCCTGGGCGACTACCTGATGATGAACGAGTACGGTGGCAGCTGGTGGGCCATTCCCGTGGGCCAGATTCACAGCTACCTCGACAGCGTGCACCTTTCCTATCCCGATAAGCCGCTGTTTATATCGGAGTTCGGCTTGGTAGAGCCCAACTTCCGGGGCGGCGACGAGCGGCGCATCCAGGATCTGGTATACCACATGGCCATCTACGAGAGCAAGCCCTACATTGAGGGTGCTATCTACTTCGACCTGACCGACTACCGCACCCACTACCCCGGCACCAGCGAGAAAAACAAGTACCGCCGCCGCGTGCACGGCATCTACGACATGTACGGCAAGCCCAAGCCCTCCATGCAGGTGCTGCGCGAAATGTCGTCGCCGCTGGAGGTGCAGCAGCTGCGCCAGCAGGGCAAGAAGGGCAAGGCCAGCCTGCTCATCTTTGGCAGCGTGGGCCTGCCCCAGCACCTCGTGAAGGGCTATAAGGTGTACCTGTCGAGCAAAACCGACAACTGGCAGGGCGCCAAAGCCTACGAGCTGCCGGATATCAAGCCGGGCCAGAAGCTGGACTTCGAGATTGACGACGAGTTCGACGGCGCCGGCATCATCACGGTGGTGCGCCCCACGGGCTACGTGGCCAGTCAGAAGTCCTTCTACGCCAACAGCCCCGAGCTACAGCCGATGGGCCAGTAGTAGCAGGGTAGGGGGCTTGCTGCTTAGCCCAAGGCCCCGCGCAGCGTTCAATATCGGGGTAGCGCAAGATACTGTGATAAAAAGCAAGGGATTGGGCAAGTTTTTTTACCTTTAGAGCTGTTTAAGGAGGGCCTTTCGGTTTATCCTGCGTAGCCTCGACCGGTCAGCTGGTTGGGGCTACTTCTTTTTCCAGGCAGTGGGCCGGGTGGTAGTGGGGGTCATAGACGCAGTCATTTTTCCACAGCGAATAGCAGAGTAGCAGCAGTTTACGCATGACGGCAATCACGCCAGGCTTGCCGTTGGGCTGCCGAGCGCGCAGCCGGGTGTAAAAGGCCATTTGCTGCGGATTGAAACGCAGACTGCTCACAGCCGGCAGATAGAGGGCCCGTTGCCGCGGCGCGAGATGCAGGTGGCTCCGGCAGAGAGGCCACTTTGGCGCTGCACCACATCCAAGCCGGCGTAGGAAGCGAGTTGCCGTTCGTTTTCTACCAGTACGAAACCGTTGGTTTCGGCTACCACGGCAATGGCGGTCGTCAGCCCAATACCGGGTATACTCGTCAGTTGGGCCAGCTTACGCGCCAGTTCGGGCTCCGCTTTCAGCAGCGTGGCTACGTCCTGGTCTACCGCTTGCACTTGCTGCTCAAGTAGTTGTTGGCGGGCTGTTAGGCGCGCTAGCGTACGTGTGTCGGGCTGATAGCTGTGCTGATAGGCATGGCGTTGCGTCTTAAGGCGGGTGGTCTGCTGAATCAGGCTCTGGCGCTCGCGGGAGAGGGCCCGCAGCTGACGCAAAGCCGGCGTGGGAGGCTGCCAGGTAGGCAGGGCCCGCTCTAAGCCTAAGCGGCAGAGCAGACGAGCATCGAGTTGGTCGGTTTTGCTTTTCTGCTCCGTGCTTTGCGCAAAATGCTTGACCTTATTGGGTAATAACACGCTCAATGCTTGTGCCCTATCAGCCAGGAAATAGGCCAGCTCCTCGTAGTACACCCCCGTGGCCTCGACCACAAACCAGAGGGGTACTGCCGGCGCGTGCTGCTTGTTGGTCCAGACCAGTAAGTCCGCAAAGCCGGTAGCCGAGTTGGCAAACGTGACTTCTTTCTGGAAGTGCAGGCGCTGGCTAGTGTCGATTCGGCCGAAGCAGGCGACAAACGTGTCTTTGGCAATGTCGATACCCACCACGTATTTGAGCGGGGCAGCAGAGGGGCAAGCAGCAGGCATAAACGAATGGGAAAAGAAATTGAACATTCAGCCAGTCAAGTTTTTACCGCAACTCTCCTTGTACAAATACGGGATGCGATGAGCTAGGCCCGGCTCCCTCCATACTGTGCAGTCTTCAGGCAAAAACGGGAAACGGAGCACCGGCTCTTTTGTACACGGTCAACCCAAGCAGGCCGCCGTTAGGGAAAAATGATGTCCCCGTCTCCTTTTCTGGCTACCGCCTAAAGTAAGGCAGTGCAATCATACAAGAGTAGGAACAGAAATTCCCGTTAGGGAACTTCAACAAGGCTATTGCCACAAAATGAGGTGGTCTAGGTTAGGCGCACAGAAACAGGACGTATATTTCCTGAGTCATGAGTGTAAAAAGCAGCAAGTCCACGCCGGATAGACGGCGCAAATACGACGACGCCTTCAAAGCCGAGGCCCTGCGCCTGGCTAGTGAGAGCCGCAGCACGCAGGCGGCCGCCCAGCAGTTGGGCATCAGTCCCAAGCTACTTTACCGCTGGCAGCAGGCCCAACTCGTGGCCGAAGTGGGCAGTGTGGAAGTGGCTCGCGACCCGGAAGTGCGCCAGCTGCGCGCCCAGCTCAAACGAGCGGAGCAGGAGTTAGATATTTTAAAAAAAGCCTTGGTCATCTTCAGCCAGCCAACGCGGTGAGTACTTATCAGTATATCGCCCAACGCCGGGCTCAGGTGCCCGTGCGCCAGCTCTGTCAGGTGCTGCGCGTGGCCCCGAGCGCGTACTATGCGTGGCAGCGGGGGCAAGTGCCGGCCCCTGAGCCCGCTTGGCAAGTAGCGGTGCGCCAGGAGTTTAAGTGGCATTCGGCGCGCTACGGTACCCGGCGCCTGCGAGCGGAGTTGCACGCCCAAGGGCACCCTGTGGGCCGCTGGCGCATCCGGCGCGTGCTGAAAGCGCACGGCTTGCGGGCCCAGCAGCCCCGCGCTTTTGTGCCCCGTACCACCGATTCCGACCCAAACGTGCGCGCCGCGCCAAATCGCTTACTGGGTCAACCAGTGCCCACGGCCCCCAACCAGGTCTGGGTGGGCGACATCACGTATCTGCCTAAACAGGGCGGCGGGTGGCTGTACCTGGCCACCTGGCTGGACCGCTACTCGCGTAAAGTCGTGGGCTGGGATGTGCGCGAGTCCATGCCCGAAGACCTGGTCAGCGAAGCGTTGCGCCGCGCCTTGGCCGTGCGCCAGCCCGCGGCGGGCTTGGTCATCCATTCCGACCAGGGCAGCCAGTACACAGCCACCAACTTCAAGGCCTTAGTAGCCCGCCACGAGGCCTTGCAGAGCATGAGTCGGCGGGGCAACTGCTACGACAACGCCCACGCCGAGTCCTTTTGGAGCCGCTTAAAAACCGAGTTGCTCGACGGCGGCCGCTTCCGCAACCTAGCAGAAGCCCGGCTGGAAATCAGTCACTATCTCGCTTATTACAACGCCGAGCGCCGCCATTCGGCCCTCGGCTACCAATCCCCCAATCACTTCGAAACCCAATTTCAAACTACGTCCCAACTCTGTGCGGCTTAGCTAGATCACCTCAGGTCGTTTTGGAATGACCGGCGAAGGAACGCTGCTCTCCCGTTACCGCATCCGGTAGGTACCCCTCTTGTCGATGGGTCAGGTGATCGAACGTCAAGCCGCCGAGCGCATCCAGTTGAAAGCGATGGCTCAGATCGCGCGTCAGCGTGTAGCGCCCAAGCGCCGTGACGGTCAAGGCCGTATTGCGATAGGCGTTGCTATACTCGCCGACATAGTTTTCGTTGATGTCATAGAGTGCGCTCATCACGAAACCGGGGCTGTGACTGTACGAGGCACTTACCTGCACCGCCCAGCGGGGACGCAGTTGGTAACCGAGCGTGAGTTGCAGCGGGGGCACCGTACTATTATCTAACTCCCGGCTCTGGCGCTGATAGGAGTTGGTAGAGGCTGAAAGCCCAACATAGTAACGAGGTGCTGCTACCTCAGCGCTTTGGGCGAGACTAAGCAGGGGCATACTTAGTAAAGTGGCGCAGATGCCAATGGATCGGGTGAGCATAAAATGAGGGGTAAAAGGATAAGTACAGAAGATGCTAGTGAACAGTAGTCTCGACTAAGAATCACAAAAGCTCTAAATCGTTGCAAGAGAGCACTAGGAATCATATAGACAGCGGGCAAAGTAGACATAGAATCAGCGAAGTCGGTCAACTCAGCTGAATTCCTTTTATGGCTTTGGTTCTGGGGCTTAGCTAGATGTGGTAGACACTGATAAGTAGGTAGTAGCAATCTTGGTAGGCCTATAACATTAATTAAAGGGACGTGGCTGTTGCAGAACTTCTAGTAGGGCCACTAGCAACTAAATGAGGCCTACTTACTGACGATAACGCTGCTTTTTACAGGTTTCTAGATCCTGCTCGCCGACTAGCAACAGGGTGGCTACGGCACTGGTGGCTAGCTTGGGCGACTATTTACCCGGGAGAGCATGGCGTTCGCCGCTTTCTAAAGTGGCCCTCTTCGCCAAACAGCTTTTGCCCCTTTTCGTCACCGCCCGTATGATCGAGTGGTCACCCTTGCTTTTCCATGCGTTCTCCAACTACCCCGGCCATTCCCACTCACACCCTATTTCGCGCACCCGGCGAACGCGTGCGGCTGGTCACCGTTCGGCACCACGACACGTTGCTGGACCAGCGCAAAAGCTGGCTCTTGCCGCACCGCAAAGACTACTACCTGCTGCTGCTGCTGACCAGCGGGAGCGGCCGCTACTGGCTGGACACCGTGCCCCACGAATTTCGGGCCGACTCGCTGTTCTTTTCCACCCCCACGCAGGTGCATGCCAAAGAGGAGGTCCAGACCGCCGGCACGGCGATTTGTCTCACCCCCGACTTCTTTACCCAGGCCGCTAACGCCGACCTGCGGCAACTGCCCTTCCTACAATACCCCCACCTTAGCCACGGCCTGCGGCTCGCGCCCAACGACTTGACGGAGTTGCGCCAGCTCTGTCAGCGCATCGTGCAGGAATACGAACAGCCGGCCGACCTGCACGATGAGCTCCTGTACGCCTACCTGCGCGTGCTGCTCCTCACCATCGGCCGCCTCTGTTACCAGCAGCCTAGCCGCGCCGCCGCGGGGCCGACTGTGCCCAGCCTCTACCACCGCCTGCAAGCGAGTATCGAGCACCACTACAAAACGCTCCGCGACGTGCCGGCCTACGCCCAGCTACTGCACCTCTCCGCTAATCACCTCAACACGATCATAAAAGAGCAGAGCGGCAAAACGGTGCTCCAGCTCCTGCACGAGCGCCAATTGCTCGAAGCCAAGCGCCTGCTCTACCATACCGAGCGGTCCGTGAAGGAAATCGCCTTCGAGCTCGGCTTTCAAGATGCCGCCTACTTTACCCGCTTCTTCAAGCGGCTGGCCGGCGTGACGCCCCTTCATTATCGCACGGGCAGTGAATAGTACCAGCCTCCCCACCGGATGTACTGGTGAAAGCCGCTGCGACCTCTGACTTAACCAGGCGATTCGTGGTTGTACTAGCACCTACCAACGACGACCGAAGTGGTCGCCAAAAACAGAACCTATGGAAAATACCACTCTACCGCTGCCGGCGAAAAACGCCGAAGGCATCAATGGAACCATGCGGGCCGACCACGTGGGCTTGCGCACGCTTGACTTCGCGGGTACGATCGGCTGGTACACCAAAAAACTCGGGTTTCGCTTGATTAAGCAGGTTACGCTGGGTGACTTGCAGCTCGCCTTCCTGGCCCCGGCCAACGACGACAACTTCTGGCTGGAAGTGTTGAGTAACGGTCCAGCCACCCCGCCGCCGTCCACCCCGCCGCCCATCACTTCCGGCTTTCAACACCTGTGCCTCACAGTTGGCAACGTCGATGACACGCTCGCCGCCCTGCGTGAGCGCGGGGTCCAGGTGACCCGGGAGCCGTTCGATGTGCCGCTCCTGGGCAAGCGCTGCGGCTTTGTGTCTGACCTGCACGGCAACACACTGGAATTCATCCAGAATATCGGCTAAACAGACCCAGGAGCCCAGCAGGTTCGGCGAGCCGCCGGGTGGCTCGCCGAACCTGCTGGGCTCCTGGGAATTACCCTTACGCAGTCTAGCTACTTGCCTGACCCGTCGGCTAACGTACGCTTGGTCGGTACCCCGGTTCAGTCGCTACCCGGCGGAACTGCGGCCTGGGCGCAGCCCCGCAGTATCCTGTTGATTCACGCCAAACAGTAGGCCCCGCAGCTTCTTAGGGAAGTAAATACTTTTGGGAGCTAGCGGGGAAGGCCGCGCTTAGTTGGTTAACTGCCGCCTAATGTACCCCGCTATTCTGGCCAACGTGGCCCGCCACATTACGCTCTCGGCCGAGGAGGGCGCCGTCTTCACGGCACTGCTCATGCCACAGCACGTGGCCCGCGCCGGCCTGGTGGTCGAAGCCGGGCAGCGGCCACCGCAACTCACGTTTGTGGTGCGGGATTGTGTGCGCACCTACGTCACCGATGCCCACGGCCGGGAGCACAGCTTAGCCTTTGCTACTGTTTGCTACTGAAGGCTGGTGGTGCGCCAACCTTCCGCGTCCCGGCGCCCCGGCCCTGACAACCCGGACGCTCTTAGCGCTGAAAGAAAGCGACGTGCTACACCTACGACTCGACCAGATGGAACACCTCTGGAGAGCATCAAAGAGTGTGGGGCAGTGGGGCGGTAGGCGTCTTACAAGTTAGTTTGAAGGACTCTCCGAAGTAACGACAGGCATAGACCGAACGGTTGGGGCTTCTCTACTTGATGGAAGTACTGTCCAGCTGCTCCACACTCTTTGATGCTCTCGGCTATCAAAAGACTGCGTGGCCCGAAGCTGCCAAGAGGGGCCTGCGACACTCATTTCCCGGGTACGAAGCAGCGTACAACAGCGCACTTTCCAAAACCAAACGACGTGCGCATTAACTTTGGCCACAGCTACTTAACGCATGAAGATGAAAGGACGCGTACTGCTCACTGGTCTGATGGCCACGCTGCTGTGCTCCAGCTGCGACAAAAACGATCCGGACGCCCTTCCCAAAGAAACGCAACACGGGGCCAATACCGCCGGTTATGCGCTCGATGGGAAAGTATTGCCTGCCGTGCGGTGCATTACCTGCCTGGAGACGGTGGGCGGCAACTACTACCCCATTGCCAAGGACAAGGTGTTCACCTTTGGTATGCAGAACCACAAGACCAGCGCGGGCACTGTGGAATTGTCCGTGCTCGTGACCAATCCTAAAACCGGAGGCGTCTACCAACTAGGGGAAGGTATTTCGTCCGTGGGGCAACACGTGATGACGCAGGGGTACGCTAGAATGAAGCGCTATGATGATAAAACCTTCTTCATTGCGGCGTCTACTGATCCGGCGAACATGGGGACGCTCACGCTCACCCGCTTTGATACCGTGGCTCATATCGCCGCGGGTACGTTCTCGTTTCCGCTCCGAGACCATGACACCGGGCAATACTATTACGTCACCAAGGGCCGCTTTGACCTGCACTATGATGACTAGCGCGTGTGTCCCCTTCCCCATCCGAGAAGCTCGTGGTCAGTAGCGGGTAAGCCCACAGTCGGTACCAACGGCAACCGGCGGATGCGACCTGGGCGCTACCTGCTTTCCTGGATACGTATGGCAGTGTACGCTTGCTCAACGGCACGCGGCACCAGGGCGGCGGTGTGTGAGCCGGATCTATGAGTAGAACGTCCCTACATGTACCCTTTGTACCACCCTTTCATTTGCGGCCAATACTGGCGGGAAACAATCTTTCGCTGCGATAGCCTGGAAGCGAGTTGCACGCACCAACGGGGGCGCGTTATTCCGCGGAGACGTGTAGCGTAATGTCCAGGTTTTCTGATTTCGTCGGCTTATCGGCACGAGCGGACACGCGCCAGTCAGCTTGCGCGTGGGTGCGTACCACCGTCTGGGTAGATGAAACGGAGCTGGTGAAGGCAAAGGCGGGGAAGGCGCGCATATTCGTGCGCTGGTAGCTAGTCGGGTCGGCCGGGTCCAGGGCCGTAACAATCAGCCAGGGCGTCTTATCGTTCGCGGCCGGGGGCACATGGACGGCGCGCGGGTCCGTGGGCAGGCCCTCGACCAAGACATAGAAGCCTTCCGCTGGGAGCACCAGACCATACGGCGTCAGGTCCACGTGAATCAGGCCATCCGAGAAGCCGGCCAGCTCCTGCGCGGTGTAGGTGGCCGCGACCGGGATCAGGTCATGGCTGCCGGGAAGGGCACCGGCACCTACGGCCACGAGGCGAACCCGAACCCGGCCTTCCGTAGGTGTCTTTGGGGCCAGGCGCAGCGTGATTTCATCCAGCACGGCCGTACCGCTCCCGCTAGGCGGCTGAAAGCGGACGCCATACTGTATACCAGGCGCTACCAGGTAGCGGGAGCGTTGGCCGGCGTGAGCGCCCAGGCTGGAAAGGAGCACTTGCCTGGCAGGGCGTACGCTTACCTCGGGGAGCAGCACCGCCTGTGGTAACAAGCGTAGCGTGTCCACTTGGCCCAGCGCGGCGGCGGGGCGGGTAGCCTCCAAGGATGCGTAGCCCAGGTGCTGCACTTTCACGTGGGCCGGGCTAGTGGGCAACGTGAAGTGGCCCTGGCCATCGGTTGCCAACCGGGCCTGGGTCTGTAGATCCAGTACCGCCACGTGGGGCAGGGGCTGGCTGGTGGTGGCGTCCACGACGACGGCCCGGTAGGGCGCGGGCTCTGGGGAGAGCAGCAGGAACAAGCTAAGCAGCAGGAAAACCAGCATTGGGTGTCGTTAAACAAATAGAGCAAAACCGCCGACTCGGAAGCCAAACAGCTTACAGGCTGCTGCGACGGCCCCCATGTGTTCTAACAGTAGTGCCGGGTGAGCGTTTTACACGCCCTGAACAGCATCGAAAGAGCATAGCGAAACCGAACGGTAAGCCGATCATTTTGTGCACAGGCTGGGGTGCACTGTTGTTCCATAGGGTGCTAGTGGCTGTTGCAAAAGGCAATTTATAGACCAGGCTGTTGATGCTACTCTACTGGCCGGAACTACCGTCTCGTTGCCCCACCCTGTTTGCGGCTCTTTTTGGTGAACGAAACTTCCTGCATCAAGCGACAAACTACCTGAGGCCCTTGGGCATTTTCCACTCGGACCCCGTAAAACGTCCACCGGACCTCTCTGCTGCCCCACTGCCCCACGGTCTACTTTCCCCCCGCTGGCCGTACCAGACGGCCGCTGGACCTTCGCGCAAGAGAGGCCTTGGTTAAAAGTTTGGTACAAACGTTAACCAGGTCATTTGCTACTAAAGGCGAACAGATTCGGGAAAACCGTTGCCTACAGTCACCGCTTTAGTAGCCGTTAGCCGCTCCTCCATGAACCGTATCGACCGCCTATTTGGCCTGGTGACCCTCCTGCAAGCCCAGCGCTACGTGCCCGCTGAGCGCATGGCCGCGCAGTTTGGCATCAGTGTCCGCACCGTGTACCGCGACATCCGGGCGCTGGACGAGCAGGGTATCCCTGTGAGCTTTGAGGCGGGGCGAGGGTATTTCCTCGTGCCAGGCTACTTTCTGCCGCCGGTCAGCTTCTCGACGGAAGAAGCCAGTGCCCTGCTGCTGCTCGAAACGCTGGGCGCCACCCTGGCCGACCGTTCCATCCAGCCGCTGGTAACCGCTGCCCTGCAGAAAGTGCGCGCCGTGCTGCGTCCACCCGACCAGACGCGCTTGGCGCAGCTAGACCACGGCATGCAGCTAGCCATCCCCGAGTATCAGGAGCAGCATACCCAGTATCTGGCCCCCATGCAAGGGGCCATTGCCAAGCGGCAGGTGCTCGAACTGACCTATCGCGACAAAGCAGGCCACCAGACGCGGCGCCGCGTCGAGCCGATTGGATTAGTGTTTTACAATTTCGCCTGGCAGCTCGTCGGGTGGTGCCAACTGCGACAGGCCTACCGGGAGTTTCGCGTGTCGCGGGTGCAACACCTCACGGCCACGGGGCTGCCCTTCACCAATCCCGCGCCGTTGTCGCTGACCGACTACTTGGCAAGCCTGAAGCTACCACCTGCAAAAAAAGTTGGTGACAGGCGAAACCGACTGCCATAGGGTTGTCAGTGGCGGGGGAGAATTTTGCGACCTGAACACACTTCTCTCGCTATGCATTTCACTTCCGTCCGCCTCATCACCGCCGATGTGGAGCGCCTGACGCGCTTTTACGAGCACTTGTTTAACCAACCCTTTCGCCGCCCGGTCCCTGTTTTTGCCGAGCTGCGCACGGCGGGTGCCACGCTGGCCATTGGCCATACCAGTACCCTGGCACCCTTCGGTGGGGAGCAGGTAGCTACGGCCGCCGCCAACCGCTCGGCCATCCTGGAATTTCGCGTAGCCGACGTAGACGCCGTCTACCAGCGGCTGGCTGACTGGTTGCGCGACACGCTGGTACAGCAGCCGACCACCATGCCTTGGGGCAACCGCTCGCTGCTCTTCCGCGACCCGGATGGCAATCTCGTGAACCTGTTCACCCCGTTCGCTGCCGATGCTCTTGAACAGTTTGCCCGCCCGCCGGCGAAGTAGCACCCACCCGACCGCTAGCGCACTGAATCACGCAGCAAACCTATGCTAACCAGCCGGTTGTCCCCGCACCTGTTACAGACTCAGCATCGGGTAGCAGCCGGGTCGGGAAGGGCTCCCGGATAGAGCGTTCTCTCCACGCGGCCGTCGTCTGCTGACGGCTCGCCTTGCTGGCGCATGGTTTCGTGCAGGTGCTACACGACGAGGGGTATTTAGCAGGCAAGGCCACTGCGTAACGTTTGGACCAAACTTTTAACCAAGGCCAGGGGTCACGAAGGGACGTATTGGCTAAAGTCGGTAAATGTGCGTAGTGAAAGACGTAACTTTCACTACCTGACGACTAACGAATGAAAAAAGGACGATTCAGTGAGGCCCAGATTGTGGCCATTCTGCAATAACAAGCCAGCGGGCAGACCGTTGCCCAAATCGGGCGCGAGCATGGGCTGAGTGAGGCCACCTTTTATACCTGGAAGAACAAGTATGCGGGGGCAAGCGTGGCCGAGCTCACCCGGCTCAAACATCTGGAAGAGGAGAATCGAAAACTCAAGCAGATGTTCGCGGACCTAAGCCTAGAGAATCAGGCAATCAAGGAGATCTTGCGAAAAAAGTAAGTAGCCCTGCGGCGCGGCGCCAGGCAGCGCAGGGCTTAGTAGGGAAAGGCTGGAGTCAGCGGCGGGCGTGCGCCCTGGTGGGCCTCTCGCGTGGTAGCTATCTTGAACAAGCGGCTTAACATCTATTAATTAATGGCTTACCGAATGGGGGAACGCACAAGCCTAATCGCACTGCCCGTTCTTACTGGACCACCCTAGTCTAGTACACACACTGTGAACAGGTAGCCGCGAGCTACCTGTTGACTTATACGGTTTCGGGCAGATAGACTTACCAGCCTAATGGAAGAAAACCAGCTTCGCCCCGGCGGCAAGCCCCCCCATCGGTAAGCTGAATTGGGTTGTGCTGCAGGCTATCTTAAGGTGCCCATGGCGTCTAATTAACACCCGATAAACATCAATGGCTGTTTTCGGGCTGCACCACGTCGGCATTACCCTACCGTAACCTCACCCCGGCACTGAGAGCATCTTTAGCACTTACTGTATCTTAGCAGGATGAAGCAACTGCCTCACTTAATAAGCTGGCTACTTGGGTTATTTCTATTGTTGGGCTGCTTGAACGTGCATGTAGTAAGCGCTTCAGTGACAACGCGTTATGTTATTGGCTTTTCGCAGTGCACGATGAACGATGCCTGGCGACAAGCCATGTTGGTGGGCATGAAAAAAGAGTTGAGCTTTTATCCCAACGTAACGTTTCGGCTGAAGGACGCCCACGACAATACAACCCTCCAGCAGCGGCAGATACGCGAATTTCTGAAGGAGAAAGTAGATCTGTTGATTGTGTCGGCCAACGAAGCCGAACCGATTACTCCCCTGGTGGAGGAAGCTTTTAATCGGGGAATACCCGTCGTTATTCTCGACCGGCGCACCACCTCCCAGCTCTATACTGCCTACGTGGGCGGCAACAACCAGGAAGTGGGTAGGGCTGCGGGCCGCTACATTGGCAGCCTGCTGAAAGGCAAAGGCAAGATCCTGGAAGTATTGGGTGCAGCCGGGGCCTCCCCGGCTCGCGACCGGCACAAAGGCCTGTTGCAGGCACTACGCAGCTTCCCGCAGGTGCAGCTGGTAGGAGAGGTGCAAGGCAATTGGCAGCGCCCATCGGTGCTGGCAGCGTTGCCCGCCGTATTGCGTCTGCACCCGGATGTGCAGCTCATCTTTGCCCACAACGACCGCATGGCCTTGGGGGCCTACCAAGTATGCAAGCAACTGGGACTGGTTAAGCAGGTGCACGTGGTGGGGGTAGATGGGCTGGCGGGCGCCCAGGGAGGGTTGCAGCTGGTGCAGGATAGTATTCTCACCGCCACCCTGCTGTACTCGCCGGGTGGGGAAGAAGCCATTCGCACGGCCATGAAAATCCTGCACAACGAGCCGTACGACAAGGAAAACATGCTTAGCACCATGGTCATCGATTCGACGAACGTGCTGACCATGAAGATGCAGACTGAGAAGCTAGCCAGCCAGCAGCGTGATATTCAGCGGCAGCAAGAGTTGCTGGAAACCCAGCGACACACCTTTGTAAGCCAGCAGCGCGGCCTATATGTACTAGGCGCGGCGTTGCTGGGCGCCGCTGGTTTGGGGCTGCTCGTATGGCGGGCACTGCGGGCTAACCGACGCATCACTCGGATGCTGGCCCAACAAAATGAGGAAATCCGCTCGCAGCGTAATCAGATTCAGGGGCTAGCCGAGCAGGCCCGGGTGGAAACAGAGGCAAAGCTGCGTTTCTTCACAAACTTCTCGCACGAGCTGCGTACTCCGCTCACGCTTATGCTGGGGCCCTTGGAGGAAGTATTGACGGATGGCCCCCTCCTGGCGCCCTCGCATCGGCAGGAGCTGGGCCTGGTGCGTCGCAACGCCCAGCGCCTGTTGCAACTGGTCAATCAGTTGATGGACTTCCGCAAAATTGATGTGGGCAAGATGCCAGTGCGGGCCACCGAAGGTAATCTCGTAGCGTTCGTGCGCGAAATCATAGATATGTTCGAGAAAACAGCCCAGCAGCAGCGAGTCAGCTTACGCTTCTTGCCGGCCGAACCAGCGGTATGGCTGTGGTTCGACGTGAACATCTTGGACAAAGTATTTTTCAACCTGCTGGCTAATGCACTGAAATTTACCCCCGAGAAGGGCCAAGTCACGGTCAGTATAGAACCCCTGCCGGCGGAAGGCCACGTGCGGGTGAGCGTGGAAGATACGGGCCCCGGTATCAGCGCCCAGGACCAGGCACATATTTTCGAGTGGTTCTATCAAGGGCAGGCGCCCGGCGGTAAGGGCTCGGGCATGGGCCTGGCCTTGGCACTGGGCCTGACGCGCCTGCACCAGGGCCAGCTGACGTTTCGGAGCCAGGCAGGCCAGGGAAGTACTTTTGTTGTCACCCTGCCGCTTTCCCTACCCGACGCGATGCGCTCTGCCGCGCCCGTATCGATGCCCGTGGCCGCTTCCTTCCTGCTGGATGAGGAGCTGGCCGAAACCCTACCCGAAGCCGCCTTCGCCACCGGCGACAACAGCGCTGCCCTCGTGTTGGTGATTGAGGACAACCCCGAAGTCAATACGTTTCTGGCCCGGAAGCTGCGGCCCCACTTCCAAGTGCAAACGGCGTTGGATGCTGCCCACGGCCTTCGCCTGGCGGCCGACACCATTCCCGACCTGGTGGTGTGCGATGTGATGCTCCCCGACCAAAGCGGCCTGGACGTTGTGCAGCAGCTGAAGGGCGACTGGCGCACCTCCCATATTCCGGTAGTGTTGCTCACGGCCCGTTCGGCGCCCGAGCAGCAGGTGGAGGGCGTGCAGGCCGGCGCCGACCTCTACCTCACCAAGCCCTTCAATCCTACCTTTCTGCTCGAAAGCCTGCGCACCCTGCTAACTAACCGGCAGCGGCAGCGTGAGCACTTCCGCCGTGAGCTGAGTACCGCTACCGCTACAGTAGCTCCCCAACAGCGCGTAGATCAGAAATTCCTGGCCGACCTCACGGCCATTATCGAAGCGAATCTGGCTCGCCCCGAGCTGAGCGTGGAGGACGTAGCCCACAGCATGGGCCTCTCGCGGGTGCAGCTGTACCGCAAGATGAAGGCCGTGCTGGGTACCGGCGTAAGCGAATTCATTCAAAGCCTGCGCCTCACCAAAAGCCGGCAATTGCTGCTGGAAGAAGGCCTCACGATTGCGGAGGTGGCCTACCAGCTTGGCTTTTCCTCCCCAGCTTATTTCTCCACCAGCTTCAAGGGGCGCTATCAAATGTCGCCCTCCGAGTTTCGGGCGCTGCATACCACGCCCAGCACGTGATACGCCAGCGAAAATCAGGTGTAAAAAGTGAAAGCGACGCGCTTGACTGCAAACGTTTTCTAACTACAAAATACTGATATTAAGCTAATTAATTATTGAAAGGTAATTGATTCAAATGTGAAAGCTTTTGAATCAATCGTGTACTGTTGCAAGAGAAAGATCCGAGAATTTTGAGCCCTGAAGCCGTCGCAGCCTCCGGGCCAGTTCGTCTTCCGGGCCTGTTTCAAAGCTGCTGCTAAAACGTTTGCAGCTCAGGTAGGCCCGGTCGGATGTAACGTGGCAGGGGCAAGGAGCCGCTTCAATGCGCTTTCTGTTCTCACCCTCTTTCTCTTGCTACATTATGCACAAAAGTGTACCTCTGACGCGGCATCTGCGTGTGCTCACGCTACTGGCTGCGGCTCCCCTCACGGCCGCCGTGCTGCCGGGAGTAGCCGTGGCCGCCCTACCCAGTTCTGCTATTCAGGCGCTAGCGGATATTCCAATTACGGGTCAGGTAAACGACGAGAAAGGTGTGGGCCTACCCGGCGTTACTGTAGTAGTGAAGGGTACTACCAACGGGGCCTCCACCGACGGGGAGGGCCGCTTTGCCCTCACGGTGCCCGCTACCGCCACGCTCGTTGTTTCTTCCTTGGGCTACGCGCCGCAGGAGGTAGCCGTGGCCGGCAAAACCACCTTCACCATTCAGCTGGTGCCTTCCGCCCAGAACCTGGGTGAAGTGGTGGTGACCGGCTACCAGACCCAGCGCCGCGCCGACCTGACGGGTGCCGTGGCGGTGGTGAAGCCTGAGCAGATCAAGGACATGACGTCCAACAGCGTGGCCAACAACTTGCAGGGTAGGGTGCCGGGCGTACAAATTACCACGGATGGCTCGCCGAGTGGCAGCCGCACGGCCGTGCGCATCCGCGGCTTCGGCACGCTGGGCAACAACGACCCGCTCTACGTGATTGACGGCATCCCGACCAAGGAGGGGATCAACCAGCTCAACCAGAATGATATTGAGTCGATTCAGGTGCTGAAAGATGCGTCGGCGGCCAGTATCTACGGTTCGCGGGCCGGCAACGGCGTCATCATCATCACCACCAAAAAGGCGAAAAAAGGCGTGACGCGGGTGGACTTCTCCACGTTCTTCTCCGCCCAGAAGCCGGGGCCGCACATCAAGATGCTGAACACCCAGGAGTACGGGCGCATCTACTGGCAGGCCTCCGTCAACGACGGCACCAGGCCTACTATTCCGTTCTACAACTTTCAGTCGCACCTGGGTCCCGATGGCCGGCCGGTGCTGGACAACGTGACGGTACCGGAGTTTCTGGACGCGGCTCAAACCCAGCGCACCGCCAACACCGACTGGTTTAAAGAAACCCAGCAGACAGCGTTGGTGCAGCAGTACAACGTGAATGTAAGCAATGGCGGGGAGCACGGCGGCGTGCTGTTTTCGCTGAACTACTACAAGAACTCCGGTACGCTGAAATACACCGGCGCTGACCGCTGGACTACGCGCCTCAACTCGGACTACTCGCTGCTGGGTGACCGTCTGAAAATAGGGGAAAACCTGACGGTCAGCAAATTAGAGGAAGCTCAGTTCGACCTCAATCTGATTCGTGACCGAAGCAGCCAGCTGCTCAACATTGTGCCGGTGCGCACAGTGGACGGGGTAGGGTGGGGCGGCCCGGTGAACGGCATTGGCGACCGGGACAACCCCGTGCGCCTGCTCACCGACAACCAGCAGAATCGCTCGAATCTCTACCGCGTGTTCGGCAATGCCTTCGCCGACGCCGAAATCATCAAGGGGCTGCACCTGCGCACCAGTTTCGGCATCGACTACTCGCTGTATAAGTACAAGGAGCTGTACAAAACCTTCCGGGCCGGCTACCTGTCCAACGACAACAACCGTGTGACTAACAACGAAACCACGTTTGGTAACTGGGTGTGGCAGAACACGTTGAACTATGACCTGGCGCTGGGCGGCGGCAAGCACGCGCTGAGCTTTCTGCTGGGCAATGAGCGCATCAGCTACGCCAGCGAGAGTTTCTACGCCTCGCGCACCAACTTTGCCAGCGAAGACCCCAACTACATTGTGCTCGACGCGGGCTCGGCCAACAAGGACAACGGCGGCTCGGCCACGGCCTACCGCCTGGCTTCTTATTTCGCTAAGGTCAACTACTCGTTCATGGACCGGTACCTGCTCTCGGGTACCATCCGCCGCGATGGTTCCTCGCGCTTCGGGGCCGATAACCAGTTTGGGGTGTTTCCGGCCGTGTCGGGCGGGTGGCGCCTGAGCGAGGAGAGCTTCGTAAAAGACAACGTGAATGCCGTATCGGACCTGAAGCTGCGCGCTGGCTGGGGCCAGACTGGCAACCAGGACATTGCCAATTTTGCCTCACGGGCTATTTACCAGTCGAGCCTGGGGACGCTGGACCCCAACTTTGCCTATGACATTGGCACGGCCTACGACATCTACGGCAACGACACCAACCTGCCGGCCGGCTACCGGCGCGTGCAGCAGGCCAACCCCAACCTAAAGTGGGAAACCACTACCCAGACCAACGTGGGCCTCGACGTGGGCTTCTTCCAGAACAAGCTCACCGGCTCGGCCGACTACTTCGTGAAGAAGAGCACCGACATCTTGGTGAACCTGCCCTTCCTGGGGGTAGTAGGTGAGGGCGGCGACAAGTTCGTGAACGGCGCCTCCATCAAAAACTCGGGCTGGGAATTTCTGCTCACCTACCAGAACGCACTCAGCAACGGGCTGACGTTCAATGTGTCGGGCAATCTCTCCACGTACCGCAACCGACTCACCTACCTGCCCGACGAGGTGATTAACGCCTACGGCGGCAACGGTCAGGACGTGACGCGCCTGGGTCATTCCATCAACGCCGTGTACGGCTACGTGGCCGATGGCCTGTACCAGAATGCGACGGAAGTAGGCGAAGGCCCTACCCAGGTAGGCGCCGCCCCCGGCCGCATTCGCTACAAAGACCTGAACGGGGATGGGGTAATCGACAACTTCGACCAGACGTGGATTACGGAGGCCATTCCGGACTTTGCGTACGGCCTGAACCTGGGCGCCGCCTGGAAGGGCTTTGATGTGCAGGTGTTTTTCCAGGGCGTGCAAGGCCTCTACGCCTACAACAACTCAAAATTCCGTACGGATTTCTCCTCCTTGGCTTCGGGCGAGAACTGGGGGCAGCGCCTGCTCGATGCCTGGTCGCCGACCAACACGGGCTCTTCTATTCCGGCGCCTACCCTGGTAAACTCCAACAACGAGGGCCGCTCTTCCACTTACTTCGTCGAAAACGCGTCGTATCTGAAGCTGCGCAACGTGCAGGTGGGCTACAACCTACCCACTGCGCTGGTTAGCCGGCTGCGCCTGCAAAACGTGCGCGTGTACGTGCAGGGGCAAAACTTCCTCATCGCCAAGAGTAAGCAATTCACCGGCCCCGACCCCGAGGTGACCAACTACCAGTACCCGATACCGCGCGTGTTCACCACCGGCCTCAACGTTTCCTTCTAATTGCTACGCTAGCCAAACCTTCCCATGAAACTCCTCAAAACCAGCGTGCTGGCCTGCTCGCTGCTGGCCTTTTCGGTGAGCTGCAACGATAAAAGCTTCCTCAATGTAGACCCCACCGGGGCGCTCAGCGACGACCAGCTGAATACGGTTGGAAATATTGATAAACAAGTAATTGCGGCCTATGCGCAGTTAGGCAACGATATCTACTACGTGCCTTATACCTCCATGTGGCCCTACGGCAACGTGCGCGGCGGCGACGCCTACAAGGGCGGCGGGGGCACCGCCGACGTGGACGCGTTTCACTTCTACGAAACCTTCATTTTCAACCGCGTCGACCTGAGCAACACCGACGAGTTTTGGTACCGCATGTACCTGAGCATTTCGCGCTGCAACGACGCGCTGCGCCGCCTCAACGCCGTGGATGCCGCAACGATGCCCAACAAGGCGGTGCGCCAGGGCGAGATGCGCTTCCTGCGCGGGCACTTCTACTTCCTGCTCAAGGAGATGTTCAAGTACGTGCCTTACATCGACGAGGAATTACCGGTGGATCAATACCCCACCGTGTCGAACGTGGCCCTGAGCAACGACGCGCTGTGGAGCAAAGTGGCCGAGGACTTCCGCTTTGCGGTGGAAAACCTGCCCGCCACCCAGCCTGAAATCGGGCGGGCTACCAAGCCTGCCGCGCAGGCCTACCTGGCCAAAACGCTGTTGTACCAGGCCTATACGCAAAACGAAAGCAACGCCGTGACGGGCATCGACGCGGCCAAGCTCACGGAAGTGAATGCCCTGTGCAACGCCGTTATCAGCTCCGGCCAATACTCCCTGCATGCAGACTTTGCCACCAACTTCCTCACGGCGGGCGACAACGGGGTAGAGTCGGTGTTTGCCATTCAGTTTTCGCGCAACGACGGTACGCCCAAGGGCCGCACCGACCGCGGCAACGAGCTGAACTACCCCATGAACCCGGAGTACGGCTGCTGCTCGTTTCATCAGCCCAGCCAAAACCTGATCAACTCGTTTAAAACCGATGCCGGCGGGCTGCCCCGCTTCGCCGATTTCAACACCTCCGGCGACCTGACAACCCCGGCCGACTTCCTCAGCACGACCGTCGACCCGCGTCTCGACCACACGGTGGCCATTGTGGGGCACCCGTTCAAGTACGACCCTAACTTCGTGTTTCAGGAGTCGTGGGTGCGCGTGCCGCAGGTATACGGCTACAACCTGTCGATGAAGGAAAGCGTGCTGCCCACTGACCCCAGCTTTCAGAAGACGCCGCCCTTCATGAGCTCTTCGAAAAACTGGACGATTATCCGCTACGCCGACGTGCTGCTGTGGAAGGCCGAAGCGCTCATTGAGCTGAACCGGCCGTCGGAGGCCCTACCCCTCATCAACCAGATCCGGCAGCGGGCGCAGAACAGCACCGCGCGCCTGAAGCAAGCCAACGGCGCGGCTACCTCCAAGTACAACATTGGCCTCTACCCAACCGCCGGTTTCACGCAGGCCTACGCCCGCGAAGCCCTGCGTTTTGAGCGCCGCCTGGAGTTTGCCATGGAAGGATACCGCTTTTTCGACTTGGTGCGCTGGGGTATTGCGGCGCCCTACCTGAACACCTACTTCGCCAAGGAAAAGAACCTGCGGCAGTACCTGTCTACCGCCCGCTTCACGCCCGCCCGCGACGAATACATGCCGATTCCAATCAACCAGATCAACTTCAGCAAAGGACTATACAAGCAGAATGTAGGGTGGTAGGCGTGCTGTCACTGCCCCGCTGACTTTGGTGAATCCATAACGCAAACAGCTACGACGTACCCGTCAGCTACTTCTAAACGAATGAAAAAGAACGTTTTCTTCTGGTCCGTGGTGGTCGCGCTGGGCGGCTTACTTTTCGGATTTGATACGGCGGTGATTTCCGGGGCCGAGAAATCGGTGCAGCAGCTGTGGCAGCTCAACTCCTACCAGCACGGCCTGACCATGTCCATTGCCCTGATCGGCACCGTTATCGGGGCCATCTTTGGCAGCGTCCCATCCGATAAACTGGGGCGGCGCACCACCCTGAGCTGGATTGCGATGCTCTACCTGGTGTCGGCGGTAGGCGCGGCGCTGGCCCCCACGTGGGTGCCGTTCATGGTGTTCCGCTTCCTGGGCGGGCTCGGGGTAGGGGCTTCGTCGGTTACGGCGCCGCTGTATATTTCCGAAGTGTCGCCGCCCGCCTCACGGGGGCGCATGGTGGGCATGTTCCAGTTCAATGTGGTGTTTGGCATTCTGCTGGCCTACCTCTCCAACTACCTGCTGGCCGGGCTGGGGGGGGGGCAGGATTGGCGCTGGATGCTGGGCGTGCAGGCCGTGCCGTCGCTGGCGTTCTTCCTGCTGTTGTTCCGAATTCCCGAAAGCCCCCGCTGGCTGCTACGCCAAAACCGTACGGCCGAGGCGCGGGCCGTGTTTGAGCGCATTGACCCGGCTACGGCCGAGAACAACGTATCGACCATTTTGGTGGCCAACGCGGCCGAGGAAGGTGCCGGCGAGTCGTTGTGGGCTCCGCAGTACCGGCGGCCGGTGCTGCTGGCGGTGCTGTTCGCTATGTTCAACCAACTGGCGGGCATTAATGCCATCATCTACTATGCCCCCCGTATTTTCGAGTTGACGGGCCTGGGCCAAAGCGCGGCGCTGCTGTCGTCGGCCGGTATTGGGCTGGTGAACTTCTGTTTTACCCTGCTAGCCGTCAACATCATCGACAAATTTGGCCGGCGCAAGCTGATGCTCATCGGTTCCGTAGGGCTGATTGTGACGCTGGGCCTCGTGGCGGAAGCCTTTTACAGTCAGCGCAGTGGCCTGCTCGTGCCCCTGCTGCTATTTGGCTATATTGCCTTTTTTGCCTTCTCGCAAGGGGCCGTTATCTGGGTGTTTATTTCCGAGATTTTTCCGAGCGCCGTGCGTGCCAAGGGGCAGGCGCTGGGCAGCTCCACCCACTGGGTGCTGGCGGCCCTCATCACCTTTGCTTTTCCGGCCCTCACCGAGAAGCTGGGCGGTGGCAACACCTTCGCGTTTTTCTGCGCCATGATGGTGCTCCAGCTGCTCTACGTGTGGAAGCTGATGCCCGAAACCAAAGGTAAAACGCTGGAAGATGCCGACAAAGTGCTGGTGCTGCACTGAGCCGCCGCCGTTGCTATTGGGCGCGCTGTTTCTGACGCACAGCGTGCCCGCTAATCTACTTACTTAACCAAGACCCTTTTACGCTGCATATGCCTACCTCCGTTGTTTGTTTCGGCGAAGTACTTTGGGACATCCTGCCTACCGGCCAGCAGCCGGGCGGGGCTCCGTTTAACGTAGCCGTGCACCTGAGCCAGTTGGGCCAACCTGCTGAGCTGATCAGCCGCGTGGGCGACGATGAGCTGGGCCGGGAACTGCTGGCTTTCATCGAGTCGAAGCATTTAAGTACCACCTATGTTCAACAAGGCCATACCCACCTCACGGGGGTAGTGAAAGCCAACGTAGACGACGCCAACGAAGTGGTCTACAAGATTGTGCAGCCTGTGGCCTGGGACTATATCCAGTATGAGGCGGCACTGGCCGATACAGTAGCGGAGGCCGATATGCTGGTCTACGGCAGCCTAGTTGCTCGCCAGACCAATAGCCGCGAAACTCTCTACCGCCTACTCGAAAGCGCCCGTTTCCGGGTGTTCGACGTGAACCTGCGTCCCCCGCACTACACCAGGGAAGTAACGAAGTACCTGCTCAGCAAAGCCAACCTGGTCAAGATGAATCACCATGAGTTGACTGAAGTGATGGAGTGGTTGGGCCAGGGGCCGGTGCAGGATAGGGAAGCGGCCATGCAGTGGCTGGCCCAGCGCTACCAGTTGCAAGCGGTGTGCGTCACGTGTGGCGCCGATGGCGCCCTACTCTACACCGGCGGGCAGCTCTACCGGGCTCCCGGCCTACCCGTGCAGGTGCGCGACACCATTGGCAGTGGCGACGCCTTTTTGGCGGCCTTGCTGAAAGGCTGGCTAGCCGGCGACAAGCCGGACGCTATGCTGCGCTTTGCCTGCGCGGCGGGGGCGCTAGTGGCTACTCACCAAGGCGCCACGCCCGCCATCACCGCCGCCGACGTGGCCAAACTGCTCGCGCCGCAAACGGCGTAAGCTACTTCCTATTCCTTTCGCCCTTCGTTCGATCATGAAAAAGTTACTGGCCCTTCTTAGCGGCGCGCTCCTGACGACTACCTCCTTCGCCCAGCAAGCCGCCGTGCCGCCGGCTACCCCGCAGTATCGCCCAGCCTACCATTTCACGCCGACTGCGCACTGGATGAACGACCCCAATGGCATGGTCTATTATCAGGGCACCTACCACTTGTTCTTCCAGTACTACCCCCAGGGTATGGTCTGGGGACCTATGCACTGGGGCCACGCCACCAGCCCCGACATGGTGCGCTGGCAGGAGCAGCCCATTGCTCTCGCCCCTGATAGCCTGGGCTACATTTTCTCGGGCTCGGCTGTGGTAGATGCCGATAACACGGCCGGTTTCGGTAAGAATGCGTTGGTCGCCATCTTCACCCACCACAGCCCGGAAGAGGAGAAAAAAGGGCAGAACAAGCACCAATACCAAAGCCTGGCCTACAGCCTCGACGCGGGCAAGACGTGGACTAAATATGCCGGCAACCCCGTTCTGCCCAATCCTGGCATTGTGGACTTCCGTGACCCAAAAGTGAGCTGGAATGAGCCCGCTAAGCAGTGGGTGATGACCTTGGCGACCAAGGACCGCATCACGTTCTACTCCTCGCCTAACCTGAAAGAGTGGACCAAACTGAGCGAGTTTGGCGAGAAGCTGGGCGCCCATGGCGGCGTATGGGAGTGCCCCGATCTGTTTCCGCTTATGCTCAACGGCAAAACGTATTGGGTGCTCATCGTGAACCTAAACCCGGGTGGTCCCAACGGTGGCTCGGCCACGCAGTATTTTGTGGGCCAGTTTGATGGCAAAACCTTCACGCCCCTCAACGCCAACACCAAGTGGGCCGACTACGGCCCCGACGAGTACGCCGGCGTAACGTGGAATAACACCGGCAACCGCCGCCTGTTTCTGGGTTGGATGAGCAACTGGGAGTACGCCAACCAGGTGCCTACCTCGCCCTGGCGTAGCGCCACAACCATCCCGCGCGAGCTGGGTTTGCGCCAAGTGGGTAGTGAAATCTACCTCACCTCGCAGCCCGTCTCCGAGCTGCGCACCCTGGCCGGCAAGGCCACCACCCTACAGAATATAACGGTAAAAGCGCCCACCGACCTTACCGCCCGCCTCAACAGCACCACCGACAAGCACCGCCTGACACTCAGCACCAAGCAGTTGAATGATTTTGAGCTAGTGCTGGGCAATGTGGCCGGGGAGGAGCTGATAGTAGGGTACGATAAAGCGGCCAAACAGTATTTCATTGACCGCAGCAAGGCTGGTAAAAACAACTTCAGCCCCAAGTTTACGGGGCGTGCCACGGCCCCGCGCCTGAGCACGGCCGCCGGCACCGAGCTGACACTCTACCTCGATGCGGCCTCTGTGGAGCTGTTCGCCGACCAGGGCCTGACGGTGATGACCAGTATTTTCTTCGCTAGCAAGCCGCTGACTTCTATAAAATTGCGTTCGGCGCAGGGTAGCACGTGGCAGCAACTCAGCAACACGCCGCTGGTGGCAAAACCAGCCAGCAAGGCCCCAACCTTGGGACAGCGATGAGTCGCTCCTTTTCTTGTACAACCAAACATGTTCGAAAAGGGGCGTTATGGGACTGGGAAAGCACTGGGTAACAGCTTAGTAATTTGAGTACAAGCTCGTCTCTTGGTTTGGTGGGGTTACTCATCTAACAGAGCAGCCCCACATGCATAGGCCTATGTTAGACTGCTACGTACAGAAAATACAAACCTGTCGAAAAACACTCCGAAGCAATTCCTACTGGGGATACGCTCACAAGCCGAGGAATTTGGTGGCGTTGAAGCGCTTGACATCCTCTAAGTGGGCGTAGCACTCGATCATGGCATTGGTCTTCTGCTTGGTCTAGTTCTTAATGGCCTTGTTCGACTGCCCCGCCTCCACGGCAATGGTGACAAAGGACGCACGGAGCGAGTGGGCCGTGTACTGCCCGCCCAAGTGCTGCTGCACGAGTTTGTTGGCGCTGATGTCGGAGAGGCGAAAGGTGGAGGGTTGGGCTACTTGCTTGGGCACCCGTTTCAGGGACACGAGCAGCGGCCCCGTGTCGCGGCCGAGCACCGCGACCCAAGCCTGCATCGAGCGCACGGGGCAGTAGCGGTCGTCGGGGGCATAGAAGACAGCTTTGTCCTCCACCTCGCCGTACTGGTTGGTCTTGTTCTTGTCCAGATGGATCAGCAGCGCTTGCGGGGTGAGCTTAAGGTGTTCCACGTTCAGGGCCACCAGTTCAGAGCGGCGGAAGGCGCCGGCAAAGCCCAGCAGTAGCAGCGCCCGGTCGCGCAGTCCGGCTGGTGTGGCCAAGTCCAGCTGGTTGATGGCGCGCTTGAGTTCGTCGTCCGAAAAGGCCGGGGCTTGCCGCTAGCGCTTGCCTAGTACGCGAGTGATTTGCGGGGCTGGTCGGCTAGGTGCGTTACGTACTGGGCCACGGTGGTCACAGCGGCGGGCAGGTCCTCAAAGTCTTGATCTCAGCAGTACTGCTCGAAGGTGCGTAGGTCGGCCACGTACGCCCGGCGCGTATTGGCCGCGCCGGCTAGGCCGACGGCCACGTAGCGGGCCACCACATCGGAGACAGAAGACAAGCCTGCGGGCAACATTGCGGGGACTGGAATCAACTCACTCATGGTAAAAAAACTAGCGCGCTTGATGGTGCCTATATATAATTAGGAGTAGCCGAACGATTTTGGCTGCAAAGTACGAAAAACAATAAGGTTCGATAAGTAAGAGTTATCGAACCTTATCAATTTTGACTACTTTGCCGTTAAAATCGCTCGCCTACTCCTATTATATATAGCCACATGAAAAAGCTGCCCGCTGTGTCCGCCCCGACACCTTCGAGTCTGTCGCTCGTCGATCTCACGGAACACACGGCCAAATACGTGGCGGCCGGCTTGTCGGGGGCGCCCAATACGGCCAAGGCCTACGCCGGCGATTTGCAGCGCTTCGGGGCCTGGTGCCAGGAGCACGCGTTGGAACCGCTGCCCGCCTCGATCGATACGCTCGCTGGCTTTGTGACGCACCTCGCAGAGTCGGGTAAGAAAGTAGCGACCATCCAGCGCCACTGCGCCGCCATCAGCAAAGCCCACGCGTTACGGGGGCTGGACTCGCCCACCGATGACAAGAAGTTCAAGGTGCTGCTCGAGGGCATCGCGCGCCTGAAGGGCGTGCGGCAGAAGCAAGCGCCCGCCTTCACGCTGGCGAATTTCAAACGCACCGTGAAAAGTATCGATGCGAAGACCCTTTCTGGGCTGCGCGACCGGGTGATTCTGCTGCTGGGTTTTACCGGCGCCTTTCGCCGCTCCGAGCTGTCGGCGCTGAATATCGAGGACCTTTCCTTTTCCGAGGAAGGACTCATTGTCAACCTGGCTAAGAGCAAGACCAACCAGTTGGGGGCCGCCGAGGAAAAGGCCATCTTCTACTCGCCCGAGTTTACGCTCTGCCCCATCCGCACGCTCCAAGCGTGGCTGCAACGGCTGGGCCGCACGGAAGGGCCCGTGTTCGTCTCGTTCCGCAAAGGCGGGCGCCTGACCGAGCGGCGCCTGACGGATCATCACCTGAACTTAATTGTACAGCGCTATTTAGGGGTGAAGTTCTCGGCCCACTCGCTGCGCGCTTCCTTTGTGACGGTGGCCAAGCTAGCCGGCGCCGATGACTCGGAGGTGATGAACCAGACCAAGCACAAAACGAGCGAGATGATCCGGCGCTACACCCGCCTCGACAATGTGCGCCAGCACAATGCTGCCCAGAAGCTGGGCTTGTAACAACTACGAAGATGTACCATAGGTAAGCATAGCAAAGGCTTTGCCCCACTTTGTCCTACCTAGAGGTGACGAGCGACGGTGCGGGGAGCAGGAACCTTCAGATGGTAGGCGTGTTATTCTACTATGTCTTACTCTACCAAACGCCCGCGGGTGCGTAAACCTGCGGAATCACCCGCTCCCTCCCTGTCACCGGCCGAACACCTGGCGGCGCTACAGGCCCGCGAGGCGGGCAAGACCATCATGTACCACGTGGATGCGTGGGGGCATGTCGAAACCCGCTTTGTGCGCTCGCAGAACGTGGACGCCTGGCTAGCCAAAGGCTTTTTCGTACGCTAATCTGTCCCTAAAGTAGCATATAGCTGAAAGCTCCGTCGCAAGCGGAGCTTTTTCATTATCCACAACAAGCCAATGATAGGTGAGCAGTGCTTAAGGCCCACGTTACAGCTTGAGGACCACCCTCCTTAGAATGTAACTTTTGCGCCGCCCCACCAAAGCCTACTCCTATTAGCTGCCATTTCGTCCGTGTCACCAATCTACATAGACGTGGTAACTTGGTGGCATGTTAACGCAGTTTGCGCAGTGGTATCCCGCAGGGCGAATCCGCTATATTCAGAGCACCTTCCTCGAATTAGTCACCGACACGGAGGTACACCGCATTGACTTCCGCGGCAAACTCACCTGCCGTCTGCAGCGTGGCACCTATGGCCCCGTCTCGTTTCCCCCACAGCACCCCTTACTCGAGGCGCTCCACGTGCCGCTGACCATGCTGCTCGCCCGGGCCACTTTCCGCGACGTAGCCGACGCGCCCACGCTACGACGCGCCATCCGACACGAACTGCAGCAGCATCCCGCCAAATGGTATGACTTCTACCGCCACACCTGGACGTGGTGTGAGCAGCAGTTGGCAGATTATAATGTGCTGCCGAACCTGACGCGCACCGGCGGTATCATTCTCCAGAGTGTCCCGCTTCCGGTCGCCCAGGCCATCGCGCGTATCTGCGCTCGCTACGAGGTGGAAACGTATAGCATACCCCAGCACCCTTCTACCTCCCCCTTTCAACTGCTGCTGATTGGCCGTGACTACATTATTGCGGAGGAGTTTTTTATCAGCACACTGTGTGGCATGCCTTGGCACGCCCGCCGGTAGTATCATAACACGATCCGACGTTCAAGTAATGATACAAGCTACAAGACAGGGCAGCAGTCCGTGCGACCCAGTGCGTTACCGGAAAGGAATGTCTATCTTCTCAAACCGACTAGGCGGGATACGGATGAGGCGGCCTTTCGCACCAATGTGCTGCGCTTGCGCTGTTCCATCCAGCTGCTCGTCTCATGGAAGGCCCAGGCGTTGGCGCCGCTGGTTGGGGCAGCAGAAGCGTGAAATGAAGATTACTTCTGCGCAGGCAGCAGGACGATGTCGAAGAACTTCTGGCGTTGCGCAGCGCACTGGTCCCCACGCTTATCGAGCGGCGTGAAATGGAGCTGATACACGGCTTTTCCAATCGTCAGCATCCGCACATACTTCACCTGAACACTTCCCGTGGGATCAAACCCTCTCGTTTTGACGGTGACCAGGTCGACGCCATCCTTGCTGCTGATCTCTTGGGCTAACAACTCTCGTTGAGCGGTTAGTATCGGAATCGTGCGGGCTTTATAGTATGCCACGCGTTCCGCGTAGGTTGATGGCAACTCAGCGGGTTTGTCCAGTGGCACCTTGATGACCGTATAAAGAGCCACCTTGTCCTCCGCGACAAACCCCTGGGAGGCCTTCATTTTCGGGTCTAATTGCTGCTTGGGCTTGAGAACAGCCATGGTCTTGGGGACATCGAGCTCCCGCGGCGGGGCTGGCAGATACACGGCCAACTGCTGATCGATTGGGTATACTTGCCAGGTAGGCCGTTGACCTGGCGCCGATCCACTCAGAAAAAAGCATCCCACAAGCAAGCTGTAGCGTTTCATGGGGCCAAGGTAGGGATCACAGCTAGTTTTGTTCTCATTCGCTCCACTGACTACGTATCGCACGATGCGAAGAAGTTACCAAGCATGTCTTACTGCGGCCAGTCTGCTGGTCAGCGCTTGTGCCGTGCACCCGCCGCCTCGCCACCCTGGCTACTCCATTACCATCAAGGCGGCTTCTAACTATTATGCCGACTACTTGCTCCACGTGACCCGTGAGGCAGATCGTATCCAGCTACGCTTTGGCCAATTCGATAGCCTGCGCACGACTATCCTAGCGGCTGATCCCGCGATTCAGGCGTTGCAAGCCGTTATCAAAGCCGGGAACCTACACACGCTGCCGGCGGCGGAAAGAGACACTTTGCATCGCCGGGCGATGGCTGCCGAGGAGTGCAATACCGTGTACACGTGGGATCGTCTGCCCGTCACCATCCCCCCTACTCATCGCTTTGCCCAGTTGCTCGACTCCGTGTATGCCAGCAGTGTGGAGCAGCTGGAACGCCACGCAGAAAACCGCAAAGGGATCATTTTGGACGGCATCCATTTTTCCATCGTCTTGCAGGGCACGGATAGGCGGGTGAAGAAGGTGCAGGTGCACTCCCCTCGGCCTGATTCGCATCCGCTGGTCTATCGCCTGATCCACGAGTCCCTGCAGCTCTATAGAGAGCAGCGCCCGGATGACATCCGCCTGGATGTACGCCATACGTGGGGGTATTGAGAGAACAAGCCGCGCGGGCCGGACGCCGTTGTAGGGCCGTTCAGGTACGCGAAGCGGCCACAAGACAGCCGTAGCGGTTGCCGAACGCGTACGCGTACGCACAACGGGACCTGTCTCTCGCCAAGAGAAGCGGAAAACAATGGTACCGCTGTTTCACTCACCGGAGGCACTCAGCCGTACGCTCCTACCACCACATCCGAAGCGGCGCTCCGCAACCGCCCTGGACGTTTGCAGAATGCCACTACCCCGGCTGCTGGCTCTTGCCAACAAATCCTTCGGCGGAAAGCGCACCCTACTGCTTGAAGTCGACGAAATAGGCTGCTGCGAACTGGAAGGCATGGCTTCGATAGGTGGGCGGGGCTTGACTCGTGAGACCAGGGGCGTACTTGGCACCGAGGTTGCGCAGGCCCTGGCTGTAGCCCGCCTGCACTTGCAGCCCGCCGGCAAAGCCGTAGCCCAGTCCCACTTGCAGGCCGGCGTCCAGCCCCCGGGAGACGTAGGGGCCATCGGGGCGGTTGTCGTAGGTATCGCCCGCCTTCACCGCCCCCGCATGGGACTGCGCGCGCGCGGGGCCGCTCCCCCCGTACCGGCCGCTTTGCGAAGACGTGTACCGGCCGCCCAATAGCCAGCCCACGTATGGGCCGGCGAACACCTGCAGGCCCTGACCACCGGGCTGTTGGCCGTACACCACGTTAAGGGGTACGGTCAGGTAGTTAAAGCGAAAACGGTATTTTCCTTGATAGGAATAGTTGTAGGGCGCGTCGTAGGCCTTTTCAACGAAGGCAAAGCCCTTTTGGGCGTAGAGCACCGCAGGTTGCACGGTCCAGTGGGTAGTCAAGCCGACCTGGGCAACAACGCCTCCCTCCCCGCCGCTACGAGCGGAGTTAATGACGGTCTTGTAGTCGGAGTGGGGGTAGTCGAAGCGGCCGAAAGACCAGTTGTAGCCCACATGGGGACCGATGCGGAAGCTGGCCTGGGCATGCGCGGTGGCAGCGGCGAACACCAGGCTGCCGGCGAGCAGTAAAGAGGTAACGGTTTTTTTCATCGCAGAGGAGTGGGGGCAACGCCTGCGGTTGGCGAAGGCAGGGAGTGTCCGGTGCAGTAGCACGTACATGGAAAAAACGTGCCGATGATGATCCGGCTCTCACCATGCCGGCGCCGCGGTGGTGGTTACGGAAAATGTTCCAGCCCTCTCCTGACCGAAAGAGTCCGGATGCAACCGATGGCCAGACAACCGATTACGAAACCGATTATTCTAGTAGCTGAGATGCTGGCTACATGGCCTTCTGTTGGTCACGGATGAAAGAAGTGTATGCAACCGCCCACAGACTGGCCAAGAAACATCCGATAGGCCTATAGGACGCTAGTTTTGAGGGGCCTATCTGCTACCCAAGCAACCCCTGGTGGAAGTTGAGCAAAAGCCTCTAAGCCGACAGAAACTTCGTGGAAATTGTGGTAAAGAATAGTCGTACACTATTATTATACAAGCTATAACCCACAAATCATAACACATAAATTTCTCATTTACAGACTTGTACTATATCTTAAATCTGCGTTTAAGTAATGATACAAGATGACAAAAGGAGATTATTGACTGACCACCTATGTGACGTTCATTGCGCGTCTCTTATGAGAGAATTACAAGAATTGTCAAGTATTGTAGCTCTACTTCAATGGCTTCATTGGTACACTGCCAAAAACTAGGTTCAGTTCCTGGCGCGACCACTAAAAAGGCCCTCAGCTTCTTGCAAAGGGCCTTTTTTATTTTTTAGTGGCAGTTTCAGTGGCGGTTTTATCTATTATAGCATGGAATTATTGAGCCCAGAACGAATCGTATTAACTAATCGCTTTATTAAAGCAACATCAGAATATAGCTATACTTATCAAGACTCAGTACATGGCATAGCTAAATATGGCACTATCCCAACTATATTCTTCAATACTGAGGAATGGAAGCCAGGTACAGAAGGAACAGTGCAGGTTGCTCACTTCGCTCCATCACCTGAAAAAATAGAGAAATATGTTCTTTTTCAAGAATTAATCAATACATGCATTAACAACGCTGAAGACATTAAGAATAAGCTTCACACTGCTGTTGGGTATATATTACATAAATCATCAGGTTCTAACAAGTTAGTAGGATCTTATGATTTTATGAAACTTAAAGACATATTTGTTGAGCACCTAAAAAAAGACAATGCTACTAGACATTTAGCTAATAAAACGCTTAGGAGAAATTTCAACCAGTTTATTTTAGATCGAAATATTTATACACATGGTAAGTTAAATATTCGATATAATGACAAGCAATTTGTCATAACTTATTTAGATAATCATACTAAAATTGAATCCTTAGCTGTAGTCACAAAGGAAATAATACAATCATATTATCGTTTTTATACTGTTTTAAGAAAACTCATTGCTGATTTTCACAACATCAAAAATAAGAAGATTTAACACCCAATGGTTTTATCTTTTAACGCTTATCCGTTTATATAGCAAAACATATAAATGGATAGTTAGCTTGCCACAGAGCTATTCAACCAATTTCTTTAAGTACTTGTGTACACAGGCAAGACTAACTCCTTACTAATCTTCCGAACGCTCAATCCCTGCGCCTGCAACTCCTGGATCCGAGTGACAAGTGCCGGCGCCACTGCCCGGCGGCCGTGGGTGTACTCCTCCCCTTTCTCCTCGGCCTTGAGCCGCTTCCTGGCCAAGCCCGCCCGCACGTTTTCGCTCAGGCGCTGCGAGTAGTAACCAGCAGCCCAGGCCACCATGGCTTTCATCAGCTCACGCATCGGCCCAACGGTATTGAGCAGAGGCTCCGAGTAGCTTCAGAAGGCCACGCCACACTGCTCCAAAAAAGACGTGTGCTCGAACACCTTCTCGATGCCCTCGCGGCTGAAGCGGCTCAAATCCCAAACGCGCACCAACTCGAAGTGCCGCTTCTGGGCATCACGCATCATTTCTTGAAAAGCCTTCCGGCTGCTCTTGCGCCCGGACTCCTGATCGATGTACTCTTTATAGATCACGTCGCCAGCGCGCTGGGCCTCGCGCCGCAGTACGATCAGTTGGTTCTCCGGATCCTGATCTTTATCGCCAGTGGACACGCGTGCATATAGGGCTACCCTCATTCTTCCTATATGAAGCGAATAAAACCCGTACCGAATTGGGTTAGCAACACAGAAGGCAGACCAGACTCACCACTGTCTTCGGTAAGTAGAATAGAAGGTACTTGCACCTGATCTATTGGCAACAAATACCCATCGCTTGGGATAACTAGCCCAGTCTGTTCTAACGCTTGGAGCAACGCTCTGAATGTTGACAGCTCTATTTCTTTAAAGAAACTGCTCGTGTTTAAAAGCTCTTTGATAATACTGTATATATCATCAACCGACTCTGTTGCTCCTACTAATGCTTGATTTCCGCTGATGAATTTTAGCAGTGCGATATGAGTAGGAGTTAGCCGATCTATGAGATCAATGTATGTAGCTGCTATATCATAGTTTACTTCATGCAGGAAGGAATTCAATAAAGCATTCTTTAGCATTTTTCTTTTTTCCTTCTGATGCGTTTTCAAAGCAACAGATGACGTGCTGATCAAAAGAGAAATAAACTCTTCATTTGCTCCTAAGCTATCCAAATCGATTCCACGACGTTCCACCAGCATGCGTAGAGTATCTGTTACAGCATCTTGCCAATCCGCTATTCTTCTCTCCAATGGTGAAGGGACTAACCATTTGTATACCTCTCCTATAGTAGATCCGACGATAGGAATACTCCCTGCTGCAACAACTACAACAGCGTGAGCTTTGTCTAATGCACTTGAGCTAGGTGTATCTAATCCATCGTCGTTCATAATAGAATGCACAGTCTGGGTTGAGTTTCTTTTCTCTAAGATAGGTGTTCAGACTACCTATGTAAAAACGCCCCCGAAAAACCGCGTTTTCGGGGGCGCTAAGGCAGTCACTAAAACCGTTTAGAAAAGAACACTTATGCTAATGGTTTTTCACCATTTATAAGGCCAAAACGGCCTGTTCCGAAGTGTGCCTTATACTCTAAAGGTCTAATAACAGCAAGCACATCATCATTAGAAATACTGTTTAAGTCCATCAAATCAAAAGCCCCTTTACCACGAACAGTTAATCCAATATTACTAGGTGTAATAGAGGTGCTTTCCATAAAGCCACTCTGGCTAGATAAAATACCTCTATTGTATAACTCTAGTATGTCATGCGCAACAACCCATGTGTCGATGCCAAAGGCATCTGGGTACATACTAAAAGGCTCTTTGAGTATTTGAAATTCTAGAAAGTCTTGCCTTCTACCAAAATAAGATAGTAAGCAAAGGTTCTGGTAAGTGAGTCCATCAGCCATACTCAGAACTTGATATGCCATCTGTGCTGAAATAGTAGCATCAAAAGCAACATTCTTAAATATGTTAGCAATAAGCTGCACTTTTTTTTCTTGGTATTGAGCTCTACATTTTAACAAGACCCCCTCTAAAAGCTCTGCACCTTCACTTGTAAAGTTGTTTTCTCCTTGAAAGAAGTCGTCTTGCCTAACGATTTTGCCAGCTTGTATATTCTTTATAATACTATCTGCCACATAAACCGTCGCACTATCAAGGCGCTGTTGCTCTCGGTTAGAGGATACACGCATTCTCAAATCCTTCAATGCAGCTGAGAAAATAGGGCTGAGTGCTGCGCCCATCAGTGCAGTGTTGTGTCCTGGAATTAATCCGATAGCAGCTCCAAGTACTCCACCTGCCACGTCTATCGCCGTGTCACTGACATCTAACTTTTTCTTACCCATGAGTATGCATGTATTGACTAGTGTGTTCAAATTAGAAATCTATTCTGAACACTTTTAGTACCCACGCAAACAGCCCCAAAAACGCAGGTTTTTGGGGCTGTTTTCTACTAGGTAATCTGAACACGTCTTACTCGTTCAGAAAAGAACTCTTTTCTGAACGAGTAAGACGTGTGTGCACAATGACAATGGGCAACTATTTCAGTACATGATAAGCAGCCCAGCAGATAAGCTGCGCAAACTCTGCTACACTGGTTTACTTCCAGTCCGGCAAAAAGGCGTTAGCAAATAGGCGCACGCGATTCTGGCGTGACAGATCTATAGTCCATATTTCGGGCGGACTCAGGTTGTCATTGACCCTATTCACGAAGATGACTTTGCTACCATCGGGCGAGAAGCGTGGGGCTACATCATTCGTGCCCGCTGGCTTGCCCACGAGTGTACTAGTCGTTGCACCAGAAAGGTCCACTATGCCCGTACCATCCAGATTTTGCAGGAAGAGGTGCGCATCTAGCTGCCGGCCGTTTACGTCATTTAGGCCAGCTACATCATGCGAATACAGCAGTTGCCGGCCGTCCAGGCTGAAGGAAGGAGAATCGACGCGGCCTGGCAGATTGCTGACCAGCAACGTGGGATTCGAACCATCGGCGTTCAGTAGATAGATTTCAGAATCAAAAACGTTGGAACCAATCGTTTGTACCAGTAGCCGATTGCCTTGGGCGGTCCAGTCGCACTCGCGGAAGTGGCGGCCGGCGGGCGCCGTGGCCAGCAATGTCAGGCCGGTTCCATCGCGGTTGATACGGTAGAGCTGATCGTAATGGGCGTACACAAGTTGCGCACCATCAGGCGACCAGCGGTAGCCGATGCCAGGATTGGAGTAGCCCTCCACCGCGAGGGTTGTGATGCGCCGCGCATTGGTGCCATCCCGATCCATCGTGTACAGCTGAAACTGCCCAGTCGCATTCGACGTGTAGGCAATCCGGTCGCGGTTAGGACTCAGTTGGGGCGCCGTTTCGATAAATGGTGAGGTCGTCAGGCGGTAGCCAGCACCGGCCACATCTGCCGCGTAAATATCCGTATTGCCGTTCTCCTCTCGTACGTATAAGTAGCGGTGTTCGGGTAGAGTAGCGGTCTGAAAACTCCACACTGGGCCGCGTACGGTTGCGCCGGCTTGGTCGCGCACAGTCACTTGCCAGAAGTAAATGGTATTGAATTTCAGGTTGGAGACCGTTACGCTCGTATCGCGGGAGTTACTCAGCAGCTGCCGCCGAGTGGTGGAAGTGCTTTCGTAGAGTATCACGTCGCTACGCAGCGAATCGCTCTGACCATCGGGGTCGGTTACCCGCCAACGCAATGCCAGTGTTATAGGGGCTACGTTGGTCACCTCATCGGCCGGACTAGGAAGCGTAGGCGCATTGGGCGGACGATTAGCGCTGTTGGCGCGTTCCAGCACCACTGTGACAGCCGTTGGCGCCGCCTCGCTGATGGTTACGGCTATGTCCTGCGGGCTGTACTCGGCTTTGCGAATCGAGAGCGTATACTTTCCCGTGGTCAGAGCAGGCAGTGTAAACTTGCCTTGCGCGTCGGTGAGGAAGGAAGAGGTAGCCGGATTCGTAGTCACCACCGCATTGACCACTGGCGTGTTGTTCCGACTTTCCAGGACTACTCCTTCTAAGGAGCCATAGCGCGCTGGCTCCACCGTGGTCGACTCACAGGCTATTAGCAGCTGACTAATGAAACCTATTACTAGCCATACGCCTACGGCCCGAAAGAAGCTAAACATAGAAAAGGTAAATCTGGGCAGAGACTACTCCACCGTACGAGGCGCACGGCCACAAAAAGTTAGCAGGAGTAGTGTAAACCTGCTCATCAGGGACGATACGCAGCCTGGCCTTGCTGAATACTGATCTTCATTCCATTGCCCACCATCTGCACCTGATAGCCGGGCGGCGCCTGAGCCCCGCTTTCTACCTGCTTCAGTTGGTTGTCCAACCCCTGCTGTAGCACTGCATACCGACGCCCATCAACCGTAAGTTGTTGGTCTACCACGTTGCGCGCCCCCTGCTGTACGATTTCGGAACGCGTGTGCTGACCGGAGATGGTACTGTTCACCACGTTGTCAACTCCGACCTGGGAGACCAGGGTTACGTTGCTGCTTCCTACCTGCACAATGTGCGCCGCATTGCCGGCACCTTGTTGCGTGAGTTGGGTCACGTTGAGCAAGCTGGTGGGTGCGGCGGCTCTTTGGAGCACGCTTCGCTCAGTAATCAGTTGCTCCAAAAGCTGCTGCTCGGCATTTAAGGACGTATTACGCACTTCCTGCGCCCAGCCTTGCTGCACGGTTGCTACCAAACCTAGTATCGTCAGTAAACCTACTGCACTTATTTTCATAGTCTTATAAAAATGTCGCCTCTGCCAACAGTTAAGTTGTGAGTTGTTAATATCAGTAAATCAAGTAATCTGATATTAACAACTCACAACTTAACTGTTGCATGGAAGCCGTGTTATCGTTTAGCGCTAGCAGTCAGGTGGCCTACCGGTTCTGGCGCACCACCGACACGTTGTTGGTGCCCGACTGATACACCTCGTTGCGGTTGCCCGACAAGCCCTGGTAGGTGCTGGCGGAGTTGTTCTCCCCGCTCTGCTGTTGCCGGGCATAGTTGGAAGCGCCGCTCTGCTGGATCAGGAACTGGTTGTCTACCCCACCCTCATCCAGCTGGATGGCCTGATGGCCCGTGCCCTCTTGCAGGATGCGCATGCGGGCCATATCGGCGCCGCCAGCGCCCGCCTGCGTTTGCGTCGCTGTGTTGCCCGAGCCATTCTGCTCAATTATGGCCTCGTTGAAGCTATTGGTCTGGGTTTGGCTGGCTTGGTTACCGCTACCCTGCTGCGTTATCCGCGCAGTTGTGTAACTACTATTTTCTTGTTTTTGCGCGGCTTGATTGCTATTGCCATTCTGAAGAATAGTGGCCGTAGCGTACCCCATTGTTTGTACCTGAGTAGCCCTGTTATCATTCCCGTTTTGGGTAGTGGTGGCAATGAAATAGCCCCTATTATGCTGCTGCGTAGCAGTGTTGCGGTTACCTAATTGGCTAATAGAAGTCTTGCTGTCACTAGCACCGGTTTGCGTTTGCGTCGCCCGATTGCTAGTACCAGACTGGGTAGCGGAGGCGGACGCACCGTAATCAAAATTAAGTTCCTGTTGCGTCTGCACCACTATATTATTACTTCCTGTCTGCGTGGCAGACACTTGGCTAGCTAACGCACCTTGTGTCTGCGTGATTGTATTATCGTTCCCGTTTTGGCTGGCAGTAGCGCCGTTTGAGCCAAACGTTTGCTTCTGGCTTGCCTGATTACGGTTGCCGGTTTGGCTGATATCACCATTTTGGCCACCAAATCGGCCACCACCGCCATGCTCCTGGGTAGCGCGGTTGCTGCTACCTACTTGTTTAATTGAACCAGTATTGTCACCGGAATGCATTTGATTAGCGTAGTTGAAATCACCAATTTGTGCCACTTGAGCGCTGGATCCATCATAGCCGGTTGTCTGATACTGAATAACCGTATTATAATTCCCGGTTTGCGTGGCCCCTACACCTGAATTTGGAAAGCCTGTCTGCTGCTGTTTGGCATTGTTGCCCGTGCCAGTCTGCGATAAGCTGATAGTGTTGTAAGTGCTGTATTTTTGCTGCTGAATGGCCATATTACTGGTACCTATTTGTGTAAGCGTTGCGCGTGATACATCAGTAGAGTTCGTTTGCGTCTGCGTGGCCTGGTTGTAGCTGCCTGTTTGCGACAGGGTAGCCTCATTATTAAAACCATTTACATTTTGGGTACCTGTGTTGTAGGTGCCGTTTTGTATAAAGCTTACCCGGTTACTTTCACCATTCACACTCTGGGTTCCCGCGTTATAGGTGCCATTTTGCGCAGCAGTTATTTGGTTGTTGGTACCATTCACGCTTTGGGTCGTTGTGTTATTACTACCCATTTGCGCGAGGGTCGCTTGGTTGGCGACACCTGCTATCGTCTGCGTGCTGCGGTTGCTGGTGCCGTTCTGCGTGGCTCCCACCGTATTACCATCTCCCGTAACCGTGGCCTGCGCCGCGTTGTACTGGCCCGTCTGCACCAGGCTCACCGAGTTGTCGGCACCGGTGGTACTTGACTGGTGCGTGTTGTTCTGCGCCCTGGCCGTGCCCGCTGTCAGCAGCGCGGCGGCTAAAAAGGTAAGTTTTTGCATGAGAGTGGTAAGAATAAAAAGAGTGAAAATGAAAAGAAAGTCTTCCGCCGAAGCAGCCCGCTTATCTTTTAGGAGGATAAAAATAGAAGGTCAGGGTAGCTCGCACGCTCCAGTAGAAATCGTTGTAGCGCCCCAGTGGTAGCTGATCCAGCCGATCGGAGAAGTAGTAGTGCGTATCAATGCCCAAGCCCAGCCCAACTTGATCGGTAAGCAGCGCTTCCACTCCCGCCCCGCCTACTACGTGCGGCAACAGGGCGGTGCTGCGTCGGGGGGTGCGCACGGTAAGGCCGCCGCCGCCGAACACGTAGGGCGTAAATTGCTCGCGGGGAAACAGCCGGTACTGCCCGCACAATTCGGCGTAGGTGAATCGTTGATGGAAGTAGTCGCCTGCTCCCAAAGCAAATTGCCCAACGTGCAGCGCCGCGCCCCACCGTCCCACCGAAGCTCCCTGGTAGAGCAGCGAAACCGCGCCGCCGCCTTGCACCTGCGGACGACTTAGGTCGCCGCTGTAACGCACCACGGCCCCGCTTCCTGCTACTCCCCACACGCCCCGCCGGTCGTGCTGCTCGCGTCCCAGCAAATCAATTTGCTGATTCGCCACTTTTTCCTGGTAGTACTGCGTAATACCCGGTCCGGTGCTGTCGGCTGAAGAACGCGGGCTCCATAGTCCGTCGTGTATGCCTTCATACACCAGCGCCTGCACCGATTTCTCAATGGCATCCTTCACCGCTATTTCAGTGGGCTCGTTGTATGAAAACCCCGTTTCCGCCTCCAGCAGCCGCTGAAACTTCACGAACCGGAACAGACTGGCGCCTACTTGCTGGGAAAGAATCGTGCGGGTAGTATATACAGTCTTGAGAATCTCCCCAGTGCTGGTGCTAATTGCCCGCAGGTAGACCGTAACCCGATCCTGCCGGTATTGCCCGGAGGCACCCGCCCCAAAGTAACGTAGGCCTACCCCGCCGGTCAGCACGTTAGCATCGTAAGAGATGATGCCCCCTTCCAGAATCACGCCCGCAAACAGCAGCGAGGGTAGCACGGGCTGTGGTTTGCCTGTGAGCTGCGAATACTCGGCCCGGCTGGACCGGATAATCTTGCGCTCATTAAGCAGATTGCCCAGGTTTTCGCGCTCAATGGCGTTGAACCACCGTGACTCTTCTAGCGCCCGCAAGAGAATACTCGTGGCGCCTTGCGTAACGGCTGTCGAAAAGCCATTGCCGTTGTCTGTAGGCTTGTACTGCCCGGTCTGGTCCCGAAACTTGTAGACGGCTACCACCAGGCGCTCCTTGGGCGCGGGCAGCTGCTGCAACAGGCTGTTGCCTTGCAACTCCGCCCCGAGACGGGCCCGCTCTTCCCCCAGCGGTTGATGAAAGTACGCGGCACAACCACTCAGGGCGAGTAGCCAAACAGCCACAATACAACGATAAAACCCAGCAGCTATCCTCATTGCACAGCCGCTGACTTATAAAGCTGGAATGGTAATCGTTGTCTGATTACCTGTGCTCGTATCCAGAATGTTGATGGAAAAGCCCCCGCCATTCGGGTTAATGCCAATCTGGTAGGTACCCACCGTATAGTTGCCGGGTTTCAGCGGATCGGTGCCCGCGCCAAACTGGTTGCCAACGAGGCGCTGGGCCAGCTGTCCCAAGATTTGTTGATTCAAACTTTGCTGAAACTGCTGCAGCGGATCTAACGGCGTGTAGGCCTGCGGCGCGGCGGGGTCCTTCAGCGAGTTCTGGGCCTGCGCCGAGCTTTGCAGCCATTGATAATTGAATGTATCGCCGCCAAACGCCGGATTGATGGGTCTGTACACCATATCCTGGGCTGCCGCCTGCTGGCTGGCTATGGTTACTATGCTTCCAATCAAGAATGCTTTCAGCATAACTAGCTTCATACTATAGAATGAGTAGCATAAGAAGGATTTAAATACCTAATACACCTCGGTACCAGGGTCATCGGCTGCTTTTTCCAATTGCTGACTGACGTTATGGACAGTCACCAAGTGTGCTATGGTCAAGCCAAGTGCATAGGTCACTGCCTCTTCCATCGCTTCGTAGTTAGGCAATAAAGGCATCTCGACTATCATGTCGTCATTGGCCTCAATGGAAATAAGGGCGCTTATTCCTCTGTTGGGCCTTTCCCGCACAACGACTGTGTACGCTCCCAACGATGCTGGCACATCCCACTGCGCGTAAAAGAGGCTATAGAAGTCGTGCCCTATCTTAGTTAACGTTTGGTCGATAACCAGTCCTTCGATTTCTAGTACCGTTTGTGTGGCCATCTGATCCGGGTTGGCAGAGGTCGTGTGCAGCAGCATGCGCAACGCCTCCTCTATTTTAGACGCCGGGAGTGTACCAGCGGGCACGTTGGGAGGAGCAGACTTCTGTTTTGCAGCTGGAGCGGGTGCCGTTTGAGCGTACCCCTTACTGCTTTGAAGCAGACCTAATAGTACCACCAGGCAAAAGCAGTAAAGTAGCCTGCTTTGTCGCTGTAAACTGCACCGCCACATGACCACGTGAAATATTAACTAACAACGAATAGGATAAAGAATTGCTGCTCTTACCGGGTAAATATAGAATATTGTATCTATATATGATATAATTATTTAGTAGAATTATTATAAAATGCAATTACTCTTCTATAAAGCCAAATACGATACGACATTGTGAGGGAGGAGTGTGCGGGACTACTAGCCGAGATGCGCCGCATAGCCGAGCAGGAAGGCTTCGAGCGAAGTGAAAGCAGTTTTTATTCCTGTATCGACACGCTCTGAAGCACTGCGATATCAGCTGCCCTGCCTATTCTCTCGCCCAAGGATTGGTCGTATCAGTACTCCATAACTACTGCCTCCTACCTTGCGCTGCTTTTGCCTCTGCATGGCAAAAGGTCGCCTCGCGTATGTGCTATAAGTGAGCATTTTCAGGAAGTAAACGCTCCTTGACACCGAAGTGAGCAGCCAACTAGTGTGTCAAATGAACCCATAGTGAACCCTTACTACTTCGCACTACATAGCACTGGAATCAGCGTCCAGATCTATTTAGGACATTTTTTTAGTGCTTTCAGATTACCGTCAGCTGGCGTGAACCCTTTAACACGTACTCAGTGCCCACCCCAGTAGTCCCTGATCTTTGCAGGAAGCCGAGACGCTCCAACTCATTCAGAAAGCGCGTGGCGGTGGATTTGCTCACATCCACGAGCTGCTGCACCGCCGAATTGGTAATGGCTCCCGAAGCCTGAACCGACAGCATAATGGTAACCAATTCGTTGCGCAGGCCCTGTACCTGCCAGGAGGCTTCCGTGTACTTGAAAAATTCGACGGAGCAGCCCCCCGTCTCGAAGCGGTAGCGCGGCAGCGGCAGCGCATGGCGACGGCATTCGGCTATCATTTTGAGCGTGCCCCGGCCCCACGATTCAATGTAGCCCGCCCGAAACAGCGTATTGGCCAGGTCCGGGTTGAACGGCCGCGAAGGATACTTGCGGGTGAGGTTTTCGACGGTCCAGTGCTCAGGCAGGTGGCCATCGTTCCAAAAGATCACCCGGTCGTCGTATATGCTGATCTGCACCGGTGCGCCGCCGCTGTAATCCTTATGCGCCAGGGCGTTCAGCAGGGCCTCACGCAGCGCCTCTTGCGGAAACAGAAACTCCTCCCGCCGGTGGGCGCCCTCATAGGTGATACCAGCAGCCAGATACTTGGTCAGCAGCAGGTCCAACCCTTTTTCAATCTGATCAAATAGGGGGCCGTGCACTTCGTCCTGGTAGCGTAGGTCATCATCGGTGGCGAAGCGGCCAATTTTCAGATACGCCCCCGTCACAAATCGCTCCGGAGTAGGGTGAAACAGCAGAATGGCGGCCCGCTTCAAGTAGTCTCCTTCCACCAAATGCAGATTATCCAGCAGCATACTGTCCGCGTCCAATAGCACATCGGCATCGACACGGCCGCTGCGGCGGGCGCGCTGGCGGAACAGCTCCAGCGCCGGAGAACTCAGCGCGGCGACGTCGGCCCCCGGCACGGGTACCCCGTCCCAGTGCTTGCCCTGCTTGCGCAGCAGGAATTTGTCGAGAGCCGCTCCCTTTAGCTCCTGCTTGGTACTGCCGCTGCGGTAGTGGTACTGGCCTTTGTAGCTGATGGGATATGGATAGGGCTCCACGACAATTTCCAGATAGCTTCGCTCCCCCTCCTGCCGGCTGTGCACATCCACGAGGATGCCAAGCAAGTCGCGGACCTTATTGGGTATTTCCTCTAGCAGCTGGCGGCTGTTGGCAATGCCCACTACCTGGCCGTCGTCATTTACCCCGATTAGAAGCGTGCCGCCTTGCGCATTGGCAAAGCCGCAGAGCCACTTGATATACTCGTCGCGCCAGAACTCTTTCCATTCGGTATTCTGGTTCTCGTGGATAGCAGGCGGCATGCGGACAGGATAATGAGGGAAATGATGCCGCCAAATGTAGGCGTTAAACAGGCAGGCTGCTAACGGCTGGTTTGCTACCTTATAATCCTCATAATCCTGTTTAGGGTAGCGCAAGCGTACGAACCTAAAGCCTCGGTAGGGCTGTAAGGACAAATTTTGCGCGAGCTGAGCATCTCAAAATAGGGACGTTTTTCTAAGACGCCCACCGCCGCCGATCCGGTAGCGGTCTGTCTGCTTAGTTTTGTCTCGCTTCCTGTTCTCAGCAATCAACAGCTCAGTATCTTCGTGCCCTTTGACTTTCTGAGAACACACCGATGATTTTTGGCTACGCCCGCGTGAGCACCGCTGACCAGCAGTTGCACCTACAGACCGATGCCTTACAAGCCTATGGCTGCGATGAGATAGCCCAGGAAAAAGTATCTTCAGTGAAAGAGCGGCCGGCGCTACAACACTTACTCACGCGGCTTCGCGCGGGGGATACCCTCGTGGTGTGGAAACTCGACCGACTCGGGCGCTCGCTCAAAGACCTGGTGACCTTGGTGACCGGTTTTCAGGAGCGCGGGGTGCAGTTCATCAGTCTTCAGGACCACCTGGATACGACCACTGCCCAGGGCAGGCTTATGTTTAACCTGTTTGCTTCCCTAGCGGAATTCGAGCGCGATATCATTCGGGAACGCACTAAAGCGGGCTTAACGGCTGCGCGGGCCCGCGGTCGGCAGGGCGGCCGGCCCAAGGGGCTTTCAAAAGAAGCGCTGTCGAAAGCGCAGGCGGCGAAAACATTGTATCTGCAGCAGGACAAAACGGTAGCCGAAATCGGTCAGTTGCTGGGCGTAGGCCGTGCCACGATTTACCGCTACATTCTCCTCCTAGGCGTGCCCACGGGCGGGAGGGTAGCCACACTACCAAGCGTTTAGCGTAGGGATATAGCCAACGCTTGGTTTGCTGGTGATGGGGTGCTACGTCAGAAGCTAAGAAGCCGTAATGCTTGGGGTTACGTTTGCAGTACTTTATCGGGGGTAAGGGGGATAGAGCGGTAGCGCCGGCCCGTGGCGTGATAGACCGCGTTGGTGATGGCCGCGGCGGTGCCGACGCAGCCAATTTCCCCGATGCCGCGTGCGCCCAGTTCGCTGATATGGGGGTCAGGGATGTGGAGCCACTCTACCTGAATGTCGGGTGTGTCGGCCATGCTGGGTACGTGGTAGTCGGCTAGGTTGCGCACCACGGCCCGCCCGTTCCGGGAGTCGTAGTGGGTGGCTTCCAGCAGGGCCGCCCCTACCCCCATGGACATGCCCCCAAGGATTTGTGAACGCGCGGTCTGCGGGTTCATTAGCCGGCCTACATCGTACACCCCACACAGCCGGGCCACCCGAATGGAACCGCTGGCCTCGTCGACCCGCACCTGGGCGAATACGGCTCCAAAGGAGTAGAACGAGTACGTATCCCGCTCGTCGCCCGGCTTCGCCCCGTCCGTCGCAACGACAGAAGGTAGCTTAGCCCGACGCAGGATTTCGCCGTACGTTTCGCCTGTAGCAGGGTTTGCTTGCAGAACCAGACGGCCCTGCCGGGCTTCAATGGCCTCGGCCGCCGCCCCAAACAGCGGCGACTGCGCATCGCGCACAGCGATGCGTTTGAGTGCCTCCAGCACCGCCCGGGCCGCCGCCTGTGCGGCCGGGCCGACCGTCGCCGTGGTCGTGGAGCCGCCCGTCGTGGGGGCCGAGGGCAGCGAGGAATCGCCTAATTCGAAGCGCACCTGCTCGACGGGTAGCGCCAAGGCATCGGCGCTGATCTGCCGGAAGATGGTGTAGGCGCCGTTGCCCAGCTCGTGGGTGGCGCTTTGCACCAGCGCCCGCCCGTCGGCGAAAATCGTGGCGCGGGCCTGGGCCTCCTTCCTCCCGGCCGGGTACATGGTCGTGGCCATGCCGTAGCCCAGCAGCTGGCTGCCGTCGCGCATGGAGCGCGGCTGCGGGTTGCGCGCATCCCAGCCGATCAGTTGCCGGCCCCGCGCGTAGCATTCGCGCAGGTGCTTGCTCGACCAGGGCTTGCCGGTTTCGGGGTTCTGCTCCGCGTAGTTGCGCAGGCGCAGCTCCACGGGGTCCAGCTGCAGCTTGGCGGCCAACTCGTCCAGGGCGCACTCCAGCGCCCAGCCGCCTACGGTTTCACCCGGCCCACGCATGGGGCAGGGAGAGGGCAAGTGCAAATGCGCGAGTTGGTGGGTAAAGCCCATATTGGGCACCGCGTACAGCATCCGCGACACCCGGGCGCAGGGCTCGGTGTAGCCGCTGGACTGAGACGAGTGCGTGAGCGTGTCGTGGCGCAGGGCCGTGATGTTGCCGTCGCGCGTGGCTCCCAACGACAGGGTTTGCCGGGTGCTGGGGCGTTGCCCGGCCACAGCAAACATGTCCTGCCGGCGCCACTCAATCTTCACTGGCCGGCCCACCACCTGCGCCGCCATGGCCGTGAGCAGCGGCGGCGCATATAGCCAGCCCTTGGACCCAAATGCGCCCCCAATAAAGGGGCAAATAATGTGCACGCTGTCCTGAGGCAACCCCAACGACGTAGCCATTATCTCCTGCACTACTTCCAGGCCACGCGTGGTATCGTAGAGGGTAAGAAAATCGGCGCCGTTACGCTTCTCCCAGCGTGCAATAGTCGCCAGTTGTTCAATGGGGTTGTGGTGGGTAATGGCGGATTCGTAGACCTGCCGCAGCTGCACCGGCGCGGCCGCCAACGCGGCATTGGGGTCCCCTACCGTCACCTGCAACTTCTCCTCGTCGTTACCCAAAAAGGTTTCGGGCCGGGTGGTGCGGCTGGCGGCAGCCATCGCCAGCTCGGGTGGCTGCTCGTCGTAGGTGACGCGCACCAACGTGGCCGCATACCGGGCCCGCTCGTGGGTATCGGCCACCACCACCGCCAGCGGCTGGCCGGCGTATTCCACCGTGGCGTTCTGCAGCGGCTGACGGGTCTCCGTGATACCCCCTTCGCCCCGGAACAAGGTGCCCCCAACCTTCTCGGGAATGGGGTGCAGGCGGGGGGCATTGTCGTGGGTCAGAACGGCTAGCACGCCGGGCGCTTTACGCGCCGCACTGGTGTCCAACGCGCGCACTGTGCCGTGCGCCCGGGCACTGTCCACCACGGCGCCGTACACCAAACCCGGCACTTCCCACTCGGCGGTGTAGCGCGCCGCGCCGGTGACTTTCAGGCGTCCGTCTACGCGGGGAAGAGGTTGTCCAGTGGCTTGCATCAGTATCGGGTTGTGATAAATATGGAAGGAGGAACTAGCGAGGCCCGGCTAACTGGCCGGCCATGCCGCCCACACTGGCCGCGAAGGCCGTGCCGGCTGGTCCGGCCAGGGGCCGCAGGCCGCTGGTTTCCAGCAAGGCCCGCACTAGCAGGTTGCGGCCCATCGGAATCTTGTAGGCGTTATGCGCCAGCGGCTTGGCGTCGGCAAAGGCCGCGTCGGCGGCCGTGCGAAACAGTTTTTCCGTGGGTACCTGTCCCGCGAGCATCGCTTCCATTTTGTGCAACCGCCAGGGCTTATGGGCCACTCCGCCCAGCGCCACGCGCACCCGGCGAATAGTCTGGCCGTCTAGTTCCAGCGCGACGGCGCACGACACCAGCGCATAGGCGTAGGAGGCACGCTCCCGCACCTTGAGGTAGTGCGAGCGGCCGGCAAAAGCCGGCAGGTCAAGGCTGGTAATCAGCTCCCCGTGCGTCAGCACCGTGTCGAGGTGGGGGGTAGTGCCCGGCAGGCGGTGCAGCTCGGGAAAGGCAATGGTACGCGGGCCAGTAGGGCCGCTGGTTTGCACCTGGGCATCGAGCGCGGCCAAGGCCACCGCTACGTCGCTGGGATGGGTAGCGATGCAGGCGGTGGAAGCCCCGAACAGGGCATGCACGTGGTTGTAGCCGTTCAGAGCCGCGCAGCCGCTGCCGGGTTCACGCTTGTTGCAGGCCTGGGTCGGGTCGCGGAAATACGGGCAGCGGGTACGCTGCAACGGGTTGCCCGCCATGGAGGCCACGTTGCGAATCTGCACCGAGGCACCCGCCAGCAGCGCTTCGCTCACGGCCGTATACTGCTGCTGGATAGTGGGATGGTAGGCCGCCACGGTGTTGGAAACGCCCGCGCCGATACGCAGGCCGCCTGCCAACGGGGTAATCTGCTGAAGCGGCAGGGCTGATACATCGACCAACAACGTGGGCCGGTGCACGCCTTCCTTCAGCAAATCGACGTGCGAGGTACCGCCGGCAATGAAGGTCGCGCCCGGATTCTGGGCCACGGCGGCCACGGCCTGGTCGGTGCTTTCGGCGCGCTGATACTGAAAAGGATGCATAGGCTAGGTCGGCGTTACGCCCGCTGGACGGCCTGGATGGCGGCGATGATATTAGGGTAGGCCGCGCAACGGCACAGGTTGCCGCTCATAGCTTCGCGAAGCTCCACAGCCGAGCCCGTGGGGGTGTGCGGGTCCTGCAGCAGGGCCGCGGCCGCCATGATCTGCCCCGGCGTGCAGTAGCCACATTGAAAGGCATCGTGTTGCAGAAACGCTTCTTGCACCGGGTGCAACTTGTCCCCTTGCGCTAATCCTTCAATGGTGGTGATGTTCTTGCCCTGGCTCATGACGGCCAGCGTCAGGCACGAGAGGGCGCTTTGCCCGTCGAGATGTACGGTGCAGGCCCCACACTGGCCATGGTCGCAGCCTTTTTTGGTGCCCGTCAGGTGCAGGTTTTCGCGCAGCGCATCGAGTAGGGCCACGCGTGGGTCGAGCTGCAGCTGGTGGGACAGGCCGTTGATGGTGAGCACCACGGGAACTTGGTCACTGCTCGTTCCCGCGGCGGCCGTTTCCACGGTGTGCGAATCAGATGCACTGCTCCCGCAACCGGGTAGCAGCAGCAACGCGGCCGCCGCCAGTGTCGCCGTCACAAAGGTGCGGCGCGAAAGTCCCCCACTTGCCGCCTTCTCGTTATCGGCTGTTACGGGTGAAGCATACAACGCTTCCAGGGCGGTCAGTACTTGGCCTGACTGCAGGTCTTGGCCGGGGGATACCACCGTTTTCCAGCGTACCACGCCCTGCTCATCCAGCAGAAACAGTGCGCGCTGCCCGGCTACGCCGAACTGCGCCGCCAGCGTGCTGCGGCAGTCCAGCGAATGCCAGTCGTCTGTTGCCGTGTCGACAAAGGCCGCTCCGCCGCCGAATTCCTGCGACAAACGCGCAAAAATAGTGCTCTGGTGGGCCAGCATCGGGTTCCACTCGTCGGGGGCAAACGCCAGGATGACGGGCTGACCGCGCAACGAGGATAACGGTGAGCCGCTGGGTAACACACCGTCCGGCGCGAGGTCACCGGTTTGCACAGCTTGGAGTAGGGGTCGCCCCATCGGAATCGTTCTACGTGAGTAATCTCAGCAGATACGCACTGGCGCCTGCTACGTTGTGTCCTTGAAACAGGCAGGCGCAGCGCAGCTACAACACTGCCTATCGGTAGAGTGTAGTTTCATCCTTCAGGCTGAGCCAAACCCAATCGTTGGCCGTCTAGTAGGTCGGCCTTGAAAAAAGCGTAGCGTATTTTCAAGCTAACTACCGCAGCCCTTGCATCTTAAGGAACAAGCCGCCAGGGTTCTTCGTAGCTTTGATCTTGTCGGTCTTGAGCTTAAAGATAAAAGAAAACAAGGCCTCAATGTGCGTAGTGGATTGCAGTATCTGCTGCACGAGGCTTGGCTCCTCAATGCCCAGATTTTCCAGGTGCTTGCGGGCGGCTTGAGCTTTTGCGTCCTCGGCAGCCAACTCAAAGGGAATGGGCAACTGCTGAGGTCTTACCTGACTCACGTAAAACTTGATGCTCTGATAGGAACGGCCTTTTTTCAGCAGTTCATACTTAATACTCAGATCTGTGTGTTCATTGATCTGGGTGGTGGCGATGTCCAGCACGTATTTCTGTAAGGCAGAAATCTGCGCATACTGCTCGGGCTCCTTGCCGGTCGGGTCCTTGAGCTTGAGCATGGCCTTGAACTCATCCAAAGAGTATGTTTTCGTCTCGCCGATGTCCTTCCACTGGGAGGCAAGCTGGTAGATGCGCTTCGCATACTTGCTGGAAAGATTAAAAGCAGCCTGCAAGCGGTAGCTAGTGAAATTGCTTTTCAGATCAATCAAATACGGGCGCATGCGCTCGGAAATCTCCAGTTCAATGGTGCCCTCCCCCTTGCGGTACAGGGCAGAAGCAAGTAGGCTGACTTGCAACAGGGTCTTGCCAGTGTCAATATGGTAGACCCTACTATTGAGGTTCTCGGTGGATTCGAGTAGTTGCTTGTAGTTCCAGGTGCGGCCGGTGAGCTCCATTAGTTCCTGCACACGAATCTCGTAGATCGTGCCGGCCTGGTCGTGTTTCGTGAGCTTGGAGAGCAGGGAAAAGACAATATCCATCTCGCAGGCGCTCATTTCGTAGCGTGCGGTCGTTAGCGCATTGTGCTGACGAATTTCAATTGGCGATAGAGTCTCAGACGCAGCCATAGGTAATAATTCTAGAGCATAGAGTAAGCAAACATACACTTTTAACCGGGAAATAATAGATACATAATATTGGTCTATTAGTAATAGGTTTTATAAGTCGCCTCTCACTTATAAAACCTATTAGTTCGGCTTATGAAACCTATTAGTTAGCCATCCGCAGCTTTTGTCAAGACTTATAAATTCTATTAGTTTGGAATGGAATGACGTGATGGCATCCTTGCTGACTTGATACTTATGACTCATGAGAATCAATCACATGATATAATTAATAGATGTGCATATCTTACCTATTAATTAGCTTATGAAAGCTATTCTTTAGACTTATGAAACCTATTACTAAGCTTATAAAAGCTATTACTAAGCTTATAAACTCTATTGTTTCACTTATAAAACCTATTATATTTTGCTTGTAAATGACTGATAATATGCAGTTTATGGCCTCTGCAAATACTAGTAAAATCATAAATACTCACAAGATTGTTGAAGGTGGGGTACAAAAGCTTATAAAAGGTGTGTGGTTGAGGATGAGACGAGGAAAAACAACAAAAAAGGAGGCACAAAGTAGTAAAAAAAGGGATTGCACTTTTTAAAGATTTTTTTGCTTTTTTCTACTGCGAAGTGCTTGTATCACTCACATTTGAGGTTATAGCATGTAAGCTATTTAGTCTAATTAATAGGTTTTATAAGTCTTTTCAGTAGGATTCGTCAAAACTAACAGTTAGTTGTGCAGGTACACATTACCACATTGATACAGTGCTGATAACTATACAATAGAATGTTAGAAAATCATCTAATTCCTGATTAAAGGCACCCGCTTGGTTACGGTATTCAACTGTTGCCACGACTCGCCGCTAAAGGCATTGATAAGACTCAAAAGGAGTAAGCAAGGTACCTTTAGACTTATAAAAGCTATTAGTTAGCGAATTGTCCTATCCTCTCTCAAGAGCAAGACTATTCCAACTAATAGCTTTTATAAGCGCTCGAAGACGAAACATGCTACATAATACATGTAGCTCTTTTCATTCAATCTGTTGATTAGTAATTGTTTATGAGTAAGTGCACAAAGTTGAACATAATCAGCGTTCAATTTCAGCTTCCTTAACTCTACTAGGTACTGTAGCGAATAGGGCAGCTTGCCGCCGTTCAGCGCGATCTGACGGCGATTCTTCTACTGTGACTCCCATCTGCTGCCCGACTTTATCTAATGTCTGACTAACCCGCTCAATTTGTGGCTGTCCAGTAGTATACAGGATAGGAATTTCGCTGTAGCGTTGGCTTCCTTTCTCACTACTTCTTATTTCGCCTACAGTTGCACCTGCCTGCTGCAAATCCTGCTGGATACGTGTCGCCTTCGAGGTTTCAGATTCTGCCCGTTCTAAAGGCTCCGCTACGCGCACTAGTGCAATCTTTTCCGCTGATTGTGTAACGTCTTCACTGTTAGTTTGTTTAGTAGCAGGTAGTGTTCTTTCTTCCCGTGCGGTACTGTCGTGGTTCTTATCAGGTGTGAGCTGCTTGTCGGTTAGCTGTTCAAAGTGCGCTTGTTGCACTACCTGTGTAGCATGCTGACGGCTGTGAATAACCCCATTGAACTCATGCACTTGAATCGTATCGCCGCGAGTAGATAGCTCATCTAAGGTTTGACTAATAGCTACTACGTGAGGATGATCTACTCGATACACTACTTCTAAGTGGCGCAGAGGCTCCTGCGTGAACGGCTGGGCGACCGTGGCTATGTCACTCACCTGCGCACCCTTTTGGGACAAGGACGATTGGATTTGCAGGGCAGTTTCTAGCGACTGATCACCTCTCACTTCTACCAATGCTTGGCGCTGGCCCAATGGCTGCATACGCTCCGGTATTGTCAGCAGCGCAACCGGTACCGCCTGCGCCTCATAGAGCTGCTGCCGCCGGGCTGCCTGGTCTACCTCGTAGTCAACTACGCGAATTCCGGGCTGACGAGCTAACTGATCCAGCGTCTTACTAAGTGCGGCCGCTTCGGGTTGGTCTTGACGGAAGGAGAAGTGCACCCGGTTTTCTTGTACACCCTCATTGGTTGCGTACGGCCGCTCACCAAGTGGTAGCGACGCCAGCGCTCCACGTCCTGCTAATGTTTCCTGAATGGCTGCCGCATACACGGTATTGCTGGGCGCTAAGGGGTGCGTAGCTGGCTCCTGCACGACTACATAGCCCGCAATTTCACGCCCTACTGCCTGACCTGTTGTAGTTGAAGTAGCCTCACGCGTTGGTAAAGAGGCAAGCTCCTTCGCGAATTGTGGTGCCTCGATTACCATCATTGGTACTCGACTCAACTCAGGTACTATACCCTCTTCCTTCTTTCGCGTAACAGGAACAGGTTGTAATGGTGCTTGAGCAGCTGCGCGCTGCCGGTCTACTGTATCCTGTTCCTGTTCTTCTACGCGAATGCCCGGGTAGTTGTGCGCGGCGTTCGTAAGTGTCTGATGTACTTGGGCGATAGTAGGCTGGTCGATGCGGTAGTGCACCGGAAAGGAACTGTGACGAATACCCTGTGCATCGGTAATGCTGGTTATCTCCCCTGTTTGCACAATGCCCGCCTTCTCCAAAACCGCTTGTAGTCGTTCAGCCCGATTAGTTGGTGTGGGAGTTAATTCTTGCACGTGGATGGTCGCTACCTTTTCGACAGTGTGTGCGTCATTTGTAGAGCTTTTGCTGGCTTCTACCTCAACGCTTCTACTAGGTGATTTTCCAGCGTTACTACTCTCTTGCTCTGGCGCTACCCGTCGGGCTGGCGCTGGCTGAGCAGCCTCAAATTCTTTGAGCAAGACCACCCCCGCCTCACGCAGAGCCGTGTAGAGCTGCGGATCCCGGCGTAAGGTTTTATCCTGCTCCCGCTCCGTAACGATTACACGGGCTGTTTTTTCCAGGGCATCCAGGGTTTGACTGATAACCGGTGCCTGTTCTTGACGCAGATCGTAGGTTACGGCTACTTCTGTTCGGATGCGGCCGCTGGCAAGCGTAGCCTGCAACTCCCCTACGAAGGCACCTGTTTGTTGCAGAAGCTTGGCAATCTGCTGCGCCTGCGTGGTTTTGCCTTCAGCCGGCCGTTCTTCATCGATCAGCAACATCGCTTTTTGCTGGCTGTTGCCCGCAACGATTGCCTGCACCGCAGCATCAAAAGCTTTGTCTTCTTGCCTTCTTTGCCGGACAGCTGCTACATCGGCCGCTGACTGTTCAGAAACATGTACGGGGGCAGCCGTAGCGGCGCTCGTCATGGTTTTTTCGCCTTGAAGCCCTGGGTTTTCCAGAATGCGTACAGCCGTCCGTAGTACCTCCGTTTGCGGACTGTCAGCCAGCCCACGCACTTTTTCCGTGCTATCCAGTGCGTGCCCTACCACTACCCGCGAAGCGCCGGTGAGGTGGAGCTCTTGATCAATTACCCGCACGACTTCCCGCAAACGAGCGGCTACTACCCCCTGACCGCCCTCCTCCAACTCTTTGGACACAGCAGTAGCGGCTGTTTTGAATTGCTGGCGGACCTCCTCCAGAGTAGGAGCAGCGCGCACCGCTACCGGTGGTTCGTTGCTGGCCGCTACCGCTGACCCCACCAATACGCGCACGGTAGTACGCTCCTGCTGCTGGCGGGCCTTAAGTACTTCGGGACTGTTCTCAGCTTGTTGTCGCTCAGCTTCCCGGCGTTGTGCTTCTTGTCGCTGCTGTTGCTGAAGTGCTTCTGCCTGCTGTTTTTGGGCTTGCTGCGCCTGCTTCTGCTCGGCTTCCAACTGCCCTTGTTGGCTGATTTCGGCAGCACTCAGCCCTTTGTTTTTCAGCTCTACATCCTGATTATAATCTTTGCTGAGCGGATATTCCACGCGCAGGAAGTTGGCTACTACTTTCTCCTGGCCAGCGGCACGTTGGGCTTCCCGCTGACGGTATAGCTCCTGCGCAATAACTTCCAACTGGCCCGTATCGGCATTCGGCACCACGAGGCGCACCACCGTCTCTTTGCTACCGGTGCGTTGCACCTGCATGCTCATGGAGTTTTCGCCATACTGGGTAGCGTTGATCCGACCAACTCGTTCCGTCAACTCCCGGACGTGCGTGGCGCCCTCGTGCGCTTTTTCGTGCTGAAACGATACCCGTAGAGCCGAGTGATATTTTCCTACTGCCGTGGCGTGCCACTGCACGGAGCGAGTTGCATCCTCGTAGGTTGAATGGCCCTCTAGTTCCTTGGCCGTGCGCGGGGGCTGCAACTCATTGAGGTAGTTGATATTAAAGCGCCGACCGCCCGCATCTTTATCATTGGCCAGCACTGCTTCGTGGGGCTGGTGCTTGTCAATCACGCGTTGGATCAACTCCATCTGGCGCTCGGTAGGCGTACCCGTGGTGGCCACGTAGATGGTGTTGCGGCGGTCCGTTTCTTGTTTGAGCTGATGATAGCTCATGCTGTCCAAGGCCGACTCACTAATGACGACGCGCTCTACCTTGGTGCCTTTGCCTTCCGTGGGGCTCGTGGCAAAAATGCCATCTTTGGGCACTGCCAGCAATTGCCGGAACCCTTCGTTTTTCTGCTCGACGCTGGCAATACCCCGTTCGTTATACAACGGGAAAGCTACATTACGATGCCCATTCTGCTGCGCCGTGAAGACCCTACCCTGAAAGGCCGGATTATCAATCGTCTCGTCGGTGAGGCCCCGCTTATGCAAATAGCTGCGGTCGGTCAGTTGGGGCTGCACGCCCAGCACCTCCAGTACCAACCGTGCCCGGCGTTCCGCCTCATTCTCGTTCGGTGCTGGAGCTATTGAGCGCGGTGGACCAGAAATAGGCGATTGTCGTTCGGGTTGGGGCTGGCCTAAGTAGTCGCGCAATTCTTGCCGTACCTGGCCTAGGTTCAGCCCCGCCCCTCCCCCACCCCGGGCCTTCACAAAATCGATGATGCTTCCTTGGTCCCGCTCGTCATGCGGATTGAGGTACACTTGGTGGTCACCCTTGCGGGTAACGACGAGCTTTTCCTCCTGCCGCGACAGTTCGACGGAACTGCTGCGCTCTTTGTCGATGTGGTAGCCGTAACGGTGCTGCGCGTAGGATACCAAGTCTATCGACTGTTTGAACCGGGTGAGTTCGTCGGGATCATGCTCCCTCGGGGTTGTTGGTTGAGTTGTCATGCTGAGCTAGCTGGGCGTTGAACAAGTCCAGCAGCTCTTGATTCGGGAACACGAATTTGTAGTGTCGCTCATTGTCCGCGCTGTCTGTTCCAATCAACTCGGCGGGAAAGTCGAACTCCTTCAAAATCCGCTGAACCAAAAGCGGCGCCGGCTTGCGAAGCTTATTGTTCTTGAGCGTGACGAGCATCGAGTAGTTGATAGCCGGCTTACGGGTAGCGGCCCATTCCTTCAGCCCTCCATGCGGGAAGGAGCGTAGCGCAATCTGCACGAAGCGCAGACCTTCAGAATAGGGAACGAGTAGGTGCGGGCTAGGAAAAGCTCGATGAAAGGAGGACAGCTGCATAGCGACGAATGGGGCGAGGTAGAATCGGGATAGAATTCAGGTGTGGGTACCTTGAAAGTAATGGCAAAATTTCAAGGTCATTCCTGCCCACGCAAATTAATCCCGAGTCAACTCCTTGGCCGCTACGCAGCTTGTGCTGAACTCTACATCAAATATACACTTTGGACAAACTTTAAAAAAACTTTAATAAACTTTTGGATGAACTAATTATATCCTCTATACTTGCTCATACTCTTATGACTAGCTGGGCTTTACCGATTTGCGCGGTTGGCAGTAGTGCCCTCCTGATTGGGCTCATCATCTGGTGGCGATACTACAGCAGTTCCGCTCGTACGCTAGCAGAAGAAGAGGCAAATGAAATGTGTATCCCTGCCAATCACGCCTCTATTAAACAGTTCACCTACGCCCTTTCCGACTACCTGCCCACTCCGTTCCCACTCTCAGCTGATTCTCCCACCACTCCAAACACTACTTCCTCCCCAATCTCGGAACACGCGGCAGCTCATCGCCTCACTCAGCCTACCGCGAGCCCAGCTGCCGCACCCGCTCCGACAACAAAAGACGCAAAGCCTACTGCTCCTGCTGAAAAGGCACCCGTAGCTAATGCAAACCTAGCTACCAAGGTGGCCGCATCTGATTCCAATGCTGCGGTAGCTGCTACTGTTACACCTCTTCCGCCAGCACTGCTGGATAATGTCGTTGGCGCTGCTACGGAAGTGATGTCAGCCAAAGAGAAGCGGCGCCTGAAGCGTGGTATCGCTACTATCGATTTTCAAACGACGGTCAGTTGCACTAGCCCCGACGAAACGGCTCCTGTGATGGTAGAAACCGCCTAGTAGAACTGCTGGATTGATTTCATGGGGTTATACCCCCTCGTTTATTCTTCCACTTTATTTCTTCTACTCATGCGTAAACGTCTTGTTACCCTGCAAGCAGCGGCTCAGGCAATGGTTGGCCGCACCCTGACCAGTTGCCTGCAATTGGCCAATCACACGCTCTACTTCCGGCCCAAAAGCCGCTGGGAAGCCCGCGCCCAGGCGTTGCTGCTTGCCTTACTGGCAACGCAGCAGGCCGCGCTGGCCCAGGGAGGCACGGCTGCCGCCCTGAACAAGGTGCAAACGACTATTTTCACTATCGTTCAGGTAGTCTTCATCATCCTGATCAGCATTGGCTTGGTGCGGGTGGTCATGAAGTTTGCCAACGGCGCCCCGGATGCGCTGTCGTCGCTGGGGTGGCTGGTGGGCGGTGTGGTGCTGTGGTTTGGCTTCCAGTTTTTCAAGAACGACCTGGCTTCGGCTATCGGCGGCACGGGCGGGGTTTCACAGTAGGCAAGCACAGTAGCATCTACCGGTATGCAATCATACAAAAGCATCGAACGACCAGCCCAGGTTCTGGGGATGAATCTGCAGGACCTGGGCTTGGTCGTTGGGCTCTTCATTGGGTCTATTCTGGGGCTGGGAGTTGCTTCGTTGGTCGTGCATGTGCCCACGCTTCTCTACCTGATCATTTTTCTGCTCACCCTGGGCCTTCTGATGGGGCTGCGGTATCTGGCAAAGCACAAACCGCCCGGCTTCTTGCTGGGGTGGCTGGCTTTTCAGTTTGTGCAACCCCGACGAATTGCGCTGGGCTTAGAATCCGTGCAACATGAAACAGATCAGAACCACGTCCTTCCGGCAGGCCGACCCGGTCTTTAGCTTTGAGCAGGATAAAGTCATTTTCCGAGATGGGCGGGTTGGCATCGGCTTTCTGGTGGAACCCGCCGAAATGGAAAGCTGGGAGAAGAACGACTACGAAAGCGCGCAGCAGGCATTGATGAACCTGCTGCGCATTTTCCCCGCCCAAACCATCGTCCAGAAAACGGATATATACTACGAGCGGGTAGCAGGCTACCAGAATACAGCAGCTACTTACTTCGAGAGTAAGATGAATGCGCATTTTGCGCCGCGGCCGGTTCTCTACCATAATTCTTACCTGTTCGTCAGCTTTGCCCCAACGGCAGAGCAAACACCGACGCGCACCAATGCTTTGAATGCGCTGATTGCGCGCGGTGGCGAAGCCATTCAGAAAAATCCGTTTGCCAGCCTCCCGCTCACACTGGAACTGGCCGAGCGCAACTCAGCGGAGCTGCTGCAATCACTGCGGGTACTGAAGGGGGTAACGCTCACCCGACTAAGCGAGAAGGAAATCCGGCGGGTGTACGCGCAGTACTTCAATCTGGACTTTGAGCACCAGCCCACCCAACCGGCTCGGGAACTGTCTAACGCTGGGGCTACCGGCTTGCGCCTTGGTGAGCATCAGATCAGTGTGGTTTCCATGATTGGGCAGGGCACCGATTCCTTTCCGGCGGTAGCGGGTGGTAAGGGCTACAACGTAACGCAGCCCATGATTTACCCACTCACACACTACCTGCAGTGCCCCCATATCCTGACGCAGGCTTTTCTGGTAAATGACACGCGCACAGCTCTTAAATCCCTGGATAATGACCGAAAGCTGAACAAATCCCTGGCCCGCTTGGCCACGCAGGATAATATCCTCCGCTCTGAGGAAATTGAGTTGTTTACGGCGGAGGTGCGCGCCGAGAACAAGTCCATCGTGGGCCTGCACACCTCCGTGCTGCTATGGGAGAGCGACGCGCGCGCCCTGCGCGAAAACGTGGAGAAAGTCACCAGCTCCTACCGGCAGGTATTCGGGACAGAATCGGTCGTAGAGAGCTTCCTGGCACTCTACCTTTACTTTGGCCTACTGCCCGGCAACGCCTACCAGATTCCGGATCGGTGGCTGACCACTTCCACCGACCGCGCCTTGTGCTACCTGCACTGGATTACCTCCTACCGCTCCGATAAGAAGGGAGAGTACCTGTGTGACCGGTTTCGCAATTTGCTTAAGGTCAATCTCTTCAATACAAACCTAGATAACCAGAACGCTGTGATAATTGGGCCTTCGGGCTCCGGCAAATCCTACTTCTTTGGTAATCTGGTCGTACAGCGTTTCGAAAAGGGAGCCCGCCAGATCATCATTGATATTGGGCTGGGGGCGGGTCTGGGCTCCTACCGCAACGTGGTGCAGTCACTAAACGGTGCAGATTTCGAGAATACGTATTTCGAGTACGACCCGGAAAACCCAATTGAATTCAACCCCTTTCTGATTCCCCGCAAGGGAGATACTGGGCCGTGGCTCTACAATGATGATAAGCTGAACTTCCACTTGACGCTCATCTCGGCGCTGTGGAAGGGCACGACCAGCGGCAATCAGAAGATCGAGCTGGACAAGTCGGAGCGGGCCATTATCGGCCGCTTTCTGAAGGAGTACTACAAGACGCACCTCAACCAGCACGAGCGGCTGGGGCAGGTGGATGAAGAATTTCCGGGCATGCAGGGCTTCTTTGACTACCTGACTAGCTACCATTACCGCATGTCGCAGCCCGCCCCAACGGGAGTCGTGGATGCGGATCATCAGCTGCGCGTGCAGCACGGTATTGATTCCCGTTACATCGATTTTCCGCAGCTTTTCTTGATCCTGTCGGAGTTCGTGGCGGGTGGGCGCTACGAGAAAGTGCTCAACGCCCGTCGCGACAAAGACTTGAGTCAATACCACCTCATCTGCTTCGACTTGGCGAAGGTAAAGACCGACCCTACCCTGTATCCAGTCGTAGGGATGCTGATTACGGAATTGGCGCTGGATTTATTTCGCCAATTTCCGGATGACATCAAATACATTGCCCTTGATGAGGCGTGGGCGCTGCTGGCCGGCGTGCTAGAGGAGTTCATTGTCAGTATGTACCGCACCATTCGCAAAACGAATGGTAGCATCACCATCATCACGCAGGGAATCAAGGAAATTACGGATTCTAGGATTGGCTACACCCTGATTGATAACAGCTCCACCAAGATCATCCTGCGGCACTCCAACAAGGATTCGCTGGACCGGATACAGGTGCCGCTTGGTTTCACGGCCCACGAAATGGACTTGTGCCGCTCCGTGCAGAGCGGGGACGGCTTCCGGGAGTTTTTCATCAAGCAGGGTTCCAAAGGACAGATTTACGCCCTGGAAGTATCACCCCAGCTCGATGCCATTCTTTCTTCGAAGCCAACCGAGCGTAACTATTTGAATCGTTTGGTAGAGCACTACAAGCGGGAAATAGCGGTGCCTGTGCGTGATAAAGAAGGCCGAGTGGTGCTGCATCCAGAAACGAATGAGCCTGTCATGACCACCTTCGTGCAGAAGCGTCTGGCGCCGGCGGTTGATCAGTTTGTGGAAGATAAGATGGCGCAGCGGGGGGCGCTGGCGTTATGATCTCCCCTACCCTGCTGCTGTTCGTTGATGTTGACCCCAAGTTTTTCACTGCTTGTGAAAAGTCGCTTACTACGGTGCAGCACCTTTGCCAAGGCGTGCTTATGCCGAGCTTTCTGGGTATTGCGCTCATTACGACCATCGGGCGGGGATATCTGCAAAGCAATTCGCTTTCCATGGACTTTAGTCCTCTACTGAAAGGACTGTGGCTTTACCTGTTAATCGGCTTTTACAGTGAGTGGGCAACGCTTATTGGCGATGCTATTGGAGGCTTCGTAGGGTTGTTGCGCTTACCTACAGCTGGTGACTCAGCCGGGCAGGCTATTTATCAGATACTCACGCCGGGGTCCCTGACGCAAAATTCGGCTGGGCAGACAGTTAGTATGGCCGAATTTATTGATCGAGCTGGTTCGTTGCTAAGCAATTTGAACGACGCTTGGCAATCATTCAGCTTTGTGGGCTTGCTCACGCGCTTTTTTACTGCTACGACAGTACTAGTAGTGCGCAATGTGATGCTGTATATCCGGCAGTTCGTACTCGGGTTCTTATACGTTTCGGGTCCCATCACCTTGTCCTTATCTGTTATTCCTGCTTTTGCACAGTTAGCAAAACACTGGCTGCAAAACTTCGTCTCCGTCCACTTATGGTCATTGACCTTTGCAGTTTTAGATCTGCTCTACAGCTTCTACGCCCAGCAGCAGACGCAGGTAGAGCCTATGTTACCCGGTACTCAACAAGCCGACCAGGACACCAGCTTCCTGATTATGTCAGTAGCGTTTGTGGTGCTCTACTTCATGGTTCCCTACCTGACCAGTCTTGTCATCGGTGGCTCGGCCGTGCAAGGATTTTTGGCATCATTTGGTGGCATGGTGGCAGGAGCTGCCACAGCGGCGGCAGGTGTTGTAGCTCCTGGTGGGGGCGGCCTGTCGAGCGCCCTCGGGCGAATAATGGGCAACGGCCGCAGTGCAGGATCCGGTGGAGGAGGCAATAGCGGAGCAGCAGAAGGCCATAGTAATGCTGAGCACATTGCTACGACCCCAGCAGCTGAGAATTCAGCGGCGGCTTCGCTCCCGCGCGTCACGATGGCGGAAGCGTTAAACCCTACTTATCAGCAACGTAGCTCTGGCATCTGGACGCGCTAATACGTATTTTACTTTTTCACTATTGCCGATAGGTCTATGAAAAAGCTCCCGTTTCCCCATGCATTTTCAGTTGCTTTTGCAATGAGCTGCTTTCCGCTCTCCGCCTTGTCACAGCAACGTACACTACCCTCTCTGCCACCAGCCGTGAGCGTTGACATCCGGCCTGTGCTGGAGTCGTGGGTAGCTACCTTGGATCTACCCAGCGTTGCCAGCCAAAAGCGCGTGGAGTTAGTGAGTTTGGAGCAGGGCGCAGCCAAGCCTATGCTGCTCAACCGCCCCTCCCAATGGCCACGTACTAGCGCAGCTGAACCAGTAAAGCTGGCTGGCTATCGGGTACCCTTTACGGCCGTAGTGCGCAACGTGGCTAAGATGGGCGGTGACCCCATCCTGCTCTCTCGCTACGTTGCTGCTAAAAGAGATACACTCACGCCGTTCATCGTCGAATCACTCAGCACTGACTCTGCTATGGTTCGGCGATATGGGGCGCCCCAGCTGATTGCGCCTAATCGCACCTTCACCGTCAGCGGCTTTTTCTACTGTTACGCCAGCACATCGCCCACGGTGGTCTTTAGCTATCCCTACTACCCAAGCGCGGCAGGTAAGATTACGCTGCCAGTGAAGCCTTTGCGGTAGAGTGAGGCTGCTCGCTTCATGCTGCTTTCTACCACCGTTTGTTCTTTCACTCCTTACTCAGTTTGCGGATGGAAACTTCAGTAGCTCCTGTAAAAGACTTAAACAAAGCCTTCTCCACCATGCAGCTCGTCGCGCTGGCTTCGGCCGTGCTGAGCACTGTGGTCGTCGTGGCGGCAGGCTTTCTGGTGTGGTACGCGTTCAACGTGAGCGGCCAGCGCGTGTACGTGGTAGGCAATCAAGGCAGCTTTTCTGCGCTGGGCACGTCGGCCGAAGAGCACACGGCCTTCGAAGCGCGCAACTTGGTGCGCACGTTCATGACGACTATGTTCTCCCATGATCAGTACAGCTTCAAGCAGCACTTGGACTTAGCGCTGCCACTGATTGATGATGCGGGCGGGCGGCGGATCTACGAGGGCTTTAAGAAGAGCGACGTGTTTGCCAACTACGTGCGTTACGGTGCCCGGGCCACGCTCAGTGTAGACAGCGTCGCCCTGCACCTGGAGCGTCGCCCTTACACTGGTACCGTCTACACCCGGCAACGAATTTTCATTGGGGATCAGCAAAGCAAATCGCTACCCCTGGCAGCCCGCTTCACACTGATTGAGACCAACCGCTCGGAAGCAAATCCATTTGGGCTGCTACTCAGCAATTTCGACTACATCCCCTACAACCCACCCATTTCCGAGGAGGAGCGCAAGCTACTAGCCCAGCAGGCCGCCGAGCGGACGGCGCAACAAGCCGAAGCGGCCCGCCAGAACGGCATCGCCACGCCGGCCCAGTAACCTCTACTCTGTCAGTCTACGCTTATGAAAACTATTACTTCAGCGTGGCTAGCTGCCACCTCGCTACTGTTAGCCTTGTCGTTTTCTACTGCTGCAACAGCCCAAATCATTGGGCGACCAGCTGCCCGACGTCCGTTGTCCGCTCCCCTACCGCTTGGTACGGCCAAGCTAGCGCAGGAAGCCGTCGTTCGGCCGGAAACCCGGCCCAGCACCGCGTCGACTACCCCGTTGCAGGACGTGGCCGTGTCAGATAGCTCAACTACTTACCTGGTGTTTCCTGCGGGCGTGAGCCTGGTGGATGTTGGCATGCTGAACAACTACTTAGTGAAGATTGAGGCTAACGCCGTCTTCGTTCGAGCCCGCCGCAAAAACCCGCCTCCTACCCCTATCCTGGTTCGGCACGGCAGCAAATACTGGATGGGCCGCTTAGTGTTTGTTAAAAGCCCAGTTCTTCAACTGTACGACTTCCAGAATCCTGCCACGGGTCTTCCCCCAAATGCTTTGGCACTAGACCGCGACCCAGAGCAGAAAGCTCAACTAGAAGATAAGCTGGCCTTACTCGACAAAGCCAAGGAAGAGCACCAGGCGGTGGCGGTGATGGATAACCGCTTGGTATTGTCCCTGGCCAACATTCGCAACGATAAGAATTTCACCTATCTACGGCTGAAAGTCATCAACAAATCCTCGATTGACTACAACGTGGATTTCACCGATTTCGAACTCGTCGAGAATACGGATAAGAAGTTTTTGGGGAAGAAAAAGAATGAAGCCCGGCGTCCACTGGCTCCATCGGGCGGCCTTTCTAACCAGATCATTGCCGGCAATAGCACGGGCTACCTACTCTACGCCATCCCCCTATTTGCCGCCACGGACCAGGGTTTTCTGGAAGTGACCTTACGCGAACTGAATGGGGCGCGGGTACTTCGGCTGCCGGTGCCATCCAAAGTAGTCAACACAGCTTCCACTCTGTAACGGCGCTGCTGCAAGCCAATGAATACTGTGTATGAAGGTGATGGTGCCGAGTTGCCCGTAGCTGAAAGCACGCCCGTCATGGGAGAGCCTCGGCAGCCCGTTACTGCTCCTAAGAAGAAGAGTGTTAGTCTGGGCCAAATTGCCCGAACATACTGGTGGGCTCTTATTCTTTTGATTCTGATGTGCCTGATTGGTGGGCTGGTGCTCTACGCCCGAATGCTGGTGCGCGAGGATCAGGCGAGCAAAGATCCTATTGCCGGCTCTTCGGCAAATATTGCGCAAGTGGTACCAAAGCCTGCCACGGAGGAAGTAGCCCCGCCGTCCGCTTCGGAAGTGATGGCGCACCGCGAAGACATAGAGCGACGCGAAGCCAGCACGGAAGTCAAACCAACCGCCGATCAGCTGGCGCACACCGCCTTCCCGGTTGATACGGTGGGAAGGGCAGCCCAGCAGCGCACGCAACGGCAACAGATGATAGCTATTACCAGCCCTTCGGAGCCTGTCCTACTACCGCCGGCATCGCCTGCGAAGCCGACACCGGCCGCAGTAGTTAAGACTCGCAGGAGTAGCACTCCGGCTCCTGCACAATTGAGTGCTGGTAAGGCCCGTGGGGTACGTGCAGCGCGGGTGTCACCAGCCGCTGTTGCACCGGACGGAGTGCCGTACGAAACCAACGAGGACGTAAACCAGATGCTGGCGGCGGCCCCAGAGGCTTCCCGCAAAGTGTACGAGCAAATGACCGGGCGGCGCTACCGGGAGCCAGCTGTAGTGAACAGAGCTGCGGGCACTGCCGCGCTGAATGCTCTACCTGGCATGGATGGTTTCTACACGATCAGGCAAGGAAGTGCCGGGACGGGCAGTGGCGAGTTAGTGCCCGAAGTTTTTTATAAGTGCCTGGTCAACGGCGCGCAGAAAGTACGCTCGGGCTCCGTCGTGCTGCTCCGACTCGCGGAAGACGCCGTAGTCAGCGGCGTCACGTTTCCTAAAAATACCGTCTTCGCGGGTATTGTTTCGGTTAACAGCAACCAGGTAACAATCACCGTCAATCGATTAGCTGCCTACCGAGTAGAGGCTAAAATATTTGACTACAACTACTTGCCAGGCATTATGATTGACCCGAGCAAGAAGGCGCCAGTTAACCCCAATACAGGCATACAGCTGAGCGCGCAGCAGGCAGGCTTCAACGAATTGGGCGCCGCCATTGACCGGTCGCAATCCGCTGCCAATAGTACGGCCGGTATCGCGGCCCGGGTAGGTACCTCGATCATTCAGCGTTTGCCGCGCTCCGGGTCGAGGTTGCGTGACGTGCTGTTGCCGGACGGCTATCCTATCCTTATCACCACCGCCACAGCGGGGCAGGTAAGCAATACGGAGACAGGCAGTAGCAATGCCGGTGGTGCTCCGCTGCCCTTTCTCAACAACGACAAGTAAGTAGTTCTCACCTTCACTCTTTTTGTCACATGAACCCGAACGCAAAGAAGTTTTTGGTGCTCCTGGCAGCCAGTGCTGCCTTATTAACCCCTGCTGGTCCCTCCTACGCCCAGTTTGTCGTGAATGATCCACTGCACATGGGCGCGCACATCGCGCAGTTTGCCAAGCAGTTGAAGGAGTGGGCTGAGACAATACAGAACTACAAAGTCATCGTCGATGCCAAAGATATTGCGGGCGTTACTCGCGACATCTCCGGCAAAATTCGCGACATCAGCGGCGACATCAAAGACCTGCAGAGCCGCGGTTTGGCCTTGCAGCAGCAAATTCAGGAGGACTTAAAAAAGGTGGCAAGCGTGAAGGATTTGCGACTTTCCAATCCGGCGCAGCTCTACGCGTACGGTATGGCCTTGAGCGGCATCGGTCGGAGCAGCGCCTACTATCCCAGCCTGAATAGCGCCAAACGCCTGAGGGAAGCGTTGGAAAGTGCGCAGCAGAAGGATGTGGCCACCGTTTTTGAAGTGTTTGATAAGCAAGATGTGACGAGCACCAAACGCCTGACGTATGATGAGTATAAGCAGTCGGGTACTGAACAGGTGGCCTCTACTATTGCTTTGGAAGAAAGCGTCAATAAGAAGAAGATCGAGACGGCCTTTCAGTACTACAAGATTGCCGACGAAATGACGGCCCAGAGCGTGGAGCTGCAAGCCACGCTGAAGAACCCCAACCGTTATTCTATGACGGAGGCCGAACGCATTGCCTCCATGAATACCGCCAACAACAACATGGTGGAAGCCATGAAGCTCCGCCAGGAGGCTGACCGACTGATTGCCGAGTCCGCCACTATGTCGCAGGCCAAGCAGATTGCCTCGGCCGCCTACGCCGACAACATGATGGCGCAATCTCTGATTCGGCTGGACGAACAACGCACCCGAAACTAGCCAGACGATGAAGACGCTGATACTGGTGGGTTGCCTGATGGTGGGCGCGGGTACATGGCTCCCTGCGCTGGCCCAGCGCCATATCAAGGGAGTGGGAGCAATAGGCGTGCATTACGGTAGAACCGAGAAGGGTACGTACGCGGAAATCAGCTATAATCGATTCGTGAGCAATGCTTTGTCTCTACGCCTTGGCGCTACTCGAGAGCGGGGCACACTAGGGCTTAAGGGCGAATACTCAGCTTACGGACTCACGGCGCTGGCTGCCCCGCAGCTGTTCCGGCTTGGCGAAACGGCTTATCTGCATCTGCTGGTAGGTGTTGTCGGGCGCTATGAACGCACCGGTGAAAATGGTACCAATGGCCAGGACGGGGGCACAGATCCGCAACGCGCTACCGTCGGGCCACAAGCTGGAGCGGAACTGGATGTCTTCTTCGGGAATCGTTTCTCGCTGGTCGGTACCGCTACTAAAAGCGCCTTGTTTGGGGGCGCTCTTATCGACCGTTGGCCAGGCTTCTACGGGGTGGGGCTACGCTACCATCTTTACTGATCAATTGATTTGCGTGACCTAATTTACCGTTCCAAGCCACCCGCGTCTTTGCCGGGAGCACGCACGGCTAGCTGCTGGGCAATGCTGGGATGCTGCTGCAACTCTACCAATGTTTTGGTAGCATGGTGTAGTTCCTGACCAACGTTCCGTAACTCGGTTGATTGCAGAGCCAATCCTAGGGCTACATTCACAGGCTTGCCATTTTCGACACCTAATGGGGCGTTATGCTCTACTGCAGCTGCTACCTGGCGCAAGCTTTCCGCTTCTTTGGGCCAGTGTGACGTAAGACTTTCCGCTAGCTTACCCGCCTTCTCCACAAAGGTTTCGCGCGCCACAACGTGCTGAACAACTATAACAGTAGCAGCCAAGCGCTGGGTGTCCTTCACCAGTTCCGCATCTTGGCTTAGCACGGGATGCGTTCCTACTTCCCGTGCGGCCGCCCGGATCTGGTTGCCCAGTTCGGCTACGCGGTAGGGCTGAAAAATTACATCGTTTACCTGTCGCACCAACTGCGTACCGCGGGTAGCGTCTCCCTTGTCTATGTCGCGCAGGCCTACCCCTACTTCGTAGGAGCTGGCCTGCATCACGCGCAACTTCTCCATCATGCTCAGTATGGGCGAGGGCTCCAGCACGGGCCGGGCCTGCTGCGGCTCGCGGGCAGCAATAGCCGCCGGCCCGGGTAAGGGCTCGCTAATCTGTTTGAACAGCTGCGTCAGCGCCGCCAGGTTCTGGGTGGGGTGATCGGGGCCAGCTGGTCGAAGTATGGCTAAATCCCGCGCCTTATTTAACTCGTGTGGATCTACCTTGCTAAAGTCCACAGCGTAGCCAGCCTCTTTCCCGAGCTGGGTAAAGGCTATTTGCAGCGTGCGGCCATTCCCCTCCCGAAAGCCGTGCGTGTGGTTGAATTGATCGAAATAATAGGCGACGCGCGCCGCAAACGTATCTTTTGAGGAGTGCCCGCGAAGGACATTTTCCCGCTGCAACTGCTCGCCGATAGCGTCCAAGCGCTGCTCAATCTGCGTGTAGGGAGCATAGCGCATTACGCGCGGCTGGAGCTCGTTTTCGTTCGCGTGAGCGAACGTGCGTTTTTCCCCTTGGAACGCCCCCGCTGCTCGGGTTTGCCCGGCCCACTGGTACACATCCTGAAATATGTGCTGGTGGATAGCCCGAAAGTAGGCCGCATCGAATGTAGCGGCTAGCTCCTTAGCCCCGCCCAGCAGCTGCGCCATGCGCGGAACGGAAAAATCGGCTTCGTGTAGCGCTAATTCTTTAGCGGAGACAACGCCTAGCTTATTTTTTAATACCCCTGTTGTTTCGTCAAGGAAACCATCCATCCGGTTGTACTAGGCTGTCTTATCTGAAAACGACCCGAGAAACATACGTCGACAGGCTACGGCAAAAGGCCACAAAAAAATAAAGCTAACGGCCGGTCTGCGCAAAACCACTGGCCGCTCGCAAGATCTTCCCTTGCATAATCTCAGCTACTACCTCTTCCATTGTTAGCTCGCCTTGTACGTAGCGGGCATATTGGGCATGCGCTTCCGCACTTGGTTCCCGATCCTGGCTGCGGCTAATAGCCAACGCCTGTTCCACGATGTGTTGTCGTTGCTCTGGCGTCTGCTCATTCGCCGCAAACTTGGGATTGAAAGTGCCGGAATGCATATTGTTAGCTGTTAAGGTATTCGTTTATACGTGATTAACAAGCAAAGTGCCGCAACAAATGCCTTGCCGCAGCGGGTTATTTGCATTAGTATTGATAGGAATTATTCGGGGCTTCGGCCGCCCCCAGTCGATTGTAGAAGGAATGAATAACGGTATACACGTCTTCCTGAATCCATTCGAAATTCTTATCTATAATTCTCTTTTGCACAGATGGATCCGTTGGACGCCTAGCCTCCTGGCGAGCTAATTTCCGACGTTCCAACAAGCTAAGCTGCGAAATGGCTGGCTTTTCATCGGCTTCAGCAGACAGGTTTTCTTGTGCTTGCCCGGGCGCTTCGGCTATCTTCTGCTCACTGTTTGACTCCGCTGTGTCTGGTGTTAGCGAGAACTGGACGAAAGGTTGAATGGGATGCTTTCCTGGGTGCTCTTGACGTACAAAGGTCGCCCGGAAAAAAGGCTGATTGGTTTCTACCGTCTGCCCCACAAACTCTCCTTGTTCCAAGGAAATCATGTCCGTGGGCTGAATGATGCTGCGCTCCTGGAAGTTCACGCTGTGACTGAGGCTACGGTTGGTGTGGCTCCCCTTCGTCGCCCCGCCCTGCGACTTACCCGCACTCACGGATACCATCTCCTTGTCCTGCTTCCCCATCATCTTCGACACGTACTCTGCGGTGGTCATGGAGTTTACCTTGCCAATCAGCTGATTGTTCAGGTTGGACACCAGCACTTCTGTTTTATCCGCACCCATCGCATCCACCATCTGCGACTTGTCCTGGGTCATGTACACCATGGCCACCTCGTTGCTACGGGCCGTGGCCGGGAGGGCCTCCAGGTCCGGAATGATGATGGTAGCCGCTTCATCCAGGAACACAAAGCTGGGATGCTTATACTGCTGGTTCATCAGCTTGAGCGCCGTCCCAATGATTAAAGCAACCAGCGGGGAAAAGGTGGCTTTAAGAGAAGCATCGTTGCCAATGGTGAGTAGCTTGGGCTCCTGCGGATCATTCAGGTTCAGCGAAAACCCCTCTCCCCTCTCCTCATCCGGACTCAGTACCCACACGATTTCGGGGCTGTTGATGGTGCTGAGCGCCAGCTGCAGCGTAGCAATTACCCCCGCCAGCTGCTTGCCGGCCTTCTCCTGCACGGCGGTAACCAAACTGGCAATGAGGGCCGCACATTCTGTATCGGTGCTGAGCATGCTGAGCACGTGTTTATAGTTAGAATATACAGCAGTGGCCACCACGTGCGGCAGTGTGCAGAACTGCGGGAAGTTCTGCCGGTAAAACCAGATGATAGCCGTTAGATAAGCACCTGCGCTGGCCTCGAAGAAATCGTCGCTGCCTCGGTGCGTACCGGGGTTTAGGTTCTTCAGTATCGTCTTGCTCGCATCGGCGGCGTAGGCAATGACGGGCATGTTCTCCGGCCGGATAGGATTGACTTTCTCCGTCCGTTCCATATCCGAGAAGTTGATGATGTGATGCCGCAGCCGCCCTACCTCGGTCAGTGGACGGGCTATTCCTGCCAATGAGCTAACTCGGTATAATAAGCTTTCTTTCTTACGCTTATACCGCTGCTCGGCCACAACAATTGCTTTCTGCGCCGCACTGGCCAGCACCGGAAACTTAAAGTCGTAGATGAGGCCGCACATTCCATTTTGAATGAATTGCTCAACCATGGGCTCGCCAATGGAATATGTTTTGCCCGCCCCAGCGCCGCCGAATACCAACGTTCCCCGATACGGATTAGGGATGTTCACCCAGCCGCCATCTCGTGTCTGAAAACTGACTCCGTACCTGGTTTTCTGGGCCCTTGCCTCACTCCCTAAACCGAAAGCCGTTCTCTTCAGCGCAGCTCGCAGACTACCAACCACCATACTGCTCAGTAGCAGGATGCTAACAGTAGCTGGGTAAAGTACTGCAATAACCTCTGTGCTGTAAGTTTGAATGGTGACCAGTACATAAGTACCCAGAAGAAGCAAGCCGCAAACCACCCAGCTGATTTTTCGCACAAGCCGGCCGGCCGGTCGTTTGCGGCTGTTGGTAACGCTGGCCTCCCGCGCCTTCTGCAAGAACAGCATCGCCACTGCCAGCCCTACTACGCTGAGGCGAACGTATAGCCCAAAGGCTGCATAAAATCGCTGGATGCCTACCTGCACCCGCTGCGTCAGTTTCTCTTCAATACCCGCGAATTTGGGAGGTGCCTGGCTCTGTGTCGCGCTACTTGTTCTGCTCACTACCTCGGGTTGTCTTCCGGCAGGTGAGCTATGTGCCTTGCTTGCTTCAACCGTCCGTATTCCGGTAGCAGCCTTCGGTGTTGTTAGAGTGTAATACTCGCCACCTGCTGTAAGTAGCAATATGATAGCCGCAACGACTGTAACACTCAACTTATCAGGTGGTCGGGGAGTCGGTGTCTGGCTCATATAGATAAATAGTGGTGATACTTTGGACAAACTATTATAAGGTAAGAATCTTTCTCAGTATTTGCTTACAGGTTCTTATTTAGTTGGGCGTAAGATATTATAGAGGATCGTGTACCAGCTGCTTCTATGCCAGCCTTAGGCGAATTGCGGTTGTAGGGAGAAGCTATTTGGTGCTAATACAAATCAATTTCTCCTTTGTCCCGATTGTGTCTTTCACCAATATCCTGTGTTCGGTAGCGGTTGATGTCCCGCTCATTTTGCACTATCTGCCGCAGCAAAGCTCCCATGCCGCGTCCAATTGTCGACGCTTCCTCCCGCTCTCTTCCGGTACGCAACAGAAAATAGGCGTTATCAACCGGCACACCCGCTTCCACCCGTTGCTCGAGCCTAGCTAAGCGGCTATAAAACGTTTTGTCATAGCTTCTTTGCTGGCCAATCTGTGTAATACGGTCCGTCTCAAGTCGCTGCTCTGGCGCCAAACGCTGATTCATCTCTCCTACCCTATCGGCAATGTGCTGGATTCGTCGCTGCTCGCCTGCCGAGCTTTCTGCACGCTCCCGTTGCCGTCGTTGCTGCGCGCGTGCAATGGCTTCTTTTACGCCGTTCCGTAACTCATTGACGGTAGGAAAACCGAAGGTGCGTAACTGGCCCGCTAAGTCCGGTGGCCCAAACTGTTGAGCGAAATGGGCCGGCCCACTGTTTTGCCACTCTATCATGTCGAAGCGCTTTTTCGGCCCCTGCGGATTCAGGGTAATCTTCCGGGTAGCGTCGCGGGCCGACACGAGGATGTGCACATGTGTTTGCAAGCCTTCCCGCCGCTCGCCTACTTTAGCGCTGCCGGCTGTTACGGCCTGGTCTGTTCCCCGATAGGTGCGCTCTTGGTGCAGGATAGCTCCCCACACCAAATCAGCGCTCTGTAGTCTCTTTCCTGCGGGTAGTGCAAAGTTCTGCGCGTAGTGCTCCATTCTGGCCCGTGTGTAAGCCTTCAGTTTCTCTAGGTCGTTACCAATAACGTCTAGCTCCCTAGCGTTCGGGCTGATAACCAAAGAGTAAAACTTGGCTTGCTCCTTCCGTAGTCCTTTGCTATTACGATCTATGGCTTGCTTTATCTCATCTGCTCCTATCCCATCCTGAGTAACTGTGAAAAACTGGGGTTCGTGCCCATCCTTCTTAGCTTCTTTAACCAAGTAGTTTATTGTGCGTACCACGCTGCCGGTATTTTGATAAGCTTGCTTTCCATGCGTGCGCGGGTCGATAATCTTGCAATACATATCACTAGTATTTGAGGTCTTATTTAGGTGTATTGGTAGACTGTTTTCTCGCTTCCGGTGCTACTTTTTGCAGGTCAGTCAACACCAAATCGACCATGGTCTCTATCTCCTTTTGGGCTGTTAGCAGCAGCTCGTGAATGTCTGTAGGAGACCAGTTATTCAGCCGGCCAACCACTGCCGTCAGCATTTGGAGCGTACGCTCCTGCGTTACGCGTGTCCTCACCAGCTCTGATAATACTTCCGCGTGTATACCGCGCTCTTGTTCTTTCAGGTAGCGGAACACCCGCTCGCCTACCTGGTGTACTTGGCCCATGATAAGCTCTCCTTCGCGCGCGATAGTGGCTTGGGGATTCAGCTTGCGCGTGGCGAAATACCGCACCGCGGCATCGGTGTAATCTTGGATGGAAAGCTTCCACCGTAAGGCTTCTTTCGCTGCTACCGCGTGGGTACTTGCTGGTAGTTTGACGTTCATCCGCTGATCTTCCCCTGCCATCTTCTGAGTTGGTTTTAGTAGAAGAATTTATCCAAAAAAATGCTGATATTCAATATGTTACGCTGAAAATTATCCGACCTGACCTTTTTATTTAATGTAAAATGCATATAGTCAGATAGTTAGCTTGAGATGCGCGATGGTCTTCTTGCTAAATCAAGTTACAGAAACCACTCTGTATAGCAGCGCTTCTCAATACGGATGAGTACTGAGCCAACCATCTATTCAGTACAGGATTGCTACTGTTGTTCTTAAGATGGCACGTGCTAACCCACCTCTCCAGGTTCATAATGAGGTCTATAAGCTCGCATGTAGCAGCGGTAATCGCCTGTTGTTATGTTGATTGTAATTTAATGAGTTAAATATTTAATGAATTCATTAAATACAATGAATGTAGAGTATACTTCCTTTCTCCCTAATTAAAGAATTCTATAAATACAAAATACTTTAATTAAAGAAATGATTGTATATGTATATAATGAATTCAAAAAATTAATAAATCATAAATTCATTATATATTGATGTTGTTAGTCCATGTTTTAAGTAATTCATAAATTCATTAATTAATATGCATATGAATTATAAGAATAAAACACTCATGATTTTTTGAATTCAATAATTATATTTGCTGCGCACATTCTTCTTACTTGCTTCTCGAACCTATGGGAAAAATTATCAGCGTAGCCACCCAGAAAGGAGGTGCCGGAAAGTCGGCCCTCACCATGCTGCTTGCCTCTGCCCTAGCTGTTACCTATGACCTGCGCGTGCTGGTAGTAGAGGCCGACTCACAGAAGACTATCAGCGACCGTCGCACTGAGCAGGATCAACCGTGGCTGGACGAGTTACGAACGGCCAATCCGGAAGCGGATTTCCCGTATCCCATCGTTTATCAGCCCATGGCCAAGGTGTTCGACTACCTGGACAGCGTAGAGGGACAGTACGATGTCGCTTTCGTGGATATGGCTGGCCGGGCCGATAACACTACCATGATTGAGGTACTGTCGGGCTGCGACATTATCCTGGTGCCGTTGCTTTCTGACTTAGGGGAGCGGCAGAGCACCATTTCTTTTCTGCATGTGCTGGCGGGCATCAAGCAGCGCTACGCGGAGCGAAACCTACCCTTTGAGTTCTATGGGGTAGCCAACAAACGGACCCGCGCGAAGGAAGAGGAGGAGCTGGATAAAATGATTGAGGAATATCAGATTCCGCGCCTGAATGCCTTCTTGAGCGAGCGGGCCATTTTTAAACGTGCTTCCACCTTGTACAGCCACTTGGAACCCTCGTTCTTGCGTTGGCGCGGGGGCGAGAAAACGGCCGCAAACGAATTGCGTGCCTTATGTGATGAATTAATTGCGCGCACGGGGCTTACGGCCGAATCCGCCGCCTAACTTCTCCTACCTGCCATGAAATTACCTCCATCCAAAGCAGCCCAAAGCCCCCGGCGGCCCCGCCTCACCCCTGCCGAAGCCTTAGCAACCCTGGAATCCACGGATCCGGATATTGCCGCCTCCGCTCGCAGTCAAATGCCGAATCCGCCCGCCGAGGAAGCTGCACCGGCCGTAGAAAACGAGGATGATCTAACGCCACCTTCACCACCAGTTGCATCAGCCCCCGTTAGCAAGCGCAAGCCCGCCGCCGAAAAGCCAGCTACTGCTCCGGCACGGCGCGGCCGGCCACCGGTGCATACGGCGGAAGGGGAAACCGAGCGGGTTGCGGTGTACATTGGCGCCAGCCTCAACCTGGAAGTAGCCGAGCACCTCGTTACGCTCCGGCGGCAAGGGGAAAAGAAGTCCCACCGGAGTTTTACGGAAGAGGCACTTCGGTTTTATATCAAGCACCTGCGCAAACAAGGAATACTGCCTGCTGCGGAATAGCGGCTAGCGCGATTGAGTAAGAAACGCTGCCTGCTTGTCCTTTGCACCGGCTACGATGGGGTAGGGGAGGGGGTAGGCAGTCTTTCTTATACTTATGCAGGCTTATATAGCCCCTATAAGCCAACTGGATAGGGTTAAGCGTGGTCAGAGTCTGCTAGCTTGGTCTCAGGTAGCTCACCCTTCGCAACCAGTTCCCTTCGAATGAGTTCAAAAAGAACGTCGGGTGCCAAGTTGACAATAAGGGCTAGGCGGTATACCTGCACTACCGTTACTAACTCCGGATGCTTTCGCCGTTTTTGAATGGAACGGTAATCCAGCTTCCAGGCTGCAGTGAGTTCCCGCACGGTCAGCTTCGTAGCATCCAGTAGTTCGCTGAGTGTGTGAATCTGCGTTGCAGTGGGGGTATAGTAAAGAGGCGTAGCAAGCGCTTGGGCTTGTTCCGGCGGCACGGGTTCAGCTTGATTTACGGTGACTTTTGGTCGTGGGGAGGTGCGTCGGGAGGGAGGCATCAAGCAGCAAACAAGTAGGATGAGGTAGCACACCTACTACGCAACAACCGTTGTAAGTAGATAGCCTCAACCGTTTCGGAAGGAAAAAATGCAAGAACAGTACTTCGCCAACCAGCGCACGAAGTGAATTACATAATTCATTAATTATAGAATTAATGAATTAATAAATGCTCAATACGGGCTGACTCTCCTTGTGTAACGGCAGAGCGGTATGCAGTAGCTTCATCTAGTAAGCGGCCGGGGCAGGAGCGACGGTGAAGCAGCGCGGCGGCCTGCGCGGCCAGAACGGCTGGGCTCGTCGAAAAACTGGGGCGTTGTTGTGCTAGGCTGCGGCGAAGGCGGCTTACAAAAGTCGGATGAGGACGAATAGACCGTACTGCCAAGACCATATTGCTTGTGGCCTCTAGTAGAATTAGCTCCAGCACGGTACCCGATTTAGTTCTCAGCCATCGGGCGGCTTCTGCCTCGGTCATATCCAGCAGATTCAAGCCACTTTCAAAGGCCCAGCCGGTGCCGGCGAATTCACAGGCGACAAAGGGCAAACCGGTGCCGAGGATAGCGGCTCCGTAGTACAGTGGCGCGCAGGAAAAGAAGGCTTTGTCGTCAGGGGTCGGCGCTGGAAAGTAATAGAGGAAATTAATGAAGCCTTTGGTGAATACCGCCTGGGCGCGTTCTGTCCCTGGGTTATCGTTCGCGCACGCATAGGGTTGGCCCACAACGGCGGAGGGAACCGAAAATGGAGGAGTAGATAACATTAGACCAAGAAGCAATGAAGTGAATACTCATTTTTTCGTGGTTGCAATAGAATAGGTCAAAGCAGGGCAGGTCGAACCAACTGGTTTCTTTCAGAAGAGAAAATCGGAAACGCGTTATGTAGTAGCGTTAAACGGGGCTCCGGCAGGGGAGGCAGAGAGATGAAAGCAGGGCAATAATACGCCTAAGCACCGAGAGAAATAAGCTTCCTCTTCACAAAACCAGGTAGCTTATGAAAGATAAGAGCTACGCAGCAGAAATCAGTTATTTACAGAAAAAAAGATTCTTAACTCCTCCTAATATCAGAATGGGGATACGCTGCTCACTAAGATCCCCTAGTTGCCGGAGCTGCTAGGCAGCTGCGGCAGGCGCACAGGGGGCTTCAAGAGCCGACTCACTTGGGAGGATACCCAAAATCAACTCAGTGGCACGTTGCGCACGGCTGGCTGCTTGCACCACTAATTTTTTGTCTCCGTGAAGCTGGTCGAGCCAGAACTGCACGTAGGCTGCGGCGTTGTCTGTGGTGCGGGCCGGATCGAAGCCGGCATGCGCGCAGAGAAAAGCCGCCCCCATTTCAGCGGTTAGTTCCTCCCGTGCATAGCCTGCTTGGCCATTAGGGCGAAGCGCTTCCTCCAAATCGGGTCGGTGCAGGCGCTTGGGATGCCCGGTGGCGGGCGTCAATTCGTGAAATAGGGTTGCGTAGTATTCCTCCGCGCTATGAAAATGCTTCAACAGGGGCAAGCGTACGCAATCCAGTAACGGGCTGTAGCTGGCATTGCGGGCACCCAAGCACAGTAAAGGCCGGTTCGCCCAGCCGCTCACAATGGCTTCACCGGCCGTTAAGGGGGCATGCTGCATAGTAGCAGATGCTGGCGGAAGTGCAAGGTTTACGCCTTCTACATCCGTAATATTGAATACTATGTAATGCTTGATAAACGGGAGGCGTTGCTGCTCGCCCGTTTCAGGGTCTTCTTTGACCAGCGTATGGTAGTAGATGACTGGCAGCCCCTTCGCACCTTTGCGAATATATCCCCCTAACGCGCGGGCTTGGCGGAACGTCACAAAAAAGGGGAGGCCGTCGTTCGCTATGTGCAGCAGAAAAGCATTAATTCCACTGTAGGCCCGGTTGCTGACGTAATTGCGCGGCAACCCATACTGATGGTTCCACGGCTTGCGCCACGGAATAACGCCCGCTTCCAAAGCGGCCAGCAAGCGGTCGGTGACCAATTGATACACGTCAGGCCGTGTAGGGGAGGAGGGAGGTAGGTGCTTTTTCATAACTTGAAACATAATAATCTGTTTGTCAATTATTTGTGTAATGAATATACGAAATTTTATTATATAACGTTGACTATTATACAACAAGTTATGGCATAAAAATCAACAAATTTTTGTAAGCCACACCGTTCTCCCAACTGCCCAACATTTGTGATTTAGGCAAAATGAAATCCAGTGCCATAGGCCTGGGAATGTGAAGTAGAGCCGCCGTCTCTAAAATGTCTCTGTAGTATGCGACCTGAAAATTAGAAATAGGAATCTACCTGATGCGCAAGTAGCTGTACCTACTCGTAATTGAGCAGTGAAAAATCGCTTTTCAGGTCCTATTTAGCTAGAAGTTGTTCGTTAATTACTATAATATTTAGTTGATTATTTAGAAAGTAACCTATGCTGAAGAAGGATAAAAATCTGCATAGTATATCGTTAGCCGATGTCATACACATTTTAAAAAATTGTTTATGTGCAAAGTTTATGTACTTCATGAAACGGAACGCAAACAATATGCTAATATTTTTAGTATACTTGCTGTTCCTGTCCTGATTTCGTGCCGTATGACAACCATTGAATTAATCAAGGTTAGTAGCCCTACCACCACCGTGTGGCTTCCTTTGTTTGCCTGCCTCGTGCCGGCAGGCTTTCCCTCACCCGCCTCTGATGAGCTAGAAGAGCTGTTCGACCTAAATCACCTGCTTTTCCGCCATCCCGAGGCTACATATCTGGTGCGCGTCGCTGGCGAGAGCATGCAGGGTGCGGAAATCCACGCCGGCGACCTGCTCGCCGTCGATAAACACTTGGAGGCCGACCACAACCACATCGTGGTGGCCGTCGTCGAGGGCGAATGCACCGTCAAGCGCCTCGTACGGCGGGGGAGTAGCTGGTGGTTGCAGGCTGAGAACCCAGCCTACCCTGATTACGAAATTACCGAGCCCGAGAGCTTGCGCATCTGGGGCGTGGTGACGCATGTGGTACACGAACTGTTGCCTGGCAAGCTCACGGCCCTGCTGCGTAGCCGTGATTAGCCCCCAAGCGCTTCCTGCCGTTTCACTCTCATTTCTTTAGTCGCCCGCGGCGGCCCCTTCCTCTATGTACGGCCTCGTCGACGGCAACAATTTCTACGTTTCCTGCGAGCGGGTCTTCCAGCCCCGCCTCGACGGCCGCCCCGTCGTGGTCCTGAGCAATAACGATGGCAACGTGCGACCTGTTGCCTGCGAACTACCTAAGCAGGCGTTCTTTAGCTCGGGCTGAAGAATAACTATCTGTCTGGTGCAGAGTTCAATTCTCTGCCGCCCTGATGAGCGGGCGAAAACGCTTTCCCCATCGGCCCGACGTGGCAAATTGGGCGGGTGAAGCGGGAAAGAACGCGGGTACGCCGGAGACTGGCCGGCCATCCCCGCAAGTGTGAAAGCATGCGCAAGAATTCTGAATCCACTACTCATCGTTACGTTGACCAAGCTTAGCCAGTATGAGAAGCTTGCCCAAAAAGGGACTGGTTGTCGAGCGGTGGTAATGCGTTTCCGACCATCGCTGCTCATTCGCAGCACAACCCGGTGACAAAGTGGGGCGCTACCCTTTCGTGAAACAGACAGATGGAACAGGGAAACCACGGGACGGCTCTGCTTCGGCAGTGGGCAGCCAGCTACATGCCGGCCCGTGGCAGGATGGCGCAAGAAGCCAACGCCGCCGGGAAAGCCGGCGGATATGCCCACTTGCGCCCGTTGTGTATCGGTACATGTAGCCAGTAGCAGTCAAGACGATGGACACTGCCTCCCCGCAGATGGATGAATGGAAGGCCCTGCCCTGGAAGAAACTCCAGCGCACGGTTTTCAGACTGCAAAAACGCATTTACCAGGCCAGCCTCCGGGGGGATTCCCGCCAGGTGCGCCAACTCCAAAAACTGTTGAGTAAGTCCCGGGCGGCCAAACTCCTGGCCGTTCGCAAAGTCACCCAGGACAACCAAGGCAAACGCACGGCCGGCATCGACGGGGTAAAATCGCTCACCGACACGCAGCGCCTGCGGCTCAGCCGTCAGCTTTCGTTCCGGTGCGCGGCCAAGCCCCTGCGCCGGGTCTGGATACCCAAGCCGGGTTCGACCGAAAAGCGCCCCTTGGGCATTCCCGTCATGCGCGACCGGGCCTTGCAGGCCCTGGTCAAGCTGGCGCTGGAACCCGAGTGGGAAGCCCGGTTTGAGCCCAACAGCTACGGTTTCCGACCCGGCCGGTCAGCGCACGACGCCATAGGGGCCATCTACAACTGCATCAACCAGCGGGCAAAGTGGGTACTGGACGCCGATATCGAGAAGTGTTTTGACCGCATCGACCACGAACGGCTCTTAGCCAAAGTGGCCACCATGCCCTTGTTCCGACGCCTGCTGAACGGCTGGTTGCGGGCCGGGGTACTGGACGGCGACGTGTTTCAGCCGGTCGAAGCCGGCACCCCGCAAGGGGGTGTCATCTCGCCGCTGCTGGCCAACATCGCCCTCCACGGCATGGAAACGGTCATCCAGACGCACTTCCGGCAACGGCGCATCAGCCGCACCCGCCTGAGTCCGAAAGTAACCCTGATCCGCTACGCCGACGACTTCGTGGTCCTGCACGAAGACCGACACGTCGTGGAAGCGTGTCGGCAGGTGCTGGCGGACTGGCTGGCGCCGTTGGGACTGGCCATGAAACCGGCCAAAACGCGCGTCGTGCACACCCTGCACCACGCGCCGCAGCAGGCGGCCGGCTTCGATTTTCTGGGCATGACGGTCCGGCAATTCCCGGTGGGGCGTACCCACTCGGGGAAGAGCCCACGGGGCATCCCGTTGGGATACAAGACGCTTATTAAGCCCTCGCGTACCGCGCAGCAGCGCCACGACCGCCGGTTAGGTGAAATCGTGTACCGGCAGCGTGGCTCACCCCAGGCCGCTCTGATCCGGGAACTGAACCCGGTGATACGCGGCTGGTGCGCCTACTACGCGGGCGTGGTGGCCAAAGACGTCTTCTCCCGACTGGATTATACCCTGCACCACAAGCTGCGTCGCTGGGCCACACGTCGGCACAGCGGCAGGCACACACGCCGTATCGTCCACAAATACTGGCGGCTAGAGCAAGGCAGTTGGAAATTCAACACGCCGGAGGGCGTGCGGCTGCACACGCATAGCCTCACCCGTATCAAACGACACGTCAAAGTGGCGGGCAGCCGCTCCCCCTTCGACGGTCGATGGACATACTGGGGCGCCCGCCTGCGGGACTACCACGGCTTGAGCCGGCGCACGAGTGCGCTGCTGAAGCGCCAGGCAGGGCGCTGCGGGTGGTGCAAGCTCTACTTTACGGATACGGACGTACTCGAACAGGACCACCGCGTACCCCGAATACGTGGCGGCAAGGAGGAGTTGGCGAACCTGCAACTGCTGCACCGGCACTGTCACGACCAAAAGACCAGGCAGGACGGCAGTATGGCAGCCCGCAGTAGCGGTGCACAACGAGGAGCCGTGTGAGGTGAAAGTCTCACGCACGGTTCTGAAGTGGCAGCCGGGGGAGCGATTCCCCGGCTGACCATAACGTGGTGAGCCGCAGCGCCGAGGCCAAGGCCCTGGGCATCGTCATGGGGGCGCCCCACTTCCAGGTGCGCGCGCTGCTGCGCCAGCACCAGGGCCACGCGCTGAGCTCGAACTACGCCCTGTACGGGGACATGAGCCGGCGCGTGATGGCCCGCCTCGCCGAGCAGGTGCCGGCCGTGGAAGTCTACAGCATCGACGAAGCCTTTCTGGACCTGCACGGGCTCACAACCTGGTGCGGCACCTTGGACAGCCGCGCCCAGGCCCTGCGCCGCGACGTGCTGGCCTGCACGGGCATCCCCACCTGCGTGGGCATGGCCCCGACCAAGACCCTGGCCAAGGTGGCCAACCGGTTGGCCAAGAAATACCCCGAGCTGCAGGGCATCCTGCGCCTGGATACCCCGAGCCGCCGGGAGCGGGCGCTACGGGCCCTGCCCGCCGCCGACGTGTGGGGTATCGGCCGTCAGTACGCCCAGCTGCTCACGGCCCATGGCATCGGTACAGCGTGGGCGCTAAGCCAGGTCTCGGAAGGCTGGGCCCGCAAACACCTGGGTGGCGTGGTCGGGTGGCGCGTCGTGCAGGAACTGCGCGGGCAGCCCTGTCAGGGCCTGCAGGCCAGCGAAGATGGTACGCTGGCCCGCCAGAGCATCAGGTGCTCCCGCAGCTTTGGGCAGCGGCTCACGGCTGTGGAGGATCTGTGGGGTGCGGTGAGCACGTACCTGAGCCGGGCGGCCGAGAAGCTGCGCGCCCAGGGTGACCAGGCCCATCTACTGACGGTTTTTCTCACCCAGGACCGCTACGATACCCGCGTGCCGCCGCCCTATACCCGTTCGGCCACGCTCACGCTGCCGAGTGGACCGATCAGTGACACCTTGCGGCTACTCGCCTACGGGCGGCGCCTGCTGGAGCGGCTTTATGAACCGGGCCGTCGTTACGTGAAAGCGGGCGTGGTGCTCGACGGGCTGGAACCGCCGGGCCGGGGGCAACAGCTGGGGCTATTTGACTCGGTTGCTACCGCTACCAGCACCGTGGCGGACGCCCGAGCCCAGCAGTTGATGCACTGCCTGGATACGCTCAACCACCGCTTCGGCCGGGGGACCGTACGCCCCGCGGCCGCGGTGGCGCCCGCGGGTCAGCCCACTCCCTGGCAGGGCAATGCCCGGTACCGTAGCCCAGCCTATACCACGCGGCTGACGGATCTGCTGCTAGTCGGCTAAGCCGTGCCCAAAAAGCACTGCTAGGTTTCTCAAGAAGTCAACAGGGGCGGAGACAGCGAGTCGTTGATTCGTGAGAACAGGAAGGGAGATACTCTTTGGTAGCTTTTCGGGGCTCGAAGCGGCCAATATGGATGGGCCGCAAAAACGTCCGTATTCTGGGACGGACGAGATACAGGCCGATAATCTGAGCTTGGTTACGGAGCATCTGGCTGACATCGCTGCGTACTTCTCGCGGAAGGAGAAACGGTCGATTGACCTTACCGGCCATTCGGTGGCAGGCACCTCCTGATTAATGCCCCAACCATTTACATGTACGACGGAGCTTTCCTTACCTACACAATTTCTATGTTTCGGAAGTTGGGCAACGGACGTTTCCAAGAACACCAAATTAGCTATACGCTCCCCGGAACCGGCCGACCATACATGAAAAATGCCGCCCGGTTATTTGCAGAATTGATGGCGGGCACTTAATTACAGGCCGAAGGCAACTGTACGACGATGGAATGGTGTAACATTTGTACCGAGCTTTTGACCCAAATCAGTACTGTAGCGGGTTTTCTAACTGACACCCTTGTGGTAGGTGGTTACTAAACTATGAGAGGAAGGAAGAGGAAGGATCGGAGTAGAAAAAGATGAGATGAGAAGTTTGATATGACAGCAAAAAGAACTAAAAGGCAACACATCGTTCCTCGCACTTACCTTAAACATTTTGCTGTCAAGAGAGGTAAGGAATGTTTTATCACGGCATATTCCAAGGGTAAACCGCATTCTCAGCTTTATGAGCCCAACATTTCAGGGGTTTGCGTGCGTACTGATTTTTATACCATTCCTGGCGAAACGATCGAGCAACAGCTGGAGATCGAAACTTTATATAGCCGCCGCTTGGAGGACCATTACGACCTCGTGTATAATTTATTGGTTAACCCAACCAAAATATTCCTCAGCGAAGGAGAACGGGCATTCATCATCGCGACTCTGACGACGATGCTCTTCCGTGCTCCGCGCTGGATTGAAGGGCATAATCAAGCCATAGCCGAGTATCTGGCAGCTTATTATAAGCAATGCGTCCTTCTGGGGGTAGATGGTAGTTTCCTCGGCAAGTTCTATTTCGACCACCGACAGGAAACGCTTTCAGAAGTGGTGGCCCGGTTTGATCTTTTCATTAAACGAGATCAGCATTATGACATGCTGGAACTTGCTTTGCAGTTGCAGCAGCAGAAGCTGAAGGACAGCGCAATCAGTGTTATCAAACTCCAGGCAGGCAGCTGTCAGCTGCTATGCAGCGATAACCCCGTAATCGTCGTGGCCGCCGATGAACACAACCACCCGCTCAATTCGGATGCGGATATACTCCTGCCACTGGATGGCAAGCATCTGCTCTATCTGCATGCGCACGTTAAACAATCCACGCCCTATATCAACCGTCAACTGCTGACGGGTGACCAAGCCCGTATGCGGTGCCTGTCTGTCAACTGGCGACAATACCATAACGCTGCCAAGCAGTTGCTTGGCAGTCGGGTTGGGCTGGAGCATTATCTTCAGCGGCACGGCCTGTTGAATCAGCCAGTTAACCAGCATAGGAAGCAAGAGGCCTTATACAACGATGAACTGGCCATCGGTATTTACAAAGAATTAGGAGTTTTATAATAGTGGTATGGTCCGTTAAATCCGGATAGTTTCGGGCATCAGGCTGAAAAAGCTGTTAATGAGCGTGATGGAATAACTGGTGGGAAAACAGGAATGCAGCCACTCATAATTATGCTAGTCAACCCACTCAGTCATTCTGGCCCGAGTGTTCCAGGGGTCGGCAAAAATGGGCTTTCACCTCAGTCGGGCAGTAGTGCAGGCCTCACCATATTCTCTGTTTTCTGAGGGGATCCCGCTTTTTTGACCGGACCTTATGAAATAAACTGATAAACGGCTAACCGCGCCGCAGAATCTGACGAATTTCAGCAGCAGCAGTTTCCGCGGCTCCTATAGGACGATTAGCCCAGATTGTGTGGCTCTCGTGGCGTTGGGCTTGCGGAACCGTAATCCGATAAAGGTGGAGATAGAAAAACAGCATTGTATACCACTCTGCTGACTTGGCTGCAGGTAGCCAGCCCCAGTGATGAAAGCTGCGGTGCAGGTAAAAGTTCGTAGCAAAATTGTCTGATGCATTCAGAAATAGCCTGCCGGATTCCTGCACCTGCATCAGGCGTTGACCAAGAACAGTATGGATTTCCGCCTCTGGAGTATTCCACACCTTACCGGCATAGGCATAGCCGTCGAAGGCATGGCCTAAACTGATGATTGTTTTTTCAGTTTCCGAAGTCAGATTGGTGGACATAAACAGAGGATATATCTGTGTTTGACGTTCTGGTTGCCTGAGGAGCAGGTATTTCTGCCGTGCTTTTTCGCTGCATATAACGGACTTTAGTCTGGGTGGTGGAGTTCAGAGGGTGTTCTTTCGCCGCAATGCGCCGGAGCAGAAGTGTTTCATCAGGCGACAGTTTGTTGTGAATTTCCTGCTGCTTCAACAGGTCATTAACTACCTCCAGGGTGACGGGTAAAGACAGAGTAATGGGGCCAGGGCTGGCTAGGAGCGGGGCCGGGGCGTTGCCTGTCTCAAGCTCATCCAGCAGGTTAGGGGAATGGGTAAAAACCAAGTCTAGAATCTGGTAAGCAATTTCTACTTCTACTTCGGGCAGAGCCCGCCGGTGGGCAGTGACGAAGCATTTATCACAGACGCGAATCTTCATGTCATCAAGCCACCTTCTATGGTTGGCATCGAAACCATTACCCCACTCAGCGATAAGGCGCCAGCCCTCGGTACCAATATCATCCAATTCGGCGCGCATCTGGTCAAACCGGGCCTTACGGGCGACGGCGGCATCATCAATAGTGGCATAGCGGGCATCAACCTCGCCGGCAGACAGTAGCTCAGCCCGTAGCGCGGCAAGCTCATCTCCCAAGCCAAAATCCCCCTTCCTGCGCACCGCCTCCCACGAGGTTTCTTTTTTACCCCACTCGGTCGTGATCATGCCGGTAGCTGATTTACGAATGAAGGCATCGAGTCTGGGGATCAATGCCTCCACCAGCTGCCGCAACGCGGGCGAGAGCCCCTGTTGATTCCAGATGCCAGGCAGATTAAGCCGGGTCAGGAGCTTTTTGCCGTCGGCTACTCCGGTCTGATAGCTCAGCCAAGCTACTGTATAGGCAACTACTACGTTGCGGGCGTCGCCCAGCTTGTTTCTGGTGTGGAATCGCTCGGCTTCACGCCACAGGATTGCCAGCGCTACCAAGTCGGTAAACCAGGCACGGTTGGGGCGCTGGTCCTCCTCAAGGCCGGCCCGGAACATGGCATATACTTTCTCGCCACCCTTTGCTACTATGTCCGGCCGGCACTCCCAGGCCAGACGATACTTAGCCATGAGGTCTTTGGTAAATATCTGATTAGGCGGGTTCTGACTGTCAAACTCTGCTTTTCTGGTGCTGGCGCGGGCTCGCAGCTCCTTATACTGGCCGCGGGCACGCTCAAAAAACCAGCGCGACTGCCTGCCGGTACGGTCGAGCGCCGGGGCCCAAGTGTCGCGGGACAGCTGCTGCAGCGCTGTGTTGAAAGGGGAGTTAGCTGACAGGTCAGCTTGGCGAATAGCATTCTGCGTGTTAGCGAACTGTGCTATCAGACTGGCAAAGGCATCCGTGCTGTGTAAGCCGCTCAACTCGGTGAGTTTCATTTGTACAAACACGCGGTCAAGCGGTGCATCGCGCTTTTGCTGACGGGTCTGGCAGATGGCTGCGGTAGTCTGGCCACCATTCACGATCTGGAGGTCGTGGATGCGGACGATAGCGGAGCCGTCGGGTGTCAGCTCTACCTTGGATGCCGTAGCAGCCAGCCCGTTGTTGTAGGCAAGGAAGCGCTCCGGCTCCTCCATAATAGTCTTCTGGATGCCCTTATTAACCTTCGTGCTGAATTGCAGAAAGGCCCGGACGTTGCGTTCCAGTAGCCGCTGGCCGTGGCGCTGGTAGAGGTCAGCCAGCACGGTGCCTGGTACAATGGCCAGCCAAGTCTGGTAATCCTGGTTTTCGATAGGCATCGGCAGGCAGCGCACCGCGTGATTATGTTGCTGCTCGAAGTCAATCACTATGGGTTCACGGTTGGTACCACTACTGTGCATCCTGAAGAAGCGCTCAACATCCCACAGCTCGTAACGGACCAACACATCACGAATACGCAATTCCTTGTTTACTACATCGGAATTGATAGCCCGGCCGTTGGTCAGGATGAAAATATTGGCGCGTAGTAAATCCTGCCGGTTAGTGCCGAGGTGATGGGCCAGCGATAGAATCGGGGCAGTCTCCTCGATATCTTTCAGGCCTTTCAGGGCACTTTCCAGAAATCGGGTAACCTGCGACATAGACCTTTCCAGCTCCGTCTTACCAAAGGTATGCGGAGCACCGGTTTCTGTAGAGTGCTGATAGAAGTTCGTAATAAATAAGTCAACTGAAGTGCCGTCGTCGCTGAGGCCATACGCCGAAAGGCGGTGCAGAACCCGGCCGGCAGCATCCTCCCGGCGGTCATAGCAAACCTGGGGGGAGCTTTCCAAACAACCGGATTCCTCCAGAATATCAAGCAGAAAGCGCGTGGCTACATTCTCCCGGCTCGCGCCATCTTCAGCAGCAGAGGCAGTAGCTAATATATCTTGGTTGAGGTTGTTGAGGTATTTAATAAGTTCGGACATAGTACAGGTATAGTCAGGAAATCAAGGTAAAAAGGGTAGGCAAAGGACACCGCCAAGGCTCAAGCGCTACTGCTTCCAGCTCATAGGTGGCAGCTGTAATGGCGGGGTGTAGGGTGCTGGCACGCAAATAAGGGAAATCATCGCCTGATACCGCCAGCAGCCGGGCTTCGCGAACCTGCCAAGCTTCTTGCTGATATAAAGTAGCTTGGGAAGCAAAATAGCCGGCGGTCTGCAACCGGAGCGAAAAATTTTCAGCTGAGGCAGTGCCGTCCGAGGCGAAGCGGGTCATCAGATCGGCTACCAGCGCAGGGAGTGTTTCGGCATCAGTAGTGGCCAGCAGCATCGGAAGATGCAAAAGGAATAACGGTCCGGTCAGCACAGCATCAAGCTGCTGAAGGCTGGCAATATGCAGCGAGCGGGCGTTGCCGGTAGTAGTCTTCACTTCCAGGGCAGCTTTAGCAAACCGAAAATCCTGTGGATGATGGTCAGGACCGGCCCAGGCCGCTAGCACTGTAGTTGGGGCAGTGCTGCCTTCAGTTATTAACCAGCGCATAGTCCACAGCTCCCCAAATAGCCCTTGCCGGGCCATCAGACTCAGGCCTTCCGGGTTGAAGAGGCTAAACATCTCCTGCCAGCGTTCGAGGCGGGTGAGCATGGCCCGGAGCTGGGTGGCGGGCTCGGCAACCGGCGCGACAGCGGCTATAATATCAGTACACAACGCCGAGAAAATATCGCGCAGTGCCAAGTCCGTGAGGACAAGCGAAACAAACGCCGCATTCCTATCCAGCTGGTCCGCGACCGGTTCCAGCCGCAGGCCCTGGTGCCGGTCAGTGGGTCTCAGCTGGCGCGCAATCTGACGCGGCAAATGCAATAGCAGAAGCCTTTCCGGTGGGTCATTGGCCGGCCGCCGCAGGCCGGCCAGCAGCTTGGCTGAGCCGGCGCTGCTGAAGGGTAAATAAGTGAGAGAATTAGCCTGTGGCGCAGCTGCTTCCAACTTAGACCACAGCGATTCAAGGGCCGACGACATAGCTTGTTATTTAATAAGAACTTCTTCGTCGGGGTCATATTCACTCCCCCCGCTGTAAAATTCCCTTATGAATGTCTGGTCCGCAGCAAATTTGACCCGCTCATCTCCCTCAATGTGTGGAATGCTAAGGGCATATCCCATTACCGGAGACTCCTTGCTTAAACCAGCAGCGGCGGGGTCCAAGGGGTAGAGCAGAAGAAGTCCGTTACGGGAAGAGCGCGCCCCCCGGATGAAGGTGCCGGAAGGCACCGTAACGTCTGGCTCTATCCATACAGGCTCACTCCGACCAGCAATCCGGGCTTTCTCAAGCTGCTCATCATACTCTGTCCTCTTGGCTGCCCTGTAGTCGGCGCTGGCTTTCTTTACCTGTGTCGGGGTCAGGTCCAGCATTTCATGACGCGGACTGATGATGTGCGAACGGCTGATCATATAAGGGCCGTCGGCAGGGGGCACTACCGGCAGCTTCTTTTCTTCGGGCGTCTGGTTGCGTGGCCGGGCGTGACTACGTAGGGTCGACTGTACTTTCTGCTGGTCAGCAGGAAGGTCGGGTATCGGAAAATCAAAAAACGGGTTCTCGTTCCCCTTACTGCGGTCAGCGTTGATAAGCACCACTGTCCAGTGCGTGAGGGTATGACGCTGGTTTTGTAGCTGGATATACTGCGTAAGCTTGTTGCGGTCCAGCTTTGCTTGGCTGGTGCTGTAATTTTTCAGGAAATCAATAACCACTTCGGCGGGTACGTCCTGCCAGGCAAAAGGCTGGCCGTGAAGCTGCACGCGGGGTTGGGTCATGCCTTCCACCAGATTTCTGACTAGATGATAATTGTGGTCAGTTACAGCCTGATTAATTTCGAAGCTGGACGTTTCCAGCAGGCTGTTGGCGTAGCTCAGTTCGATAATAGTAGCTCCGCGCATCCGGTTGGCAGCTGTGATTTGCAGAACACCGGGCAGTGTGCGGATTTTTATTCCATACTTCAGCGGCGTGCTGTTCAGACGTACCATGTCGTCGAACTGCTCACGCATTTCCTCGGTGGCGTAGGCAATATACTGATACCACTCAATGAGCTGGGGCGTGGTGTACAAACGGCACAGGTCAGCGTAGCCGGGGCGGTAACCAAACCAGCGACCCATCTGCATCAAGGTATCGTACATGCGGGAAGCCCGCAGGAAATAGCTGACTGAAAGCCCTTCCAGCGTGAGGCCCCGCGAAAGTTTATCACCACCTATGGCAATAACAGACAAGCCTGCCTCCGTACCCTCAGCCGGGGCTTCGTAGTCCACATAGTTCAGGGGCCGGTGCAGGGGATTAGACCCCGCATAATCGAGCCCGCCGTGCGATATACGGACCTGGATTTTCTGGGCAGCTGGTGAAAGCTCGGTTAAAACTTCTTCCCAGGTGTGCTGCCGGATGGCCGGGTCGCGCCAGTGCAGTTCACGGGTCAGAATACCCAGTACCTGCTCCGTAACCGGCCTGTAGTCCTTCTCCCAGAGCTGCCGCATCTGGTCGATGATCTCCGCCGTGCCATAACGCAGGTCGTCCTGCAAAGACTTCATTTCGCTGTAAACTTCATCAGCAATGCGGTCCTGCCAGATGACAAAGCGGCTCACGTGAATCAGCATGGAACTGTGCCTGTGGCCCTGACCCCGGACGCGGCGGGTGGCACAGGTAAGCACGAAGCACCGGATGGCTTCTTTCAGCGAGGCCGGTATATCGGTGGGTAGTGGAGTAGACTCCCGTTTGGTAGTGCTGCGGATAGTATGCCCGTCAGGGATGAGGGTCGCATAATCCCGGACGGGTCGTATAACCGGCAACAGGCGGGAATCTTCCTCCTGCTGCGCATCCTCAGTGAGCGGACCGCCCAGCCCAAACAACCGGCCGGCTCCGATATAGTTGGAAGGTGCAGGCAGGTTGACAATGAAATCCCGCGGGAACAGGTCCTGTCCTACGTCAAACTCGGCAGCATCGGTCTTCCTGTTGCGTACTGTATGCTTGAACTTGGTGTATTCGGCCTCTTCCAGCATCTGAATAAAGATGTTGGCATAAGGAGTAGCCGTGTACCCTACGTAGGCATTCTGCTCAAAAAGTGTCAGCAAAGCCCGGACAGCACTGTTAATAGTAGAGATAGCACGCGGGCTGACGTTGATAGAGGCATTGTCGGCCTCATCGTCAATCAGCAGCATCGGCAGGCCGCGCACGATGCGGGCGTTACGCTCGCCGGGCACCCGCTCGCCCTGTGCGCCCAGCCAGCGCAGCAGATTATTGAGTACAGAACCGTTTTTCTTTACCACAATCAGCACCGGGTCGCTGCCTTTGATGGTTACCCCGGAGGCGGTGGCTGCCCCGGCATTGAAGTCTCCGTTTTCTGCGCTGGTGGTCACCGACTGCGCCGAGGGTGTTGGCCGGATAAGGCCGGCCCCAATAACATCAGTGCCATTGCCTCCGGGGTGATAAGCGCGCTCCTTCTTTGTATCGCGGCCCAAGAAACCTTCATCCAGCCGGTACTGCGTCTGGCTGCGCAGACTGCTGTGCAGGCCGGTCAGCACAATAATTACCCTGTAGCCGGCATCAGCAGCCTTACAGATGAGGCCGGTATAGTTACCCGTTTTGCCTGACTGGACGTGACCCACCACCATGCCCCGCCGGTCCCAGGGGCCCTGCTGTTTCGGGTTGGTAATGCGGTCGAGCACATCGTTTGTCAGCTTGTCTAGATTATTGATAGTATCTACGGGTAGCTTCACCTGCTGCTCTAGGTAGTCTTCATAACGCTTCCAGAACTTCCAGTCTATATTGCCCCTGCTGCCAAACAGCCAAGTCTTATGCTCCGGGTCGTCGCCATCCAGAATCTTGTAATCCTGACTTATTACTGCGTAGTCGGCCAGCAGTTCATTTACTAGGTTTTCCTGCTCACCGGCTGTCAGGCCGGTACGCTTGCTGAGGAAGACTATAGTTTCTCTAAGCTCCTCTTCTGTCGCACCAAGTACCCCGGAAAAGAGACCAATAGCGGATTTGCGGGTCTGCTCGTAGGCTTGACTGTTCATATAAATTGTAGCAGATAACCTGCAGGTCAGCCTTGCAGCTGTTCGAGCAGGTGGGGTTTCTGGTGGAAAGGGTCGATGCTGGCGACGTAAGAGCGGGCTTCGTCCGGCGTGCTGCCATTGGTACGCTTACGCTGGTAAATCATGCTCATTAGTTCGAGGGCTTCCCGATCAGCAGCCTCGAAAGGCTGCGACTCAGCCAAAGGCTGTTCAGTGACCATCAACGCAATCTGGGGCATTGGCAATGCCTCCTCAATCAGGCGTAATGCATCGCGAAGCTTTGCGCCGGCCGGTGTGCCGGCCAGCTCTTCGAGCAGTGGTTGTAAAAGCGGATGCTCCCGATTCAAGCGGTAGTGGTTTTTACCCTGTTTGACTTCGTGTTGCCACATCTGTGTGACGACGTTACCCGCGAGGCGTTGAATACGCTGGCCTCTGGCTTTATATACCTCGACGGCACGGCTGCGGGTGAGCTTGCCGACATCCATCAGGTAGCTTCGCAGGTAATAGGGCGGGCGGGCCTTGGCTTTGCGAATGTCAATCTGCCACTCGTGGTCGAGGTGGATAGGTATGTCAATGGCAATCCGGGCCAGACGGTAATGCTCGTCACGCGAGAAGAGGCCCAGCCAGTCACCAGCCAGCAGCATCCGATCGTTGCGGTAGATGTAGAACCCTTGGTGGGAGTTCCAGCTGCCTTTTACCCGGCTGGCATGGTCGTACTGTCCCTTCATATCCCGGTGATGGGGCATGATATAGGGCGAAATACGGACGAAGGGCGTGGGGTCTTCCTGGGGCAACAACTGGCGGTGGCTGTGCCCGGCCAGAAACGGGTCCCAGGGAGTCAGCTGGTATTCCCCGATTCTGATGCCAAGGCGGCGCTCCTTACCACCACTCAGGTAGCGGTGAAAAATCATTTCGAGGTGCCACTCCACCCGCTTTTGCAAATCCATGAACTTGCGACGGTCAGCCTCACTATCCAGTCGCAGGCTTCCCGCCAGCCGGTCGGGTAGTTCCCAGAACACCGTTGTACCGTGTGGCAGCAGGCTTAACTGATGTGCCAAAGCCGGGTCAGAAAGCCAAGTAAGCAACTGCCAAGACTGGGTCTCCGCTATGTGGTTCAAATCCCAGCACCGGTAATGTACCTTCCCACCAGCCTTTTTGGAAAGCACTGTCAGCCGGCGGCACTGGGAGAAAGAAGCCGTTTTGAGGCCCAGCCCAAAACGTCCGAGGTCATGCTCACCGCGCTGGTCACGGGGATTAAACGAGCCTGGTCGCATAGCATTTATCAGTTCCTCTTCGGTCATGCCATCACCGTCGTCGGTGATAACTACCGTCGAGTCAGGACCGACCCAATTGAACTTGATAGCAACGTTGCGCGCCCGGGCCGCGATGCTGTTATCAATTAAATCTGCAATAGCTGTTTCCGGGGAGTAGCCAATAGCCCGCAGCGTTTCTACCAGTGCAGCAGCACCGGGAGCAACTTCCTGAGACGGTATACCAGTAAAATTCATGTTACCGAGCAGTATTACCGGATAACTGTGCTGCTGGCACCTGCCAGCTGGTTTGGAGTACAGTGTAAAAGTGCTGACGAGGCGACAATGAGGCAGCAGGGTTGTTTATTATCTGCAGCGAGGGCTCATCATGAACACTGCTGATCACTACAAGCCAGTAATGGCTGCCAGCGCTCTGCGCTAACTGCCACTCTTTAGGAGTGAAAGATACTCCGCCACTCTGACCAGCTGTGCCCTTCAGCTCAATATACTGGTCAGGCTGAGCCTCATTCTGTAACAGAAAGTCATAGCCTTGTCCATGTTGACGATGGTCCAGCAGGCTTCCTGTAAAATTGCTTTGGCCAGCGCTATGCAGCTCCATAAATAAGCTTTCCGCAGCGGCACCGGTTATTGACCGCTGGTTGATATTCTGAGATTGGCGGGGTCGGGATTCTACATGGTTAACAAGCAGATTATCCAGCAGACGCATTTCGGGTGTATCAGAACTATCTAACAGGCGTGCTACCAAAGTGCGCAATGCTTCTTCGCTGATATCAGCTAACAGACTATGTACCTGGGCTTCGGATGCAGAGAGAGGCCGCTGCCACCAACCGCGTCGCCAAGCAAACAAGGGGTCAAAGCCGTCGCGCCGATTCTTAACATATGAACTCTTTACACCGAGTTTACTGCTGATATCGGCGTAGGCCTCGCGCCAAGTTGAATATCCCAGCTTCTGTAAAGCTTCTTTATCAAAGCGTGCAAAGTAGTAGGCTGCCACCGCTACTACTGAGCGGTCTGGCGTGGCGGAAATGGCAGATATTATCACTGTAAAATGTCTTACTCTCTATGTCGCTAAATACAATCAGACAATTTGCTGTCTCAGTACGATAGGGAATTACAATCAATTCTTGGCACCCGAAGCGTATGTGTTATGGAGCCAATATGTGGAATAGCTTTCCCATAGGGTATATCCTAAAACCCATCGTATAGGCATAGAGACTTTTTTATAGCAGCGGGGGATAAAGTTACTCTAAGGGCTTAATTAGTCATCAATAGAATTAATTGGAGTCTAAAATAGAACTTCGCGCTGAAATAGATCACCCAAGTGGTTCAACAAGTCAGGCCCAAAAAGTGAAGTGTCTATTCTTTTCTGAACCGTCTTATTGAGCCCTATCTGCAAGATTAGTGGGCTTAATTATATTAAAAAATATTATAAATCAATAAGTTGCGGATTTTTGAACCTGCCCGCAGATTGCTTAAAGTAAGTTTATTGCCCCACTGGTGTAAGAAGGCCTTGTTATACAGATTCCCATCCGCACAATATATTATATCCAGTCTGCCATTCCTCCGTCCAGTGATGGTGCTCCCTGACGCGAATAATAATAGGAAAGTTGTGCGATAATATCCTTTATAAAAGGCCCGGAAACTGAGGCCAGCCGCTCATACTTAGCCGTATCTATGTCGGCTTCAGGGACGGAGTTAAGTTGCTGAAAATCTACGAAGGAGGCAGGTAGAATCTTGTGCCTAGGCAGAAAGTAGTACCGTTGCTGCTTGGAGTAGTCATTCAGAAGCTTAATGTTACTGGGAGCAACAGGGCCCGTAGTATATGTTACTCCCGGCATATTCGTCCATCGCGTCAGGCGGGCGAGCGCAATAAAATCAGCCTTACGCAAGTACCGTATAGGTGTGACAGACCTGTCAGCCTTCTGAAAGACAATATCACAAGCGGGCGTGATTACTATCCACAACTCGTTTGTGGCAGCATCACGCAGAATATCACCCGTGTAGACTTTTTCCTTGATGGATGGTGCAATGTACATTTCCGCCGGATGCATTGGCATGAAGCCGGCATGCACAGGATTTGAACTGCGCTCCAGATACTCGGTCATGTGCTGCGCCACATAACGCGTCAGTGCCTCGCGGTTGGTCGGCAGTAGCCAATACTCTCCAGCGGGGGCAAGGTGAGTCCAGAAAATGTTGTGAAAATGCTTTCCGAACGTTTGCACTACGCCTTCATTACCAAGCAGATTCAATAACCCGCCCTGATGAATCTCCAGAATGGCAGCAATTATATCCGCGACCAGAGTATCGTCACGCTTATGAATTCTGAAAAAGGTGCTTTCCCGACCCCGTAGCGCTTCAATATGGCTTGGCGTGCCGGTATACACAAACATCGGCAACTGGAAAGACTTGAATATCATGTCAACAACACGACGTCCACCCAGCTTTTCTCCATTCTCATCATCGCTTGGCTCCCGGTCATCAGCCAGTTTGAGGTCAATAATAGCGGCATCAAACGAGAGGCCGGATTCAGTCAAGGCCTGTTGCGCTTCAGTAAACGTGGTAGCCTGATGGGGGATAATGGTAACCCCGTCCTCACCCTTTTCTGCTTCTTCAAAATTGGAAGTCTCTATGGCATCAACGACAGCCTGGTAGGCGTCCATATCATCCTCTACAATCAGTACAGTAAGTTTTTTCTTCATGTATCTGTTCTTGTATATCAGCTTTGTTGTATACCAAACTGCATCACAAAGTAGACGCCCCGGCCGTGGTCCGGATATTCCGCAATCAGTTTACCGCTGTTACGGGCTATTGCCTCACCTGCGATGGCCAGCCCCAGCCCGCTGCCGGTGTGGGACTTAGTAGTAAATTCCGGTTCAAAAATCACTTGGCTGCTTATATATTCTTCTGCAATACCTGGGCCGTTGTCCCGATACTCAAGACGCAGTGTTTCACCACTGCCTTGCGCTTTGATGGAGATGCGACGCGGCTCCTCTACTGTGCTCAGCCAGTATATACTGTTGTCAATCAGATTAGTAAGGGCAGCCTGAAAGTCTACTGCCCATCCGTAAAACGTGATGTTCTCATTGCAGTCTATTTCGCAGGTGATACCAGTCCGGACAAGCTCTGATTCGAATACGGCAACGGAAGTAGTGATGACCTGTGCGAGCTGAAACTCATCTGGGCGCTCGCCACGCCGGGCTGCCAGAGGATCGAGCCGACTGAATAGACCTGAAATAATTTTAGCCTGTTCCTCGAAGCCCTGAGCCCGTTGTACCACTCTATCCAGCCGCTCTTGGTCAAACTTTCTACCTAACTGCTTGGCAGAGGTATTGATAAAGTTCGATGCATTTCTGAAATAACTCAGTGGTTTACGGCCCTCGTGAAGCACGATGTGTACAATCTTACCGATAGTGGCCTGTCCCTGATAGGTTGCTACGGTACGCTTGAGGTTATCAGCAGTACGGGCATTACTCTCTTCCTTGGCGTTGATAATGCCAATAACGTCCTGCTGCGTTTTATTGTCAACCCCGCCGGCTATCAGCGTCTTCTCAACCTCTTCCCGCAGGTCGGCAAGCTGGAAAAGCGAATTTACTTTTGTATCAATATCACGCTGGGAACGACCAAGTCCTGCATTCTTGCGGTAGGCGTAGCGCCTCCCTTCTAGGTTAGTGAGAATCTGCCTGCTTATTTCAATAAGCCCGAAATAGGCCGGACTTTCCCGGATGCCGTCACGGGCGCTTTTCTCCTGCAGTCCTGATACTGCTTCCGAGGCAATCCGGATGAAACCAATAATCTGATTGCTGCCGATGCGCAGGGAGGGATTCTGCACGCGCCGGGCATCCAGTGATAGCCAGTCAAATCCCGGGTCGCCTAGCGGCCGGATGCGAAACCCATTGCGGTATACCCCAATGCCGTTATACTCATCCAGCAGCTTGGCAGCCATCCGTTTGCCGAGCGCTTCGCCGGTTTCCGGGTTCTTGAGTCCCCGGTCTATCAGATTCTGAATTCCCTGCGGGTCCCGGTCATACACCCTGAAGTCCACATCCAGCGGACCGCAGTAACTCAGGTCATGTCTGGTGTATTCAGGGAGTGGAATAGTGAATTCGAGTAACGTAGCCGATTTTTCTCCGACCCGGTTATTGTGATAATGCAGTCTGGCCCGCCCATCAGCGGCCACGTGGCCCCAGATGCGGTAATCGTAGAATCCAACAATGGGGTAGGGTTCAACAGCCTTACTGACTCCTGAATATCTGCCCGGCCAAGAGGCATCAAATTCAAGTGTGATAGTGAACCCACTTTCAATCTGAGTCTTCTCATCTGGCTCTTCTTCACCCAGCGCCGGCACGACCAGCTTACGCAACTCAAACTGCAGCGCGTCCAGTTCTTTATCTGTCCACGGCATATCGCCGGTCATTCGCAGCAGCGTACCCGAAGACTGACTGGTCATGGTGGATTCCACCAGAATTTGCACATCCTGCAGATATTGGGCACGCACGAAGTTTTCCCACTCCAGATACAGCGTGGTAGCTTCCCCGTCGGCTGTAACGGTCTCCATCCAGAGGTCTTTGCCTAACACGGACGCTGCATACCGACCCACTCCCTTACTACCCTGCCGGATGCGGCCCCTAGTACTTACAGGATTGCGCACCTTATCATCAGTGGAGGGGACCATCCATTGGTTCACCACCTTATCGAAGGTCATACCCTCGCCAGTGTCGCGCACGTCGATGGTAATTCCCAAGCCTTCCTCCTTCTCGCCGAAAAAGGTAACCGTTACCTCAGCAGCATCAGCATCATAGGCATTTTTAACCAGTTCTACTATCGCCGCGTATTTATCTTTGATAAGGTTGGCACCGATAGTAAGTATGTGACGGCCAGCGGGCCGGATAGCATAGGTTCCATTCTGTATAGTTTCATGCATATAGTCCAAATATACATGAAAAACTTACGGGCAGTAGGCTATCCAGTCGGAGCCAGCTGCTGCTGCGTCAGACGGCCAAAAAAGCTTGTCTGACGGCCGGGCTTGGCGCGCCGCTTCTTGACTACAACACGTGAAATTGCTTCTTTTGGAGCCTTTTTCTGACACTTCACGCCGCGACCCTTAAGCATATCCATCACTCTTTTGGCAATTTCTTCAGCCAAAAGAGGAGGAACTGCATTGCCAATCTGCTTGTAAGCCGAAGTCCGTGAACCTTCAAAGAAATAGTCATCCGGAAATGACTGAAGTCTGGCAGCCTCTCTTACCGTAAGAGAACGTCCCTGCGTCGCATCCGGATGAATATAATAGTGGCCGTCTTTATGAATATGTGCAACTACTGTCTGCGACATATGAAGGTCTGGCGCTACCACTTTAAAACGATCTGCAAACCCTTTTTTATTTTTATGGGTCTGAAGTCTTTCAGGCAGGTTCTCGTAACGGAGACGCGACTGGTCTTTCTTCCACATCGCAATCGCTATCCGGTAAATCTCCTTATCCTGATCTGTATGGGGCCGTGCCATGTGCTGAGTCAGAATATTCCAGCACATAGGCCGGATTTTTGTATCCCGAAGATAATTTGTGACGACCTCTGTACAGTAAACACTGCTTTTTTCGCCTGCCTGAATGGCTGGCAAATCCTTCAGCAAATGCTCAACTGTAAAGATTTTTTGCTTGGTCACCAATTCCGGATACCCCAGACTTACATCAGTTTCTTGCCATCCAATGATGATAAGCCGTTGCCGACTTTGCAGCACTCCATGTTCGCCTGCATTGCATTTGCGGATTTCCATTTCATAGCCCTGCTTCTTAACAATACGGCGGATGTTGCGCAGATGCTCACCGTTCTTGGCACTCAGCAGCCCCAGTACGTTCTCAAACACAAACATCCTCGGTTTGTATTCCCGCAGAAATTCTGCGTACTGAACATAGAGAAAATTACGCGGGTCTGACTTCATGCCTTTCATGCGCGCTCTTCCGGCTACCGAATATGCCTGACAGGGCGGCCCGCCGATGATAAGGTCTACCTGCCTGTTTTCCCCAAGCAGTGCATTAATATGGCCAAAAATCTCATCTTTGGTGTCTTTGCTGATGGTGTAATTCAGCACCGATTTAATTTCTTCGGGCGCATACCCATACAGTTCCTCTGGAGGCATATGTCCCTTGAGATAGGACTTATAGATATCCAGTCGATCGTCTTTCAGCAAACGATGATACGCCAGTCGGGTTTTGAGAGTCTTACAGGCATCCGCGTCCATCTCCACGTGCGCAACAGGTGTGAACCCGGCACGGAGAAAACCTTCGGACAAGCCCCCGGCCCCTGCGAATAAATCTATATATCTCATATTATATACAAGGCGGTCATCAGACTGCTCTGATGCGCTGTGCGCTTGCAAGTACGGTATAAAGCGACATTTGTGCTAATCGGCCTAGTTGCGGAGGACGAATAAAAGTTCCTGTAAGGTCTGCTCTCTTACAGCCGGCTTGAGTTCACACTCCCACACAGTAAGGACTTTCCAGCCGGCAGCAGCCAGCGCAGCCTGCTGCTTCTCATCATTGGCCACATTACGGCCAATTTTGTTCAACCAGAATTCCGTACGGGTTTTTGGGTACTACAAAGTAACGGCAGCCTTCATGGCGGTGCCAGAAACAACCGTGGACAAAGATGACCGTTTTATATTTCGGTAATACAACATCAGGCTTGCCTGGCAGCTTCCGGTCATGTAAGCGGTAACGCATTCCGTGAGCGTGCAGATACTGGCGGACCAGCATTTCGGGCTTGGTATTTTTGCCCTTGATCTGCGACATGTTATAGCTGCGGGTGGCGGGAGTATGGACATCGGACATACTCCCTGAACGCAAAAGCAACCTCAGGGGTGCGTTCACTAATCAGATCGTTTCTGTAATTTTTACTATAATTATGAACAGCTCACCCTGCTATTTCGGGGTGCGGCTGTACCTTCGTAAGCAAATAGAATCACTACTAAATCATGCAGATATCATTGGCGGTACAGCTTGATCGTATTTATAGACTTTTATTTTCCTAGCCGCTCTGATCATT
>NZ_CP043646.1:0-137232 GCF_014217645.1 Hymenobacter sp. NBH84
GTGGCGCCCGCCCTCGCCCAATCCACGACGCTGGCCAGCACCCAGCCCGCAGCGCCGGCGAAGCTCGCGACGTATCCGCTGTTCGTGTCGGAGCAAAAAACCACCCACCTGGTTTTCCCGTCCCCGGTCACATATGTTGATTTGGGCAGCGCCGGGCTGATTGCGGCCAAGGCTACGGGCTCCGAAAACATCGTGCGGGTCAAGGCGGCCGGCAGCGGCTTCAGCGAAACCAACATGACCGTGCTCACGGCCAGCGGCAAGCTCTACTCCTTCGTGGTGGGCTACCAGCGCAACCCGCGCCAGCTGGGCCTGGACCTGGGCGCAGCCAGCGCGGGCCCGGCCAAGCTGCCCGTGCTCCCGCTCTACGTCTCGGACCAGAAAACTACCCACCTTGTGTTTCCCTACCCGGTCACCTACGTCGACCTGGGTAACTCGGGCATTCTGGCCGCCAAGGCCACGGGCGCCGACAACATTGTGCGCGTGAAAGCGGCCAGCAACCACCTGACCGAAACCAACATGACCGTGCTTACCTCCGGGGGCAAGCTGTACATGTTCGTTGTCAACTACCAGCACGACCCCAAGGTGCTAAGTCTGGACCTGAGCACGATGACCAGCTCCACTGCCCAGGCCGGCAGTGGCAGCGAGGCCATCCTGTCGAACACGCCCATTCCCCAGGGCAACCTGGATGCCTATTCTAAGCAGGCCCTGGCGCGCGGCGGCTCGGCGGCCAGCGACACGAAAAACCAGCTCAGCGTGCGCGCGGGCAGCGTGGGCTACCAGCAGGAAACTTTGTTTTTCCCGCTCCACCTGCGCAACCGCTCCAATGTGACGTATGACGTGGATTTCGTCAAGTTCTACATCCAGGACAAGAAGATAGCCAAGCGCACGGCCGAACAGGCCATTGAGCTCACGCCCACCTATGTCTACAACGGCAACCTGAAAAAGATTGAAGCCGACGGAAAGCTCCAGCAGGTATTTGTTTTCAAGAAATTCACTATCCCCGACCAGAAAAACCTGGTCGTCGAGGTGTACGAGAAAGGGGGCGGGCGCAATATTACGCTCAAGCTTTCCAACAGCGACCTGCTCCGCGCCCGCGGCTTCCGGTAGCCTTAATTCTCCTACGTGCCTTGCTTATTGGCATCGTTGCGTGCACCAAACCAGTATCATTTCGTTTACCTAGTAGAGGAAACAGGGCGAACGACCGGCTCGGTACTCACTTTCATCCCTACTGTTATGCGTATTCTGCTGCTTATCGCCTTAGTTATCTTTCTCTATTCATCCTGGGCGCCAAGTTGGGGAGCCCAGGTGGCCACCTGGGGCCTGCTGCTGTATTTCGGCTACAAGTTCTTCCGCCTTTCCAGCTCCGTCATGCACCGGGCTTCCCGTAGCCCACAGGACCGCTACGACCCTTACAACCACTAGCAGCTCCACTTGGGTTGATATTTCCTGAACACCCTCGTGTTGCCTTGGAAAGGTAGCGGGAGGGTGTTTTGCATTTAGGTATTTGGTGAAACCACTAATAGATCTGCTACTGCCTGAGCCGCAAATTACCCGGAACACAGAGAATGATTTGTAATGTTTTACAGCAAAAAAACTTTACATTAAGTGTATCTTTACTGGCCGTAGCAGATGGAAAAATCGACCAAATCCACGACCGCCCGTCAGAAAATCATCAACCGCTTGCAGAAGCTGGAGCCGGGCGCCCTCGTGCGCTACCAGGATTTCGCCAGCCTCGGCATCGCGCCGGGCACGGTGGCCGTGAACCTGAGCAGGCTGCGCCAGGAAGGCGTGGTGCAGCAGGTCACCAAAGGCACCTACCGCCTCCCCTTGCAGAGCCGGTTCGGCCCGGTACCGGTTTCCGAGCAGCAGGTGTTGCAGGTGCTGCTGCAAACCTCCAGCAAAAAGCTGCGGGGCTACCCCACCGGCGTAGCGGCCTTCAACCGCCTGGGCCTGACCACGCAGGTACCGCAGGAAATTCAGATCGCTACCTCCCGGCCGGGGCGGCCGAAGAAAGTCGGCAACGTGCGCGTGCGCTTCGTGCGCAGCCGGGCCGATGTGAAGCCGGAGGAAGTAAAGCTCTGCCAGTTGTTGGATGCCCTACGGCAGATTAAGCGCCTGCCGGACACCTCGCCGGCCGTGGCCCTGCTGCGCCTGCGCGAGCAGGTAAAGCAGCTGCCACCGGCTGAGCAGGCCACCTTGGTTAGCCTAGCGCAGGACTACAATCCGGCCACGCGCGCCCTGCTGGGGGCCCTGCTGGAAGGGCTGGGTGAAGTCAAGTTAGCCACTACGCTGAAAGCCAGCCTAAATCCCTTATCCACTTATAAGCTTGGGTTGTCCGAACAAGCCTTACCCAACCGTGCGCAATGGCAAATCCGATGACCCTGCACACCCACGAGCAGGACTTTCGCAACCTGATTACCATCACGGCGACGGCCCGGGGAATGCGGCAAAGCTTTATTGAGAAGGACTACTGGGTAACCTGGGTACTGCGCAACCTGGCCGATTCGCACGTGGCCGACCACGTCGTGTTCAAGGGCGGCACCTCGCTTTCCAAAGGCTACGGGCTAATTGAGCGGTTCTCAGAAGATGTGGACCTGGCCGTTATCCTGCAGGAGCAGCAAAGCGACGGCGCGCTGAAACGGCTCATCCGCGACATCCACAAAATTGCTGCTGGCGACTTGCCCGAAGTAGACATACCGGGCTCTACCAGCAAGCGCGGCCACAACCGGCTCGTGTACCATCAGTACCCGCACCTATTCACCGACCCGGTGCCGACGGCTACGGAGCACATTCTACTGGAAATAACGGCCTTCGGAGAACCGGAGCCGCATAGTAAGCGGCCCTTGATTTCTTACCTAGGGCAGTACCTGCTCGACCATGGACAGCCGGAAGCCGTGCAGGAGTACGGCCTGGCAGCCTTCGACTTCAACGTGCTGAGCCTCTCGCGCACGTTTGCCGAGAAAATCATGGCCCTAGTGCGCGCCTCTTACGAAGAAAACCCGCTCGCAGCCACGGGCCGCAAGGTGCGCCACCTCTACGACCTGCACCAGCTGGCCAGCCAGCCCGAGGTGGCTGCCCTGCTGGCTGGCCCCGGCCTAGCCCAGCAGCTCGCGGCCGTGCAGCGCGACGATGCGCGGGCGGGCGTCATCGGCCCGACGTTGGAATGGAAAACCAAGCCCCTGACCGCCTGCTGGGCTTACGCCGAGGAAGCGGCAAACTTGCGTCAGCTTCAGCAGCATTATGAGCAGGAGCTGCCAAGTCTGCTGCACAGCCCACTTCCCGCGTTTGACCAGGTGCTACATGTCATCCAGCGCATCGCGCAGCAGCTACGTGCCTACGATGGACTATGAACAACATGGGTTTATGAACTGGCCCGCCGAAATGCCTACTCTGCCTAGTCTTCCACCTCTCGGTTGATGATGGGCAACACCTGATACAGCATCTCCTTGGGTATGCCCAGCATGTCGCGCTTTTCAGCGTAGTTCTCCAGGAACAGGGCAAAGGGGTGAATGCTCTGCATCTGCCGCTGTTCGTCCTCCGCCTCGCTGATACCAGTCCACGCCGGGGCCTGTAGATAAGCCAGGTACTCCTCCAGCACGTCCTCAAATACCATGCGGCCGTCCCGGAAATCTTCGTGGTAGGCCAGCAACGTATCCACGTCGACAATAATCAGCGGGCGAACGTTGTACACCGGCAGCCCCTGCTGCTCCAGCTTCGCCAGTTCTTCTTGGAACCAGTCGTTGACAACCACGTTCAGGCCGGGCTGATTGTAGAGCCGGTCATGCACCACCAGCACCGGGTCGATTACCAGCTCTGCCGGGTCAAAGTCGGTGTCGAATGGTAGTTGCTTGCGCAGCAAGCGTTCCACGTTGCCGGCCAGCTGCCGGGCCGCCTTGGGGTGCTGCTTTTCATCCTCGTAAAACTTCTTCTTAACCTCATCGAGGTAGGTGGCGAAGTCGTGGCCCGCTTTGGCATCCTTGTGTACCAACACGTCCTTTGACTCAAACAGCACGGCCCGGTTCTCGTGGCGGAAATAGTAGTCCGGCTCGGACTGGCCTTTCAGTTTCCAGCCTTCCAGAATGGCTCGCCCGCTCAGGGCGAGGCCTCGCCCCCGAAAAATGGCATCCAGTAGCAGATAAAGCAGGTATTGCTCCGAGAACAGGTCGCAGTAAACGGAGCGCCAATCGGTTTCCCGCTGGCCCTTAGGAAGCGAGCGGTTGGCAATATTAAACTGAAAATATAGCCCTTTATGCAGGGTTTCGAGCACCAGGACGGGGTACTCTAGTACGAACGTGCCTGGTGATTCTTCGCACAGCGGCGTGGTACGCAGGCTGGTGAAATCAGCCATGTCTAATGGCTGGCCCTCCGGCAGCGTAAAATGCCGCAGAAATGCGCACGCCTCGTCGTAATCCGGGCCGGGCGGTACCTCTACGGCAATACGGCCGGGCTTGTCGTTTTCGGTAACAGGTTTGATGATGCCGCTGAGCTGGCGGAAGAAATCCTGCCAGGTAGCACACGCAAACCGCTGCAGAAAGGCGCGGAGCAAGTGTTCAAAGCGGGCGTCAGCTTCCAAAAATTCAAACAGGCGCACCGACTTGATTATCTGCAGCATGGCAATATTCGGTAAGCGGTGGTTCAGCAACTCAAAGTCGGAGAAGGTACCGGCCAGCGCAATAGCGGCGAGGGGCTGCTTCGGTAACAGTTGTTGAGCAACCGTCATAGCCTGATACTGCTCCCGGATGTAGGCCTCGTTCAACGCCAGACACGCGGCAAACATGCTGCGCTCAAAGTCGGCATCGGACTGGCCAGCGGCCCCGGCCGGCAATCCGAAGCAGGAGCCAAAGAGTTGGAGCACCGGTTTGGGGTGGAAGAAGTTGAGCTTTTTACTGATACGGTCGGCCAGCGCTTGCGTCCGGTGGTACACTTGCCCGGCAAATGCATCGTTGCTGGGCCCAAAAAATTTGCTGCATATCCGTCACAAAGTCCCGCTTCGAGGCGGATGTCTGGCTCAGGTAGCCCAGCAAGTGTGAAACGCCCTGCAAACCATCTAACCGGCTAACTCCGATTAAACAGGCGGCCACCGATGGGGTGGCGCCAGTAAACAAATCATGGTATTCGACTAGTAACTGGCGGTTCATAGCAAGGCGGAAAAACGGTAAAGATTACCTTCTGCGCGTATGAACACAAAAAAGCAGGAGCCCGTTAGGAAGCTCCTGCTTTCGTGCTTTACACCAAGACATTAGATCAACGAATCCAAGCTGCGCCGGGCGTGCGAGGCCGGCCCCAGCTTCTGGAACTCGGTCGGGGTGAGGCCCGTCACTTGCCTGAACTGCCGCGAGAGGTGAGCCGGGCTGCTGTAGCCCAGCTGCTGGGCCACTTCGGCCATGCTTAGCTCGCCGTAGCCGATGAGTTCCTTGGCTCGCTCCACCTTCTGACGGATGATGAACTTCTCGATGGTGAGACCCTCGGAAGCGGAGAACAAATGGGAAAGATAGTGGTAGTCTTTGCCCAGGTGCTCGACTAGGTAGGCGGAGTAGTTGAGCAGACGCGGGCCGGGCGGCGGGTAGTGAATTAGGGCCACCAGTAGCGTCTTGATGCGGTCTACCAGCTGGGCGCGGGGGTCTTCCAGCAGTTCGAAGCCGGCCTCCTGCAGGCTGGTGCGGATGGCATCGTAGTCAGGGGCTGCGCCGTTGGGCATCGACACGTCGGCCTCGCCCAGGGCCACGCGGTGCACCTGCAGGCCCAGCGCGGCTAGCTCCTCGCCCACCACCCGGATGCACTGCGGGCACACCATGTTCTTTATCAGCAGCCGGTGCGCGTCGGGCGGCGGTAGCACGTGGGCCATGCTAATGTCGGCTTGCATGGGATGCGCGCTCATTTCACCACCAGATTGCCCCGCAGCATGCCCATGCCGCAGGTAAACGTGAAGGTGCCCGCCTGCTGGGGCAGCAGTTCCACCAGAGTGGTTTTGAACGCCGGCAAGTCGCGGCGCACGTTGAAATCGGGCATTAGCAGCTCCTCCGAGCAGCTGTTTTCCTCGTCGCGGTAAAAGCTCAGCTGCACGGGCTTGCCGCGCTCCACCTCAACGACGTCGGGCGAATAGCCACCCTTCACCGTGATGGCCACTTCCTGCACGCCGCCCGACGTGGACACGGCGCTGGCCGTCTGACGGGCTGAGAAGAAGAAATACCAGATGACAAAAGCGGCCAGGCCGACACCGGCAATGGTCACAATAAAAGCCGTCGTATCCATAAGGAGCAGGAATTAATGAGCAGCAAACGCCCGCAGGCGCAGCGAGTTGGTCAGTACCGACACCGAGCTCAGGGCCATAGCGCCGGCGGCCAGCATGGGCGAGAGCAGGATGCCGAAGAAAGGGTAGAGCAGCCCGGCCGCGATGGGAATACCCAGCGTGTTGTAGATGAAAGCGAAAAACAGGTTCTGCTTGATGGTGCGGATGGTCTGGCGGCTCAGCTCTATGGCCGTGACCACTCCGCGCAGGTCAGAGCGCATGAGCGTGATGCCGGCGGCTTCCATGGCCACGTCGGTGCCCGAGCCGATGGCCAGGCCGATGTCAGCCTGGGCCAGCGCCGGCGCGTCGTTGATGCCGTCGCCCACCATGGCCACGGTGCGGCCCTCACCCTGCAGTTCTTTCACCTTGCCGGCCTTGTCCTGGGGCAGCACCTCGGCGAAGTAGCGCGCAATGCCCACCTGGCCGGCTACCTGCGCGGCCGTCTGGGGGTTGTCGCCGGTCATCATTACCACCTCGATGCCCAAGGCCTGCAGCTGCTTGATGGCGGCGGCTGAGGAGTCGCGCACGGTGTCAGCCACGCCGACGAGGCCCACGGCCTGCCCGGCCACGGCCACGTAGAGCACCGTTTTGGCCTGGGCCAGCAGCTGCTCGGCCTGGGCGGAGAGAGCAGAGGAGAGGGCAACGCCTTCGTCGTTGAGCAGGCGGCGGTTGCCGATGAGTACGGCCTGGCCCTCAACAGTAGCAGCGGCACCTTTGCCCTCCACGGCCCGGAAATCCGTCGCCGCCCCGGTGCCCGCGCCCTGCGCGTCGGCGTAGCGTACCACGGCTTCTGCCAGCGGGTGCTCACTCTGCCGCTCCACAGCGGCCACCAGCTGCAGCAGGCGCGCCGTATCTTGGCCCGGGGCCACGAAGTCGGTCACGGCCGGCTCCCCGCGGGTGATGGTGCCGGTTTTGTCGAGCAGCACGGTGTTTACCTGGTAGGCTTTTTCCAGCGCTTCGGCGTTGCGAATCAGCACGCCGTGTTCGGCCCCCTTTCCGGTGCTCACCATGATGGCCGTGGGCGTGGCCAGCCCCAGCGCACAGGGACAGGCAATGATGAGCACGGCCACGAAGTTGACCAGGGCCAGCGGCAGGCGGTGCTCCACTGGCGCCAGGTCAAACCACAGCACGAAGGTCAGAATAGCAATGACCACCACCGTGGGCACGAAGATGGCGCTGACTTTATCGGCCAGTCGCTGGATGGGGGCGCGGCTGCCCTGGGCATCCTCCACCAGTTTTACAATCTGCGAGAGCATGGTATCGGCACCCACCTTGGTTACCCGAAAGCGGAACGCGCCGGTCTTGTTCAGGGTGGCCCCGAACACGGCGTCGCCCGGCTGCTTTTGCACGGGCAGGCTCTCGCCCGTGAGCATGGCCTCGTCGAGGGCCGAACTGCCTTCCGTAATCAGGCCGTCGGTGGCCACCTTCTCGCCGGGGCGCACCAGCACGATGTCGCCCAGCTGCACCTGCTCGACGGGCACATCCACCTCCGCGCCGTCGGGGCGCACTACGCGGGCGGTTTTGGCCTGCAAACCCATCAGGCTGCGGATGGCGGCCGAAGTCTGGGTTTTGGCGCGCATCTCCAGCACCTTGCCCAGCAGAATCAGGGCAATGATGGTGGCCGTGGTATCGTAATACACCTCGGGCATCAGGCCCCGGCTGGTGAAAAAGCCAGGCACTACAGTGGCCGCCAAGCTATATAGGAAAGCTGCCCCGGTGCCCACGGCAATGAGCGTGTCCATGTTAGCGGCCCGGTGCTTGAAGCCGTTCCAGGCCGACTCGTAAAACTCGCGCCCGCTGTAGAGCAGCACCGGCAGCGTGAGCAGCAGCAGCGCGTAGTTGAGCCACTGCATGTTCACGCGCTCCATCATGGCCGGCCAGAGCATGAGCATGCTCAGCGGCATGATGATGACGGCCAGCCCCACGGCTACCCAGAAGCGGCGCTTGAGCTTCTGGTAGGCTAGGGCTTTCTGCCGGTCGATTTCGGCGCTGCGCTCGGCGGCGCTGGTATCCGGCGCCCGCTCCGCCACACCGTAGCCGGCGTTGAGGACGGCTTCTTTCAGGCTGGCCGGCGAGGCCTGCGTAGGTACGTAGTCGACGGTCGCCTTTTCGGTCGCAAAATTGACCATGGCCCGCTGCACGCCCGGCGTGCGGCTGAGCGACTTCTCGACAAACGCCGCGCACGAGGCGCAGGTCATGCCTTCGATGTCCAGGGTTTCGGTCTTGGTAGTCGGTTCCATAACTAGTAGGTTACTACATGATTGCCTTACCGGGTAGCTTACCGGGCAAGGCAATCAATCACCCTACAAAGGAACGGTCACCCGTCAAGGAAGTTAGTACGCAATCCAGCCCCTGAATTGCATAATTTGGCTTACTAAGCAGAAGACGTTGCTGCCGCGGCCGCTTGCTTGGCTTGCCAATCAGTTAGCCGCTGTAAGCCTCGGCCCAGATTGACTTTCACCGTGGTAGACACGGGAATGTTCAGGTTGAAGCTTTGGCGCATGAATTCCAGCAGCACGGTGGTGCGCGTTACTAGCAAGTATTTATGGCGGCGCAAGGTCAATTCCTCTGTCACGATCCCCACAAGCTTGCGCTCGTGTGCTGGGTCACCGAGCAGAAAGTTACCCGTGTCCCAGAGCCCACTGCCGCTGATGCCCTCCATTTTAGGGCGCCGATGGGGTTGGGGATTGGCGGCCGAAAGCACATCACCAGTAAAGTCAAGCACCAAGTGTGTGCCTGGGTGGAGCCGGAGCCCGGCGTAGTCAAACTCCTTCGTCTGCTGCACCTGCAGTGGGTAAGGCGCCGTTTTCACGTGCCCGTTAAACGAGCGGGTTTTTGCCGCCGGGAAGCCCACGGACAGGTACACGTCCGTCAGATGCCGAGGGCTGGTCGACAGCTCATTCAAAGTCAGGAACTGATAAGCCTCCTGCAACCGGGCGATTTGGCCTTCGTCAGTCAACTCCAGTACTGCCAAATCAATCTTGTCGTCTTGGCGCCGACCCGGAGGCGGTGGGGACGTGGTCAGCAACGTACCAGCCAGTGTCACTTCGTTCGGTGGTAAGATGACGAAGGTTGTGTAGGCCTGACCCGCTAGCACGTGCGCCGCCGTAACAACAATGAAACGGTTATCTACTGTTAGCAGGACGCCACTGCCGCACGCCGCGATACGGCCTTTGCGCGTGTAGAAGAACTGAATAGTGGAACGGAGTATCGCCGCCGTGGCGATGCTCAAGGGGTGGGCTTTTACTTCTTGTAAAAGCGATGAAGGAGTAGGTGTTGCAGCCATGGGGTAAAAGTGAAAAAATGAAAGTTATTGGTCTGGGCTGCTAACCAAGTGTAGACTGCCGTTTCCAACTTGGAATACGTAGTTGGCACCTTCTTCCCACAAACCACCCTTACCTTTGTTGCGTCGGCCAGCACTTTTCTCAGGCAGTTACGCTCGGAAAGCTTATGAAATCAGGTCAATCACTTGCATAATTTTGCGCTCTTGGCAGCTTGCCTCTGGTAGGCAAGAATAGCTTAAAACGCCTCTGCGGCAATTTGCTGCCTGTTCTGCTGTCGTCTAAGCTAGGAATGCTCCACCTGCCAGCGGAACCAAATCGCCCGTTTTGCAGTAAGGACCGGGTATTGCACTTTCCAAGCGACTTCTACTTTTGCGGTTGCTTAGTACCCTCGCATGTTCCATAGCCTGTTCCCCTTCCGCCGTTTGCTGGCGACGAGCTTTCTGCTCGTCTTCGTCAACGTGTTCGTGGGGCAGTGCTGGTGTGCTACGGTCAATCCGCCCCAGGCCGCCCGGCCGGCAGCGGCGCACCACCAGGCCGAGAAGCCCACGCACCCCGGCTGTAAAGGTCACGGCGCGGTGGCCGAGCATCACGGCAAGAAGGGCGCCCACCCGGCCAAGCCCGCCCGCAGCCACGACTGCTGCAAAGATAAATCGGCTTCGCTGCTGTCGTCGCTGACCTCGCCGGTACAGAAGCAGCTGTTTTTACCGGCACCGGCGCTTGTACCGGTTACCCTGGAGTTTTATTTCCGGCCCGCCGCCGGCAAGTGGGACCGTAACCGCGCGGTAACGCTAGTGCCCAGGGAGCACCTGCCGCCCAAAATTCCCGACATCCGCATTTTCATCCAGTCGCTGACTGTCTGATACTTCCGACGCGCTAAGGCTCGCGCCGGCATAGCTGTGCTATGTCCGGGGCGGGCCTTTTCGTTTGCTCGCCCGCGTGCCTGGTCCACGCCCCCTTCTCCCCACTTCTTGGTTTTTTCTCCCCCGCAATGAAGAGTTGCTGTCAGGAGGCCGGCGCGCCGCCCCCTCGTGGGCCGGGCCGTCGCTGGCTGTCCTACCTGCTCTACGCCGTGGTAGCTGCCGCGCTGGGCTTCGTGCTCTGGCAGCAGTGGCAGGCGTAGCCGCCGGACGCTGACGCCCGATTTCTTCCCATCTCATTTCAGGTTATGAACCGCCTTCTCATTTCCGCGCTGGCCGCTGCCAGCCTGTTTACCGCCGTGAGCTGCTCGACCGATTCGGCCAGCAGCAGCGCCACCAATACTGTTACCACTCCCACCGGAACCGAGGCCGGCAACGCCGCCGAGCACGCCGGCGGCCACACCTACGCCTGCCCCATGCATCCGGAGGTGACCAGCACCAAGCCCGGCGAAAAGTGCCCCAAGTGCGGCATGGCGCTGGTGCACAACGACCAGGTGTCGAACGGCAAGAGCTACCAGATGCAGTTTGAGCCCAAGCCCATGCAGCTAATGGCGGGCCAGCCCGTGACGCTGACCTACACCCCCCAGGAAGTGAGCAACGAGAAAGCTCCGGTGCCACTGGCCGTGGTGCACGAAAAGAAGATTCACCTCATCGTCGTCCGCAAGGACCTGTCGGCGTTCTACCACGAGCACCCCGAGTTCACGGCCGACGGCAACTACAAGGTGCCATTCACCTTTGCCAAGGGCGGCGACTATGTGCTGTTTCAGGACTATACCCCGGCCGGCGCCGGCCACCAGCTGGGCCGCCAGGTGGTGAGCGTGCAGGGTCCAAAGTACACGCCCGTCAAATTCAGCAAGGACCAGCTGCAATGGAGCCAGGACGGCTACCAAGCCACATTGGCCTTTGATAAGGAGCTGAAGGTGGGCCAACTGCTAGGCATGAAAATCACAATCCGCAAGAATGGCCAGCCCGTGACTGACCTCGACAACTACCTCGGCGCGCTGGGCCACGTGGTGGTCATCAGCGAGGACACCGAAAACTACCTGCACGTGCACCCCAACGACCAGGCCGACAAGGGCCCGGTGATTGGCTTCAACACCAACTTCGAAAAGCCCAGCCTGTACCGCGTGTTCCTGCAGTTCAACCACGGCGGGCAGATTCACACGGGCGACTTCACCATTAACGTCAAGGGCTAGCCTGACCGGGCCGCCCCACCTTTTTCACCATTCAACCAACCTACACCCCGTGAAAACCTCCGCATTCCTGCTGGCCACCCTCTGCTCGGGCACCCTGCTGCTGGGCAGCTGCAGCTCCGATAATAAAGCCGACACCACGGCCACCGAAACGACCACGAATCCGGCTGCTGATGATATGGCGGGCATGGACCATTCCAAGATGAGCGAGGGCGCCGCCGGCAGCTCGCCCCTGACGGCCTCCATGAACAACATGATGAGTAAAATGGAGGCGATGCCGATGAAGGGCAACACCGACCACGACTTTGCCCACATGATGCTGGAACACCACAAGGGCGCGGTGGCCATGGCCGACATCGAGCTGCGCGACGGCAAGGACGCCACCATGCGCCAGATGGCGGAAAAAATCAAGGCCGACCAGCAGCAGGAAATCAGCGAGCTGGAGGCCATTGCCCAGCGCCTGGACTCAGCCCCCACCAACTACAAGCCCAAAGACCCGGCTGACCCCTTCACCGCCCAGATGAAAACCAGCATGGACCACATGATGCAGAACATGCCCGCTCCGGTAGCCGATGCGGACATGAACTTCAACATGCTCATGACGGTGCACCACCAGAGCGCCATGGACATGGCCGAGGCTGAGCTGGCCCACGGCAAGGATACCAAGCTCAAGGAGATGGCGCAGAAAATGGTGGACGCGCAGAAAATGGAAATCGAGCAGTTCAAAGCCTGGCACGCCAAGAATGCCGATAAGATGTAGCCCGGGCGGCCTGTCAATACGCTTACCTCACTCCACTCACTTACCTCCATTTAAGATGAAATCCGTTCGTTCTCTGCTGGCCATCACGCTGCTGGCGGCCCCGCTTTCCCTCTTCGCCCAGCATACCCACCAGGCCGGGGCCGCCCACGGCCATAACGCCGCCGGCGAAACCCACGGCCACACGGCCCCGCACGGGGGCATCGTGCGCACAGCCGGCAAGTACCACGTAGAACTGGTGCTGGCCGGCTCGCAGATGACCGTGTACCTGCTCGATGGCAAAGAGCAGACGCTGGCTACCAAAGGCCTGACCGGCACGGCCATGGTGCTGCAGGGCGGCAAAACGACCTCCGTGCTCCTGTCCCCGTACGGCAACAACCAGCTGCGCGGCGGGCTGCCCGCCGGGGCCACGCCGACGACGGCCATCATCACCCTGCGGCGGGGCGGCGAAACCATCAGCGCCCGTTTCGACAAGCTGGCCAGCACCAGCGCCAAGGCCAAAGCCACCAGCTACATCTGCCCGATGCAGTGCGAAGGCAGCGCCAGCACCAAGCCGGGCGCGTGCCCCAAGTGCGGCATGGCCCTGGTGAAAAAGGCGTAGGCGGAGCCTGTTTTTCGGACGCGCGGCGTCCGGACCCGCTCCGTCCCGGGTCGTCCGCGGCTGCAACCGCGGGCGGCCCCCTGACGAGCTCTAATCTGACCCTATGAAGTATCTGAAGATAAAAAGCCGGGCGCGTGCTGTGCTCCTGCTGCTGGGGCTGCTGATTGGCTGGATGCCGGCCCGGGCTCAGACCACCGTCATCGGCCTTGACAGTGCCGAAGCCCAGGCCTTGCGCCGCCACCCGCGCCTGCGCCAATCCGACGAGGAAATCGCCGAGCAGCGGGCCCTCAAGCGGGGCAGCTTCGCGCCGGCCAACCCGGACTTTCTCTGGTCGGCGCCGACGGGGGAGATGTGGGCGCCGGGTGTGGTGCAAACCCTTGACCTGCCCAACGTCTACCGCCGGCAGCGGCAGGTAGCCCAGGCCGGCGTAGTGCTGGCCGAGCGCAACCGTGACGTGAGCCGCGCCACGGTGCTGCGCGATACCCGCTTGGCCTACCTCGGCCTGCAGTTTGCCGAAGCGCAGGTGCGGCAGTACACCTACCAGGACAGCCTGTACCGGACGTTGCGGCTGGCCACGGAGCGGCTGTTCGCGGCCGGCGAAGTCACCTCCCTACAGCGCATCAGCACCGACGCCGAAGCGCGGCAGGCCACCGTGCAGCTACAGCAGGCCACGGAAGATTTGCACGCGGCCCAGCGCCGCTTGGCGTTGCTGCTGAGCCAGCCCGGCACCGAACTAGCTACCAGCACCGACCTGCGCCGCAGCGGCCCGGAACTCGCCCAGACGGGCGCGGCCCTGCTCGGCACACTGCCGGCAGCGGACAGCAGCGCCCTGGTGCGCAGCCCTACCCTGGCGGCGGCCACCCAGAACGTGGCGCTCAGCCAGTCGGGCATCAGCCTGGTGCGGGCCCGCCGTACCCCGGCCCTGACGCTGGGATATCAGAACCAGGCATTTGAGAATTCCCAACTCAAGTACCGCTTTCAGTTCGGCGTATCAGTCCCCATCTGGTTTTGGACCTACCGGGCGCAGCTGCAAGCGGCCACGGCCCGCTCGCGGGCGGCTACTTATCAGCTGCAAACCCAGCGTCTGGAGCTGGGCACGCAGTACCAGCAGGCCCTGGCGGACACCCGCAAGTTCTCGGTCTCGCTCGCCTATTACGAGCAAACCGGCGTGCCCCAGTCCCGGGCCATCATCAGCCAGTCCCAACGGCTGTTCCAGGCGGGCGAGGTCAGCTACCTGCAGCTGATTATGAGCCTGAACCAGGCCTTTGCCATTCAGAATACCTACCTGACCACCATCCGCGACTACCGTCAGGCCCTGGTGGAACTCTCTTACCTACGGGGTGAATAACATGAAACAGCTCATCATTTTGCTGCTGGGCCTGCTGCTGCTGAGCGGCCGGGCCCGGGCCCACGGGGGCGAAGACCACGGCGACGCCGCGAAGGCGTCGACGCCCGCCGGGGCCACCTCCTTCTCGGTAGCGGCCCTCTCGGAGCAGTTCGAGGTGCTGTTGCGCTACGAACCGCTGGAAGGGGGCAAGCCGGCCGACCTGCGCCTGTTTCTGTCCGATTACGCTACCAACGTGCCCATCAAGGGCGCCAAGCTCACGCTCACCAACCCCGAAGACGCCGGCCTGAAGTGGGCGGTGACGGAGAAAGGACCGGGCGAGTATTTGGTGGAGGGCGAGTTTCCGGCCAATAAGGCCTACAGCTTCGCCCTGAACGTGGTGGCTGGCGAGCGGGCCGACCTGCTGCTGCTCGATGGCATTAAAGTGGGCGCCAAGCTGCCCGCGGCCGTGGCCCCGGCTGCCGCTACCCCCTCGCTCTTCTCTTCTTGGAAAACCATTCTGGCCCTGGTCGGCGCCTTCTTGCTCGGTGTCGGCCTGACGGCGCTGCTGCTGCGTCGCCGCCAGCGCGCCGGGACCTCCTCCACTGCTACGCCCGTTGTCTATGAAAACCAAGCATAAAGTTCTGCTCGGCACGGCTGCCGCCAGCCTGGCGCTGACCGTGCTGCTGCCCCCGACCGCGGCCGTGTTTGGTCACGGGGGCGAAGACCACGGCGGCGAGGCCAAGGCCAGCACCGGCGTGGCCCTGACCGACGAGGTGCTGCTGCCCAAGGAAAGCCAGTTTCTGTTTCAGGTGCGTACCAGCCTGGCCACGTACTCGGCCACCTACAGCCGGGCCACGCTCTACGGCACCGTGTCGCCGGCCGCCGGCGGGGAGGGGCGCATTGTGGTACCACAGACCGGGCGCATCGTAAGTCTGGCGGCGCAGGTAGGGCAGGGGGTTCGGGCCGGCCAGGCGCTGGCCGTCATCGAGCAGACCCTGGACGCCACCCAGCAAATCGGGCTGAGCACCGAACGGGCCAACGCCCAAGCCGAGCTGCGCGCTGCGCAGCAGGACTACGCCCGCCTGCAGAGCATTGCCGACATTGCCGCCCGCAAGGACGTGGTGGCCGCCGAGCTGCGCCTGCGTCAGGCCCGGCAAAACGCGGCCATTCTGAACGGGCAGGCCCGCCAGCGCCGCGTGACCATCACCTCGCCTATCAGCGGGACCGTGGACGTGTTCAACCTGGCCGTGGGCCAGCAGGTAGGCCAGGGCGATGAGCTGTTCCGGGTGCTCAACCCCGGCAAGCTGCGGGTGGAGGCCCAGGTGTTTGCCCAGGATTTGGCGAAAATCACGCCCGGCGCGCAATTTCGGGTGGAAGGGCTGCAGGGGCAGGCCGGCGCACCCGCTAAGCTGGTGGTGTTCAGCAACGTGGTCAATCCCGTCAACCAAGCCCGCCAGCTCATTCTGGAGCTGGACCAGACGGCCGCCAGCGGCTACCGCGCCGGACAGGCCGTAAACGTGCAGGTGCTGGGCCAGAGCGAAGGCGGCAAAAAAGAGTTGGTGGTGCCGACCTCAGCCGTCACGGACTTGAACGGCAAGCCCGTGGTGTTCGTGCATACCGAGCCCGAGCACTTCAGGATTCGCTACGTGCAGCCCGGCGCCGTCAATGGCGAGCAAACGGTGCTGTTGCAGGGGGAGGTGAACGAAAACGACCGGGTGGTTACCGCCGGCACCTACCAGCTCAAATCCATCTACCTCAATCAGTAGCGACGGCCAAGATTCCTACCCCGGCCTCGACCGGCCCACCTGGGGCTGCTTTTGCTTTTTTGACGATGCTTGATAAAATCATTCGCTTTGCCCTGCAGAACCGGCTGCTCATGCTGGCTTTTGCCCTGGGCCTGCTGCTAGCCGGCACCTACACGGCCCGCCAGCTACCGGTGGACGTGCTGCCCGACCTGGACCGTCCCCGCGTTACCGTGTTCCTGGAATCCCCGGGCATGGCCCCCGAAGAAGTGGAGGCCCTGGTCACGCTGCCCGTGGAGACGGCCCTGAACGGAGCTACCGGCGTGTCGGCGGTGCGCTCTAACTCGGCCATCGGCCTGGGCATGGTGTTCGTGGAGTTCGACTACGGCACCGATATCTTCACCGCCCGCCAGATTGTGTCGGAAAAGCTGCAGACCGTGGGTGAGCAGCTGCCGACCGGCATCACCCCGGTGCTCGGCCCCATTTCCTCGGTAATGGGCCAGATTATGCTGGTGGGGTTAACGGGGGGCCAGCAAACCAACGCAGCCGACCTACGCACGCTGGCCAACTACACCGTGCGCCAGCGCCTGCTGTCCATCCCCGGCGTAGCCCAGGTGATTCCCATCGGCGGCGACAACCTGCAGTACCAGGTGCTGCTGGACATGGCTCGCCTGAGCGCCACGGGGCTGACGGTCAACCAGGTGGAGGACGCGCTGCGCAAGTCCAACCTGAATACGACCGGCAATTTCTTTGATCGTAACGGCTCGGAGGTGCTCATCCGCAACCTGGGCCGCCTGCGTTCGGTGCAGGACATCGAGAACATCATCGTGGGCTACCGCGACCAGTCGCCGGTGCGCGTGGCCGACATTGCGAAAGTGGAGTTCGGAGCCCGCTTCAAGCGCGGCGACGGCAGCGTGAATGGCAAGCCGGCGGTAATTCTAAGCATCGAAAAGCAGCCGGGCGCCGCCACCGTGAGCCTAACCGCCGCCGTGGAAAAAGCGCTGGTGGAACTCAAGCCTTCCCTGCCCAGGGACGTGCATGTGAACACCCGCCTGTTCAAGCAGTCGGAGTTTATTGAGTCCAGTATCACCAACGTGGAGGAGGCGCTGCGCGACGGCGCCATCCTGGTAGTCATCGTGCTGTTCGCCTTCCTGCTGAACGTGCGCACCACATTTATCTCGCTGGTGGCCATACCACTCTCCTTGCTGGTCACGGCCCTGGTGTTCCGCCTGGCCGGCATCAGCATCAATACCATGACCCTGGGGGGCCTGGCTATTGCCATCGGGGAGCTGGTCGACGACGCCATCGTGGACGTGGAAAACGTGTACCGGCGCCTGCGCGAAAACCGGCACCTGCCCCAGCCCAAGCCGGCATTGCAGGTCATCTACGCGGCCTCCTCGGAAGTTCGTAACTCCATCGTGTACGCGACAATCATCGTGGTGCTGGTGTTCCTGCCGCTGTTTGCGCTGGAAGGCATGGAAGGGCGCATTTTTGCCCCGCTGGGCATTGCCTACATCACCAGCATCGTGGCCTCGCTGTTCGTCTCGCTCACCGTCACGCCGGTGCTGTGCTACTACCTGCTGCCGAAGATGAAGCAGATGGACCATGCCGAAACGGACGGGCCACTGGTCCGCTGGCTGAAACGCAAGGACACGCGGCTGCTGAACTGGGGACTGACGCACCCCAAAGTAGTACTCACGGTGACGGGCGTTTTGTTTGCCGCGTCGATGGCCCTGATTCCCTTCTTCGGCACCGAGTTTTTGCCGCCCTTCAACGAAGGCTCGCTGACGGTAAACTTCTCGGCCCAGGCCGGCACCTCCCTGGCCGAGTCCAACAAGCTGGGCACGCTGGGTGAGCAGCAGATGCTCCAGATTCCGGAGGTAGCCTACACCGCCCGCCGCACTGGTCGGGCCGAACTGGACGAGCACGCCGAGTCGGTCAACAATTCTGAAATCGAGGTGGCCTTCAAGACCGAAGCGGAGCTGGAACGAGAGGGAAAAAAGATGCGCAGCCGCGACGAAATCCTGGCCGATATGCGGCAAAAGCTAAGCCTGATTACCGGGGTGAACGTGAACATCGGCCAGCCCATCTCGCACCGCCTCGACCACCTGCTCTCGGGGGTTCGGGCGCAGGTGGCCATCAAGGTGTTCGGCAACGACTTGCTGGAGCTGCGCCGCTATGCCAATGAGATTCGCGCGGCCGCTGGCACCGTGCCCGGCGTAGTGGACCTGCAGGTCGAAAAGCAGGTGCAGATTCCGCAGCTGCTCATCCGCCCCCGGGACCAAGCTTTGCAGGCCTACGGCATGGCCCGTGGCGAGGTGGTGCAGGACCTGGAAACACTGTTTCAGGGCACGGTGGTCTCGCAGATGCTCGACGGGCAGAAGCGCTTCGACCTGGTAGTGAAGCTGCCCGAAGACCAGCGCAACGATATTGCCGCCATTGGCCAAACCCGCATCGAAACGCCGTCGGGCGCCCTGATTCCGGTCAGCCAGGTGGCCGACATCGTCTACGAGCCGGGGCCCAATACCGTCAACCACGAAAACACCCAGCGGCGTATCACCATCTCGCTGAACGTGGCCGGCCGCGACCTAGGCTCCACGGTCAAGGAAATTCAGCAGAAGGTCAGCCAGCAGGTAAAGCTGCCGGCGGGCTATTACCTGACCTACGGCGGTCAGTTTGAGAGCCAGCAGTCGGCCTCGCAAAAGATTCTCTGGCTGAGCCTGTTCTCCTTGGCCGGCATCTTCCTGGTACTGTACTCGCACTTCAAGTCTACCTACATGGTGGGCCAAATCATGCTCAACATCCCGCTGGCCCTGATTGGCTCGGTGGTGGCCGTGCTGCTCACCGGCGGCACGTTCAGCATCGCCTCGCTGGTGGGATTTATCACCCTGACCGGCATTGCTTCGCGCAACGGCATCATGATGATTTCGCACTACATCCACCTAGTAGAGCACGAAGGGGAGCGATTTAGCAAGCAGATGATACTTCGCGGCTCCCTGGAACGTCTGGTGCCGGTACTGATGACGGCCTTAGTAGCCGCGCTGGCGCTAGTGCCGCTCACGCTGGCCAAGGACGCGCCCGGCAAGGAAATTCTCTACCCGGTGGCCACCGTCATTCTGGGCGGTTTGCTCTCCTCCACCTTCCTCGACATCATCGTGACGCCGGTGGTGTTCTGGCTTGTGGGCGAAAAGGCCCTGGCTCAATACTTCGCTTCGCACCGAGAAACGGGCTTGGGCGAGCACCCCGAGGAGCTCGACACCCCACCCCTCACGCCGCCGGCCGACCTGAACCCGGTGCAGCCCACCACCTAACCCTTCCTTATGGCCGCCCCACTTCCCACTATGCCTGGTGCTCCCAGCTGTGTGCTTTACATCAAGCACATGGTATGCGCGCGCGGTATTCGGGTGGTGCGTCGGGAGCTGGAAGGCTTGGGGCTACGCGTACTCGACGTGCGGCTGGGCGCGGCCACGGTGGCGGGCCAGGCCGAAGACCTGGACTGGGCCAGCATTCGGCACGCCTTGGAAACAGCCGGGTTTGCGCTGCTGGAAAGCCCGCACGAGGCCCTGGTAAACCGCGTGAAGCGCACGGTCGTGGAGCTGTTGCAACGTCCCGCAACCGTGCGGCACCGCGACTTCGTGCCCACGTTGGCCCACGAAATCGGGACCGACGGCCGCCGGCTGCACGCGGCCTTCGCCCGCCTGCCCGGCCACGAAAGCCTGACCAGCTATATCACCGGGCAGCGGCTGGCCTACGCGCAGGAGCTGCTGCGCACCTCCCGGCTCGACGTGGGCCGCATCGCCCGGCAGCTGGGCTACGGCAGCCTGGCCCATTTCTCGGGCCAGTTTCGCCGGTACGCGCAGTGCTCCCCGTCGGCTTACCGGCAGCAGTTGGAAGCGGAAGTCGAGCCGTTGCTTTCTCTAAATGATGCAAGTTCGAGCGCAAATGGTGTAAAACCAGCGTAGTAGAGGAGGGTATAAGCATTATCGGGGCATTCGCTCCATTCATGCCTAAACCGCCTTACCATGCATACCCAGAACCAAGCCCTTCTCGACGCCCTCAACGCCTGCATCGCCGCCTGCGAGCATTGCGCTTCCGCCTGCCTGAAAGAAGACGACGTGAAGATGATGGCCCGCTGTATCAGCATTGACCGTGACTGCGCCGACATCTGTGCCCTGACTGCCCGCTTCGTGGCCCGCGGCTCCGAGCACGCCCAACACCTGCTGGGTGAGTGCGCCGAAATCTGCAAGGCCTGCGGCGACGAGTGCGCCAAGCACACCCACATGCAGCACTGCCAGGAGTGCGCCGAGGCGTGCCGCCGCTGCGAGCAGGCCTGCCGCGCCGGCTTGGGCGTGGCCGCCTAAGCCGGGCCTTTCGGACGGCGGGCCGCAAATCATGCAAGTCTACGACCCAATTCTGTACCCTCTTCGGGACACCTTGGCCGCAGCTTTGCGTGTTGTATTTCCAGCGGCCCGGCTTGGGCCCCCAAACGCAAATCGTCATGAAAACCCTGCATTTCAAAACCAACATCAACTGCGGCGGCTGCATCAAGGCCGTTACGCCGACCCTCAACGAGCAAGCCGGTGCCGGCAACTGGCAAGTGGATACAGCTAACCCCGACAAAATTCTGACCGTCAGCTCGGAACGACTTACCACCGAGCAGGTGGTAAAGGCCGTCGAGCAAGCCGGCTTTTCCATCCAAGCCGTTTAAGCGGTTTTTCCATCTGGGCAAGACGCCCGGCCAGCTTGGTCGGGCGTTTTCATTGGTGTGCGGCGCGCCCTGATTGAAGCCTAGCCATACTTCTTGGTTTGGTGCAGTTCCATGATTTAGGCTGCACCAAGTGCTCCTTTCGCCACTGATATCCTAGAGCCCACCAGCACCAAATTATGCAATTGCAAACACCCTGCGCGAATAATCCAGCCCGCTAGCCAGCCGTACTTATCAGTGCACATCTCATGCTGCGCCGGAGCCGGTTTTTATCACCCATCTTTCTCTCCATGGAGCACTCTAAGCCATACTCCCGTTTTTTTCTGATGCTGGCCGTCTCGCTCGTGGCCATGTACGCCGTCATGTACCTAAACGTGTACGAATGGGACCACGTGTACTTCAGCCTGACCCGCCTCTACATGGCCGTGCTCATGCTCGTGCCCATGACCTTTATCATGATGGGCTTTATGTGGAGCATGTACCCCGACAAGCGCCGCAACCTGTTCATCATGGCTGGAAGCTTGGTGGTATTTGTGGTCGTTACCATCATGGTCCGCTCCCAGATTTTCGTCGACGACCAGTTGTGGATGAAAGGCATGATTCCGCACCACTCCATTGCCATCTTAGTCAGCAAGCAGGCCACCATCAAAGACCCTGAAGTGCGCACTCTCGCCGACAGCATCATCAGCGCCCAACAGCGCGAGATTAGCCAGATGAAGCGCATTCTCCACCGGCTGCAACAGCAATAACTTGGTTTTCTGAACACCAGAATTCAAAGCCGATGCCTGTAATGTGTTGATCACAAAATCATTCTGATACCAACTGGTAAGGCCACCTTTTTCTCCGTTTAAGCTTCTAAGGCGTTGCATGCAACGTTGTAAATGGCGATAGAGGGCTAAACAATGTACAATAGCTGGATATAAGAGTTTACTCTACACTAAGATAACTTACTAGTTCTATCCTGCACCTCTAGGTTGAGCTTATCTAAAATGTACGACAGCAAGTTTATAGGATTGATTAAATTTTTAGCAATTTACCAAACCCTTTATCAAACGACCCTCGTTAAAAACAACCAATCTCCCGATATACGGTGAGAGGCTAAATCACTTTTCTCACTATGCCACAGCCCGATAATCCCGGCAAAGGTCCTGGCACTCCCGGCCACCCTAACCCTCCTGGCAACCCAACGCCTCCTGGTAATCCTACAGGTCCTGGTATCCCTCCCGGCAAGCCCGACCCCGGACCGCATAACCCGCCTAAACCCCCTAAGGACCGTCCCGTAGGCCAGCAGTAAGTTCGCATGCCCTATCAGTCCTGGTTTGAAGCCGATCCAGATCGGCTGCAACGAGAATTAAATGCCCTGGCCGCGTGCGGCGTTGACGCTACTGTTGACGCTACTGCCCGTGACCAGGGCATTTTAAGGCTCTCCTTCTCGATAGACGGTACGAATCCATGCTTTGGCCTTGCCGGCTTAGTAGATTCGGTGGAACTGGTGGCTACCTTTCCGGACAATTACCCTTATTTCCGACCGGAAGTAGCCGCTACCAACCTGACCCTACCGCGTCACCAACACCCGCTGGGCAGCAATTTGTGTTTGCTGCCCCGGCCTGCAGACAATTGGGCGCCTCAATGGCAGTTGGCGACGTATCTGCAGGAGCAGCTGGCCAAGGTGTTGCGCAAAGGAAACATCACCGATCCGGCCCTGCTGGCTGCAGATCCGGATGAGCAGGCAGAACCTGCCAGCGAATACTTTCACGCCCGTAATCTGGTTGTTTTCGACGACACAGGTTTACCAGCTGTCGACCCGATACTACCGGCGGTTGCCGTACTCGGCAAGATGTTAATCGGCCTGCCGAAAAAAGCTGGCGTAGCTTCTCGTCTGGCCGTGCTCGAAACTACAGACACCGCCGGCCGTACGCACCGGTTGCCCCAAGCATTATGGGAGCAGTTTCCGTTGCACTTTATCAGCGGCCATTTGCTACACCTCTCTCAAGCACCACCTTATACCGATTCGCAGTCCGTATTGCGCTGGCTCCTGGATCTGGCCGCGCAGCATGGTATCGTCTCGTCCTTTGCGGGCAAACCCCTGCCCTTATCCGACGGAACGACGCTTAAGCGGGTAATCGGGTTCCGTTTTCCGGAGGAAGTAGCCCCAGGCCAGATGGGCACGGGCTGGTTGTTTTTGCTTGAAATGTCCTTTAAACAGATGGTACCGCATGGCCCCAAGGGCAAGTTAGTACCGCAGGACATGCGCTACATCAATTTCGGCAAAGCGGCACGAACTACCCCAGCCGATTTGCAGCTCCGCATTCCCGCCCTGAAGGCCCTGAGTCAGCATACCATCGCGGTGGTGGGATTAGGCGCATTAGGTGCCCCTACTGCTTTGGAACTGGCCCGTAACCAAGTAGGCGAGCTGCGGGTGATGGACTTTGATCATGCGGAGCCCGGCCCCAGTGTGCGCTGGCCGCTCGGCCTGGCTGCGGCTGGCTTGCTCAAAACCGATGCTATTCGGGATTTCCTCGCGCTGCAGTACCCCGCCACCCGTGTGGTACCCGTCAACCATAAGATAGGTGCGTTACGGAATGAGAATGAGCCGAGTGAACAGGAAATCATGGACACGTTTTTGGATGGCGTTGCCTTGCTCATTGATGCCTCCGCCGACAAGGGCATCAGCCACTTCCTGGCCCGGACAGCACAGGCACGCCGTATTCCGTTCATATCCCTGTACGCTACGCCAGGCGCATGGGGTGGCCTAATAATGCGGGTAGTTCCCGGGCAGACGGCTGGCTGCTGGATGTGCGCGCAATATCACCTGTTCGACGGGAGCATTCCCGTTCCCCTGGCCGATGAATCTACAGGTAGTACGCAAGCAGCCGGGTGCGGCGACCTGACATTTACCGGGGCGAGCTTTGATTTGCAGAACGTCGCCTTGGCGGGCGTTCGACTGGCCGTTTCTACTTTGAGCGCTGGTGGCCCGGAAGACTATCCCCTTACGTCATGGGACGTGGGCGTGGTACAACTCATGACGCCCGAACGCCAGCTGCTGCCCCCAACTTGGCATACCTTCTCCTTGGAAGCACATCCGTCTTGCCCTTACTGTTCGCCGTGATTGAAGCTGAATTTACGCTCTGGTTATCAGAATCGGCTTACAAGGCTATTTTGCTGGAAGCCATGCGCAGGATGCCGTGCGAAACGGGCGGCATCCTGCTGGGCTATTGGAGCACCCCTCAGGAAGCGGTTATCACCGCCATTATCGGTCCCGGACCAAAAGCGGTACACCGCAAACGGTCCTTTCAGCCCGACAGCACTTATCATGAACGGGAAATAGCACGGCATTATGAGGAATCCGGTCGCACCGAAACGTATTTGGGTGACTGGCATACTCATCCTAAGGCCGGGGCTTACATGAGCAGTAAGGATGAATCCACGTTACGGGTGCTGGCTGACTACGCACCAGCCCGGCTCTTGACACCCATCATGATGATCTTAGGAACTGATCCGCCTAGCTTGAAAGCGTGGATACACACATACAGAAGAAAGCTGCTATTCAAAACTTCGGCTTTTCACACTTGCAAGATCTTACACTATTAACAGCAGTGGATAAGGTATGATAAGCTTTACTTATCATACCTTATACTGTACCTTTGGCAAGCGCCCATTTTTCGGGTATTCACTCCTTATAATAGGCTGCCGTGAGCACCGTACCCGTCGTCCCGCCTTCGCCCGCCTCCACCAGCCTCGCGCACCTGGCCGAGCAAACCGCCCGCTACGTCGAAGCCGGCCTGCAGGGCGCGCCCAACACGGCCCGGGCCTACGCCGGCGACTGGCGCCGCTTCACTGCGTGGTGCACCGAGCACGGGCAGGTCGCGCTGCCGGCGTCGGTGGATACGCTCGCCGGATTTGTGACGCACCTGGCCGAAGCTGGCAAGAAGGTGGCCACCATCCAGCGTCATTGCGCGGCCATCAGCAAAGCCCACGCGCTACGGGACCTGGCCTCACCCACGGACGATAAGAAATTCAAGGTGCTGCTCGAGGGCATCAGCCGCGTGAAGGGCACCCGCCAAAAGCAGGCGCCGGCGTTTTCGCTCGCCAACTTTAAGCGCACCGTCAAGCACATCGACGCCTCAACACCAGGTGGCCTGCGCGACCGGGTGATTTTGCTGCTGGGCTTTACCGGGGCCTTTCGGCGCTCAGAACTATCTGCGCTCGACTTGGAGGACCTCACGTTTTCGGACGACGGATTGACCATTGACCTGAAGCGCAGCAAGACCAACCAGTTGGGAGAGGCCGAAGAAAAAGCCATTTTCTATTCTCCAGACCCATCGCTCTGCCCCATCCGAACGCTGCAGGCCTGGATGCGCATGCTCGGCCGCACCGCCGGCCCGGTGCTGGTGTCCCTACGCAAGGGTGGACGGCTGACGGAGCGCCGGCTGACAGATGTGCACCTGAACAAGATTGTGCAGCGGCACTTAGGCCCGAAGTTCACCGCCCACTCTCTACGCGCTTCGTTTGTGACGGTGGCCAAGCTCAACGGCGCCGATGATAGTGAGGTAATGAACCAGACTAAGCACAAGACAAGCTCCATGATCCGGCGCTACACCCGCCTCGACAATGTGCGGCAGCACAATGCAGCTCAGAAATTGGGATTGTAAGTGCGTGGGTGAGGCTTTACAAGCTCGGTTCACTTACGAAGCAAGAACCGAGAGTGTGCAAGACCCTATTGTCTGCAGGTATGCATGAGCACCGGAAAACAACTTTCTGATGCGCTGATAAGCTTCTACCTGAGTACCGCTGTGATTCGTGGTTTTCAAGCCAGGCTGCACAATCACAATATCCACTGTAAGGTTAGGATTGTTGATGCTCATCAGTATCTCCTTCAGCTTGTCAAGCGACCCTTTCTTCACCCTATTCCCAGTATCTCCTTTATTGCGATAAACCAACCGGTTGAGCAACACTTTTTTGTTTGTCCAAACCGCTGATTTTACTGCTTGACCACATACCTCGTAGATATCATCAACGGAACATCTGGGTTCTTCTCCACTCTGCTTTTTGCAGTGGAAGAACTTGATGCTATCCGGACGAAAGGCTAAGATATCCGCTACCTCCAATGAGGCATGGTCATAGTACACCACATCATAATCAGGTAATACCATTTGCTCAATGTAGTCGTGAATCGACAGCCTGGTATCACCAGCTAACGTATTCGCGGTGATGTCATCTGCTGTATAAAATTCCCGATTCACATTAACCTGTAAGCCTGACCATCCTATTGCTTGTATGGCACCGTCAGGCATGAGGTCAAACCCGGTGTTAAAGTCCATCAAAGTGCGACCGGCAAGCTTTGACCAGTCTTCGAAGTAAAAATTGATGGGAGCATCCGTAAGCAAGGTGAACAGGCTTTTCTGGCGAAGCACGTTGTTACCTCGTGTCTCGTGTAACTTACAGGGGGTCGATTCGAGGTAGTAGAATGCTATATCCGGCTTAATACGGTAGCCAATTTTTGCATAGGCTTGACCTCGCTTAACAAAGAACACAAGCTGATTTTGTGTACACTCCTCGCGGCAAATGCTGATTTCACAAGCCACAAGCAAAGCCTCTTCCACAACTTCATCATCTGCGTCCACGAAGGCCACACGCGTTTCCCTATTATAAATCGACCCGTCCCAGTCAGCCGCTACCAGAGCGTTATCGTCGCTTATGGGGAACTCACTGATGTCCCGTCCACAATCAAGCTCGGTTAGCGGCGATTTAAGGTTGTCCATCTCGGCATCCGAAATCTTGCGGCTCAGTTTATTAAGCCAATCAAGCAGTTCAGGCACTTTCCCATCTACTATCGACCACACTTTGGAGCTGGTACTAATACCGAGTAGCATCTCTTCCTCTAATACCGAATCAAAGCCAGCACCAAAAGAATGACCCCGGGTATAATTGAAGGCGTCTGCAGCGGTCAGTAATTCTTGGGTACTACCACCTAGAAGCTGACGATAGGACTCGTTGCTCCCTTTAGCCTTCCGGCTACGCATACCAATGTTGTAAAACTTGCACCCTTCCCAGCCGGCCAGAACCCGCTTAAGCATCGGCAATGAGAGAATCTCCGCAAAAGCTAATCGGTCAACCACGTAGCTATGAGCTAATTCTTTATACAACTCATTATCCTTCAAGGAAGAGCAGAAGTAAAGCAAATTGTGTGGCTTATCGTAGTAAGCGAGGATTAGGCTGTTTTTGACATCTTTAAGATTGTCATCAGCACCATACCACGCTGGCGTAATCAGTTCACCCAGAACAAATACCGCGAGTCGGTACTCCGTACTGACATGGTGATGCCTTAAAATCACTCGGCTCATGTTAGCAAGCCCATTGAAATTAGGTACGACACTTAAGTCGACTAAATCAGGCTCCTCCTCGTCTTCGTCTACTTTAGCAACTTCCTTTGGAATTAGACGATAAATTTTAGTGTGATAAAAGGGCTTTAACTCTTCGTTTTCAAGGAGCAATGCCTCTTCTGTATCAACCACATAAGTGTCATCTGGAGGTGTAACTTCTTCTAAGGTGTCGAAGAAATGTTGCTCCTCCTCTGTGCGGTCAGTTCTTGCGCGATGCAGCTCAGGTAAGATAGCCGCCCAATCTCGGGTATCCTTGAATAATTGAATTTTATCAATCTCGAAATCGTGCGTGCTTGCGACAACGTGTGCAGTATTCGCAGCTGCTACATTTGTACGGCTTATGCGGCCTACAAACTGTAGGGTAATAGGTAGCGTTCTGTGAGGAGCATGAATTGCAGCAATTTTCAAGGAAGGGAAATCGTAGCCTTCCCCCATCATATCCACGCAGATAACTCCATCTGCTTCCCCCTCTTCGAGCTTTTTCATGCGCTTATCTATAGTGGATTGCGCAAGCTTGCTATAGATGAGCACTAGCTTTAGTGCGGTCTGCGAGTCGTATAGCTGCTTCAACTGTTCAGCACGGGTCCGTGAATCCGTCCGTATGATGATTTTGTGGCCATGTTGTTGATGGCTACCGAACACCTCCTCGGTCTTTTTGGCAATGGCAAGGTCGCGGTCAGTTGGCTCCTGAATACCAGCTGTTTCTACCGCTACATATTCAATTTTACTGAACTGCCCTAGGTCGTATGCTAGTTTTAACGGGTAATTATAGACCAAGCGGGCCTTTAAATCCTTTTTATCGTTTCGGAAAGCTGTTGCCGTAACAAGAATCCTTTTAGCTGGCGAAAAGTGATTTAGCAAGTAGGTCCACGATTTTGCCCGGCTGTGGTGTGCTTCATCTACCAGCACCACGTCGAAAGCATTGGCCTCCAGCACCTGGGGTAACTCTTCTATTCGGTTCAGAGTATCTGGTATACCCACCACCACGTCATGATTCGCTAGAATATCGTTCCATTCCGCCTTGTTATGAATGACGTTCTTTAACTCATAGACGCGGGGTTCTGGGGCATCAGGGCTCAAAACCTCATTATTGATCAAGTCCCTGCGAAGCTTAAAGTGCCTGGCAATTTGCTTCCGAACCATCTGGCTAGGTGTCACGACCAAGACTTTACTTGCCCGGAGCGCGTAGCAGGCCGCTATCATAACGGCTGTTTTACCCGTCCCCGTGGGCATACTGACCAGCGCAGCATCTTTCCGGACACTGAAATGAGCTAGGATAGCTCCTACTGCTCCCACTTGGTTCTCGCGTAACCCTTTCTGCACTACCTCTTCCCCTACTTTGATTTGTTGCTTGAGCCAGAATTGCTGGTATGCGCTCGAGAAGGCTGACATTAGGAAAGATTGATAGTGAAGAGAAAGGTAGCTGACCATTACATCATGCCAGATGGGCAGCTGTATGCGTCGATTCCGCGGTACACGGTATTGTTCAGTGGGTGACTTTGCTGTACAAAATTTGGAGCAGCGACATAGCACAATCTATTAAGTTAGATGCCCTTGCCTAACAAGACTAGCACAAGCCGGAATGCTAACGAAGATAGTGCTTTCGAGGACTGATTTTTAGCTTGAGGTCAGAGAGTTAATGCGATTAGGTCCCTCTTAACTAGCTTTTTTAGCTACCAGGCAGGATTAGTTTTGGGTTTTGGGCTTCCGTACCTTCGTCTTTACACTCATAGTTACCCCCGCATGCCCACGCTCCACTGGATTGGTAAAGACAAAGTCATCAACCACCACCAGGACGTTCCGTTCCGACTTCTTGACCACCAGTACGGCGCCCTCGCCGACGGCACCCAAACCACCGAGCCCACCGGCAGCGGCAACCGCATCATCCACGGCGACAACCTCGAAGCCCTGAAAGCCCTGCTACCAGAGTACGAGGGCCAGGTAAAGTGCATCTACATCGACCCACCCTACAACACCGGCAATGAGGGCTGGGTGTATAACGACAACGTCAACGACCCCAAAATCAAGAAGTGGCTTAGCCAGGTAGTGGGCAAGGAAGGCGAAGACCTTTCCCGCCACGATAAGTGGCTGTGCATGATGTACCCGCGCCTCAAGCTGCTGCACAAGCTGCTGGCGGAAGATGGGAGCATTTGGATTTCCATTGACGATGTGGAGTATGCCAACCTTAAACTCATGTGCGATGAGATTTTCGGTGCGGGCAACTTTGTAACGAACGTCATCTGGCAGAAAAATTACAGTCCCAAGAACTCTGCTAAGCACTTCTCCGTGGACCACGATTCTATTCTGGTTTATGCTCGGAATGCTGATTCGTGGCGTCCTAAGCTAATGTCGCGCAGTGAGGAGCAAAACAGCCGATACAAAAATCCTGACAACGACCCACGAGGACCATGGAAGTCAGGTGACTTGTCCGCTCGAAACTTCTACAGTCTCGGCACATACGCTATAACGACTCCATCTGGGAGGGTTATCGACGGACCTCCTAAGGGCCGTTACTGGGTCATTAATGAAGAAAAGCTATGGGCATATCATAAAGACAATCGTATTTGGTGGGGCAAGGATGGAAAGTCTAGCCCATCTATAAAACGCTTCTTATCAGATGTTCAGGATGGAGTTGTACCGCAAACACTTTGGTTTTACACTGAAGTTGGGCACACCCAAGATGCTAAGAAGGAGGCCAACAAGATTCTGCATGATGTTGACACCTTTCCAACCCCAAAACCCACCAAGCTGATTGAGCGGGTGCTTCAGTTAGCCACCGACAAAGATTCCATCGTCCTCGACAGCTTTGCCGGCAGCGGCACCACAGCCCACGCCGTGCTCAAGCTCAACCAGCAGGACGGTGGCAACCGCCGCTTCATCCTCACGGAAATGGAAGATTACGCCGAGCGTATCACGGCGGAGCGGGTGAAGCGCGTCATGCAGGGCTACGCCGGCCAACCTGGCACCGGCGGCAGCTTTGACTACTACACCCTGGGCGCGCCCATCTTCACCGAGGCCGGCGAGCTGAACGAGCAGGCCGGCCTGGCGGGCCTGCGCCAGTACCTCTATTACGCCGAAACCAAGCAGCCCCTGCCCGCTCCCTCGGCCGACGACAACGCGGCCTTTCTGGGCCTGCACGACGATACGGCCTACTATTTCCATTACCAGCCCGACGCCGTTACCACACTCAACCACGAGTTTCTGGCCACCATGCGCACCCGCGCCGGCCAGTACATCATCTACGCTGATAACTGCCTGCTGCCGGCCGAGTTCATGACCCAGCACGGCATTATTTTCAAGAAAATCCCTCGCGACATTTCGCGCTTCTAACCCCCGGCCGATATGGAGCTGAAACCCTACCAGCAGGAAGTCATTACGGACCTGGCCCGCTTCCTCGATTGCGTGCAGGCCACCAAAAACCTGCCCGACGCCTTCCACGACTTCTGGGCCACGCACCCGCGTACGCCCCTGCAGCCCTTTCCCGGCGCGGCCGTGGAGCCCTACAAGAACACCGTGCCCGGCGTGCCGCACGTGTGCGTGAAGTTGCCCACCGCTGGCGGCAAAACCTTTCTGGCGGCCAACGCGCTGCGCACCATCTTCGCCGCCTTTCCGCCCGACCGCCCTAAGGCCGTGGTGTGGCTGGTGCCCTCCGTCACCATTCTGGAGCAGACGCTGCGCCACCTGAAAGACCCCAGCCACCCCTACCGGCAGAAAATTAACACCCACTTCGCCGGCCGGGTGGAAGTGTACGACAAGGCCGCCCTGCTGCAAGGCAGCGGCTTTTCGGCCAGCTCCGTGCAGGAGCAGCTGAGCCTGGTGGTGCTCAGCTTCGACTCGCTGCGGGCCCGCAACAAGGAGGACCGCAAGGTGTACCAGGAAAACGGCAACCTACAGTCCTTCGGCACGCTGCTAGGCCCCGGCGACGAGGATATTACCCTCATGCGGGTGATTCAGGCCCTGAACCCGGTGGTGGTAGTCGACGAAAGCCACAACGCGGAAAGCGAGCTGAGCGTGGACATGCTCAAGAACCTGAGCCCCTCGTTCATCCTCGACCTGACGGCCACCCCGCGCAAAAACAGCAACATTATCAGCTTCGTGGATGCGCTGGCCCTGAAAAAGGAGCACATGGTGAAGCTGCCCGTCATCGTCTACAACCACAACGACCGCACGGAAGTCATCAACTCGGCCCTGCAGCTGCAACGCAACCTGGAGCTGCAGGCGAAGAAAGAGCAGAAGGAAGGCGGCCGCTACATCCGGCCCATCGTGCTGTTTCAGGCCCAGCCCAAAACCGCCGATGACAACACCACCTTCGAGCTGCTCAAGCAGAAGCTCATCGACCGCAAGATTCCGGCCGAGCATATCCGCATCAAGACGGCGGGCCTGAACGAGTTGAAGAACGAGGATCTGTCGTCGCCGAAATGTCCGGTGCGCTACATTATCACCGTAAATGCCCTGAAAGAAGGCTGGGACGCGCCCTTTGCCTACATCCTGGCCTCGCTGGCCGATAAGTCGTCGGCCGTAGACGTGGAGCAGATTCTGGGCCGCGTGCTGCGCCAGCCCTACGTGGCCCCGCACCAGGCACCCATGCTCAACATGAGCTACGTGCTGACGGCCTCCAGCAAGTTTCTGGAAACGCTGGATAAGATTGTGGTGGGCCTGAACAAAGCCGGTTTCAGCGCCCGCGACTACAAAGTGGCCGACGCCACTACCCTCGCGCCCAAGCCCGACCCGCTGGCCAGCTTCGTGCAGGCCCCGCTCAACTTCGACGCCCCCGCCCCCACGCCAGCCATCGATGATCTGGCCGACATTGACTTCGGCCGCATTGCCCCAGTGGAGCCTGTCACCGATGAGGCTGCGGCGGCCGTGTCGGTCACGCAGCCGCAGGTGGCCTCCACGGCCCCGGCGGCGGGCTCCTTGCAAGCCATTGCCCAGGCCGCTCTGGCCCAGCAGGCCGAGTTCGAGCAAACCGTGGCTGCGAGTACGGCCAGCGGCACTACGCCCCCTCCCAGCGCCCTCCAATCCCTCGTGAAAACCTATCCGATCAAAGAGATTTTCCGCGAGCAGGCCACGGCCCTGCGGCTGCCCCAGTTCTTCTGGAAGAAACCCGCTGCCACGCTCTTCGATGGCGACGCCGGCAGTACCAGTGTGCTGCTGGAGAAGGATTACCTGCTCGAAGGCTTTCAGCTCGGCAAGGAAAACACTGACATCAAGTTCGACGGCGTGTCTTCGGAGCTCTACCGCGTGGACCTCGACGACACCAAGAAAGAAGCCACGCCCACCTTCACCCGCATCGACGGCGACGCGAAGGAGCGCATCATGACGTTCATCCTCGACCCGACCCGCAAAGACAGCCGCGTCAAGAACTTCACCAGCCGCATCATGGGCCTGATCGGCAACCTCTACCCCATTGCCGACAAGGAAATTGAGCGCTACGTCCGCCGCATCCTCGAAGACTTCACCGACGAGCAGTTCACGGATTTCGCCAACCACGAGCACACCTACACCCAGAAGATCAAGGACAAAATCCGGCAGCTTTCGGAGGCGTACGCGCTGAAGCAGTTCCGCAACTTCCTCGACCAGGATAAAGTCTCGATGCAGCCGGCCTACGCGCTGCCGGCCCAGATTACACCCGGCGACACGGGCAAGGACATTACCAAGTCGCTGTACGAGAAGGAGGGCAAGATCAACGGCTTCGAGGAGCGGGTCATCAACGAGCTGGCCAACCTGCCCAACATTGCCTTCTGGACGCGCAACCTAGAACGCAAAGGCTTCCGGATTAATGGTTTCCTCAATCACTACCCCGACTTCATCATCCAAACCAAGAGCGGCAAGACTCTGCTGGTAGAAACCAAGGGCGACCACCTCGACGCCGAGCAGAAAAATCAAATTGGGTGAGTACTGGGTGCAGAAAGCCGGCAACGACTTCCGCTACTTCATGGTCTATGAGCGCCGCGTGGTGGACGGGGCCTACAAGCTGGATGACTTCCTGAACTTGGTGAAGGGTATTTAAGCTGTCATCTTCTGCTAATGAAGCTTAATTGTAACTGTGCTGTTTTCAAGCGTCTTTAAAAGCTCGCACACTTTTAATGAACGTCATCACCTCTGCTAACAATTGCTTCTTTTCGGGCAGTCGCAGGTTATCTAGGTATGCTGTAGACAACCGGGGCTGGTAGGCGCCTTCCACCATGCTATAGTGTCCTCGGTCACCCCTATCCAAATCATAACGGAAAGATGGAGACGTAAAGAAAGTTGAGCGCCGCGCCTCAAATGCGCCGGCCTCAGCTTCCGAAACAATTGCACTCAGAAAAAGCCGATTCGTAGCCTTGTCCACGTACAAGAAGAACGTGTTCGATACCGCCCGGATTTCGAACTCGTCCTTTTGGAAGGTAACCCGCGCGTCTCGCCGGGTCTGGTCGGCAATGTAGTGTTCCAAGGCCACGCTGAACCGCTCCTTGGTCAGGTACAGGTCGGCCTCCGTTGGCCGCTCGCTCATTTCGTGCGGCACCACGAAGCGCTTCACAAAGCTTTTGAGTTCGTCCAGCTCCGTCTGGGTTTCCAACTTGCAGCCTATTTCGATGGAGTTGCTGTTGGAGCTAGCCAGTAAGTTCATGGAGGAAATGACCCCGCTGGTTTCACTGAAGTAGAACTTTGCGTGCAGGTTGCTTACTAGCCGCGCTTTCAGCCCCAGCGCCTCTACCTGCTCCCAACTGCCCGCATTATCGGGGTCGTTACGCACGAAAAAGTCAATCCGTACTCCTCGCCCTTTGGCTGCCGTTAGGGCTGCGGCCAACTGCTGCCACTGGGTTAGTTTTACGTAGGGCGACACTAGAATTAAGTACTGCTGGGCGGAGTGAATCACCTCTAATACTTCACTGCTGATTTGGTGGGGCTGGAGAATCTTCATGTAACGAATGCCGGCAATCAACGCGCAATTTAGAGTTTGATAGCTCACGTGCCACATGGGCTATCACGAGATAAATCGACTGTGGCTACATGACTAATTTCCTCGCAAGAAGTGAGTTGGGACATTCATTGACCCGTGTATATTGCGAATAGACTTTCTATCCATTATCCATGGGATTCTCGTTTCGCAAATCCATTAGCTTCGGCCCAATGCGGGTCAATTTATCTACCCGGGGCATTGGCTACTCCGTGGGCGTGAAAGGTGCCCGGATTAGGGTCAATCGGCGGGGCACTTACGTTTCGCTGGGGGCTGGTGGCATTCAGTACCGCAAATACATACAGCAGACGACAACTCACAGCCCGTCTTATCCACCCGCGCCGCTGCCGCCCACGGCTCAGGGGCACCTGCACACTATTACCTCCGATGAGATAACTCAACTTAGTGACGTTGACTCGCAGGATTTCATCAACGAGCTAACTGAGAAAGCCGCCAAGATTTCATTTGCCAAGTGGGGTACGCTGGTCTTGGCTCTACTATTGGCCTTGGTTAAGAGCCTGTTTGGGAATTGGCTTGGGTCTAAAGAAAAACGAGCCAGTAAGTTGCAGGCGGAGTTCCTAGGCTCCGGTCTGCATTATGGTTGACGGCTATCAACCCCTCACTGACTCGCAGTGGCAAGTTATGCGCTGCTTACTGCCGCTGCAACGCAAACGGCGCCTGTGTTTGCGCCAGGTGGTGGACGCGTTGCGCTACGTGTGCCGCTCAGGTTGCCAGTGGCGCAGCCTGCCGGCGGCATTTCCCAAGTGGACGGCCGTGTATTATTACTTCCGCCGCTGGCAGCAGGACGGCACGCTGCAGCGCTTGAACCGGACTTTGAACGAAGCCGACAGGCAAGCGCAGGGGCAGCCGGCCACACCGACCGTGCTGTGCCTGGACAGTCAAAGTGTGAAGCTCGCCCCGCGCATCGCCGAGCACCGCGGCATCGACGGCGGCAAGTGTGTGAACGGGCGCAAGCGGCAGCTGCTGGTGGACCGGCAAGGGCGCGTGTGGGCCTGCCGCGCGCACGCGGCCAACCAGAACGACAGCCGCGGCGCGGCCCCGTTGCTGCGGGAGCGGCGCCACTGGGGCCCGCACCTGACCACCGTGGTGACCGACCGCGCCTACCGCGGCCACTTTGCCGAAGGGTTGCTGGCGCGTGGACTACGGCATGAGGTCAGCAGCCGGCCGCCGTCGGCGCGCGGCTTTGTCCCGGTCGGCTGCCGCTGGGTGGTCGAACGCACCTTCGCCTGGCTGAACTTCTTCCGACGGGTGGTCATGGACTACGAGTACACGCCCGAAAGCCACGCGGCTTGGATCCTCTGGGCTAACGTAACCCTTTGCCTCAACCGACTATATTGATTTCCTAACAGGCTATTAGAGCCAATGGTCATTAGGGCCGACACGTTCGCTCGGCCCGATTACTGTGTTAAACACTAATTGGGGCACAATTAGGGCGAAACATGCGTGTCCCAAAACCAGAATCAAAGTATACAGCACATACACACCTCCTTGTCTTAACGCCCTAAGAGTGCTTGCCACTGTAAGGCCCAAAGCCACAACTACGTTTAAGCACGTACCTATTATCAAAGCAAGTTTACTTAGTTGCCATTGAGTGTACCTAATGTCTTTGGGATGGTCAAGGCAGCTTAGAAACCAAGGCATTACGTTACGCGCTAACCTTGATGCAGTCTTAGGTTCGTATTCGAATACAAACAGCCACATTTTTGGAAGCATATAGGGCACATATACACAGCAAAAGCTAAGAAGAAGCATCAAAAATGCTATTAGTATGTCTCTTTTTTTCAGGCTTGTCATCGTATTCATCTTTATCATAAGTGCAATAACGACCTCTCTTCCCTAAGAACCTGTTGGTAAATCGATTTGCGATTAAAGGGAACGATTCCCCAACAGGCTCTAAAAGTTTGGTACAAAAGTTAATCGGCGGCCTTGGCAGCGGCTGGCTTTCGGTGGGCGTGGATGACCACTTTACGGTGGCGTAAGTACTTATAAAGGGTAACCTTCGTTTTAGTGAACAAGCCAGCTGGCTATTTTTAGGATTTCCTTCCTGCTCCATGGCCCGCTACTTGTTTTTACTCGACGCGACCCAGCGCCGTGCCTTCGACCAGCCCCCTGTTTTCAATCCGCCCCAGCGGCAGCTCTTCTTTGCGTTGCCCGACTGGGCCACCCGGTCTCTGGCTACGCTGCTGGCCCCGCACAGCCGGGGCGGCTTCGTACTGCAGGTCGGCTACTTCAAGACGACGGGGTGCTTCTTTCCCGTGGACCGGTTCCTGGCGACTGACCAGGCGTACGTGCAGCAGCGTTACCACTTGGGAGCGGTGGAGTGGACGCGCTACGGCAAGGTCACCCGCTTTAACCACCAGCAGCAGATTCTGCAGCAATTCGGGGTTCCGCCCTTCGAGCAGGTCGAAGCCGCCGTGCGCCAGCAAGTGACGCATTTCGCCCGCCTATTAGGACCGCCTTTTTCCGTATCTATTCAGGCACTGTCCTGCCTGCTTTGGCTGAAATCATTTTCTCCGATGCTGACCCGAAGGCCCGTTGACCCGCTAAAAAGGCCATCCTGGAGGCCAGGCCAGCGCGGCGGCGGCGGGTTTCGCTACCTTTAAAGCGCATGAGTACGACCGCACGGCCCCTGGAACGGCAACTATCTCCGCCCCTGGTGAGCGGCTCCACCATTGCCCTGGCGTGGCTGCTGTTCAGCGGGTTCATGGTGCTGCTGATTTTTGTGCAGAACCTCTCGGCCGGCACGCCCACTGACTGGCGCGAGGCCCTGGGCGGGCGGCTGTTGCACAGCCTGATTTGGGGCCTGCTCACGCCAGTGGTGTTCGCCCTGGCGGCCCGCTTCAACCTCACCGAACGCCGGCACCGCCTCTGGCACCTGCTGGCCCACGCGGCGGCTAGCTACGTCCTGACCCTGGTGTACCGCCTGGGCTACGCCGCCGTGATGCACGGCAGCGGGGCCACGCCGGGCGGCTTCTCCCTGCATACCGTTGTGGCCAATGCCAACAACTGGGTGCCCATCTACTGGATGCTGCTGTGCATCGCCTACGCCGTGCAGTACCGCGAGCGGTACCGCGAAGGCCGGGTGCGGGCCGCCCAGCTCGAAACCCAGCTGGTGCAGGCCCAGCTGCAGGCCCTGAAAATGCAGCTTCAGCCGCACTTTCTCTTCAACTCGATGAACGCCGTCTCAGCCCTGATGACCCAGGACGTGAAGGCCGCCCGGCGCATGTTGGCCCAGCTCAGCCAGTTTCTGCGGCTGGTGCTGGAAGGCACCGACGAGCAGGAGGTGACCCTGGAACAGGAGCTGCGCCTCACGCGCCTCTACCTCGAAATCGAGCAAACCCGCTTCCCCGACCGGCTAGCCGTGCGCTACGACATCGCCCCCGATACCGAGGGCGCGCTGCTGCCTGCCCTGCTGCTGCAGCCGGTGGTGGAAAACGCCGTGCGCCACGGCCTGGCGCCCCGCGCCGGGGCCGGCGAGCTGGCCGTGCGGGCCGAAAAACAGGGCGACCGACTCGTGCTGCAAGTGCACGACAACGGCCAGGGCGCGGCCGATACCGCCGCCCGGGGCATCGGCCTGCGCAACCTGGAAAGCCGCCTGACTACGCTCTACGGCCCAGACTACGCCCTGGCGGTGGAGTCGGCCCCGGCGTGCGGCTACTGCCTGCGCCTGTCCATCCCGTTCCGGCTGGCAGCGGCCGGGGTTACGCATCTATCCGCATGAGGCCCATCCGCACGCTGCTGGTCGACGACGAGCCGCTGGCGCGCAGCCTGCTGCGGGAGCTGCTGGCCGATTTTCCGGCGCTGACCGTGACGGGCGAAGCCGCGAACGGCACCGAAGCCTTGGCCGCCCTGCAAACCGGCGCGTACGACGTCGTCTTTCTCGATGTGCAAATGCCCGACCTCGATGGCGTGCAGGTGCTGGGCCGGCTGCGGGAAGCCGGCCAGCCGCTCCCGCTGGTGGTGTTCGTGACGGCCTACGACCAGTACGCGGTGCAGGCCTTCGCGCTCCACGCTGTCGATTACCTGCTCAAACCGCTGGACCCCGACCGGTTTGCCGACTGCGTACGCCGGGTGCAGCAGCAGCTACGCCTGCGCCAGTACCAGGCCCGCGTCCCCGAGCTGGAGGCCCTGCTGCACAGCTGGACCGCCCCGGCAGCTGACTACCAGGACCAGTTCCTGGTGAAGCTGCCGGAGCGCAGCTTCTTCGTGCCGGCCGCCGAGGTGTGCTACTTCGAGGCCAGCGGCAACGGCGTGCAGCTACACGCGGCCGGCCGGCACTACCCGCTGCGCACGGCCCTGGGCCAGCTGGCCGAGCGGCTCGACCCGGCCGTGTTCCTGCGCATCCACCGCTCGTGCATCGTCAACCCGGCCCACATCGTGGACTTCAGGCACTGGTCGCACGGCGAGTACCTGTTTCGCATGGCCAACGGCCAGCACGTCACCTCCTCGCGCAGCTACAGCGCCGGCGTACAGCAGTTGCTCAAGCGATTTGCCTGAGCCGGCCCGGAACCTGGAAGGCCAGTTCACCCCGGGATAGGTCCAGTTGGCCCGTGTCGGGCGTTCATTTTTGGAAGTTGCCCGTTAGTGCACCAGCCCCCCACTCATGGGACGGCAACAGCGCACGACATGACCAAACCCTTCCTCTTTTTGCTGGCCTTCACCTTCGGCGGAGTCGCGACGGCCCGCGCCCAACACCATACCCCGGCTGGTACTACATCAATGCCGGGCACGACCCACTCCATGACGGGCATGACCGGCCTGAAGATGGACCACACAGCCGCGCCCGGCACCCCGGTCGCCGCCTTCCAGCACGGCATGGATTCGGTGATGGTGGTGATGGACGAGGGCATGCGCCGCATGGAGGGGGCCCGCCCCGACGACATCGACGCCAGCTTCGCGGCCATGATGCTGCCCCACCACCAGGGGGCCGTGGACATGGCCCGTCTGCAGTTGCTGTACGGCAAGGACCCCGCCCTGCGCCGCCTGGCCCAAAGCATCATCGCCGAGCAGCAGGTCGAGATTCAGCAGATGGCTGCCTGGCTGAAACAGCACCCCGTGGGCACGCAGAACCCTGGCAAATAGTACCTAATTCCGTTTAAACCGTCATGCTGAGCTTGTCGCAGCATCGCTACCGCTTCGTTGAAGAAGTGTTGATTAGTAAAGAGGTAGCGATGCTGCGACTTCGTTCAGCATGACGTTCTTTTTTCCCTATCCCATGAAATTCCCTCTCCTCCCCGGCCTGCTGCTCATTTCCAGCGTGGCGGCGGCTCAGGTCGTCAGCCACCGCGACCGGGTGTACACCGCCGACCAGATTTCCAACACCGTCTCGGTTATCGACCCCATGGATAACAAGCTGCTGGGCCAGATTATTCTGGGTAAGCCGCAGCCCGACTTGCTCTCGGCGCTCTACAAGGGGCAGGCGCTGGTACACGGCCTGGGTGCTTCGTCCGACCATAAGCTGCTGGCCGTGGTGTCGGTGGGCTCCAACAACGTGACCTTCATCGAAACGGCCACTAACGTCATCAAAGGCAGCGTGTACGTGGGGCGGGCCCCGCACGAGGCCACCTTCCGGCCCGATGGCAAGGAGGCCTGGATAACGGTGCGCGGCGAGGACTACCTATCGGTGATTGACGTGGCCACGATGCGCGAAACCCGCCGTGTGCCCGTGCCCAACGGCCCCGGCCAGATTGCCTTCAGCCCCGACGGCAAGCGCGCCTTTGTGTGCTCCAGCTTCTCGCCCGAGCTGGCCGTGGTGGACGTGGCCACTTACAAAGTCATCAAAAAGGTGCCGGTGGTGAGCCCCTTCTCGCCCAACATCTTCCCCACCAAAGACGGCCAGCAAATCTGGTTCACCCACAAGGATGTGGGCAAGGTATCGGTACTGGATACCAAGACGCTCACCATCAGCGGCGTGCTGACAACCGGCCCCGTCACCAACCACGTGGCCACGGTGGATGTGGCGGCCGGCAAGCTGGCCTACGTGACCGTAGGCGGCGAGGACGTAGTGAAGGTGTACAGCCGCGCCCCGGGCTTCAAGCAGCTGGCCACCATTCCGGTGGGGGCTAATCCGCACGGCATCTGGCCCTCGGGCGACGGCAGCCGGATGTACGTGGGCCTGGAAAACGGCGACTCCGCCGTGGCCATCAGCACGGCCAGCAACCGGGTGCTGGCCAAAATCAAGGTAGGCCAGGCCCCAATGGCGCTGATGTACGTGCCCAACGCCGTGCCTGCCGGCGCGGCCACAAACACCGGCCTCGGCCGGCAGCTGGTTGACCAGCCCGCCGTGGTGCGGACGCTCAAGCCGCCCACCGCTGGCCCCGCCACCGGCACCATGACGCTGCGCTCGGAAGGGCTGGTGGATTTGGCCACCTTCGCCCTGCGCGGCCTGACGCCGAACACCGACTACGACATCTTCCTGACCAGCGGCACCAAAGCGCCCTACGCGCGCGACTACGCCCTGACCACCGTGCGCACCGATGCCAAAGGCGGGGCCATGGGCCAGGCCCTGGGGCCGGTGCAGCGCATCGCGGGCGGCGAGTTGAACCCAGCGGGCAAAAAGTTTTCGCGGGTAATCGTCGCACCCAAAACCACTGACGGTGAACCCGCTTTACTGGCCGAATAGTCCGGCTTAGACTGGGCGGCAAAACCAGCATTTCATCCCTCCATGCGCATCACTACCTTATCCACCTGGGCCCTGGCAGCCACGCTGTTGCTCGGGGCCTGCTCGAAAAAGAACAGCGAGGAAACCGAGCCCGACATGGTCATTCCGCCCGACCCCGGCCCCATCGCAGCCAGCGCCGCCGACCGGGTGTACCTGGCCGACCAGTCATCGAACACGGTGTCGGTGCACGACCCGAGCACCAACCGGCTGCTGGGCGTGATTCGCTTGGGCAAGGGCCGGCCCGATTTTCTGAGCCCGCTCTACGACATGGAGTCCAACGTGCACGGGCTGGGGGTGTCGCCCGATGGCAAGACGCTGGGCGTGATTGCCACCCTCACCAACGCGGTGATTTTTATCGACCTAGCCACCAACACCGTCAAGGGCAAGGTATACGTGGACCGCAACCCCCACGAGGGCTTTTTCACGCCCGACGGCAGACAGTTCTGGGTGGCGGTGCGCGGCAAGGATTACGTGACGGTGATTGACGTGGAGAAAATGCAGGTGGTGAAAAACATTGCCACCGAGCACGAGCCGAGCATGGTCGTGTTCCGGCCCGATGGCAAAGTGGCCTTCGTGGACCACTCCGAAACCGCTACGCTCGACGTAATTGATGTGAAGAAGCGCGAGGTCATTGCCCGGGTGCCGGTGGTGAGCAAGTTCTCGCCCAACCTGGTGGTGACCGAGGACGGCCAGCAGGTCTGGATGACCCACAAAGACGTGGGCAAGGTGACCGTGGTGAACGCCCAGACCTACGCCGTGGAAGGCGTGATTGACACCGGCCCCGGCACCAACCATGTGAACATGGCCGGCCCCGGCGGCGGCACCCGCTTCAGCGGGGCCAGCGCCGGCGACTTCGCTTACGTAACCGTGGGCGGCGAAAACGCGGTGAAGGTGTATTCGCGCCAGCGCCAGCTGCTGGCCACTATCCCGGTGGGGGCCAACCCGCACGGTGTGTGGCCCAACGGCGACGGCAGCAAGCTCTACGTGGGCCTGGAAAACGGCGACGCGCTGGTCAGCATCGACACCAAAACCAACACCAAGCTCACCGAAACCGGCAGCGGCCAGGCCCCGCAGGCCCTGCTCTACGTGGTGAAAGCCGGCGGTGGCAGCCCCGGCGCCAGTGGGCTGGAAGCCTTCACGCCGGTGACGCCGGTGAACATCCGCCTGGTGCCCGTGGGTACGCAGCCGGTGCCCGGCGTGGGCGGCGGGGCCACCATCCGCCCCACCGAAGACCTCGACGAAATGGTACTGGCCCTCAAGCAGCTGGCCGCCAACACCACCTACACCCTGTACCTGTCGGACAGCAAAACCGCATTGGTGGCCCCGGAGCCGGTCATTTCCTTCAAAACCGATGATGGTGGCGCAGTCGAAGTCAACGCCTACTACCAGATTCGGCTGCGGCTGGCAGGCCGGTTCGCCGTGGTGGTGCTCGGCGACAAAAACCCGGCCGGCGCGGTCACGCTCACGCAGCCGTAAGCCGGCTGCTGACCAAGAAGGCCCCTGGTGCATGTCGCATCAGGGGCTTTTTTAGGGGCGCAAACGCTTTTGCTTCGGGTAGCACCGGGGTTTTTTGTTGCTCAACTACCTTCGCCGCTTGCTAGCTGGCAGGCCGCCAATTCCCGGCAATGGGCCCGAAAGCGCAGCAGCCCGACCGTCAGCACCAGCCCCGCCACCGCCAGCGCGGAGTAACCCAACCGGCCGCCCCGCTCGGGGTGAAACTGAAGGAGCGCCAGCCCGAAGCCCACCAGCGCCAGGCTGGTGCGCACGTAGGTGAGCAAAGTGCGCTCATTGGCCAGCCGGGTCCGTTGCAGGGCCAGCCGGTCCGAGAGGGCGAGTGGGTTGGTGGGGGGGGGTAGCGGCATAAGGGAGTAGGCTACGGGAGGGTAATGGCATCGCCCGGTTCGGCCAGCCGGTGAAACACGATGCCGTGCTTCTCAAAATACGGCCCGTAGTTCTCGTAGCGCTGCTGGATGAAGAAGGGCTTGAGGTAGCCGTCGTGTACGGGCAAAATTTGCCTGGGACGCATTTTCAGGGCGAAATCGGCCACCACCAGCTCCGTGAGAAAAGGCGCGGTGACGGGCAGCAGGAGCATTTCCACCCCCGCGAAGGGCAACAAATTGTTAGCAAAAGAGTCGGCGGGATTTAGCACCTTGCCATTCACCAGCCAGGCGGTCATTTGCGGCAAGGGGCTGTCGAGAATGGCCTCGTGCTGCACCGGAAGGGCCAGCAGCTGAAACACGCCCAAGTCTAGGCGACCTTCCTCGTGGATTTGCACCGTGAGGCCGTGCGCTTTCAGTTCGGTTGCCACCTCGCGGTTAGAGATGATAATGACCTGACGCAGGGCCACGATTTTCTGAAGCGCCGCCACGTCGAGGTGGTCGGGGTGGTTGTGGGTGATGATGATGACCGATACGTCTTTGAAAACCTCGGGGTGCACCAAGCCTTCGATGAAGGAAAACTTGCCCGGGTCGAAAAGAATCTGTTGGCCGTCGAGTTCGAACAGCAAACAGGAATGAATGTATTTGGTGATGCGCATGGCATTGAAAATGAGGTTGTTCTAGCTGCTTCGGTAGTCCAACTTCCTCCGTGCGCTTTGCGCTATACCGTGTGCAGAATCACGTAGAGCGAGCCAGTCGAAATCACCAACCAGAGCAGGATGCCCAGCACGTAGGGCTTGATGCCCACCGAGCGCACCACCTTGGCCGACAGGCCCGCGCCGATGAAAAACAGCGTCACCGTGAGGCCGATTTTGGCCAGGTTCACCATCACCGGGCCCAGGGGCTTGGCGGCGGGCACGAAGGTGTTGAGCAGCATGGCGGCGATGAAGCCGAAGATGAAATAGGGAATTTTCACCTTGACGCCCTTCTGCTTGAAAATCATGGCCGTGCCAATGGAAATCGGGATAATCCACAGGGCCCGGGCCAGCTTCACGGTGGTGGCTACTTCCAGGGCTTTATTGCCGTAGGCGGCCGCCGCGCCCACCACCGAACTGGTGTCGTGGATGGCAATGGCGCACCAAAGGCCGAACTGGTTCTGAGTCATGGCCAGCGCGTGGCCGATGGGCGGGAAGGCAAACAGGGCCAGCGCGTTGAGCACGAACACCGTGCCCAGGGCCACCGACATCTCCTCGTCCTTGGCCCGCAGCACCGGCCCGATGGCCGCGATGGCCGAGCCGCCGCAAATGGCGGTGCCGCACGAAATCAGATGCACCACGTGCCGGCCCAGCCCCAACCACCGGCCCACCACCAGGCCCAGCAGCAGCGTGCCGAAGATGGACACCACCGTGAACAGGATGCCCTCCTTGCCGGCCTGCACCGCCGCGTGGGCGTTCATGCCGAAGCCCAGCCCGATAACCGAGAACTGCAGCAGCTTGGCCGTGGCCTTTTTGGTTTGGGTAGTGAAGGGGTTGCCGATGGTCTGGGCCAGCACCAAGCCCAGGGCCAGGGCAATGGGCGGCGAGGCCCAGGGCGTGAGGCAGAACACGAAGAACAGCACGAACACCACCTGCTTCAGGGTGAAATCCTGCCCGAACAGCACGCGGGGCGTGTGCAGGTGGCGGAAGAAGCCGGTGGTTTCGTTGAATTCAGGAGCGGCCGGTTCCTGCGCCGGAGCGGGAGCGAGCGGCGAATCAGGGGCTTGCGGAGTTGCGGAATGAACCGGGAGTGCCATGAGCGGGAGGGGGTTGTTTCTGAGGCAAATATACGGCGACCCCTACGCAAAGGATTATCCAATCGTGTTATCCTGCATAACCAAAAGTTATTTATAGAATAGCTGATTTTTGCATTCCCGCCAGTCTTGAGCCGCCCGGATGGCCGTGGCAGCAGTTGTTACGGCACCGGCAGACCTGTGCCATCGCCAATCTGCCGTTGGACGAACCACCCGGTTCACCTCCTGCTGTATAAGTACAGCCGCTGCCAGCTGACACCGAATGGTTATCCGGCATCGCCAGCCTTTATTTGGCCCCCTTGAATTGCCCCTGCACGAAGCTCAGAAACCGCTGGGCCGGCCGGGCCAGCACCTGTCCCTGCACCCAGAGTGCCTCGAACTGCCGGGCCAGGTGCAGCCCTTTGATGGGCACGATTTCGAGCAGTCCAGCCGCCAGCTCGCGGTCCAGGGCCCGGCGCGACACGAATCCCAGGGCCGCCGGCGCGGCTTCGAGGTAGCGCTTGATGGCTTCCGTATTGTCCAGGTAAAGGGCTACGGAAAGGCTGCTGAGCTTAATGTGCTGCGCCCGCAGAGCAAATTCGAGAATTTCCAGCGTGCCCGAGCCCCGCTCGCGCAACACCAGCGGGTGGGCCAGGGCCTCGGCCAAGGACAGCGGCGTGGCGAGCGGGGAACCGGGCGCGACGCGGCGCACGGCCACCAACTCGTCGGGCAGCAACGGCTCGTAGTGCAGGTCGTGGCTTTTGGTGCGGCCTTCTACAAAGCCCAAATCCAGCTCGCCGCGTAGTAGGGCATCGGCAATGCGCTCGGAATTGGCGTTCAGGAACGAGAGCTGCACCTGCGGGTAGCGGGCCTGAAAGGCGGGCAGCAACCCCGGCAGCACGTACTGGGCCAAGGTGGTGCTGGCCCCCAGGCGCAGGCGGCCGGCGGCCTCTTCGGGGTCACGCAGGGCCAGGAGCTGGTCTTCGAGCTGCTGCTGGGCGGCGGCGGCGGCATCGGCGTGGGCGTGCAGCAGGCGGCCGGCCTCGGTGAGGCTCACGCGGTTGCCGCGCCGCTCCAACAGGCGCTGGCCGTACTGGGCTTCCAGCTCACGAATGTGCTTGGTGACGGCCGGCTGGCTCACAAACAGCTCCTGCCCGGCCTTGGTAAAGCTCAGATGCCGGGCCACGGTGGCAAATACGCGCAGACGAAAATCGGACATGGCGGCAAGGTAGGCAGTTTGCTATAACCTCGGGGCGGACCCTCCCCGCTCATTTCGGGCACTCATCCGCCCACCCTGCCAACGCCGCTTACCGAACCAGCTTCTCCAGCGCGGCCTTGAACTCGGGGGTGTAGTACGCGGCCATGCCGTCGTGGCAGGTGACCACCTGGCCGTCGGGGCCGATGATGACGGTGGCAAGAATGGAGTTGGAATCGAATGGGGCAGGCACTTCGGCTTTTCAGAGGCCGATATAGTACAGCGAGGCGAGGCCCAGCGAAAGCCTGACGAAGCGGATACTACCTTCCCAAGGCGCTGGTTTACGCCGAGGTGCAGCAGGTTGATAGACACGAAGTAGGCGAGAAATTGGTCGGACGCATTTCGGAGTGGCAGACACAGGTGTTTCGGTGCGCCGGGCGGAGCCGTGCCGGCCGCCTCCCTTACCATCCAGACCAAACTCCTTATCTCTCCCTCAATGGTCTACACTCCGTCGGCGAGGTACGGCGTACGCTGGCGCAGTACCAGCAACGGCTCAAGTTACGGCCAACCAAATGAGTGTAGTAAGCAGGTATAGGGTAACCAGAGCGTGACGCTGACGCAGCAGCATTAGCACAGCTTACTGCCCAACGTCCGTTCTAATTTGGCAAAGGGCGTTTAACCTTTGTACTAAACTTTTAACCAAGGCCACTATTGGGCTTTGGCTTGTTCAGCTACTTCGGCCAAGTCACGCGCACGGAGGAAACCATCATCCCGAAGGTGGAAATTACCGCCTCCAGCGGCATCAAGATTCGGCAGCAGCCCGACCCAGAAGCTTCTGTGGTCGGCTCGGCGGTTTACGGTAGTCTGCTTCCCCTCACGGACAGCACCATGAACCATTGGTATGGGGTATCTACTGGGCAGTACGTCTCCAAAAAATTCGCCCGCATTACCCGCGTTCCGGAAGTCAAACAATACCTGCGCTTAGACGATCAGCCTAGCTTATTCTGGACCGGTCTTGCCTTTTGCCTGGCGGCTGTGCTAGCCGCTTACATGTATCTGTCACGGGTTGACAAAAGGCGTCTGACACTGGAAATCAACTATGAGTTCAACGATGATTTAGCCCAGGTACACGCCGACTTCCTGAAAGCCTTTGGCCAGATTTCCAATTCGCACAGAGTCTGGCAGTATTTGCACTCCGAACGTATCAACGACCGACGGCGCAATGCCGGGGCCAGTAATGCCATTTCGCGCATCGGCCTTGGGGGCGTTTCCTTAAATAGAAAGCCCTCCCGTCACTTGCAAACCAATGTTCCCATTCCGTATCTGGGTCTGCGCAACACCGAACTATACTTTTTTCCTGAACGCTTGGTCATTCGTCGTAATAACCAATTCGCGGCCGTCTTGGGGTAGCACTAGAGTAGGAACAGAAATTCCCGCTAAGAGTATATAGTATATAATATATTAAATACTATGAATGTCGGTGCGGAAAAGCAGTTGGCAGCTTATATTATATTTCACTCAGCACGCGGGCCGAAAGAAGCGTTCGAAAAACCTTCCCGAAAACCGGTCCTCAAAACGCCGTTCTTAGTACCGGCACGGCCGGTAGCAAACTCGTTCGAGAAACAGTAGTTTTGCGAATGAGTATTCAACGCCTATACACTACCGAGCGTGTCGTGCGAGGTATCTATAAATTTCATCCTGATGCCATCTATCCTAAGGGAGGTAAAAGGATTATGAACTGTGAAGACAAGCTCAGAGAGCATTGTCATCGTTTCGCCGTGATTGCCATTGAGGGAGAATATTGTGTTGGCGTCATGCTCACGACTTCAGCAGGCTACGGTAATATTGAAATGGCCCCTACGCATTTCGAAGCAGGGTTTTCGTTTGGTTTCCACGAAAAAAAGGGGTCGTACTTTGTCAATCAGCCACTGCAAAAGGTGTATGAGCTGGCAGAACTTGTTGGCATGCTGAGTGCCGATGGATTTAGGAAGGTGTCCGATCGTATGCATGGGCCGCCCGTAACATGGCGTGAACACGTACAGAACACCTGCAAAGACCGATGAGGGCCGCGATTTACGCCCGTGTCAGTACTAAGGACAAAGGGCAGACTAACGAAAACCAGCTACGGGAACTGCGGGACTTCGCGCGGCGGCTGGGCTACGCTATTTATAAGGAGTACACGGATCAGGAAAGCGGCGGCAACGCAGAACGTCCCCAGTTCCAACAATTGTTCGTGGATGCGCACCAGCGCCGTTTTGATGTAGTGCTATTCTGGGCGCTGGACCGCTTTAGCCGCGAGGGCGTAACCGAGACGCTCAATCACCTGCAGCGGCTCACCGCCGTCGGGGTGCAGTTCAAGTCTTTCACCGAGCAGTACCTGGACAGCACGGGTTTATTCCGGGATGCCATCATTGGCTTTCTGGCCGCCATTGCCAAGCAGGAACGGGTACGTTTTTCGGAGCGCATTAAAACCGGGCAGGCGCGGAGCAGCAAAAAACCGGGCCGCCCCGCCCTGGCTCCGGAGATGATTGCCGAATTACGCCGGCTGCGCAGCACGGGCCTAAGCTTTAAAAAGATTCAAGTGGCGACCGGCGTCCCCGTGGCGACGATGCACAAATACCTGGTGTAGTGACTCCGGTCGGTCTGCTATCCGCTCCGTTATTCTACAGGAACAAACCGCTCCTGCCAGTTTTCGGGGTTGCGCAACGGGCGCAACTGCCCCGCCGCAATGCTTTCGGGCAGCGTAAAATCGTAGCGGCCCAACATATTGACGTGCTCGTGCAACAGGGGCGACAGGCGCGCCACATCGTCCGGTAGTAGGGCCGCTTCCGTTGCTGGCCACTCTTGTAGGGCTTGCTGCAAATACCGCGTGTTCCATAGCACCAACGCATTCACCACCAGGCCCAAGGCTCCCAACTGGTCCTCCATGCCCTCCCGGTAGCGTTGGCGCAGCTCGCCCTTCTTGCCGTGAAAGACGGCCCGGGCCAGCGCGTGCCGACCTTCACCCCGGTTGAGTTGCACCAGAATACGCCGCCAGTACGCCTCATCGTGCACATAGGCCAGCAGGTAGAGGGTTTTCTCCACCCGCCCCAGCTCGGCCACCGCCCGCCCCAGACCCGAGAGGGAGCCGGCCCGTTGCAGGGTGCGCATGACGGCCGTAGCCTTGACCTTACCCAATTTGAGCGAACCAGCCAGCCGGAGCATATCGTCCCAGTGCTCCGAAATGAGCCGGGCATTGATGACGTGACGACTCAACTCGTTGAGCGGACCATAGTCATCCTCTTTATGGAGACGCCAGAACCGCTGGTCCGGCAGATCGGCCAGCCGGGGGCTGAAGCGGAAGCCCAGCAGCGAAAAGAGCCCGAATACTACTTCGCTGAAACCGTGCGTATCGGCCATAATTTCGCGGGGGTCTAGGCTGGTTTGTTGTTCCAGCAGCCCAGCCAGAATAAACAAGGAGTCGCGCAGCGTGCCGGGAATGACAATGCCGTGGATGCCCGAGAACTGGTTGCTGGTGAAATTATAATAGGTAACCCCCCGCTGGGAGGCGAAGTACTTGCTGTTCCAGCCCGCGTAGATGGTGCGCACGGGCACGACGAAGCGCATCCCATCGGCGGAGGCCACCTCCCCGCCGCCCCAGGCCTGGGCCAGGGGCAACTGGGCTTGGCCGTCCACCAGCCGGGCATTGGCCGCCGTCAGGGTTTCGGCGCGCAGGTAGTTTTGCTGTACCCACGAGAGGCGGGGCAGCGTCAGGGCGGGCACATCGGCCCGCGCCACCGTTTTCAGCCCGATGTTGCAGGCCTGGGCCAGCAGTACGGCGCAGATGCTCAAGGGCAGGTCGGTCGCAGCGGTTTGCCCGTCGGCCACGTGCGTAAAGGCGCTGGCAAAGCCGGTGAAGGCCTCCACTTCCAGCAGAAGAGCGGCCAACTCGACCGGGGGCAACTTCTCCGCCAGCTGTTCGCGTAGGCGCGTCAGGCTGGCCAGCTCCTGCTGGGCCGCCAGCGGAGTCAAGGTAATGGACGGTTGACCGTCGATCTGCAGCAGTTGCAGGGCCGTATTCCGGGCCAGGTTAGCGCTTACTTCGGTATAGGCGGCATGCAGTTGCTGTTGCAGGCGGGCCAATTCTACGGCGGGGTCGATGGAGCGGTCCAGGGCACGGGCCACCGAATCCCGCGCCTCCGCCCAGGCCTCGCCCCGGAGCAATTCGGCGCGTGGGTCGCCAAACCGTTCGCTGCGCGGCACGAAGACTTCTCGGCGGCGCAGGGCCTGGTGCAGCCGGTCCAGCACGCACAGCGTGTACGCATGCGGGTTGACGTCCCCTTAGCCGGGAAAGACGCGCCGGGCCCAGCTTTTCGGAATAACCGCCACGGGGGCGGTGGCCCATTTAGGCCGGCCCCGACCGGGCTGCTCTTGCTGCTGTAAAAAGTGCCAGGCATCAAGCAAGGACTTGGCCGACGGAGAGCCCTCGAAGACCAGGCCGCCGAGCAGTGCGGGCAGAAAGCGGCGAACCGTGGCGTAGCTGCCGGCCAGCACCTGGAGCATCGGGTCGTCCTCGCTGCTGGCCAGGTCCTGCACGGCATCGGCCGCCTCCCGGAGCGCGGTTTCGCCCAGGGTGCTGAGTACCCGCTGCCGCAGGGCCGCATCAGGTACCGTCTCGTCCAGCAGGATGCGCACGGCCTGTTGTAATAGCAGCGCGGCCTCGTCCAGGTCTTTGAGGGAGCGCAGCCGCTCGCGCCGCCGTTTCGCCTCCCCGCGCAGGGCCAATGCACTCATCAGCCCGTCAAACAATTCCAGAATGTCATCGGTAGCGGTGCGTTCCAGCGCCTGCACGAAAGCCAGCAATGTGGCGACCCGGCGTTCCGTCCCCATGCGCAAAAGCGGCTGGGCCCAGGCCAGCTGCGCGTGCCGGGCCATGCGCGCCAGGCGGGCTTCCGGCAGGTCGCTCAGGGGCACGTCGCCGACACCGAGGGCGCGAATCTGGTCTAGCCGTTGTAGCGCGGCGACCAGCGCGGGGGCGGAAACGCGGGTAGGGGACGTGCGCAATACTTCCAAGAGGGTGAGCCGCCCGCCGGGCAATACCACGAGCAAGGTCTCCAGGGCGTTCTGTTGCGTCGCATTCAACCGTGCAACCACCTGGCGGTAGATATGACGACCAGTGCGCTCACGCACCCGCGCAATGAGGCGGGCCAGCACCGTGACGCCGGGCAGTACCACGCGTAGGGCGACCAGGTGGGCGGTGGCCAGGTCAAACAACACGCTGGGGCGTACGGTGCTGGTGGTGACCTGTGCGTAGAGCCAGCGTGTAAGTCGAAACGCCTGTGCGGCTTCGAAGGGGACATAGTGCAGGTAGGCCAGCACCGCCGTCTGGTGTTCGTACCATGTGCTGACGCGCTTACCGTACGCTGTCCACTCGGTGGGGTCGACCTGTAACTGTGCGGCCAGCGTCTCCACGACAACGGCCGGCACCTGGGTAGGTTCAGGCAGGAAGGTCCCCAAATAGCGTAGGGTGCCAAGTTGCACGGCACAGCCGAGCTGGTTGGGCCGGCGTCGTCGCCGGGCCACGAATGCCCGATCATCCGGGCTCAGGTAAAAGAAACGGGCCAACTGCTCGGGGCTGGGGTCGGCAAAGAAGCGTCCGTAGCGAGCGGCTTGCTCGTCACTCAGAAATTCTACCGGCATACGAAGAAGAAAGTAGGTGCGACGTAAACATACGTCATGCAATGTCGTATATTTGCGACATACTTCCTGCCTGGCTACCTGCTGCTATGTCTTCCTCCCCTGATACGCCGGTTCATCCGTTGCTGCGCGTCGTGCTCGAACGGGTACTGCGCACCGAATGCCTAGTGCTGGAAAGCCTGCGCCTGCAAACACAAGGCGGCTACAACGGCCTGCCGGGCGGGGGCGACGAGCAGCGGCTCAAAGCAGCTGAGCAGCGCGCATACCAACGTGCCGAAACCCTGCTTACCCAACTGCTGACGGCGACGGCAGTGCCTTCTACTTCCCCCGAACCACTTCCGGCTTCCTCCCATGACCTACGCTAAAACCGCCGCCTTTACCGAAGAGCAGCAGCACTTGTCCCGCGTGGCCAAGGCCCTGGCCCACCCGGCGCGAGTGGCCATCATTCAGCTGCTGGCCAGCAAGCAGACCTGCATATCGGGTGATATCGCCGCTGAGTTGCCGCTCTCCCGCACCACCGTTTCCCAGCACCTGCAGGAGCTGAAAGCCCTGGATCTGATACGCGGTGAAATCGACGGCCTCACCGTCTGCTACTGCCTCAACACCGAGCTGCTGCAACGGGTCCACCAGCAGTTCACGGCCTTTTTCCTAGAAGCCACCAGCGGCGCGGCCTGCGGCCCCGACGATGCCTGCGCCTGCTAGGCCCCATCCCTTTTTCATCCTCTTATCAACACGTAACGCCATGAAAATCTCTGAAATCAAGCAGGCTTTGGCCGAAGTGGAAGCCGTCAATTTCCGTTTGCCCACGGGCGAGTACCTGCCCGCGCACTTCCACGTTACGGAAGTGGGCTTGGTGAGCAAGCACTTCATCGACTGCGGCGGCGTGGAGCGCCAGGAGCAGGTCGCCAACTTCCAGCTCTGGGAGGCCGGCGACTACGACCACCGGTTGGCTCCCCAGAAATTCCTGCACATCCTCAACCTGTCGGAGAAAATCCTGGGCACCGAAGACCTGGGCATTGAGGTGGAGTACCAGCAGGCCACCATCGGCAAGTTCGGTTTGACCTTCGACGGCACCGATTTCGTGCTCACGGCCAAGCAAACGGCTTGCCTGGCTCAGGATGCCTGCGGCATTCCGGCGGCTCAGCAAATTGTCCTGCCTCAGGTGCAAACGGCTGGCGGCTGCACGCCGGGCGGCGGGTGCTGCTAGACTGACAAACGGCGCAGCCCTCCCGGGTTGCGCCGTTTTGCTTTTTCCTTCCTCCACTCTGTTTTACTTCTTATGACGATTGCCTTTTTCTCCGACGTGCACGGCAACCTGCCGGCCCTCGAAGCAGCGCTGGCCGATATGGAGCAGCGCCGCCCGGACATGATTTTCTGCTTGGGTGACTTGGTGGGCTACGCGCCCTGGCCCAACGAAGTGGTGAACGAGGTACGCCGCCGGGGCATCCCCACGCTGGCCGGCAATTACGACCAGGGCATCGGGCTGGCCAGCAGCAACTGCGGCTGCGCCTACAAAACCGACACGGAAAAAGACCTGGGCGCGCAAAGCATCGCCTACACCAACCACGTCGTGGGCGACGACGAGCGGCGCTACCTGCGCCTGCTGCCCAAGCACATGCGCCTGGAGTTTCAGGAGGAGCCCTGCACGCTCAGCCTGCTGATGGTGCACGGCTCACCGCGCAAAATCAACGAGTACCTGTTTGAGGACCGGCCCGAAGCCAGCTTCCTGCGGGTGTTGCAGGATGCTAACGCCGACATCATGCTGTTCGGCCACACCCACAAGCCCTACCACCGCACCTTCGCCTACGAGGTGGAGGGCGAAACCCGCTACCGGCACGCCCTCAACATCGGCTCGGTGGGCAAGCCCAAGGACGGCGACCCCCGCGCCGCCTACCAGCTGCTGCACCTGGACGAGAACACCACGCTTACCGACCCCAACAGCGTACGCTCGGAACTGATTCGGGTGGAATACGACGTGGAGAAAGCGGCGCAGGCAGTAGAAGCCTCGCCGCTGCCCAACGAGTACGCCGACATGCTGCGCAAGGCCTACTAGGGCCGCGCACTCGCTGCCCGGTCGTTTCCACCATGAAATATCTCCCTTTCCTCGTGCTGGTGCTGGCCGGGTCCGCCCTCACCACGCAGTCGGCCGTGAACAGCCAGCTGCGCGGGGGCCTGCACAGCGTGATGTGGGCCGTGCTGGCGTCCTATCTGGTCGGCACCCTGGCCGCGGCCCTGGTGCTGGCCAGTACCCAGACGCCGCTGCCGACGCTGGCCGCCGTGCAGGGGGTGCGCTGGTACCAGTGGACGGGCGGGGCACTGGGCATGGTCTACATCGCGGCCATCACCTTCTCGCTGCAGCGCGTAGGCGCCGCCTCGCTCTTCGCCCTGGTCGTGACCGGCCAGCTGCTCACCGCCCTGCTCTTCGACCAGTTGGGGTTGCTGGGCCTGGCGCGCAGCCCCCTTACGCTGAGCCGGCTGGCCGGGGCGCTGCTGCTCGTCGCCGGGGCCTACCTGCTCAACCGCAAATAACCGCCCATCATCGTTCCGCTTCTGCATCTTTTCCTTATGCAACTGCTTTCCATGACCGCCGCGCACTGGCCCGCTGTGCGCCGTATTTACGAGCAAGGCGTGGCCACGGGCCAGGCCACGTTCCAGACCGAAGCCCCAACCTGGGCCGAGTGGGACTACGCCCACCTGCCCCATAGCCGTCTGGTGGCCGTGGATGCCGGCTACGGCGGCAGCGGGCAGGTGCTAGGCTGGGCGGCCCTCTCGCCCGTGTCGAGTCGCTGCGTGTACGGCGGCGTGGCGGAGGTGAGCGTGTACGTGGCCGCTGATGCCCGGGGGCGGGGCGTAGGCCGGGAGTTGCTGGCGGCACTCAGCACCGAATCCGAGGCCTACGGCATCTGGACGCTGCAGGCCAGCATCTTCCCCGAAAACACGACCAGCATCAGCATTCACCTCGGGGCCGGCTTCCGCGAAGTCGGCCGCCGCGAGCGGATTGGCCAGTTGCACGGCCTCTGGCGCGACACGCTGCTGCTCGAACGCCGCAGTGCCGTGGTTAGCGTCCCCCCGGCCCTGGTGGCTGCCTTTTCACCTTCCGAATCATCCGAACTAGCTAACCCGCATGTCAACGCATAATCACTCGGCTTCCCTCGAAGCCCCGGCCCCCACGGCTTTGGCCGAAAAGAAACTCTCCGGCCTTGACCGGGGCCTCACGCTCTGGATTTTCCTTGCCATGGCCCTAGGCGTGGGCCTGGGCTACTTCGTGCCCGGCATCAACGGGGCCATCAACTACTTCTCGGTGGGCACCGTGAACGTGCCGCTGGCCATCGGCCTGATTCTGATGATGTACCCGCCGCTGGCCAAGGTGAAGTACGAAGAGCTGCCCAAAGTCTTCAAAAACACCCGCATCATTGGCCTTTCGCTGGTGCTGAACTGGATTGTGGGGCCGCTGCTCATGTTCTTCATCGCCATCTGGCTGCTGCCCGACAAGCCCGAGTACATGATGGGCCTGATTCTGATTGGCATTGCCCGCTGCATTGCCATGGTGCTGGTGTGGAACGACCTGGCCGACGGCTCCCGCGAATACGCGGCCGGGCTGGTGGCGCTGAACTCCATCTTTCAGGTGCTGTTCTACTCGGTGCTGGCCTGGCTGTTCATCACGGTGCTGCCGCCCTACTTCGGGCTGAAAGGCTACGCCGTGAACATCGGCATCGGGGATATTGCCCAGAGCGTGCTCATCTACCTGGGTATTCCCTTCGCCGCCGGCTTTCTCTCGCGCACCATCCTGCGCCGGCTGAAAGGCAACGAGTGGTACGACACGGTTTTCATCCCGGCCATCAGCCCGATTACGCTGGTGGCGCTGCTGCTCACCATCGTGGTCATGTTCAGTTTGAAGGGGGAAACCATCGTGCAGGTGCCGCTGGACGTGCTGCGCATCGCCCTGCCGCTGGCCATCTACTTCGGGGTCATGTTCGTGCTCAGCTTTGCCGCCGGCAAGTGGCTGGGGGCCGACTACGCCGAGAATGCCAGCATTGCCTTCACGGCCACCGGCAACAACTTCGAGCTGGCCATTGCCGTGGCCATCGGCGTGTTCGGCCTGAACTCGGGCCAGGCCTTCGCCGGTGTGATTGGGCCGCTGATTGAGGTGCCGGCGCTGATTGCGCTGGTCAACCTGGCCTTCTGGTTCCGCCGCCGCTGGTACGGTGGTAAAACGGTCGTTGCTTCCTCTACCACTTCCACCCCGGCCGCATGAACCAGCTGCTCGTTCTGACCGACTTTTCCGCCGCCGCCGATAATGCGCTGGCCTACGCCGCGCAATTGGCCCAGCCCCTGCGGGCCGGCCTGCTGCTGCTGCATGTGCGCCGCACCTCGCTGTTGGACCCCGAAGCCCTGACGGGCAAGTACCCGGCCCGCACCGAAGCCGAAGCCCGCGCCTTGCTGCAGCAGCAGGCCGCGCACTGGCAGCAGCAGGGCATTGCCTGCACCGGGCAGGTAGCCGCCGGCGACGTGACCGAGGAATTTGTAGCCGCGGCCCGGGCGCACGGCGTCCTGCTGGCGGTGGCCAGCAAGTGCGACACCGAGGAATTGCCCGATGAGCTGGTCAACAGCACGGTGCTGCGTTTGCTGCGCCACACGCCCTGCCCGCTGCTGGTCGTGCCCGAATCCTACCGGCAGCACGCGCTGCCGCTGCACTGGCTGGTAGCCCTCGACGAGCAGCCCGCCCAACTGGGGGCGCTGGCGACGGCCGCACAACCCTTGCTCGAAGCGGGCCACCCCCTCGTGCAGGGCGTGCAGGTCATCGGGGAGGGCCAGGCAACGAGTCCGGCACATCCGGCAAATCTGGCCACGGCGCTCGGGGCCGAAGCTCCGATGCAGGTGCTGCCCGGCTCCGATGTGGCGCTGGTACTCACCAAGCGGGCCCGGCAGCAGTTGGGCAGTTGGCTGGTGCTCTGGGCGCGCTCCCGCAGCCGGCTGAGCAACCTGTTTCACCGCAGCCGCACGGCGGCCGTCGTGCTGCACAGCCCGGTGCCGGTGCTGGTGCTCCCCGAAGCGGCAGCGTAACGCTTTCTTCCTCCTTAACTTCTTCTCCGATGAAACCCAACATCCTGGTGCTCTGCACCGGCAACTCCTGCCGCAGCCAGTTGCTGCACGGCTATCTAGAACAAGAGCTAGGCGACCGGGCCACGGTGTACAGCGCCGGCGTGGAAGTGCACGGCCTCAACCCGCGCGCGGTGCAAACGATGGCCGAAGACGGCGTGGACATCAGCCACCACACCAGCAACCACGTCGATGAGTACGCCCACGTGCCGTTCGACTACGTGCTGACCGTGTGCGACCACGCCAACGAGGTGTGCCCCGTGTTTACGTCCACCGCCAAGAAGCTGCACCACAACTTTCCCGACCCGGCTAAAGCCACCGGCACCGAGGAAGAAATCATGGCGCAGTTCCGGACGGTGCGCGACCAGGTAAAAGTTTACGCCCACGACTTCGTGCAGCAGGAGTTGGCCACCGCCGGATGAAAATGCACCCGGATTCTGCGCGGGCGGCCCGGCCCCGCCGCCAGGCCGGGCGGCGCTGGGCGGCACTTCTGGGGCTGGTACTCACCGGGCTGCTGGGCCGGCCGTGCCAGGCCCAAACGGATTCGGTCACCACCCGGGCCCCGGCAGTCGCCCGGCCCCTGACGCTCACGCTCACCGGGGGCATCGGGGCACCCTACGGCAACGGGCTGGACGTGGGCTACCGCCTGAGCCGGCGCGTGGAAGCCACGGCGGGCGGGGGCTATGACTGGAGCGGCTTCAAAGCCGGGGTAGGGGCGCGGGTGGATATCCTCAACGAGCACAAAGCCACTACGTTTGCAGGCATCAACCTGGCCTACTCCGGCGGGCGGGACGAACTAACCGTTCACACGGAAGCCGACCGGGCGGGCCTGCGCGAAACGGCCCGAATTCGCCTGCGTCCCGGCACCGTGGCCCGCCTGCGAGTGGGGCTACGGTGGCAGCCCACGCCGCGCCTGGCGTTGCTGACGGCCATGGGGCAGGGCCTGGCATTGGGGCCCAACCCGGTACAGTACCTGGACGGGGCCGCCCCCAGCGAGGACCTGCGCGCTCTGGTGAACACGCGGCGGCCGGACAGCATCGAACTTTCCCTGGGCGTCGCGGTGCGGCTGGGGCCTTAACCAAACATATGGAAACCGATGTACTCGTGATTGGAGCCGGCCAAAGTGGGCTGGCCGTGGGCTATTACTTGCGCCGCGCCGGCCTGACCTTTGAGCTGCTGGACGACCAGCCGGCACCCGGCGGGGCCTGGCCCCACGGGTGGGATTCGCTGCGCCTGTTTTCGCCGGCCGATGCCAGCTCCCTGCCCGGCTGGCTGATGCCGCGCCCAGCCAACAACGGCTTTCCCATCCGCGACGCGGTGGTTGACTACCTCACTCAGTACGAGCAGCGCTATGAACTGCCAGTGCACCGGCCCGTGCGCGTAGCCGCCGTGCGCCGGTCGGGCGAGGGCTTCGCCGTGCAGACTGACGCCGGGACGTGGCAGGCCCGGGCGGTGGTGTGCGCCACCGGCAGCTGGAGCCATCCGTTTATTCCCGCGTATCCCGGTCAGGCCGACTTTGCGGGCGTACAACTGCATTCAGCCCAGTATCAGGATGCCGTGCCCTTCACCGGCCAACGGGTGCTGGTGGTGGGCGGCGGCAATTCCGGTGCGCAGCTGCTGGCCGAAGTGTCGCAGGTAGCCAACACGACCTGGGTCACGGAAAAGGAACCCCGCTTTTTACCGGATGACGTAGACGGCCGCGTGCTGTTCACCCAAGCCACGCAGCGCTACCACGCCGGCCAGGAAACCGCTCCGCCGCCTACGCTCGGCGACGTGGTAATGGTGGACTCGGTGAAGGAAGCCCGCAGCCGGGGCGTGCTGCACAGCGTGCGGCCGTTTGCGCGCTTCACCCGCACGGGCGTGGTCTGGGCCGATGGGCGGGAAGAAGCCGTGGACGCGGTACTCTGGTGCACGGGCTTCCGGCCGGCACTTGACTTTCTGGCGGCTCTGGGTGTGCTGCAGCCCGATGGACGGGTGGTCACGACCGGCACGCAGGCCACCGCGCTGCCCGGCCTGTGGCTGGTGGGCTACGGCAGCTGGACCGGCTTTGCCTCCGCGACGCTGATTGGCGTGGGCCGCTCGGCCCGGGCCACGGTGGATGAAATCAAGGCGTTGCTGGCCCCTACCCAAAGCGCTTAGCGGGAATTTCTGTTCCTACTCTAGTGCTACCCCGATAACAAAAGCGTTTGGTCGACGACCGTGCGGTACCCCTGCACGCCGGTGCCACCGCCCGTCTTCACCATAATTTCTTCGGGTGCGCGCTGGTCGAGGTTCACGACGTAGACGTGCATGTAGGCCAAGTATTGGTCGTTTTCTTTCAGCCAGGGATTTAAGCGCCTCAGCCAGGGGTTTAAATCAAACTCGACCCACCGGGCGGGGGTAGCCAGGGGGTGACCTCCTCCCAATTGCTGGACCGGCCCGCAGTAGAGAATCAGGCGTTCTTGACCTCCTCCCAATTGCTGGACCGGCCCGCAGTAGAGAATCAGGCGTTCTGAAGCTCGACCGTACTGGCTGCTGCCATGACCTGATCGGGCGTTAAATTCTGCAACGAGCTGTGTGGTCGGAAGCTGTTATACTCCTGCCGCCACTGCTCGATTTTCTCCTGCGCGTCAGGCAGCGACAGGAACCAATGCACGTTCAGGCACTCGTCCCGAAAACTACCGTTGAACGACTCAATATACGGGTTATCAGTTGGTTTGCCGGGGCGTGAGAAGTCCAGCGTGACCTGCTGTTCGTAGGCCCATTTGTCCAGCGCCTTGCTGATGAACTCGCTGCCGTTGTCAACCTGAATGCGCTCGGGCACGACACCCAGCGTTTGCTGCAGGCGGCTCATGACAGCCACCACGTCTTCGCCTTTCAGCGACTGCCCCACGTGAATGGCCAGGCACTGGCGGCTAAAATTATCGACTATCGCTAAGGCGCGAATCTTGCGCCCATCGAAGAGCTGATCGGCCACGAAATCCATGCTCCAGCTCTGGTGCGGCCGCTGCAGTTCGATCCGCTCCAGCCGGTGCGCCGCGGCCCGGCTGCGCTTGGGGCGTTTGCTGCGTAAATGAAGCCCTTCCAGGTAATAGAGGCGATGCACGCGCTTGTGATTGTCGGGCCAGCCCTCCCGGCGTAGCAGCGTAAACAGACGCTGGCAGCCGTAGCGCACCCGGATCTGGGCCAGTTCCCGCAACCGGTGGCGCAGCACCGTGTCGTCCCGCCCGTGTGGCCGGTAGTACCAGCTTGAGCGCTGCAGCGACACGACCTGGCAGGCCCGGCGGGTCGAGATGCGGTACGCGTCGCGTAAGTGTTGAGCCGCGTGGCGACGCTGCACGGGCTTCAGAACTTTTTTTTGAGCACGTCCTGCAGCATCTGCTTGTCTAAGCTCAAGTCGGCCACCAGCTGTTTGAGGTGCAAGTTCTCTTCTTCCAACTGCTTCAAGCGGCGTAGCTCGGGCACGCCCAAGCCACCATATTTCTTCTTCCAGTTATAGTACGTGGCCTCGCTGATGCCCATCTTCCGGCAGACTTCCGCGACGGCTACGCCCGTGTCCGCCTGGCGCAGGGCAAACACGATCTGGGCCTCGGTAAATTTCGTCTTCTTCATGGCACGTGTCTCTTGGTTTAAGATACGACAAGGGCCTGATTTCTCTACTTTATACCGGTCCGGTTTTGTGGGAGGACGTCAGGACCCGACCGACCCCGACGGCCTGCGCCTGATGCAGATTGACAACGTGTGGAGCAAAGGCGTGGAAGCGTCGGTGCAGGGCAGCATCACGCCCCAGCTAAACCTGATTGCCAACTACGCCTACAACGACACGCGCACCCCCGGCGACTCAGGTTTCGACTTCTACGCCGCTGGCCGTTTCCCCAACGCGCCCCGCCACAATGCCAACGCCTGGGCGAAGTACCAGCTTACAGGCGGCGCTTTGCGCGGCCTGCACCTGGGGGCGGGCTTTAATTACCTGAGTGAGCGGACCACCTTCCAGCCAGCCCTCATCGTGCCCGGCTACACCACCCTGGATGCCAGCTTGGGCTACCAGCGCGGCGGTTTTCGCACCAACTTGACCCTGAACAATCTCACCGACAAGGTATATTACCACGGTGTGTACGGTCCGGCCAACCTATGGCCCGGCAACCCGCGTAGCTTCCGCCTCACCGTGGGTTACGTGTTGTAAATCACTGGTTCAATGGCTGAATTGTTGAATGGCTGGCTGTTCTGCTGATGTTAGAAAGTTTAGCCATTTAATCATTAAGCAATGCAACCATTTAACCACTAATTCATGGCCAAACCACGCGGGCTGAAATATTGGGCGGGCCGGTTGCATCTGTGGCTGGGGCTGGCCATTGGGGCGGTGGCGCTGCTGAGCTACCTGCCGGCGGCCCTCTATACCTGGGAGCCGGAATTGACGGACTGGTACTACCGCGACCTGGTATTTGTGCCGAAGGCCGGCGGACCGGTGCGGCCGGTGGCCGAGCTGCTGGCCGCGGCCCAGGCCGCCGTACCGGCTACGCACCGCGTGAACGGGCTGGAGCTGACACCGGGCCCGGACCGGGCCTATATCTTCCAAACGTATCAGGACAACCCAAAGCCCGGCTGGACGGCGTTTTCGCAGTACGCGCACTGGGAGCAAATCTACGTGGACCCCTATACCGGCCGGGTGCTGGGCGTGGTGGACGTGCCCCGCAACTGGATCGAAAACCTGCGTGTCATGCACCAGCAGCTGCTCTTGCGCTACGACGTGGGGCACATTATCGTGGGCACGGCCACGCTGGCGCTGCTGGCGGCCGTGCTCACGGGTCTGGTGCTGTGGTGGCCCCGCAACCGGGCGGCCCTCCGGCAGCGCCTCACGCTGAAGCGCGGTGTGCGCTGGCGCCGCCGCAACTACGACCTGCACAACGTGGGCGGCTTCTATGCCTACGCCGTCATTCTGCTGCTGGCTGCCTCGGGGCTGGTGTGGTCGTTTGCGTGGTGGGAAACGGGCGTCTTCCGCTTGCTGGGCCAGGCCACGAAACCCGGCTACGGTGCCCACGCCGCCGCTCCGCCCCGCCCGCGCACTACGGCCGCTCCGCTTGACCGGGCCCTGCACCACCTGCAAACCCGCCACCCAGCCTGGACCAGCATGTACCTGAGCTGGCCCGAGCCCGGCGGCAACAACCCGCACGAGTTGGAAGGCTACGTGGACTACGACGGGGGCACGGCCTGGAACGAGTCGGATACCTATTTCTACCATACCGCCACGGGGGCGGTGACCTACGCCGAGCAGTTCACGGGCAAGAGCACGGGCGAGAAGTGGCGCAACTCCAACTACCCCATCCACATCGGTACCCTCTTCGGCTGGCCCACGCGGGTGCTGGTGTGCCTGGCCACGCTGGTGTGCGCCTCGCTACCCGTCACGGGCTTTCTAATTTGGTGGGGCCGACAGCTCAAGAAGACTCAACCCCGGCAGTTGGCTGTGCCGGCTATACCGGTTGTCTCGTAAGGAAGGGGGTTGTCGCATACCTTGCGTCCTTCGTTTACTGTAGTGCTCATGACCAACACTTCGCCTACGCAGCTGTTTCAGGAACTGCTCGCGCTGCTGCGGGCGACCCGCACCACCGAGGCCACCGTGCGCCAGCGCCTGCGGCCCTTCACCACCCGCACCCGGCCCATCCCCTCCCGGCTGGGGCGCACCTACCTGCTGGTGGAAGCGCCTTTCTTCCGGGTGACGGCAACGTTTGAGGGGCCGGCCCAGGAACTCTACCAGGTCATTCTGCGCCTGACGCCGGCCGCCTACGCCGAGATTAAGGCTTACGCCCGCACGCTGCCTGCCACGGAAGACGGGGCCCGGTGGCGGGGCCGCTGGCTGGGTATGCTGCCCCGCCTAGATGTGGCTCCTGCAGTCGGGAGCGAAGCGGGCCTCAGGGCGTATTTTCTGGGCCTGTTCCCACAGCGTAAGATTGTAGTGCTGACCCGCCAGGCTCGCTAATTGCGCACCCAAGGAATCTATTTGGCGGCGGGTACGTATGTTTGCAGCGTTTGCCTCTTTCTGCTATGCGTTTTTTCGCGGTCTTTTTTGCGGTCTACCTGCTGGTGCTGGCCTGTCTGCCCTGTGCTGATGGGACGGTGAGCCAGCCGGTGCGCGCCCGCGCCCGCGTTACGGCGCAGACCGATGCCGCCGCGCATCATCAGCAGGATTGGTGTACTCCCCTGTGCCATTGCCACTGCTGCGCTGGTACCTCCTTACCCGCCGCTACAGCTGTGGTTCTTCCGGCCACCCACCCGGTAGGCGATGCTGCCCGGCTGTTTGCTCGGTTGACGAGCCCGGCCCCGCAGCAGCGGGCTTTTGCCGTCTGGCAACCCCCCCAAGCCTAGTTTCCTGTTTTTTCGGTTCCGTCCGCGGGACCGGGCACGGCAACGTGCCCGGTCCCGTCGACGCATACGCACCTTGCTGTGCGCTGTCGAACCCTGCCGTCGTCGAGCCCCGCGGGCTCCGACCGCCCTTTTCTCAGGATTTCTAGTCTTACCCCTCAGCCAGTATGTTCGACCGGCTCATTCACTTTTCCATTCACAACAAGCTCATTATTGGGCTGCTGACCTTGGCTTTGATTGCCTGGGGCAGCTACTCGCTGAGTCGGCTGCCCATTGACGCGGTGCCCGACATTACCAACAACCAGGTTGTGGTCTACACGGTGGCACCCTCGCTATCGGCCGGCGACATCGAGCGGCTGGTGTCCTTTCCCATCGAGCAGAGCGTGGCCACGATTCCGGGGCGCGAGGAAGTACGCTCCTTTTCCCGCTTCGGCCTCTCAGTCGTGACCATTGTCCTGGAAGACGGCATCGACATTTATTGGGCCCGCCAGCAGGTGGCCGAGCGCCTGCGCGAGGCCGAAAGCCAGATTCCGGCCGGCGTGGGCCGGCCGGAACTAGCCCCGGTCAGTACCGGCCTGGGTGAAATCTACCAGTACCTGGTGCGCGCCAAGCCCGGCTACGAGAAGAAATACACGGCGCGGGAGCTGCGCACGATTCAGGACTGGATTGTGCGCCGTCAGCTGCTGGGCACGCCCGGCGTGGCCGACGTCAGCTCTTTCGGAGGCCAGCTCAAGCAGTACGAGGTGGCCCTGGACCCGGAGCGGCTCCGTTCCCTGAACGTGACCGTGGACCAGGTGTACCAGGCCGTCAGCCGCAACAACCAGAACACGGGCGGAGCCTACCTGGATCAAAACCCGACGGCCTACTTCATCCGCACCGAGGGCCTGGCCCAAAACGCCCAAGACATCGGCAACATCGTGGTGCGCTCTACCAGCACCGGCTTGCCGGTGCTGGTGCGCGACGTGGCCGAGGTGCGCCTGGGCTCGGCCGTGCGCTACGGGGCCATGACCCGTAACGCGGAGGGCGAGGTCACCGGCGGCATCGTGCTCATGCTCAAAGGCGCCAACGCCAACGAGGTTATCAAGGCCGTCAAGGAGCGCATGGAAACCGTGCGCAAGTCCCTGCCGGAAGGCGTGACCGTGGACGTGTACCTGGACCGCTCGGAACTGGTGGGCCGGGCCATTCATACGGTAACCAAAAACCTGATTGAGGGAGCGCTCATCGTGATTTTTGTGCTGGTGCTGTTCCTAGGCAACCTGCGCGCGGGGCTGGTGGTGGCCTCGGTGATTCCGCTGGCCATGCTCTTTGCCATCAGCCTGATGCGCGTGTTCGGCGTGTCGGGTAACCTGCTCTCGCTCGGGGCTATTGATTTCGGACTGGTAGTGGATGGGGCGGTGATTATCGTGGAGGCCATCGTGCACCGCCTGCACACCCACTCGGGAATTGCCGCCCACCCCGACGGGGCCCACGGCAAGCTAACCCAGGACCAGATGAACGAGGCCACCTACGAGGCAGCCTCCAAAATCCGCGCCTCAGCCGCGTTCGGGGAAATCATCATCCTCATCGTGTACCTGCCCCTGCTGGCCCTGGCCGGCATTGAGGGCAAGATGTTTAAGCCCATGGCCGAGACGGTGGCCTTTGCCATTATCGGCGCTTTCATTCTCTCGCTCACCTACGTGCCCATGATGGCGGCACTGGGGTTGAGCCGCAACACGGAGCACAAGCGCAACTTCTCGGACCGCATGATGAGCTGGCTGGAGGCCCGCTACCGGCCCCTGCTGGAATGGGGTCTGCGCCGCAAAGCCCTGGTGCTGGCTTCGGCCGTGGGGCTGTTCGTCGGGGCCTTGCTCGTGTTCCGCACTCTGGGCGGGGAGTTTATCCCCCAGCTTTCGGAAGGCGACTTCGCCATTGAGATGCGCGTGCTCACGGGCTCGTCGCTAAGCTACACCATCGAAAAAAGCCAGCAGGCCGGGGCCATCCTGAAACAGCAGTTTCCGGAGGTCAAGGAAGTGGTGGCCAAAATTGGCGCGGCCGAAATTCCCACCGACCCCATGCCGGTGGAAGCTGGGGACGTGATGGTAATTCTGGAAAAGGACCAGAGCAAGTGGACTTCGGCCAAGTCCCGCGAGGAGCTGGCCGAGAAAATGGCCCACGCCCTGAGCGTAATTCCGGGCGTCACCTTCGGGTTCCAGCAGCCCATTCAGATGCGCTTCAACGAGCTCATCAGCGGGGCCAAGCAGGACGTGGTGATGAAAATCTACGGCGAAGACCTGCAGCAGCTGGCCGACTACGCCCAGCGGGCCGCGGCCCAGGTGCGGCAGGTGCAGGGAGCCGAAGATGTGTACGTGGAGCAGGTGACGGGCCTGCCCCAGATTGTGGTCCAGCTGGACCGCAACAAGCTGGCCCAGTTCGGTCTGAACGTCGAGGACGTGAACCGCACGGTGCAGACTGCCTTTGCCGGCCAGGCCGCCGGGCAGATATTTGAGCAGGAGCGCCGCTTTGATTTGGTGCTGCGCCTGCGCCCGGACCTGCGCCAGGACATCAACGCCGTGCGCCAGCTCTTCATTGCCACCCCGCGGGGCGAGCAGGTGCCGCTGGAGCAGGTGGCCACCGTGGCCCTGCAGGAGGGTCCGAACCAGGTGCAGCGCGACGACGCCAAGCGCCGCATTACGGTGGCCTTCAACGTGCGCGGGCGCGACGTGGAAAGTGTGGTGGAAGAGCTGCAGGGCAAAGTGGACCAGCGCCTGAAGTTCGCCCCCGGCTACTACGCCACCTACGGCGGGCAGTTCGAGAACCTGCGCGAGGCCTCGCAGCGCCTGAGCGTGGCCGTGCCGGTGGCCCTGACCCTGATTTTTGTGCTGCTCTTCTTCACCTTCGGCTCCCTGAAGCAGTCCGTGCTGATTTTCACGGCCATCCCCTTATCGGCCATTGGCGGGGTGGCGGCTCTGTGGCTGCGGGGCATGCCGTTCAGCATCTCAGCGGGCGTGGGCTTTATTGCCCTGTTCGGCGTGGCCGTGCTCAACGGCATCGTGCTCATCGGCTATTTCAACCAGCTCAAGGACGAGGGCTGGGCCAACCTGCACGAGCGAATTCTGGAAGGCACGCAGGTACGCCTGCGGCCGGTGCTGATGACGGCTACGGTGGCCTCGCTGGGCTTTTTGCCGATGGCCCTGAGCACCTCGGCCGGGGCCGAGGTGCAGCGCCCCCTGGCCACGGTCGTCATCGGCGGGCTGGTCACGGCCACGCTGCTGACGCTGCTGGTGCTGCCGGTGCTCTACGCCCTGTCGGAACGCACCCCGGCAGCCGGGCCGGACCAGCAGCCCGAGGATCCAACCCACCACGGCACCCGGTCGGCACCCCTGCTGGCCGGCGGCGCGGCCGTGCTGTTGCTGACACTGCTGGTGCCCGGCACCGGCCGGGCCCAGCAAGTGCAGCTGACGGCCGGTGGCACGCCCTTTACGGCCCAGCAGGCCGTGACCCAGGCCTTGCAGGCCAACACCACGGTAACGGCTGCCCAGCGCAGTTTGGAGGCCCAGCAGGCCCTGCGGCGCACCGCTACCGACGTGGGCCGCACCACCGTGGGCGTTACCTACGGGCAGTACAATTCCTACCGCAAGGACAACCAATTCAACGTCAGCCAGAGCTTTTCGCTGCCGCGGGTGTACCGCAGCCAGCGCCAATTGCTGGAGGCGCAGGTCGGCGGGCAGCAGCTCACGCTGGCCCAGGTGCAGGCCGAGCTGCGGCGGCAGGTGCGCCTGAATTATGAGCAGGCCGTGTACGCCCGCCACCGGGTGCAGGTGCTGCGCGGGCAGGACAGCCTCTACAGCGAGTTTTTGCGGGCCGCCCAGCTGCGCTTTAAAACCGGGGAAGTAGCCCGCCTGGAGCCGGCCACCGCCCTGGTGCAGCAAGGCGAAACCCGCGCCCTGATTGCCCAGGCCCGCACCGGCTACCAGGTGGCCCAGCGCCAGCTGCAAGCCCTGCTGCAACAAAGCCAGGCGGTGGGCGTGGCCGACAGCCTGCTTCGCCCGCTGGAGCCAGTGGTGCTGCCCGCCACCGGTGACACGGCGCGCCTGACCCAGAACCCGGAGCTGCAAGTGCAGCGCCAACTCATCGCCCAGCGCCAGGCGGCCACCCGCACCGAGCAGGCCCTGGGACTACCCAACGTGACGCTGGGCTACTTCAACCAGTCGCTGATTGGCCCCCAGACCATGGGCGGCGTGGGCGGCGCGGAGCGGTACTACGCCGGGTCGGACCGCTTCCAGGGCGTGCAGGCTTCGGTGGGCATTCCCCTCCTGCGCGGGCCGCAGAAGGGTCGGGTGCAGGCCGCCCGCCTGCAGGAGCAGGTGGCCGACGCCGGCTACCAGCGCCTGCGGGCCGAGCTCTCGGGCCGGCTGGACGAGCTAGTGGCCCGGCACGCCGAGCAGCAGCAGCGCCTGGCTTTCTACCAGCAGACGGCCCTGCCCCAGGCCGACGTCATCGTGCGCCTGAGCACGCGGGCCTTCAAGGCCGGTGAAACCGGCTACGCCGAATACCTGCTCAACCTGGAGCGGGCCCTGACCCTGCGCACCACCTACCTGGACGTGCTGCTGGAACACAACCAGACCGTCATCGAACTGGACTACCTGCTGGGCAGCACCCCCCAGTAATCATCCCTGACTTTTCTTGCCTCCCCCTTTCATGACAAAATACGCATTGCTGGCCCTGCTGGGCCTGACGCTGGCCGGTTGCGGTCAGGAGAAAACGGATACGGCGGCACCGGAAGCGGCCGGGGCCACCACGGAAACATCGGCCGCGGGCGGCGAAGCCGCCGCCGAAGAAAACGCTACCGAAACCACCCTGTCGGCTGCCGAGCAGCGGGCGGCCGGCATCCGGCTGGGCCGGGTGGAAGACCGGGTGCTCAGCGGCACGCTCAAAGTCAACGGCACGCTCGACGCGCCCCCGGAAAACGCGGTGGCCGTCAGCGCCCTGCTCGGGGGCATCGTGGAGCGGACGACCCTGCTACAGGGCAGCCGCGTGCAGGCCGGGCAGGTGCTGGCGACGGTGCGCAACCCCGAGTTTGTGCAGCTCCAGCAGGATTACCTGGAAACCAGCAGCCAGCTGGAGTTTGCCCGCGCCGAGTACGAGCGCCAGCAGGAGCTCTACCGCCAGGAAGTAGCCCCGCAGAAAAATTTCCAGAGGGCCCGTGCCGAATACCGAGCCATGCAGACCCAGGTGGCGGCGCAAGCCGCCCGCCTGCGCCTGGCGGGCCTGCCGGTGGGCGGCAAGATTACCACGACGGCCCCGGTGCGGGCCCCGCGCGGCGGCTTCCTGAAAACCGTGAATGCCAGCGCCGGGCAAAGCGTGACCTCGACCGACGTGCTGTTTGAAATCGTGGACCCGGCCCACCTGGACGTGGTGCTCACTGTGTTCGAGAAGGACGTGCCGCAGGTGCGCGTGGGCCAGACCGTGCGCTACACCCTGGCCAATGATTCGGCCGGGGCCGAGCACCGGGCGAAGGTGTATGTGATTGGCCGCGCCGTGAGCGAGGACCGCACGGTGCGCGTGTACGCCCACCTGAGCCGGGAAGACGCCAGCCGCCTGCCCGGCACCTACGTGCGGGCCACTATCGAAACCAACTCGGCCACGTTGCCCTCCCTGCCCGACAAGGCCCTGGTGCAGTTTGGGGGAAAGAGCTACGTGTTCGTGGCCGAAGGTCCGGCAGGAAAAAACCAGGAAACGCACTACCGCATGGTGCCCGTGACGGCGGGGGTAAGCGAAAACGGCTACACCGAAGTCCGTCTGCCGCAAGGCACTGCGGCGGCGCAGGTCGTGGTGGAGGGCGCGTACTCGCTGCTGGCCAAGCTCAAAAACGCGGAAGAAGAAGAATAGCCGCGCATTTTCTCCCCTAATCCGGCCGCGTTCCTGTCGCGGCTCTTCGCCCTGCCCATGTTCCATCTGCTCACCGGTTGCCTGCTGTTAAGCCTGCTGCACGCCGCGATTCCCAACCACTGGGCGCCGGTGCTGGCCGTGGCGCGCGCCGAGCGCTGGCCCCTGCGCCGGGCCGTGGGCGTGACGCTGGTAGCCGGCCTGGCCCACGTGCTGAGCACGGTGCTGCTGGGCCTGGGGCTGGGGCTGCTGGGCTGGCGCTTGTCGGCGCAGTTCTCCCACCTGGCCCGCGGGGCGGCCCCGGCCCTGCTCGTGCTCATTGGCGTGCTGTACGCCTTGTCGGGGCCGGGACACGCCCACCCGGACCCGGCCCCGACCCGGCCCCGCGGCCGGGTGGTACTGGGGCTGGCGGCGACCATGTTTCTGGCGCCCTGCCTGGAAATTCAAACGTTTTTTCTGGCCGCCGGCACCCACGGCCCGGCGGCGCTGGCCCTGCTCATGGGGGTGTACCTGCTGGCTTCGGTCTCGGCCATGTGCGCGCTGGTCGCGCTGGCTCACCGGGGGCTGGGTCGCCTGAACCTGGACGGGCTGGCGCACCACGAGCGTCGCCTGACCGGGGCCGTGCTCGTGCTGGTAGGCCTGGCCGGCTTTTTCGTGGACTGGTAGCGGCCGGCTGGCTGCTGTCTTCATTTTTCACCTGATGCATCTTTCCTATGCCTGATCCAACCCCTTCCAATACCGACGAAGAGCTCAACACCGCCAAGCAGGTGCAGCTCGACAACGTGGGCGCCCTGAGCCGGGACCAGCTCACGCCTGAGGCCGCCGCCGCGCCCGAGGGCCACGACGTGCCCGGCCACGACCACGCCACCCACGACCACACGGGCCACCACCATCCCCCCGGCAAACAGGTCGTGGACCTGGCCGGCCAACCGGCCGACGAGCACGCCGGCCACTCCCACGGGGACGGCGACGACCACGACCACGGTCCGGCCGGGGACAACCCCTACCTCTGGCCCGGGGTGAGCCTGGCCCTGCTGCTGGCCGGCATTGCGCTCGACTACTATACGGTGGGCTTTTTTACCGGCTACGTGCGCCTGCTCTGGTACGGGGTGGCCTTCCTGCTGGTGGGCTGGAAAGTCATCCGCTCCGCCGTGCAAAGCATTCCGTCGGGCAACGTGTTCAACGAGTTTCTGCTCATGAGCATCGCCACGCTGGGGGCGTTTGCCATCGGCGAGTACCCGGAAGGGGTGGCCGTGATGCTGTTCTACACAGTCGGCGAATTATTCCAGGACGCGGCCGTGAACCGGGCCAAGCGCAGCATCAAGGCCCTGCTGGAAATCCAGGCCACGGAAGTCACGGTGCTGCGAGGCGGGCAGTCCCTGGTGCTGGATCCCAAACAGGTACAGGTAGGCGATACCATTGAAGTGAAGCCCGGCGAGAAGGTAGCCCTGGATGGGACGCTGACCAAGGGACCGGCTTCCTTCAATACGGCGGCCCTGACGGGGGAATCCGTGCCCCAGACCAAACAAACGGGGGAGCCGGTGCTGGCCGGCATGGTCAACCTGGAAAGCCTGATTCAGGTAGCCGTCACGGCAGGCTACCAGGACACGAAGCTGGCCAAGATCCTGGCCATGGTGCAGGACGCGGTGGGCCGCAAGGCTAAAACCCAGCAGTTCATCACCAAGTTCGCCAAAATCTACACCCCCATCGTAGTGGCGCTGGCCGTGCTGCTGGTGCTGGTGCCCTCCTTCGTGGTAGAGGACTATGTCTTCCGGGACTGGTTGTACCGGGCCCTGGTGTTCCTGGTCATTTCCTGCCCCTGCGCGCTGGTCATCAGCATTCCGCTGGGTTACTTCGGCGGCATCGGCGCGGCCTCCAAAGCGGGCATCCTGTTCAAGGGCTCCAACTTCCTGGATGCCATGCGCGAATTGGATACGGTGGTGATGGACAAAACCGGCACCCTCACGGAGGGGGTGTTTGCCGTGCAGCAGGTGCAGGCGGTGGGACTGGAGAAAGCCCAGCTGCTGCGGCTGCTCGGGGCGCTGGAAACCAAATCGACGCACCCGATTGCCAAAGCCGTCGTGGCCCACGTCGGCGCGGCTACCGCCGGCGTGGCAGTAGAGAACGTGGAGGAAATAGCCGGCCACGGCCTACGGGGCCGGGTGGACGGGCGCGACGTGCTGGCCGGCAACACCAAGTTGCTGCGCAAGTTTAACGTGGCCTACCCGGCCGAAGTAGACCAGGTGGTGGACAGCATCGTGGTGGGGGCCGTGGACGGGCAGTACGCAGGCTACCTGACTGTGGCCGACGCCCCGAAAGAGGACGCGGCCCGCGCCGTGCAGGAGCTGCGCGCCGACGGCATCAGCAAGCTGGTCATGCTCTCGGGCGACAAGGACAGCATCGTGCAGCGCGTCGCCCGGGAGCTGGGCATCGACGAGGCCCACGGCGGCCTGCTGCCCGAGGACAAGGCCCGCTACGTGCAGCAGTACAAAACCGAAGGGCGGAAGCTGGCCTTCGTGGGCGACGGGGTAAACGATGCTCCGGTGGTGGCCCTGGCCGACGTGGGCATTGCCATGGGCGGGCTGGGCTCGGATGCGACCATTGAAACCGCCGACGTCGTCATTCAGACCGACCACCCCAGCAAGATTGCCACCGCCCGGCGCATTGCCCGCGCCACCCACCGCGTGGTATGGCAAAATATCTGGCTGGCCTTCGTCGTGAAGGGTATCGTGCTGGTGCTGGGCGCGGGCGGCCTGGCTACCATGTGGGAGGCCGTATTTGCCGACGTGGGCGTGGCCCTACTGGCTATTTTGAATGCCGTGCGCATTCAGCGCATGGACTATTCCTCACCGGGTACCGGTAGCCCGTCGCCCGCTGCCCCGCCAGTTACAGAAAACCTGTCGGTGGTTGAGCCCATGCCCCGCGAACTGCGTGAAGGCCCGCACCACTCTAACGACCAAACGAAATGAGCGGGTCCCACGGCATGAGCGGCAGCGCCGCTTCGCGCAATAAGCGCGCGTTAACCATCGTCTTCTTCACGACGCTGACTTACCTGGTGGCCGAAGTCATCGGCGGCTGGTGGACCGGCAGCCTGGCCTTGCTGGCCGATGCGGGCCACATGCTCACCGACGTGGCCGGCGTCGGGCTGGCGCTGCTGGCCATCCGCTTCGGCGAGAAACCGGCTACGCCGGCCCGCACCTACGGCTACTACCGCTTTGAGATTCTGGCCGCCCTTACCAACGCGGTGGTGCTGATTCTGATTTCGATTTATATTCTCTACGAGGCCTATCTGCGGTTTTTGAACCCGCCCAAGGTGGAAAGCACGACCATGATGTGGGTAGCCGGCGTGGGCCTGCTGGTCAACCTCTACGGGGTGTACCTGCTGCGCAAAAGTTCGGGCGAGAGCCTGAACATGAAGGGCGCCTATTTCGAGGTGCTGTCGGATATGCTCACCTCCGTGGGCGTCATGGTCGCGGGGGCTATCATGATTACCACCAAGTGGTACTACGCCGACCCGCTGCTCTCGACCGGTATTGGCTTGTTCATCCTGCCCCGCACCTGGGCCCTGCTCAAGGAGTCGGTGAACGTGCTGCTGGAAGGTACCCCGGCCGATGTGAACCTGGAGGAGCTGCGCCAGGGCCTGCTGCAAGTGCCGGGCGTCGCGGCCGTGCACGACCTGCACGCCTGGGTGCTGACCTCTGGCGTGAATGCCCTGAGTGTGCACGTGGTGCTGACCGACGAGGCCCGGCACGAGGACGTGCTGACCCGCGCCCAGGACTACGTGACCACCAAGCATCCCATTCAGCACGCCACCATTCAGGTGGAGCGCGGCGACTTTGCCCAGCACGAAACCCATCTGTAGTGACTCTCGGGTCACTATTGCGTGGCGATAACACCTTCACTCGCTATGTCCTTCACTTTCGTTGAGTTGCAGCCGAACCAGCGTACTCCACTGCCAGCGTGGGTAACGGCTGCGGCTCTGGCGTTGCTGGTTTTTAGCAAGTGGGCCGTTGGGGTGCAAGCAGCCTCGCACGCACTGCTGGCCGATGCCCTGGCATCCGCGGCCCAGCTAGGGCTTCTTCTGATGAGCCGCACCGGCCGGTGGTCAGTCGCTGACTCTCCACAGGGGCTGGCCGCCCGGCAACGCGTGTGGACAACCGTCGGCGCCGGGGCATTGGTTACCGCAGCATTCGGTGCCGCCTGGTACTGCATTCGGGTGATGAACGTTCCGCACCCGCCGCCGACCATTGTATCAGCGTGCGTGGCCGGGGTAGCCATCGTGCTGGAAAAAGGCGCGTACCGGCAGCTGTTTGGCCCCCCTAACTTGGGTGAGTTCCGGGCGTGGTATCACCCCAGCAATGCGTTGCCGTCCAACCTCGCGCTCGTCGGCATCAGCCTGTCCATTCTGGGCGGCCCTGGCTACGAATGGGCCGATGACTGGGCGGCCCTGGGCATTTGCGCGCTGCTCGTGGGCAATGCCTACCGCCTATTGCAGCCAGCCTCGGTTGCCGGGCCAACGGTACGCCGGCAAGAATGGAAAGCCCGGCTGCAGTGCTGTACTCAGACGATTCCGGGCATCACCCTCGCCGAGGCCCATCTTGAGCCGTCCGAAACCGGTTCCGTTCTGCATGTATGGGTACGCGTATCCAGCCCCCTGACGGTTGCGCAAGAGCACGCCATAGCCCAACAGGTGCAGACTGTTCTGGCACCCGTCCAACCGCCTTCATCAACGCTGCTCGTGCGCATAGTCCCTTCGTAAGCCTGCACAACCACTCTCCCCCTTTTCTCCACAACCATGACCTCCTACGACGTAATTATTATCGGCTCCGGCCCCGGCGGCTACATCGCCGCCGTGCGCTGCGGGCAGTTGGGCCTGAAAACGGCCATCATCGAAAAGTATCCCACCCTGGGCGGCACCTGCCTCAACGTGGGCTGCATCCCCAGCAAGGCCGTGCTCGAATCCACCGAACTCTACCAGAAAGCCACCCACCAGTTCGCCGAGCACGGCATCGACGCGGACAACCTGCGCGCCGACCTGCCCCGCATGATGGCGCGCAAGGACCAGGTGGTGAAGAAGGTGTGCGACGGGGTGGTGTTTCTGATGAAGAAAAACAAGGTGGACGTACTCCACGGCGTAGCCTCGTTCGTGGATGCCACCACCGTGCAGGTCGAGCCCAGCGACGGGGGCAGTGGGGATAAGCAGCTGCTCACGGCCAAAAACATCATCATTGCCACCGGCTCCAAGCCTAGTACCCTGCCCTTTATCACCCTGGATAAGGAGCGTGTCATCACCAGCACCGAAGCGCTGGCCCTGCGCGAGCTGCCCCAGCACCTGATTATTGTGGGCGGCGGGGTTATCGGCCTGGAGCTGGGCTCAGTGTATGCGCGGCTGGGTAGCAAGGTGTCCGTCGTGGAATACACTGACGCCATCATCCCGACCATGGACCGCACCCTGGGCAAGGAGCTGCTACGCTCCCTCAAGAAGCAGGGTCTGGAGTTTTACCTCTCGCATAAGGTGACGGCCGTGGTGCGGACCGGCGACACGGTGAAGCTCACGGCCCAGGGCGGGCCATCGGCCGAGCTGCAGCTGGAAGGCGACTACTGCCTGGTATCGGTGGGCCGCCGGCCCTACACCGACGGGCTGAACCTGCCCGCGGCCGGCGTGGAGCTGGATGAGAAGGGCCGCGTGAAAGTCAACGAGGACCTGCAGACGACGGTGCCGGGCATCTGGGCCATCGGCGACGTGGTGCGCGGGGCCATGCTGGCCCACAAAGCCTCCGACGAGGGCGTGTACGTGGCCGAGCTCATTGCCGGCCAGGCCCCGGAGGTGAACTACCTGCTTATCCCGGGCGTGGTCTATACCTGGCCCGAAGTAGCCAGCGTGGGCTACACCGAGGAGCAGCTCAAGGAGCAGGGCAAAGCCTATAAGGTGGGTTCCTTTCCGTATTCCGCCTCCGGCCGGGCGCTGGCCGGGGCCGACACCGAAGGGCTAATGAAGGTGCTTACCGACGCGCAGACCGACGAGATTCTGGGCGTGCACATGATTGGAGCCCGCATTGCCGACATCATTGCCGAGGCCGTGGGCATCATGCACTTCCGGGGCGCGGCCGAAGACGTGGGCCTGATGTCGCATGCCCACCCCACCTACGCCGAAGCCTTCAAGGAAGCCTGCCTGAACGCGGCCGGCATCGGTGCCCTCAATATGTAACCCCGTATGCTACTCGCCTTTCTGCTGGCTGTTACGCCGGACGCGCCCCCTTCCTGGACCCAGGTGCTACTGTATTCCCTGGTGCCCGCCGCCATCATGGTCGTGGGGGCCGTTGTGGCCGTGCTGCGCCCACCCGGGGCGGCCATTCGCAGCGCCATTTTGCACTTCGCCGCCGGGGTGGTGTTTTCCGTGGTGGCCGTCGAGCTGCTGCCCGACATTGTGGCCCGACACCGTCCGCTGGAGGTTGGCCTGGGCTTCGCCATCGGCGTCGGGGTTATGCTGGTTCTGCGCTCGCTCACCCGCAAGGCGGCCGAAAAGGAAAAAGCCGGGCCCACGCCGGCCCTGCCGCCCGGGGTGCTGTGGGCTTCCCAGACCTCGCCGGACGAGGCCGTCCGTCCCGGCGCGCTGCCGATGGGCCTGCTCACCGGGGTCGGCATTGACATCCTCATCGACGGGCTGCTGCTGGGTATCGGCTTTGCCGCCGGGGCCGAGGAAGGTATGCTGCTGGCCATTGCCCTCACCATTGAAGTATTGTCGCTGGGCTTGGCCACGGCCGTGGAGCTGCGCCAGGATGGACAGGGCAAAGCCCGCACCGTGGGCATCGTGGCCGCACTTTCGGCCCTGCTGGTCGTGGGGGCCGGCGTGGGCATTACCGTGCTCAAGGGGGCCTCCGACAACGTCATGGAGTTGGTGCTCTCCTTTGGCCTGGCCGCGCTGCTGTTTCTGGTGACGGAAGAGCTGCTGACCGAGGCCCACGAGGAGCCGGAGTCGCCCTGGCTGACCTCGGCCTTCTTCCTGGGTTTTCTCCTGTTTCTACTTCTGGGCATGCTCGTGTAGCCGGCCACATTTTCTTACCTCCTATGGATTCGCACAAGCTTCTTATCGAACTCACCCTGGTGCCGGCGGGCCGGCATATTGCCTTTTCCAAAGACATGCTGGAAAAGGTGCACGTGTACCGCCGGGTAGGGACAGCCGGGGACGCCTGGCAGCAAGTGGCCACCAACGCCCGCTCGCCCTTCATAGATACGGAATCCTTTCCGGCCGGCACCACGCTGGAGTACCACGTGCAGCACTTCAATCAGCAGGATGCCTTTGAGGGACACAGCAACATCGTGCGCACGACCCTGTAGCCACTGAGCTACTCTTTTTTCACATTCCCGTCACCGCTGGGCTTGTGCCCAGGCGGTGATAAGCTACTTTGCTCGCTGCATGATACCTCGTTTCGTTGTGGGTGTGCTCACGTTGCTGCTGCTGGGCGCGTGCCGGGAGTCGACGCCGGAAACGCCGGTGCACACGGCCGACACGCACCAGCGCCATCCGGCCCCGGCCCAACCCGAACTCAACTCCGCACCAGCCGTGGCCGCCCGGGCGCGGCAGCGCCTGCGCACGGTGGCCCGCTCAGGCAACATCGACCACGACGTGGCCTCGCTGCTGCTGGAGCATCACCGCGGGGCCCAGCAGCTGGTTGCCGTGGAACAGGCCACGGGACGGGATGCGGACTTGCGGGCGCTGGCCGATTCGCTGCGCCGGGAGTGGCAGCAGGAAAGTCTGGCGCTGGGCCGGCTCGCGAGCCGCACCCACGACAAGGCCTCCGAAGAAAACACCCGCTTCTACCAGGAATTTTCCCGCGACGTACAGGCGGCCTGCGATTCGGCGGCCCGGTACTCCCGCCCGCCGACGGGCAACCCGGACGCCGACTTTGCCGCGGCCCTCTCCGCCCACCTGCGCACCGGCCTGCTGCTGGTGCAGGAGGGCATCGCCCACGGCAGCGACCCGCCCCTGATTGCCCTGGCCCACCGCTTTCACCACGACCATCTCCGGCACCTGCGGCAGGTACAGGCCTGGACTTCCGCTCACGCTTCTCCCACCAAGCACTGACCCCATGCGCTTTACCGACAAAATATGCCTCGTCACCGGGGGCGGCTCGGGCATCGGCCGGGCGGCCTGCCTGCAGCTGGCAACTGAAGGCGGCACCGTCGTGGTCCTGGACCGCGACGAAACCACGGCCCAGCAGACCGTGGACCTGATTGAAAAAGGCGGCGGTCAGGCCCGGGCCATCCGGGTTGATTTGGGCCTGGTGGCCGAGATAGAAGCGGCCATGGGCACCGTAGTAGCCGCCTACGGCCGGGTGGATGTGCTGGTCAACAACGCGGCCATGATGACATTTAAGCCGATTACCGAGTTGGCGGTCGAAGAGTGGGACCTGGTCATGGCTGTCAATCTGCGGGCAGTTTTTCTGCTCAGCAAACTGTGCCTGCCCCACATGCGGGGCGGAGCCATCGTCAACATCAGCTCCGTGCATGCGCAGGAAACCACGGCCAACGTGATTCCCTACGCGGCCAGCAAAGGCGCGCTGGAGGCCTTCACCCGGGGCATGAGCCAGGAGTATCCGGCTGCCCGCGTGCGCACCAACTGCGTGGCCCCCGGAGCCGTGGACACGCCCATGCTGTGGAACAACCCGAACGTGAAAAGCGGCAAGGAGAAGGTAGAGGGCGAGGTTGGCCACCCCGCAGACATTGCCGGCGCCATCTGCTACCTGGCCTCGGCCGATGCCCACTACATCAACGGCACCACCCTGGTCGTGGACGGCGGCCGGCTCAGCATCTTGTAACCGCCTCCCCGCACACACTTTTCCATTTCCGCTTAAACTTATCCCCAAGCCCATGAGCGCCTTCATGTTTGCCACCGGCATCGAAAACAGCTACCCCACTATCAAACTGCCGGACGGCACGATGCAGCGGGTGGACGAGCTGGAGAAAACCGGCCATTACGAGCGCTGGCGCGAAGACTTCGCCCTGGTCAAGGAAATGGGCATTGAGTTCCTGCGCTACGGCCCGCCCTACTACCGGGTGCATACCGGCCCCAGCCAGTATGACTGGGCCTTTACCGACGAGACCTTCGGCGCCCTGCGCGAGTTGGGCATCACGCCCCTGGTGGACCTGCTGCATTTCGGGCTGCCCGACTGGCTGGGCAACTTCCAGAACCCGGCCTTTCCCGAGCACTTCGCCGCCTACGCCGGGGCCTTTGCCGCCCGGTTCCCGGACCTGCAGTTCTACACCCCCATCAACGAAATCTTTGTCACCACCATGTTTTCGGCCCAGTACGGCTGGTGGAACGAGTGCCTGGCCAGCGACCAGGCCTTTGTGACGGCCCTCAAGCACGTGTGCCGGGCGGGTGTGCTGGCCATGCAGGCCATCCTGGCCGTGCAGCCGGGAGCCACCTTCATTCAAAGCGAGTCGGCCGAGTACTTCCACCCCGAAACGCCCGCCGCGCGGCCCCTGGCCAACTTTCTCAATCAGAAGCGCTTCCTGAGCCTCGATTTAACCTACGGCTACCCCGTGAGCGTGGCCATGTACGAGTTCCTGCTCAAAAACGGCATGACGGATGCCGAGTACCACTGGTTTGACGACCAGCACATCAAGGCCAAGTGCATCATGGGTACGGACTACTACCGCACCAACGAGCGTATGGTGCGCGAGGACGGCAGCACCTACCCGGCCGGGGACGTGTTCGGCTACTACGTCATTGCCAAGCAGTACTTTGACCGCTACCGCATGCCCCTGATGCACACGGAAACCAATCTCTGGGAACCCGACGCCGTGAACTGGCTGTGGCGGCAGTGGGCCAACGCCTACCGCCTCAAGCAGGACGGCATTCCCCTGGTGGGCTTCACCTGGTACTCCCTGCTCGACCAGGTGGATTGGGATACGGCCCTGCGCGAGAATAACGGCCGCGTCAACCCCCTGGGCCTCTACGACCTGGACCGCAAGATACGGCCCGTGGGCCGGGCCTACCAGCGCCTGATTGCCCAGTGGAAAGACGTTCTCCGGGACGAGAGCTACGGTGTGCACATCAACTATTAGCCCCCTCTTGCCATGCCTGCTTTCTTAGCACCTTTGCGCCGGGTACGCATCCTGTTGCTGGGGGCCGGGGCCCTGCTGCTGGGCTTTTGCGGTCACCCCCGCAACGAGCAGCACGCGGAACCCGCGCGCCCGGCCGTGGCCCCGGCCGACTCGGGCCACGTAGACGCGCCCGTGGAGCACGCCACCGCCACCGGCATTCTGCAGCGGTTGCAGGAGAGCCTGGACGGCCTCTCGCTGAACGGCCGGGCCGACCATGACTTTGCCCACCTGGCGCTGGAATACACCCACGCCGGCCTGGATCTGGCCAACCTGACGGTGGAGCGGAGCGCTTCCGATTCCCTACGGGCCCTGGCCCGGCGGGTGCGCCCCGGCCAGGAGCATCTACTCCCCGAATTGGAAGCCATTGTTTCCCGCCAGCATCATCTTCACACCAATCACCGCCTGGATCCGGCTACACCGTTTGCCCGCGCCACCGCATTGCTACGCCGCGATTTGGCGCACGCTTGCGCGGCACTTCCTGCTTCCAAGGCAGATTCTGCCGCTCAACTGGCGGCCGCATGGCGCGTGTACCAAACGAGCCTCACCCGTTTGGCACAGCTGCAATTGCGTTACGGGCAGGATTTCCGTCTACGAGAAATAGCCCGCTTGCTAAGCCCGCTGGCTGCCAGCCCTGGGCGGAGGCATCCCTAACATACCAAGTGGCCATTGTTTACTCGGACCTATGCCTGTTTTACGCCTGCTTTCCCCCCGGCACCTGCTGGCCCATCTGCGTCACCTCTCGGCCCGGCAGCGCCTGCTCGTAGCCGCCGGCCTGGGCGGCCTGAGCTGGCTGCTGCTGCTGCCGTTTTCCTTGCAGGCGGCCACGCGCCTGGTGGCCGCCTGGGACGTGTTTTGCTCCGGCATTCTGAGTTTGCTGTGGGCCGCCATGTACCGGGCCGACGCGGCCCATATCCGGCGCGTCGCCACCCGGCAGGATCCCGGCCGGACCTGGACCTTCGTGGCCGTGCTGGCCGGCAGCAGTGCCGCGCTGCTGGCCGTGGTGGTGCTGCTTTCGGGGCTGGCTTCCATGCGCGGGCCCGAAGTGAGCTACCATGTGGGGTTGTCCGCCGGGGCAGTGGTCGGGGCCTGGCTGCTGGTGCACACCGTGTTTGCTCTGCGCTACGCCCACGCCTACTTCAGCGAAAACCCCGCGACCGACCCGCCGGATACGCTGGGGGGACTGGAGTTTCCCGGGGAGCCGCCCACCTCGTACTGGGACTTTGCCTACTTCGCCTGCATCGTGGGCATGACCGCCCAGACCGCCGACGTGGCCGTGTCCTCGGCCCGTCTGCGGCGGCTGGTGATGCTGCACGGCCTGTTGGCCTTTGCTTTCAATACCAGCATCGTGGCGCTGGCCATCAACCTGCTGGCCGGACTGCTCTGAGGCGGCGGGCCGTCCAGTTCTCCGGCCAGTGGCTTGCTCACGGCCTGATGATCCTTCGTTGTTTTACCCCGCTGTTACCGCATGTATATCCGTAAGCACATTCACTGGCGTGTTATCTGGGCCTATTCCTGGAAAGACGTGCTGATTTTTCTTGGCTACGATACCCTGCTGGCCGTATTGCACGGGCCGCTGCAGGTACGCTGGCTGGACATTCCCTGGCAGCTCATCAGCATCCTCGGCGTGGCCGTCTCCTTTTACGTGGGCTTCAAGAACAGCAGCTCCTATAATCGGTTTTCCGAGGCCCGCCAGCTGTGGGGCGGTATCGTGAACCGCAGCCGCAGCTGGGCGATGCTGGTACTGGGCAATACCGACCCATTGGGGCCGGCCCTGACGCCGGCGCAAGTGGCCGCACAGCAGCGGCTGATCTACCGGCACCTGGCCTGGGTGAATGCCCTGCGCCTGCACCTGCGCCGCCAGCCTGAGCGGTGGGAGGCGGAGGTGGCCCCTTTCCTGGGCCCGGACGAGTCCGTGTACTTGCGGGCAGTAGCCAATCGGCCGGCCCAGTTGTTACTGCGGCAGACCCATGACTTGCGCCAGGCAGCCGGTCTCTACACCGAGTTGCAGCAGCGCACCCTTACCGAAGACCTGCGGGAGCTCACCAATCTGCAGGGTGGCTGCGAGCGTATTAAGAACACCCCGTTTCCCCGGCAGTATGCCTTTTCCAGCGCTGCGTTCGTCTGGCTCTTTATTGCCCTGCTGCCCCTGGGCTTGCTGGCCGAGTTCGAGAAGCTGGGCCACGGGCAGTACTGGATGACGATTCCGTTCTCGGTGCTGGTGTCCTGGGTGTTTGTGACCATGGAATTGGTGGGCCACATCAGTGAGGATCCGTTTGAGAACCGCATGAACGACGTGCCCATGACGGCGCTCTGTCGCACCATCGAGATTGACCTGCGCCAGATGCTGGGCGAACAGCAGGTGCCCGTGCCCGTGCAGCCCGTGGAGGATGTACTGCTGTAACCTGACTGCCCGCCTACCCCGCAGGGCGGAGTGGCGGCGGGCCGCAGGTGGGCCCCTGTTGAGCGTGGCCTGGCTAAGCGCGGCCCTGCTATGGCCCGCCCCCGCCGCTGCCCAAGTGCCCCGACCAAAGAACGAGTACGTCCCCAGTCTGGCCGACTCCAGTCGTCACGCCGCTCGGTTGCCGGTGCTGGCCGGCGGCGTGGCAGTGGTCTATCCCACGGGGCTGTACCTGCTGAGCCGAAGCTGGTATACCGGGGAGCGGGTTCCGCTGCATTGGTTTAACGACTGGCCCGAATGGAAGCAGCTGGACAAAGCCGGCCACTTCTGGACCGCGTTTCACGAAAGCCGCGCCGCGGTTGACCTGCTGGGCTGGGCTGGGCTGGCCAAGCGCCGCTCCCGCTGGTACGGGGGCTTCGTGGGATTTCTGCTGCAAAGCCCGATTGAGCTGCTGGACGGCCGCTCTCCCGCCTACGGCGCCTCGCCCGGCGACCTGGCGGCCAACCTGGCCGGGTCGGTGGGCCTGCTGACCCAGCAGCTGGCCTGGGGCGAGGTGCGGCTGATGCCCAAGGTATCGTTTCACCGCAGCCCCTACGCCGCTCTGCGCCCCGACGTACTAGGCCGTAACCTGCCCGAGCGCTTGCTCAAGGACTACAACGGCCAGACCTATTGGGTGTGTGCCGACGTGGGCGCGTGGCTGCCGGCCGACAGCCGCTGGCCGCGCTGGCTCCAGCCGGCAGTCGGCTACGGGGCCGAACAGCTACTCTACAACGACCCGGCCCGCAACCAGGCGGCCGGACTGCGCGCCTACCGCCAGTATTACCTGTCGGTGGACGTGGACCTGCGTCGGGTGCCCACACGCTCCCAGGTGCTACGACGCGTGTTCAACGTGGCCAGCCTCGTGCACCTGCCCGCCCCGGCGTTGGAATGGAACGCCCGGCGGGGCTGGCATGGCCATGGCCTCTATTATTAACGTTACCCGGGCGGCTTCGCGCCCCTTCCCGGGTGTTCTCCTAGCTCCGGTTCCCCTTCGTCTACTAGCCGGGGCACTGCTCATTTTCAGTTCATACGGCATGAAAAGGTATCTGTCCTTTGATCGGTTCATCGGCCTGGCCGGTCTGGCAGCTTGTATGGCAGCCGCGCTGCTGCTGCCCGGCTGTGGCAACCTGGGCTCGCATAGCCTGACCCTCCGCTTGCAGGTTGCCTTCGACAGCACAGCCATCCGGATCCATAACCCCACCCGCGCGACGTACTACCACGCGCAAGTGGAAGTAAATGATGCCTTTGCGGCCGCGTTGGGCACCCTTGCCCCGGGCGCCCACCGGCGGCTTTCCTTGGACAGTCTGCGTAACGACCAGGGCCAGGGGTTGTCAAGGCGGGCACAACTGGAGCGGCTTACGCTCTACGCTCAGGATAGCGTTGGCAACTATGATGCGCTTATTCTGGACCCCGTTCCTGCCGGCCGATAAATCCGATGTACGCGCCAGTGGTGTTTCACTAAGAGGAGTCGCTCGCTAGGAGCCTTAACCATTTCGCTTGTAGCCGCGTAAGCACAGCACATCTATCCACCCCTGAGTTCTACTACCCATGGCTGACCATCCCGAAGAACACCAGAAAATCATCGAGGCCCACGAAAGGGCCGCTCACTACTTCGAGCACGCTGCCCAGCAGCACCGCGCTGCTCAGCAGCACCTGCAGCAAGGCAACCACGAGCAGGCGGCTCACCACGGCTATACAGCCTACGGCTTTGCGGGGCATGCGCTTAAACATGCGGAAGAAGCGGCCTTGCACCATTCCCACGAGCATGGCCACCGAGAACCCCTCCATACACATGAACAGGGGGAAGCCGCAGCTTCGTAGTTACTGCCGCACCCCGTATCGCGCCCCGGTGGCGGTGTTGCCCGTGCAACCCGCCCCGGGGCGCGTGGCCTTTTAGCAGCCCTGTCCAGCGGCTTCAGCACCTTCCCGGCGATACCTTGCGTGCGGTTATGCACACGGAGGAAACTACGCCCGCTGTCTTTGTGGTTGAGCGGGTATGTGTGTGCATCATACCCCAACCCGAAAACTGCTCCGACTAGGCTTCTACGCGGCGGTCGGTGCCTGGATCCTCTACACCCAGGCCGGAGGTTTCTAACCGGAATGCGCGGGGCCCTTTTTGAGGATGCGCTACGCAGGGACCGGATGCACAACGCAACTTGCGTAGGCTAACGGTGCCACTACCTTATGTATCTTCCGGGGTTGCCCCCCCCACTTTATGCTCCCTGTTCGTCTTTGCTGGCCCGCTGTCGGCGGGGCCATCTGCCTGCTGACGCCGGTGCCCGGCGCGGGGCAGGTGCTGTATTCACCTGCTCCACCTGATTCCGTGGGTCTGCGCCTGGAGGCAGAGCCCCGGCCGTCGCTGCTCCGGCGCGTGGCGCAATGGGCCGGGCGGTCGGCCACCCGGCGCGTGTTGGTGCCGGGGCTGTTGGTGGGGCCACGGGGCTGCTCGCCGTGGTGCGGCTGTAGGCTGGAAGGCAGGGCAGCTTAGCGGGAATTTCTGTTCCTACTCTAGTGCGACCCCACTTACTGCAAGCGCTGCGCCTTCAAAGAAGATCTGCCCGTTATCAACCGTAAACGCTGGGACTGGGAGTAGCGCACAGCCCTGTACTCTGCAAACTGTTCCGCCACGAACGGAGCATGCTTGTCAAATAGGTAGCTGGCCCCTCTACAGCTTCGGCGCCCGGCGTTTAGGTGCTACCTGAATGGTCGGTTTGTGGGAATTTGCTTGCGTGAGCTGTTCGAGCTGCACCAACTGCTGCACGCTTTGGGCCAGAGCTATGGCCTGTTGCATTAGCGGTGCTTCATGCCGCAGCACCGGGTGCTTAGACACTTCCAATGCAGCTTGCTGAATACCGTGACTGTGTTGGCCAGCCGTAGTCGGCTCATGCAGCACCAGCGTCATTTGCTGCAATAGTTGGTTTCCCCTGGTAGTATCGCCCCGGTCAATATCCCGTAAGGCCTCGCCGATGACATAGGCGCTGTTCTGCATCACCCGCTGTGCTTCCATGCGCTGCATGTCGGGCGTGGGGCCAGCTAAGGTTCGGGCCTGGCTAACATCGCGCAGCTGGACGGCCTGTGCGCCGGCTAGGGGCGTGGTGGCCGTGCGCAGCAGTAGCGCCAGCGGCTCCAGATTCTTATCCAGCTGGGCCGGCCCATAAGGTCGGATGATGGCCAGGTCGCGGGCGTTGTTGAGTTGCGCGGCCGCCGCCGGGCTCAGTTCGACCTGGTAACCTGCCTGCCGTCCCAGCAAAGTCATCACGCTCTGGATGGTGCGCCCATTGCCTTCCCGAAAAGCGTGCGCGTGGTTGTACTGGTCGAAATAGTAAGCCGCCCGCCGGGCAAACTGCTCCGGTGCCAAGCCGCGCAGATAGTTTTCCAACTGCAGCTGGGCGCCGATGGCATCCAGGCGCTGGTCGAGTTGCTGGTAAGGGGCGTAACGCATTGTATCACCCCGGGGGTTGAGCACATAGGCCGGCTTCTGCCCTTGGAACGGCCCGTCTGGTCCCTGGGCACGCGTCTGGCCCGCCCACTGATACACGTCCTGAAACAGCTCCCGATGGATACGTTTGAGGTGCGCGGCGTCGAACTGGCCCGGTAGGTCAACGGCACCTACCACGATGCGCAGCAGGGCGGGAATGGACAAGGCTCCTTCCGCTTCGCGCAACTGGTCCTGATTGGTTATTCCCAACCGATTGTAGATGACCTGGTGGGTAGAGTCGTAAAATCCATCCTGAATAGCCACGGCAAGAGGGTTGCGTGATAAAAAACCCGTCTGACCGATGGCCAGACGGGCTGTAAAGCGCGGGGGCGTTAGTCCAGCAGCGGCTGCTCCGGGCGCATGTCCGCAGGCGGCTGGGCGGCGGGTGCATCTTGCGGGCCTTCCGCCTGACTAGCGTAAAAGCTTTTCAACTCATCGGTGACGCCCTGCAGCGTCAGCTCGCCGGCCACGTACCGGGCGTACATTGCCTCGGCGGCCGGGCCGGGTACGGCCCCCTGCGCAACACTCCAGGCGCGGGCTTTATCGATGAGTTCCTGCCGCTGAGCGGGGGTAGCCTCCCGCTCGGAAAAGGTGATGGGATGAGTCATCGGTTCAGTCTAATGGTTCAGTATGACAACATATTTACCTGCTAAAAGGCTCCTGTGATTGTCAGGAAGCGCTTTTTGACTTGAGTGATTGGCCACAAAAGGGAAAGAAACCAGCCGCTAGATCTACTGCTGAGCGGTCAGAAACTGTAGCTGGTCGCGGAACGTGGCCAGGGCCTCGGCATCCGGCAGCAGAAAGCACGGTGTCTTGCTGGCCAGCGGATAGTGCAACAGCTCGGTGGGTACCGCCAGGCAACCCAGCAGCCGTTGGAGCAGGCGCGGTTCCTCGCGTTTGAGCTTGCCGTTTTTCAGGTTGATGATGTTGGGGTACGTAAGCTGATGCGCCGCGCAAAAGGGCTTCAAGCCCCCGTTGCCCAGCATTTTCAACCGCCCCTGCGCGTAGCAAAGCGCTTCAGCATAGGACACGGTCAGCTGTAAGTCGGGGAAGGGCAGCGGGGCTACTACCGGGCATTCAACTTCCATGCGGGTTCAGGATTAGGTGGGTCAGGGTAGGCACCGCAGCAGCTCGTGCAGCACCCAAACCCGACCGACGGTCTACAATTTCTGGTGCCTTCGCGACCAGGTGGACACTGCGAAGCTATCAGCTGCGGGCAGGCCCAGGGCGAAAAAAGGACGAATGGTAAAAAGTTAGCCGCGAAATGCACCACGACTACGCGAACGGTTCCGCGGACACCCGCCGCAAGTGCCTCTATGGGCCAGGCCGCAACCTAATGCTGCTGCTTGGGGCGCCCCAGCTGCGGCGCCGGCACGGCCACGGGGTGCTGCATTTGGTAGTAGGCCAGCTCAAACACCGTGGGCAGGTCGAGGCGGGCGAGCACGGCCAGGCGTTGCAGCTCCTCCAGGGTAGCGGTTTCGGGCTTCTGCATCCGCAAGGCCAAGGTACGCGGCACTACTTTCCAGGCTTCGGCTACTTCTTTGCGGGTACCCAGCGAGTGAATCAGCTCGGCCAGTGAGCTACAGGCAACGGGGGCAACGGGCAGCTGCTCGCGCTCCAACGGATGCACGTGCACGCTGGGCGGGGTTGACTTCGGAGTTTTCATGCCGTAAAAAAAGGTTGCTAAATTGGCATTATTACGGCCCGGCGTAATTCACGACCAATTCGGTAGCAGCATACCAGTTCTACGGCTGGTCCCGCTACAACAACAGCAAGGCGAATTGTCCGCCCTGCTCCTCCCGGGTGCAGCGCAGAGCATCCTGGGCAATGGGGCGAACGGCCCGCACCAGCTTTTCGAGCACGGCAAAATCGTCCGGCGTGTCAATCGCCAGCCCGAGCCGCAGGGCTACCTCGCAGGTCAGACCCTCGTAGTTCAGACTCTTGCCCAGCTGCTGCATCTGGGCTTCCACGTCGGTCACGGCGGCAATTACCCGGCTGCGGAACCTGTTCCAGTCCGGATGGCACATGGTGGGGGCTTCGGTGGCTTTCATTGACTTGGCCATTACAGGTGGGTATCATAGCCGGTCACCGACGTGAACAGGCCCGGCAGGTCCTCCCCATACACTAAGTCGAAGGTTTGCTTGCGAGTAATAACTGCCTCACAGTCGACCAACTGCTGGTGGTAGAACTCGACCGTGTAGGTATCGGTGGGCATCAGCGTAATCTTCAGCCGATTCACGCCGGCCTCATTGCGGCGCAGATTCATGCGCAGCCAGGGGTTGGGGTTGGCGGCCGTGCGACCGGCAGCCAGTAGTTGGTTGGCCCCGGTCATAGCGAGAAACCGACGTCCTCCTAACTGCAACAGGATGATGTAAGCTTCCTCAACGATTTTAGGGCCATCATTAGGAGTAGGTTTATCCATGACTGACAGGTGTTTATGAACGGATTGGGGTGTTATTAATAAACAGCAGCATAGTCAATAAAGTTGCTTTTTTAGCTTATTTATAAGCGCTTTTACTGCATCTTTAAAGTGGCAGTCTCCCGGTTTTCCCCCTCGTTATTCACTTATTAAAAGTGGCTCAGCTCTTAGCTGTGGTTTGGCTAGTCTTGCTGGAGTGGCCATCGAAGGCAGTCACTCAGTACCGGGTGGATGGGCCTCGTGGGCACAGCTGACGCCAGTGGAAGTAGCGGCCGGTTAGTTCCGGGTTAGTGAAAAGGATAGAAATGGTAAGTCATCCAATAGCGCTTTCTGCTGGCTGCTGAGTAAGGCCAAAATCTTTTTAGCAGCTATCCGCTGGGCGAGTTGTAAAGGGTAACTTCCTAGCCTTGGACCGCTTATGACTAACGGTTTAGGAAATCGGGCCGGGGTGATATGGTCAGTCAAGGAAAGGATAGGTTTTGTAAGTTAACTCTGCAGGGATGGGCTGCGTAGATCACCCTCCGAAAAAGTAAAAACAGCCTCCAGGCGCTGTAAATGCTTACCATTTCTATCCTTTAGCCATCAGTCAATACCCGCTGGCTTACCATTTCTATCCTTTCGGCCGCGTCGGTCACGTCCGCTCATCATTTCTATCCTTTCGGGTGTAGGGTACTTCTGATGATTTAGCAGTGGTGCGGGTAGCTGCTTACAAACTTGGCAAATCTCCGCTCGACATGGCAGGTTTTTAGAGGTAAATGGAGCCTAAGAAAAAAGGGAGTCGTAATCTTGTAAGTCGCCTCAGCCTGCCTGGAAGGCTAATAAAGTAAATAAAAGTATAAAATTTCTTGAAATAGTACAACGCTTTTATGCTAGCTTATACTCCCCCCCTTTGTTGTTTTCTTGTCCCGTTCCAGCGTTTTGTACCCTTTAAAAGTCTTTCGTTCGAACGTCATCAACAAATTTGTGAGTTTTTTTTATTTGTCAAGTATTTACTCTATTTGCAGAGCTCGTAAGTCACTGACTTTTCGGGTTTTTATGCCATTTAAAGGATAGGAATGGTAAGCGAAAGGATAGGGATGGTAAGTCAAACGGATAGGTTTTGTAAGCGAAGGGATAGGAATGGTAAGCGAAAGGATAGGGATGGTAAGTCCAACGGATAGGTTTTGTAAGCGAAAGGATAGAGCTTTAGGGAAGGCTTACTTTAATATCTGTAACTCCCTTATCTTTGATCATACGCTCTACCTATTCCCACTAGCATGAGTACCCCCGTTACAGGCAGCACCCCCTCCACGGGGGTAGAAATCCGGCAGCATAACGCCATTACCACCGCGCGCTACGAAATGAGCGCTGTCGAGATGGATATTGTCTTCTCGCTGCTCTCAGTGCTGCGCAAGGAGGACAAGCCAGGCACTATCTACCGCATCCGGGTAAAGGAATTGGAGCAGATGACGGGGCGCTCCTGGAACTACCAGCGCCTGTTGGAGGCCACCTCCAATCTGCGCAGCCGCGAGTACGTAATTGAGGACAACAAGCACGTGCTGCAGGTAGGTTTGCTGGCCTCGGCGCTGTACGTGAAGGGCGAGGGCATCATCGAGCTGGAAATTTCGGAGCGCATGCGGCGCTACCTGATTGACCTGAAAAACAACTTCACCTCCTACCGCCTGCAGTCGGTTTTCAGTTTATCGAGCAAGTACGCCAAGCGCATCTACCAGATTGCCTCGCAGTGGAAGGACATCGGGGAAACGAAAACCTTCACGCTTGACGAGTTTAAGATCATGCTCTCGCTCAAGGACCCAAAGGGCCACGAGCCGGAGCAGTACGAGAAGATTTCGGCCCTGCAGAAGTACGTGCTCGACGTGGCCACCACCCAAATCAACGAGCACACCGACTTGCGCATCAACTACGAGTTGATCAAGAAGGGCCGCTCCTTCCACAGCATCCGCTTCTTCGTCAACGGCCAGGTGCCCCAGCAGCTGCCGATTCCCTTCGAGGACGGCGCTGAAGAAGAAAAGCAGCGCCGGGCCCTGCTGAACCTGGAGGAGCTGGAAATCCGGGACCCCAAGCTGGTCAGCCAGATTCTCGGGGACGCCAAGAAGCTAAATGCTCTCTTTTCTTTTTGCTACAAGCACAAAACCGGTAAAGTGAAGGCCGACAAGAACCCAGGTGGGCTGTTTCTCAAGATGGTGGGCCTACGTTAAGTGGCTTGGGCCACGCGCTGGCTCGTCGCAATGGCAACAAAAGGGAAAAAGCCATACTCCTGGCCCGGAGCGTCTGGTCGGTGCCGCCCGAGGGCGGCACTTAGCCCCAGCCTACTCTTCATCCTGCGGCGGATAGTCGGGTATCCAGTCTTCGGGGCTGCCAACGACCGGCGCCGGCGCGGGCTGGTAGGGCTCCAACTCCCGGCCGAAGCAGTGGCCCAGCGTGACGCCGGGGCACTGCCGCTGAAACCAGGCAGGTAGTACCTCGGGGGCGCACACCACGCCCAGAAAGCCCTCGGCATGAAAGTAGGCTTTGACCTCGGCCGGCCCGAAGCTGTTCAGGTAGATGTGCATACGGTCACCGATGGCTGGCACCTGGCCGCGGCCGGACCACTGCAGCACGGCCGGGAAGCCCGCCAGGCGGGGAAACCCTACCCACGCCGGGCAGGCTTGCGGCTCCCCTATCCAGGCGGTAGGGCTAAGGGTAGGCTGACGGACGACGGAAGCGGAAGAACTGGACATGATGAGGCAGTAAGTGGTGACTGATGAAACAGCGGAGCTTGGGGCCGCTGGCTTCGGGGCTGGGTGTTTTCCTTTTGTTGGCGCGCCGGGGCACCGGCTGACGGTTGCCAGCCGGTACCCTCTCCCCCACTAGGCCGCTTCGGGCAGGGCTTCGGCGCTGTCGGCCTCGTAGCTGGGCACAATGCCCAGAATGTGGTTAGCAGCCTTCTGAGCCTGGCTGGCGGCGGAAATAATCAGGCGCTTATCATTGCGCAGGGCCTGCAGCCAGTTGGCCAGGTAGGCGGCGGTGCTGGGCTCGGTCACGGCCAGATTCAGGCCGGCGGCGTTGCTGAGGAAGGCGGCGCCCAACTCGGCCACTAGTTCTTCCTTGGCGTAGGTTTCGCTACCGAAAGCGGCCTTTTCCGTGAGCGTGGCCCGGTCGAGACGCTTGGCGTGGCCGGTGGAATGGGCCAACTCGTGAAACAGGGTAGTATAAAAATCCTCGGACGTGTGGAAGTTCGCTGGCTCGGGTACAGTCACGGTGTCGGTGCTGGTGCGGTAGTGGGGCTCACTGCCGGCGTAACAGATGCGGGGGCCACCGGCGTAGCCGGCCACAATCTGCTCGGCGGCCTGCTGGGGGGTATGTTCGCGCTGCACCGGCTCGGGCAGCTTCCACTCCACGCCGTCAATCTGGGCAATGTTGAACACGGTGGAATACTGCAGAATGGCCACCTTCTTTTCTTTGCCCTGCGCATCCTCTTTCTTCGATACCTTGAAGAACACCACGGGCATTCCTTTTTCGCCCTTGCGCACCTGGCCGCCCAGCTCGCGGGCCTGGTTGTAGGTCAGGTAATAGGGCTGCTCGTGCTGGAGCATGGCCAGCAGCAGGGCGTTGATGCCCTGATACACGTGCTTGCTGCGGTAGTTGCGGGGCGCGCCGTGGGCAGCGTTCCACGACTGTTTCCACGGGGCTACGCCGCATTCTAAAGCCAGGATAATCCGGTTGGTGATGATATCATACACATCGGCGCGGGGGGCGGCAGCGGGGGCATTTTTCATAAACCAAAGGCGGGGTAAATGGTGAGAAAAGCGTTAGTAGAGGTAATCAGGATGAGCAGCCGGGCCTAGCTCCTGGGCCTCGCGGGCCAATTGGGCATCTTCCCAGGCTTCGCTTTCCTGCAGGGCCAGCAGCTTCCAGCGCAGCAGTTGGGCCGCATCGGTGCAGGCACTGATCAGCGGCTCGGCCTTCTGGCGGCGCTCCGGGCTAAAGGCGGGATGGTTGAGCACTTCGCGCAGGTTCCGACGGGCTGAGGAAACCAGGAGCGCACAAGCAGGGGAAATGGGCGTTGACACCATGATTATCAAGCTGTTTTAGGTGCGTTGCTTATACTTATTAAACGCAAATACACCTCTTATTGTTGCTTTTTTAGCTTATTTATTAATGCTTTTTTAGCTTATTTATGGCACAATGATTGGCTTTTTCCCTTTTGTTACTATTGCATTCGTAACCCACGCCGATGACTTACCTTACCCGCGCCGTTTGGCTGCTCTCGCTCATTAGCCTCTTCACCGATCTGGCCAGCGAGATGCTCTACCCGGTGATGCCGCTGTATCTGCAGTCCATTGGCTTCTCCGTATTTTTCATCGGTCTGCTTGAAGGACTGGCCGAAGCCGTGGCCGGCCTGAGCAAGGGCTACTTCGGCCAGTGGAGCGACCGGCTGGGCCGCCGCGTGCCCTTCGTGCAGTGGGGTTACGGGTTGAGTGCCTTCTCCAAGCCGATGTTGTCGGTGCTGGCCACTCCCCTTTGGGTATTGCTGGCCCGCACCCTCGACCGCCTGGGCAAGGGCTTGCGCACGGGCGCCCGCGACGCGCTGCTCTCCGACGAAACCACACCTGCCGACCGGGGTAAGGTCTTCGGGTTCCACCGCTCAATGGATACGCTCGGGGCCGTATTCGGTCCCCTGGCCGCGCTGGCCTGGCTGGCCGCGCACCCCGGTCAGTACCGCCCGCTGTTTTTGTGGGCTTTTCTGCCAGGCGCGCTGGCCGTTGGTATCACCTTCGCGCTTCGGGAACGGCGGGCCGTGCCTTCCGGCCGGCCGGTGATGCCCTTTTGGGCCTCGTTTCGCTACTGGCGACAGGCCCCGCCCGCCTACCGTCGGGTGGTAGGGTCCCTACTTGTGTTTGCCCTCTTCAACAGCGCCGATGCCTTCCTGCTGCTGTTGGCCCGCCAGCGTGGGGTATCGGCTACCGGCGTCATCGGCCTCTACGTACTCTATAACTTTACCTACGTGCTCAGCGCCTGGCCCCTGGGGCACCTGGCCGACCGCCTCGGCCCGCGCCGCCTGCTGGTGGGGGGCCTACTAATCTTCGCGGTGGTATATGGCGGGGTAGCCCTGGCGCAAGGACCTTGGGTCTTTGCCGGGTTCTTTGCCCTCTACGGCCTCTATGCGGCCGCCACTGAGGGCGTGAGCAAGGCCTGGGTCAGCACACTCTGCGCGCCGGCTGATACCGGCGCTGCACTGGGTACACTGGGGGGTCTGAGCAGCCTGGCCGCACTGGGCGCCAGCACCAGCGCCGGCCTGCTCTGGCAGTGGGGTGGCCCGGCGTTGCCGTTTGGGCTGGCGGCGGCCGTAGCATTGGGCGTGGCCGCGTTTCTGGCTCGTCGCTGATTTAGTAGCTGCGAAGGCCGGCGTGCGCGAGTCAGTAGCACTACTGCACAACCTGGGTTATAGCTGCCACCGCACCTCGGCCGTATAACCAGTTGAGCAGTATTCCAACGTATTAACCTATTCCCTAAACACCCTTACCGCATGCGCCACGACGAAAATCACCGCACCCACCGCATTGGCTGGCTTCGCGCCGCCGTGCTCGGGGCCAACGACGGCATCATCTCCACCGCTAGCTTGGTGGTGGGCGTCGCGGCCGCCAACGCTTCGCGCGAGGCCGTGTTAGTAGCGGGCGTGGCCGGGCTGGTGGCGGGGGCCATGTCGATGGCCACGGGCGAGTACGTATCCGTCAGCTCCCAGGCCGATACCGAACAGGCCGACATGGCGCGGGAAAAGGCCGAACTGGCCGCTGACCCAGCGGCGGAACACCGCGAGTTGGCCGCCATCTACGTGGAGCGGGGCCTGACCCAATCCTTGGCGGACGAAGTGGCCAGGCAGCTCATGGCCCGCGACGCGCTCGGCACCCATGCCCGCGATGAGCTGGGCATCACCGAAACGGCCGCCGCGAACCCCGTGCAAGCCGCACTGGCCTCGGCCGGCACGTTCACGGTAGGGGCGGCCCTGCCGCTACTGGTCATCCTGGTGTCGCCGGTGCAGCAGCTGACCTGGACAGTGTCCATTACTTCACTGGTATTTCTAGCGGCCCTAGGCGGGCTGGCGGCCTACGTGGGCGGCTCCAGCGTGCTGAAAGCCGCCGCCCGTGTCACGTTCTGGGGCGTACTGGCCATGGGGCTTACTGCCGTGGTCGGCCATTTCTTCAACGTCACGCCCGCGTAAACATCCAACCTGTATCTGCTCCCCTCCTTTTCTCCCAAACCTCTGTTATGAATGGTGCCCACCTTCACCTCCTGCTGAATCACACCCCCATCCTAGGCAGTTTGTTCGGCCTGTTGCTGCTGCTGGTGGCTGTCGTACGGCGGCAGGAAACGCTGATCAACGCCGGCCTGGTCGCGCTGGTCGTCGCGGCCCTGCTCACCATTCCCACCCAGCTCACAGGAGAAGGCGCGGAGGAAGTGGTGGAAGACCGCCCCGGCGTAACGCACGCTCTGATTCATGAGCACGAAGAAGCCGCCGAGTTGAGCCTCTGGGTAATGGAAGCCACCGGCGCGCTGGCCCTAGTCAGCCTACTGGCTCGGCGCCGCACCGCCGCCCGCGCCCCGCTGTTTACCTACCTCACGCTGGCCGGGGCAATAGTCAGCTTCGGCTTGCTGGCTCGCACCGGTAACTTGGGCGGCCAGATCATGCACCCCGAAGCCCGCCCCGGCTTCGTGCAGCCCGCCGAAGCCGAACACGACGAAGATTAGGTGCCGGCCCAGGGCCCCCTGGGCCGGCACCTAGGATTGCTTACTTGTGGCTGCCGGCGGCTAGGTTATCCAGCGCAGCCTTGAACTCCGGCGTGTCGTACTCGGCCATGCCGTCGTGGCGAGCGGCTACTTGGCCGTCCGGGTCCAGGATGACTGTGGAAGGAATCGAGTTAGAATCAAATGGCGGTACGAGGGGGCCGGCGGGAAAGTACACCGGGAAGGTGTAGCCCTGGCGCTTGAGCATGGCCTGGGCCTTGGCGGGGTTCTCGTCGAGCGAAATCATCACGAAAGCCACCTTCTTGGGGTCCATCTTCTTGTAGAGGGCGTGAATGCCGGGCATTTCGGCCACGCAGGGTGGACACCAACTGGCCCACAGGTTCACAAACACCACTTTGCCTTTCAAGTCACTTAGGTTGACGTGCTTGCCGTCGAGGGTCAGTAGCGGCAAATTATGGGGATAAACGCTACCGCTAGTGGATGAAACGGGCGTGGCAACGGGGGCCGCCGCTGGGGCTGGCACGTCCGCTTTCCACAGGCCCGTGGCCAGCAGGCCGCGCTGAATGCCACCCAGCACCGGCGTGCGCAATGGGGTGAACAATACGAGGGCAAACAGGGCCAGGGGCAGCCACTGGAGCAGATTTTTACGATTCATGGTCAGGGGATTTACGTCAACAACAGCAAACAAATGAAAAAACGTTCATATATCAGACTCCGGCGGGCTTGCCCTTGGCAACCGTGACGGGCTGCCCATCGGCCACCTGCTCCGCGGCTTCCCGCACCAGTTCATCGCCGGGCGCCAGTGGGCCGAACACCACCACCGTGTCGCGGCTCAACAGCTGGCCCTTGCGCACGGGCACCCACTGGGCCCGGTCCTGCCGTACGCGCACCACCTGGGCCTGCTTGGGCGCGTCCGGTGTGGCAAACACGGCCGAGGTCGGCACCGCTACGGCTTTCGCATCGGTGGGCAGCGCCACCAATACTTGGGCGTACATGCCCGCTTTCAGGCGGCCGTCGGGGTTGGGCACGTCCATCTCCACCAGCTCCGAGCGCACCGTCTGGCTCAGGCGGCTGGCGTTGCGGCGGAACACGCCGGTGAAAGTCTGGCCGGGAAAGGCCGGCACCGTGAAGGGCACCGCAGCGCCGGGCTGCAGCCACTGGCCGGCCGCGGCCTCGGGCACGGCCACTTCCAGGCGCAGGGTGCGGCTGTTTTCCAGCGAGAACATGGGTGCCGACGGCTGGCCCCCGCCCGGTCCCACCAGGGCCCCGGCCGACACGTTGCGGGCCGTAATAGTGCCGCTAAAGGGGGCGCGCACTACCAGGTAGTTGCTGAGCTCCCGGCTAGCCTGCAACTCAGACTGCGCAGCCTGCACATTGGCTTGGTCGGCCTGCATCTCGGCGCGGGCGCGCTCTAGGTCATTGGGCGAGATGGTGCCCGGCTCCTGGCTGGTGCGCAGCAGGCGCTCGTAGCTGGCCCGGGTGCCGGAAAGCTTGGCCTGCGCGGCCTGCCAGCGCGAGCGGGCCCGGGAGAGTTGGGCGGCCAGTTCCGGGGCTTCGAGCACAGCCAGGGTCTGACCTTTGGTCACCCGTGAGCCGCGGTCCACCAGCACCCGCTGCACGAAAGCGCCCACGCGGGGAAAGAGGTCAACCTGCTCGTAAGGCTTGAGCTCAGCGGGCAACCGCAGCCGGCGCACGGCCGGGGCATTAGTCAGCCGAAAGGTAGTTACGGTGGCCGGCGCAGCCGGCGTGGGTTTTTCGGCCGCGGGTTCCGAAGCGCCGGACGAGCAGCTGCCCAGCACGCCGCTCAGCAGCAGAGCCGCCGCCAGCAGGGAAGTATATCGGGGTGAACGGGCAATCAATTTCAGGAAGGCATTCATAGAGAGAGACTCAGTAGGAAAAGAAGGAGAAGATTAGGCAGCCTGCCGGGTGCGGGTGGGGAGCAGGGAGCCGGACTCGTAGCCCACCCGGCGCATGGCCCAACCGAACACGTGGGGCAGTACCAGCAGCGAGGCCAGCGTGGAGGCAATCAGCCCGCCGATGACGGCCTGGCCCAGCGGGGCAATCTGGTCGCCGCCCTCGCCCAGGCCCGAGGCCATGGGCAACATGCCGGCAATCATGGCAATGCTGGTCATCAGGATGGGCCGGATGCGGGTATCGGCGGCCAAACGGGCGGCCAGGGGCACGTCGCGGTGCTCGTGGCGCAGGTGGTCGGCGCTGGTGATGAGCAGGATGGCATTGGCCACCGACACGCCCACGCTCATGATCATGCCCATGTAGGACTGCAGGTTGAGCGTGGCCCCGGTGGCCAGCAGCATGAGCAGGGAACCCGCCACCACGGCCGGCACCACCGACAGCACCACCAGCGAGAGGCGGAACGACTGGAAGTTAGCGGCCAGCAGCAGGAAAATGACCACGATAGCCATGCCCAGCCCGGTCTGCAGGCTGCTCATGGTGTCTTCCAGCAGCTGGGGCTGGCCTACCAGGTTGGCTACTACCCCGCGCGGGGGTTCGCCGACTTGCTTGAGCGCCTTACGCACAGCTTGCGCGGCGGTGCCCAGGTCCCGGCCCTGCACGTTGGCCGTGATGCTGACCAGCCGGTAAGGACCTTGGCGGTCAATCTGGCCGGGCATCATGCGCGCCGACACCGTGGCCACCTCCCCGATGGTGGGGCGGGCCTGCCCGGCCTTGACGGGCAGCGCCTCCAGATCCTGCAACTGGGTGAGCTGGTCTTCGGGCAGCTGCACCTGCACCTGGTAGCCCAGGCCGGACTTGGGGTCGAGCCAGAGGTTTTTGCTCGTAAAGCGCGAGGACGAGGTGGCCGCCACCACCGACTGGGTGATTTCCTGGCTGGTGAGGCCAAACTGGGCGGCCCGTTCCCGGTCCACGTCGATGCGCAAAGCCGGGTACTGCAGGGGCTGGGCAATCTGCACGTCGCGCAGGTAGGGAATCTGCCGGAGCTGCGCCAGCACCTTGCGGGCATGGCCGGCGGCTTCCTTCAGGTTTTTGCCCCCCACGTTCACCTGGATGGGCGTGGGCGCGCCGTCGCTCATCACCTTTTCCACCAGCTCAATCGGTTCGAAGCTCAGTTGTAAGCCCGGCTTCGCTTCATGGATACGCCGGCGCAGGCGCTCTTTAAGCTGGCTTAGGTTCACGTGCACGCCCTCTTTCAGGGCTACCTGCATCAGGGCCTCGTGGGGGCCGGTGGTGAAGACGAAAACCGAGTTGACGGCGAAGCTGGCCGGCTGGGTGCCCACGAAGGTGGAGCTGATTTCCACGTTGTCGGGGCCGACTTCTTTGTTGATAATGGCCTGCACCGCCGCTACCGTCTGCTCGGATTTTTCCAGGCGGGTGCCCACCTTCTCGCGCAGCCGCAGCTGGAACTGCCCGCTGTTGGCTTGGGGAAAGATGTCGGTGCCGATGACGGCAAACCCCGCTCCTACTACCACGAGTGACAAGGCCAAGTAGCCCAGCACCACGCCGCTCTGCCGGCCCTGGGTCCGCGTGAGCAGGCGCTGGTAGCCGGCCTGGAAGCGGGCGAAGAAGCCGGGTTTTTCAGGCGCTTCGTCGTGGTCGTGGCCAGCAGCTGGCGCATGGTCTTTCATCAGCCAGTTGGCCATCACCGGCACCAGCGTCTGCGAGAGCAGGAACGAGGCCACCATGGCAAAGCCCACGGCCAGCGACAGGGGCAGGAACATGGCACGCGGCACGCCTTCCATGATGAGGGCGGGCGCAAAGACGGCCAGGATGCAGAGCAGAATCAGCAGCTTGGGTAGAGCAATTTCGCGGGCCGCGTCCCAGATGGCTTGGGCCTTGGGTTTGCCGCGCTCCAGGTGCTGGTGAATGTTTTCAATCGTCACCGTGGCCTCGTCCACCAGCACGCCAATGGCCAGCGCCAGCCCCGACAGCGTCATGATATTAAGCGTCTGGCCAAAGAGCTTGAGCAGAATCACGGCCGACAGGACCGAGAGCGGAATGGTGGTTATCACAATCACCACGCTGCGCCAGTCGCGCAGAAATAAGAGCACCATCAGGCCGGTGAGCACCGCGCCCAGGACGCCCTCCGTGACGAGGCTTTTGAGCGAGTTGGCCACGTAGGTGCTTTGGTCGAAGGCGTAGCTGAGCTTCACGTCCTCGGGCAGCAGGGCCCGCAGGGTGGGCAGCTTGTCCTTGACCTGCTGCACCACTTTGAGGGTGGAGGCGTCGGCCTTTTTGATGACGGGCATATAAATGGCGCGCTTGCCGTTGATGACGGCGTAGCCGGTGGTCACGTCGGCGGCGTCTTCCACCGAGGCTACGTCGCGCAGGTACACGCCGGGGCCCGCGCCAGTGCGCAGGGGCACATCCAGAAAGTCGGCGGGGTGTTCAATCAGCGAATTGACCGGGGCCATGTAGGCCACGTCGCCCATCTTCACGTTGCCGGCCGCCGAGGGCTGGTTGCTGCTGACGATGGCCTTCACCACGTCGTCGGGCGTGAGCTGGTAACCGCGCAGCTTGGCCGGGTCGGCCTTTACCACGATGGTGCGGATGTTGCCGCCGAACGGGGCCGTGGAGGTGACGCCCGGAATGGTGGTAAACATGGGCCGGATGCGGCTGGCGGCCAGATCCTGGAGCTGGGTCAGGGAGCTTTTCTCGCTTTCGAGCACCAACTGACCCACCGGCAGCGAGCTGGCATCGAAGCGCACCACCTGCGGGGGCAGCGTGCCCAGCGGCATAAACGCCGTGGCCCGCGAGACCTGAGTAGCCACCTCGGCCGCGGCCTGGGCCATGTCGGTGCCGGGGTAAAAGGAGAGCTTGATCAGAGTTAGGCCCTGAATGCTTTTGGTTTCGATCTTCTTGACCCCGGACACGAACAGGAAGTTATTCTGGAACTGGTTGGCCATGAAGCCGTCCAGCTGCTCGGGCGAGAGCCCGCCGTAGGGCTCGGCCACGTAGATGGCCGGCACGTCCATGCTGGGGAAGATATCCACGGCAATGTCGCGCACGGCGGCGAAGGCGAAAAAGAGGATGGCCAGCATGGCCACCACCACGGTGAGGGGCCGCTGCAGGGCCGACCGGATGAGTTCGTACATGCGGCTAGGGCGTTACGGGGGTGAAAAAGAAGGAGAAGTCGCCGGCGGCGGCGGTTTGCAGCAGCACGGCCTGCCAGGCGGCGTTGGCCGTGAGCACCTGGTCCTGCTCGGCCTGCTGCAGCCCATAGAGGGCCTGCGTCACGTCGACCACGGTGGCCAATCCGGAGTTGTACAGGGCCAGCTTCTGGCGGTACGCCTGGCGGGCGGCCGCAAGCTGCAAGGGTGCCTGCCGGGCGCGCTCGGCGGCCAGCTGCAGGCGCTGGTTAGCTAAAGTGGCCTGGTTGCTGAGTTCCAGCTGCTGCTGCCGGTATTCCGCTTGCAGACCCTGGGTGCGCAGGTTTTCGGCCTTGGCCTGGGCCTGCACGCGGGGCCAGTCGAGCAGGTCGAACACCACGCCCACGCCCACGGCGTAGTTGAAGCGGGTGGGCGCGGCCCCGGCCAGTCCATAGTCGGTCTGGCCGTTGGAGCCCAGGCCGGAGCCCCGACCCCAGGTGGCGCCCAGCAGGGAAAGTCGGGGGCGGTACTGACGGCGAATGACCGTTTCGCGGGCTTGGCCCAGGTCCACGGCCCGCTGCTGCAGGCCCAGCGTGGGGTGCGTGGCCGTGGGCGGCACCAGCGCGGGCGGCAGGGTTCGGTTGTAGAGCGTATCGGGCTGCCAGGTAGCACCGGGCTGGCCCAGCAGCGTGGAAAGGCGGGCCTGGCGGTCGGCTTCCTGTTCCTGGGCACTTACCAGGGCCAGCTTCGACTGGGCCTCGGCCGCGCGGGCCAGGGTGCTGTCCACGCCGGGGCGCAGACCATGCAGCGCCAGCCGGGTAATGGTCTTTTTGAGTATGGATACCCGGCGCACATCCTGCTCGCGCACCTGGCGCAGGCTTTGCGTAGCCAGCAAGTCGAGGTAGGTCTGGGCCACGCGCAGCTGCTGGGTGAACAGCTCGTTGTCGGCGTCGGCCTGGGCGTAGTCGCGGGCCGCTTCGGCGCGGGCCCGCTGGGCCGGGTACTGCCCAAAGGTGACCGGGCTCCACTCCATGAGGGCCGTGCCCATGCTACCGAACACGGCGTTGTAGGAATTGACCCCGCTTAGTGAGCCGCTGCTGGGAATGATAGTGCCCACGGGCAGCATGGTGCCGGCCACGGCGTTGGTAGAGCCGTAGCTCACCTGCCCGCTCAAGCGCACGGAGGGCAGGCGCTGGGTTTTGGTCTGGGCAATATCGGCCTCGGCGGCCTGCACCTGGTAGGCTTTAGCTTGCAGGTGCGGGGCCTGGGTGCGGGCCAGATCCAGGGCTTCGTTCAGGGAAAGTGGCCGGCCGGCGGCCGGATGAACCGGGCGCTGTTGTGCCTGGCTTGCTGGGCCCGCCAGCAGCAGGGCGACGAGTAGCCAGGCACTACCTGCCGGCAGCCGCCGGACAGGAGGTACAAAAGGGAAAAACATGGGCTGAGAGAAGTCAGGACAGAAATCCGGGCCGGGCGCACAGGGACGTAGCCAGCCAGTTACTAGGCAGATTTGCTGGGGCTCTCAGGAAAAGGCGGGACTACCCGATAACCAAGGTTAAGGCGGCCGCATGAGGCGGCGGGCTGGTCGGGGCATAAAAAACCCGGTTATCGCCCCCACGAACGGGGCAATTAACCGGGTACACACCCGGCTCCACGACGCGTTTTCCTAAGAAAAGCGAATGGGCGGAGCCTTGTTGGGGTGGTTGGCAAACGAGTGCTCGGGGCAGGCATTCGGGCCACGGGCGGGATTCAGGGTCGGCTCGTCGGCCGGGAACAGCAGCCCGAAATACAGGGCCGGGAAATCACCACTCAGCGCCAGATCCAGCGGTAGCAGCTTGGCTTTTACTACTGGTGCGTGGTCGGCCTGCGGATCGGCCTGTACCGTCTGCAGCTTCTTTTTGCACAGGCCAGTTTGGGACTGCTCCTGCGGGCTACCCAGCCCAGTGGTCGTTGCGGGGACCCGGGCAGGCAGCGGCTGGCAATGCAGGTAAACACCCGCATAGAGCAGCAACAGCAAATGGGTCAGCAAACGGTGCATAGGTAATGGTAGCAAGTGCAAAGGTGCACACTTTTGCCGGAACGCTACCCGGTCAAAAGGCACACCGGCTAACGCGATGGTTGCAGACGGGGCTGCACAAACTATGCCGCTAGCCTAACACATCAAGTAACAAATAAGCCACGGAACGACGCATAGCCGGTTACCGATCCTATTTTATATGGTTATGTAGCGCCTGTCTGCTCACTTGCAAGTTTAGTCTAACTTTTAGGCTAAACTTGCAGCTTTAGCCTACCCCAGTATCATCTAAGCGCAATACCTTTTTTAGCCAGTTACACCTACGCACAAGTCATCAGCTAGCCCAACCCACTTAACGATGTACATCCACTCCATTGACATAGCACACATTCGGGCCATTGATAGTCTGAAGATGCGGTTTGCTAAACCGGCCGGATGGCACGTTATCATTGGCGACAACGGGACCGGCAAATCTTCGGTGGTACGCGCCATTGCACTGGCGCTGATCGGCCCGGAAAAAGCCATGGCACTGCGGCTTTCATGGGACGAATGGCTAGCGGCACAGCACACCACCGGACACGTGCGGTTACACATTGTTGCCGATCCGGAATGGGACAAGGCTGTCGATACCCGTAAGGCTTCAGTGGCTGCTTCCGATAAGCCCTTCCCCATCGAAATTGATTTCAGCCGTGAACGGGTGGGTGGCTTCAGCCCCGACTTTGCCTCGCCTCATTCGGTAGTGGTCTTGAGCAGCAACATTGATAGTGCTCGTTCACGCAAGCCGCGCAAAGAAATTTGGGGAGATTATGCCGGCTGGTTTTCGGTTGCTTATGGACCTTTCCGACGGTTCACAGGCGGCAACCCTGAATGGGCCAAACTCTTTTATTCCTCCCCTAAAGTCGGTGCCCACTTAAGTGCTTTCGGCGAGGATGTTGCTTTAACGGAGGCGTTGGAATGGCTGCGCGAATTAGATTATCAGCGTTTGAAGCAACAGGAGGCTGATAACCAATCATCGGAGGCCAGCCATACGCTGGATTACCTGAAGCGCTTTGTAAACGATAGTGGCCTATTGCCCCACGGCACTCGGCTAGACCGCATCGAAACTGGGGGGCCGATTTTTCTGGATGGCAATGGCAATCCAGTGCCCGTCACGCAACTCAGTGATGGATACCGTTCCGTGCTCAGCCTGACTTTTGAATTGATACGCCAATTGGTGCGTGTATACGGCTACAAGCAGGTGTTTCACCAACTTGCCAAAAACCGGCCGGATAAGTTGGAGATTGGCCTGCCCGGTGTCGTAGTCATTGATGAGATAGATGCACACCTGCATCCGACCTGGCAAACCCGCATCGGACAATGGTTTCTCCAGTATTTTCCGCGCATGCAGTTTATCGTCACCACGCACAGCCCACTGATCTGCAGGGCAGCGGCGCAAGGCAGCATCTACCGGCTGGTGGCACCGGGCGAGGAAGAGTCATCAGGTGAAGTAACTGGCTTGGAGCGAGACCGGCTGATATACGGCAATATCTTGGATGCTTACGCTACCGATGCTTTTGGTGAAAATATTACGCAATCACCTGAAGCTCAAGAGAAATTAACACGCCTCATTCATTTGAACCGCTTATACGCCTACGGCAAGCTAAACAAGGCCGACGAGGCAGAAATGTATCAGCTACGCCAGATTTTTACGACGGATGATACATTTGCCTTCTAAGAAAGCACGGCGCAAAGTGCTTTCCACTGCCACCCAAACGGAGCTGGCACGGCAACAAAAGGTAGTAGACAACGAGCCTACGTTTGCGGCTCAGGTGGCGAAAGCGCAAACCCGGTGGAAGAGCAAGGAAAGTGGCCAAAGTGGGAAGCACGCCTTTGCCGAAATCAAGCAGCAGCTCCGGGCGCTTACGATAAGTACACAAGCCTGCAGCTACTGCGAATACAGCGAAGGGGAGGATATTGAGCATATTTACCCGAAATCGTGGTTTCCGCAACGCACGTTCGTGTGGGACAATTATTTACTGGCCTGCAAAACATGTAACACCAGCTTTAAGCGCAATGGCTTTGCCGTGTTTAATCCAGCTGGCTCCAGCCATGTGCTGCATCTCACTCCCCAGGTAGCGGGCCCAGTAGGATCTACAGACGCCGTACTGCTAAATCCGTTGGTTGAAAATCCGCTGGATTGGCTAATAATTGATTTTCAGGCTGGTTGCGCCTTCGCGCAGGCCTCGCAACTGAGCACCCGCGACCAGAAACGAGCCGACTACACGATAGAGTTGCTTCAACTCAACTTTCGGGCTGAGCTCTCAAAAGCGCGGCGGATTGCCCATCGGCATTTCATTGGCCTGTTGCGCGAATACGTGGAGGTCAAACTGACTACGACGCTGGCCCAACTTGCCGCCGCCGTAAACGAGCCGCACGTAGTCGACCTCAACCAACCCTTTCGCGGGCAGCGGGCTCGGATTATGGCAAGTCTTCGCAGGGCTATTCGCACCCATCCGCACCCTGCTGTTTGGCAGGAGCTACAACGACAACAGCTAACCATGCCTCAGGCTGCTAAGCTGTTTCAAGATGCCCCGGAAGCTTTAATCTGGTAAAGGAAAGCACTAAATCGTAGCTTCAAAAACGGTTATAACACACAGCAATGCGCTCCTTCAAAGAGGCATGTATGAATAGGGGATATTTTTTGAACTAAAAGATAGAACAAACTTGTATACATGAACAAATGATCATACATTTGCAGCACCTTATGACACCGACTACCACCTCCGCCGATCTGAACCTGACCACTGAAAAGATGGAGAAGGTGGCCTTCATTCTCAAAACCACGGCCCACCCGACCCGCATTGCCATCGTGCAACTGCTGGCTAATCAGGAAAGTCTTTCCGTCACGGACATCAGCGAAAAGCTGAATGTGGAGCAAAGCCTGCTTTCCCACCACCTGACGGGCATGAAGCTGAAAGGTATTCTGAGCAGCCACCGCGACGGCAAAAACATCTTCTACGCACTGAAGATGCGCGAAGTGGTCGACGTGATTCAGTGCCTGGCCGGCTGCACGTTCCTGTAAGGGGACCGGCCTTTTTTTTGCTAAAACGCATGAACAAATTTTCATAACTACATACGTTCACCCGTTCATCCATGTTGCACATCGTCGGCTACTTCGCGGCTATATTCATCGGTCTTTCCCTGGGCATCATGGGCGGGGGCGGCTCCATCCTCACCGTGCCGGTACTGGTGTACCTGATGGGCGTAAGCCCGGTGCTGAGTACGGCGTACTCCTTGTTTGTGGTCGGCTCTACCTCCGTGGTGGGCGCCTCGGGCTATTTCCGCAAGGGGCTGGTGTCATTGAAGACGGCCATTGTCTTTTTGATTCCCTCCCTGCTGGCCGTGTTTGCGGTGCGCAAGCTGCTGATGCCCGCCATCCCGCACGAGCTCTTTACCCTGGGCAGCATTGTCTTCACCAAGGACCTGTTGGTGCTGGTGGCCTTTGCCGTGCTCATGGTCGTGGCCGCTACGTCGATGATCCGCAGCAAGCAGGCCGAGGAGGTTCTCGACGAGGAGCTGCACCACAAGCATACCTTTAATTACCCACTAATCTTAGGTATCGGCCTGGTGGTGGGCACGCTCACGGGCTTCGTGGGGGCCGGCGGCGGCTTCCTGATTATTCCAGCCCTGGTGTTGGGCGCCCGCCTGCCCATGAAGCTGGCTGTGGGTACCTCCCTTGCCATCATTGCCCTGAATTCCCTGATTGGCTTTACCGGCGACCTGAGCGCCGGCACCCCCATTGCCTGGACGTTCCTGCTCGGCTTCCTGGCCTTTGCCCTGGCGGGCATCGTGCTGGGCACGTACCTAGCCCGCTTTATCCCGGGCGCCAAGCTCAAGCCGGCATTTGGCTGGTTTACCTTGGCTATGGGCACGTTCATTCTGCTGCGCGAACTGGTGTTTTCGCACTAATCATCTGACCCTTAACCAGCTACTTCCCGTTTGCTGCTTCAGCGCATTTCCCCCATCCACTCACCTGCTAACCGCTTCCAACCATGAAAATCGAACAGTTTGAAGACAAGGGCCTAGCCCATTTCTCCTACGCCATTCTCAGCGAGTGCGCCCGCGAAATCGTGCTCATCGACCCCGCCCGCGACCCGCAGCCCTATTACGACTATGCTCAGGCCAACGACGCGAAAATCGTCAGCGTTATCGAAACCCACCCCCACGCTGACTTTGTGAGCAGCCACCTGGAAATAGCCCAGACCACCGGAGCCACCATCCGCGTGAGCAAGCTGCTGGGAGCTGATTATACCCACGAAGCTTTCGATGAAGGCCAGTCCTTCATGGTGGGCAAACTGACCTTTCGCGCCCTGAATACGCCGGGCCACTCGCCCGACTCCATCAGCATCGTCGTGAGCCGCGAGGGCAAAGACGAAGCCGTGTTTACCGGCGACACGCTGTTCATCGGGGATGTGGGCCGGCCCGACCTGCGCGAAAAAGCCGGCAACATGACGGCCAAGCGCGAGGAGCTGGCCCGGCAGATGTACCACTCGCTGCGCGACAAGCTGATGCCCCTGGCCGGCACGGTGCTGGTCTATCCCGCCCACGGCGCGGGCAGCCTCTGCGGCAAGGCCCTGAGCGGGGCCAACAGCAGCACCATCGCCGACGAGAAATTCGGCAACCCCATGCTGCGGGAGATGAGCGAGGAGGAGTTCGTGCAAGAGCTGCTCGCTGACCAACCCTTCATCCCGAAATACTTCGGCTACGACGTGGCCCTGAACAAAGCCGGTGCGCCCGATTACAAGCCGAGCGTGCAGCGGGTGTCGCGCCTGGCTGCCGGCACGGCCCTGGAAGCCGGCGTGCTGGTAGTAGATACCCGACCCGAAGCCGAGTTCAAGCAGGGCCACATGGACGGCGCCATTAATATCCAGCAGGGCGGCAAGTTCGAAACCTGGCTGGGCTCCATCGTGGGGCCGGAAGAGCCGTTCTACCTGATTGCCGACGACGAGGCGACCCTGGAAGACCTGATCCGGAAAACGGCCAAAATCGGCTACGAGGCCCTGATCAAGGGGGCATTGGTCGGCTCGCCATCTTCTGAGGCGACGCTACCGAAGCTGGATGTGGAGCAGTTCCGCCAGCATCCCGAGCAGTACACCATTGTGGACATCCGCAACGCCACCGAGCACCGCGACGAGCCGCTATTTGCCGGTTCGCTCAACATTCCGCTGCCCGAGCTGCGGGAGCGGGCTCAGGAAATTCCGACCGGCAAGCCCGTGGTGGTGCACTGCGCCGGCGGGTACCGTTCGGCGGCCGGCTCCAGCATCGTGGCCGATGCCCTGCCCGGTACGGAAGTGCTCGACCTGAGCGAGGCCGTCAAGTCTTTCCAGTCCGCCTCCGTCCAGCACTAATTCCCAACGGCCGACCGGGGAGCCGCCCCGCAGGCGGGCTCTCCGGTTGCCTGACGGCCTTATCCTATGCCTTCGCTCACTCTGCTTCTTTCCCTCTTGGCCATGCTGAATTTCTTTCAAGGCGCTGCGTCCGCCTATAAAAACCTCACCCCTGCTCAATTCTCCGCGGCCCTGCGCCAGCCCGGCGCGGTGCTGCTGGACGTGCGCCGCCCCGACGAGTTTGCCGGTGGCCACCTGCCCGGGGCCGTGAACATCGACGTCACCGCGCCCGACTTCGCCCAGCGCGTGGCGGCTCTGGATAAAACCAAGCCCACCTACGTGTACTGCCGCAGCGGCGCCCGCTCGGCTAACGCCGCCGGGCAGCTGACCAAAAGCGGCTTTGCGCACGTGTCGAACCTGCTGGGTGGCGTGCTGGACTGGCCCGAAAAGCTGGTTCGCTAACCCGCATCCATTTCCCCTTCCTGTTTAGCAAGAATTCCGGCCGGCCGCTACGGCGGGCGGGCCGGATGTCTATACTCCTGACTTTCTGACTTCATGCTTGAATTACTTCGCCAGCCCTGGCCCTGGTACGTGGCCGGCCCCCTGATCGGGCTGACCGTGCCCGCGCTGCTGCTCATCGGCAACAAAGCTCTGGGCATCAGCTCTTCGCTGCGCCACGTGTGCGCCGCCTGCGTGCCCGCCGGTATTCCTTTCCTGACCTACAACTGGCGGGCCGAACTCTGGAACCTGTTTTTTGTGCTGGGCATCGGCATCGGCGGCTTTATCGGCTACCAGCTCATGGGCCACGCCGATACGATTGCCATTTCCCCGGAAACCGTGCGTGACCTGAAAGCGCAGATGCACCTGACCGACTTCTCGGGACTATTACCCAAAGAACTGTTTGCCCTGGAGAACCTCTCGAACTGGAAAGGCTGGGTATTCCTCGTGCTGGGCGGTTTCCTGGTCGGCTTCGGCACCCGCTACGCCGGGGGCTGCACCTCGGGCCATGCCATTTCGGGTCTGTCCAACCTGCAGTGGGTGTCGCTGGTGGCCGTCATTGGCTTCTTCGTGGGCGGTCTGCTCATGACGTGGGTGTTTTACCCAATGATGTTTTAGCCCAGTACTGCTACCCCACCCGCCATGAACACTGCTTCCCAATCCGCGGCCGCCGAGTTCTGGGACGCCCGCTACGAAAGCGAGGCGTATGCCTACGGCACCGAGCCCAACACGTACCTCCGCCAGCAACTGGATAAGCTGCCGCCTGGCCGCCTTCTGCTGCTGGCCGAAGGCGAAGGACGCAACGCCGTGTACGCCGCCCGGCGCGGGTGGCAGGTAACGGCGGTGGACTTCAGCGACGAGGCCCGCGCCAAGGCCCAACGCCTGGCCGTAGCCCAGGGCGTGCACCTGGACTACCAGGTGGACGATGTGACCAGCCTGCGCTGGCAGCAGCCCGGCGGCTACGATGCCATCGGCCTGATCTATGCCCATCTACCGCCCGTGGCCCGCTGGGCCGTGCACGCGGCCGCGGCCCAAAGCCTGGCATCCGGGGGACACTTGATTCTGGAAGCCTTCAGTCCCCGCCAGTTGGGCTTGCCCTCCGGCGGCCCCCAATCGGCCGAACTGCTCTACGACCCCGACACCCTGGCCGCCGATTTCGCTGGGCTCACGGTACGGGAGAACCATGAGCTGGGCGTCGTTCTGCACGAGGGCAGCTTCCACTCCGGGCCGGCCAATATTGTGCGCCTGCTAGCCACGCGCTCCTAATTCCCTCTTCTATTACCTGACATGAAAAACCTGAAATACCTGGTGCTGGGCGTACTGTTCGGCATTATCCTCACGAAAAGCGAAGTGGTGAGCTGGTGGCGCATCCAGGAGATGTTCCGCTTCCAGAGCTTCCACATGTACGGCATCATCGGCTCGGCCATTGTAGTCGGCCTGATTTCCATTCAGCTCATCAAGCGCAACCGCCTGAAGACCATCAACGGCGAGGAAATCAGCATTGCCGACAAGAAGTACAACCACGGCACCTGGATTGGGGGCACCATTTTCGGGTTGGGCTGGGCCCTAACCGGCGCCTGCCCCGGCCCGATGTTCGCCCAGTTGGGCAGCGGCGTGGCCGGCGCGGCCGTGCTGATACTCGCGGCCCTGGCCGGCACCTGGACCTACAGCGCCCTGCGCGAAAAGCTGCCCCACTAACTACCGGGCATCGGTGCCCGCCTTCGCTACGCTGCCATGGAAACTCCGTCTGATTCTGTTGCCCGGCTGCCCCAGCTGGTGCGCATCCTGCTGCTGCTGACGTCTGCGCTGGTGTTGGTCGTGGTGGTGGTGCTGACCCAGCTGTACGGCCCGGCCAGCCCGCCCCCGCCGGCCCCGGTGGCCGAAGCCAACGAGGGGCCGCCCCCTTCCGGCAGCTACCACCGGCCGGCCACGGCCGCCCCCGACACGGCCACCATTCCCCGCACCGCCGCCGGCCGCCAGATCCGCTACGGCCGGGACCTGATTGCTCACACCGCCCGCTACCTGGGGCCGCAGGGCTCGGTAGCCCGGCAGACCAACGGCATGAACTGCCAGAACTGCCACCTCGACGCGGGCACCAAAGGCTTCGCCAACAACTACCTGGCCGTGGCCGCGACCTACCCGAAGATGCGGGCCCGCTCGGGCACCATGGTCACCACGGAAATGCGGGTAAATGACTGCCTGGAACGCAGCCTCAACGGCCGGGCCCTGGCCGACAGCAGCCGGGAGATGCGCGCCATCGTGGCCTACATCAACTGGCTGGGCCATGACATTCCCAAAGGGAAAAAGGTGTACGGCACCGGGTTCACAAAGCTGGCTTACCTGCCACGCGCCGCCGACCCGGTAATAGGAAAGGCCGTGTTTGCCGCCAAGTGCCAGAGCTGCCACGGCCCCAACGGGGAAGGCAAGCATCTGGCCGACGGGCGCGAGTACCAGTACCCGCCGCTTTGGGGACCTCATAGCTACAACGACGGCGCGGGCCTGTACCGCGTCACCAACCTGGCCCGGTACGTGAAGGCCGCCATGCCCTTTGGCGCGGCCTTCGACCACCCCCAACTCACCGACGAGCAAGCCTGGGATGTGGCCGCCTTCGTCAACTCCCAGCCCCGGCCGCACCTGAAAACTCCGCACGACTGGCCCGACATCAGCAAAAAGCCTGTCGACCATCCGTTCGGGCCCTATACGGACTCCTTCTCGGAGCGCCAGCACAAATACGGGCCCTATCAGCCCATCGAAGATGCTCACCCGCAACTGGCCAAGGCCAAGTAAGTCTGCCATGCCACGTATCCTTCGTCTGCTGGTGGCCAGCCTGCTGCTGCCAGCGGCGGCCTGGGCGCAGCATGCCGAGCCGGCCCTGACCCGGCCGGTAACGGGGCGCACGCAGCTGCCGCCCTACCCGGCCCCGCCGGCGCCGGATACGGTGCGGGCCCACTCCCTACCGGATGCTTTCCGCCGAGGACGCTGGCACGGGCGGGTGCGCAGCTACACGATGGCTACCCTGAACCAGGGCCGCTACCCCGACTACTACGCCCAGGGCCTGGGAGCCGGGGCCCGCTTTGAGACGGCCTCCTTCCACGGGCTGCAGGTGGGCGTGGGCGGCTTTTTCTGGGCCAACCTGGCCTCCAGTGACCTGGTGACGCCGGACTCGCTGACCGGGGCCGTGAGCCGCTACGAGGTGGGGTTGTTTGATGTGACAAACCCCGGCCGGCGCCGGCTTACCGGGCGGGCGGAGGAGCTGTTTCTGTGCTACCGCTGGCGGCAGTCCACCCTCACGCTGGGCCGGCAGTTGCTCACTACCCCGCTGCTCAACCCCCAGGATGGCCGCCTGAGCCCCAACTACGCCCAGGGGCTGTGGCTGGAAGTGAAAGAGCTACCCCGCACCACCGTCTCGCTTGGTTGGCTAACCGGCCTGGCCGTGCGCTCCACCACCGACTGGACCTCAGTAGGCGGCTCCGTGGGCCTGTACCCGGCGGGTGTGACGGAGTCCGGCCAGCGGGCCCAGTACGCGGGTAACCTGCGCAGCCGGGGGCTGGGGATTGTGGGCGTCAACCGGCAGGTAGGTGCGCGTACCACAGCCCAAGTTTGGAACTACTATGCCGATAACCTGTTCAGCGCCTCCTTCGCGGAGCTGACCACCGGCCGGGCCCTGGGTGCGGGCCTGCTCACGTTAGGCACCCAGTACCATTACCAGCGCACGGTGGGTACCGGCGGCAACCCGAATCCGCAGCTGGCCTACAGCGCCCCGGGCCGCCAGGCCCACGCCCTGAGCACGCGCCTGGGCTACCAGCGCGGGGCCTGGAGCGTGAGCGGTAACTACACCTGCATCACCCGCACTGGGCGCTTTCTGTTTCCACGGGAGTGGGGCCGCGAGCCGTTCTACACGTTTCTGCCCCGGGAGCGAGAAGAAGGCTTCGGGGGCGTGGACGCGGCAGCCCTGCTGGGAGGCTACTCCTTTGCCCGAGTGCCGGGCTTGAAAGCGGAAGCTGGCTACGGCCACTATTACCTACCGGACGTAAAAAACACCCACCTCAACAAGTATGGTATGCCCTCGTATCGCCAGCTGAACGCTTCCCTGACCTATGCTTTCCCGGGCTGGGCCAAGGGACTGCGCGGGCAGCTGCTCTACGTGTACAAGGGCCGCCTGGGCAACACCTACGACGAGGCCCGCTACGAAGTCAACAAAGTAGACCTGCACCTGGTGAATCTGATTCTCAACTACGATTTTTAACCCTTTCCCCTTCGCCATGAACGCTCCGCTCCGCTTTCTTGCGGCCTCTGCCCTGCTGCTGGCCAGCCTTACCACCGCCCAGGCCCAGACCCCGGCCGCCGGGAAGCCCGCCGCCGAATTCACGGGCGCAGTAGCCGACAAAGCGGAGTACAAGGTGGTGTACCAGCTGGACAGTGACGACCCCAAGCTCATCAAGCAGACCCTGCGCAACATGAAAAACGCGCTGGAAGACCCGCGCCTCAAGGGCAAGCTGCAGATGGAGCTGGTGGCCTACGGCGGCGGCACGGACGTGTTCCGCCAAGCCCAGCCCTACGAGGCGGATATAAAAGCCCTCCAACAGCAGGGCGTGCTGCTGGCCCAGTGCCTGAACACGATGAAAGAGCGCAAGATCAGCAAGGACGAGCTGTTTCCCTTCATCAGCTACGTGCCCACCGGCAACGGGGAGCTGATCATTCGCCAGGCCCAGGGTTGGGCTATCGTGCACCCCTAAACGATAGTGTTGACTATATTTCCTCTCACCCTAAAGCTACTAGCAATGACTACTCCGCGTCTCGGTCTGCGTGAAAACTGGCACCAGTTCAGCCTGCTGGTCCTGGTAAATGCCTTTGTGGGGGCATGGTGGGGCTGGAGCGCACGATTCTACCCCGGCTGGCGGAGCAGGAATTTCACTTAGTAGCCCGCTCGGCCATTCTCTCCTTCATCGTGGTGTTTGGGCTCACCAAAGCCGCCGCCAACTACTACGCCGGGGCGTGGGCCACTACGGTAGGGCGTAAAAATCTGCTGGTTATTGGCTGGCTCATTGGCCTGCCGGTGCCCCTGCTGCTGCTGTGGGCTCCGAGCTGGGGCTGGGTCATTGTGGCTAACGTGCTGCTGGGCTTGAATCAGGGCCTGGCCTGGTCGAGCACGGTGGTGATGAAAATTGATTTGGTTGGCCCGAAGCAGCGCGGGCTGGCTATGGGCCTGAACGAGTCGGCGGGCTACCTGGCCGTGGCCGCCACGGCGTTTGCCTCCGGCTGGCTGGCCACCGAATACGGTCTGCGGCCTTACCCGTTCTACCTGGGCATAGGGTTAGCCATGCTGGGGCTGCTGAGCAGCCTGCTGGTGCGTGATACGCGTCACCACGTGGCACTGGAAGCCGCGCAGGCTCCCGCCGGGCCCACCGGGCCGCCGCTTTCCTTCTGGGACGTGACCTGGCGCCACCCCAACCTGGGTTCGGTCACCCAGGCCGGCCTGGTCAACAACCTCAACGACGGCATGGTCTGGGGCCTGCTGCCGTTGCTGCTAGCTTCCAAAGGGTTTACGCTTACCCAAATTGGCACCGTGGCCGCCGTGTATCCGGCCGTGTGGGGCCTGGGCCAGCTGGTAACCGGGCCGCTAGCGGACCGCCTCTGCAAGAAGGATCTGCTCTTCTGGGGCATGCTACTGCAGGGGGCGGTGCTGCTGGTCATGCTCTTTACATCGTCCTACCCGATGTTTCTGCTGCTGGCCGGTCTGCTGGGAGCCGGTACGGCTTTGGTATATCCCACCTTTCTGGCGGCGGTGGCAGAATATTCACCCCTGGCCCAGCGGGCCCACAGCGTGGGCATTTTCCGCCTCTGGCGGGACGCGGGCTACGCCATTGGCGCCCTGCTCACCGGCGTGCTGGCGGACATGCTCGGCCTGAGCGCAGCGTTGGCCGTCATCGGCGGGCTCACGGTGCTTTCCTCGCTGGTCATTCGCCACCGCATGTATTGCCTGCCGGCGCCGGATAGCGCGAATTCGTCGGCTGGCAGCTGCGCCCAGTCCGCCCAGACATTCCGCCTGAGCAGTAAGTTGCTGGCCCGCCCGCTAAGCCCTTATCCGTTCCGGCCTTACCTAAGCCGCGCGTGAAAACGCCCCCGGTTCCCGTCTACTGCATTGACTCCTACCCGGAGCCACAGGCACGATGCGTTTCACGCCCAGCGGCTGGAGGCGGTGATTACCGGGTTTTTGGGCATTGACAAGGCCCACACCCATGATTTTTACCTGCTGCCTTACGTCACGGCCGGCACGGGCACGCACACGGTAGATTTTGTGACGTATCTGGTGCGCGCCGGCAGCCTGTTTCTGTTAACCCCGTGCGGTTTTCCATGCGGCTGCTTAAGCGCTATGCTCTGCAGTGGCTGTACTGTAACAAAATTATGGCTGGCAAAGCCTGATCGTTTTACGTTCGCCTGCATCTGTGCGTGTTGGCCCTGCCCCAATAAGCTCCCGACCCATCCTTTCCCACCTGATGGCTACCACCCTCTCCTTCTTCCAACTCAATGATGTGCACGGCTACCTGAACCTGCACCAAGAGCTGTTTTACGGACCCACTGGCCCTGAGTACCGCCCTTGTGGGGGCTACGCCCGCATTGCCACCCTGCTGCAGCAGTGGCGCGAGCAGTACCCGGCGAGCCTGCTCTTCGACGGGGGCGACACGTTTCACGGCACCCGGCCGGCGGTGGATACCCAAGGCGAGATTCTGGTGCCCATCCTCAACGAGCTGAACATAGCGGGCATGACGGCCCACTGGGATTTTGCCTACGGACCAGACCGGCTGCGCCAGTTGGTTAAGCAGCTGAATTACCCCCTGCTGGCAGCCAACGTGTACGATAAGGTTTCCGGGGAGCTGGTGTACGCCCCGTATCAGGTCTACGAAACGGCTGGCCTGCGCGTGGGCGTCATCGGCCTGGCCTGCCCCATCGTCGACAAAACCATGCCGGCCCATTTCGGTGAGGGCCTGCGCTTCACCGATGGCACGGCGGAGTTGCCCCGCTATGTGGCCGAACTGCGCGGCCCGGAGCGCGCCGACTTGGTAGTATTGCTTTCCCACTGCGGCTTCCCGCAGGACGTGGCCCTGCTGCAGGCGCACCCCGGCGTGGACGTGTGCCTGAGCAGCCACACCCACAACCGCCTCTACGAGCCCTTCCGCGCGGGCGACTGTCTGGTCATGCAGTCCGGGGCCCACGGCTCCTTTGTCGGCCGCCTCACGCTCACCGTGGAAAACGGCCGCGTCACCGCCCACGACCATGAGTTGCGGGAAGTCAGCGCGGACCTGACGCCCGACCCGGCTCTGCAGGCGCGCATCGACGCGGCCCTGCTGCCCTATGCCAACCTGCGCGAGGTGGTGGGCGTCACCGCCACCGGGCTGCACCGGGGCACGTCGGTGGAGTGCCCGGCCGACGATTTTCTGTTGGCCAGCATCCGGGCGCTAGTGCCCGCCGACCTGTACTTCTCCAACGGCTGGCGCTACGGGGCGCCCATCCCCCCCGGTCCGGTGCAACTCAACGACCTCTACGACCTGGTGCCGATGGACCCGGAGATTGAAACGGTCGAGCTCACCGGCGCGGAGTTGCGCCAGATGCTGGAGAAGAATCTGGAAGGCACCTACAGCCAGAACCCGTTGCACCAGATGGGCGGCTACGTGAAGCGGGCCCTGGGCCTGAAAGCGTACTTCAAAGCCGAGAACCCCAAGGGCAGCCGCTTGCAAACGGTGTTTATCAAAGACCAGCCTCTGGACCCGGAACGGACTTATACGGCCGCGTATATCACCTCCCAGGGCGTACCACACCAGGTGGGCCGCAACCGCCGCAAAACCGGGCAGCACGTGGTGGCCGTTATGCGGGCCTATCTAACCCAGCACCGCCCCATGGTCGTTCATCCGCACGCGACGTTCGTAGCGGTATAATGCCCGGGGTAGCCCGGGCTTTCGCTATACTGCTTCCGCATGCCTGCACTTTCCCCGTTACCGCCTAACTATGACCAGCAAGGCCTGGCCGCGGCCCGCACCCGCATGGCCAACGAGCGCACGTTTCTCACTTATGTACGTACCAGCCTGGCTATGCTGGGCTTCGGTCTGGCCCTGATTCAACTCCATCCGGTGCGCGCCGGGTCGTTGGGCTACTGGGCGGTTGGTGCTGCCGGCGTTGTGCTGCTCACCGGGTGGCTACGCTTCCGGATGCGGCAGCGGGAAATTGAAGGGTGTCGAATAGCCGTTAGTGCTTCTGAAACTAGCCTCCCTCATTAGCTAGTGAACTTCTCGACGCACGGCACCTGGTAACCCCTACCACCGGGGGCTGGTCCGGGGACGGTTTTCCTGAGCTGGGGGCTTGGGCGCATGTAGCAGCTGCGCCGCTTGGCGCAACTGCAGTACGGCGGGGCTGGTTTTCAGCGTGTCCAGCGTATCTACCACCGCCAGAACCCTTGCGCCATTCTCTTGGTTGATACCCGTCAACTCCGGCCGGGTCAGCAGCTGCTTGCTGACTTCCTGCAGCCGGGCGGCCTCCAAGCCGGCGGCGTACACGCGCAGCTCGCGGACTACCTGCCGCGCCGCCTCGATGAAGTCTTGACGGGCCTGGTCACGGGCGGGGGAGTCACTGGGCCGCAATGGCGGGCCAGCTTGGCGCTCCTGCTCCTGGGCGGCGGCCAGCTGCCGGCGCTCCACCGCGTCCTGCCCGGATTCCACCACCATGACCCGTGGATTCTGCCGGAGCGCATCCACTGTGTCGCTGATAGCCGGCAACTGGGGTGATTGGACTGGGTAGCGCAGGGTCAGTTCCGTTAGTATTTCGCGGGCTACGCCGTGCGGCTGCCGGGTGGCGTGGTCGATGTGCAGGCCGATGCGCTCCAGGTTTTCGCGCAGGGTGGGCAGCAGCGCCGTTTCGTCCCGGCTTTCGCGCAACTCTACCACTAGCAGCCGCTCCCCTTGGGTTCGGGCCTCGGCCTGGGCTTGGTGCAGCTGGGCAATCTTCCCGCTGCCACTTATTTCCGGGTTGTCCCAGTGCTGCTGGCCGAAGCCATACTGGTCCTCGTCCACGTCACCCAACTCGCTCCGCACCACCTGCTGCAGCTGGTCCTGCTTTAGATCCTGGTTCCAGTCCTTGCCCTGGCTTTTCACGACTTCTACCCGGTGCTCGAAGGCCAGCGTCTGGCTGGCCGCCTGATTGAAGGCGTGCAGCGCCCCCGGGCTCATGGGCAGGCGAAACTGGTAGGTGTGGGCGCCCAGCTTCTGGGAGTGTATCAGCTCGTCGCGCAGGGTCGGGCTCGTGGTCGGCGTACCGGGGGCTCCATTAGCCTGGCTGAACTGCTGACTCGTCTGCTCGTTGTACGCCTGCAACCGGCGGCTCAATGCCTGCACGCCGGCCGGCTGGGGCGCCACGATTTCGACGGTCAGTTGGTGCTCATGCTCCCGCACCACTTTCATCGGATTCTGGTCGCTGGCCAGGCCCGCCAAGAGCCGCGTGTCGAAGTGGTGACCCTGGGTGTCATTATCGAACGCAGCCCGGATGACCGGAATCTGCTCCTCGCGCAGCAGCCGTTTCAACTCGAAAATCTTATTCTGGGTGAGCGTGCCGGCGGTGGAAGCGTAGAGGGCGCTTTCATGGGGGTGCAGCTGCGCGTAGGACAGCGTATCCAGGGCTGACTCGCTAACCACAAGCACCGCCGCCGGCCGGCCCTCGGGCAGCCGGCTCAGCCATAAGGAGCGGGAAAACTGGCTTTCCGGCGCCTGCCCCTTGAAGCCTTCGCCTTTCAGCTCCAGTCCCACTACCCGCCCTTCGTGGTAGGACGGGAAGGCCGTGTTGACGTAGGTCTTGGGCGGCAGACCAGCCCGCTGCACGGTGTGCCGGTGGTTGAGTATGCGCCCGACGAACTGCGGGTGCCGCAGCGTAGCCTGGCTGATGCCCCGCCCTTCGAGGTACGTAGTGTCTTCCAGCGGCCGGCAGTCCTTGGTGAAGATGCTGTGGAACTTCTCGCCGGGCGCGGTTTCGGCAATAGGTAGCAAATCGAGCCGGGGCCGCTGCGGCTCGGGCAGGCTCAGGTAGGCGCGGAAGTGGTCGTTGACTGCCTGCCACAGAGTACGACCCGGCAGCTGGGCAATGCCAGCAATTCGTCCCGAGCTTACCCGGTTCTTCATCCAGTCGATGACGCTGCCCTTGTCGCGGTCATCCTGGGCGTTGAAATACATCCAGTCACCGCCCCGGCCCTTAAACACGACCAGGGTATCGTCGCCCTCGAATACATGCCACTTGCCTCGGCCCAACTGCTCGCCTTTTTTCAGGGTGTAGCCGAAATGGCTCAGCAGCTCGGGCAACTCCACCCGCTCCTTGATTTTTTGAAAAGTCAGCTCGTGTTCCATGGCTTGGGGATGGGTTAGACCGGGGGCAGCCCAGAAAAAAGAAGCCCGGAAAAGAGCTTCCGGGCTTGGGGTGAATAGATGATGGCGTGGAAGCAGTTGGCCCGCTTAGTGGCGCGGCCCCCGGGTTTTCACCTGCGTCGTTTGCTCCTTGGCCGGCGTGGCCACCACCGTCTTGGTAGCACCCGGTACCGTTTGCTGCACCTGCGGCGCCTGGTGCTGGATTAGCTCGTGCGCGGCGGGACGCACCTCGATGCAGGCCTTGGCGGCATTTACCTGCACGGTGCCGTCGAACTGCCGGCCGCCGTCGCCGCTGGCCATGTTGGCCAGGGCCACGACTTTGCCCTCGCGCAGGTCGTAGCTCTGCTCAGGCGTAAGCTTGACGCCGGCAATGGTATCGTGCAGCGTCACCTTGTCCTCGGGCAGAATCACCACCTTGTTCATGGCCTTGTCCACGGCTACGTAACCGTTGTAGGTGCGGCCCTGCTCGTCCTTGAGGCCACGCAGCAGGCCGGCGTTGCCCTCCGTTTCCAGCCGCTGCCGCTGCTCGGGCGTGAAGGGCATTCCTCCAATCTCATTGGGAATCACCAGCCGGGCCTGGGGCAACTCCATTTTCAGGGTAGCCGTGCCGTCAGCTTCGCGGCGCAGCACCATCTTCCCCGCAAACCGAACGGGGTCCTGATCCGGCCGGCCCGTTACCTGCATGGCCAACAAGTCGGTTTGCCGCCCGCTCAGCAGCTTTTCCAGCTGCCCGCTCTGCTCCAGCGTCTGCAGGGTCAGACCCAACGAAGCCAGCACCTGCTGCGGCACGTCGCTGGCCTGGAATGGCGGGGCGACGGGGGGCGACGGAGTTGCCCTCTCGGCCGGGGCCGGCTTAGCGGCGTCGGCGACGGCCACTGCGTAGGCACCTATGGCAGCTGGCGCCTGGTCGGGCAGAACTTCCGCCTGGGCAGTGCCCGCCTTACGGAGCAGGCGCGCCTGCAAATCCTGGCGGGTTTGCTCGTAGTCCACTTCCAGGTGCTGCCGGGTTTTTGGGCCGCCATTTAGATGGGCATAGAAGTTCTTCAGAAAGGCTGACGCCGGGTTGCCGCTGGTGTCGATGTCAAAAATGCTTTTCCCGTCGCGCAGCACCTGCTCGGTGGTCCTGCCCTGCTGCTGGGCCAGCTGCTGCACGCGCTGCTCGGCTGCGGCCTGCTGACCCTGCTCCGGAACGGTTAGCGCGTGCTTGGGCACGGCCGCGAGCTGGGCGCTCAGTGCGTCCCACTGCCCGGCGCCGAATGCCTGCCGCACCTGCTTGCTGCGTGGGGGCTCGTAGCCGTCATCGTAGCCCGCCTCCTGCCGGCGGGCGGCCGCCTGCTCCGGCTTTTCCATCACGCCCACGCCATTCCCTATCTGCCGGAAGCCCTGTAATGTCGCCTCCAGCTGACCCAGTTTGTTGGATTCGGGGTCGTAGCTGACCGCAAAGCCCCCCGTGAGTTTGCCCGCCGGGTTGCGCTCGAACTGCAGCGCGCCCACGGCCACGCCGGCTTCCCGGAGTTGGTCGAGGTAAGCGCGCATTTCCAGCAGCGGAGCTACCTCATCACCCTTCTGCTGCCAGGTGATGCGCAATTCGCCCACGGGCGCTGTAGCCATTGCATCGGTAGCAGGGTCGGCAGTGGGGGCCTCCTGCCCCTCCCCTACCGTTGCGGTCTGCGCCTGCGGGTCCTTGCTCGGCTGCTCATTGGGCGTCAACGCCGCAGGAGCTGTATCCCCGGCCGGCGCAACGCCTGGAGGTAGGGCCACCTCCTCGGCCTGGGGTACGGGTAGCGGCGGGGTTTGCGCCTGCCCAGTAGTCAAAGATTCGTTTGCGTCGCTGGCCTTTATCTGGGGCAACGACGCTGGGGTCATCTCGTCATCTTGCTCAGCCATTGGAAAGTGAAATAGAGGAAGGAAAAAGCCACCCTGACCGCTTAGCACGGGGCCGGGCAGCCCGGAATTCGACTTGTGCAAACCTATCGGCCACCACTAGGCGCGGAGCAGAAACTTGACGAGTGGTCAGAATTGGGGGGGTAAGGTGCCGGCTGGGTACACGAACGGCATCCTCAGGCAGGCCCACCACCGCACTATAAATGATTCTACTGCTCGGCCTTTTCCTTAATCAGATGGCGCAATGCTGGGTCCTGCTTGATGCGGGTCAGCTCGCGGGCGCATAGCTCTTTCACGTCCGTTTTCACCCGGTTGAAGTTGGCCTTAATCATCTCCTCGGCCTCGTCCTTGCCCGTAGTCGGATTGATGAAGCTGGTAATATCAGGGATGGGCTGGTAGCCGCTGGCTTCCGCCGCTACGGCCTTCACGTCTACCTGGATGCGGGCGTGAAACACCTTCTGGTCGATTTCCTCGCCGAAGTTGTCGGCTACCGCTCCCACGAAATTACCCTGGGTGAGGTTGGCAATGGTGCTGGCCGGAATCATGCTGTCCATCTGCGTGGAAAGGCTGGTGCTCGTCTCACGCATGTTGATGCTCAGGCTCTGGCGCCGCTGCAGAATCTTGCCGAACCGCTCGCTTAGCCACTTGCCGCTATTGCCCGATACCTGCCCGCTGAACACGTTGCCCACCGTGTTCTTGATGACCTCGGCCTCCTTCTGCCCGTAGTCGCGCTCCAGCTGCGAGAAGTCCTGGAAGCCCAGACAGGTGCTCACCTTGTTGCTGCGGGCCGTGGCAATGAGGTTATCGAGGCCCTTGAAGTAAATGGTGGGCAACTCGTCAATGATCAGCGACGACTTGCGCTTGCCCTTCTGGTTGACCAGCTTCACCAGCCGGGCGTTGTAGAGGCCCAGCGCGGCCCCGTAGATGGCTTGGCGCTCGGGGTTGTTGCCCACGCACAACACCTTGGGCTCCTCGTTGCTGTTGATGTCGAGCGTAAAGTCGTTGCCCGACATCACCCAGTAGAGCTGGGGCGAAGCCAGCCGGCTCAGCGGAATCCGGGCGCTGGCAATCTGCCCTTCCAGCTGCTCAATGGCGTCCTTCTGAAAGGCCGATACGAAAGGCTTCACCAGATTCTCAATTTCCGGGTACGAGGCCAGCACCGGGAAAATCTCCTCGTAGTCGCGGCTCAGAAACTCGATAACGTGGGGAAAGGTGCAGTACTTGCCCTTCTCGAACAGCTTCAGAAACCAGATGATGGCCGCCACGAAGTTGATGGGTGACTCCACGAAAAAGTCCCCCTGCTTCTGAATCCAGCTCTTGTTCAGGTTCAGCATGATGGTCGACGCGCTTTCGTAGGCGTCCACGATGTCGGTCATCAGCTCGGGCAGCAGCGGGTTGCAGCGGTGGCTTTTGCGCGGGTTGTCGAAGTTGATGACATAGAAGCCCACCGGCCTATCGAACTTGTCCTGGTGACGCAGCAGCGTGTTGTAGCAGATGCGGCTCAGGTCGTCAAACTTGTAGTCGTAGATGTACATGCAGAAGCCCTTGGCTAGGTGCTGCCGGATAAACTCGTTGATGATGGCAAAGCTCTTGCCCGAGCCGGGCGTGCCCAGCACCATCGTGGCCCGGAACGGATTCACCACGTTTAGCCAGCCGCGGTGCTTCTTGCCGCGCAGCCAGTACTCGGTGCGCAGATTCACCGAGTACTCGTTTTCCATCAGCCGCTCCTCCTGCGGGAAGCTCTCGTTTTCCTTGTTGAAGATGTCCTTCAGCAAGTCGTTGTTGAACAGCCGGCTCAGCCACGCCCCGGCGCTCAACAAGAGCAGAAAGCCAACCGTCAGCAGTCCGGCGTAAAGCACCGTCGTCAGCCCGGCTCCCAGCGTCAGCCCGCGCACTGCATCCGCCCCGAAGAGCAGCAGCAGCCCCAGCGCGGCGGAGCCCGCCACCGTCCGGCCTTTGAGCTCTTGGTTAGCCCGCCCCCGCGTGCCCAGGCAGCTGAGCAGCAGGAATACCACGGCCAGGCTCTTGCTGACCCAGCTGGCTTTGAACAGAAAGGTATTTCGCGTGAAGCTCTCCAGCAGGTGCTCCACCACGTCGGTCGTCCAGCCCAGAGAGCGGAAGTAGCCGAAGCAGTAATAGTAGATGTTTATGGCCAGCAGCCCAATGGCAAACAGGCGCATAAACTCCATGATTTTCCGTAACCCCTTTTCGTCTTCCATTGCTTGAACCGCTTGGTGAATCAAGCAACTTACCGCCCCGCCTTACCTCTGGCACGGATTACTTGACGAGCGGTTCAAAGTCAGCGGTGAGATGCACGCTCAGCACACGAAGGGTGACACCCCCTGCCCCTACTGTCTACGCCCCTTCCGGCGGACTTGCTTCGGCCGTACAGGCGGCGCCGGCTGAGGCAGCGTGGTTGCTACCTCGGGACGAGCCTTCCGCTCAGCTTCCGGCTCCCTAACCGGCTTCACGGATGCCGCCAGGGCCTCCCGCAGCTGCGCCCCTTTGTAGCCTACTTCCTGGCCCCTCAAAGCCACTCCTTCCGTTTCAAAGCTAACGCCGCGCAATACCCCGCCCTTGTCGTGGGTGTAGCGAATCTCGATGGCTAGTTTTTGCAATTGCAAAGCCAGCCACTGCTCCCCTTCCCTATCCGACTGCTGCAGCAGCTGCGCCAGCGCCTGACTTACCCGCTGCCGCGCCACCTCCTTGGTGGGGTCTAGTGTCTTCAAACTACGCCGCCTTTCGGGTAGCGGGTCCATGCCCAGCTCCTGGCTTATCTGCCGCGTGACGGCTGGCTGCCGGTAAAAATTATTATCCGTTCGCAACGCCGGGCCGCCGTCAATCGGCACCCGGTTCAGGTAGATGTGCACGTGGGCGTGCTGCTTGTCCCGGTGCTCATACACGACCATCTGGTGCCGATCAATCGGTGCTCCCATCAACTCACAATAGCGCTTGGCCGCCGCCACCTTTTGCGCCTGACTCACGGCTTCCCCGGCCTTCCACGAAAGGACCGTATGCCACACGGGTTTCCGCACGCGCTTGCTCCGGGCCGCCACGGCCTGCATATCCTGCGCCATCTCTTTCGGGCTTCCTGGAATTACGTTGGAGACCACTAAAAGTGGCGCCTCCCCTGGCTCCTTACCCCTCCCCTGCCGCTGCCCAGCCCCGTAAGTCAGCGCGCCCTCAAAGTCGCTACCCGTGGTTGTTTTCGCAATCATATCAGGTAGCCTCTAATAATTGTCAGCGCCTCTAACAGCTGCGCCTCATGGTTGCTAAACGACTTACCAGCCTGTGCCAGACGCGCAATCTGATTAAGGTTAGTACCAATGCCAACCAGCTGCCGTCGCAACTCCGCCGGTACGCTTTCTTTTATCTCTACCCCCCGTCCAACGTCCCGCAAATACGCTGATACCTTCTTGTAGCCAGCAGCCTTAGCCTTCTCCTGCAGCTCCTTTTTCTCATCCGGGCTTACGCGCACATCAATGCGCAAAGTGCGCGCAGCCTCGGCAGTTGTTTCATCTGGCTTCTCTGATTCCATAAGCTACTTACGGCGCTTCGTGAAGAATGGCTACTGAATAGTAATGTTCACCATTCACGCAAATCTAAGCAGCTAGAGCTAGCAAGCCAAGCTATGTGAGCCTGCGAACATGGCGGTGTCATTGTTTGGGCAAACGAATTTTGTCCGGACAATGACATGGCTTGCTGGTCGATGAACGAGCAGATTGAACGAGGACGTTGAATGGGGCTAGGACTATAACTAGCGCGCTTCTTTGCATCATTGCTTCCTTGCTTCAATGAAGCACTTAAAACACGAATTAAACTTGGTGATGAAGGACCAGAACATTTGAATACACATTGCTGCTGTCTACTGCAATTTCTGCTTCAAAGAATCGGTGCTTCATTGCTTCATTGCGTCACACGCAGCGTTTATACTACTTGCAAAAGTACCACATTACTGTTGCTTCGGCGCTTCATTGCTTCAATACAGATTTATCAAATTTTTATTTTATGCTTCAGTGCTTCATTACTTCGACGCTTCAGATTGCTCATACTTCAATGCTTCAATGAAGCATTGAAGTATTGCCGCGCTGATAGCCTGCTTCGATACTTCGATAATTCAACGAGGCTATGTATCTTTGATGGCTTGCTTCTTTGCTTCAGTAACTCGCGGACATTTAGAAGCTCTGAAGCACAGAAGCACAGAAGCACAAAAGCACAAAAGCAAAGGATCAATGCTTCATTGACACATTGCAACTTTGAAGCATTGACGCATTATGAACCGACTACCACTTTTTTAAAACCACTCACCTAATGAAAACACTCGGGTAATTGCCTTTGCCACTCAGAAGGGTGGGGCTGGCAAATCCACCATCGGCACGCACGTCGCCTCGGCGCTCTGCTATCTCTACGGTTACAAAGTGGCGATGCTTGACTGCGACTATCCGCAGAACACCTTGCACGCCTACCGCAACCACGAGCAGCAGCTTTTGCAATCCGACGTGGCTTTTCAGGAGCGGCTCATCAAGCAAGGGGTAACGCCTTACCCGATTGCTATTTCGAGCGTTGAAAAGGCCGTTGAGGCGATTGACACCCTGGCCGAGAAAGAGTTCGATTTTATCCTGGTGGATACGCCTGGTACGGTCAACGTTGTGGGGTTGAGCGAACTGCTGGAGCGAGTAGACTACATCTTTCTGCCCATGGAGCCGGATATGGGAACCATTGCCTCCACGATGTCCTACATGCACATTCTGGGCAACTTCACCCATAGGCAGCGGCCGGAATCCAACCTGGCAGGCTTTTACGCCTTCTGGAACAAGTTTCTCAAGGCGGAGAAGCGGACGGTTTACACGAAGACCGCCGAGCTGTTTCGTGAAAAGGGCTATCCGCTGCTCAACAGCCGGGTGGAGTCGCTGGTCAGCATCAAGGACAAGCGCTCCACGATGTTTCCTATGCCGGAAAAGGAGTTGGGCAAACTCGGCCTGGGCAGCCTGATTACCGAAATTCTGGAATTGGTGCTCGGCAAGGGCGCGGTTACCCCCTCGGGCAAGACCATTGACTTCACGCCCACGGAATTCGAGCAGCCGGCCCCCGCTGCCCTTGAAACCTCCGACGACAACGCTAAATAACGCCCGCTCCCATGGCCAAGAAAACCACCGAATCCAAAGAAGCCGCGGCCGAGCGGCGCCAGCGTGAACTTGCTGCCCTTACTTCGGGCGTTGCTGCTTTCAGCCTGATGGGCGACGCCCCCCGGCCAGCGGCGCCGGCACCGGCGCCTGCCGAAGCATCCGCACCTGCCGTTGCGGAGACTCCTGCCGCGCCGTCGACGCCCCCCGCGGCTGAAGTTGCTCCGCCCGCTGCGGCAAAGGAACCAGCGGGAAAAAAGGCGACGCCTGCGCCAGAGGTGGCGGCCGTGCCCGTGGCACCCGTTCAGGCGGTAGAACCCGCAGCAGCGGCATCGGCACCGGTAGGGGGGGAGCCGCGCGCGGCCGCCCCCACACCACTGCCTTCGCCAGCTCCGGCCAGCGCGCCGGAAGAGGAAGACGGGGAGGAAGCCGAGGAGGAGTTTCCCGTTGCCCCGCCGGTCGCGGCGAGTGGGGAGCTTGACTTGGCGCAGCTGTTCGTGCCTTCGGCGGAGAAGAAGACGACCACCCTGCGCATCACGGCCGACCACCAGCAGTATTTTACCCAGCTCGGCTTTATCCTGGGCGGGGGCGCGTCGGCCCCGGATATCATTCATAACATTCTGAATCGCTTTCGACAGGAGCACGAAGCGCAGCTGCAGAAGGCGATGAAAAAGCAGATCCGCCAGATGATGGCACCTAAAAAATAGGGCAGCACTGGTATCCCAGGGCTATTCCATACGTATAGCGGCCGGCTCACCTTCCGTGGTTGAGCTGGCCGTTCCGTTTCCCGCTCTGGCCTTTTCCCAATGCTCCACTTACCGGTGGGGGAGGGGAGAAGCTCTACTACCACCCCGCTATGTCTACACAAACCTTATATCCGTCATTACCTTACTCACAATCCGTTACCGCGTGAAGGGCGGTGCTATCTGGGCCGTGCTCGGCCTGCTACTCGTCAGCCCCGGCGCCCGGGCCAATACCCGGACGCCATCTTCCGATAAGACGCCGCAGACCATCGACTCGCTACGAGCCTTGGTGCGCCACGCCCCACTGCCCGACTCCGTTCGCTTTCAGGCGCTGTTGGCATTAAGCGATAAGCTATTTGCCCAGGATGTGGCCGAAGGTCGCCGGGTAGGGGAGCAGGCAGTAACGTTTGCCCGGCGCCGGCTTGACTGGTCAGGGGCAGCCGACGCCTTGTATCAGCTGGTGGTAAACTGTGAGCGGGCTGCCGACTACGTGGCCGCCATGCACTACAGCCAGCAGGGCGTGGAGCTCACTCGTGCGCACCGGCCCCGCGACCAGTGGCGCTTCACCCAGTGCCTGGGCCTGGTGACCGTGGATACCAAGGATGCGGCCGGTGGCCTGCGCTACCTGCGCCAGGCTTACCGGCAGCAGGCCGCTACCCCCTCGGTAGGGCCCCGCGAGCGGGGTGGCCTGCTGCTGAACCTGGCCAATACCTTCCTGGTGCTGCAGCGCTACGATTCGGTGCTTCACTACGCCACGCGGGCTTTGCCTTACATGCAGCGCGCGGCCGACGCCCGGGGCCTGGGTTACGTGTACCAGTTTCGGGGCGAAGTGTATGCCAAGCTGATGCCCCGCTCGCGGGCCAGCCTGGCGGCCGCGGCCACGAACATGCAGCGGGCCCTGCGCATCATGCAGCGCTACCGCTACCAGCCGCAGGCAGCCAGCTCGGCGCTTTCGCTGGCGCGCGTGTATCGCCTGCAGGGTCGGCCTCGGGCTGCCCAGCGCACGGCGGAGCTGGCCTTGGCCCTGGCCCGCGCGGAGAAAATGCCCGAGTACGAAGCGGATGCCCTCTCCAGCCTTGCCTGGGCATATGCCGACCAGAAGCGTCCCGCTCGTGCGGATGAGCTCGACGCCCGGGCTGAGGATCTGCGCGATTCGCTCTTCAACGGCAATAAGGCGCAGGCCCTGGCCCAGCTGCAGGTGCGCTACGACGTGCAGCTGCTCACCGAGCAGAAAAAGGCGGCTGAGTTTGAACAGCGCAGCCAGCGGGCCCAGCTGCACTCGCTGTGGCTGCTGCTGGGCGGCCTTGCCACGACTGTAGGCGTGGGTGGGGGCCTGTACTGGCGGCTGCGGCGGCAGAAGGCCCTGCTGGCCCTGGCCAACCAGGCCAACTGCCGGGCCGTGGCCGAGAAGGAGGTACTGCTGCAGGAAATTCACCACCGCGTCAAAAACAACCTGCAGTTGGTCAGCAGCCTGCTGGCCTGGCAGCGCAGCACCCTGCCCGACCCCGTACTGCAGCAGGCCCTGGCCAGTTCGCAAGCCCGCATCCAGAGCATGGCCCTGGTGCACGAGTTTCTGTACCGGGCCGACAACCTCTCGCAGGTGCGCATGAACGAGTACCTGGGCGAGTTGCTGGAATCCCTCCACCGCTCGCTCACTACGCCTCAGCAGCGCATCCAGCTGAGCAGCAGCCTGGCGCCCCTGGTCATGGATCCCAAAGAAGCCAGCGCCCTGGGCCTGGTGGTGAATGAGTTGGTGACCAACGCCTACAAGCACGCCTTCCAGGACCGTGGTCATCTGCACGTGGCCCTGGAACAGACTGCCGCCGGCTTCCGGCTTACGGTGCAGGATGACGGGGTGGGCTTACCAGCGGCTGAAACGGCGCCCGAAACTCATTCGCTGGGCTTGCAGTTGGTGAATACCCTAGCTCGACAGCTAAAAGCCAGCGTGTCGACCGTTCCCATTCTTCCCACGGGCACCCAGGTAGTCGTGGCCAGCGTTTGATGCCGGCCCATCACCTCGCCCCTTATTCCACTCTATGGCCACCATCCTCATTGTTGAAGACGAACTGCTGATTGCCGCCGAGATTGAACGCGCCTTGGCCCGGCTGGGCCACACGCCCCTCCCGCCCGTGGACAACAGCGACGAAGCGCTGAGTGTACTGGCCGCCCAGCCCGTGGAGCTGGTGCTGATGGACATCAACATTGCCGGCGACTGCGACGGCATCGCGGCCGCGCTGCTCGTGCGGCGGCAGTTTGCCGTGCCGGTGGTATTTCTGACGGCACGCTCCGATTCGGCCACCCTGAACCGGGCCAAGCTGGCCCAGCCCTACGGCTTTCTGGTCAAGCCCTTCACCGATGATTCGCTGCGGGTGCAGATTGAGTTGGCCCTTTTCAACGCCTACCAGGCGGGGCCGGTGGGGCCGGTGCTGGACACGGCCGACGCCGGCACGGAGGTGCTGGGCCCCGCCGAGCGCTGCCCCAAGTTCAAGGACTACCTGTTCGTGCGTAAGGGCTCAGGTCACGTGAAGGTGCTGCTCAGCGACATTCTCTATTTTGAGGCCCTGCAAAACTACGTGCGCCTGCACACGGTGCGGGAGCGGTTTGTGTTCGACTCCACCCTTAAGGAGCTGGAGCAAAAGCTGCCCGACCAGTTTTTCAAAACCCACCGCTCCCACATAGTAAACCTGGACCACGTGCAGGCCTATGAGGAAAGTAGTGTGCTGCTGGGTACCGAATACGTGCCGGTGAGCCGCTCCTGCAAGGACGAGCTAAAGAGCCGCATTCACTTGGTAGGGTAGTCACGCCACACCACTATCCCCGTTTTTTGCTGCCCGGCTGGACGGCGACTGTCAGTAGTTTATCTTCGGCCTAGTATCTACGCCATTCTATCCAATCGATGAAAACACCCGAGGAACGCCACGCGCACCTGGAAACCTCCAAGGCCATGCTGGATGAGGCAATGAACGAGGCCGGGCTCAGCAACGGCAGTCAGGGGTCGGACCGGCTGGATGAGTTCACCAGCAACCTCAATAAGCTGGCCGCTTCCAAAGCCATGGATGTGGCCAATGCCCGGCTGGGCGAGTTTGAAGAGGCATTGACTGCGGCCGGGCTGCCAGCGGATGCCGTTGTGGCGGAAACTGAAGACTGCAGGACCGAACTCATCCACCACCTGCGGCAACTAATCCGCGAACGACTCTAACGAGTGAGCTCCTATGTGGGCCGCTACAACCCACCGGGGACCGGGCCAATTGGCTTGTTCTCCGGTGGGTTGTTGTGCTTGGGGGAATGACGGGGCCCTGCTTGGCCCGGAGCACATCGTGCCGGGGCTGGTCAGGTCCATGGGAGGCAACAGAGATGAGGCCATTCAGCGCGAAAACGGCTAGGAAAGGTCTTCCATTCGTGTAGAGTCGCTGCACCTCACCACCCGATTTTAACCGTTCGTCAACTTTCTACTAATCGGGTTTCGGGGCCGGATAGGTTTGCACAAGTCAAACCTGAGGGTTTGGCACGTTCACGCTCAGGTCGGCCGACCCGAGGTGCCACGCTTGATTCCTGCCGATGCTCAGTGCTTATTCCTGGAGCCAGTTTGGCCTGTTTATGCTGGTCGTGGTTCTGCTCTACTACCTGGTAGTCGGGTTACTCTACTACCGCGCCGAACTCGCCCCGCTACTCGCACTCGGTAAGCGCGGCGCGGGCAGCACTCCGGCCCCCACCACGGCTCCGCCCGCCCTGGTACGCCCGACCTCAGCCTTTGCGTCGCCGCAACCCGCTGCCGCCGAGGCAGCACCAGCAGCTACAGTAGAAGAGGAGGGAGCCGCTGAGAACCTGCCCTCTACCACTGAATCAATTGTGGAAGGCCAGTTGCCGGCCTCCACCGCCACGGCCACCGGCCAGGACCAGAGTGCCGACGACAGTACGCCCATGGGTGCTGCTTCGGCCTCGGCGGAGGAACAAGCCACAGCGCAGGACCAGACCCGGACCGAAGCCCCTGATCAGGCCGATGAACGCCTGGCCGAACTGGTGCGGCGCGAGGCCCACGCCGAAGCGGACCCGCCGGCGGCCGTCGACCAACCCGCTGAACTCCTCGACGCCGAGCCCGCGCTTCAGCAGCGGCTGCCGGTGAGCTACGAGCCGCTGGCTTCATTCGAGGAGCCGGTGGCCTCCCCGCTGGACATCATCACCGCCGGGCCCGCGCCGCGGCTGGTGGCCGCCGAATCCGTCAGCGAGTACATCGCCCTGCTGCAGGCGGGCCAGAATCCGCCCGCCCCGGCCGCCCTGCAGGGCAGCTGCCTGGCCGAGCAAATGGCCCAGCACCTGGAAGAATACCAAGCCGAGTTGGCCGCCCTCTTCGGGGCCGACGAGCTGTAGTGCCCGGCCGGCCCATCCCCCACGTCTCATTCTTTCCCATTCGTATGAACCAGAAGCGTTTTAGTACCTCGCTGGCCATCTTGGCCCTGCTCCTTAGCTCGCACCTGCTCTATGCCCAAACCGGGGGCGGCAACGGCACGGCCGGCATCCAGGATGCCACTACCCAGGTCACCAGCTACTTCGACCCGCTCACCAAGCTCATGTACGCCATCGGGGCGGTGCTGGGCCTGGTAGGCGCCATCAAGGTGTACAGTAAGTGGAACTCCGGCGACCAGGACACCCAGAAAACGGCCGTGTCGTGGTTTGGCTCCATGATTTTCCTGGTCATCGTGGCCACGGTGGTGCGCTCGTTCTTCCTCTAGTACCGGCGCCATGCCTGTCTATGACCTCAATCGCGGCATCAACAAGCCCGTCGAATTCAAGGGGCTGGTGGGCAGCAACATCTACTTTCTGGTAGCCGGCATCGGGCTGGTGTTTGCCCTGTTCGTGACCTGCTACCTGGCGGGCATGCCGCTGGTACTCACCGTGCTGCTCACTTTCCTGGCCGGGGGCGGCATGTGGGCCGGGGTATTTGCCCTGAACCGCCGCTTCGGCGAGCATGGTCTGATGAAAGCCGCCGCCCGCCGCTCCTCGCCCCGCTACATCACCAACCGGCACAGCCGCCTTTTCCAACGCCTCAACCAGGACCCGCCCGGCCGCGCGTAGCGGCCGGGGCGGGTGCTTTCCCTGCCTATGAGCAACAAGGTTCTGCCCTCCGTTTCCCTGGAATCCAAGCAGCCCATCTACAAGGTAGAGAAGGATTGCCTCGTCTCGAAAAACGCGGACGTGACGGTGGCGTTCCGCCTGGAGCTGCCGGAAATCTTCACCCTCTCGCGCGAGGACTACGCCCAGCTGCAAGCCGCCTTCGTAAAGGCCGTGCGCCTGCTGCCCGACCACTGCGTGGTGCACAAGCAGGACTGGTACGTGGAGGACAAGTACGCGCCCGGCTTCGAGGCCGAGCGTACGCTGCTCTCTGCGGCCTACGAGCGGCACTTCAACGAGCGGCCGTTCCTGAACCACTTCTGCTACCTCTACATCACCAAAACCTCGTCGGAGCGGCCCAACTGGGGCAGCACCTCGGGGCTGCTGGCCCGCCGCCACATCGTGCCCAAGGACATGCTCGACACGAAGGTGCTGGAAAGCTTCTTCGACAGCGTAGGCCAGTTCGTGCGCACGCTGGAAGGGGTGGGGCCTACCAACGCGCCGTTCATCCGCTCGCACCGGCTTACGTCGGATGAGCTGGCCGGTACCCAGGAAAAAGCCGGGCTGCTGGAAAAGTACCTCTCGCTGGACTTGTCCGACCAGGCCCTGCAGGTGGACCTGGATTTAACCAACGGGCTGAAGGTAGGGCAGGAGTTCTGCCAGATGTTCTCGGTGGCCAACCTCGACGACCTGCCCACCTCGGTGGAAACCGACATCCGCTACGAGGCCTACAGCACCGAGTACTCGGACTTCCCCATCTCGTTTGCCGCCCCGCTAGGGCTGCTGCTGGGTACCAGCCACATCCTGAATCAGTACGTGTTTCTGGACAACACCCAGAAAACGGTGAAAACCTTCGAGCAGAAGAAGGACCGGCTCAACTCCCTCTCGCTCTACTCCCGGCAGAACGCCATCAACGTGGAGTACTACCACGCCTTTCTCAACGAGCTAATTGCCCACAAGCGCCGGCCGGTGCGCGTGCACTGCAACGTGCTGACCTGGGGCCGCAGCGAGGAGGAGCTGACCGAGGTGCGCAAGTTGGTGAATGCTGCCTTCAACCAGATGAACTGCAAGCCCCGGCAGAACACCGTGGACATCGCTGCGCTCTACTGGGGCGGCATTCCGGGCAACGCCGGCGACTTTCCCGCGGAGGAAACCTTCTACACCTTCATTGAGCAGGCCGTGTGCTTCTGGGCCTCGGAAACCAACTACCGCTCCACCGGCGCCACCAAGGGCATCAAGCTCTCCGACCGCCTCACCGGCAAGCCCGTGCTGGTGGACATCTCCGACGAGCCAATGAAGCGGCAGGTCATCTTCAACCGCAACAAGTTCGTGCTCGGCCCCTCGGGCTCGGGCAAGTCGTTTTTCACCAACCACATGGTGCGCCAGTACTACGAGCAGGGCGCCCACGTGCTGCTGGTGGATACGGGTAACTCCTACAAAGGTCTCTGCGAGCTGGTGGGCGGGGTGTACTTCACCTACGAGGAGGATGCCCCGATTGCCTTCAACCCCTTCCTGATTTCGGGCAAGCTCGACGTGGAGAAGAAGGAAAGCATCAAAACGCTGCTGCAGGCGCTCTGGAAAAAGGACGACGAAACGGTCAGCCAGTCCGAGTACGTGTCGCTTTCCACGGCCGTGAGCCTGTACTACGTGATGCTCGAAGCCAACCCGGCTATTCAGCCCAGCTTCAACACGTTCTACGAGTTTGTGAAGGGCACCTACCGCAGGGTGCTGGAGGAGGAGAAGGTGCGCGAGAAGGACTTCGACATCGACAACTTTCTCTACGTGCTCGGACCCTACTACCGGGGCGGCGAGTACGACTACCTGCTCAACTCCGACAAGGAGCTGGACTTGGTGCAGGCCCCGTTCATCGTCTTCGAGCTGGACAACATCAAGGACCACCCCATCCTGTTTCCGGTGGTCACGCTCATCATCATGGAAACTTTCATCTCCAAGATGCGCAAGCTCAAGGGAGTGCGGAAGATGATCTTGATTGAGGAAGCCTGGAAGGCGCTGACCACGCCCGGCATGGCCGCCTACATCAAGTACCTCTTTAAGACGGTGCGCAAGTTCTTCGGCGAGGCCATCGTGGTCACGCAGGAAATCGACGACATCATCGGCAACGAGATTGTCAAGGACGCCATCATCAACAACTCCGACTGCAAGATTCTGCTCGACCAGCGCAAGTTCATCAACCGCTTCGAGGAGATTCAGGCCCTGCTCTCGCTCACGCCCAAGGAAAAAGACCTGGTGCTGAGCATCAACCGCGACAACCAGCCCGCGCGGGGCCGCTACACCGAGGTGTTTATCTCACTGGGTGGGATCGTGTCGAAGGTGTACGCCATCGAGGTGTCGAAGGAGGAGTACGTGACCTACACCACCGAGGAAACCGAGAAAGTGCGGCTGTTCGAGAAGCTGCGCCAGACCGGCGACATGCCTACGGCCATCAAGCTCTTCGCCGCCGAGCTGCGCGAAGGGTAGGGGAGTTAACCATCAACAAAAGGGAAAAAACCATGAAAGCGAAAGTCATCATCCTGGGCTTGGCCATACTCTCTTTCAGTGCCACGCAGGCCTCTGCTCAACTCGTGGTAACAGCCCCGGTGCTGGAAGTACAGTCCGGCGTGCAGACCGGCCTGCAGAACACCATGAAGGGCCTTTCCAAAGCCGCCAACGTGCTGGTAAAGGCCGGTGTGAAGGAGCAGGAACTCACCAAAGTATTCTCGGAAAAGAACCTGCAGCTGGCCAAGAACTGGTATGATGGACTGCAGCAGGTCAGCGCGACGGTGCGCACGTATCGGCGCGTGCAGTCCGTGTTTGAGAAGCAGGGGCAAATTATCCAGACCTACGCCACGGCCATTGAAACTCTGCGGCAGTCGCCCTATGTGCAGCCGGAGCAGCTTTCCACTATGACCAGCGTGTACTCGAAAATGCTGACGGAGGGCGCCAACACCGTTTCGGACCTGCAAACCATCGTCAGCCCGGCTATGCTCAAGATGACGGATGCTGAACGGATGCGCTTCATCGACAAGCTGGACGCGAAGATTTCCGACCAGTTGAGCCTTATCAACTACTACACCCAGCGCAACTACGTGCAGATGCACCTGGCGGAGCAGAAGGCCCAGGACACCCAGGCCCTTCACGCGCTGATGGGCGTCCGCTAACTACTTATCCACTCCTTATCTGCTCCCCCGATGAAAGCAATACCCAAGATGCTCGCCCTGGGCCTGACCCTGCTGGTGGGCCCAGCCTGCGCGCAAGCCGTTATATCGGCTCCGGTTGCCGAGCAAAGCTCGCGCAAACAGATTTTTCACCAGGGTGTGTCGACTACCCTGCTGGGGCAGGGCAAGAAGCTGGCTGGCGACATGAAAGTGGTGAGCGGCCAGATTAAGGGCATCATCGACAAGACCCAGCAGCTGCACGACCAATGGTACAGCAGCCTGCTCCAAATCAGCGCTGGGGTCCGCAACTACCGCCGGGTTCGGGAGATATATACGCACCAGAGCGAAATGATTAACCAATTCGCCGGTGCCATCCCAGAGCTGCGCGCCCAGCGGCTTACGCCCGCGCAGCTCAGCGAAGCCTCTACGGTCTACCAAAACATCCTGCAGGAGAACGTCGCCCTCCTTGGGGAGCTGGCCGGGGTGCTCAGCGCTAATAAGGCGAAGATGACCGACCCGGAGCGCATTGAGTTCATCGACAACATCGCCGACCGCATCAGCAAGCAGCACGATTTGATGAATTACTTCAGCAACAAGTGCCGGGCCATCGCGCAGCACCAAGCGCAGCAGGTGCGGGACCGCGAAGCGGTAAATGCTTTTATGACTGCCCGCTAAGGGGCATCCCTTCCTTTCACTTCCACTTTCGACCCGATGAAAAGCAAGCTAAATCAATTGCTCACAGCAGTTGCCGTCTTGACAATGGTGCTGTTCACCTCGTGTTCCTCCAACAGCGGAACAGCCCAATTCCTGGGTGAATGGCAATCAGTAGATAGCCCCGAGCGGCCGCATATGACTATCCAGGAGCGTGGAGATAATCTGACGCTGCTAGAAGGCAAAAAGGAATACCCGCTCACCTATGACAAGGACAATCACAAGCTCACGGTCAACACCGGATTTGGAGCTATGGACATCATCTACCTAGATGAGAAAAACCACCTTCTGGTTTCCGGGGAAGGGGAATATACCCAAGTAGCCAAGTAAATCTCTCGCTCTGTTTCTAACACTGCCCGCATGGACCCGACCGCAATTGATTTGAACATGGCCGTGTACGAGCAGAAGCTCGACGCCATTTACATCGAAATGCTCTCGTTCACCTCCCTGTTTATCAACTTGGGGCGGGCCATCGGGGGCATCGGAGCCCTGTTGTATATCAGTAGTAAGGTGTGGGGAAACATTGCCCGGGCCGAGCCTATCGACTTGTTTCCTCTGCTGCGGCCGTTTGCTATCGGTCTGGCTATCCTGCTGTTCGTGCCCCTGTGTAGTGCGTTGCGCGGCATCACCATGTCCGTAGCCCATGGCACCGATGCTATCCGGATGGGGCAATTGGCTGAAGTAAACCGGCTCACAGCAGAACGCGACCGTCTGGCCGCCGATGCGAAAGCCAGAGCCGATATGCAAATCAATGAGGAATACGAAAAGGAGTTGGGCAAGCTCGGGGCGCTGGACGTGGGCCGCAAGGCCAGTCTGGCTTTCAATCAGGTCCAGTACAGCGTGGGCCAGAACTTCCGGGAGTGGACCAAATCCATTCTGGAGTTGGGCGCGCTGGCCGCCAAGCTGGCCATTAGCCTCATTTCCACTTTCCTGTTGGTACTGCTCAGCGTCGCCGGCCCGCTAGCTTTTGGCATTGCTATCATTCCGGGATTTGGCGGGGGCCTCCTGAAGTGGTTCGGCTACTTCCTCACGATTTCGCTCTGGGTGCCGGTAGCCAACATTTATGCGGCGGTGCTGGCCCACGTCCAGGTAACAATGCTCAACGAGAATATCCGGCAGCTCAGCGCCGGCGGAAGCGTGGAATCGGCTGACATTGCCTATCTGTGTATGCTCGTGCTGGCCATCGTCGGGTACATCTGTGTCCCCAAGGCGGCAGATATGCTGATTGATGGCTCGGGTGTGGGCAGCGCGGCCACTTCGTTTATCACCACCACCACGGCCACCACGGCCGCCATTGCGGGCGCAGCCAGCGGGGCCGGCCTTCGGACCAGCGCGGGTGTAGCTCAGGGCGCAGCCGGCTGGGCTACCACCCAAAACATGTCGCGCAGTGAGGAGCTTGGCCACCGGGCCGGCATGGCCTTGCGCGAACGATTCAGCCGCAAAAGCTGAGTGGCCCGCTCTCCATCCTCCCACTAGTCCTTTCCAGCCATGTTCGCATCCCTGAAAACCATCGACTCCGCCTTCCAACAGGTCAAAACGCTGGCCCTGCTCTTCATCGTGGCGGTGCTGGTGCTGGCCGGCGCCATTGCCTACTTCGCGTTTCAGACGACCACCGCGGCCGCCAATCGCATCTACGTGCTGGAAGGCGGGCAGCTGCTTACGGCCGGCGCCCGGGATGCGCGGGCCAACCGGCCGGTGGAGGCCCGCGCCCACATTACACGGTTCCACGAGCTGTTTTTCACCCTGGACCCCGATCAGAAAGCCATCGACAGCAACGTGAACAAGGCGCTGTACCTGGCCGACAATTCTGCGAAGCGGCAATACGAGAACTTCAAGGAGAAGGGCTTTTACAACGACCTGATTGCCGCCAACATCAGCCTGGAAATGAGTGTGGACAGCGTAGTGATAACCAACTCACGCCCGTTGGTGGCGCGGTGCTACGGCCACCAGCGCGTTATCCGGGCCACCTCGGTGACCACCCGCAACTTCCTCTCGGAATGCTCCCTGCGCGACGTGACGCGCTCGGAGAATAACCCGCACGGCTTCCTGATGGAAAACTGGCGGGTTCTGCGCAACGAAGACCTCAGCACCCAGCCCCGCTAAGCCCCACCCGATGGAAACCAAACCGCACGACGCGCAATTTCTGCGCACCCGCAAGATGGCCACCTTCCTGCCGGTGGTGGGCGTCCCCTTTCTGGCCGTCATGTTCTACCTGGGCGGCGGCGGGCAGGGCGCGCCCGCCGAGGGCCCAGAACGTGCCGTCCGGCTTCAATACCACCCTGCCCACGGCCGAAAAAGGCTCCATCACCGCCAGCAAGCTCGAAGCCTACGCCAGCCCAGTGGATACCCTGCGCAACCGGGGCCTGGTCGATGCCCGTCTCGATACGGCGGCCGGCTCGGGTCTGTCGTACTCCATCGGCGCCGATGGCAAGCCCGGGCCTAACGGGTCGGTGGACAAGTCCGTGGTGGAAGCCCAGCAGCAGCTCATTGCCGCCCAGCAGGCCCAATTGAATGGAGGAACCACACCCGGCGCTGCGGCCGACCCAGCAGCGGCCCCCGGCGCCCTCACGCCCCAGGAGCAGCTGGAGCTGATGCGTAGCCAGCACGAGCGGGAGCTGGCCGAGAAGGACGCCCAGCTGCAGATGGCCCAGCTGCTGGCGCAAAGCAACAGCGGTGGGGGAGGGGTAGCCCGCCCGACCGCGCCGGCGGTGGCCAAAGCCAGGAAAAAAGCCCGCACCCGGGCTAATGTGGTCGATGAGGATGCCGTCGTTTCCCGGCTGGGCGGGGGCGGCACGGGCAGACGGCGCACGGCCTCGTTTACCGGTTTGGATGACGGCCATGCGGCTACCGAAGATGCCAACACTTTGCCGGCCGTCATTCACGAATCGCAGGAAGTCGTCAGCGGCTCGCTGGTGAAAATGCGTCTGACGGAATCGGCCGTGGTCAATGGCCGCACCCTACCGGCTAACACCTTCATCTACGGCAAGTGCAGCCTGGCCGGGGAGCGGCTGAACATCAGCATCGAAACGCTGAAAACCGGCAATCGGGTCTTTCCGGTGGCCCTCGAAGTCTACGACGTGGACGGCCTGGAAGGCCTGCACATCCCGGGCGCCATTACCCGGGACGCGGCCAAGCAGGCCGGCGCCGACGGGCTGAACGCCGCCGATGCCATCACCATGAGCGCCGACCCCACCCTGGCCCGCGGCCGGCGTCGCGGTTACCGCCGTCAAGGGCCTCGGCCAGAAGAAAATCCGCCTGGTCAAAGTGCGCCTGAAAGCTGGCTACCAGGTCATGTTGAAGATTGATAAATAAGCTACTATGAGAATCGCCCTTGCCCTCTGCACCCTGCCCTCAGCCTGGCC
>NZ_CP043647.1:0-64818 GCF_014217645.1 Hymenobacter sp. NBH84
ACAAAATGAGCGTTAATATCATTTATTGACTCTTTCGATTCCTCCGTGTCGGGCACGCCTTCAGTAGCCGGCATGGCTTCTTCCGGATCAGCTTCTACCTCGGCAGAATCCTCTTCCGTAACGGGTGTCTCTGACGGCTCAGCAGCTGGTGTTTCCACAGGTGGGATATGGGGCAGCGGCGGCCGTGATGAGCGGGCCGCGTTGGCTGGCCATGCTGGGCGCCGGGCTCGGCTCAGCATGGCGCTTTCTTCGTCAACAGGCCTTGCAGTTCTTGCCGGTAATAGACCACGGCCACGTACGCGTAATAGAGCACGAGCAGGATTGTCACAGTAAGCAGGTACTGCGACCAGGTGAACATCTTGAGCATGGCAGGAAGGGGTATAGTGGATAGAAAAAGGCAAGGCAGTAGCCAGCGCACTAGTAATTAGTGCGTGTAAATCAAATAGTTATAGGGGTGTTGCTAGTAAGGCAGACGCTTCTTCTTCTGGTTTTCTATGCTATCCAGAAAGCTGCGAATATCCTTGCCGTAGGTTTCGAAGTGATGGTTGACGATGTTGATAATCAAGTCGGATAGACCCACGCCATCGGCCGCCCGGGTGATGACAGATAGTGCCTCGTGGGTATCTTCGTCCACGTAAATAGTTTTCGGCTTACGGCTGCGAATCGGAACCAGGAAGGTATCAGCGTAGGTATCCTGCTCTGGCGTCTGCTGCTCTACAGCGGCGCGCTGTTTCTTCTGCTTTTGCTTGCTGCTTTCTGCCGGCGGGGCGGGCGGCGGCGCAACGGGCGCGGGCGCTACAGATGCCTCAGGCTCAGGCGTTGGCTCTGGAGCCGGGGCGGGTGCCGCCGGCTTTTCTTCTACTGGCGCGGCTGGTCGGTTGGCAACGAACGCCATCACATTGCGCAGATTCGGGGTTTCCTTAGTGGCCATTGGATCGGTCGTTACAGGGCTTCGTTAGGAGCGGCAGCATCTTCGGGCGCAGTGGCCGCGGCAGCATCGGGGAATATAATGCGCGCCATTTCTTCAACCAAGCTACTGATTCCCAGGCGCATGTACTCTTTGCCTAGCGGGAACATCGTCGAGCGCATGCCCTCTTTCTTGTAGTTCACGCTCTGCTCTACCCGGCTTTGCAGGAACGGAATGCCCTGGGCCGCAAACACCTCTTCCGTGCGGGTATAGAAGTCCTGCTTTTCGCTCTTGATGTGCTTGTTCCAGAACGCATAAAACTGCTTCAGGCGGCTATCGGGCTGACCCATAATGAATTGTTGCAGCACGGAAGCATAGGTAAGCGTAGCCGAAATGCTGAGCTTATCCGCTTCCACCGGAATGAAGATGTAGTCTGTCTGTTTCCACAGCTCAATAATACCCGGCACGTTGATGGTGCCCGGCGTGTCGATGAACACCAGGTCAAACTGCCCCTCCATCTGCTGGGCAATGTCCAGCGCGTCCTTTACCTCGCAGGCAACAACGGGGTAGGCCTGCCGGTCAAGTGCCTCAAATTCAGCCGCTCGTTGTGGATTGTTCTCCAACTGCTCCAAGTCACCATTGCGCATTCCCTCCAACGAGTGCTGCGGATAGTCGCAGTCGATGACGGCCACCTTCTGGTTGGCTAGGAAGTGAAAGACCGAGGCCGCCAGCACGTTGATGGTGGTTTTGCCTACCCCGCCCTTTTGCGACGAAATGGAAATGTACGTGGTCTTACTCATAGGGGGAAAGTGCTAGAGAGTGGCAAGGTGGGCAGCAGGGAAACTCTGCACCCAGCAAAGAAATTGTGTAACTCTTTCACTGTTTACAAATTTAGGTGAGTAATTGAATAAAGCAATAACAAAGAATTTAAAAATGCATAAATCAATTTATGTATCTACGCATTTTGTTAGCTTTGGAAATGCTTGTGCATGGAAATGCACACGATTATACGCGTTTGCTTGCTCACCTATCTAGCTGCTTATCTATCTATGGATTTACCCACACACGGATTTACATAAATCTATACGCAGACAAATGCACAGTTATACAACTGCACAATTGCACAACTACCTAATTGCGCAGTTGCACAAACATTTATTTGCACAAATGTACGTGTGCGCATATGTCTTTCTATATGCATTGCTATTGCTACCAGAATTAGCAATTTTGCCGGGTCGGTGGCGGCCGGTGTTACGGAGCCGCGCCACCCGTTGCCGGTCGTGTTTTTCTACTACCAAAAGTTGTTCAGCAAGCCATGTCTTTGTGCGCACAATCCTTCGGATTATCCGCCCCAGACTTCGGGAGAAATGACGCAAGCTATCTCCCGGTTTTGCTTGCTGCGCAGCCCTATCATACCCCCACCATGGAACAAGCTATAGTGCCCACTACCGGGGCAGATACAGAGGAAGAGGCCGTCAAGGACCGGCACATAAACGTTCGTATTTCAGCCGCTGATAAGCGCATAATTGAGGAAAAGGCCAAAAAAGCGGGGCTGAAAACGGGTGATTTCATGCGCCGCGCCCGCCCTGGGGCGCAGCATCACCGAGAAAGTGCCGAACGAATTGCGCCGCCAAATAGCCACTGTTGGGAGCAATATCAACCAGCTTGCACGCCTCGCAAACGCGGGTAAACTGTCGGGCGCGAGCACGGAACAGTTGAATCAGTTGGTGGCGGGCCTGTTGCAGACGCTGAAATGATAGCGAAAACGGTCACAGGAAACGACTTCAGCGGGGCGCTGGAGTATGGGGCCGGCCTGCGCTCCGACCGCACCAACAAGCAGGCAGAACTACTGAGCGTTGCCAACGTGGGCAGCGTAGACGCCCCCGGCATCGCAGCCGAAATGCGGGCCGTGGCGGCACTTAGTGACCGCATCCGAAAACCGGTATGGCATACGGTGCTATCGTGGGCTCCTGAGGAGCAGGTGAGCCGAGAGCAAAAGATCCAGGCGGCGGCCCTGTACTGCGAGTTGATGGGGGCCAGTTTGGAGCGCCATCAGGTGGCCGTCTACGAGCACAAGGACAAAGACCATCCCCACATTCACATCTACCTCAACCGGGTACCCATCGACGGCGGCGCGGCCCTGCGCAGTGATCAGAACTTCGCCCGCAACGTGGTGGCCACGCGCCAGATTCGGGAGCAGCTGGGCATGGCGCCGTTACCCGCCCGGCGCGTGAGCACGAAGGACCTTGGCCCCGAACGGGAGGCCGCGCGCGGCTACGTGCGAGAGCAGCTGACAGCTGCCATGCAGGACGCTTCTGTGCGAACACTGGCCGGGTTGCTGGACCGCCTGCACCAGCGCCAGATAAGCACCTACCTCAAACGCGACGCTAAGGGTGTGCTGGTAGGCACCAGCTTTGAATATGCTGGCCAGCGCGTCAAAGGCACGGAGGTAGGAGTACGAGCCAAAGAGCTGCGGTCACACTTTGCCCCCTTCGGCCGCGAGGCCCTGCGCACCCCCGAGCACAGCAACCCAGTGGCCCGCCAAGACAGCGCGGCCCTGCTGACGCTCACCGACCAATACGCCGAGGTGCCCGCGCCGGCCACCGACGACGCCCAGGTGAATGAGAACAGATTGAAGAAACGTCGGCGCCGGCCGAAACTATAACCCCAGCTCAAACACGATGGAAGACGAAAGAGGAATGCGCAAGATCATGGACTTTATGCGGCTAATCAGCCTGCTACTGGTCCTAGTCCACGTCTACTACTACTGCTACGGCTACTTTGTCGAGCAGCACCTAACGGCGGGGTGGCTTGAAAAGCTACTCACGCGCTTCAGCACGAAAACCGCCCTGTTCCACGCGCCCTACGTGACGAAGGCGGCGGCAGCGGTGTTTCTGATGCTGTCCTGCCTGGGCACCCGCGGCAAGCCCAATGAGCACCAGACGTGGAAACCCATTGCCGGGTACTTTCTTGCGGGCCTGGTGGTGTTTTTCGGTAATGGGTGGCTACTGGCCCAGCCCTACACGGCTACGGCGCTGGCGACGCTCTACGTGAGCACAACGGCTACTGGGTATCTGCTATTGCTGCGGGCGGGCAACACGCTCGGGCGGCTGCTGAAGGTGAACCTGATGGGCGACATTTTCAACGCGGCTAACGAGAGCTTTCCGCAGGAGGAACGCAACATGCCCAACGAGTACTCGGTGAACCTGCCGACCACCTACCAGCTCCGGGGCAAACAGCGCCGGGGGTGGGTAAACATCGTGAATCCGTTTCGGGGCACGGTGGTGTACGGCACCCCCGGCTCGGGTAAGTCGTTTGCCGTCATCAATCAATTCATCAAGCAGCACCTGGCCAAAGGGTTTGCCATGTACGTGTACGACTTCAAGTTTGACGACCTGAGCCGCATCGTCTACAACGAGCTGCTGAAGAATCAGGATAAGTACGCGCAGCCGGTACGCTTCTACGTCATCAATTTCGACAACCCGCGCAAGAGCCACCGCTGCAACCCGCTGCTGCCGTCGATGATGACCGACATTGTAGACGCCTACGAGTCGGCCGCCACGATCATGCTCAACCTCAATAAAAAGTGGATTGAGAAGCAGGGGGAATTCTTTGTCGAGTCGCCCATCAACTTTGTGGCCGCCATCATCTGGTTTCTCAAACTCTACGAAAAGGGCAAGTACTGCACCTTTCCCCACGTGATTGAATTTCTGGGCCGCGAGTATCAGGAGATGTTCCCCATCCTGGGCAGCTACCCCGAGATTGAAAACTACGTGCGGCCCTTCATCAGTGCCTTCGAGGGCGACGCGATGGAGCAGTTGGAGGGCCAGATTGCCAGCGCCCGCATTCCGCTCAGCCGCCTAGCCAGCCCGCAACTCTACTGGGTGATGAGTGGCAATGACTTCACCTTGGATATCAACAACCCCGAGGAACCCAAGGTCCTGTGCGTGGGCAACAACCCCGACCGGGAAGTGATCTACGGGGCCGCCCTGGGCCTTTACAACGCGCGCCTCGTGAAGCTGGTCAACAAGAAGGGCAAGCTTAAAACTTCCATCATCATCGACGAGCTACCGACCATCTACTTCAAAGGACTGGATAAGCTCATTGCGACGGCCCGCAGCAACAAGGTATCTACCTGCCTGGGCATTCAGGACAAGAGCCAGCTGGACCGCGATTATGGCAAGGCCGAGTCCGCCGTGATTCAGAACACCATCGGCAACGTGATTGCCGGCCAGGTAACGGGGGAGAGTGCCGAGGCCTTGAGCAAACGATTCGGCCGCATCGTGCAGCGCCGACAGTCGGTGAGCATCAACAGCCGCGACACGTCGAACAGCATTTCTACCCAGTTGGACAGTATGATTCCCGCCAGCAAGATTTCCAATCTGACGCAGGGGACGTTTGTCGGCGCAGTGGCCGACAACTTCGGGGAGGAAATTGAGCAGAAGGTGTTCCATGCCCGAATTATGGTAGACGTGGCGAAGGTAAAGGCGGAAGAAGCTGCCTATGAGGAGATTCCGGATATCACTAACTTCCGCCACCCCGAAACCGGCGAAGATCAGACCGAGGAAGTCATTCGCCGGAATTACAAATCAATCAAGGATGATATAGCTTTGATTGTGCAAACGGAATTGAGCCGTATTGCTGCCGACCCTGACTTACTACACCTAATTAAAAACAACAAAGCCAAGGCCAAATGAACAGAGACCTGATAGGCAAGCGCCTCGCCCAGCTGCGCGACGAGCTGGCAGCACCCGGAGAAGCGAAGTGGAGCCAGGTACGCCTAGCCAACGAGTTAGGGCTGACGCAGAACGTGGTAGCCCGCCTGGAGAAGTCCGCCGCGGGCAGTAATGAATCCCTGCTGACCCTGCTATTATTCTACCACCAGCGCGGGTTCAACATCACCTGGATTCTGCTTGATGACAACTCGCACGTGTCCAGAATGCGACTCGACGAAACGACGCCTACCCTGGATAAACGCAGTGTGTTGGAGAAGTTGGCCGGCCTGCGCGAGACGGTAGACAGTGAAGTAGTGAAGCTGATGGAGACGATTGCGGACTAAATAAATATTGATTTAAGCATTACTCAAAGTTCTATTAGTAAAATAACGAGTCGACCGGAGCAAATCAGTATATTTGTTTATGCTGGCTCCTACGCAGGGTGCGAGTGGTATAACTCACTTACTAACAAGACTATGCTTGAACAAAACGACCGCAAGGCCACGCCCGAGCAGGCACCGGCCCCGCAAGTAGTAGGGCCAGCCACGCCAAAGAAAACCGAACCGCTCGCCGTGGACGAACTGCGAGATGAGTTCCTTCGCAATGCCCCCGAGGTGGTCGATGCCCTACGCCGAAAAGGCAAGGGGCAGGAAGCGGCTCAACTAGAGCAGGCGGCCAAGCTCATCGGGGTAGCGGTTGGCGCCCAGCCCCAGCAGCCTACCCAGGCAGACGCGCTGAAAGGCGAGTCGGTAAGCAGCGTGCTCAAGAATATCTGGGACGTAATCGACAAAGACCCTGAGTTGAGGAAGATGCCGCAGGCGCAGGGCTTGCGGCGCTCAGGTAAGGCACTCGATGATGCGGGCCTACTCAACATCACCCTTCGCAACGGGGTGGTGGTGAGCTTCGTCGGCAATTTTATGGAGAACTTCAGCCTGGCCCAGCGGGCGGCCCCAGCCCCAGCCGAGAAGAAGGACGCGCCGCAGGTGAAGGAGTCGCCGGCATCGGCCGCCCGCGCCATGGCCACGCCCACTGTTGCAACAGAACGCCCCGCCTCGTTGCTCAAAAGCGAGTCCATGCAGAAAGCCAAGGAGCTGTTTGAGCAGCGCAACCACGAAGTTACCCAGCACACGATTCCCGGCACTGGCTTCACGAAGGCTGATCTGCCGGTGGAACTGCTGAGTAAGATGGGGGTGCAGGTAGACGAACTGGAGCGGTCGGGCCAGCTGGCCAAGCTGCTGAAGGGAGAGAAAACGGATCTGATTTCTTCGTTCACCCTACGCGGTGAGCAGGGGGAGCCGATACCGTTTGCGGCCAAGCTCGTGTTGCGCCGTGATGCCGCCGGCGCGCCCAGCTTGCAGTTCGACCTACCCAAGCACACGCTGGTTATTCCTCAGCAGATTCTAGGCAAGGACATAACGCCGGTGATGAAAGAGCAGCTGGCTACTACCGGCGTGGTGCCGCTGGCGGAAGGCTTTCGCGATGGCCAGGGCAAGACGTTCGCCGCATACGTGGCCGTGGATAAGGAAATGAACCGGGTGGTGGCCGTGCGCCGGGAGGGCATCGAATTGCCCAAGCAGGTGCTGGGCGTGCAGCTCAGTCCCCAGCAAAACAAGCAACTGCTCGACGGCTACCCTACCCGAGTGGAGGGCATGACCAATGCTAAAAACCAGGTGTTTGATGCCGTGGTGCAGCTGGACCCGATCAAGCGCCAGCTTACGTTCCGTGACGCGCAGCCCCAGCAGAAGCAGGAAGAGAAGCAACAGGCTCCACGTGCGAAAGTGCGGCTGTAGTGCTTTCTTTGGCTAGCCCAAACTCGGGACTGGCTTGACAATAGAAAATCAGCCATGTACTCACATCGGCTGATTTTTCTGTTTTTGGTGCTTCCTGAAATTTAGGGAGCTATAGTTGATTAATAATCAGCATCTTTCATGGAATTGGAAATTTCCGATTCTCTGGGAAACCTACTCTGCCTACCTACTTTCTATACAACCCGAGATATCGGAGTTTATAGAATACCGCCCTACTCTATTGCAACGCTCTTTGTCTTACCTCTCATGCAACAACCCCGCGAGCCTGAACTAAATTTTACCCAAGTAAAGAAGGAAGTGAATCTGGTTGACCTGGTGCTGACGCTGGGTTATCAGCACAACCGCGCTAAGAGTGGCCCCGACATCAACAAGGGGAAGTTCCACGTCTTCGATTACCAGGGCAACCCGAGCCTAGACCAAGTGATTATCTACAAGGCTCCCAGTGGCGACTACCTGTACTTTAACCGGGCCAACGACCAGGACAAGGGCAGTGTAATTGACTTCCTGAAGCACCGCATTGAGCACCCGCGCATTGCCGGTATTCAGGCCACGCCGGGCAAGAACATCTGGGCCAGCATCATCGAGAATGCCCGCCGCTTCCTCAACCTGCCAGCGCCCAGCCGGGCCAACAGCCCCGCACTGAAAGCCGCTATTCCGGCCGTCGAGCGCGGGGATCAGTTTATTCCGGACTTTCTGCAGAAGACCACTCAGCTTCAGGACACGCGCTACCTCAATAGCCGCGGCCTCACAACGGAAACGCTAACCAACGGCTGCTTTGCCGGTGTGATTCTCAACCACGTGCACGAGGGAAGAACCAAGGATGGGCAGCCCTACAAGTTTGTGAACACGGCCTTTCCGCAGCTATACAATGATAAGGTGGTCGGACTGGAAATAAAGGCCAAGGGCTTCAAGGGGCAGGCCGCCAATTCGCAGAACTCGGCGGCGCTGTGGCTCTCCAATAGTGGGTCTAAGACGCGCACGCTGATTATCTCCGAGAGTGCTATTGATAGCCTTTCTCACTACCAGTTGAGACAGCCCGCCTATACCATGTACGCTTCTACGTCGGGCAACTTAACGGATAATAAGGTAGCTGAGGTGCGACGGCTCATCGACAACCGCAACCTGAAGACAGTCAAGCTGGCGTTCGACAACGATCTACAGGGCCACCTGTTCGATACACAGTTGATAACAGGCCTCTCCCATGCGTCGGCTCCGATGCGTATCGAGCGCAACCTACCGGGCACCCTGACGGTGGGTATCTACTCTGACCAGCCGCAGTACTTTGCACAGCTACGGGAAGCCACGCGCAGCTACAACGAGCAGGTAAGCAACGGCTACTACCAGGCTGGTGGAGCGCAGGCCACGGCCAACACCGTCTTGGCTACCGAGCTGATCACGGCGGCCGTCGATGCGCCCAACAGCTACAAGTTTCATGTTCCCAAACGCTTGGAGGCGCTGGCCTTCTTCAACCAAGCGCTGGCCCAGCACTACCCTATGAAGGTGCGGCTGGAGATGGAGAAGTCGCGGGCACACGATTGGAACGACCAATTGAAAGAAAGCTTACGAGGACAGGCCGTAGCTGCAGGGCAAGCCCTTGAAAAGTTTCCGATCTCAGACCTATCTAAAAAAGACAGTGCCGAGACGATTATGAAGAGAGGAATACGACGGTAGATTGCCCAGAACTTGTCAAACCAGTTAGTGGCTTTGAGTCAAGTCATCTTTGATTAATAATTGTGCGATAGATGGGTAATTGAGTAAGCGGCTATTGAGGAGTCGGATGCTCCTTAACATATGATACTTTTTCTCACGGTGCTGAAGCAAACGTATAGCGTTAGGGCATCAATCTGCTATTGAGAATGCTGATCGGCAGTGCCTACCCGGGAATAATAGCCTTAACCTATTCTCGTAAAGTCAGTGCTTCGAAGTTTCTGAGAATGTAGAATAGTGAGAATAAGTAATGAGACAGTTTAATGTAAAACTTACCAATAGCTTGGAGAAACTCGGGTTACGACGATTTAATATCCGTATGTTGAGACGACCGGCCCGCGCAGATTTTCTGCCGATCCCTTCTATTCCTACGTTTTAGTATCTGCGCCACCGCGACGTCATGATCTATAGCTGTCGAAAAGGACCCACATCACTAGCCACACCAGAGGGATGGTTCCTAGTTTTTTTCGGTCGGATCTATCTTAGCAGGAGCCTGTAAGGCCGCTGTCACCGCATCCAGGCGGCGGACCAGTTCTTCATTGCTCGGAAAAAAAGGGCGCAACTCGGTGGGTAGCGTATCGGTGAGCGTGTACGTGGCCACGCCAATGGGTTTACTCACGTCACGCAGGGCAAACTCCACAATGGTGCGCTGTTTACTGCGACAGATGATGATGCCGATACTGGGCTGCTCATGCGGTTTACGCACCTGTTCGTTGAGTAGCGACAGGTAGAAGTTCATCTTGCCCGCGTACTCGGGGCGAAACTCCGTTATCTTGAGTTCCAAGGCTACTAAACACTGCAAGCCCCGATGGTAGAAGAGTAGATCGATGAAGTACTCGTTGCCTTCCAGCTCCAGCCGATACTGATTGCCGACAAAAGTGAAGTCACCCCCCATCTCCTGCAGAAAGCGACGTACGTTACTGAGCAACTGCTGCTCCAGTTCATATTCTGAGTACTCTTCCGTGAGAGCTAGAAAATCAAACGTATACTCGTCTTTGATGGCCAACGTAGCAGTAGGGAGCTGCTCTGGGGGCAAGGTCGTCGCAAAGTTGTGCTGGGCCTGCAGCATCTTCTGGTACGCCCGGGTGCTAATCTGGTGACTGAGTACGTGTCGGCTCCAGCTATGGCGTTGCGCCTGGACAGCATAAAACAAGCGTTCCGCGGGGTCGGCACACTGTTCGAGCAGCGTGATGTTGTGTCCCCACCCTAATTCTCGCACAGCCTGTGCGAGTTTTTCCTCCGGCTGCGGGTAAGCTAGGTAGAAGCTGCGCATGCGCCAGAGATTCGTTGCCGAGAAGCCGCGTAGACCCGCCAACTCCCGCTGCAGGTCCCGAGCCAGCGTTTCAACTACCTGCTTGCCCCAGCCATATTGTTGCTGTCGCTCGACGATGAGGCGGCCGAGTTCCCAGTAGAGCTCCAACTGTTGCCGGTTGACCAGGCGTAGCGCTTGATACTGGGCCTGACGCACACGTGCCGTCATGTCCAGCAACAGTTGTTGATAATCGGGCGCTAGGGGAGAGGTCATGAACAAGAGGGGAAAGAGTAAGATCCCCAAACATACACGATCCCTGGGACGTGCACCGCGATGCGCCAGCCGATCCAAAACCATTCGAGTCTGCACGGTCAGAGTGAAAGCACCCGGCAGGCCATGAGAATAGGCCGTATCAAGTGCTATTCCCTGTATTTCGTATCTTGTGGAATAAGTTGTCGCATCAATAAGTGTCGGTTCGACCCCGGCTCTGGGTACTTTTAGCTGTTAAATCAGCGCCTATTGGCCAGAAAACGGCCTTTCCAGCTCACTGGAAGGGTCGCTTTCTGGCCATTTTTGCTTTCAGCGCTTAGCAAACGCTTAGCACGCGATATTATCATGAGTTATTCAGCCGCTATCAAGCTACGCCGCCCCGCCCGGACGGACGGTACCTGCCAAATTTTATTGCAGGTGGTTATCCACCGCAAGCCCCACCCCATTGGCCTCGGCATCGGGTGGTTTCCGGAATTGTTCGACGAGAAGGATGGGCGCTGCCTGGCCAGTGTGCCGAAGCGGGCGCGGGCGGCTGGTTACGACGCGGCCGTGCGCACGGCCACAGCGTGGGCCGGGGGCACGGCCGAAGCCTTGGAGAAGAAGGCTGCCGACTATAATCTGATACTCGGCAAGGCCCTGAGCAAGGCCAACGACGTGTTCGTGGAGTTTCGGCTCAGCGGCCAAACCGTCACCAGCGAAGGGTTTCTGTACGCCTACAATACAGAGGGCACCAAGAAAGACTTCATTGCCTACATGGAGCGCAAGATTGCCGAGCGCTACCGCAAGGGGAAAGGGCACCGCGACGGCATCAGCGAAATCACCAAGAAGAATCACACCAGCTCGCTGAACGCACTGAAGGAATTTCGTTCGGATCTACCCTTCTTCGGTCTCAATACCAGGTTTGCGGATGATTTCGATGCATTTCTACGCAAGCGCATCAAGTCGGTGAACACGATTTGGGGGCGGCACAAGGATGTGAAAGCCTACCTTAGCTTGGCCCGCAAGGACCGCATCAAGTTTGAAGACCCTTACCAGGACTTTCAAAACAAGTCAGCACCTGGGCAGTGGAAACCGCTGAAGCCCGGTGAGCAGTTTCTACTGGATGCCTACTACCAGCAATGCGCGCCCCGTTCGCCCCAACGCCGCATCCTGGCGAAGTTTCTTTTCAGCTGCTGCTCCAGCTTGCGGCTGAGCGACTTGAAAGGGCTGCGCCACGCCCGGCTGGAAGGCCAGGAGCTACACTTTCGGATTTACAAGACTTACGATAAGAAGCTGCGCGAAATGATGCTGCCGCTCACCAAGAAGGCGCTGAGCTACTTGGAGGATGCTGAGCGGGAGGAAGGCGTGCCGGGCTTCTATCACTATACTGATCAATATTCCAACCGGGCCTTGAAAATCATTGCTCAGCACGTGGGCGTCGAAACCCGCCTGCATCACCACGTCGGCCGCGAGACGTTTGCCACGGAGTTTATTCGGCGGGGCGGAAAGGTGGAGGTGTTGCAGAGGCTGATGGACCATGAGAAGATAGCCACCACCATGAAATACGTGCACGTGGATAACGACATGAAACGGGATGCCATCAAGATGCTCGATGCGCTGGATGATGTGCCGCTGATGAAAGTGAGTTAAAGAAAAGGGCCGGCTGCACTTGCAGCCGGCCCTTTTTTGTAGCAGTCACTATACGATTGGTAGATACAGCATATGCGGCATCACCACGCTTACCCGACCGCTGAAGTAGCGGTTGTGGCGCACCATCCAGCTGCGCGAGTGGTAGCGATGCGTCACGCGCCGGATGCGGTAGAACTTTGGTAGAATACCATCAGTCATACTGAGCGTCGCCAGGGCGCGGGGCGATAGGTCACCAGCACCTACAACAACGGTAGTAGGCTTCAGAAACTTGATCGTGGAAATCAGGTCGTAGTGGCGCGGCGTCTCAATGTGTATGGGCAGGCGCGGCGGCAGCTTCTCTACAGGTAGAGCTGCTGAGCACGTAGACGCGAACAGAGCGCCAAAGGATGACAGAGCAAGCAACAATAGTTTGCTTCGCATAAAAATGAAGTTTGGATTGGGGTTGTAAACCGTTGAAGTGGATCCAAACTTCACCATCTCTAGCTGCTAGGCGAAGGACAGAAAAATACTTACTCTTCTTCTCGTTTCTTTTCTGCTGCTCTTCTAGCTATGTCTCTAGCTATTTTTCCTGTCAGCCCACCGGAAAGACTTCCTAAACTTCTTTTCGCTCTGGCTACCTCCTCTCGCTCCTTCTTCTTCTCTCTCTCATTAACTATCAAACCAAGTAGCGCCCCTAGTGAGCCGATAGCAGCAATGATAGGTTCAAAATCAAAAGTGAAAGAAGCCCATACACAACTGATTATAAATGCCAACGCGGAAACCGCTTTTAACAGAACATTCATCAACTGTCTGATAAAGTATATTTGGTCACTGTGCTAGGGAACTTTAGCATCAACACTTGCTACTCAGATAAAGCGGCAGAAAATGCGTGATTCCTGCTAGTGCAAACCGCGCCACACCAGCACCCCTACCCCGGCTAGAATAAGGAGCCAGATAGTATAGCCGATGATGCGCTCTACCCAGTAGAGCCGGGGGTAGCGGTCTAGTAGATTATTCCAAAGGTTGCCGAGGTCAAGGCGTTTGGGCATATGACAACATTAAAGACCTGCCATTAAAAAATCATCTGATTGCTCTATACTTATTTCTTTATTGATATCATTCAAAATACGATCCGCATCTTTTTTCTTTATATATAGAATATAAAACGAAAATGATTTTAAAAACTTATCAATATCATTTGAATTAAAAAAACCATCATCACGATCAGCACTTAACACATAAAACTCACCTTCCACTATTGTATTTTTAAGAATATTGCGATTCGGAAAATAATCATATGCAGGCTCATTTTTGATTTCATCATATCCGATAATTCGTCTTGAATCATACATATTTATAATATCTGAACCTCTATCATGCAAAAAATCTATGATCTGATTAAAACTATTACTATGTGTGGCAATTTTTATATAATCTAATTTTTCTTGATGCTCTTCAAAAACACTAAATATACCCCAACCTCTCAAACTGTTGTTTGTAACATTATTAGTATTTTCAAATTCATTTATTTTATTTAAGAAAAACGTGAAAAAGTTTTTTCCATTAAATTTTATTTTAGTAAATAAATAAACGTTAGTAAATAATAAATTTATAACAACCTCTGACGCTTTTGGATATTTTATCTTTGTCTTATTATAAAAATCAACATATTTATTCAATAAATCATAAATCACGTACCTTCTGTATGATTTATAATCCATAGTATAGTATATATCCAATATATTATAGTATCTATAGTCATCATTCATTGCTATTCTAAGTAATATTTCACCTTGCTTCGCCTTTGAATCGTGATAGATAAAGCTAGCAGCAAAATATTCTTGTATGGACTTATGAGCCCATTTAAAATATAGCCCATCTTCTACAAAAAGAGGCACTTTTGATGTTATATCCTTTAGAAAATCTGATTCGGAAAACTTAAGATCTGCACAAAAATTTTTCGCAATATTTATTAACTTTAATATTTCTTCTTTACCGAATTCTATCCTATCAATTCTCATACAATGATACCCTATATACCGTAAAACTCTACTAAAATCATCGCTTTCTAATTTAGAGTATTTATTTCTTATATATGAGTCACCTTTAGTTAAATCATGTTTTTCAAAGAATGCATCATATACTTGCCTATAAAACATGTGCTTTTTTAAAGGTATAGTATTTTTAAATTCAAATGCTATATATAATAAAGACACCAGCAATGGATTTTCCAAAAACTCCTCTATTGCCTCATTCTCTTTTTCTGATATCTTTCTTATAAGAAGTTCGGACTGTAAATCTCCAGAATCATATTTCCTTATAAGAGCAAATGCTTCTTCTTTTTTAAGTGGCCTAATATTAAATCCCATAAAATCACTAAAGGCCCCTAAAGAGTCTTCAGGTCTAGAAGTCATAATAAAATAGTTTTTTCTAGACTTATCTATAAAATCTCTAATATCTTCTACAACATATTTACGCTCATCATTTTCAATCTCATCATATCCATCTAGCAGAAAAACAAATCCGCCACGTTTTATCATCTCTAAAACAAATTCCTCATTAACTTTCTCATTAATCATAGATAACTGTCGAAATATTTCATCCAGCATCTTTTTACTTTTACTCAATCTCCTTAATTCAATCAAAACAGGAATACTATTCCTGTTGTCAACAATAGATAAAAATAAAATTTTAGATATCGTTGACTTTCCCATCCCTGCCGTATCGGTAATCAACACACGTCCATATTTAGGTATAAATTCATCATCATATCCAAGTATTTTATATTTAATATTTTTATCTTTTTCATGAATTACTTCGAGAGGTATGTATATATCTTTCAATAATTTTTGCTGTTTTCCTAATGCTAATATATTTGGGAAAGAATATTTTTTATATGATTCTAATAAACAATCAGCAAATTGATTTTCAAAAGAGTGAGCAGTCGCTTTATACGAGACTCCTTTTTTTCTAACTACACTTTTGATTTTAGGAGATATTATTTCATCTACTAAGACCTTTATTATAGGACCAGCTATTGTGGCAATATCTTTCACTTGGTTTAAATCCATGACTTAGGATTATTAAATTTTTTACAAATATTTAGCCACTGTACTAGGCGAAATCTGCATAACCCGTGCAATAGCCTGATTAGAAATACCCGTCGCCTTCAGCCGCCGCACCTGCTCTACTACCTGCGCATCTTTCGCGGGCGCCCCAATCAGCTTGCCTTTCTCTCTGGCCCGGGCCATACCGGACTTCGTTCGCTCACTAAGACGCACCCGCTCTTGCTTTGCAATTGTAGCCAGCACCGAAATGATGGCATCTTTGAAAATGCCAGTCGAATCCATGTACTGTTCGGTGTAGGATTTATATCCCACCCCATACGACTCCAACTGATTTAAGTATTGTAGGGTAGGCAGCGCCCCTTCACGACTGAAGCGGTCCAGGCTCCAGAATAGCACCATATCGAAGCGGCGGCGGTGGGCATCCGCGAGCATCAGCTGAAACTCGGCCCGCTTGCCAGTGCCACCTGATTCCTCTTCGACATATTCCTTCTGGATAGTCCAGCCGTGTACCTCAGCGAAGCGACGCAGGTCGTGCAATTGGTTATCGGTATTTTGGCCTTTGTCTTTGGTCGATACCCGGGCGTAGATGGCTACTCTCATTGTATCCAAGCAGCTATTTTGTTAGTGAGTGCTACTTCCAACTCGTCTGCTTCACTATATAGAATATGCTGAAAAGGCTTTAGATCAAAATGGCTGTTCTCATTAAAATCATCCTTGTCACATATATATATGATAGGCTTCCCCAAGCCTAAGGCAAATCCGGCTTCGAAGTAAACTCCGTTACGCTGAAGAGTGAAGTCTGCAATACAGAACTTGCTCTTTCTTATTTCAGCAATAATCTGATCGTTAATTGTTTTATCACTCTCTATGTGCTTAACATCGATAATTATGGCCTCATAACCGGACTTTTTAATTGAATTAATAATGGCTGCACGATAAGGGGCTCGATCATTAGAGAAGGCCATCGCTACAAAACATCTGTTTGATTGGCTACCTTCTTCTTCTAGAGAAGCTAAATATGACAAGCCCTTGTAGGTTATGCCATAGTAGTATTCAGTATAGGTTTTTCCAAGATTTATGAATCCTTGAAATGATAGAGTCTCTAAATAGGAAAAGAACTCATCCTTATTTCTGAAATATAGCTCTACTATCCTATTGCTAAATACTTCAGCAATAGGATCGGGTCCCACATATAGATGCGTTACCGATGCTCCAGGGTACTGAACATCTTCTTCTATAAACCGCAGAAGGTTATCTAGCTTCATCTTTGGTGTATGCGGAATGGTAGACGAAGTAACTCTTTGTTTGACTAAAGCTAAATCAACTACCTCCTCCTCATCAAATAGAGCTAGCCCGTTATACATGGCACTAACCACTAAATGTTTGTTTTTCCGAAACCACGAATCTTCATTCCAATCGCCTCTAAGTGCTCGGCGCTTAATTGTAAAGCTATAATAGTGTTTCCCAACAGCGATACTATAGCCTATCGCATCTCTATTACTAACTCTCCATTGGTTTCCCTCAGGAATATGTATACCTGTAAAGGGGCAATTTGATTCAATCATTCTATATGAGATAAGGTACTCTTAAAGCTACTGAAAGCCCTCCAAAAACGGGGCGGTTCTTGAATGGCTTTCGGTAGTTTTATACAACACTTCAAGCCAACATATTATAAAAATGAGGATAGCAGATCTGATAAAGCGAGTAGACCAATTGATCAATCAAGTTGACACTCTGCTAAGTACTAGCAGAGCACACAGAGCTGATATGATCATTTCAACTCGAAATAGTGTCTATAACTCTGTAGATAAAGAACTCTACCAATCCTTCCGGACATCAAGCTTATCATTTATAAGCAAGACTTTCGGAGAAAGTCATCCTTACTACAAGGAGTTCGACAAAAGCGTCAATGATAATAGCCCTACGGAAGTAAAAGAGGGTCGTGGTATCCTCAATGCTATAAAGCAGGAGATAGAAGGCGGCTGGATGTTTACTATAAAAGGGCTAGTATCCGCTGAAATATTCTCTGACTTCTTAGAGATGGCGGGTTATCTACTTGAGCAGGGTTACAAAGACCCAGCAGCAGTTATGATTGGTAGCGTGCTGGAAGAGCATTTACGACAGTTATGCCTGAAAAATGGTATTGAGACTACTATCCATTCAAAGGATGGTAAGGAAATACATAAAAAGGCAGACAGAATGAATAATGACTTAGTCGGTGCAGACATCTACAATAAGCTCTATCAGAAGAGTGTAACTGGCTGGCTAGATCTTAGGAATAAAGCTGCCCATGGCGAGTATACTGAATACGATAAGCTGCAAGTCCATCTTATGGAAGCAGGAGTTACAGACTTCATAGCCAAAACGGCATGATAGCAAAATGTATGTTTCTATTCGTGGTAAGTCATTAGCGCATATAGAATTAGCGAAAATAGATGGAGTGAGTTCCGCTGAAAGCTGGCCGTAGCAGGAAACGCTCGATAGGTGTACCTTTTAATGATACTACCCTTGGACATTTTCTAAACGGTCGTGGCTGTTGCAGAAGTGCTAGCTTGTTGCTGCGTGCTCTCGTAGAGAGAAGATGCAAGGCAAGAAGCAGTTTACCGATCAAGTGGTCACTCAGTTCCGCCTCTCCGAGCGGGTGCCCGCGCATAATCTCTACCGGCGGCTCGACGAGCTACTGGATCTAGCATTCCTCTATGAGGCTACCCACGATCTGTATAGTCACACGGGCCAGCCCTCGCTCGATCCCGTGGTGTTTTTCAAGCTCGTCCTAGTAGGGTACTTGGAAAACATCACCAGTGACCGCCGCCTGCTCGAGCACTGTGCCCTGCGCTTGGACCTGCTCTATTTTCTGGGCTACGAGCTCGACGAAGCCCTGCCCTGGCACTCCACCGTGAGCCGCACGCGCCAGCTCTACCCGGCCGCGCTGTTCGAGCAGCTCTTCGACCGAGTCTTTCGCCTCTGTGTGGCGCAGGGCTTGGTCGCGGGCGACACGCAAGTTGTGGACTCGGCGCCCGTGAAAGCGAATGCTTCCCTCGATAGCGTGCGCGAAAAGAAGGCCGTGCCCGCGCTAGTGCCACCCTTGACGGTCGTCGGCCACGAGCCGGTTCCCGCCCCACCGGCCGCAGCTGTTTTCTCGGCGCCCGCCCATCAACTGCGCTACGAGGCCGCGCGCAAAGCCAAACGGCAGCAGGCGCCCAGCGGCGCCTTGGGGGCGCACCATCCCAAGGCGCGCTTGCTGAGCAACAAGACGCACTACAGCCCCACTGATCCAGAAGCCCGCATCCCCATCAAGCCTGGCAAAGCGCGCGCCTTGAACTACCTGTGTAGTCTAGCCGTGGATACCGCTACGGGCATCATCAGCCACGTACAAGCCGACTTAGCGGACTCCCGCGACAGCTTGCACTTGCCCGGCCTGGTGCAGCACCTGCAGCACCGCTTGCAGGCCAATGAGCTGCACCTGCGCGACCTGGTGGCTGACACGGGCTACTCCAACGGCTTCAACTATGCGTGGCTCGAACACCAGGGTGTCACGCCGTGGATCCCCGTCTTCGGGGCCTACAAACCCGAAGCGGAGGGATTTACCTATCAAGCTGCGGCTGATGCCTATCACTGTCGGGCCGGTAAGCTGCTGCTCTTTCGTAAGTATAGCACCAAGGCCGACGGTGGCTGGGTCAAGCACTATCGCGCGGACTATCACGATTGCCAGCATTGCTCGCTCAAAGCGAGTTGTGTACCCTACGCCGATTATAAGCAGCTCGTGCGCTCCGCCTTTGATGCGGCCTACCGCCGGGCGTGGCAGCGACAGCGCAGCCACCAAGGCCACCATATGCGCCGGGTGCGGCAACGCACCGTGGAACCCGTATTTGGCAACTTACTTCACCACTATGGCCTGCGCCGCATCAGCGTGCGGGGGCACGCCGGCGCGCACAAATCCATGCTGCTGGCCGCCAGTGCGTATAACCTGAAAAAACTCCTGCGTTATCATCCCAAGCAGCAGCTAGGAATGGCGCTGGTACTACCCCTGCCACCGCCTAGACCATTCCTTCTACTTCGCTGTGGGCGACGCGCCCGACACAAACACGCGAAGCAGCTACAGAAGTAATGACTCGTCCGCACTAGTTGCGAGTTCTGCAACAGCCACGGTCCCCGTAAAATGTCCAAGTAAGATGTCATTAGGTCAGCTGCTCTCCGCCCAACTGCCCCAGCATGGGCAGACACCATGCACTCCACTGTCCCCGGATTCTTTCTGCTGGGCCCAGCAGCGAACAGCATTTCAGCCATGCACGCGAGTAGAGCACTTGCCGCTGTATACTGCCAGTCTCGTGGCCTTTCTCAACTGGGTGGGTCAACAGTTGATGGCTATTCGTTAAGTTGGCAGACTTGAAACTCCTTGGCTCTTTCCCACACAGCGTAGCTTGTCAGCGAAGCGAGCAAGCGGAGCCGTGTGCAACCCGTACCCCCTGTATGCTACCTCGCCCGCTCGCCTGGCTCCTGCTGTGCCTGATCGGGTGGGGGACGACGCCCCTGGCCGCCAGGCCCCGGCTGTTGTCGCCCGCCGCAACTGTTCGCCTGGTGACCTGCGCCCCCGGTACGGAAGCGTATGCCCTGTTTGGCCACTCCGCCCTGCGTATCACCGACCCCAGGCAGGGGCTGGACCACGTCTACAATTACGGCACCTTCGACTTCCACACGCCGAATTTCTATGGGCGCTTTCTGCGCGGAGATTTACGCTATTTTCTGTCGGCCACCTCGTTCGCCACCTTTTGTGCAGCCTATCAGGCGGAGCAGCGCCCCCTCACCGAACAGGTCCTGGCGCTCCAACCAGCGGAAACCCAACGAGTATATGACGAGCTGGAAGCCACGCTGGCCTCGCCGGCCCGCTTCTATCGGTATCAATTCTTTGCCGATAACTGCACCACGCGCTTGTATGAGTTGATCACGCGCAGCGTGACCGGCTCGCTGCAACTCGACTCCACTTACATACCCGCTGGGCAAACCTACCGCCAGCTGCTCGCCCCTTACCTGGCCCCAGCTCCCTGGGTCAAGGTAGGGATGAATCTGGGGTTGGGCTGGCCCGCGGACCAACCCACCGTCTTCCGACAACGACTCTTTTTACCCACGGAGCTAAGCCAGGCGTGGGCACATACCAGCCGGCAGCACCGCCCTTTTGTGACGCGCACCCGTTCCCTATTCGCCGCTCCGATCCTTTCGGAGCAATCGCCGGGCTGGGCTACCCCTGGGCGGGTCTTGGGCAGCTTGGCTATCCTGTTTGCCCTCGCCGCCAGCCTACCGGCCCGCTATTCCTTGCTTGCAGCGGTGCTAGGGCGCGGCGTACTGGCCGTCGTGGGCCTAACCGGGTGTCTGATCGCGGGCCTGCAGCTGTTTTCGCTGCATACGCCGGCGCACTACAACTACCAGCTGTTGTGGCTGCTGCCTACACATCTGCTCGTGGCAGTCTCCCCCGTGCGCCGCTGGTGGCGGCCCTATGCGGCGGGGGCCATCGGGCTGTTGGTGGTGGGCAGTCTGCTGGGGTACGGGGTGTACTACGCCCGTCTGCTGCCGGAGATCGGGTGGCTGCTGGGGGTACTGTTCGGCCAGTTGCTGCTGCTGCGAAAGCAGCCGTTCGGCGTTGTTCAGCAAACGGGTGCGTGAACGCATGAACGGGCGAGCCCTTCGGTTAACCCATCACCCCGCAGAAATAGATCAACAAGTGAACGATGATAAAGAGAACGTTTTCATCCGAAGCGAGCTAGGTAGCAAGAGCGAAGATCCGTCTTGTATCATTACATAAACGCAGGATCATGTGATGATACAAGCTACAGGCGTGGTAGGGCCTTTCACTGCTCTGCAGCGAGTAGTACAAAACCTCGTTTTTTAACGCATCCCAAGAGCTATCTTGTATCTTGATCCATAGGGTCTATCTGCTGGTGTAAAGACCGGCCAGGATGTTGTTCTTTGTGCGGATGAACCAGCAAAAGAATTGTTTTCAACGCATCCCGAAGCGGCTCCTCTTGCTGCCCTTGCTGCTTCTTCGTAACATCCTGTGTGCGTGGGCGCAGCCCAACGTCGCCGAGGTGGAGGTGCGCGTGCCGTACCCCCCGCAGGCGGTCATCGGCAGCGACGGGCGGGCCCACCTGGCCTACGAGCTGCACCTGACCAATTTTTATCAAAGTACGGGCACCTTGTTCCTGCAGCAGATGAGCGTGTCGGGCAACGAACGCTCCGAACCACTCGCTGTCTTCACCGCCGCGCAACTCCCCACCCTACTGGCTCACCCTGTCCAACGCCGCGACACAACTGGGAACGGCGTACCGATTGAGGCCGGTAAGCGGCTCGTCTTGTTCGTGTGGCTTACCTTGCCCGCACCGAGAACAGCTATTCAAGCTCTAGAGCACCATCTAGTTTTTCAAACCAGTCAGGGCAACCGCCAAGTTGTCAACGGGGTGCGCACGCCCCTCGCCGCTGCCCCTGCTCTCGTCTTGGGACCACCGCTGGAGGCAGGCGTCTGGCTAACGCATGAAGGGCCAGGCAATCCGCACGCGCACCATTGGGGCAGCGGCGTGGTGGTGGCCAACGGCCACACGACCATTCCGCAACGCTACGCCATTGACTTTTTTGGCTTGGACTCCACCGGGCATGCCGTGCGAGTAGAGCGCAATCAGCTCGCGGCATCTGCTAGGACGGACTGGAACGGCTATGGGGCGTCTGTGTTCGCCGTGGCGAATGGCATAGTGCGGGACGTACGTGACGGCGAGCCGGACCAGGTACCCCTCGCTCCGCTCCCCCCGCCCACGGCCCTAACCGAGCGCGGGCTGATGGGCAATTTCGTAGTGCTGGAAATTGCGCCCCACGTCTACGTGCATTACGCGCATCTGCAACCGGGCAGCGTGCGGGTGAGAGTAGGCGATCGGGTCCGGCGCGGGGACGTGCTAGGCCGTATCGGCCAATCGGGCAACGCGAATGCCCCGCACCTGCATTTTCAGGTGTCTACTGCCGTGACGTTCGAGGAATCGGAAGGCACCCCCTTCGTTTTCCGCTTCTTTGAGCGGTTGGGTACGGCGACACTGGGAGATGTGCTCGATCGTTCCCGGCCCGTGCCCCTGGATACGGTTCCCGCCTGCCCTCATCGACGTCAGCTACCCTTAGATGGCGACATGATTAAGTTCCCGTAGCAGGCCATCCGCCGCGGGCTCGCTCCTAGAAGTGGCCGAAATATCAGTTGGTAAAAATGCCCTTCGAAGCACTTTGCTCAAAAGTTACATTCTAAGGACGGTGGACCATAAGACGTTACGGCGCGCTTTACTTGTCAACTGACTCATTGAGAAACGTACAAGGAAAGGTAGCGTGCTCGTCTGCTTTTCGATAGCGCACACGGGCGAGCAGCTATTGCACCAGTTGAATGCTTTGCTCCAGCAACGCATCCTGGCCCGCTGGTCCTTCGCTGGCAGCGCGGTAGTACGCCGGCACGAAGGCTTCGCGCGGTGCGCCCGTGACTTGCAATAGCTGCTCTTCGCCCAGGTCTACCCGGGCGTCGCACTGCGTGAGCCGCTCGTTGAAGAGGGCCCCGAGTAAGTGGGCCAGCTCCGAGCCCGCCGTCGGCACCCCGAGGGCGGCAAAGCCAATGAGCAGGCCCTCGCCCATACTGCCGGTCCAGTGGCCTCCGAGCACGATGACCTTCCCGGTATAATAGGGCGCCAGCGGCAGCACATACTCCACAAACTTGCGCGGTACCCCGTAGAGGCGTTGCTCGCTGGGCACCACGTGCACTTGATAGGGCTGCTCTACCCGCACGAAATGGCCCAGAATGCTGCGGGCTACCGTCGTATTGCCGCCACTGGGCGTGTTGCGAAAATCCAGGACCAGCCCTGTAGAAGACTGTACTTGCTGCAGGGCCGCCTGGAAGGCGGCAATGGTGGCATTGTTGCCCAGCGAATTATTGAAGCGAATAATGGCCACGCTCCCACGCTGCGTGACATGCACAGGGGGCAGCGTGCGCACACGCTGGGCTTGCTCGCCGGGGGAGCGCAGCGTATAGGTGCGGCGCTGGTGCCCGACCCGTACGGTCAGCTGGCGGGAATGCCCCCGCACGCCCGCCAGGGCAATGTTCAGCCCTGCCTCGCATTGTACCGGTGACAAGGTAGCGACGGGGCGCCCCATGACCCGCTCAATGGCCTCCCGCGGCGACAGCCCGTCGACGCGCACGAGTTGTGCGCCGGGCCGAAGGCCTTGCTGCTCGGCGTCACTCTCGTGTCGCACGTCCACCAGGTGCCCCTGCCCATCCCGGTAGCTGGCCACCAGATCCGAGCTAGTCGGCACGACATTGTAGTCCGTGGAATCGAGTGGCCCGACGATGAAATGCGGGTCGGCGAAGTTGTGGGCCACGAGTTGGAGCACGTCGCGAAAGGCCGCTTTGGTGGGCGCCGCGTGCGCGGCCGGGGCAAAGGCGGTCAGAATCGCTTCCCCCTCCACCCCGGGGCGCGTGAAATACGCGTAGCGGGTCCGTAGCAAGGCTGTAAACTCCTCCCAAGCGGCCGTCGCCGCAAAGGGTTCGTCCCCGTTGGGGGCAACTGCGCGAGCAGGGGGGGGAGGGGGCGTCGTAGAAGGCACTGTGCCAACGACGAGGGACGCACTGAAACGGAACCCAAACAGCAAGGGGAGGAAGTAAGAACGAAGCAAGAGCAGCATGGGCCAGCAAGGGGGCGGAGCGAAGCGGTCACGCCGGCCTCAAAATAACCGCTTTCCAACGAATTATTTCGCTCCCCTCACCCAGCAAATGCATGCGCTACACGATGCCATTCACCGAGCAGGTAGCCGCTCGGTTCAAACGCAGGAAGCCAGTGAAGGTGCGGCCCGTGCGCTACCCTTACTACGCCTGTCTAACAGTGGTGATGCTTTATGGTATGGTGAAAAAGTCCTCTCACACAAGGCGCTTTCTGTTAGGTGAACAGTGTGAGAATGATAAAAGAATTTGTACTGCGCTTGCCGAGAGGTGTTGAAGTAACGGATGATAGAATAAGGTGAAAGATGATGGCCTACTTTTAGTAGGGCCAGGATGACGCTTTTTACCTTCACTTTCTACCCCTTTATATGAAACATTTTTCCTCTTGGCTTTACAGGTGGCAGATCATTGGACTGCTATGTACACTACTAGGAATAAGTCGGACCCAGGCGCAAACTTGGCAGACTGCAGTAGCCGTGAAACAGGGCCCCGGTGATAACTCGTATGTAGACGCCACCGCTGCTGATGCGAATGGCAATGTGTACCTCGTGGGAAGTTTCAGTGGCACAGCCGTTTTTGGCACGATCAGTCTGACCAGTGTTGGCGCTTACGATGCATTTGTGGCAAAGTGGAGCACCGCTACGAACAGTTTTTTGTGGGCCCAGCGTGTAGGCGAAAGTACTGCAGCTAGAGCAGTAGCGCTAAATGGCTCAAGCATCTACATAGCCGGTGATTTTGTCGGGTCTACTGCCAGATTTGGGGGCATCACCTTAACAAATGCAGGGGACACGAACGGGCGTAGCGACGGATTTATTGCCAAGCTGACAGAGGTAGGCACCACCGCTACCTTCGAGTGGGCTCAGCAGCTAGGAGGCACGGAGTACGATGCCGTTAGCACCATAGCGGTGAGTGGAAACAACATCTACGTAGCCGGTTCCTTTGCCAATACGGCCACTTTTGGGAGCTTGAACCTTACCAGTGCGGGAGATAGTGATGCATTTGTAGCCAAGCTGATGGATGCCGGTACTACCAGTAACTTTGCTTGGGTACAAAGAGGGGGAGGGATAGCAAATGATGGTGTAGCAGCCTTAGCTGTAAGTGGAACTAGCCTTTATGTAACGGGTTGGCTTCGGAGCGTTCCGGCCGACTTCGGCAATATGACTGTATCGAATGGGGGGAATCTATTTGTAGCGAAGTTAACGGACGCCGGCAACGCTGGTCGTTTCATGTGGGCTGAGCGAACGGGCGGCACTGGCGCTACCTCAAGCGCGCTGGCTGTCTCTGGTAGTAATGTATATGTGGTCGGATCATTTACCGGAGCTACCGTAAATTTTGGTACGACGACACTAACGACTACCACCAGGAGCACCAGGAATGCATTTGTGACTAAACTAACCGATGCAGGAAGCAGTGGCAGCTTCATCTGGTCCTTATGGGCAGGAGCCTCTGAGCAGGGGACGGTTACCGCTACGGATGTAGCCGCAACCGGCTCGAGCGTCTACTTGACCGGCCAGTACGATGGCACCACCACTACCTTCGGCAATACGACGCTGACAAATAACGGGCTCGTGGGAACTATGAACGCCTTGGTAGCCAAAGTGATAGACGCGGGTAGTACGGGTAGTTTTATCTGGACGCAGCAGGGCGGCGGTATGGCAGACGACGATGCCTCTGCTATAGCCATAAGCGGGGCCACTATCTATGTAGCTGGATCAGCTGGGATGATGGCCCGCTTTGGTAGCCAGACGCTCCTGGACATACCCGGTAATAGCCAGGTAGCCTACCTCGCTAAGCTAACGGAACAACCTTTGGCCGTTGGTGCGCCTAAGCGGGCGGTGCTAGGAATCTATCCCAACCCCGCGCGCACTTTAGCACGAGTAGCAGTCCCCAGCGGTATAGCAGTGGTACAATTGCAGGATGTGTTGGGGCATGTACTGCAGAACGTTCCCGTAAAACCAAATACTCCGGAAGCAGTGCTTTCCTTAGATGGGCTTCCTACGGGGGTGTATTTGGTTCGGGTAGGTGCTAGTACCGGCAAATTATTGGTTGAGTAAGCGCTTCATCAACCACCTGGATACAGTCTATGTCTATACACTTCCCTTATATAAGGAGCCTATGGTCGGCTGCGCAACTGGTATCCGGCGCCCCCTTACTGGGTCACCGGATACCAGTTGCGCAGCCGCACCTCAATGTTCGGGTTGGCCTGCTGCACGAGTTGCCGGAAGCGCGCTACGTCGCTCAGCCCATTCTGCCCCCGGTAGTGGTAGGGGTAGACAATGCCTGGCTGGAAAGCCAGCACGCCTTGCGCGGCCTGCGGCACGTCCATGGTGTAGGGTAGGTTCATGCACACAAACGCCACATCTATACCCTTGAGCGCGCGCATCTCGGCTGTGGCTTCCGTGTCGCCGGACAGGTAGACGTTCTTACCGCCTAAGTTCAGCACGTAGCCATTGCCCCGTCCTTTGGGGTGGCGCGCCTCCGCCGTGGCGGGCAGGTTGTACATGGCAAGGGCGGAAACGCGCAGCCCCAGCGTATCAAGCCGCTGGCCGTTGCGCAGGACGCGTACCTGCTGACGGTACTGGGCCGGCAGCTGCTCGGCCACCGCTTGGGGCACTATCAGCAGGGCGTGGTCTACGGGGAGGCCCGCGAGCGTCTTCAAGTCTAGGTGGTCACTGTGAATGTCCGTGATCAGGATCACATCCGGGGCAGCCAGCCCAGCATAGGCCGGCGCCCCGCCGTAGGGGTCCACGTAGATGGTCTTGCCGTTCCAGCTCAGCACCACACTGCCGTGCGTGATGGGCTGCACCGTGAGCGGGCCTTTGGCGGTGGTCAGCTGGTCGGCGGCTACGCGCGACGGGGCCGCCTTCGGCGCCGTTTGGGCCGGCACTTGAAAAGCCGCGAAAGTGGCCAGCACGGCCGGGAGCAGGAAAGGAAATTTCATTAGGTAGTGGCGGGAGTGTAAGAATGAGTACGGGATGTTGGCAGTAGTTGGTCACCATAGACGTCGCTGCTATTGAAACCTGGGACAATAGCCAAATTCCCCGCACAAGGGTCAGCCGAGTAGCCGCTAACCCCCACGAAGCCTAGATACGTGTACGCTCCCGATGCGCCGTGGTTCACCGGGTAGTCCACCCGTCGCTTGGGATTCGTGGGTGAGGACGGCCAATCTTATTCGCCCCGCTTGCTCCTTCAGGCATGTTACAAGCCCAATGCTTGGGCGGCATTGTAGGACACGACGTTGTTGAGCTGGGTGTAGCGCTCAATCATGGCATCGGTCTTCTGCTTGGTCTGGTTCTTAATGGCCTTGTGCGACTGCCCATTGAGCACGGCCACTGTCACAAACGACACGCGCAAGGAGTGCGCCGAGTAGCCCGGTCCCAAGCGCTTTTGCACGAGCTTGTTGATGGAAATGTCCGAAAGCCGTTTCTCGGACGGCGTGGCCATCTGCCCTGGCGTAGTGCGCGGAATCTTCACGAACAGTGGCCCACTGGTGCGATCCAACAAGTTGAGCCAAGCCCGCAGGCAGCGCACGGGACAGAAATCCAGCGTAGGCGCATAGAAAATGGCCTTGTCCTCGACGGCCCCGTACTGGTTGGTCTTGCTTTTGGCTAGGTGCACCAGCAAGGCCCGCTCGGTGAACTCCAGCTGCTCAATGTTCAGGTTCACTAGCTCCGAACGCCGGAAGGCCCCGGCGAAGCCCAATAGCAGTAGGGCCCGGTCCCGAATGCCCGAAGACGTCTCCAGGTCGATGCGACGAATGGCTAGCTTGAGCTCTTCGACGGTGAAGGCCGGGGCTTGGTCCTGGCGCTTGCCCAAGGTACGGGCAATGCCATCCATCACTACGTTCAAGGCATCCAGCGTGGCGGGCAGCCGGTAGCCGGCGAGCTGGTGGGCTTTGCGGATGGCGGCCAGGTGGCGCTGGATGGTGGCCAGGGAGTGGGGCCGGGTGAGTGGCTGCTGGCCTTTTCGTTTCTTGTTCTCCCCACCGCCCCCAATACCGGGTTCCGGGGCAGGCTTCTCGGTGGCCAGGTAGGCTACGTACTCGGTCAGGGTGTCCACGTCGGCGGGCACGGCTTGCAGGCCGTGCCGCTCGCAAAAGCTGACGTAGCTTTTCAGGTCCGAAGTATAAGCCCGCTCGGTGTTGGCCGCGCCCTGTAGGCCGGCTTCGAGAAAGCCCGCCACCTTAGCCGAAGCCCGCGCCAACTGGGCACTGATCGTTTGGTTCGTGTTTGGCGCCGGGATGAGGGACAGATCTTCGCTCATGGAATAGATTGTAAGGGCGGATCAGGCGAGTTGTTTCGAGCGTTAGCCAGACCACTGTTTCGGCACCTATATTATATAGGAGTGAAAACCGAAAAAACGGGGTCTTTTTGCTCGGTAAATATAAGTTATGATAAGTAAGGATTATCATAACTTGTTTTCTGTTTGTTCGAACGACTACTGAGCATGGTTTGAAAGCTAGTCATTCACCTTGATACTTTTGCCGTGCGAAGTGGCGGCATCTGATAAGCAGCACTCGAGCCTTTGCCTCGCCATTATGTTGTGCTCGTATGACTGAATCCACCAAACGCCCCCGAGTGCGCAGACCCGTTACCGAATCGTCTACACCACCACTATCTGCCGCCGAACACTTGGCAACGTTGCACGCCCGGGAAGTGGGCAAAACGATCATGTACCACGTGGATGCCTGGGGCCATGTGGAGACGCGCTTCGTACGAGCGCAGAACGTGGCCGCCTGGCTCGCCAAAGGCTTCTTCGTTCCTAAGGCGGCATGGGGTCACTGTATACCCGAAGGAGTTGACGAATAGCACGTTCTGGAAGGATGTTCACAAACAGCTGCTCTTGCCCTCTTTCTCGTAGCTTTGAGCATGAATCGTATTTCTGAAATGGCAATGGCTTGCCCGCCAGGCAGGTGTATGTATCCCTTTTCACGTCGTACGTGAAGCCTTTAACGTCCGGCTTGTGACCGAAGACGGGTATCCAAGGCGTAAGCCCTTGCTGCTCTAGTAATGCGTAATTGAAACCATTGGCATAGCCGGCATCGGCCAGAATCTCGCGCCAAAGCAAGTCCTGTGCTCGCAAACGCGGCAACAGCTGGTGCATAATGCTGGGTAAATGCACACTGTCGCGGCTATCAGCGAAGTCGGCCTGCACATGGCTGATCACACCGGCCGCGGTATCCACAGACCAAGCTGCACAGATAATTCAGTGCTCGGGCCTTACCGGGCTTGATCGATACGCGTGCAGCCGAATTGGTGAGGCTATTGTGTGTCTTATTGCTTAATAAACGTGCTTGGGTGTGGGTCGCACCCAACGCACCTGGTGTCTTTTGTCGCTTGGCTTGGCGAGCGGCTTCGTTCCGCAGCTGGTGTGCTGGAGCCGTGAGCACGGCAGCAGATGCTGGTGTATCTGCCATGGCCAGCTGCTTTGGCTGCATACTCTCCAAGGAAACGTTGGCCTTAACCGGGGTCGAGTCGACGGCTTGCATATCGCCGGCCACCAGCCCCAGGACCACACACTGGGCAAAGACGTGGTCGAACAAGTGCTCGAAGACCTGGGCAGGATACAACTGCCTAGTGCGGCTGATCGTGGAATGCCAGGGCAACTCCTCATCCACCTCGTAGCCGAGAAAATAGAGAATATCCAAACGCAAGGCGCAGTGCTCCATGAGGCGACGGTCGCTGACTAGATTCTCTAACCGGCCCACCAGCAGCAGTTCAAAGAACACGACCGGGTCGAGCGAGGGCTGGCCAGTATGGCTATAGAGCGTTTTGGTCTCCTGGTAAAGAAAGTGCCAGTCGATAAGCTTCGCCAATCGGCGATAGAAATTATGGACGGGTACGCGCTCGGAAAGCCGAAAGTGCGTGACCTCTTTGTCGGTGAACTGCTTCTTACCTTGCATCTTCCTGCTACGAGCACAGCAGCAAACAGGATAATGAGTTCTGCAACAGCCACGACCGATTTTATTTGTAAACAGTCAATCTTTTAGAGCACGACAACTATGAAGCTGTTTAGAAAGTCCTGAACGGTCATGCTGAGCTTGCCGAAGCATCTCTACCGCTTCGCCTGATAGCACTCAACGAAGCGGTAGAGATGCTTCGGCAAGCTCAGCATGACCGTTCAGGACTTTCTAAACAGGTTCTATATCAGGTATAGAGCGTCAATCTATTTTTCGAGCAAAAGATACGCATGTTATCCGCCTCAGATTTACAACAGAATCGTTCACTACTCTTGCCTACCTGCCAATGCGCAGGAGCCTGTACCAATGATGGGCTATGGTGAACCGTGTTTTGTTACCTGATGCGTTCTTTTTGGCTAACCAGTGCTGTCGTGCTGTCTTTATTAGTGCATGCCCCAGCACCTGCTTCTGCGCAAGTGCAATCGGTACCGGCTGCGGCCGCCGATACGTTGCACAAATTTGAAAATCCAATCCCCACTACCAACGACCATAAATCATGGTATGAGCAGCGGTTGGTACGTACAAGCATTGTGCCTGCCGTGCTGATTGCTTATGGTGTTTATACCTTCAACGGTGGGGGATTCTACACCAATCAACAAGCTAACCGGGACATTCACAAGCTGTTCCCAACTTATCGTACTGGTCTCGATAATTACCTGATTTTTGCACCGTATGCCGAGCTAGGTTTAGTAGCCCTGGCGGGTGTAGAATCGCATAATGACCGCCTTAACACCTTGTTAGTCATCGGTAAAGCTGAGGCTATCATGCTTGCTAGTGTTTATAGCGTGAAATTCCTGACCCGCGAAACCCGTCCCGATGGCTCTGATAATCTCTCATTTCCATCGGGCCACACGGCGCAGGCATTTCTGGCCGCTAGCATTGTGCACACCGAGTTTCGGGACAAAAGTCAATGGTATGGCATCGGGGCCTACACCATTGCCACCGGTGTGGCCGCGCTACGCATGATTAATAGCAAGCATTGGCAGAGCGACGTTGTGGCGGGCGCAGGTTTCGGCATACTTTCGGCTCACCTAGCTTACCTGACGCACCGTAACCGTTGGGGACGCAAACCTATCGGCCGCGACGTGGGGCTCACTCCCTTATGGGTACCAGGAGGGGCTGGTATAGGCTTGGTATGGCGTCCTTCGAAGTAGGCTTTTCCTTATTCTATAAAATGATAGAATTTACTCATTTAGAGAACATGCTATTTGATAGTGAGCTAGATACAGTTTACTAAGTGTAGTTTAAATACTAACTTTTAAAATATGAGGTTATCCGGGCTTGCTTCTCTTTACCGGCAGCTACGTGCAGTACTTTGGGAGCACTGGGCGTTGATAACACTGCTCGTGCTAGGCATTGCCGGACCCTGGTTTGTGTTTATTGCGGTAGCCGAAGATATTTGGGAGAGTGGAGGGTTTATCGGCGACCAGCCGCTACTTATGTGGGTGCACCAGCAGCAGAGTCCCAGCCTTGATCAGGTAGCCCTGATTCTGACTTACATAGGCGGACCATGGGTGATAGGTGGGGCGACCGTCGCTATTGGCGGGGTGCTGCTATGGCGGCACCACTGTGCCAAAACCTGGTTTTTTGTCCTATCGATGGGCGGGGCCATGCTGTTCAACCTCCTAGCTAAAGTCATCTTTGGCCGGCCTCGACCAGCACTGTGGGCGTCCATTGCGCCGGCCAAGTTCTATAGTTTCCCCAGTGGCCACGCGATGGGTTCGGCGGCACTAGCCGCGGCGCTGGTCTTTCTCCTCTGGGATACGCACTGGCGCTGGACGGTGGTGTGTAGTAGCAGCTTGTTCGCGCTGGGTGTAGGTCTGTCGCGAGTATATCTAGGTGTGCACTACCCCTCCGATGTATTGGCCGGCTGGGTGTGCTCGCTGGGCTGGGTAGCCAGCCTGCACGTCTTCTTCTCGCCCGACTGGGCGCAACTACGCCAGTGGTGGCGCGCTGGGATAGCCTACTGGCAGTAGGCACTCAGAAATCTGGACCACGGACTAGCCTTCAATCTATCACTCTCCTTTCCCTATTTATGAACTATTGGCAAGCCATAATTTTAGCCGTCGTCGAAGGGCTAACAGAATTTCTACCTGTGTCGAGCACCGGGCACATGATTATTGTGGCGAACATGCTCGGTATTGGCCAATTGCCCTTCACGGAAACGTACATCACCACTATTCAACTCGGGGCCATTTTATCGGTAGTTGCGCTCTACTGGCGGCGATTTCTGCAAAGCTTTGACCTTTACTTGAAGTTGGCGGTGGCCTTCTTGCCTTTCGGTATTCTGGGTTTTCTACTTAAAGATGTGATTGCCGAATTACTGAAAAGCGTAAAAGTAGTAGCCGTTTCATTGGTGCTTGGTGGCATTGTATTGTTAATGGTAGACCGGTGGTTTTCGGGGTTACGCAAACAGGTAACGACACCCAGCTTCGTACAGGCTTTGAAAATAGGTCTGTTCCAGTGCTTTGCGCTAGTACCAGGTGTGTCGCGTTCGGCGGCAACCATCGTAGGGGGCTTGGCCCAAGGCCTTGACCGCCGCGCGGCCGCTGATTTCTCTTTCCTGCTGGCCGTGCCTACCATGGTTGTCATTACGGGTTACGAACTGTATAAAGCATACAAAATAAATCCACCCCAACTCGATGATCTGTATTTGTTGTTTTTAGGAAATGCAGTAGCCTTTTGGGTAGCTCTACTGGCCGTACGCTCATTTATAGCGTTCATCACCCGCTATGGCTTTCGGGCTTTTGGCATTTACCGCATCGTATTAGGTGGCCTACTTCTGCTACTACTTAGCCTAGGCTACGACCTGAGCTTACTTTGAATTTTACCGTTCAATAACTACTTCTCTGTATTTACATCTTCTCATTTATTGCTACTCAGTTCTTCACTACTCATGAAAATCCTGATAATTGAAGACGAAACAGCACTACGTATCATGCTGCTGAATTTTTTGCGGCATGAAGGCTACGTATGCGAGACAGCGGACACATATGAGCAAGCACATGAGAAAATTAAGCTGTACCAGTACGACTGCGTATTGGTGGACCTTACACTACCCGACGGATCGGGCCTTGATTTGATACGTACGCTCAAAGCTGATCATTCCGTCGCAGGCGTATTCATTCTATCGGCGCGCGGCTCGTTGGATGACAAAGTATTAGGTCTGGAATTAGGAGCTGATGACTACTTACCGAAACCCTTTCATCTAGCCGAACTAAACGCTCGGTTACGCTCCGTGCTGCGGCGACGACAGTTTCAAGGACAGCATCACTTAGTGTTTCGCGACCTGACTGTATTTCCCGATCAGGCGTTGGTGCTGGTAAAAGAGCAACCCGTTACGTTGACGCGTAAGGAGTATGAATTACTGCTGTTTCTGTTAGTTAATCCCAACCGCCTGCTCACGAAGGAGGCCATTGCGGAGCACTTATGGGGCGATGCAGCCGACACGGCCGATTCCTTTGATTTTATCTACACCCACCTGAAGAACCTGCGCAAAAAACTCCAGGAACTGGGAGCTGATAATTATATCCGTACGGTTTACGGATTAGGGTACAAGTTGGAAATAGCATGAAACTGCTGACCACCACCAATCGCTATTACCTTGTATTAGCCATGGTGCTTTTCACGCTGGGTACGGGTTTGCTATATGGCGGTATTCAGCGGGCACTGGCCCATGAAATAGATGAGCAACTAGAACTGAATCAACTCTACCTTCGTCAGCAGATTCGCGCTACAAACCGCCTGCCAGCGGTAAACAACCCCAATGACTTAGCTATCAGCGCAGTCCCCATAGCCACGGGATTTAGTGATACCACTTTAACTGACCCTGTAGAGCACGCGTCGGTACCCTTCCGACAACTGTCTTTCCCTGTCACCATTGAGGGGCGCCTGTATTGGCTTACCCTACGTAGCTCCTTGCTGGAAACGCAGGACTTACTGAAAGTGGTTCTCTTCGTGATGCTGACCGTCATGGGATTATTATTTGGCAGCCTCATACTGCTAAATCAGTGGTTATCACGCTGGTTGTGGTCGCCATTTCAACGTACCCTGACCGCTCTACGGGAGTATCAGTTGCAGTTTCCGCAGTCATTGTCGCTGCCCCCCACGCGCATTGATGAGTTTAGTGAGTTAAATTTAGCGGTAGCTCAATTGACGGAGCGACTGGCAGCTGACTACCGGGCCCTGAAGGAATTCACCGAGAATGCCGCCCACGAAACGCAAACGCCCTTAGCCATTATGCATGCGCAGCTAGAGCAGTTAATGCAACTACCAGATCTACCTGAAACGGCGGTTGGATCGGTTCAGGAGCTATACCGCACAACGCATCGACTTTCCCGCCTGCACCAAGCGTTAACGCTATTAAGTAAGGGGCTTAGGAAGCAAAAAGCGAGGAATGGGGCATAACTTCCTGTTATGCAGCAAACTAACCGCTATTATAAGTGCAGCAAAATTTCCGAGGTCAAATTTCGCTACTTGTTGCGTCTTTTCGCGCTGGATTTGACGGCTTCGGACGCGGCCCGGCTGACGGGTCTGAGCGTACGCGCGGTCAACGACATATACCTGCGCCTGCGCCACCGGCTGCTAGCTTGCAGCCCGGTGCCGGCTGACCTGGACGGGGCCGTCGAACTGGACGAGAGCTACTTCGGCCCGCGGCGCGTACGCGGCAAACGGGGCCGGGGAGCGGGGGGTAAAACCATTGTCTTTGGCCTGTTCAAACGCGGGGCTCAGGTATACACGGAAATCGTCCCGGATTGCTCGAAAAAGACCCTGCAAGCTATTATTCGGGGTAAGATTGATGTCACGGCGATGGTCAACACCGATGGCTGGCGCGGCTATGATGGCTTGGTGGACGTGGGCTACGACCGTCATTTTCGGGTGCATCATGGGCAGAACGAGTTTGTCCAGGGAGCCTCGCATATCAACGGGATTGAATCATTTTGGAGCTTTGCCAAAGCCCATCTGCAACGCTTCAAGGGCGTGCCCAACCATACGTTTTTACTACACTTGAAAGAGGCCGAGTTTCGCTTCAATCATCGCCACGAAGACCTGTACAAACTCTTACTTAAATTGCTTCGTCAACAGCCCCTCTAATTAGTTTTGCTTCCTAAGCCCCTAAGTAAAATTGAGAATCGACAGTTCAGCCAAGGTACGTCATTATGCCTGGAGGAGGTATTAACGGAAAAACTGAGTCAATTCCAGGATTTTATGGACGCGAAAGAGCTGGTACCTACTCTGCAGGTAGTGGGGGATACAACGCGCACGATGCACCCGGCACTGGCCGATTCGCTGGTGGGCAATCTGTTGCAGAATGCTGTAAAGCACAACTATTGTGGTGGCCAGCTTCAAGTGCTATTGAGTCCTACGGTTTTAGAGATTAGCAATAGTGGCCCAGTGCTCACCACGGACCCTATGCAACTACTTGGGCGCTTCCGCAAGCACAACGCCGCTTCCGACTCACCGGGTCTAGGGCTATCGATTGTTGCGCAAATTTGCGCTTATTACGGCTTTCGACTTACGTATTCCTTCACTGCTGCTACTTCGCTGCACACACTACGCGTGCAGTTTTAAAGGGGCGCCGCGAGTTCTTACAACTTCATCGTCTGTCCCCTCACTTATCCAGCGCGATGCAATGCGGACAGCGGGCACGCGTTTCAGCTACGGTGGTCGGATTGTAATAACGCCACTCACCACTCTGTTTTATGGCTTGCCCAAAGGGACACTCCATGACGTCGTGATAAGGGTAGCGTTCGGGAATGGGGGCCAACGCATTTACCCCGGTAACGTGCGCACGGTGACGATAAAATGGCGGTGTTTTCATAGCTAAGGACGCTAAACGGCAACTGCCTCTTGTAAAGACAATCAAACTTTAGCGGCAAGCTACAGGACGATTCTGTGCAGAATCCGTAGTGCTCGAAAACAGAGAAAAGGCACAAGGAAAAGCTGTACTCCAGATTATCACCAGAATCAGCACCTAAACTACGGCTTGAATAACTGGAGGATATTATGTCCTCTAAAGCCACGGTAGTTCTGGTAGCTTATGTTGACTAATGATACAAGGTTTGCTTTCTTCCCGCGGGTCGGCTATTTAGTATTCTGGTTGTTGCTGAACACAATAAGGGTAGCTCAGGCGCAAACCGGCACAACGGCCGACTCCAGCTTTCAGTATCATCTCCAGCCCGTGTCGCGAGTGAAAGGCTGGTCGAGGGCAGTCCGTACGTCGCTGGCAGTAACGCCCGAAGCGCGTTCGAGGCCCTCTTTTGTACGGCAGGCAGCTGTGCCAACTATTTTACTGACGCTAGCTGTGCTGAGTACCGAGAGAGTAGAGGTACTGGAAACGGACGAAAATCTACGTGAAGAAGTGCAGAAACATGTCCGCATTCGCACGAACATCGACGATCAGCTGCGTAACCTGCCTGCCTACACTAGCATCGGATTGAGTCTGGCGGGAGTGAAGGGGCAACATAATACCCTGAATCAAGCGTTGCTTTTCGGGTTAACCTACACAATCAATAACACGCTCACCAGCAACCTCAAACGCCTGACGCATGTAGAGCGGCCCCAGGGTAATAGCTTCGACTCCTTCCCGAGTCAGCATACGAGCGCCGCATTTTCGGCGGCTACGCTATTATACAAAGAGTACGGCCAACAAAGCATTTGGTACAGCATAGGTGGCTATTCAGTGGCTACTGTTACTGGTGGACTGCGCATCGCGAAGGATAACCATTGGTTATCCGACGTACTAGCGGGAGCCGGGGTAGGCATCATTTCCACTGAGCTGGCCTACTGGGCCTATCCATGGCTACATCGTCAACTGCTACGGGGCTTGGGTGACCGCACTGTATTGCTACCTAACTATTGGAATGGTACGGTAGGAGCGACCATGATTGTGGTACTGTGAAAAGCAAGAAGTTGAAAAACAGCTAAAATTCTGGGGAAAGCCGGCTTTTCTTCCGACTGGAAACCCCCTTCTCACTACCTTAGAATAGCCGAGTACTACCAGCGTGCTTTCGAGCCAAAGCCTAGCGTAAGCAACTCCGTGAAAGAGGGAGCACCTTTGTTAGGCAAACGACTGAGCAGATACAAATCATTAGTACCCAATTCGGCGTAGGCAGCTAAGGGAGGAAAACCAGAAGTTTGCCGTATGTCATAATTAGCAAGGCGTGGCGTTAGAAATAAGCCAGTGCGAATTTTTGTGGAAAACCAGTAATAGCCACGCTGGTAAGTAGTCGGATCCTTACTATCACGTATCGTAGCGCCGGTAGTGTAGGTTAGATAAGCCCCCACGCCGATGCTGGTGCGCCAGTGCTTTCCAAACGCGTAATTAACAGGTAAATAGGTGGTTTTAAACGTAAAAATGGTAAGCGGTTGCCCGCTGAAACGACTCGGCACGTAGCCTACCAATAGCTCGGGCTCTACTCGTTGCCGCACCAGTTGCACGCCCCCTCCGATTGCTACTGTCCCGGCACCCCCACCTATTTGCACCGTCAGGAAGAAGGGTGCCTTGCGCGCCTGAAAGGGTGTTTGTTGTGCTTGCGAGAAATGGCAGATAATTACCCCTGTTACCACTAACAGTTTCTTCAAAAAAAGTGGTAGCAGTGAAAAAGAAATACGCAAGGGTTAAATAGTGAAAAGTACCACGCACTACAGCTGAAAGCAACGTATTAACTTCGTAACGGCAGAAAACTACCGATACACTAAAATGCTATTTTTTTAAGCCGATAGTTTGGCTGGTCGTGCGCGTCGTTCCAGACGGTCAGGATAATATACTGATTTTTCTCAAAGGAATAAGAATTTATATACGTAACACCATCTTTAAATGTCTCTCCTATTCGAAACGAATGCCGATGTCCATTCAACTCGAAGAGCAGTTTCGGGGCTACAGCCAAGGTGTGCGCGTATGCCACAACAAGGCAGGAGTCAAAGTCGGGGTCATCAGGCGGCACGTGTGCTATAACTACTTGACGTTTCGCGCCGTCTAGGTTGTTCACTTGCTGTTGCAGCCAGGGTACATCCGGTACTTGGCCATTGAAGTGGTACTCACGGCTGTTAGTATCAATACAAATAAATTTGGTATCGCTGTACACAAACGAATAATTCAGGGGACCGAAAACATGCTGGTAAGCAGCACGACCATTGCCCACTTGATCATGGTTGCCAATTACAGTGAGGTAAGGAACGTTGAGTTTACGAAGACGATTGTCTATCCAGCGCATTTCGCGAGTCAATCCGAAATCAGAGACATCCCCAGCTAATAGGAGCAACGCTACACCCGATTGCTGATTTACACTCTTCACTAGATTTTCGGCGTGGTCATAAAAGCGTTGTGAATCGCCGGTAAATGCGAAGCGGAGCGTATCCCCAACCGGCAGAGGATGTGCTGCCAGCAATGCCAGATTCTTTGCGGTAAGATTCGTCTGGCTGTTAGCGCCATTGAAAGCGCTAGGGCTGAATTCTAAAAGTGTGCAGCTAGTAAGTAGTAGCCCCTGCACTATCATACTATATACATTTTTCAATCTAGAAATAGAAACAATGAGCATATCAATGAGGGGCAGTAGATTGGGTTGAAACGCTAGAAGAATCTATATAATAAGCACGGCCATTCATAGCAAATTCACTCGCCTTAGCAGGATGCGCCCGTCAAAAAAGACAGTGAGTTGAGGTCGGTCATATTCCCAGTAAGGCCTACCTGAAGTGCGCCAGCGCTGACTGGCTGAGCAACCCGTTTTCAGTCGTCTCCCGCAGCTGGGGCGGCCTGCGTCGTGCGAACGTGCTTAGAATGGTAACGAGGGTGCAATCGTTAATTGTCAGCTGCTATTGCAATATACAAAGCGTATCTGTCAGCCTTCGGTCTACCATTCCGCACGCAGACGGTAATCCGGCACTGGTGTGCATACTAGCGGGAACATACCCAGGCTTTGGAGAGCACAACCTATAGGTGACATCACTACGGATTCTCTTCAGAATTGACCAGTAGTCTTGTGTAGATAGCATTCCTAATAGACTATGCCCCAACTTCTCCTACTTCAGCTATTCATATTCACTTACAAACGCCTCTGGCAATCCAACTGCCGTCTGGCTGTACTCAGCTGCGGTATCGGCATGTTACTGGTGAGTACTACCGTACGAGCACAGAATGAAACAGTACGTATTACCGTACGTGACAGCCTCAGCCGTACGCCGCTGGTAGGAGCAAGCGTAGGCATCCCAGGTACCAGCACAGGTGGCCAGACCAATACCAGCGGCATCGTTATGCTTACGCTGTCACCACCACTCGGCGTAGTGCTCACCGTAACGGCTCTTGGTTACCGCTCACAGCAAGTGCGGCTGTCAACTACCACCGTTACAGTTTTGTTAGCGCCTGCTGCTGAGCAGATTGCGGAGGTAGTCGTAACGGCTACACGCACTAATTCGCGCCTAGAGGATTTACCTACCCGAGTAGAGGTGCTAGGAGAAGAAGAAATGCGAGAGGAGAATGGCATTAAACCGGGCAACATTGCCTCCTTATTGGGCGATATTGCGGGCACTCAGATTCAACCTACTTCGCCTACTACGGGCAACGCTGACCTGCGTATTCAAGGGTTGCAAGGCCGCTATTCCCAAATTCTGCGCGATGGACTACCCTTGTTAGGGGGCTATGCCGGTGGCTTTGGCATCTTGCAAATTCCGCCGCTGGATCTGCGTCAGATTGAGTTGATCAAAGGTTCGTCGAGCACCTTATATGGCGGAGGGGCCATTGCGGGCCTGGTAAACCTAGTCAGCCGGACGCCGACGCTAGGTAGTCCGCACTACTCCTGGACCGTCAACCAAAGCACGCTGCGTGAAAGCAACGTGAACGGATTTGCCGCGGCCCGCAATCAGCAGCTAGGCTATACCATGTACGGCGGCTTCACCCGCCAACAGGCAGTTGATGTAGATGGTGACGGATTCGTGGATGTACCGCGTCTGCTCAATGTGACGGTACACCCCCGCCTATTCTGGTATCCTACTGCGTACAGCCAATTAGTAGTAGGGTATACTGGGACTGCCGAAAGTCGTCGGGGCGGCGATGCACAACGACTTCGTGAAGGGTTGGCCGCTGGTAGCAACCATGAATACTTTGTTACGAATCTGTTACAACGCCACACCGCAGATGCCATTTACACGCAAGATAGTCTTGGCGGGGGTAGCCTGACGCTCAAGGGCACGGCCAGTAGCTTTAGCCGACGGGTGCGCACCAACACGGTGGGCTTCGATGCCCGGCAACTGTCTTACTTCGGCGAAGCCAATTACTTACGTCGGTTTGGTACGCAACATACACTGGTAGGGGGGCTAAGCCTGAGTGGTGAGCGGCTACACCCAGACGCAGCAAGTTATACACCGCTACTTAACTCCTATTCTTATGCCACGGTGGGTGTTTTCGCGCAAGACGATTGGCAAGTTTTGTCTTCATTAACGATGCAAGCAGGTCTACGCCTTGACCACCATAACCGCTACGGTTCCTTCCTACTGCCCCGGCTGGCGTTACTCTACAAAGCGACGGAACACTTGACCTTCCGGCTTAATGGCGGCGCCGGCTACCGGGCCCCCGTACCTTACGTAAATGAATTAGACGAGCGGGAGTACCCCTACGTATTACCACTCACCGGTCAGCGGGCCGAACGTTCCCTGGGTACGAATGGGGACATCAACTGGTCCCACAGCTTCGCCTCTGGGCTGCATTTGACACTTAATCAAGGCTTTTTCTACACCCGCCTTAATCATCCCTCAACGCTAGGGCCGGATTCTCAGTTTCCTCTACTGCTGAGTTGGCGTACGCAGGTTCAACCTGTAATAAGCCAAGGATTGGAAACGTACGTGCGTATGGAGGCCGCCGAGACGGAAGTGTACCTAGGGTACGTCTTTACCGATGCCCGCCGTCGCTACAATCCAGTGAACCCACATGTAGAATTAGCTGCTCGTCATAAATTGGCGGCCGTGTTAGTCCGGGAATTTTCGGCGCATTGGGGTGCGGGTATCGAGGCATCCTATACCGGCCAACAATACCTCAACAACGGAGAACAGACACCAGGGTATCCATTGGTGGCCGCTTTAGTACGCTACCGTACAGGTCCCTGGACAGTAGTGCTAAACGGCGAAAACTTGTTTGACTACCGTCAAACTCGTCGCGAAGCCGTAGTCCTACCACCTTTGGACAACCCTGTTTTCCGACCGTTGTGGGCGCCAGTAGAAGGACGGGTTATTAATCTATCAGTCAACTGGCGGTTTCGAGCCAAATCGTGAACGTACATAGTGGTTAGCCCAGCTACCTACGCGCGCATCGCGGCCGCAAACAGCTCGGCTGTAAAGAGGAAGCAGGAGAGCTAGTCAATAAAACCAATAGTTTGTAAACTAGCTAATTGTTAAAGACTTAACCTCTGTTCGCTCCGCACGGAGTGAGTGTCATGATTAGACGTTACCTTGTATCTATTAGGGGTAGGAGGTACGGCAATTCGGGGGAGCCTTCTACCGAATAGCAAAAGCGTTTCGCGAGTAGTACAGGGCGCTAGAATAGTCTTTAACTGAAGCAGTTGAGCGCCCTGTACTACTCGCGAATGTTGACTGATTTTATCCGGCCTTTTTCGTTGAAATACGCTTCGTAATAGTGGTCATTCAGTTTCCATACCTCTTCGAGTTTGATGAGGGGCCGCCCTTGCTGCACGCGTTGTACTTCGGCTTGCGCCGGAGGAGGTAATTCGGCAAAAATGACCGGCTGCTCAATGGCCGGGCTGTCATCGATTTCTAACTCAAGTGTGACGCTGCCGCTCCGCCACCAACCTGTGATTTCCAGGTCGCCGCCGAAAATGTGGGTGGTAGCCCGCAGATTCTCCGTCGTGCGCAGTTCCTGTCCGGCTGAGGCCAGCATAAACAGGCCGCTCAATGCCATAGCTCCGTAGCCGATGCGCTGGAATAAGCTTTCCGATAAATATTTCACTAAGCGCTTGGCCCCTGCCGTAGCAAGTAAGGCCGCCACAGCTACCACGGCCCCTGCTCGCCAGGCCGGCCCCGTCAACAGCCCCAGGTATAGGTAGAGCAGCAGCTTAATGCCGTGCAGCAGTACCTCGTTGGCCGCGCGCGTAGCAATAACCTCGTCGCGGCTCAGTCCGTAGCGGAAGTAAAACTTATTGAACAGCAACCCTACTGCCCCGGTCAGCCCCGAGAGAAAACCGGCCAGAAAGCCAATGATGCTCAGTTTCAGCCAGCCCGCTCGTTCGGAGGTAGCGGCCTCATCCGCTGGCTGGCTCCGTTTGAACGCGGCCGGCAGGTTAGAGAGCAGAAACAGCCCGATTAGCACCTCCAAGTATAATGGGTTGAGGTACTTGAGCAAATAGGCCCCGAGCAGTACGCCCGGCACCGCGCCCGGTACGAAACGTCGCGTGACGGCCCAGGCAATATGGCGCCAGAACAGCGCCAGCTTGGAAAGCGTACTCACGGCGGTGCCCACTGTTAGGGCCGCCGGTACGTTGGACGTTGGTACTACCCGTCCGAGCACGGGCAGCAGCAGCAGCCCGGCGCCTCCCCCGCTCACGGTGCTCACCCCAAAGGCCAGCACTGCTGCCAGAAAAACCAGTAGTAATCCCATGCGTTAATTGTCGCTGCCGCCCTCGTCGTCGGCGTTGCGGCGCCTAGGCTGATTGTCCTGATTTTGGCCGAAGCGGTAGGTGAAGCCTAGGTAGGCAATGCGCGACTCGCGCTTGAAGCGGCTGACGGTGGCAAAATCCACCCCGCTGTCGCTCGAATCAAAGCGCAGCGTGTTGAATATATCGGCTACCCGTAGCGTAAACGTACCCCGCTCACCTAGCACGTTGTAGCGGGCCGCCGCATCAATGTTGAAACTCTCGCCCCGCGTGCCCTGGGCCGAGTTGATGGGCGAGCGGTAGTTAACGGCCAGTTGCGCGTCTAGGCGCTTGTTGAAGGCAAACGTGTTGTTCAAGCGCCCCGTGAAGGCCAGACTGGCCGTGTTGATACTTGTGCCGGCCGCCGTGCCCCGGATGGTGCGCCGGAAGACGGACGTCGTGCCGTTCACTTTCCAGAACGTCGTCAGGGGAGTAGCCCCTACCACCTCCAGACCGTAGGACGTTTCGTCGCCCACGTTCAGGCGGGTAGTCAAGGTCACCAGGTTGCCCGTGAGTGGATCCGTAATAACGGAGCGGAAAGGCTTGGCCGTGGCCGTTTCGAGGCGGTAGAACACCGTGGTGCCCAGGCTGCGCCCGCCCGCCCAGTCTTTTAGGTGGCCCAGTTCGAAGGAGTTCACGAATTCGGGTAGCAACTGTGGATTGCCGACCACGAGGTTTAGCTGGTCCGTGCGGTCGGTGAAAGGGTTGACTTCGCCCGCGTCGGGGCGGCCAATGCGCCGCGAGTAGCTCAGGCGCAGCTGCTGGTCGTGGGGAAAGTCGTAGGCCAGCACCGCGGTCGGGAATAAGCTCAGGTAGCGCTGTGTAAACTGCTCATTGGTGGTGCGCTGGTCGCCCGTGACGGTGGTATGCTCGGCCCGCAGGCCGGCCTGATAGCCGAGCTTGCCGCGGCTGCCGGCGTAGAGGCCATAGGCCGCCTGCACGTACTGCCGGTAGAGAAAGCGGTTACTGGGGTCAAAGGCTAGCGCCGGCACGCTGCTTAGCTGGTAGTCAATATCATACCGCCGCAGGGTGCTGCGCACCCCGGCCTCCAGGCGGCTTGTTTCTCCCAGGGGGTGCACGTAGTCAACCTGCGCCGTCGCCTGGGCGGTACGGTTGGTGGTGCGCTGCTGCTGGGTGCGCTGATTGCCGTCGAGAAAACGCAAATCGGAGTGCACCGCGTTGTCGCTGAGTAGGGGCGTATACACGGCCAGGGCCGTCAGCTCGCGGCCTTTGTGGGCAGCGTACTCGCGGCGGTAGTCCAGGGTGATGTCGGCCGAGCGGAAGGTACCACGGCTGGCATTCTGCCTGTCGCTGGTGCCCGCCACTACGGGCTGGTCGCCGACCGTAGCATTCACCTGGCGCGAGCGGAGGGTCTCGTCATTGGCATTCAGGTTGAGGCGGGGCTGCACGGCCAGCGTGAGCGTCTGCTCGGGCGTCAGGGCATAGTCCAGGCCCAGGCGGGCAGCGTGCGAGTTTTGCAGGCTTACCCCCGTGCGGTCCTGGCGCAGCAGCAGGGTACTATCGCGGCCCAGAGTGGTTTGGTTCACCGTGCCGTCGAAGCGGCGCCGGTCGCGCCGGTAGTCGTACTGGCCAAACACATTGAACTTGCCTTTGCGGTAGTTGAGCAGCAGCGAGGAGTTGGCCTTGTCGCGGGTGCCACCCGTGACGCTCACTTGCCCATTCAACCCGTCGCGCCGCTCTTTTTTTAATACGATATTCAGAATACCCCCCGCCCCGCTGGCGTCATACTTAGCCGAGGGGTTGGTGATAACCTCTACGCTCTGGATGCTACTAGCCGGAATCTGGTCGAGTGTGGTACCGGTGGGCTTCCCGTCAATAAAGATGATGACATTGCTGGCTCCCCGAATGCTGACGGCTCCTGCCTGATCTACCGTCACGGAGGGCACATTCTGCAGCACGTCTACGGCCGTGCCGCCGGTGGCAGTTAGGTCTTTGGTTACATCTACCACTCGCTTGTCGAGCCCTCCGCTCACGATAGGCCGTTCGGCCGTCACCACCACGTCCTGGAGTTGGGTAGCTGCCGAGCGCAGGCGCAACACGCCCAGCACCAGCGTCGGCGCGGCAGCCGTTAGGCGGAGCGTGCGCCGGAGGGGATGGTAGCCTACGGCGGTGGCCCGCAAAACGTAGGCCCCCAACGGCACATCCGCCACCGCAAAAGCCCCGCTCTCATTAGCCTGCGCGCCGGCTACGAAGGTAGAATCAGTAGCGCGCAGCAGCACGATGCTAGCAAAGGATACGGGCTGTTTGTTGCCAATTTCTTGCAAGGAGCCGTGCACGGCTCCGGTCTGTGCCCGCGCTGTCAGCGTCAGCATCATTAGCCCGATGACTACCCACACGCTTTTTCTTATTCCTACCACTACTATACCATTAGGCCTCCCCGGCACAGTAACAATGCACTAGTTAGCCGCACCACTATTGAGAAATCGGGTCTACTACTATATACCGCGCAGTGACTACGTTACGGCGTCACTACTGCTGGAAACGCCGCGTTGCTTACCGCGGAGCTACCCGACCGTCGGCCGTGAATAGTACGTCTTGCTTTTTGCTGCCACGGCGAACTTCAGCTTCGTACACAGTGCTACCATCGGCGCGTACGATGCTAGCCGCCTCCCCCACGGTATACGTCTTGTAGTCGCGAGCCAGCGTGGCGCGCACGGCCGCCGGTAGCTGAGCGGGCGACATGTCCGTTTCGGTTTCCTTCAGTTGGCCGGTTGGCGTAATTACAGCCGACATTTCTTTGCCCGCCTGCTTAAAGCCTACTTCGTAGTCAACGCCTTCTTTTTCCCAGCTCACCGATTTGGCGCCAGCAAATTTCCCTTGGAAGGTAGCTTTGGCTGCGGCCGGTACCTGGGCCAGGGTTACTTTTTGGGCGAAGGCAGGGACTGTCAGTAGCAAGGCGGCACTCAAGGGAAGCAGGGGAAGGGTCATCGTCGTAATTGAAAAGAAGGTGAAGGAGTTAACGTAGCCCAAACCTAGTTGTTAATTCTGGTGGCAATCTGGAGAAGACGGTTGGCGACCAGTAATACAAGTGCCTGGTTTGATAGTATCTCTAATTCAGAATTACGCCAGAATCGGTGGCTATTTTTGACGTGCGTATTCCCTTAGAATAATGACGGTGGCGCGTTTGCCCTCATGCACCGTGCTCCTTCTTTTATTTGCTTGCTATTATGCTGGCAGGCGGTGACTTAGCCGCTCTGGCTTCGTGCCTGTACTCCTTACATGCTGGTAGCCACACCTGTCTGATAAGTCGGGACTATTGTGAGAAGTGTGCGGCATTAGTCTGTCGAGCCGGTGACGACTACAGTTGAAAAGCCTGGTAGTAGGGTTTCTTAATTTTTTCGCGTCTGTCCTCACCTCGTATTCGTTTTTGCATGAAAAATCTACTGGCCGCCGTCTCGCTAACTTGTTGGGCCAGCTTCGGCTTGCTACCTGTTGCCCGCGCCCAATCGACTACTGCCCCCTACCGTGTGCTCAGCACCATTCCTATTAGGGGCGACGGGGGGTGGGATTTTCTCACTACCGACCCGGCCGGCGAGCGTCTTTACGTGGCCCACGGCACTCAGACGGAAGTTATCGACCTCAAAACCAAGCGGCTACTGGGCACTATTCCTAATACACCCGGTGTTCACGGCGTAGCGGTGGTACCCAGCGCCAACCGGGGCTATGTGAGTTGCGGGCGCAACAATACCTGCATAGTCTTTGACCTGAAAACCCTGCGGAATCTGGGTACTATTTCCACCGGTCCAAAGCCTGACGCCATGCTATACGATGCGTACTCCAAGCGCGTATTCGCCTTCAGCAACGATGGGGGCCAGAGCACAGTGATAAATGCCACCACCGGGAAAGTGGTAGGCACGGCCGAGCTGGGCGGCGACGCGGAAGTTCCGGCCACCGATGGTAAGGGGCATCTGTTTGTGAATTTAGAAGATAAGAGTGAAGTGGTGGAAGTAGACACCCGGAGTCTGGCCGTGCTACACCGTTATTCCTTAGCTTCCGGTAACGCGCCTACCGGCCTCGCCTTCGACGCCCATGCTAATCGCCTATTCAGCGGCTGCGCCAACGAGCAGCTGGTGGTGACCGATAGCAAAACCGGCAAGCAAATGGCGGTTCTGCCTATCGGCAAGGGGGTTGACGGCGTTGCTTTCGACCCCACCAGCGGCAACGTACTCAGCTTCAACGGCGGCGATGGAACCATCACGGTTATTCATCAGGACTCGCCTACTGCGTACAGGGTAGTGGCCACTGTGCCCACTGCTCCCGGTGCCCGCACCGTGGCCGAAAATCCCAAGACCCATCATTTCTACACTTGCACAGCCGACTTAGGTCCGGCTCCCGCCGCCACGGTCGACAACCCCAAGCCGCGCCCGAGCATCGTGCCGGGTACATTTCGGGTGCTGGAAATCGGCAAGTAAAAGAATAGTCCGTGATTAGCGGAAGACTACTCAGGTTTTCTTTTACACCTCTGCCAACCATCGTCTTATGTGGTGGATATATGCTCTGCTGTCTGCCTTCTTTGCTGCTCTCACCGCCATTTTAGCCAAAATAGGGATTAAAGGAGTGGATTCTAACTTGGCTACCGCCATCCGCTCCTTCATTATCTTATTGCTAGCTTGGGGCATCGTGTATTTTCAGGGTGGTGTCGAAAAGCTAAGCCTCCTCACGCGTACCAATCTGATCTTTTTTGGTCCTTTCGGGCGTGGCCACGGGCCTGTCGTGGATATTCTACTTTCGCGCCCTGCAACTGGGGCAAGTGTCACAGGTAGCACCTGTTGATAAACTCAGCGTCGCCGTTGCCATCATGCTTTCAGTCGTATTTCTGGGCGAAAAGCTGACGTGGTACACTGGTATCGGTGCCTTGCTCATCATTGTGGGTACACTAGTGCTTAGTCAGGCAAATTACCCAACAAAATGAGGTGGTGGGGGTTGCGCTTGTATGGCACGACCTTTCACTCCCTTTAGGCTGCCGGCTGCTGACCAGTCGGCCCTCGAACAGTTCACGCGTACCGGTCGGCGCACCGCGCGTGCGGTGCGCCGCGCCCAGGCCCTGCTGGCGCTGGCCACGGGCATTGGCCAACAGGCGGCCGGGAAGGCTGCTGGCCTGAGCCGGCAGACCGTCAGCCAACTGCGCTCTCGCTACGAGCAAGCCGGCTGGCAAGCCGCCCTGACCGAGGCGCCGCGCCGCGGCACGCCCGCGCGCTTCGATGGCCCCCAACGGGCGGCTGTCACGGCCCTGGCTTGCACGCCCGCCCCTACCGGGCACAGCCGCTGGACGTTGCGCCTGCTGGCCGACAAAGCCGTGGAACTGCAACTGGTCGACTCGATTTCCCACGAGACGGTGAGCCAAGTGCTCAAAAAAACGAATTGCAGCCCCACCGCCAGCAGCACTGGTGTCTGGGGGCGATGAATGCCGCCTTCGTGGCCCGCATGGAAGACGTGCTGACCGTCTACGAGCGGCCGTATGACCCGCGGTTTCCGGTGGTGTGCTTCGACGAGCGGCCCTGCGTGCTGCATGGCCAGCCCACGGAGCCGCTGCCGCCCGTGCCGGCCCAGCCTGCCGTGGGTGAGCAACCGGCCAAAGCCGGGCGGCCCCGACGCGAGAGCAGCACCTACGTGCGCCAGGGCACGGCCTGCCTGCTGGCCGCTTTTGAACCGGGCAGTGGCCAGCGCCTGGTCGAGGTCTCGGCCCGCCGCACCGGGGCCGACTACTGCCGTTTCCTGCAGCGCCTGGCCGCCGCCTACCCCCAGGCCGAGAAAATCGTGCTGGTGCAGGATAACCTGAACACGCACACCGACGCCGTCTTTTACCAGTACCTGCCCGCCCAAGCGGCCCGCGCCCTGGCCGCCCGCTTCGAGGTGCATTACACGCCCAAAAACGCGTCCTGGCTCAACATGGTCGAGTTGGCACTCTCGGCCATCGCCCGCCAGTGCCTGCACCAGCGCATCCCTACCCTGGAGGAACTCACGGCTCACGTGGCCGCCTGCGTGGCCGAGCGCAATGCCGCCCGGGCCACCGTGAAATGGCAATTCACCCTGGAAAAAGCCCGCGTCAAACTCGACCGCCACTATCAGAAAATTAGGACAACTAATTTACCTGACTAAGCACTAGTCGCGGCTGCGCAGCAGGGCTGTAAGCTTGCCCGGGATCAGCTCGTGCACGACGTGGGTCACCACGCCCCAGATGCGCAGGTGTTCGGGGTCGGTGATTTCGTAGTCGGGATAGGCCGGGTTCTCGGCCTGTAGCCACCAGCTGCTGCCGCGCCGCACTAGGCGCTTGACGGTGCATTCGCCCTCGACGACGGCCACGACGATGTGGTTATGATCTGCCTCCAGGTGCTTGTCCACGGCCAGCAGGTCACCGGCGTGGATCTCCGCGCCCCGCATGCTCTCCCCGCTCACGCGCACCAGATAGGTGGCCTCGGGATGCCGAAACAGCAGGCGGTTCAGATCGAACAGGCCTTCGAGTTCGTCGGAGGCGGGGGAGGGAAAGCCCGCGGGCACCAGCGTCACAAACAGGGGGAGCCACACGGTGGTAATCGGGGTACCTACTTCAATCAAATCAAGCGTTGCCATGCTGCACAGAAAATAAGCTGCTAGGCAAGTATACTAAATATATTAGCAATAAGGTTGCGTCATGCGCAAAAGAGCACGCTGGCTATCGGTATTAGTAGTATAGAGCTTCTGTGACTTATACAGATCGTATCAGTGGAAGTAGGCCTTTTTACCAAGCTTGAACGAAGGCTATCTATGATTATGTGACGATTTATTTTTGAAGGATTCTAAAAATATCCATGTTAAATTGTTGCTGATTCAGCAACAAAGTAGTATCTTTAGGGTATAGAAAGAGTAACAAAGCACTTTCTTAAACCCCTTCTCAAATGAAAAGGACTCGCACCACCCCAGGCACCGGCACTGCAAAAGCCGACGCCTACCAAATCATCACAGACCGCATCCTAGTGAAAATGGAAGGCGGGCAAATTCCGTGGCAAAAGCCGTGGCACTCCTTTGGTGCCCCGCGCAACTACGTAACAGGTCACGTGTACACGGGCATCAACGCCTTCTTGTTGCACTTTCTGAGCGAGGGCATACCGTTGTTCATGACCTTCCGGCAGGCCAAGCAGCTCGGCGGCTACATTCGGCAGGGCGCCAAAGGCTTTCCTATCATTTACTACAACGTGATGGAGAAGGAAACCGAGGAAGGCAAAACCAAGCGGACGCCCTTCGTCAACTATTGCACGGTGTTCAATATTGCCGACGTGGAGGGTGTGAACCTGATTCTGCCTGAGGCCACCGCACAGCCGCTGGCCCCCATCGAAGCGGCAGAATCTATTGTGAGCAGCTGGGCTGATCGCCCCCGCATCACGCACATGGATCAGAAAGCCTATTATGTGCCCGCGCTGGACTACGTGAATATGCCCGCCTTCAGCAGCTTTAAATCGGCCGAGCAGTACTACCAGACACTGTTCCACGAGCTGACCCACAGCACCGGCCACCGCGCTCGCCTGAACCGCACCGACTTAGCCGACAACATGGCCACCAAGGGCGCCGCCGGATATGCCCGCGAAGAGTTGACGGCCGAGATGGGCGCAGCCTTCTTGTGTGGTGCTGCGGGCCTTGACCCAGCTGCAACGGAGGAAAACACCGTGGCCTACCTACAAACGTGGATAGCTCGCCTCAAGAACGACAAGAAGCTGTTGGTGCAGGCGGCCAGCCACGCGCAGAAAGCGGCCAATTTGATTTTAGGGGATCAGGATAAGCCTGACCCCGACCCCTGCCAACTTGCGCAGGCTGCGTAGCTCACAGCGCACCGGGTGGCCCAGCTGCCCGGTGCCTCAGCGCCGGCCACCCAATTACTATAGTAATACTCCTAATTGGGGTATTGTTAAACAAATAGGGTAAAACCTCCGACTCGTTAGCCATTTGGCCTGAATGATTGCGATAAGGTGCAAGAGCGGCGGCGGGTACGTTTCGGATTAAGGTAGCCCGCCTGAACTATCTAATTTCTAGGGAGTACTACACATGTTGAATTAGCAGGCGCGCAGGGTGGGAATGGGGTAGTGCATCGGATTGCTATCTTAGCGCATGGTCGTACTTATGCGTGTGCTACTAGTCCTGTTCTCTATCCTTCTGCTGTTAGCAGGCCTAGCCTATTGTGTGCATGTGGCCTTCGAATGGGACGAGCCACTATTCTGGGCGTTGGCTTTCTTCTGGTTTGGATCGATGATCTGGTTGCCCGCCTTGCTTTTGCTGATCGTGACATGCCTCTGGAATCTAGGGGTATGGTTGACAGGGCAATTCCAGCAGTAGCCGGATTTTCCTTGACTGAAGGGCTAGGCCTACAACGTATACGCCGAAATTGGCTACTACTTGCGCCCCAACGATACGCCTTATGGTCTGAGTTTGAACTTGAGCCCCGCTTTATTGGTGGCCATTGGGGGGCTGCTTGTTTCCAAAGCTACGCTGAAATCCTATACTGATTAGGAGGGGTTGACGCTGATGAAGCTTGATACTAATAAGGACGACTTTCGCCCCATGGCAGACAAAGAAACGACTCGTTATTCGCGCCAACAGGAAGCTGAGGTTTAGTTTTGTGGCGGGGCTTACTTACTGCTGCTCGATATGTGATCTTTTTCCCTTTTGTTACTTCTACCAATGGCCGCACATCAAACCTTTTCCCAGCTACTACGAGAGGGCGACCGCTTTACCGACCGGGATTTTATGCGGGTGCTTAGTATTGGGCACCCCTCACTGAAGCGTAAGGAGTCCGATCCGTCGCAGCTCACTATCGGTGAAGTGGTGCTATTGGCTGCACTCGTTGAGAAGCCAGTGAGTCAGTTGCTTGAAGCCGCCGCACGGCAGGCCAGCCAAAATAAAGAGGGCGCCCAGCAGCGGGAGGCGGCTGTGAGTCAGGCCGAGGGCCGCAAGTATCAACGTCGGCAGATTAAGCCGAGCGAACAGGACTAAATCAGCCAGCGCAATTTTGCGTCGGTCGGCCGGCTGCGCAACTGGTCGTAAGATTGACGACCAGTCCGATTGTCTACCGCTCAATTCCGAGTAAAAGCATTTTTGTTGCTGAGGTAGAAACAAGGCCCGCCAAAAAGGCTACCTTCGCTCACGTCCGCTACAGGCATAACCGGTTTGGTTAGACCTGGCGACAGGACGCTATAAACACAACGGGAGCCCCTGTGCAACCAAGGACTCCCGTCAAATAAAGGTACTCGCATGGCAAATGTAGATAAAATCTACTTGGATTCTAATATCTGTCGGTACCCGCATGAGGTCCGTCAGTACGGCCCCTATGCGGGGCTGGCCATTGATTTGGTGATGTGGACGGCAAAGGAGACGTTCATCCCCAGCTTTCGCCAGAACCTGGCGCTGCTGCTGGAAACGCCCAGCGTCACCTTCCACGCCGCCGACTTCTACGGCTTCTTTGGGCACAGCCGCAGCTCCCTGCTACAGCCACTAAGCAAGGGTGGCCTGGCCATCTTCGCCTTCCGCGAGAATCACCGGGAGGAGTACGGCCGTTGCATCCTGGACGCCATCTTATACAGCATGTCGATCAATTCAATCGGCTACCTCACCAAAGAGTACCGGGTAGCTGGTCCCGCCCGCGAAACCCGGTACATACTCGATACGCTGAAGCTATTCAAGCAGCTGGTCATTGCCCGGCGGGAGCGGGCCTACGTGCGCTACACGTTGCAGGTAAACCCCGACTTCGTGCAGAACAATCACTTTCAAAGCCAACTCGTCTACCTGCCGGATTATGTGAGCCTGCGCACCGCGGGCACGGAGAACGAACCCGCCGGCACGAGTTGGACGGTGGGCCGGTTCCTATACCTGCGCATGCGCTATGCCTGGGGGCTATGGTGCACGAAGGAGAACAAAAGCAAAAATGCTTTTATCGAAAACTTTGACGAGCTGAAGGAAATTGCTGGCTTCAAAAAGACCGCAACCAAGAAAGCAGCGAGTCTGCTGCGGGGGTACCTGGCCAAGGTGTGCGCGCTCGATAGTATTCCGTTCACGGCCCAGGTAAACAAGGTGGAGGCGTCGCCCAAACGGCAAGCTGACGGCACCCAGCAGGACGCCTACGAAGTGGTGCTGACCAAGAAGCCTACCCAGTCACAGGCGGAAAAAGAGCAGCGCCGGCAGCAGCAGATCCAGCAGCAAGCGCAGTCCGAAATTCGGGCGCTGAATAGCAAGATACGGGTATAAGAAAACCGCCCTAACAGGTATAAAAAGGCACATTTGCTAGAATGCGGGTTGTGCTTTTTTATACTGTCTTATTTCATTCACCGGCCTGTTTTATTTCGTTCACCAGCTGTCTTATTTCGTTCACCACTGTTTTATTTCGTTCACCGGAATTGTCTTATCTGATTCACCAATCTGTCTTATTTCATTCACCTACTCCTTATAGGTAGAAAAGAAGAAGATTAAGAATACTATCTACCGACCACAGAGAAGCGGTAGAGAAAAAGCTTTTAGGGTGATGTTCTATCGGGGCCGACCCGGCAAGACCGGCCGGATTCGCTTCGCAGATGGCGCAGGGTGCACGAACGACAGCGTAGCGTCTACCAGAGCACCCAAGAAAACAGCCGCCTGCAGTGGGCAGAAAACGAGGGCGTATAGAATGGCTCCGCGCACTGGGCCGCGCGGGCCGTCGACCACCGGAACGTTGTGCTTTTGCCTAGAGTTGATACCCCAGATCAGCAACCTTTATTCTTTCGACATGATGACCGATCAAATCACTTTCCTGGAAGACATGCTGGAGAGCACGGAGTTGCTGTACTGCACCAGCTGTGGCGAAGAAACCCTGCACGCGCACGAGGAGGTCCTGACGCGCACCGCCGACCTAACGGAAGTGCTCATGCGCTGCACCCAGTGTATGGAAACCCGCACGTGGATTGACGAATAAAAAGTAGTAGCTGAAGATAGAACCAGCTGATAATCAGCGCCCAAATTTGAGCACGCAATCTCCTGAAAAGTAAGGAGATTGAAACACGTGAAATCTACAGGTTTGATTGAGTCCGCATCGTGTCGTAACGTGCTGAGAAATAAGCACGTTGAATCCAAGCCGGCCGAGTGACGCATAAATCCGTATGTTTAGCAATATGTATCTTACCTAATATTCTTACTATGAAAACCTTCCTGCTTATTCTGACCCTGGCCATCTTCCTCTATAGCCCCTACGGCCCCAGCTGGGGGCAGTTGGTAGTGAACGCTGGGGTAGTGCTGGCGCTGCTGAGCTTTCTGGGCAGAGGCGCCGCAACCAATCGTATTTACACCGAAGAAGAAGAGGAGTGAGGTGGTCGGATAAATCTGGACAGAATAGGGTCTTATCTTTCCCATGTCATGAAAGCCAGCCCCCAACCTGCCAAACGTCGGCGTTATGATGCCGCCTTCCGTGCCGAAGCCTTGCGCTTAGCTGGCGAAAGCCGCTCGACGCAGGCCGCCGCGCGCGCCTTGAACATCAGTCCCAAGCTGCTCTACAAGTGGCAGAAAGAGGCGCTCACCCCCATAGCAGCCGCCCGCGGGGCAGAACTAGACCCGGCCACGGCAGCCGAATTGCGCCAGCTGCGGGCCTTGGCGCGCCGGCAGGCGCAAGAGCTGGATATTTTAAAAAAAGCCATTGCCATCTTTTCGCAGACCCCAGACCAATGAGCCACTACCGCTTTATTGAGGCGCAACGCGAGCATTACCCCGTGCGCCTGCTGTGCCACGTGTTGGGCGTGGTGGTCAGTGGGTATTACGCCTGGCACCACGCGCAAAGACAAGCTGTAAAGCAGGAAGCGCCCGTTTGGGAAACGGCGCTGGTCAAAGTGTTTGGCGTGCATAAACGCCGCTACGGTACCCGTCGGCTGCAGGTAGCCTTGCGCCAAAAGGGCCATCACGTAGGTCGTCAGCGCCTGCGCGCAGCGATGCGTCGGCAGGGCCTCCACGCCTTGCAGCCCAAGGCCTACACCCCGCGCACGACCGATTCGACCCACGGGCTGCGCTGCGCCCCCAACCGCCTGCTCGACCAGCCCAAGCCGACCCACGCGAACCGCGTGTGGGTCAGTGACATCACCTATCTGCCGCTGGCTAACGGCGAGTGGGCCTACTTGTGCGCGTACCAGGATATGACCAGCAAACAGGTGGTCGGCTGGCAAGTCGGAGCCACCATGCCCGAAGAACTGATTACCACCGCCTTGCAACGGGCTTTATGGGCGCAGCCACCGACGCCGGGCCTGCTCGTGCACTCGGATCGGGGTGGGCAGTACTGCGGTAACGCCTACCGGCAACTGCTGCACGACCACGGAGCCGTGCGCTCGCAGAGCCGCCGTGGCGATTGTTACGATAATGCGCAGGCCGAAAGCCTGTGGTCCCGCCTCAAAACGGAGGTACTCGAACTGCGCGAACGACCCGTTTTTGCCGACCTGTCGGACGCCCAACGCAGCGTCGCCGACTATTTTGACTATTATAATCACGAGCGCCTGCACTCCAGCATCGACTACCAGACGCCCTATCTTACTCACCAACAACTACTTCAAGCTAACGCCCTAAACTGTCCAGCGTAACTGGACCACCTCAGAGCCCTATCATTAAGTTGAATTTCTCCTATAGCTGATTTATAAAAGCAGAAGGGGTGCACCGAAACGGTACACCCCTTCTCTCGTTTCATGTTGCACTGAAGCGAGGCGAGTTGCTGTTTTGATAAAAGTAGATTTCTCTACTTTTATGGAATCCCTACTGATTGAGCTTGCGGGCCTTCAGAATGTCGCGGTTGGTGAGGTTGAAGAAAAGATGACGGCCGCCGCCCTTCTCGAACATTTCCACCACCAGGTACTTATCGTCGGGAATGGTGAACTTATTCAAGGCGTAAACCTGGGCCATCTTGCCCGGGCCGGGTATCTTGGTTTCGCCGGCATTGTAGACGAACAGCGGCGTCAGTTCCGTTTCCTGAATAGCCGTGCGCTTTGCCACCTTCTTATCCCGGATATAGAACTTGACGAAATCCACATCATAGCTGATGTTCGAGGAGTTGGCCATGTGCAGCGGGAAAAAGAACACGTCGTTCTGGGTATACATACCCTGGAGCGCCAACGTGATATTGTCCTTCGCTTTGCGGCGGCGCAGCCCCCCGGTGTAGGTGAGCACCTGGTGGGAGTAGTCTTCGAGCTGGGTTTGCGTCAGGCTCTGGTTGGAAAGCCGGGCCAGGGGGATAACGGCCGAGGCATTCGACACTTCACTAGCAGCCAGGTTGTAGTTGAGTACCCGCGGGCTGGCCTCGTAGTCGACGATAAACGAGTACAGCCGGCCATCGGTGGTAACGACGGTCATGTTGGTTTGGGGAAAACCCTGCTGCTGGCTGGCCTTCACGCGCACGATGTTTTCCGCGCCCTGGGCTTTGTCGGCAATGATGCCGCCGTTGCCCAGGTCCACGTAGGAGACGGCGTAGGGAAAGATCAGGTGGGTGGTTTTCTGAAAGCCCACGCTCATGCGGTAGGAGCCGATGTAGTTCTCTTCCTCCAAAGACAAGATCTTCTGTGCTGAGGCAAACGCCGGGGCGGCGGCAGTGGCTTCCGGCAGGCGGGCCGGGGAGGCTACCGCTAGTCGGGCGCCCGAGCTACGCCGATGGGTAGACTTCTGGGCAGTGGCTGGGAAGGTGAGCAGGGCCAGACCCAGGCAGGCAAGCGAGGTGATATTTTTCATGACTTGAGCAGTAGTTTATAGTTGGCTTTGAGGTGAATTTTGATCAGCTTGATCTTCTTGCCGGCCAGGGCCTTGCCGGTCTGCACGGCGATGCCGGCGGCCTGCGCTGCCAAACTAGGCGACATGGTGAGCAGGTCAGCCGAGCTGGCGCCGTTGGCCATGCCCTGCTTGGCGGCATCCCGTTCGGCGGAGCCGGGAATGCTCAGGCCCTCGCCACCGTCAATATCGAAGGCCCGCAGGCTAACGGGTAGTAGGCTGTTCTGATACTGCACCGACGTGGCCTCGATGGTGAGGCGGTTTCCCGACACGTTGCACACGCCATACAGGAAGCTATTGCGCGGAATCATGCGGCCTTCGAGCAGTACATCCGTGAGCAGGCGCAGCTTCACAGTAGATCCCTGACTGACTACCTGGTCGTTGTGCACCACGGCCGGCACCGCGTTCAGCTCGATACCGGCCGTCGTCTCACCCACGGTGTGGAAGCCGTTGCTGGCTGTCGGCGGGCCCGGCGACCGGGAAAGGTTGGTCACCACCGAGCGCGGCACCTGCGTAATGGCACTCATACCCTTGGCCGGCTTACTGGCGGCCGGTGCAGGAGCGGCTACCGCCGGCGCCGCTGCGGGTGCGGCTGGGGCGTTGAGCGCCAGCAGGCGTTGTTGGTACTGATTCTTCAGCTGGTCCAACTCCTTTAGGGTGGCGTCCATCTCCTCATCCCGACTCGTGGCCACGCTACCGGATGGGTAGGCGCTGCGCGTGCTGCTGGGGGTAGGTGGCGCCGGTGCCGAGTAGGTCTGCTGTTGCAGGTGCTGCATCCGGCTTTGCACGGCCACTACATTCGGGTCATTGTTCGGGTCGAACCGCTGCGGGGACTGGCCAGACTGCACGGCATAGTTCAGCCCGCCAGCGGCCGGGTCGGGCGCTTCGCCCATGGCCTCGGGCGCGGGCAGCTCAGCCGCCGGCTGTTCCATTTCGCCCACTGGGGTAAAGGCCAGGCCGTTGCGGTTGGTGCTGTCGGTGGGTGCTTTGTAGGCATCCATCTTGTTTTCAAACAGTGCGCTTTTGCCAGCTGACGGCAGCGACATATTGATACCTGTATCACCAGGGCCCGCGGCGGCCGTGGCCTCCGGCACGCCCTTGCCCCCGCCACCCAGAAAGAAGAGTAGGGTCAGGCAAATGACACTTGGAATCGGCAGAAAGACCATCAGCTGACGCTTCTTGATAAATTCTTGACTATGCTTTCTCATGGGATAGTAGCTGAATGTTAAAGTTCAACATGCAGGTTAGCGGCGCTCGGTGCGCAGGTCGTTGTTCTGGACTACCCGCCACCGTTCCATCAGAAAGCCGTGCGGGTTGTTGCTGGAGCGCGACACGTCGCGGAGGTAGCACTCGGATACCAGGTTGCGGGTGGTCACGGAAGTGGCCCGCGTAATCTGCTGGTGGGCGTAGCACGTGGCGTAGTAGGGGTAGGTGGCGGCGTTGATGCTGACGCTATCGACCTTGATATCCTGGCTGATGTTGGCCTGAATCAGATCGTTGTAGTAGCCACTCTCCTTCAGGTTCTCGTAGGCGCGCTTGGCGCTGGCGTCGGCCAGAAACAGCGACTGGCTCACGTTGTACTCAATGGCTTTGGCGTCGGGGTCGAGCGTGAAGAAGTACTCGTGGAAGCGCTTGACGTGATCCTTCGCCTCCACCGGGCGGTTGTCCTTCACGTTGTGCGAGACGGCCGCCAGTAGGTTGCCCTGGTCGAGCACGTAGATGCGGCCCTGCGCGGCCGTGGCCGTCTGCCGGGCCGAGTACACGGCATAGGCCGCGACGGAAAAGCAGAGCAGCATGAACAGCAGCGCCAGCGTTTTCGTCTGCTGGTAGGCGGAATCGATGTTTTTGAGGGAGCGAAACATAGAAGTAGGGAATGGAAGTAAGGGTGAGCGTTTTCCGCAGGTCGCCGGGAAACCTGATAATCAACTACTTGTCTAGGCTGTGTTTTTATATCCTGAAGGATTTCCCACTGAGGGCGGGCCGGGAGCGGCACCCCCAAGCATGGCCTGGCCCACAGCAACCGCACGGCCGGCCACTTGCCCAGCACCAGCCCCGGCCACACTCGCGGCCATGCTGCCGGCACCGGCGGCCTTGCTCGTGGCGAAGCGGGTAATGTTGGTCATGCCACTAGCCGAGACAATCCAGCTGGCCACCGAGGGCACGGTGAAGTAGCCGCAAATGGCAATCACCAGGAAAATCATGTAGCCGTAGTCGGCCTTTTCCAGATCAACCCCATTCTGAATGCGGGTAATGTCCGCGTTGAGCATCATCACCTGAATGCGGGCGATGATAGCGCCGAAGATGTTGGCCACCGGCAGCCACAGAAACGTATTGACGTAGCGCGAAAACCAGTTGGTTAGCGTGCTCTCGAAGCCGGGCCAGATGGCAAAGCCGAAGCTGATCGGCCCGATGATCGAGAGGATAATCAGAAAGAAGGTGCGGATAGTGCTAATGACCAGCGCGGCCGAGTCGTGGAACAGTTCCAGCACGTTCCGGATCCACTCGCGGAAATCCTTCTGCACGCTGTAGGCCATGCGGTTGAAGTACAGCGAGGCCTTGCCGCCGAAGTCCAGAGCATCCTTGCTTTCCAGTTCCTTATCAAATGCCTCATCTGATTCGTAGGGCGCATTTTCGGGCCGCGCCGCCAGTAGGGCGTTCTTGCGCTCCTGCAACTGAATGATGTTTTGATTCTGCGTACGCACCACTGAGCCGGTAGCTGACGAGATGCCGCCCAGCACGCCGTTCATCACGGCCAGCATGGAAGGAAAGAAGGTAATCACCAGCCCGATAGCGAACGGCCGCAGCAGCGGGAACACGTCGATGGGCTCGGCGGCAGCCATGCTGCGCCACACCTTGCCGGCAATGAACACCAGCGCACCCAGCCCGCCCAGCGCCCGGCCGACGTTAATCAGATCAGCGCACAGCGGCAGCATTTCGTCGTAGAGGTTATCCAGCATCTGTTGCAGGCTGACGACCGGAATAGACACCTGGAGTAGCAGGGAGGAGAGATATAGCAGCATGGCAGTGGTTAGTTGGAAAGGCCGTAGAGTTGACGGAGTAGTTTGCTGTCCTGGGCCGCTTTGGTTTGCTGGGCGGCAATGGCCTGGTTGCGCTTGGTGAAGTAGGAAACCAGCTCGTATTGATGCGTTACCTTATCCGACAGCCGGTTGATGAACTTCAGCCGCTGGGCGTCCGTCATTTTCGCGGCGCCCGGCGTGAGGATGGTCGTCAAATCATCGAGCAGCCCCACGTTCTCCGTCATGAGCACGGTGTAGCCGCGCACCATGCCTTGTATCTGGGTAGGCGTCAGGTAGGGGTTGCTGCGCAGCTGGGTGATGTTCTGCGTGTAGAGAGATAGAATCCGGTCTTGGTAGCTCCAGATGTTTTTCACCCGCTGATAGTCGCGCACTACCGAGTTGATTTTGAGCAGGCTCGTGTACCACTCTTCGTGCATCTGGGCGGTTTGGTCGGTCATCGTCTTGATGACGGCCTGGGTGTTGGTGCCCTTCTTGACGATGGTATTTCCTAACTCGCGCAGGGCAGTCAGAAAGCCTTGGTGGGTGGCCTGCTTCGTCGCCTGCTTTTCGGCAATGGGCATCCAGACAACGGCCTGCGCGCGGGCCTCGGGGCGGTAGAGCAGCACCAGTAAGGGCAGCAGTAGTAGCTTTCTCATCACTTGCTCAGCCCGTAGAGCTGCTTAAGGGTTTGCATATCCTTGGCGTCCTGGGCCTGTTGCAGGGAGATGGCCATGTTGCGGCGGGTGAAGTAGCTCACCAGGTCGTATTGATGGGTCACCTTGTCGTCGAGCGCATCAATCAGCTCCATGCGCTCGGCATCGGTCATCTTCGATTTGAGCGGCGAGACGATGGCCGTCAGCTCATCCAAGTAGGAAGCCGACTCCTGAATCAGCACCGTGTAGCCGCGGACCATGCCAGCCACTTGCGCCGGCGTTAGGTGTGGGTCTTGCTTGAAGCGGCCGATGTAATTCGAGTAGATGGTAATGATGGCCGTCTGCCGCTCGAAAATGTGCTGCACGCGCCGGTACGTGCGGATGGTGCTGCTGACTTGCAGCAGTCCATCGTACCAATCCTTGGCCAGTAGCATGTTTTTTTCGGTGAAGCCCTTGGTCAACACCTGCTCCACTACGCCCTCATTCACCAGCGTATTCGCTTTGGTGCTGAGCGCCTTCAACGTGGCCTGTAAGCCGGTCTGAATGAAGTTGGTGCCCTCCAGAATAGGAGCGGAAACCACTGCCTGAGCGTGCGCGGCGGGCGTACCAAAAAGGCAAAGCGCGGCCACACACAGAAAAATCCGTGTTTTTTTCATACCCTAAAAGGTCCTTCGTGAGAGCGTGTTTATTCGTGCCCGAACTCCTGCATCATCAGGCGCTTGGTGGTGGCCTGCCGTTCTTTTTGCAGGAGGGTGGCAGCCATCTTCTTCGTGTAGTAGCGCACCAAGGCAAGTTGATGGGCTTGCTTGGCGGCCAGGTTCGACACGTAGGTGAGTTGTTCGGCCTCGCTCATGCTGGTGGTGCCGCCGGCCAGTACCGACAGCTCCTGCACGTTGGCGGCGCTTTCCTGGGAAAGTTGTTTGTATTTGTCCCGAATGCCCGCGGCCTGCGCAGGCGTCAGAATCGGGTTGGCCGTTAGCTTCGGCTCCTGCGTGGCCACTTCCTGCAGGATGGCGGCGTGGTCACGGTAGATACTCTCGGTTTTGGGGTTGAGCTTGACCGTGTTCGGCACATCACTCTGATACCAGGTGTGCAGCTCATTCACGAACGTGGTGTGGCCGGTACCGAGGGTTTGCTGAATAGTGGTGATAACACGAGCTTCCGCTTCTTTCGAGGCGGCGTCTTGGCCGCAGCTGGAAAGTAGCAGCAGGCTGGATAGCATGAAGAAATAGGGCGTTTTCATAGTCATAGTCAGTAGGTGGGTGGTTGATCTTTTTTCCCTTTTGTTATCCTGCTTCGCGCAACTCTTGGGCGTAGGCCTGAATGGCGGACTCGATCTTCATCCCCGCTTTCACCTTGTTGAAGAGCACCACCTTTTCGGCCTGCTCGGTGGTGTAGGTCACGTATTCTTCCTTCGATACCTCCACGCCGTACACGGTGGCCACGGTCGTACCCAGGCCAATATACACTTCGTTGTAGCGTACATTTTGGCGCCGGTCCTGATTGATGCTGAGCACCAGCGCTTTTTGCTTTTCGGATAGGGCCAACACTTCCTGTATCTCATCGAAGCGCCCCATGAACTTGCGCAGGTCCAGCAAGATCATGCAGTCGGACTGAGTGATAATGGTATCTTTCACCACCGGGTTATCCAGAATGTCCTTCACCTCCTGCGTCACCACGACGGCTTCCCCCTGAAACTTACGCACCGTCTTGAACAGGTACTTCAGGTATTCGGCCATCGCCGGCGTGGCAATGGCTTTCCAGGCCTCCTCGATCAGGATCATCTTCCGTACTCCTTCCAGCGTGCGCATCTTCTGCAAGAAGGTATCCATGATGACCAGCGTCACCACTGGGAACAGAATCGGGTGGTCTTTGATGTTGTCGATTTCAAAGACAATGAACGACTCCCGCGTTAAATCCAGCTGCTGGGCCGAGTTGAGCAGGTAGTCGTACTCCCCGCCCCGGTAGTAAGGCTTGAGCACGTACAAGAAATTCTGCATGTCAAAGTCCTGCTCCCGCACTTTCTCAGTAGCCAGGTACTCTTTGAAGGGTCCTTGCAAAAACTCGTAGAACGTGTTGAAGCTGGCCAGCGCGCTAGGGGTAACGGCCAGCCACTGGTAGTACTGGGTCAAGGCCGACGAGATAGAGACGTACTCCGACTGCGTAACATCTTCATTCTCCCGCTTCCACAGCATCACCAACAGGTTATGCAGGCTCAGGCGCTTTTCCACGTCCGGACTGCCTACCACGTAGAACGGATTGAAGCTGATGGGCTTCTTTTCCTCGTAGGTGAAATACACGCCGTTGCGTAGCTCACACAAGCCCTTGTAGCTGTTGCCGGTATCGACGATCAGCACGTGGGAGCCTTGTTCGTGGTATTGCCGCACCATGCCGTTCGTAAAGAAGGACTTGCCCGAGCCGGAACCACCCAGCACGAACTTGTTGCGGTTGGCAATGATACCCTTCGTGCGGGGTTCGTCAGAAATATCCACGTGCACCGGCTTGCCGGTAATGCGGTCGGAGAGCTTGATACCGAAGGGCGAGCTGGAGCTGCGGTAGTTCGTCTCCACGCTCCACAGGCAGCAGGCCGGCTCGGCAAATGTGTAGAACGTTTCCTCGCTGGGGAAGTCGCCGGCGTTGCCCGGAATGCCCGCCCAGAATAGCCCGCCGATATCCACGGTGTTTTCCCGCGCCTTGCAGCCCATCAGGGTGATGGCCCCGCCGGTTTGCTCCCGAATGCCCTTCAGGTCGGCTTCGCGCTCCGTCCAGGTAAACACGTTGGCATGCGCCCGTACAGGTAACTTCTGCTCGGAGTGGGCTTCGTTCAGGTAGCGGTCGTAAAACTCTTTGTTGATGGCGTTCTGCCGCGAGTAGAGTGACAGCGCGTTCAGGTTGTCGCGCTTTTTCTCGAAGTTCTTGAGGGTCTTGGCCGCATCATCGACAAACAGGTACTGATTGTAGATATGGTTGCAGTTCAGGCTAAGACCAACGGGCGAGGTGAAGCCAACAAAGAAGTTGGTGTAATCGGTGCTCAGGTTGCTGTGCCGGGCGCTGGTGCTCAGGGCCACCGGCAAATCGTCCAGGTTGCCCAGCGAGTAACACTGGCAGATCTTGTTGCCTACCTTCAGGCCGCTCGTGAAATCCAGGTCAGTCATGGGCGCCACGTCGCTCATGTTGAGCGAGAGGTACTTTTCCAGCAGGCCGGTTTTCTCGTCGGTGCCGGTCAGCTCATCATCCGTTAGCTGGGCGAAGCCGATACCCGCATCCGATAGCACGCGCACAAACTGCCCCACCGCGTTAAAAAAGGCGCTCAGCAGCTTCTCGTCCATCATCTCCTTCGGAACGATCTTGGAGCGGGAAAGCAGTGTCGATAGGCTCGTCCAGTTCTCGCGGCTGCTAGGCGTCTTCGTTAGGTACAGGTAGCAGTAGTGGTTGAGAAACGGCCGCTCGTTGAAGTTGCGCTCATAGGCGTGGGAGAGCATCGACCGTTCCTCTTCAAACGAGGCCGTGTATTTATCCTCTACAAACCAGTCCTGCTTGTGCACCACCGTATGATTCGGCAGCAGGCGCACGGCTTTCACAAAGGCTGAGTGCAGTGACTCATACTCGTGCTGGGCTAGGGTGTAGATCTCCGGTAGCTCCAGGCGAAAGGCCACGGTCACGTCCCCATTCTTGCTGATCAGGCAGCCTTGCTCCACCTTGTAGATGGGCTGCTTCTGTTCCAGGGTAGCGGCAGGTTGCAGTAGTTGGCTCATGCTCCTAGGTCTTTGAAGAGGCGGGGTGTGCGGTTGACAATGCGTTTAGGCTGGCGGCCCTTGGCTTGCTGTTTCATGGCGCCGTGCTCCCCATACTTGGCACTGAGGGCGAACACGCGGGTAATCCAGAAGAAGGCGGCTCCGATGCACACCGGTAGCGTCAGATACGAGCTGACCCCGGCGACGTGCAGGACGATGTAGCCCAGAAACACGCCGCCGAGTCCACCTAGAAGCATAAAGATGTAGCGTGCGCCTACCAGCCCCTTGAATTCAACGGGCTTGTTGACGCCCTTATTCACTGGGTAGTAGTTCATGCCGCTACAGGAAGAAGGCGCGCAGCACGGTAGCGACCACTACCAGGAAGATGCAGCTGCCAAACCAACTCATGGCCACCTTCTGGGTGTCCTGGTCGCCGCTGTTCCACTTTGAGAACACTTTGATAGCCCCAACCAGCCCAACCACGGCGCCGATAGCATAGATCAGCGTGGTAGCCGGATCAAAGTAGCTGGTCACCTGCGCGGTGGCTTCCTGAATGCCGGCGGCCCCGTTGCCCTGCGCGAGGGAGGCAGTAGCATTGGCCAGCAGTACGGCGGCCGTGAAGAGGGCGGCAAGCTTGGTGCGCTTCGCAAAACGAGAGGTGATGTGTGTAGCCATAACAATAATGGGAAAGGAGAAAAATGATGGATGAAAAAAGGAAAAATGCTAAATCATTTAGCCCGTTACTCGCTTGGCATATCAGCGAACAAAGCGGCGGCCATCTGCTGAGAATTTTGATTCGTCGTCTTATAGAAAGCCGCTAGTAAGGCGGTGTTATCCAGCACGGGCACCTGCTGCACCAGTTGTTCCCGGGTGATTTCTCCGTCAGCTGCGCGGCCCAAATAGTCGTTGAGTTGCGCTACACCAACTGTGAAGTCTTGCTCAAACTCTTCTGCCCCCGATTCGGGTGTAGCTGCTTGAACGCCCTCAGTAAATTTAGTGCTTTTTTCATTTGTGTCA
>NZ_CP043648.1:0-91034 GCF_014217645.1 Hymenobacter sp. NBH84
ATGAAGGCATTTTACTTAAAAGAGATACTGCTTCTATCCCAAAAGGAAAAAAGCGCCCTAAGCCTAACCTTCGACAAAAGAAGGACAGTGATAGTGGGAATGAATAGTACAGGCAAATCTTGCCTGATGAAATCCATCTACTATACATTTGGAGCACAGCCGCACCAGCTACATCCAAGCTGGCAGGATGCAGAAGTGGTTTCTATAGTTCGCTTCACAGTAGATAGGGTTCCCTATTCTATGATGAAGCAGGGTAACTTTTTTACTCTATTCAATTCGGAGGGAGAAGTAGAATTTCAGTCCACCAAAGTTTCCGAGCTAGGAAGCGTCTTAGCAAACCTATTTGATTTTAAAATCAAGTTAGTAAATCAAAAGGCAGAAATAGTTGTACCCCCGCCAGCATATCTCTTCTTGCCTTATTATGTTGACCAAGATTTGGGTTGGGCCAAAAACTGGTCTTCTTTCGACCGCCTTTATTTACCTAATCCAAAAGGCGACCTTGTTAGCTACCATACAGGGCTCAGACCTAATGAGTTCTTTGAAGCGAAAGGAGAAATAAAGCTAATTGATGAGAAAATAAAAGTTCTCTCAACTGAAGAGAAAGTAGTAAAAGGCCTTCTCGCAAACCTGAAGGAAAAAATCGCTAAAACTGAATTTAGTGTAAGTATCGAAGAATTCCAGAAGGAATTGTCTGATTTGTTAGTCGTTTGCGAAGATTTGAATGCTTCGCAAAACAAAATCAAACACGATTTAGCACATCATTATAATGCGCGAATTAGCGTCGATGCTCAGTTAGAGATAACTAGACGGGCTCTTGAAGAAACTCAGGAGGATTACACATATGCAGTAGAAACCCTTAATGATGTAGTATTGTGTCCAAGCTGTGGTGCGGAATACGATAACTCGTTTGCTGAGCGCTTCGATATGGCTCAAGATGAGCAGAAGTGCTTAGACTTGATAACTGAATTGAAGGAGGAATTAGTAGCTATTGACACCAACATATCAATAGCCTCGGAACAGTATAGCAATACCAACTCTATAATCCTTGACATAGAGAAACATCTAGGGGTTAAAAAAGAAGAAGTAAAGCTCAAAGACTTGATTGCTAGCGAGGGTAAGCGGGAAATCAAGAATATGCTTGAGGAAGAGGTTGCACTATATACGGAAAGACTTAAGGAGGTATTGATTGAGAAGAAACGCTATGAGGATGTCATGAAGGGTTCTGAAGACAAAGAGCGTAAAGAACTTATCAATGGAAAATATCTAGGATATATGTCTAAGTTCTTAGTCGGCTTAAACGTGCTTTCCCTCAAGGAAAAGTTTTACAAAGCAATGACTTCAACTATCAAGGAGTCAGGAAGTGCTAAACCCAGAGCACTGATGGCATACTATTATAGTATTTTGCACTTAGCCCGTGAGTATGGTTCCTCGGCTTACTGCCCAATAGTTATAGATGCCCCCAATCAGCAAGGGCAGGATAAAGAGAATTTGCCATTAATGTTACAATTCATTGTTGATAATCAGCCGAGAGAGTCGCAGCTAATTTTAGCCATTGAGGAGACACATGGAATTGACTTTGATGCCAAGATGGTTAACCTTACTCATAAGCGCCGGCTACTTGACCCTGAACAGCTTGATGTCGTTGCGGAACGGATGCATCCATTCCTGGTTAAAGCAGCTAACTTCTCATTAACCCAATAAGTATTATCCTGTTTTAGCCAAGTACAGGAATCATGCATGTTGGGACTTAACTTTAGTTAATCAAATTAAAGGCCCAATTCTTTGGCGGCATTATGCTGCTGCACGTTGTCGAGCCGTGTGTACCGCCGAATCATCGCACTAGTCTTATGCTTCGTCTGATTCATGATTTTGCTGTCATCTGCTCCATTCAGCTTGGCCACGGTAACAAAGGATGCGCGTAAGGAGTGAGCGGTATAGCCTGGGCCCAGGTAACGCTGAACTAAGGTATTGATGGTCTGGTCAGAAAGGCGGTTGGTGGTGAGCCGATTGCCCTTGCGCAGCATCACGAACACTGGCCCTTCACTGCGTTTCAGTTGCTCCAACCATGCTTTCAAGGAGCGAATCGGGCAAACGGCCGGTTCCGGCGAATAGAAAATCGCCTTTTCCTCGTAGTCGCCCAGCTGATTGGTTTTGCTCTTACCCAGCGATACGACGAGGCATTCCTCCGTAAATCGCAGGTCCTGCACATTGAGCGCCGTCAACTCGGAGCGGCGAAACGCACCGGTAAACCCAAGAAGCAGAATGGCTCGGTCGCGCAGGCCCGTTACGGTTTGCACATCCAGACTGCGTACCAACTGCTTGAGCTGCGCGAGGGAAAAAGCCGGCGCCTGGTTTTGTCGCACGCCGTGTACCCGACGCACGCCATCCATGAAAATCTTGAACTGCTTGTCATCCGTGGGCGAGTCGACCCCGCGTACCGCGTGGGCCTTGCTAATGGCCGCACAGTGCTGCTCCAGGGTGCCGACTTTTTTGCCCGCCTGGGCCAAGTGGGTGCAAAACCCAACCAGCGCATCGACTGTTGCTGGCAACGGTTCATGCCCATGCTCCGTGCACCAGGAACTGAAGCGCTTCAAGTGGGCGCCGTATGCCCGGGCCGTATTCGGTGCTCCGGTCAGCCCGGCCTCGACGTAGCGAGCAGCCGCGCCGGTGTGGTGCGCCAGTCCATGCCCGACGGGATGCGCCGTGAGTGCGCCAGAGTTTTCCATGTAGCCTATATATAAGGTATCATCACCCGAGTTTGGGTTGGGCTTGCAAGATAGTGGATAGGTAGTGATAAGGAACACTAATCGCTACCTATCACGTAAATAAGCTGATGGCTACAATGACGGGAAATTATGCAAGCAAATCGGCCGGAAGGTGCACAAACTACGGGGTGGGCTTGACGTTAAGTAAGCTTTTCATCACTGAGTAGGTCCGGGCTCTGACACGAAAAAAGGTAGCTCGTGCGAGGCTACCTTTTTGCTTATGGTCCAAGTAATACGGTGGAAGTCCGCCAGCCCAGGCTTATTTCATGGAAATAGTCACCGTAGTCGGCCCGCTAACCTTGAACATGCAGTCCTCGAAGGTCGGCACCTTAAAGCGCGGGTGACCGACGTTGGACAAGGCAAAGGGCTCGGTGGGAATGCCAAGCATGTTGCGGTCTACCAGGTCGTTCTCGTTCGTGTCCTGCGTGGCGGCAATGGCCCACTCGCCGGGTGGCAGCTGAATGGGGTACACGACCTTGGTGCTGCCCCCGGGCTTGATGTGCTTGAGCAGCGTGTACTGGTTGCGGACCAGGAAATTAGCCTTCACGTTGTAGAAGTACAGCTTCAATGTAGCCTTGTTCGACGGCAGTTTGGTCACGACCACGGTGACGGTGGTGGTCGCCGCCGGTGCCGGGGCACTAACGGGCAGCAGGTTGGCGGCAGCGAGCCAGGCAAACGTGAACAAGGTCATAGCAGCAACTTAAACGGTGGGCAAGCCATTGATAGCAGGCGGCTTATAAGCCTCCCTTACACCTTCCGTGCCGCATTAGTTTCCGCTAGTGCTCCTCTCTTTTTCCCTTTTGTTCCCCGTTGCCCCCTTCGCTCTGGGCTGCTCCAGTAGACCTGCCGTATGATTCCATCCCTGCTGAAGACCTTTCTCCAAAAGAACGCCTCGACCATGGTATCCATGGTGCTGCTCGTGGCCCTGCCGCTACTGGGCAGCTCGTCGGCTACCTACATGCTCTACCGCAACCAGAGTCTGCTGACCGACCTGAGCCTAGGTCCGGCCTTTCTCTACTTTGCTGTGACGGCCTTGACCATGGCTTTCGCCCTCACGCCTACCACGTTCGTGGCGCTGGTCACGGGCTTCTATTTTGGCTGGGCGGGCCTGCCGGGCATGGTGGCCGCCTACGCGCTGGCCGCGCTCATCGGCTACCAGGTAGCCTCGGCTCTGGACCATGGGAAGATGACGGCGTTTTTGAGCCACTTCCCCAAGGCCGATGCCGTGATGAAGGAGCTCAAGCACGACAGCTGGCAGCTGATTGTGCTCACCCGTATTTCCCCGGTGCTGCCCTTTGCCCTGATGACCTTTGTGCTGGCCGTGCTGCGGGTGGAGCGCCGACGGTTTCTGGCGGCTTCGGTGCTGGGCATGCTGCCGCGCAGCCTCTTTTTTTACGGGCTTGGTTCGAAAGCGCAGGACGCGGCCGCCCTGTTACGAAACCCCGATACCGGCACCGCCGGCAAAGTGTTGCTCTTCGCGCTGGTAGTCATTTCCCTGTATGGCTTATACTACCTGTTCAACCGCGCGCTGCAAAGGGCCCTGCGGCGTTCGACGCCTCCGGTTATCTGAGGCCAACAGGCAAAACTGGGAATTATGTAAGCAATAAGGGGGATTAGTGTTATTTATAATGATTCTAAATAAGGGTACCTTTGTGCCGTTGTTCCACGCAAAGGCCCTCTGATGAGCTCTTTCCCTTACCGTACTTTTGCTGGCCTTTTCGCCAGTGTTGCCTTTTCTGCCGTTTGCCAGCCCGGGTTGGCCCAGCGGCTGCCCGCTGCGCCCGACACTACCCGTCACCAGAACCTGAGCGAAGTCACCGTCACCGGCGCCGCCACCCACTTCGCCGCGCCCGTCGACGGCACCACGCTCACAGCCGGCCGCCGCAACGAGCTCATTAAGCCCCGCGACGTGAATGCCAACCTGACGCAGAACAACGTGCGCCAGGTGCTGGCCCGCATTCCCGGCCTGATGGTATGGGAAAACGACGGCTCCGGCCAGCAAATCAACATCGCCACCCGGGGCCTGAGTCCCAACCGCAGCTGGGAGTTCAACACCCGGCAGAACGGCTACGACATGAGCGCCGATGCGTTCGGCTACCCCGAAGCCTATTACAACCCGCCCATGGAAGCCGTGGAGCGCATTCAGCTGTTGCGCGGTGGCGCGGGCCTGCAGTTCGGGCCGCAGTTCGGCGGCCTGCTCAACTACGAGCTCAAGCGCGGGTCCCGTGATAAAAAGGTTGAGATTGAAACCAGCAACACGGCCGGCTCCAACGGCCTGTTCAACTCCTACAATGCCGTAGGCGGCACGGTGGGCAAGGTTAACTACTACGCCTACTACCGCCACCGCCAAGGCGACGGCTGGCGCCCCTACAATCAGTTCACTGTCGATGACCTGCACGGCAACGTGCACGTGGCCCTGACCGAGCGCCTGACGCTGGGTGCGGAAGTGAGCTATTTGACCGATAAGCTCCAGCAGCCGGGCGGTCTGACCGATGCACAGTTTGCCCAGGACAGCCGCCAGAGCACCCGCAGCCGCAACTGGCTGAGCACGCCCTGGCTGATTCCGGCCCTGACACTGGATTACAAGGCCACTGAGCGCACCCGCCTGAGCCTGAAAACCTTTGGCCTGGTGGCTTCCCGCAGCAGCGTGGGCTTTGTGGCCGGCCTGCCCGCCCCGGACACTGTGAACCGCCGCACCCGACAGTTCGCTGCCCGCCAGGTGGACCGCGACGAATACCGCAACCTCGGCGCCGAGCTGCGCCTGACCGAGGATGTTGATTTCCTGGGCCGCACCCACACCCTGGCCACCGGCCTGCGGGCCTACCGTGCCACGACCACCCGGCGCCAGCGCGGCACCGGCACCACCAGTTCGGATTTCGATTTAACGTTGACCGGCGACGGCCGCTTTACCAACGAGTTTGATTTCACGACCACCAACGCCGCGGCATTTGCCGAGCTGCTGCTGCACGCCGGTACGCGGCTGAGCTTCACGCCGGGCCTCCGTTACGACTACCTGCGCAACACCGGCAGCGGCTACCTGGGACGGGCTGCCAACGGCACGGAGAACCGTATTCCCAACCAGGCCAGCCGCCGCAACGTGCTGCTCTACGGCCTGGGCACTGAGTTTCAGGTGTCGCCCACGACCAACCTGTACGCCAACTACTCGCGGGCCTTCCGCCCCGTGCTGTTCGGTGACCTGGTGCCGCCGGCTACCTCGGATGTCATCGACCCCAACCTGAAGGACGCCCGCGGCTACACGGCCGAAGTGGGCTACCGCGGCAACTTCAAGAGCTGGCTGCGCTTCGACGTGGGCTACTTTTTCCTGAATTACGAGGACCGCATCGGCACCATCCGCCGCCCGGTGCCCGGCGGCACCATCGGCCAGACCCAGCAGTTCCGCACCAACCTGGGCCGCACCCAGACCCACGGGCTGGAGGCCTACGCCGAGCTGGACTTGATTCACTCGATTACCGGCAACTTCAATTTGCCCCACCTCGACCTGTTCGCCGCCTTGAGCCTGCTCGATGCCCGCTACGGCAGCCTGCCCGTGACCACGCTCACGGGCACGGGCCCCAGCACCCAGATTGTGGAAAGCAACCTGGAGGGCAACTACGTGGAGAATGCCCCGCGCCAAACCCTGCGCACCGGCCTCACCTTTGCCCACCAAGGCTTGTCCATCACCGGGCAGTTCAGCCATGTGGCCAAGGCGTATGCTGATGCCAGCAACACGGAAACTGCTCCCACCAATGCCCAGACCGGCGTAATTCCGGCTTATCAAGTGGCCGACCTTTCCGCCACCTGGAAGCTGGGGCGCGACAGCCGCTACCGCCTCAGCGGGGGCGTGAACAACGTGTTCGATGCGCGCTACTTCACCCGGCGCTCGGGCGGCTACCCCGGCCCCGGCATCCTGCCCGCCGACGGCCGCACCTGGTTCGCGGGACTGGGCCTGACGCTGTAAACAACCGAATTGCTAGTTGTGAAAAGGGGGCTGCTCAATCGAGTGGCCCCTTTTTGCGTGAGCGAGTTCAGCGAACGCGCGGCAGCCTGGTATATTTACCCACCGCATTCCGTCTTTTTCTACCACTTATTCCTGTATGGCAAAACGTTACTTTCTGCACGCCTTATTCTTAATGATTTGCCTGCCCGCGCTGGCCCAGCGGCCCAAGCCGGCGGCCGTCAGCCTGCCGCCGGCCGATACCGTGTATTTTGACCGGGACTGGGAGCGCACCGAGACGCTGGAGGAGGTTTCCTATGCCCGGATTGCCCGCCATGATGCCGCGGGCAAAACGGTGGGCACCGTCCGGGACTACTTCTACCCTTCGTGGAAAAAGCAGTGGGAAGGCAAAATGGCCAGCGAAGCACCCGACAAGCCTACCGGGCTATGCTGCGGCTGGCACGAGAACGGCCAAGTGAGCTTCCGTGGAACCTATGTGAACGGGGTGCAGCAGGCCGACTATCGCAGCTGGCGCGCCGACGGGCGGGAAATTAAGTGCGGGTCTAAGATGGTCGAGGCCCTTCCGCTGAGCAATGCCTCCATTCACTGCAGCAACTGCATGCACTCCAGCCGTAAGGTGTTCATCGTGGATATTCCGGACGGCACCGTGGGCATCGTGTACAAGCTCGATGTGCGGGACGAAGGCCAGCCCCCGGTGTCGTGGTCAACGGCTCTGGCCGTGGCCGCCGTAGCTGGCAGCGGCGGGGCAGCGGCTCCGGCGCTGTTAGGAACCGCCGCATCAGCGCTGGTGAAGCAAGGCAATAACGCCCCGCCTACCGTCAGCACCAAGTGCCACTGGTACATCACGCCTGACGAAGATGCCGCCCAGCAATTCCTAGACACCAAGGGCACTATCAGCAAAGACAAGACTATCCTGCGGGCGGCGCTCAACACGCCGCAGGAAACACGCCCCATTACGTTGCCCCCCGGCACGCGCCGCTTGTTCGTGTGCGTGAACAACGACAACTACACCACCGACGCAACGGCTACGCTGAGCGTAAGTGCCCTGGTGCAGGCCTGTAAATAAGAAGCAAAAAGAGCCCGCACCTGTGCCCCGCCGCTTTAGTGCCTAGGCCGCCCTTCCCGGGAATTGATGTCGACCAGGCCTTGCGGCGCAGAAGCAGCCAACCGGCCATGCGGGCCAGGCAGGTCCACGCAGCAAGGCTGACGACGCTCCTGTCCCAATCGGTAGTCCAACCCGCCGGATACAGCGAGGAGGTGTTGCCAGCTGACTTCAATTTCAGCTTCCGAGGACGGCCTAAAGGCTTGCGCCGCGCGGCGAATCAGGTTATCAAATTCCACGGTATGCATGAATGGTAGCGCTGTTAGCCAGCTTTTTGAGCAGCAATAGGCCCGTTGAAAAAGGGAGCGTGGGTACCGGTTCCCCTTTAGGCGTCTTACTGCCTGCTTACCAGACCAATCGAAAGCCAGTAGTAGTGGGTTGCCTGTCAATAAACTATGCAATTCTGGCGGGGAGTCGTGTATGCGGCTGCCCTCCTAGTTGAGCACTGGCCTAATAGTGGAAGGTGAGGCCGGCGCCCCAACCGTACTGGTTGTCGTAGTTGGTGCTCAGCGAGGCGTATTTGCTGACCATGTAGCGGAAGCCGAGGGTGAATTCCTTATCGGTGTTGGCGCTGATGTCCATAAACACGTTGTTGCTCAGGGGCAGGTCGCGGCGTTCCAAACGCAGGCGCACCTGGCCGGTCAGGTCCGAGCGCAGTTCGGCCCGCACCAGCATCGGCAGCAGGTAGTAAACCCCGACTTCGGCCTGGCGGCGGAAGTTTCGGTTGTTTTCCGCCGTGCGGCGGTTGCCGCCTTCGGCATCTTCTGCCGAGCGCAGGGTTTTGTTATCGCGGAAATCGTAGCCGACAAAGCCGGCCCACAATTGCCGCTTGTCGAGGTAGTGCAGCAGGTGGGTTTCGGTTTCGTAGTTGCCCTGGTAGTTTACGCGGCCCTCAAATTCCAGCGCGTTGCGGTTGTTGGAAAGGTTGCCTTCCAGGTAGGCGCCCTGCGAATGCACCGACAGGTCAAACCAGGGATACACGGCGTTGTCTTCGCGCTTGAGCATACGGTAGTTGCCTTTGGCAAACTCGTTCTGGGGGCTGGCATCGTAGCTGATGATGCGGGCCATGCCGGCCATCATGTGGTAGAGGATGTGGCAGTGGAAAAACCAGTCCTGCTGCTCGTTGGCCTCAAACTCGATGGTGACCGTGCCCATGGCCGGGATGTCGAAGGTGTGCTTCATGGGCGAGTAGGCGCCCTGGGCGTTGACCAGGCGGAAGAAGTGCCCGTGCAGGTGCAGCGGGTGGCGCATCATGGTCAGGTTGGTGAAGGTCATGCGCACGTTCTCGCCCCGGCGGATGGGGATTTTATCGGCCTCGGATAAGGTCTTGTTATCGAACGACCACACGTAGCGCAGCATGTTGCCGGTGAGCGTGAGCTTGATGTCACGCCACTGCCGGGTTGAATCCAGCGTGGTCGGGTTCAGGGCCCGCAGCTGGTTGTAGTTGAAGTCGCTGCCCATGCTCATACCAGCCATGCCGCCGCCCATGTCCATGCCTGCCATACTGCCGCCTTTGTCCTGCATGGTGCCCATGCTCTTGCCGCTCTTTTCCTGCATATTCATCGGGCGGTTTTGGGGCGAGGGAGCCGTGGCGGCGGGCATGGTGCCGTTCTGCATGTTCATGCCCTTCATGGCCGGGGCCGCGGGCTGTTGCTCTGGCGGGTTGCCGGGCATATTCATGCCTTTCATATCCCCACTGCCCCCTTTCATGTCCATGCCCTTCATGCCGCCACCCTTGGGGTCCATCTGGCCGTTGCCGCCCATGTCCATACCGGTCATGTTGCCCATCTCCCGCATCATCTGGAAGTAGTTGATGCGCGGCAGGTCGGGCGCTTTCATCGGCTCGCCGGCCCCTAAGTAGCTGGAGGAGTAGCCGGTGATATCGTTGGCCGTAGCCCGCAGCTCAGCGGCGCCCGTGGGCGGAATGGTCACCAGCAGGTCGTAGGTTTCGGCCGTGGCAATTTCGAGTTTGGACACCGGGAAGGGCTCGACGTTGATGCCATCGGCGGCAATGACCTGCATGGGCCCGCCGGCGTACTGCAGGTAGAAGTACGAGGAGGCGCTGCCGTTGATGATGCGCAGGCGCACGACTTCCCCCGGTTTGGCGTCGGGGTAGTAGCTTTTCTCGCGGCCGTTGGTGAGAAACTTGTTGTAGTAGATGTCGGTCAGGTCCATGGCCGGCATGCGGCCCCACTCCTGCTTGACCTTGTCCTTGAAGTAGCCGGCTGCAATGGCTTCGCCGTAGCTCTGGGTGGCGCCTTTCTGCACGGCAAACCACTCGCCGGCCCGCTTGAGGTAGCGCAGCACTTCCTTGGGCGGGTGGTCGGTCCAGTCGGAAAGCAACAGCACGTACTCCTTGAGCTCGTACTTCACTTCCCGGGGTTGGATGACGATGGAACCGTAGAGCCCGTTCTGCTCCTGCAGCATGGTGTGGGAATGGTACCAGTAGGTGCCGCTTTGAATGAGCGGAAACGTGAAGGTGTGCATGCCGCCCGGCTCGATGGGGGCCGTGTTGAGATAGGGCACGCCGTCGTACTGGTTAGGCAGTAGGATGCCGTGCCAGTGAATGCTGGTTTCCACGCCCATCTGGTTGTGCACCCGGATAATGGCCGTGTCGCCCTCGGTGAAGCGCAGCGTGGGGGCCGGAATCTGCCCGTTGATGGCGATGGCCAAGCGGGTTTTGCCGGTGTAGTTCACCTGGCGCTCGTCCACGTACAGGTCGTATTCGACCCGCTGGCCGGCGTGGCCGGTGCGGGGCGTCACCACGTGGCCCCGCAGGTCCTGGTCCGGGGGAGGCGTCGCCAGGCCATTGGCAGCTTTGCCTTTGGGCATGGCCTGGTGCTGGGGCATCTGGGCGGCCAGGGGCAGCCAGCCAAGCACAAAGAATAGCAGAGCAAATAATCTCATCAGTACATTACTGTTTAGCATTCTTGGGTTTGTTCCGGGCGGGATTGTTGTCCTCGAAGCGGAACTTGTCCATGGGGTTGGCGGGCATGCTCATTTGGGGCATGGCCTGGCCCTTTTCCATGCCGGGCATGTTGCTCATATTGCCCATCGCCGGCATGGATTGCTTGGGCTGCTTCGGGCTTGGAGTCTTCATGCCCGGCATATCCCCCATGGTGCCCATGCCTTCCATGCCCGGTTGGGTTGTGGCCGGCTTTTTCGCGCCTGATTTCGGCTGGCTCATCCCCGGCATGTTCTCCATCCCGGGCATTGCATTCATGGGCTTCTGCTTGGCCGGGCGGCTCATATCCATGCCCGCGGGCATGGGCTGGGCGCTTTTGGAGGCGGGCCGGGTCATGCCTGGCATTTCCTGCATTGCGCTTTTAGGAGAACCCGGCCGACCCTGACCAGCCGGCTTGCCGCCGGGCATATCCATGGTGCCCATCGCCCCGGGTGAGGTGCTGCTGCCCTTTTTGGCAGGTGCTGGCCCGCTCATGTCCATGCCGGGCATTTCGGTTGACCCCGGGGCGGCGTTCGGGCTGGGCGAAGCGGGAGCCTTGCCACCGTTGTGGTCGTCGGCCCCTTCCGCCTCGTCGTGGCTATCAGCCCCCATATCCATGGCGGGCATGGCTTCCCCACCCCCGTGGCCGTGGCTTTTATCGAGCAGGCGGCCCTGGGGCCCAACGCCTTCGACGTAGACGAGCTGCGCCCCGCGATGCCCAGCTACCGAAAGCACCCCGGCCGTGGCCACGGCCGACACCAGCACCAGGATTTCGTAGGCCCGCCGTTGAATCTTGAAAAACGTGCCGACTCCGGCCAGCAGCAACGTAATACCGGAAAGCCACAGCGTGTAGCTGGCGAACTTTTCGTGGGCCTCAAACACGGCAGTGGCCCGGGGCGACAGGCCCATGGGCATGGCGTGGAACACGGTGCTGGCGGCTAGCGCCCCGAGAAAGCCGCCGGCCATCACCCCCATGGTAATCCACTTCACCGGGGGCCAGTCCTTGTACACGAGCAAAGCCTGCAGGCCGGCGCTGAGCAGCAGCAAGACAATGGGCAAATGCACCACGAGCGGGTGCAGGTTGGGAAAATCTGAAAACATAGGCGCAGGCAAAAGGTCAGTTGGGAAGCCGCGAAAAGCGCTGAATGCCTGGTCAAACGGCCACCATCAACGCTGTTTCCCGGATAAGAGCGCCGCAGGAGTGCCTGGGCTACATAAATGGTAGCCTCGCCTACTGGCGGGTTCTAGCCTAATTGCTTAACGGGCTAACCCCAGGCGAAGACCAGAGTCGCCTTTAGCGTCCTTTACGATGACTGCCCAGGTCAATGTTTGCTGCTATTACACGCCTGAGCTACATAATTCTCACTTTCTACCGGATGAAGAATAGAACGGGGCCGGAAACAAAAACGCCCGGCAGAGCCGGGCGTTTGAACAAGGAGCAGCGCGGATGCTTAGGCCGCCTGAATCTTAAAGCCGGCGTTTTCGACGGCTTGCACTACTTGCTCGGGCGTCAGCTTGTCGGAAGTGACGGTGAGAATCTTGTCGGGGTTGGCCGTGTCCACCTGCCAGTTGCCGGCGCCGGCTTCCTGGTTAAGGGTGGGCGTAACAGCCTTGATGCAGCCACCGCAATTGATATTGGTCTTAAACTGAAGGGTTTTCATGGAGAGGTAAATTAAGGTCTGCCGAGCGGGTCGGTTTCAAATAAGTAACGCTGAAAGGTAGCGGCGGGTGCGCCGCCAAGGGTACAGAATTGCGCTGGCAGCTTACATGATTTGTATACCAGCAGCCCTAATGGTGTCCAAGCCCGCCACCGAGCAGGTGCACGACGATAAACACCACCACGAGGCCGAGCAGTCCCAGCAGCACATACTGGCCCCAAGAGGTGGGCACAGCGGCCACCGCGCCGGGTTGTTTGCGCTGCTGCAGCCAGTTGCCAATGCGCCCCCAGGGCTTGTACACCGAAATGGTCGTAGCCGCCAGCAACACGACAAAGGCCGCCACGGCGTCGGCAATCAGCCGTAGCCGCATGCCGCGCAGCTCCGTCGAGGACAGGTCGGCTTTGGCGGCTACTTCTGCCAGGTAGCTGATGGGCTGCATGTGCACGAGCAGCAGCACCGTGGCAGCCACGGTCAGCAGCAGCTTCACGACCACCCAATAGTGCTTGAACAGACCCCAAGGGGTGCCAACTGCCTGCACTACACCCGTGAGCAGGGCCGCGAAACTGGAGGGCACAAGGACAAACCAGCCACTCAGGCCCATGGCTAGGTACGAAGCCCGCACCAGTGGCGCATTCTGGCTGGTTAATCCCGTTACGGCCAGCGCCAGGAATACGGCAACCGCCCCCAGCCAGCCTACTGAAAACGTAATGTGAGCCGTGAGCATCAGCTTACGAACGGAAGGGGCCAAGGTCATACCAGTAGAGGTTTAGCGCTAAATGGGAGCGTTCAAAAGTACCAACTGGCCGAGCGAAAGTGGTACAGAATTGCGCCGACCACTTACATGATTTGATGGCTGGTAAGCACCAAAAAGGCCAGTCTACCTTACGGAGACTGGCCTTTTTTCTCGGCTGAGTTCTTTAGGCGGCCACGCTCATGCCCTGGCGGCAGGCCTGCTCGCAGCGGCGGCACGCCTCGGCGCACTCCTTGCAATGCTGCATGTGAGCACCGTGCTTTTCGCATTCATCGCCGCAGGCCTTGCAGATTTCGGCGCATTCGCGCAGCAGGTGCTGGGCGTGCTCGGAGCCGCGGGCCAGGAAGCGGGCGGTCAGGGCGCAGATGTCGGCGCAGTCGCGGTCGAGGCTGATACAGCGGGCCATCATCTGCACGTCCTGCTCACTGAGGCAGGCGGTGGCGCAGTGTTCGCACGAGGCGATGCAGGCGTTGAGGGCGTCGAGCAGGGATTGGTTTTGAGCGTGCATGAGAAGAGGAAATTAGGTGGGTAATGGTATACAAGCGTTTACTCCCAATAGCCCCCCTTGTTATGCACGATTGCCAGCACTTCCATGCATAATTCATACGGTTTGCCAAAAGCATTCTATTGCTCCCCGCTCACTTGACTTACCGTTGTGGCCAGGCAATGCTGCCGGTACTCGGTAGGCGAAGTGCCTGTTTCGCGCTGGAACTGCCGGGACAAGTGCCCCAGGTTGCTGTAGCCTAACTCCCGCGCCACGCGGCCCACGGGCAGGGTGCCTTCGCGCAACAGGCGCCGGGCCGCTTCCACGCGCTGCCGGATGACGTACTGTTCCAGGCTCAGGCCTTCGGTGGCGGAAAAGACGTCGCTCAGGTAGGCAAAGCGCCGCTGCAGCCGCTGGCTGAGCTGCCGCGAAAAGTGGCCGCTGCGCAACGCCGCCGGCTCGGTGGCCAGCAGCTGGACGATGATTTCCTTGATTTGGGCCACCAGCCGCTGCTGCGGGGAAAGCTGGTCCAGAATCTCAAAGCCTTCTGCTTCCAGGCACTGCCGCAACCGGGCCCAGTCAATAGTCGCGGCGTCATCGCGCAGCTCCACCTCCCCCAGCTCCACCCGGAGCGGCACCAGCCCAAGCTCCACAAGCTGCTCGCGCACCACCAGGATGCATTTTACACAGACCATGTGCCGGATGTAGAGGAGCGTGGAGGCCATGGGAGGTGGATTACAGGGCCGGAGATAAAGCGTCCTGGTCGGCGGGCGGCGTCAGCGGCTGCGCGTCCAGTTCCTGCGGGTGGTCGTCCAGGCCCACTTCCTGGTGGGAAGCGAAGTATTGCGCCAGGGCCTTCTCCCCCACCAGCCAGAAGACCACCGGCGTCACGATGATGTCGAGGAAGGTGGAGCTGAGCAGGCCGCCGAGGATGACGGTGGCCACGGGGTATAGGATTTCCTTACCGGGCGCGTCCTTGGCCAGCGTGAGGGGCACCAGTGCCAGGGCGGCCACCAGGGCTGTCATGAGCACGGGCACCAGGCGTTCGAGCGAGCCGCGGATAATCATCGGCATTCCGAACTTCTCGCCCTCGTGCTCCACGAGGTGGATGTAGTGCGATATCATCATGATGCCGTTGCGCGAGGCAATGCCGGTCAGGGTGATGAAGCCCACGAGCGAGGCAATGCTGAACGTGCCGCCGGTGAGCAGCACGGCCACCACCGAGCCAATCAGGGCCAGCGGAATGTTGAGCATGATTTGCCCCACCATGTAGCTGGACTTGAAGTGCGAGAACAAGACCAGGAAAATGCCGGCCAGCGAAAACAGACTCAGCCAGAGTATCTTCTGGGAGGCTGATTGCTGGCTCTCGAACTGCCCGCCATAGGTCAGGTAGTAGCCCGGCGGCAGCTTGACCTGCTGGTTGACTTTGGCCTGAATCTCTTTCACCGTAGAGCCCAGGTCGCGCTCGGCCACGTTGAGCGAGATGGTGATGCGCCGTTGGGTGTTTTCGTGGTTGACGGTGTTCGGGCCCGGTTCATACAGGATTTCGGCCACCTGACTCACGGGTATCATGGCCCCGGAAGGCGTTTCAATGCGGGTCTGGCCGATAGCGGCGATGTCGTTGCGCTGGTTTTCGGGCAGCTTCACCACCAGGTCGAAGCGCTTCTGCCCGTCGAGCATCTGCGACACCACAGCGCCCTGAAACAGGGTTTCCAGGTCGCGCACCACTTCGCCGCGCTCCATGCCGTAGGCGCGCAGGGCCTCGTCGCGGGGCCGAATCAGCAGCTGCGGAATCTGCACCTGCTTTTCGACCTGCAAATCCACGACGCCGGGCACTGTGCTGGCGGCGGAGCGCACCTCATTGGCGTAGCGACGCAGCTCCAGCAAATCATTGCCGAATACTTTAATGGCCACCTGGGCCCGCACGCCCGACAAAAGGTGGTCGAGGCGGTGAGAAATCGGCTGGCCGATGTTCACGTTCACCCCCGTAATGAGGCTAAGCTTCTGACGCATGTCGGCCAGAATTTCGTCGCGGCTGCGCATGGTTTTGCCTTCCTTCTCCAGCTCCTCTTCGGTCTTAAAGGCCACCTCGATTTCCGAGTTATTTACCGATTCCGCGTGCTCATCCAGCTCGGCCCGGCCGGTGCGGCGGGCGGTGTAAGCCACTTCCGGAATCTTGAGCATCTGCTGCTCGCCCAGGGTGCCCAGGCGGTTGGACTCGGTGAGCGAGGTGCCGGCGGGCGCCGAGAAGTTGACTGTCAGCGAGCCTTCGTTGAAGGGGGGCAAAAACTCGGTGCCGAAGAAGGGCACCATGGCCGCGGCCATCACGAACAGCAGCGCCGTGGAGGTCAGTACCAGCTTGGGATGTTGCAGGCCCCAGCCCAGCAGGCGCGTGTCCTTCTTTTTCAGCCAGCGCACCAAGCCCCCATCGGTTTCGGGATGGTCCATCTGCTTCATCTTGGGCAGCAGGTAGTAGCACAGCACCGGCGTGACTGTCAGCGACACGAACAGCGACGCCACGATGCTGGTGATGTAGGCAATGCCCAGCGGCGCGAAAATGCGGCCCTCCATGCCCTCCAGCGCAAACAGCGGCAGGAATACCAGCACCACGATGATGGTGGCGTACACGATGGAGTTGCGCACCTCTGAGGAGGCGGCGTAAATCACCTTGAGCACCGGCTGCGGATTGGCGCGCTGCTTGTTTTCGCGCAGGCGCCGGTACACGTTTTCCACGTCCACGATGGCGTCGTCCACCAGCTCGCCGATGGCGATGGCCAGACCGCCCAAGGTCATGGTGTTGATGCTGATGCTGGCAAAGCGGAACACCAGCGCCGTCACCAGCAAGGAAAGCGGGATGGCCACCAGCGAAATAAACGTGGTGCGCACGTTCAGTAGGAAAGCAAAGAGGACGATGACCACCAGAATGGCGCCGTCGCGCAGGGCTTCCTCCACGTTGGAAATGGACGACTCAATAAACTCGGACTGCTTAAACAGGCGCGTGTTCACCTGCACATCCTTGGGCAGCGAGGGCTTGAGCTCCACCAGGGCTTTCTCCACGGCTTCGGTCAGGCCCACGGTGGCGGCCCCGGGCTGCTTTTCAATGCTCAGAATGACGGCCGGCTGGCCGTTCACGCTGCCGTCGCCGCGCTTGAAGCGGGCGCCAAACTCCACCTTGGCAATGTCGGCCACGCGGATGGGGGACTGCTCGCGGTAGCCCACGATGATGTTTTCAATATCCTGCACCGAGCGCAGGCGGCCGAGGTTGCGGATGAGCACTTCCGAGCCGTTGCGGTCAAAGAAGTTGCCGGTGGTGTTCAGGTTGGACTTGCGCAGCGCCTCTTCTACCTGGTTTACCGTCAAGCCCGTGGCATTCAGCCGGGGCATATCCAGCAGAACCTGGTACTGCAGGTTGTCTCCGCCAATGGGAATGACTTGGGCCACGCCGGGGATGCTCAGCAAGCGCTGGCGCACCGTGTAGTTGGCCAGCGTGCGCAAATCAGCCGCCTTGGTTTCCTTACCACCCGACAGCCCCACCAGCATTATCTGGCCCATCACCGAGGAGATGGGGCCGAGCACGGGCGTGATGCCCTGGGGCAACTGCTCGCCGGTGGTTTGCAGCTTTTCGCTCACAATCTGGCGAGCCGTGAAGATGTCGGTGCCGTAGTCGAACTCCACGAACACCATGCCCAGGCCAATGGCCGAGTTGGAGCGCACGGCTGACACGCCCGTGGCCCCGTTCAGGGCCGTTTCCACGGGCAGCGTCACCAGGGCTTCCACTTCCTCCGGGGCCATGCCGGGGGCTTCCAGGAACACGGTCACACGGGGGCGGTCCAGGTCGGGCAGCACGTCTACGGGCAGCTGGCCCGCTGTATAGGTGCCGGCGATGATGAGGCCCACGGCAAAGGCCAGCATGAGCAGGCGGTTCTGCAGGGCAAAGCGAATTATCTTGTCAAGCATCGTTAAAAAGCAAAGTCCGGTCGGGCGCAAGCCCGCGACGAGTCAGGTAAGGGGTGCCCCGGCCAGGGGAGGGAGCGGCTACTTGCGCGCCGAGTTGTGGTTGCTCACGAACTGCCACTGGCCCGCTGCGTTTTTGCGCAGCACGCTGGTGGCCACCCCGCGCCGCTTGATGGGGGCCGGCACCGCCGTGTCCTTGGGCCCTTTCTTCAGCCCGATGGTGTAGGTGTAGCTTTCCGTGGCGAAGGCATAGGAGCCGTCCACCGTCACGTCGGCCTTGTAGTCGCTGTAGGTAAACGAGCTGAATTCCTTGAGCTCGGGCCCCAGGTGGTGGTCCCGGTAATGGGCGTAGGTTCCCTCTCTACTGCCCGATTCCAGCACCACGGAGTTGGTCACAAACAAACGGGTAGTGCCGGTGGTATCGAGCTTTTGTACAGCTTGCTGGTACTGCTTTAGCACGGCCCGCACGGCGGCTTCGTCGGCCGAAACAGCCGGAGCAGTCCCGGCAGCGGGTGCGGTGGTTTGGGCAAGGGCCGGGGCTGATAAAGCGGGGACGGCGAGCAGGGCAAGGAGGAAACGGCGCATAGGAAGGAAGGGAGGGAATTACTGATTGAGGTAAATGGACTTGAGCTGGTAGGTGCCGGCCGTAACCACCCGGTCGTTTTCGTTGACCTGGCCCTGCACCAGCACGGTCTGCTCGCCGCTCGCGGCGCCGGGCTGCACGTAGCGTATCTTGAAGCGCTCCGGCTCGGTGTGCACGAACACCACGGGCTTGCCATTCAAGTCGGTAATGGCGGAGGTGGGCACGGTAAGCTGCGGCTTGCCGCCCCCGGTCTGGCCCACTACCTGCACGTTCACGGCCTGGCCGGCGCGGTAGGCGCTGCCTTCCTGCGCATCCAGCTCCAGCACCAGCTGACGGGCCTGATTGACGGGGTTCACCACGTTGCTGAATACCACGAGGCGGGCGGGCACCCCGGGCTGACCCTGCAGGCCTTCCACCCGAAACACGGCACCCGGCGTGACTTTGGCCAGGTCTTGGGCAAACACCTGAGCTTCCACCCGCAGCTTGCCGGGGTTGATGACCCGGAACAGCTCGTCGCCCTGATTGACTTGTTGGCCCACGGCGAGGTTGAACACGTCCACGGTGCCACTCACCGGCGAGGTGATGCTGACCCGGCGCTGGCTGGCCTGGCCATTCTGTATGCCGGCGTTCTGCCGGGCCTGGCGCAGGCGCAGCTCGGCGGCCACCACGTCCTTGCGGGCGGCGATGTCGGCGATGCTCTGCAGGCGGGCGTAGTCCTGTTGGGCCGCGCGCAGTTCAGCCTGGGCATTGGCCCGCTCGGTGCTGAGCCCGATTTGCTGGGTGGCATCAAGGGTCTGCTCAATCACGGCCAGCGTCTGCCCGGCGCGCACGGCCTTACCTACCTGCGCGGCTAGGCTCACGATGCGGCCACCCTGGGGCACCACGATGCGGCCTTCGCCGCCGGCGGCGGCCGACACCGTACCGTAGAGCGTGGCGCGGCTATACGTCGTGGAGAAGCCGGCCAAAGAGGTCTGCACCTGAAACAGGAACTGGCTTTCCTTGGGCAGCAGCACTTCGTCGGTCAGGGCCACGCCGGTGCTGGCTTTGGCCGTGCCGCCGTGGTCTTCGCCCCCGTGGGCCTGGACCAGGCGCGGAGGCGGCAACAGCACGGTCAGGACCAATCCGGCCGCGGCCGTGGCTGCCAGGAATTTATGTTTGGTTTTCATGTCAGTTGAGCTTTAAGCAATGGGGGTGCGGCGGCTGGCGGTCAGGGCCTGCTCCGAGGTCTGCAGCACCGGCTCCGGGCGCCGCCGACGCATGAGCAGGGCCGTCAGGCCGATGCCGAGCACGAAGGCGCCGACCAGGGCCAGAATGGTTTTCCAGGAAGAGAAAAGCGAGCCGTCGGCGTGGGCGACCTCGGCCGCTACGGGCAGCTTCTCTCCCACTTTGATGCCTTCGAGCAGCATTAAATCGGCCTTGTCGCCGGCCACGATGTTGGCCGCGAAGCTGTAGGCTTTGTTTGCCGGAAACTGGCCCTCCACCAGGTACACGCCCGGCTCCTTTTCCGTCACGGCCCACTTCAGATTCGCATCCTCCGGGTTGGTGAGCGTGAGCTTGGCGCCTTTGATGGGAGCGTTGGTAGCGTAATCCGAGAGGAACAGCCGCAGGTCGGCCGGCTTGCCGCCTTCCAGCGGCTCGTAGCGCAGCAGCACCTCGAACTGTTCCGAGAGCGCCGCCACGGAGAAGGAGGTCGCGCCGGCCGGCGTCGACGCCTTGGCCCCGTCGCCGTGGTCTTCGCCCCCGTGGGCGTAGGCCGCGCCGCTCAGCAGGAGCAGGCCCAGCAGCAAAATCAGGAGTTGTTTCATGTTATTCACCCCGCAGGTAGTTAAGTTCGATGAGGGCCTGACGGTAGTCGCGAATGGTGGTCAGGTAGGTATTCTGAATGGTAAAGGCCTGGTTGAGGCTCTGAATCAGCACGAGGTAGCTGATTTCGCCCGCCCGGAACAGGCGCTGCGACTGGCTGATGATGGCCCGCGACTGCGGCACGCCGGTCTGCTCGTAGTAGCCCAGCGAAGCCGAGAACTTGCGCGTATCGGCCAGGGATTGTTGGTAGAGCGTGCTAAGCTCCAGGCGCTGCGCTTGCAGCTGGTAGCCAGCGGCCTGCGAGCGGGCCGTGGCCGCCTGCAGCTGCGAGCGGTAGGTCCAGAACCAGATGGGCACCGACACGCCGAACTGGAAGCGGTACTTGAGGGCGGAGTTTTCAAACGCTTGATTCTGATAGCCCACCGTCAGCGCGGGCGTGCGCCGGGCCCGCACCAGGCTGATGCCCGACTGGCTCAGGGCCACGTTCTGGGTGGCGGCGGCCAGCGTGGGGCTGCGCACCAGGGCCGTGCTGTCTTCGGGTGGGAGGCTGCTCAGCAGTGCCCCGCCGGTCTGCACCAGCTCGGGGCCGCTGCGGCGCAGGTCGGTGCTGGTGGTCAGGGTGGCCGTGGGCTGACCCAGCAGCAAGCCCAGGCGGCGCTGAGCGGCACGCCGGTCTTCGGTGGCCTGCTGCAGCTGCACCGTCACCTGCCGGGCTTCGGCGTCGGTGCTGATGCGCTGCAGGGACGTGACTTCGCCGGCCGCGAACAGACGCTCCGTGGCCACGCGCAAGACGCGGAACAGGCTGTCCTGATAAGTGAGCTGGCGTACCTGCGCTTCGGCAAACTGCAGGCTCAGGTAGGCCAAGCGGGTGTCCCGTAGCACGCTGGCCCGGCTCACCTCGCGGTTGCGCTCAGCCAGGGTGATGCCCGCCTCCGCCACCTGGCGCTGGCGCCGGTAGACATTGGGCAGGTCGATGGTCTGCACCACACCGGGGGCCCACCGCTCGCCCGTGGGCGCCGAGAACAGAAAGTCCGGGTTGGCGGGCGCGAAGGAGCCCCGCTTCAGGGCGCGTTGCTCCTCGATTTCGCGGTCCGACTGCCGCAGCCGCGGGTGGCGGCGCAGCGTCAGGGCTTCGGCGCTGTCGAGGCTAATGGCGGTTTGGGCCCGCGCAACTTCCGGGAGTAGCCCGAGCAGCAGCGCCAGCACCAGCAGCCCTTGCGTCGCACGTTTCATTTTAGGGTACTTCATGGTATCAGGTTAGAGCTCGTCAATGGGCCGCCCGCCGTTGCAGCAGCAAGCGGCCCGAGACGCAGGAGAGGGTCCGGACGCACTGCGTCCGAAAAACAGGCTCTGCCTACGCCTTTTTCACGAGGGCCATGCCGCACTTCGGGCAGCTGCCCGGCTTGGTGCTGGCGCTGCCTTCGCACTTCATGGGGCACTCGTAGGCGGCGCCCACGGCCTTGCTGCCCTGGGCGGCCGCATCGAGCTTGTCGAAGCGGGTATTGATGGCTTTGCCGTCGGCCTTCAGGCTGACGATGGCCGTGCGCACTTTCGCCCCGGCGGGCAGCTTGGCCACAAGGTGGTCGGTGCCACCGGCTACCAGGGTTACCGTCGTGGTTTTGTTGTCGGTGGTTTGCACCATCACTGTGCCCGAGAGCGACTTGTTGGGCACCGGAGCCATCTTCGCCGCCAGTAGGTAGATGTGCAGCTCACCGGCCTGCTGCACCAACTCCATGTGGTAGGGGCTGGCGGAGCGCACTACCCCACCGTGCGGGGCCACGTGGGCGTGGGTTTCGCCGGGGGCCATGTGGGCATCGGCCTTGCCAGCGGCGTGGGCATGCTGCGCTTGCGAGGCCAGGGGGGCGAAGGCGAAAAGGGCCGCTGCGGCCAGGGAAATTCCAAAAAGCTTCATGGGAAAAGGAGTATTGAGGGGGTTGTTAAGGGTGAGAACGAGGCCGCCGGCACCTGCCTTCTTTGGGCGTTGCTGCCGGCGTCTCGGATTACATCTTGTCGGCGTTCTTGTCGTGCCAGGCTTTGAATTCGGCGATTTCCTTCTGCTGGGCGTCAATCATTTTCTGAGCCATCTCCTTGAGCTTGGTGTCCTTGCCGTGGGCCAGCTCGGCTTTGGCCATGTCCACCGCGCTCTGGTGGTGCACCGTCATCATCATGTTGAAATTCATGTCCGGGTCAGCTACCATTTTGGGCATGTTTTTCATCATGTCGTCCATCGAAGCCTTCATTTTGCTGGTGAAGGGGTCGGCCGGGTCCATGGGCTTGTAGTTGCTCGGGGCGGAGTCCAGGCGCTCGGCAATGGGAGCCATCTCCCCGATTTCCTTCTGCTGGTCGGCCTTGATTTTCTCGGCCAGCTGCTTCATGGTGGCGTCCTTGCCGTCGCGCAGCTCGATGTCGGCCATGGCCACGGCGCCCTTGTGGTGCTCCAGCATCATGTGGGCGAAGTCGTGGTCGGTGTTGCCCTTCATTTTCATGGCGCTCATCTTGCCCATCATGTCGTTCATGGACGCCATCAGGGGCGAGTCGCCGGCCGCGCTGCCCTCGGCCATTTTAGAATGGTCCATGCCGGCCATGTCGCCTGAAGCAGTGGCGTCGGTGGCGGTCGTTTCGGTGGTCGTAGTCGTGGTATCAGCGGTTTTGTCGCTGCTGCACGAGGCCACCAGCAGGGAGCCCGAGCAGAGGGCGGCGAGGAAAAAAGCGGACTTTTTCATGGGTTTTGGAATGGTTGAGGGTTGGGAAAAGGAACTGATGCGGTGCCTTGGCCTTAGCTGGAGGCCGGGCCCTTCACGTTGATGGTGAAGTCGCCGGTGTGAATCTTGCCGCCGTGGTTGAACTGCAGGAAGACGCGGTAGAGGCCGGGTGCTTCGAAGGTGGTGTTGAAGCCGATGGCGGGCCCCTTGTCGGCCTGGTCGTTGGGGTGCACGTGCAAGTAGCGCTCGGTGTCCTCGCTGATGACTACCACGTGGCCCAGCGCCCCGAGGTAGTTGTCCAAGTCGGTGACGGGCTGGCCATCCTTGCTGATGTTGATTTTCATGCCCAGCAGCTGGCCGGTGTTCAGGGGCTTGTCGAACGTCAGGGTAGCCGAGTACCCATCCTTCGCCCACTGCATGTCGTCGTTCTTAAACTTGACTGGCGCGTAAGCCGGACCCTTCACCGAGATGGGCTGGCGGCCCAACTGGTGGCCCGAGCCCGTGGGCGTGTAGTCCTGAAACAGCACGTAGTCGCCGCCCTTGGGGAAGGTGTAGGCGGCCCTGTAGTTGCCCTGCGCGGTGTACTCGGGGTGCTCGTGATAGAATTGGCCCAGGTCCTTGCTCACGATGATGAGGTGGATTTTCTTCTCGTGCACCAACGCCAGCGGTACAGGCGCGGCCTCGTTGCCCACTTCCTGCGGCGTGAAAACGAGTTGCGAGGGCTGGCCGGCCGTGGGCTGCATGGGCTGCGGCTCAAACTTCATGGCGTAAGTCTTGCCATTGGCCACCTTATCGTTGTGTTCGAGCTTCATGCCGCACTTGGGGCACGTCTCCCCTTCCTTGGTGCTGGTCACCTCGGGGTGCATGGGGCAGGCGTAAGTGTGGCCGCTAGCGTGGTCAGCCGTGCCTTCGGCCGGTCCTGCAGTAGGGGTAGTGACGGTGTTGGTGGCGCTGCTCGACGCGGAATCGGACGAGCAGCTGGCCACGGTTAACAGGCTGGCCACGGCCAGCAGGGAAACGGGTAAGCGAAACATAAAATGGAGTGTGGGTGAGAAAAGGGGGGCGCCAGCATTGGCGACCCCGGGGGCAGCAGCAGCCGGGGTTAGGCCCGCCACTGCTGCCAGAGCACGAAGCCCAGGGCAGCCGCCAGCACGGCATAGAGCAGGCCCGTGAGCAGCCGGCGGAGCGGGCCGCGGGGTGGCGGGCCGTCGGCCGGTTCGCAACAATCTTTCATTGCGGAGAAGGGTAAACCCGGAAGTATAGAGGAGAAGGAAAGCCGGCTTAGGCGGCGCGACGGGCAAACGAAAAGGCCCGCCCCGGACACAGCATAGCTGTGCCGGCGCGAGCCTTAGCGCGTCGGAGCAATCAGACAGTCAGGGACTGGATGAAAATGCGGATGTCGGGTATTTTGGGTTTCAGCTGCCGGCGAGCCACCAGCAGCACGGGCCGCGTGCGGTCCCATTGTTGAAAACGGACCACCAGGGCCAGCGGGGCCGGGGGCAACGCCACCGGCATAAACGTCATCTTCTCAATGCCCGCTTTCGGGGGGTGGGCCAGCGCGGCCCACACGGCGGCGGCATCGTCCTGGCAGCAGGCCCCTTTGGAGCCGTGCTTGTGTGGAGCCGGGGCTTCCTCGTCGTGGTGCTCGTGTTTGGCGGTAGCGCCGTGCGCTTTCCCGTGGGAATGCGGCGCCTTGTGCTCGTGCTTATGCGCCGGCGTGCCGGTCGGGTGCTTGTGCTGATGTCCGACGGCCGGCGCGGCGGGCATGGCCAGCGCGCAGACGACCTGCCCAAAGAACACGTTGAGGAAGACCACCAGTAAGGAGGCCGCCATCGTGCGTCTAGAATGGGTCTTGAGTCGGAACATTGGTACGAAGCAACGACAAAATTATTCGAAAGGTTTGAAAGGTTCGCCGTTCGTTGGAAAGCCCCCTTTTAGGCAATGGCTTGTTTTGCTGCTTACATAGGTGGTTGAAAATGCAGGCTTTAGGCTTGTAGTGCGGCTTCCAGCCCGCTGGCCAAGGCTTTGCCACTGTAGTCTGCCGACTTCCAATTCTGGAAATCTTACAAGCTCGGCAGCTTAATTATGTACAACCGCGGCAGAATATTGGCGGGGGCCACGAATGTTGCAAGTGCAAAGCCCAATTCTATACATCTATTGCCAACCGAAAGGAGTTTAGATGATGTTGTTTTGCTGGCCGCCTATTGTGCGGCTCCCCAGAATCATTCTTCCTATGGAAACCACTCATCATCACCCCTCGGCGCCTCCGGTTCCGGCTGGCCCTCCCCCGGCGCCGGCCGCCGGGTCCGAAACGGCAACGCTCAATATCGAGGGCATGACCTGCGCCTCCTGTTCCAACTTCGTAGAGAAGGCCCTGAGCCGCACACCCGGCGTCACCAGTGCCACCGTCAACCTGGCCAGCGAAAAGGCCACTATCGAGTACCTGCCTGGCCAGATTGACCGTGCCGGTCTGAAAGCTGCCGTGGAGCAGGCCGGCTACGGCGTGCACGAGGCCAGCCCGGCCGTGGCCGCCAACGTGCTGGCTTCCGACGAGGAGCTCGACGCCCGTAAAGCCGCCGCTTACGAGAACCTGAAGCGCCGCTTTCAGGTGGCCGTGGGGTTGGCTCTTCTCATCATGCCGCTTAGCATGCTCATGCTGTGGCCCGCCATGATGAGCCGCATCTCAACGCCCGTGCTCAATTACGTGCTGCTGGCGCTGACGCTGCCGGTGTTGCTGTATAGCGGCCGGGAGTTTTACGTGTCGGCCTGGAACGGCCTGAAGCACCGCACCGCTAGCATGGACACCCTCATTGCCGTGGGTACCGGCGCCGCCTTCCTATACAGCCTGGCAGCTACGCTGATTCCCCACTGGTTTATGCAGCACGGCATCATGCCGGAGGTGTACTACGACACCACGGCCACCATCATTGCGCTGATTCTACTGGGCAAGGTGTTGGAGAGCCGGGCCAAGTCCAAGACCTCGGCCGCCATCAAGGCCCTGATGGGTTTGCAGGCCAAAACGGCCCGCGTGGTGCGGGGCGGTCAGGAAGTAGATGTGCCCATCGAGCAGGTGGTGGTAGGTGACGAAGTAGTGGTGCGCCCCGGGGAGAAAGTGGCCACCGATGGCGTGCTGCTCATCGGCCACTCGGCCGTGGACGAGAGCATGCTCACCGGCGAGAGTCTGCCCGTCGAGAAGAAGGAGGGCGACAACGTATTTGGAGCCACCCTCAACAAAACGGGCTCCTTCCGCTTCCGGGTAAGTAAAGTGGGCGCTGAAACCATGCTGGCCCAAATAGTGAAGCTGGTAGAAGAAGCGCAGGGCAGCCGCGCGCCCATCCAGCAGCTGGCCGACAAGGTCAGCGCCGTGTTTGTGCCCGTGGTCATCATGATTGCCATTGCCACGTTCGTGCTCTGGTTTGACTTTGCCCCCGAAGCCAGCCGCGTGCCGCTGGCCTTGGTCAACTTCGTGGCCGTGCTTATCATTGCTTGTCCCTGTGCGTTGGGGCTGGCCACGCCTACGGCCATCATGGTGGGCACCGGCAAGGGCGCTGAGCACGGCGTGCTGATTCGCAACGCCGAAGCCCTGGAAAAAGCTGAAAAAGTAACCACCGTGCTGCTGGATAAAACGGGCACCATTACCCGCGGCGAACCGGCCGTGACCGACTTTTTGCCCACCAACGGTGATTCGGTCGCGCACCTGCTGCCGCTGCTGGCGGCCGTGGAGCGGCAGAGCGAGCATCCCCTGGCCGAAGCCGTGGTGCGCTACGCCGATGCGCAAGGGGCTACTCCAGGAAGTATGCCGGTAACGGCCACTGCGTTTCAGGCCTACGAGGGCCGGGGCGCCGGGGCCACCGTCGACGGGCAAGTGATTCTGCTCGGCAACCGGCGCCTGCTGAGTGAACATAACGTGGTGCTTTCCAGTGAGACCGAGCAAGCTGCCGCCCAACTGCTGAGCCAGGCGAAAACGGTGCTGTACGCCGCCATTGGGGGGCACGTGGCCGCCCTGATTGGGGTAGCCGATACGGTGCGCGAGTCGAGTCTGGCCGCCATTCAGGCCCTGCAGGCCGATGGCATTGAGGTCGTGATGATGACCGGCGACAACCAGCAAACGGCCGCCAAGGTGGCCGAGCAGGTCGGTATCAAGCGCTTCTTCGCCGAAGTGCTGCCGGCCGACAAGGCTAGCAAGGTGAAAGAGCTACAGGCCGAGGGCCGCACCGTGGCCATGGTGGGCGACGGCATCAACGACGCGCCGGCCCTGGCCCAGGCCGACATCGGGCTGGCCATGGGCGGGGGCACCGACGTGGCCATGGAAGCGGCCGGCATCACGCTCATGCGCTCGGACTTGCAGGGCGTGGTGACGGCCATCGACCTCTCGCGCCAAACCATGCGCACCATCAAGCAAAACCTGTTTTTTGCTTTTATCTATAACACGCTGGGCATTCCCATCGCGGCGGGGCTGCTGTATCCATTTACCGGTTGGCTGCTTTCGCCCATGCTGGCGGCCGCGGCCATGGCCCTGAGCTCGGTGTCGGTGCTCACTAACTCGTTGCGCCTGCGCGGCTATAAGCGCACGGCCTAGCGCCGCGCTCATTCTTTCCCTTTTGTTCTCGTTCTCATGGATACTGCTCAGATAATTGTGACTTTGGTGGGGGTGGGGCTGCTGGCGTTTGTCGGCTGGTTTTTCTTTCTGGCGCCGCACCGGGTGGCCACGGCGGTGTCGTCGTCAGCCGGCATTCAGCAGGTCGACATCGTGGTGAAGGGCGGCTACTCGCCCAACGTCATCGAGGTCGAGCACGGCAAGCCCGTGCAGCTGAATTTCTACCGCGACGAGGAAGGCACCTGCTCGGAAGAGTTGCTACTGCCCGACTTCAACATCCGGCGGGACCTGGCCCCTTTTAAAACCACGGCCATTGAGTTTTTGCCCAAGCAAGCCGGTACCTTTGAGTTTACCTGCGGCATGCACATGCTGCGGGGGAGCTTGGTCGTTAAATAAGTGTGATGCTGCAGTCCGCTACTTCGGTTTTGCCGGCCCCCGCGGCCGGTGCCACCCGCCTCTCCATTCGCAACATGGTGTGCCCCCGCTGCCTGCGGGTGGTGCAGCGCGAACTGGAAAAAGCCGGGCTGGTGGTGGACAACGTGGCCTTAGGGGCCGCCAACGTGCGCATGGCCGATGGCAGCCCGGTGGATGAGCCGGCGGTGGAAGCCGCCCTGCAGGCGTCTGGCTTCGCCCTCGTCGACGACCCGCGCGACCAGCTGGTGGAGCAGGTGAAGGCCCTGGTGGTGGAGCTCATCCACTACACCCCGGCCGAGCAGCAGCCCTACCAGACCTACTCCCACTTCATCAGCGAGCGGCTGGGCCGGTCCTACGCCTATCTCTCGCACCAGTTCTCGCTGCGCGAGGGCCTGACGCTGGAGAAGTACATCATCCGCCAGAAAGTAGAGCGCGCCAAGGAGCTGCTCAGCTACCAGGATGCCAAGGTGGCCGAAGTGGCCCGGCTGCTGGGCTACAGCAGCGCGGCCCACCTGACCAACCAGTTTCGGCAGGTGACGGGCATGTCGCCGTCCGACTTTCAGGCCCTGGGGCCCGGCAGCGCGGGCCGGCTGAGCCTGCATGATTTGGCGTAACGCTGGAAACTTTACAACGCCGGAGGGCGAATTGTGAGCATACAAGGTGGGGCTTAGTCCGTTAAGAAGGGGGAGCATTTTCTCCATCGTTCTGAACCGAACCCCACTACTATGTTACGTTCCCTTCGACTTCCCCTGCTGGCTACGCTGCTGGCCTTTGGCACCCTGACCTCGTGTAACAAAGACGATTCCGATGGCCTTGAACTCATCGGCCACGACGAGAGCGTTTACATGCGCAATATGCACGAGTCCATGGCCATGATGGAAGCCATGCCCAAGACCGGCGACCCGGACAACGACTACTCCTCCATGATGATTATGCACCACCAGGTGGCCATCAAAAACAGCCAGGAGGAGCTCAAAAGCGGCAAGAACGCCGAGATGAAAGCCATGGCCCAGTCGATTATCGACAAGCAGCAGGCCGAAATCGCCCAGTTCACGGCGTTCCTGTCAAGCCACCCGGCGCACGCCCCGGCCGTGCCAGACTTCAACACCCTGCAAATGATGAACATGATGCAGATGATGAAGGCCGTGGATTTGCGCCCCTTAACGGGCGACGCGGACTTTGATTTTGCCCAGCTCATGATTGACCACCACCAGGCCGCCATCGAAAATTCGGATGCGCTGCTGAAGCTTGGACGGGAGAACACGACTAAAACCCTGGCCCAGCAAATCATCACGGACCAGAAAATGGAAATCAAAATGCTGCAGGACTGGCTGCTGGCCAATAAAAAATACTAGCGGTTCCTTCACGCTCAACCCTAAGCAGCGGACCCTTTGGTTCGCTGCTTTTTTACTTTAATTCCCGCCTCCATGGAAATGCATGATACCCCCTGGGCTCCGGATTGGCTGCTCTGGCTCTGGTTTGCCCTGACCGCCCTGTCCGTGGCCTATGTGGCCTGGGACCTGTTTACCAGTACTCCGGAAATGAAGGTGATGAAGTGGGGCTGGGTGCTGGTGACGCTTTACACCGGGCCGGTGGGCCTGCTGGTGTACTGGTTTTCGTGTCGCGAGCCTTCGCCGGGAACCCACGAGCAGTTCGTGGCCCCCATGTGGAAGCAGGCGGTGGGCTCCACTATTCACTGCGCGGCTGGCGACGCCACCGGCATCATCGTGGCGGCCGCCATCACCGGCTACTTCGGCCTGCGCATGGGCGTGGACATCTGGTTGGAGTACGCCGCCGGCTTTGCCTTCGGGCTGTTCATTTTCCAGGCCCTGTTCATGAAGGACATGATGGGTCTAAGCTACGGGGAAGCCGTGCGCGAGTCGTTTCTGCCGGAGTGGATGTCGATGAACGCCATGATGGCGGGCATGCTGCCCACCATGGTACTTCTGATGAGCCGGGACATGCGGGCCATGGAAGCCACTTCGCCCTGGTTTTGGGCATCGATGTCGGCAGCGACGCTGGTGGGCGTGGCGGTGGCTTACCCAGTGAATTACTGGCTGGTGAAGAACAAGCTCAAGCACGGCATGGGCACCGAACGGGCGCTGGGCAAAGGTGGGTCGCCGGAGGAAGGGGTGGCTTCCGCGCACGCGGGCCATACGATGACAATGGCGGGCATGGCCGGTATGAGCCACGGCCAAGCAGCATCTCCGCCAGGTACCGGGCACCACATGGCCGCGATGCCGGGCATGGACCTGAGCGGGGGCAATCAGGTTTCCGGGTTGCGCAAAGCCGTTGTTACCCTGCTCACCCTGCTCATGTTGGCGGCGGGGTATTACGTGGCCGCCCGCTACGGCGACTTATCCATGCGGCCGGGAGAAACAATGGGCGAAATGCCTGGTATGCCGATGCCGGGCCACCGGATGTAGTCAACGCGGGCGGGGAATGCGTCGCCCCGCGCCGGCAGCATAGTGATTGGGGCGCGAGTTCTGTGCAAATTAGCTGCTTTATTAGCCCTACTCCCTTTTATGTCTGCCGCACTGCCGCCCCTCATCCAATCCTATAAAGCCGATACCGAGTCCGTTTACAATACCTGGTTCATCAACAACGAGGAACGGTTGAAGGCCTTTCGCTCCATCCGGCGCGGAGTGCAGCAGGTAGTCAAGGACATCAAAGCAGGCAGTTTCGGCAACGATTTCAAGGGCACTTCGCTTGAATTTGTGCTCAGCGTCATCAGCGAGCAAAAGCAGGTGTTTCAGGGCGCGGCCCACCCCTTCTACTGGAAGCCCAAGCTGCGCATTCCCGACATCTACGAGCACGAGGACAACAAGCGCGCCTTCGGACAATTTCTGGAAAGCTGCCTAGCTGCTACCACCGAGCAGCAGCTGCTCAAGGAAATCGATATCCTTGACCGCCGCAAAATCAAGGGGCTGGGGCCGGCTGTGGCCAGCATCCTGTATTTCCTGCACCCCACGCTGATGCCGCCCTGCAACACGGCCATCGTCAACGGCTTCAACGCGCTGTTTGGCCAGAAAATCAAGCTGGGCTCCTGGTCCGAGTACCTGCGCATGCGTGAGCAGTTGCGCGACCTGAACCTGGCGCACCGCCAGCACCTGAGCCTGGACTACGGCGCGTTGGCCGGCCTGCTCTTCGACGTGGGCGTGAAGAAGATGATTGCCGGCGACCAGCAGTTTACCACCGACGAGGAGCGCGACAAGTACCAACAGCAGGCCCTAAAGCGCCACAAAGAGGTGCAGTCCGAAGCCCAGGAAGAAAACCAGCACACCGAGATGCAGCACCATTTGCTGCGCATCGGCAAGGCGCTGGGCTGCGACGTGACCACGGCCATCAACGACCGCAACCGCCTCTGCGGAGGCCAGAAGCTCTCGTTTCTGTGCCTCGACCAACACCCCGAGCTGCCCGTGCCCGCCGACGTGGCCAGCACCATTCGCCTCATCGACATCGTGTGGTTTGCGCCCGGCACGAGCCGGGTGGTGGCCGCCTTCGAAGTGGAGAAGAGCACCAGCATCTACAGCGGCATCCTGCGCCTGACGGACCTGGCGTTTTCCATGCCCGAGCACGAAACGGCTTTGTACCTGGTCGTGCCCGATGCCCGCGAGAAGGAAGTGCAGGCCCAACTCTCGCGGCCAGCCATCCGGGCCGCCGGGGCGACCATTCATTACATCCTGTTCTCGGAGCTGCGCCAGCACTGCGAGGCGCTGTGCAAGTTTGGTGATTCGCCGGCCGCCATGCGCAAGATTGCGCGTTCGGTCGGCTAATAGCTTTTACTGCGCAATGAGCATTTCTAAACTCTTCCTGTTTGCAAAAAACACCGATGCCAGCGCCTCCATGCGGGGGTATCAGTACCAGGTGTTCAAAACCGTTGAAACGTGGCTTGAGAACTATCTAGACCAAGTTGACGAAGCAATTTATTGCGACTATGAAGAGGATATCTTTCAGCACAACGAGCTAACGCAAGCCGCTACATTCCGCCAGCTAAAGCTGTACTCCACCCCTTTTTCTTTTCGTAGCGAGGAGATACAGAAGGCGGTGGCGCACTTCTTTATGCTGCACGTGAAGACGGATTATGCGGCTAAGGACAAGGAGTTTGTTTTTGAAGCCAACAGCCGCATTGCGGAGCACCGCGAGGGCAATGAGTCAGATTTGCTGCGCCGCTGGGTGGCCAACCAAGAAGCTCTTCCTGATTCCCTGCTCACCGAATGTGCTAAAAAGGTAAAGGCACTCGTCACGTCCTATGTGGAAGAGCGTACCACGCAATTGGCTGACCAATTTGCTGAAAGGCTGAAAAAGAAAGCGGAGGACGCGCAGGCCATCTTGCTGATAGAGGCAGAAAAGCAGGTGTTACGGGAGGCAGTTGCTGTTTTCCAAATGCTTACGGACCAGGACTGGGACGATTTTACGCGCCGTATTAAATGGCGCTTTGATGGCCTGAGCCCGGACGAGGCCTTCAAGGGCACTATTGCCCGCCTCGAAGAACTGGTGGCGCAGCTGCCAGACATGCCCAAGGAGCGGCGCAAGGGCTTTTTGGGCATGCTCTGCATGCGGGTAGATATTAAAGCCTCCGAGCAGGCACCTGAGGACCGCAAGCTGGTTAACGGGGAACTCACGAACCTGCTGCTCCAGGCGGGTACCTTGGAAGACCTGTGGTACCACGAAGTATTCACCAAATGGAATGAAATCGGCCAGCCAGCGGATTTTCGTCTCGGCGAATTTTACGAGGTGCTGCAGGCCGTGTCCTACTGCCGTGCCGCCAAGAATCTGCAATCCCACGACGCCTTCTGGATTAGCTTGCTCACCTGGTACATTTCGGCGTTGCAACAGCAGCCCGAATTTCGAAAAAAGGGGCTCTACGAGCTAATCTGGCTCCGAATGCGGCCCACCGAGTATTTGTCGCCAGCTCTCGGCGATTTGTTCGGGCTGGAAGATTACATCCGGCAATACTTCAGCGACTTTTCCGCCTTCACCGCCGCCGGGGATTTCGAGGATATTCAAAGCCTGCTTTTCCTGGTAACGGCCTCGGCGTTGAACGAAAAGTCCGCGTTAACCCCCGAAGAAACCGCCGGGTGGCTGCAGCAATTCAAGCGGCAGCTGGACCAGCTCCTGAGCCAAACGAGCAATGCTTCGGACTTGTGCCGGCTATTGGAGTGCTCCGCTAATTTCTACTTTTTTGCGGGCAGCCAAGACCGGAGTGAGGAGAACGTGGCCAAAATTATGGCGCCTTTGGAGCAGCTGTTAACGAATTTGGACGAGGCCCGCCTCTACAATGCGACGCAGTTGAGCAACCGTATCCACACGCACATCCGCCTGTTAATTCAGATGGACGAGGAGGAGAACGAGGTGCTGATTGAGGCATTCAAAGAGTTTGTTGGCCGACTTGACGCCGTGGTCGAAAAGAAGCGGGGTGCGCATGAGCGGGCCCGCCGCCTGGTGGCTTCAGGCACCGCTTACCTGAAGGCTAAAACCCCCACGGCCCTACTCAAAGCACTGCGGGATTTTCACGAGGCCAAAGCGTTGTGGCTGCAGGATGAAACGTTCGAGGGCTATACCCTGGCCTTGCTTAACATTGCCCAGGTCTACGGCGCCTTGGACATGCACTTCGCAGCGAAGTATTATGGGCTGTGGGCCACGTGGGTCAGCTGGCACAAAGGCAGTCGCAAACTAGTGAAGCGAATTGCCCAAGGAATCGGCATGGTTTTCCACGCAGATTTCGTCCAGGGCGCTTGGTTTAGCGCTTTGCTGGACTTTGAGCTTTACATGATGACGCGGCACGAGTTCGACCCTGAGCCTATCGACGCGGAGGGGGCCGAGATGCCCCAGAAAAGCATCATGAACTATGGCTTTCTGTTGTACGCCGTGCCCCTTCTGGCCCCGGAATTACAGGTCATGACCCAAGCCAAATTATCCGAAGCCGGGTACTTAAAAGAAGAGTACCTGGATGAATTGCTGGCCGTGCTTCAGGCTGACTTGCCGGAGCCTAAACTACGAGCCGGCCTCACCAAGAATTTTGCGGATGCGCCGCTTAACGACATGGGGCCCGAGCGTACCGTTCGGTTTCACGCCTTGGGAATAGAATGGCACGTGCACTTTTCCAACTCGTACGAAATGACTGCCCTGGGCGAGGACTTCTGCGCCATGCTTCAGGTGCTGCTGGTGGAAATAGCGCTTTCCAAGGTTGACTTTCATTTGCCCAGCGGCCTTGTTGACCTCACCCTGGAAATTACCGACACTCCTCGCCAGCCCGAACAGTTGCCGGACAATGGAAAGGCAAAGTGGAAGGCCTTTGTGCAGCGGGTTGACAGCTCGGACTATGAAGACGTGAAAATGGGGGTTGCATTCGTCAGCGTTGCGCTCAAAGTCATTCTGCAGGACATCAGCTTACTGCCCGTAGCCGAGTACAACGAGGCGTTTTGGGGCCTCTTTACGGAGAGTAACCTGGGGGCAAAATCCATGCAGGCAACTTCCTACCAGCGCATGTACCGGTCGTTGTTTTCCGAAAAAGCGTTCGGGGCGTTTGGTCGCGATACGTTCTCTGCTCTGCCGGCCCTACCCGATTTCCCGTTGATTAATCGGTTCATGCAGCCGAAAGCCGGCCTCAGCAAGAAATACAATCCTTCAACCGCCGTCCAAAACATTGGGAACCGCTTTCAGAAAGCAGTTCGCAACATCCATCAGACGCTCGCCCGCCTAAAGCTGGACGCCGGCTACGCCCCCTGGCTGCAAGCACTGCGGGAAGAAGGCTGGCCGGACTGGCAAATTGTTGTGGCCATGATGAACTTCATGCTCTCCTACAAAGCCAACCGACTAGTTGAAGGGCGGAAGTTTGCAACGCCGGCGGAACACCAAGCTGCCTTGAAAGAGGAGTTTCAGCGCGTCCTGCAGCGAGATGAAGTGGAACTGCAGATGGAGTTTCCTCTTGAGGCATTCCAATCGGCTGAATTTAGGATGAGCTTGGAGCAAATGCCCATTATTTCTTTAAGCGCCTTCGGCTTGGAGAACAACGCTCGCTTTCCTAATCCTAGTGCAGTGAGGGAGTTCATGAATGAGCGGTTTAATGTGCAGACCGATGTCAACGACGAGCACAATCCCTTGTTGTAACTACCTGCCCCTACGTTTCAGTGAAAGCGAATAAGGAAACTCAGATTGTACTCTGATTTCCTTTTCCCCTTACAGCGACGGGTTTTCGCTAAGTAATGGAAATAAGTTTCATAATGTGAGCTTTGCGTATCATTAAGTTGCAAATGAGCATTTAATGTGAGACATACGTACCACTATTGCATGGCTAGTTCCTTTGCTATTAGCTCCGTTAATGGTACCTTTGCGTAGCATTAACATCAATAATGGCAGTTAATGCTACTTACACGTGTCATTATGGACTGGTACGCATTGTCAGACATAGCCGCGGTACAAGAAATTGGCCGCAACCTGCAGCTTATTCGGCTGAATCAGGACATCTCGCAGCAGGAGATGGCAGTACAAACGGGCCTGAGCCGACGGACCATCAGCCAAGTTGAAAACGGCCGGCCGGCCTCTACGCTTACGCTGGTGCAGCTCTTACGTGCTTTGGGGCGGCTCGATGTGCTCGAAGTGCTGGAAGAGTCGGCCACCATCAGTCCCCTGCAAGCGGCGCGCCTGGCACGCCAGCAGCGGCAGCGAGCCAGCCGCCGAAACGAGGATACTTCAACAACCGAATTATGAGTGCCCTGATAACGGCCACAGTATCTATCTGGGGCCAGCCCGTAGGGGCCGTGCTGTGGGACGAAAAACGCCGCGTTGGCGTCTTTGAATACGAGCCAGCTTTTATTCGAACCGGTTTGGAACTGGCACCGATTACCATGCCGCTGCCCAAGGGGCGCCGGCCCCCGCCCTTTCAATTTCCAACCCTTAGCCGCGACACCTACCAGGGGCTGCCCGGTCTGTTGGCCGACAGCTTGCCCGACCGGTACGGGCGCCAGCTCATCGACGCTTGGCTGGCTTCTAAAGGGAGGGACGCGGCCTCCTTTACGCCCGTGGAGCATTTGTGCTACCTCGGCCACCGGGGAATGGGCGCGCTGGTGTATGAACCGGCCTCGCAGCCCGCGCTGGAGAAAGGCGCCGCGCTGGAAGTGGGCGAGCTCGTGAAATTTGCCCGGCAGGTGCTGACCAACCGGGAGGGCCTGCACACGTCGCTGGCCACCAACGCCGCCGAAGGGCTGGCCGAAATCATCAGCGTGGGCACTTCCGCCGGCGGCGCCCGGGCCAAGGCTGTGATTGCCTATAACGCCACCACCAAGGAAGTCCGCTCCGGGCAGGTAGATGCCCCCGAGGGCTTTGAACACTGGCTGCTCAAGCTTGACGGGGTAACCAACGCGAGCTTAGGCGACCCGGCCGGGTACGGCCGCATCGAGTACGCCTACCACCTGATGGCCCGGCAGGCGGGCATAGAGATGACCGATTGCCGATTGGAAGAAGAGAACGGCCGGGCGCACTTCATGACGCGGCGATTCGACCGGGCGGGCGGCAACCAGCGGCTGCACATGCAAACGCTCTGCGGGCTGGCGCACTTTGACTATAACCGGGCCGGAGAGTATACCTACGAGCAGGCTTTTCAGGTCTTGCGGAAACTTCAGCTGCCGCACCCGGCCGTGGAAGAACTCTACCGGCGCCTGGTGTTCAACGTGGTGGCCCGCAACCAGGACGATCACACCAAGAACATCTCCTTCCTGATGAACCCGGCGGGAAAGTGGAGCTTGTCCCCGGCGTACGACGTGACGCATTCCTATAACCCCACGGGGCAATGGTCCAGCCAGCACCAGATGAAGCTGGCGGACAAGGTCGACGATTTCACGGAAGAAGATTTCCTGCACCTGGCCAAGAATGTACTGGTGAAAAAGCCCCGGGAGATAATCCAGCGGGTGGTCGACGCGGTAGCGAGCTGGCCCACATTTGCGGCAGAAGCCGGAGTGCCCAAAAAACAGCAACAGGCGATTGCCAAAACGCACCGCCTGCAACTCTTCAAAGGCCTTAATCAATTAAGCCCTTCGGCATCCTAGCGGTAAGTACGCTAGGACGCCGAAGGGCTCAGCAAGGGCTCACGACTTAGACACCGTGAGTGCAAAAGAGCTGCTAATGCGCCGCAGATGCCCTGGCGGGGCTTCTCCTGCGTCAAGGTAATGGGCTCACCAAGGGCTCAGCGGGGAGGTCGTTTAGGCCATATCTTGCCCATTGCCTCGCGCACCTAGTGCCAAGCAGGACGGATTATTCACAGGAGCGAGTTGCGCAAATTACCTCCCCTACTGCCCAATGACATAAACCGGCACCGCCTGCGCATCGACGCCCCGGCCGGTTTCCCGCTTTACCTCTTGACCATCCAGCAGAATAGCGCAGGTGATTTCAGATGACGCCGAGCCCCCGTCGATGCTGGCCAGGATGGTCAGGTTATCACCCTGTTTCAAGGTGCGCTTAAACCGGTAGCTGGCCGGGAGAGGCGTATTGTTGAGCGTCGTGTTGCCGCCACTTTCGTTGGTGTAGCTTAAATAATCCGATTGCGCGGCGTTCGAAGTGACCTTGTACTCTACTTGGTATTCTTTCGGACCAGAGGGGATGGTATCGTCTTTCGAGCAGCCGGCGGAGAATACCAGCGCGGCACAATTCAGGAGGAGATAGGCAAGTCGTTTCATAGGTCAGAAAGAGAGGTTAACGAAAGTGATAGCGCAGTCCGACGCTGGCCAAGCCAGGCCAGCGGTCGATGAGCGGATTGTTGAAGAGGTAGCCCTTGGTGCCCGTGGCCACGAGCGAAAGCCGGTTGCCCAGGAAGAAATCCGCTTCGGTGCCCACTTGCGGACCATAAGTGAAGCGTTGGGGCTCACCCGAACTGGCAGTCAGCTCCCCGGTTCCGTCTTGGTTGGTCCACTCGTAGCCGGCACCCGCGCCCACCAGCAGATGAAAATAGGCCACCTCACCGAGGCGGAACAATTGAGGCGACAGCAGCACGCGGCTCTGGTAAACCGAGTATTCCCCGCGCGCAGGCAGGGTGCCATGTTCGTAGCCCCCACTCAGGCGCAGGGCCAAGCGGTTGGTGAGCATGGGCGTATAGCTCAGCTCGTAGTAGTCGCCTTTTTCCGAGCGGCCGACGTGGGCACCCCAGCTTGCAATGTGTTTAACGTGGCGCTGAGCGGAGGCCGGCGAAATGCCGGCCCCAGCCAGGAAGAGCACCACCAGAAGTAGCTTTTTCATACGGTACTAGCGGGGCCGATTACGGTCCATTTTTATCAGCGCGTTCCGGCTCAGGGTCGAGGCGTACACGGCTTCGGCAGCCTGGTGAGCCGGACCGGCCTGCGAAGCCTCCATGAACAGGCGGTCGCCCTGCTCGCGCAGCTGCATGGCCTTAATCATGTTATCGTTCGAGGAATTGAGGGCCGCCATTCGCTCGCCCTCGGTCATGGCGTAGCGGCCAGGGTTTTTGAGTGTGGCCTGCATTTCCACGCTTTGCGCGGTCATCTCGTCGGCAATCTTGTAGTAGTTCACGGCCATCGCCAGCTTGCGCTTGGCCATCATCTCCTCGGCCGCAAACAGGGAAACCGTCGACTCCTCCCGCTTGGCCTGGTACTGGTCGCTGGTCAGGTTGCCGTTGGGGTCGGAGGAGCTCGTGCCGAAGCGCGAGAACACATCGTACATGGTGTTCACGTCCTGCGCAGGGTTGGTCAGCTGCATCGCCTGGCGCAGGCGTTGGGCCTTGGCGTAGACCGGCATCATTTGGTTGGTCTGGCTCCGGCCGGACATGGCCAGGGCGCGGGCAAACAGCTCCTGCGGGTTGGAAAGGCGCAAATCCTGGATGCTCTGCACTTTCCGCAAGTCGGCCTGCACCTGCTTTTGTAGATCCAATCCTTCCTGCGTCAGGCTGCGGACTTCGCTGGTGATGTCCTTCGTGACGCCGGCAATCTGACGGGCATCCTTCACGACCTGGTAGTTCTGGACCGTGGAGGACCACTGCTGCAGGCGCTTGGCAAACTCACCAATCTGCACGCCCATATGCAGCGGGTCATTAACTACCATCTGTGCCCGGACTTTACCGGCCGGAGCGAGCAGCAACGCGACGGCCACCAGGGCCGGAAAAAGAGTCTTTTTCATGGTTGTAGAGTTGGTGAAAGGAAAAATTAGCGTCCCGACGCCGTAGCCGGCCCCATCTGGCCGGCGGCGGCCGTGGTAATGAGAATGGGGTAGCCATCGGGCAGCAGCACCTCCCGGAGTTTGGTGCGGGTTTTCGGGCGGCTGAGCACGCCCATGGCCACGCGCCCGCCCACGCCCACCACAGAGTTGGCGGCCGAGGCCGAGCGGTCGATGGCGGTGCTCACTTCCTGCATGGACTGCTGCTGTAGGTCTTGGCCGGCGAGGCTGGCATCCTTGGCAATCCGCTTTACCGGGTCAATCATGATGCCGGGCATGTAGTTATAATCGTAGATGCTGGCCGCGACCCGGGTGGGCCCGAGGCGGTTGACTTCCAGCATCACGTTGTTGGTGCCCACGCTGGCAATGCCGGCGAAGACGGAGTTTTTGGGGAAAGTCACCCCCGACACCACGGCATCTTCCTGCAAGCGCAGCATCACGACGGAGCCGGTGCGTACTTTCTGCTCTCCGTTGATAACGCACTTGAAAAACACGTCGGGCACCAGCTCAGCCTGGTTGCCCTGGGCCATCATCCGGGCCGAGTTGCCCACCTTGACGGTATTAAAGCCATCCATGCCCGACGCCCCGGCGCGATTGGCCAGGGCCTGCGCGGCAACTCTGGGGTCGCGAAAGCGCTTGCCGGTCATGCGCTCGTAAGCGGCGCGGGTTTCGGGCGGTGAGCTGCCCAGCATGGCCAGCACGTCGGGGTCCGTTTCAAATGGGGTGCCGTCGGTATCGGTCGCGGGCAACAGGCCTGCCCGCAGGCTTCGGCCCGCCCGGGAGCTGACCCGACGGGCCGTTGTGCCCACCACCTGGCCGGGGCGACGCCGGGGCACCACCAGCGTTTGCGCCCGGTAAGCCCCCGTGGTGGGGTCCTGCAGCGTCGTTTCAATCGTGTCCACGTCAGCCGCGGCTATTCGGGCTTCCTCCTGCCGGCGACGGGCAGCCAGCGTGGCGGCCGCGGCTCGCCGCTTCCGACGCAGGGCCTGACCCATGGTATCGGCCACAAAGGCTTCTACTACCTCGTCGGTGTTGGGACGAGTCGGGGCATTCTGTGCTTCCTGCTCCAGGCGCCGCTGCTGCTCAATTTGCGCGGAAGGGGAAACCGCTGCGGCCGGCGTCTGGGGCGCGGCCTTGATTTCGGGCTCGATGTTTTCCGAAGCCGCCGCCACGACTTCCTTGTGTTGCTGCGCGGCCTGCGTGGCCGAGCGCAGCCAGAGGAACAGGCCCCCGGCGACCAGCAAGACCAGCAGGCCGGTCAGCAGTATCCAGTTGTTGCGCAACACCTCCAGCGGAGTCGCTTTCACCTGATTCGCCGCGGGCCGTTCCGGCCCAAAGCGCTCCTGCTCGTCGGACTCGGACGAGCCCATAGATGGGGGTAGAGTATGTGGGTTTGCAGGTTCCATAAGTGCGGCGTTAGATGGTAGAAGCCCGATTGATAACCCGCGACGGCACCGGCAGCACCAGCACCCGCGCCCCGTTCAGTTCCCGCAGCGTCACTTCCAGGTAGCCCCGGTCGGTCGCTGCGTAGAGGGGAATAGCATAAGTGAGGTAGCCGGTGGTGCGGCCCGAAACGACTTGGTTGGCCCCGCCACCCGAAGGAGCCAATGGGCGGCGCGCTTCGTTCTTTTTCTTGGCTAGAAACTTTTTCTGGGCATTTTCTACCAGTTGGAAATCGGTGAAATCGACGTTGTAGTCGATGGCCGAATGGTTAATGACTTTGAAGCGCAGGTAGGTGAAATCCTTGTCGTTGCGCACGTTGGCTAGCGAGAGCACTAAGTCATTGTCGACCACGGCCACTGCCTGGTGCTCCTCCTTCGACTTGCGGAGCTTGGTGAGCTTGCCCTCCACGGCGGCTTTCTTTTCCCGCTCCTTGTCCAAAGCCAGTTCATTTTCCGGGGCTGAGCCCGCAACTGAGCCGGTGCCGCTGCTCATGCCCAGGGCCCCGTCTTTTTGAAAGTCGTAGAGCTGCAGCACGGGCCGGTTCACGTACACCAGCCGCCCCATCCAATACTTGCTACCAAAGCGGATGAGCAGGGGCGTTGGCGGCGCAGATTTGCGGCGGGCGCGCACAAACACGGCGTTGGCTTCAATCTTAACCAGGTAATTGTTAGCCATGCCCACGTCGACCAGCGACACGGGACCGCTGAACACAAGGTAGGTGGTCGAGCTATCCGACACGGCCACGTCCAGCAGGGTCGGCGCGGCGTGCACCGCCGAGGAGGCCGGCCGCAGCATGGCGGACGTAGCAGAAGTAGTTTGCGCTGACGCGGCCGAAGCCAGTAGCACCGGCAGGCCCAGGGCCAGCAGAAGTTTAGAAGACATAGGAATTGGCGTTAGGGTGGGAGAAGCTTATTTGCCCGGGGCCGCCGGCAAGGGCTGACCAGGGACAGCTGGGGAAGCCAGCGCATCGCCGGTCTCGGGAGCCACGGCCCCCGCGCTGCGCTGCGCTTCCAGCAGGGCCCGCTGGCGGTCGGCTTCCTGCTCTTTCAGGGCCTGCAGCTCTTCCCGCGATACCTGCGGGTTATAGGGGATGTAGTCGAAGTTGGTAATCAGCATGCCGTAGGGATTGGCATCCGAGCGGTTGGTTTCGGCCAGGTTAAACTTGGCGGCCAGCGGCAGGGGCTCCTTTTGCTCGCCCCCGATGAAAATGCGCTGCTTGATGTACACCCGGCCTGACCAGGGGCGGTGGTTCATGTCGATGCTCACGCTGTCCACCGTCACGACGTTGCGGGCGGCGTAGCGCTCGTAGTTCTGGAGCACCTGCCCGCGGGTGAAGCCGTCGTAGATGCGCCGGCCCCCGCGACCTTCAATGAGGGGCAGAGCAGCATCCAGGTTGGTCTTGTAGGTGTACTGGTCGTGCCCAAACATGGTCAGCATGAAGTTGCGCACCAGGTTGCGGGCCTCGTAGGCCGTGTGGGTTTCGGTGGTGGGGGCGGAAAGCGCGGCCACTGAGCCGGTCTGGCCGACCACGTACACGCGCCGGCCGCTGTTCTCATAGGCGCGGTACACCAGGAAGCCCGCCGCCAGGGACACGAGCAGCAGGGCAAAAACGCTTCCCATCGCGAGGTTGCGCATGGTGGAGAATGAGGTACTTAGGTTTTTGGCAGAATCCATGGAAAATGCGGGTTAAGTCAACAAGAGGTGGTTTAGGAGGCCGGGATTTTCTTCCCCACTGCCCCTAGTTGGCGAGGGGCAAAGAGATTTGAAGCCCCCGGTAGGGGTAGGTTAATAAGCCCGTTCCCTTGCCCTCATCAGGACTTGCATAGGCATAGAGCACCCCCTGAACCTTGACGGGTTGCGCCGGCCTCATCGGCACCACTTTGCCGCCCCGGTCTATCTCGCTGATGAAAAAGCCGCGTAGAGAATCCCTGACTGTGGGCAATTGCAGCTTACCTACGCCGGGCTTGGTCTTGCCAAAGCCCATGGGTTTCCAGCGCAGCACCGCTTCAAAGGGAATCCGGTAACCTGGCCCTACTTTGGGGTAGCCGCGTTGAGCGTTTCTCAGGCCGGCCGGCAGCGCGAGAATAGCTGCGACTGGCGTTTGACTGGTGACCGATATCAGTTCTAAATACCCTTCTTCCGGCAACATCTGCGCTACCCCGGGTTGCACGTTCACTGCCGACGCCGTCAGCGCCGGGGGCAATGTGGTTGCCGCTTTCCAAGCGTCCGCCTTGGCTTGTTCAGTGGGGCTTTCGGCACTGGTTTGTAGCGCATCGGCAATTTGAGCGGCTGCCTTATCCTCCTTGGATTGACAGGAGGTAGCTAAGCTCAGGGCCAGCAGGGCGAGGTAACGGGTTGAGTGATTCATGGGAAAGGAGAGGTGAATTGTTAAGCCGTCCACAGCCCGGAGGGCCGTTGCCGGTAAGAAGGATTCAGCGCGTCCGACATGGTGATGGACGGCAGCCCCGCTGAAGCTGAGCTGCCCCCACCCGGAGCCGGTGCGGCGCCGCCTGAGCCGCTGCCGCCACTATCACCACCGCCCGAACTGCCCCCACCCGACTTGCTACCTCCACTGCCCATGGCGCGGCCAATAGCGCCGGATACACCGTGACCGCCACCAGCCATGCCGGCCGAGACGCCAGCCCCCGCCGCGGCCGCCGAAGCGGCCATGCCGACAACCGAGCCGACAAAGCTCTGAGCAGCTGAGGAGCCAATGATGAGGCTGGTCAGGTAGGGCACCATGAGGTAAAGCATGATGAAGGCTACCGACACCACCAGTTGCTTCGTGTCGTTTTCGACGGCCACCGGCCCCGCGAACACGCCGCCAAAAGTGGTATTGGAGGCTGTGTAGAAGGTATAGAGTAGGTCTAGGAGGGCAAACGAAAGCCCCCAGAATTGCACGGCCAGGAAGTTTTGCAGCCATTTCATCGCCAGTTGGCCGAAGGAGGGGATAACCGACAGGCAGATGGAAATGGGGCCGCAGACAAACAGAAACCCGAGAATGAACTGCTGGATGAACTGCATGATTTGCCTAATCAGCAGCACCACTTCTCCGGTCACCAGTTGCAGCAGAATGTTGGTCAGGCTGAACGAGGTGATGGTTTTCAGCAGGTTGCTGATTTCGTCGGCTCCTTGCTCGACCACTGTTTTCTGCGAGAGGGTATCCGCGCTGCTGATGGTCGCGCCAAGCGCCGAGGCAGCCGTCGACCCGTCCGGCGTGGCAAAGAGCCGGGTAAAATTTGCCACGCCCGAACTGAGTGTGTCAATCAGCTCTTTGTAAAAGAAAAGCAGGAAGAATATCCAAACCGCCTTCAGGATAGGCCCCCAGTCCATGGAGAGTCCGTGGCCAGAGATAAAGCCTCGCCCGACGGTGTAGAGCAGGGCAATGAGCATGAACGTGGGCGTGATAAAGCGGCAGGCGCGCAGCACGATTTGCAGGGTCTGGTCGCAGGCGCTCAGAAACCCGGGGTCGGCCCCGTAGGCGACCATTATGTAGAAGCCGCTCATTTGGCCAAGACGCCCGTGCGGGCCTGTTTATCTTCGACAAACTGATCTACCGCGTAGTCCAGGCGCTGGACCTTGACTTCCTCGTACTGCGGGCTGCCCTCGGCGTCCAGCTGCAGCCGGCCATTCTTGTCGAGCACTGGCTTGAGGTTGGTCTGCTGGTAGAACTTCACCAGCTTGTTGAGGTAGTTGCGCTCGATGGGCTTGGAGGTGAGGATGGCATCGAGCTGGGGCGAGGCTTCCACCCCGAATATCTTGCCCTTGGCACCCTGCTTGATGAAGATTTCGCGCAGCGCATCCGTGGACCGCACCGACTTAATCAGGTCCATCTCGTGCCCCGTCAGGCCAAGCGGTGGTTGCAGCTGGGCGAGCGAATCCGGGTTGATGTGTCGCAGGATGATTTTCGTCGCCGAGTTGTTGATGATGGCTGGGCCAATCTTGCTGCTCGTGATTTCGGTGATGCCCTGGGTGATGATGGTCACCGATCCGTTGGTTTTGCGGATGGTGCGGTACATCGACTCGATGAATTCCGAGAGCACGCCCGAGAGCATGGTCCAGGCCTCGTCCAGGGCGATGTACTTGGTGTCGTCAGGAAATTTGCGGAACAGGTCCAGGCTCAGCTCGGTGATGAGCATGGCCACCACGGGGTAGAGGTCCGGGTCGGCCTGCACCTTGGCCAGGTCAAAGCAGATAAGCCGGTACTCCGACAAATCCACGTCGCGCCGGGCGTTGAGCACCCGCTCGTAGCGGCCGCCGGTGATGTACTGGCCCAGCACCAGGAAGAACTGGTGCATGTCGATGTACTTCAGGTTCTTCTGGTACTGCCGACGGGCCCCGTCCAGCGGGTCGGCTTCCAGGCCTTCGCCGGGCACCGCCACGGGCTTTTGCATTTCGTGGTCGAACTGCTCGACAAAGCGGTAGAAGCTTTCCATTCCCGGAAACTCCTCGTCCTGCTGGTTCAAGCGGTCACTCTCATTCAGGCAGGCGTAGTACTCAATCAGAAAGCGGCTCAGAATGGTCCGCTCCGACTTGTCAAGTCCGGTATCCTTGCCACCCTTCCAGAGCGCGGCCAAGAGGGCCAGGTGGAAGTTGGTTTTCTCGTCGTTGTAGAGCCACTTGCCCGCAGCATCCCGGGGAACGATGAAGGGGTTGAACTCAATAGGCCGGGCGGGGTCGTACTCGAAGTAGGTGTTGTCAAAATCTTCGCCATTGAGCGACTGCAGCACGTTGCGGTAGGTGCCGCCCACGTCCATGATGATTTGCCGGGCCCCTTTCTCGAAGCGCTGCACAATCAGGTTACCGAAAGTGTAGCTCTTGCCCGAGCCCGAGGGGCCAATGACGATAGCGTTCTGGTTGTCCAGAGCCGTGTTGAACAGGTTTACCTGCACCAGATTGCGGAACCGGTCGGTCAGGTACTCCCCTACCGGGTCCGTCTTGTAAGTGGCCGTCCAGTGGGTGTAGCACGCGCCCCGGTCGGAGGAACAGGTAAGCCAGCGGTCCGGTACCTGGTACGCGTTGCCGGGCAGCAGGCCAAAGAACACCGGCAAAGCCAGGTAGCTTTCCACCACGCTCTCAGTGCCGAACATGTACCGGAACGCCGCCGTCGCCTTCTCGACGTTTTCGCGCCGGCTGTTGTCGTTGGTGTCCCACAATAGCAGCGAGAGGTGCAGGCCCACAATCTGCTTGTTCTCGGCCCGCACTTCGGCAGTGAACTCCTCGACTTCCGCTGCCCGCAGCGCATTGTCCTGGGTGGAGAGGAACGAGAGCGAGGCGTTGAGCTTGCGGTCGGTATCAAGGCTGCTGAGCTCAGCGCGGGTGTCCTGGACGAGCATGGCTTGCGTCAGCACATGGGGGCACTGCAATACGTGGGTGAGCGGGTAGAGCATGGGCGCGGTAACTCCGTAGCTGTTCTTTACCGCCGCGTGGGCCTCGCTGCCCTGGCCTACCATCGAGAGGATGTTGACCTTGTGCTCCCCGACGCTGAGGGTGCCCAGGTCGTTGCCAATTTCGCGCTCCTGCCGGGTGGGCTGGCCGTCGAAGTTGAGGTTGAAGTACTGCAGGTAGAGCTGGTGCATCTCGCGGCTGCTCATGCGCTCAAACGCTACGCCGCCTAGGTTTTTGAGGCCTTGGGTGAATTCCACGGCGCTGGCTTCGGCCACCTCCAGGGTGTGCACGAGCTGCGCGAAGGGATTCTTGATGATGGCTTCCCCGGCCCGGGCCACCAACGCGTTCACGGCATTGGTCCGGGTGGTTTTCACATCGACCGGTGCGAACGAGAGAAACAGGTAGGACTTCTGGAACAGCACGAGCCGCTCGAAGAAGTGCTTGTTCATCTTGCCCTCGAAATAGGTCTGCTGCGTCTTGTCCTCGCGGTAGGGCCGGTCGTAGTAGATGTCGGTTTTCTGGACGATGGTGCCCACCGGCAGCGGGCGCAGCACGCCCACGAGCGCGGTCTGGAAAGCGTCGTAGTCTTCGACCGTCCAGCTTTCCATTTCGGCTGGCTCAATCACGAAGCCCACGGCGACGCGGCCATCCTTGAATACTACCTTGTTTTCTTCAAAGGAATGCACCGGCATCACCGCGTTAAACGCGGTTGTTTTGGGTGTTTTTGCCATGAGCGGGAGTGGGTAGTGGCCCCACGGCCAAGCGGCGGGGCTGAATGAAGGTGTAGGAGAGCCACCCCATCAGGAAGCCAGGGGCTTGCGTGCGGGTGAGGTAGCGCAGGCCCAGGAGGAGGCCGATTTCCGACAGGATGACCATCAGGTAGACCATGCGCGGAATCTTGACCGCCATGCCCAGAAAGCCCAGCAGCAGCACGGAGCCGATGAACAGGCCCACCAGGATGCCCAGGTCCTGCAGGTTCATGCCCAGGACCTGCGCGGGCCGCTCGATGGATTTATAGGAGCGCATGGCAGCAGCTTAGTTGGTTAAGCCCCCGCCTTCGCTGCCACCCACGGCGCTGACCAAATCATCCTTGAAGAGCTGAAAGCCGAACCAGAGCAGTACCCCGCCCACGAGCCAGCCCAGGGAGCCCAACGCGTCGGGGGAGCCCTGGATGAACTTCATGACCACCCGAATCAGGCCGATGATGAGGATAATGGCGAAAATGACCTGCACGATGCCAATTACCTTTTCCTTGACCTGTGTCAGCGCCGCTTCGGCACTTTGGGCTCGGGCCGCCCCGGTGGAGAGGGCCAGCACCGTCAGTAGGGCGTAGCCGCGCTGCTCCCATTTGGATGGTTGGTAGGCCTGGCCGGCTACCATCAGGTTTGCCGCCAGATTGAGGGGGTTCTTACACATAAGAATGATGGAAAGAGGGTTTGGTAATGGGTGCTTATCTCCCAAAAAGCAGGGTGAGAAATGCGCAGAAAAGAGGTGAGTTGTAAAGGCCGGCGACGGCATTTAGCTGGGGGCAGCGCCTTTGGTTATCAGGGCAGCCAGGGCCGCTTTCTCGCCATCCGTGCCCGTGCGTAACGCTGCCCGGTTGCGCTTCTTCAGCTCCACCGCAGCCTGGCGGTTGGCCTCGTCGTTTTTGGTGCGCGTCGCTTCCGTCAGCGGGTTGGCAAAGAGCGCTTTTGGCACCGGAGCATCTTCGGCGTCTTCGCTGGCTGGCTCCTCCCCTACTACCGGCTTCACTTCAGCGGCGGCAGCTTCTTGACCCTTGGTCACCGCTGCCTCATCGGTGCCAAGCAAATCCAGCACGTTGACCCTGGCGCCCGGAGCGTGACGAGAAGAAAGGAGCGGCGGCGCCGGCGTCTCTTTTTCAGGGGCATCTTCAACATCTGGTGGACGAGCGTCTGTCGACGACACTGCGGTTTGCGCAGGGGTAGAATTTTCCTCGTCTTGCTGCTCGCTGAGTTGCTGCCGACCTTCTTTGGTGAGCGCCTGGGTTTCCTCGATGCGAGTAGCATCCTCGACTTTTACTTGTTGCTCTTTCGCCTCAATGTCCTCGGGTATGAGCTGCGTCAAGGGACTGTCTGCCGCAGGACGCGCTGACACCGTCGCTATTTCCCGGATAGGAATGACAGACGCCGGGCCGTAGTGAAAAGACCAAACTGATTTGTGATTGCTCTTTGCTACGAGGTCCGTCTTCTTCCCTTTGTTCTTGGCACGCCTCCAGGCCAGCCCGGACACCACTCCTATGAACAAAAGTGCGAAAGCAATGAGCAGAGCCATTTTCATATGAGCCCTGCTTACGATTACAGTTCTGAAAGAGTTCTGAAAGATTTCTAAAACAATTCTTTTACGGTTCTTTATAACTTCTGAAAAGTTTCTACGTTAGGACCAATCGACCGGGTTCTGCCTGGCTAACTCCTTGGAGTTGCCAGCCGGGTCCGGGGTATTACTGCGGGTTTTGTGTTAGGGTATTTGCAGCGATTGGCTGCAATTCGTGTCTTTGTGAATTATCCTTCGTTTAAGTTCACCTAAGCACACTTTCACCCTTAATTCCTCACCACCCCGCATGGTACCATCGCCACACATTTCGGCCCCCCTGGGCTTCCCTGACCTACAACTTTCCGTTCCTTATGCCGACGTTTTACGCTACGCCCAGTTCCGATTATTAATGCTTCCTAAAGGAGAGCTGAAATCGTTTTGCGACCAGCACGATTTGCCTTATACCAGCATCGTTGGCCTTAAAAACAACTCCCTCAAACGCGAAGAACCCCGCCTGCTGCAGCGCTTGCTCCGCAGCCTTGCGGTCACCACTGAGCTCATCCGGATTCCCCCCAACAGCGTGAGCCCACGCTTTCTGTTTGCCAGCTCGGAGGACCTGTCCACTTTTCAAAAGCAGCTCAAATGCTTTGACAGCGGCACCCCTCCCCTCCCCGATTCCGAGCACGCCGCCGGCCCGCCGGCATCCCCAGCCCCGTAACCACGACCGGATAGTATTCTTGGTAGCGTAGCGGTTCCACCCACCGCTTCACTTTCCCCGCCCGGAGCTACTGGTCACTAACGACCACCAGTAAGCTTCCCGCGATGAATGCACCTACCCGAGAGAATGACCCCACCGAGCTTGACCGGTTCAAGCGCGATATTGACCTGGTCGACTATGCCGAGCGCCAGGGCTACCAGGTAAAGAAGGAAGGCAAGCGCGGCGATTGGCACCAGCTCGTCAAAGACGGGGAGGTACTCATCGTCACCCGCAAAGACGACCATCAGGTGTACCTGAACACCGGCGACGACCGCGACAAGGGCAGCGTCATTGATTTTGCGAAAACCCGGGGCAACCACGGCCACGGGCTGAATTTGGGGCAGGTTCGGCAGCAGCTACGTGAGTACCTGAATGACGGGCCTGCCCCGAGTCGCATCTATGCGGCCCCGGTCGACGTGAGCCGGCTCAGCGCCTTGCCCGTGGGCGACCCGGACCACGAGCGCCAGCAGCAGGAAGACCGCAAAACGCGGCTGATTGCCGAGGTGCTGGGCGTCAACAAGGAGCTGACCGACCGCACCTATCTACACGGCCGGGGTATTACCGAGAGCACGATTGATAGCCCGGCTTTTCAGGGGCGCATCTTCACGGCGCAGCAGAACGAGCACAAGAACACCGCCTTCCCCCTCTATAACGAGCAGGGGCTGGCCAGTGTCGAGCAGAAGAACGAGCACTACAAAAGCCTGTTGCCGCTGCCTAAAAATGGCATTTGGGTATCGCACCCCACGCAGGGCAAGGATACGCCGGTCGAGCGGGTAGTCGTGTCCGAATCAGCCATTGATTCGCTCTCGCATTACCAGCTCAAGCACGAAAAAGACCCCAAAAACACGATTTACATTGCGACTAGCGGCACTCCCACCGAGGCGCAGGTAGCCCTGATTCAGCGGGTCATTGACAAGCAGGAGCCCAAGGAAATCGTGCTGGCCAATGACCGCGACGCCGGCGGGCGGCAGTTCAACATGAATTACATGAACGAGTTGCACCCGGCCCGGCCGCTGATTCCCGTAGCCGACCAGGAAGCCTACAAAGAAGCCAGCCGGCCGGTAGAGTGGCACGCTACCAGCGACAAGTACCACACGGCCCTCAAAGTGAGCTACCACCACGACAGCGCTGAAAACGGTGCCGCTCAGGTGCAGCAGCTCACCGACCGGGTGGTCAAGATGAACGGAATCGGGGAAGCCGGCCCCACTATTGAGCTGGAGGTACAGCGTAGCACCGAGCGGGAAACTGTCCTTCGCTTGTCGGTGGCCAGGGCCGACACCGCTCAACTCGAAGTAATCAGCCAGGAGCTTTACCGCCAGCGGGAGCAGCTGCGGCCCGAGCAGGAGCGCGGGCAGGAAGCCTTTATTCGCGTCGATTATCCGCAGGCCAAAGACTGGAACCGGGACCTGGAGCTAACGGCCCAGGGCATGAATGCCGAGCAAATACGTGCTCAAGCCGTGCTCGATGAGCAGCAGCGCGCCGCCGAGCGGGAGCAGCGCCGGCAGGAGCAGCAGCAGCGCCAGGCCCAATCAGAGGCGCAGCAGGAGCGTCAGGAGGATGAAAAACGATTTACTCAGGCCGTAATGGGCACGGCGGTAGCCGACGCCGGCAGCCCCGACGACTCGCGCCCATTCCGCTCTTACCGCAGTGAGCAAGAGGCAGCTGAACACACCGCGCAGTTTGTTCATGCCAAAGACGCCGGTTTGGTGCTTCTGAAGGAGTACATCAACGACAACCCCCCTCCTACTGGCCGCAAGGTCGATGAAGCCGAGCAGGAGGAGCTTCGCGGCCGGGCGCGTTACGCCGCGCCCACTGCCGTTATCAACATTCCCACCGGCTCGTCCGCCGAGGAGAAAACCGCAACGTGGAAGATTGATGAGGTAACTGCCAGCACCACCGGCCGCGCCGAAGCTTGGAAGGAAATCCTGGATAATTCCGGCTACTCCATGCGAACGAGCGAGGTCCGGAGCACCATCGATGAGCAGGGAATCCGCCGGGCGGAGTTTGATATGACGTATCGGAACGACCAGCCGGACATTGCCATCATTCACGCCATCGTGACCAACACCAATTCCCGCGCCGAGGCTGGCAATGAAAAGTATGCCGGCGTGAGCATTGCTGAAAGCGAATCCGACCGCGCCGCTCGTCAGGCCGCCGCGGAAGCCGCCGCCATCCAATCCCACAATCGGGACCGCAGCCAGGATGTTGCCGAAAAGCCCACCCATTCCGATAACGCAGCAGCTCGTCTCGGTGCACAGGGTAGCGAAAAGCAGGTTATTATCAAGGTGGACGAGCCGGCCACCACGGCGGGAGAGCGTGGCCAAGCCGAGGCCGTGAAAGCGGCTATCACGAGCAGTGGTGCCAAAGCCGGCGAGATTCAGAGCACCACCGACGCCGAAGGTATCCGGCACTCGGAAATGAAAGTGTCGTACCGGACTGACCAGCCCGAGATTGGCAAAATCAGTCAAACGCTCGACGCAGTGGCCAACCAGAAGGGCAGCCAGGTTATTGAGCACAGCAGCGACCGGGCCGAGCGAAAGGACATTAGCCGGGGCCAGGAGATAACCCTCAAACGGACCCGCACCGCAGAAATCACCCGGTAGACGGGCGCTTAACTGGCTAAGCTGCCTGACGTGTCAAAAGCAACGAGGAGCGAGCGCTGGCTTGTTCCTCGTTTTGCTTTTGCTCGATCCTATCGGCAGCCCCTAGCCGTACTTTTACCAACCGAAGCTACCAACTGTGGCGCTCGAACAACGCGGCATGCGCCAGAACAAAGCCACTCTTTTCAGCACCGACCAGCAGGAATTGGCCACCGTGGCCAAAGCCCTCGGCCATCCGGCCCGCGTCGCCATCATTCGCCTCCTGGCTACCCGCACCACCTGCACCTGCGGCGAACTAGTAGCCGAGCTGCCGCTGTCGCAAAGCACCGTTTCGCAGCATCTCAAAGAATTGAAAACTGCCGGGCTGGTGGAGAGTGCCACCGATGGTCCCCGCGAGTGCTATTGCCTTTCACCTGCCCGGTGGGCCCAGATGCGGCAACTCTTCGGTAACGTGCTGGTAGCGCTGGCGCCTTTGCGCACCGAGAGGTAAAACAAAAAAAGCGGCCCCGTTCCCGAAGCCGCTTTTGAGTAATAAAGAGTAGTCGTTTTACGATTGGCTCCCTTTCTCCTTCCGTACGCCTTTGAAGGGCGTGCCGTCTTGCTTCACGTCCATGAACTGGCCCGTGGCAGTGTTCCGCTTCACAAATTGCTCCGTGACGGGGTTGAATACTTGCGAACGGCCGCGCACAGCGCCGTTGCGGTGGCCGTCGCCGGCCGGTTTGTTTGTCGCCATAATGGGCAGATAGGAGGGGAAAAGACTCCTATATATTCAACTGCTAGCTCGACAGAAGAATTCCACTAGGCACGAGCTGTTCTTGCCTTCCCCATCGCGTCCTCAGCTTGTTTGAAATTGGGCCCGCGCAAAGTCGTGCGCGTAGGCTTTCACCCGGTCGCGCACCGTCCGGAATTGCTGCATGATGTCCTCCTCGCTGCCGGTGGCTTTAGCCGGGTCCGGGAAGTTGTGGTGCAGCTTTTTCGCCGTTGAAGGAAACACCGGGCACACCTCATTGGCGTGGTCGCACACGGTAATTACATAGTCAAAGGGGACGGCGGCGTACTCGTCCACGTGGTTGCTGGTGTGCTGGCTGATGTCCAATCCGTCTTCGGCCATTACGCGCACCGCCCGAGGGTTAAGCCCGTGCACTTCCACACCGGCGCTGTACACCGCGGCCCGGTCGCCCAGCTCTTGCTCCAGATAGCCGTGCAGCAGCTGGCTGCGGCAGGAGTTGCCGGTGCACAGCACCAGCACGTTTTTCTTGTCAGACATAGTCAGGTAAGTAAAGCAAGAGAACTAAGCTTGCGTGGCCACGGTCTTGCCGCCGTACCAGCGTCGCCTAAACCAGAAGGCCAAGTTGACCAGCGCAATCAGCGCCGGCACTTCAATCAGCGGCCCAATCACGCCCGCAAAAGCCTGTCCCGAGTTGAGCCCGAATACCCCGATGGCTACCGCAATGGCCAGCTCAAAGTTGTTGCCCGTTGCCGTGAAGGCAATGCTCGCATTCTCGGCATAATCAGCCCCCAGGTACTTGCCCGCCGCGAAGCTGAGCACGAACATGATGCCGAAGTACAGGGCCAACGGCAGGGCAATGCGCAGCACGTCCAGCGGCACCTGCACGATGGCCTCCCCCTTTAGGCTGAACATGACCACGATGGTCAGCAGCAGTGCCACCAGTGTAATCGGGCTAATGGCCGGGATAAACACCTGTTCGTACCACGCGTTGCCTTTCAGCCGGCGCAGAATAGTGCGTGAGAGAAACCCCGCTGCGAACGGAATGCCGAGGTACACCAGCACGCTCTGCGCAATGTCCCAAATACCGATGTTTACCGCGTAGCCTTTCAGCCCAAAGTAGGGCGGCAGCACCGTGATGAATAGCCAGGCCAGCACCGAGTAAAACAGCACCTGAAAAATGGAGTTCAGGGCCACCAGCCCGGCCGCGTATTCCCGCGAGCCGTCGGCCAGGTCGTTCCATACCAGCACCATGGCAATGCAGCGGGCAATGCCAATGAGAATCAGGCCCATCATGTACTCGGGCTTATCCGGCAGCAGCCAGATGGCCAGAAAGAACATGAGCAGCGGCCCCAGTATCCAGTTCAGAAACAGCGAGAGCCCGATGATGCGCATGTTCTTGAACACCGTCGGCAGCTGCTCGTACTTCACCTTGGCCAGCGGCGGGTACATCATCAGAATAAGTCCGATGGCCAGCGGCACGTTCACCGTGCCCACCGAGAAGTAGTTGATGGCCCCGTTGATGCCAGGTACCATATAGCCCAGGGCCACGCCCAACGCCATGGCCAGGAATATCCACAGGGTCAGCCCCCGGTCCAGGCCCGAGAGCTTCTTTTCCGCCAGCGCGGCCGGAGCCGGTGCGGCGGGCAAAGGTTGATTCAAAGTCATCATAAGGAGTAGTGTTAAGCGACGCCGACGGTCGGGCTGCGCCGTTCCATCTGCACTGTGTTGCGCCACACGCCGTGGTGCTGGCCGATTCGTTCGCGGTGCCCAATCACCCGGAACCCCGCCTTCGTGTGCAGGCCGATGCTGGCTTTGTTCTCTTCAAACGTGCCGGCCTGCAGCGTCCAGATGCCGTGGGCTTCCGAATCCGCTATCAAGGCCTGCAGCACTTGCCGGCCCACGCCCTGGCCCCGCGCTTCGGCAGCGATGTACACGCTGATTTCGGCCACCCCGCCGTACACGCAACGGCTCGACACCGGCGAGAGCGCCGCCCAGCCCCGCACCGTGCCGGCCTCGTCCACCGCCACCAGCCGGCTATGGCCCAGGTGGGCGGTATCCCATGCTTCCCAGGCCGGTGCCTGCGTTTCAAACGTGGCATTTCCCGTCGCAATGCCAGCTTCGTAAATGGCCTTTACCGCCGGCCAGTGGGCGTCCGTCATCGGAATAATCGTCATGGCAGAATCAGTTTAATAGGCGTTGCGGAGCATGTCCGCGTATTCGTTGGGCAGCGGCGAGGCCTCGACGGCCAGTGCTGCCTTCTCCACGTCGTACTCAACCCGCACCAGCTCCGAGCGCACACTGTTAGGGTCCGTCAGCTTGCTGTTTTCGTTCAAGTGCAGCAGTTGGTAAGCGGCCCGCGGGTCGCCGTCCTTGGGCTTGCCCACCGAGCCAATGTTGAGAGCGTGGCGGTAGCGGGTTTCACCCTCGTGCTCGTAGGCAACCGTGCGGTGATAGGGCTTGTGGGTGTGCCCAAATAGCAGGATGTCGGCGTTGGCATCGGCCAGCACCCGCAGGAAGCTGGCCTCGGGCCGGTCCTCGAACAGGTACTCGTTGATTTTGCGCGGGGAGCCGTGCACCATCAGCAGGCTCAGCGTGCAGGGCTCCTCCTGAAAGTCCAGCCGCATGTGCTTGGGCAGGTAGCGTAGGTAGCGCCGCTCGTCCGGGCCGACGATGTGATTCGTGTACGCAATGCTCTGCGCACCCAGTCCCTTTTCCACATCGGTTTTGTAAGCGCAGCCGCAATTCTCGCTGGCCAGCCCGATGCCCTGGTCGTAGTTGCCGGCCAGCGTCGGGATGCCGCGCCGCCGTACCTCGTTCACCACCTCGTTGGGCCAGGGGGCGTAGCCCACCAGGTCGCCTAAACAAAAAATCATGTCGGGGCGGCGCTGCTCCATATCGGCCAGCACCGCTTCCAGCGCCGGCAGGTTGCCGTGCACGTCGGAGAAAAAGGCAATTGTCATCAGAAACCAAGAAGAAATGCGGGGATTAAAGCAAAACGGCGCTTCCCAGTAGGGTAGCGCCGTTAAGTGCGGTTAGCAGCACCCGCCGCCCGGGGTGCAGCAGGCGCTTTGCAGTTGCGGGAGCGCAATCTGGTGTTCTGCAATGCCGCAGGCATCCTGTGCCAGGCAGGCCGTCTGCTTTGGCGTCAGCACGAAGTCCGTGCCGTCGAACGCAAGGCCGAATTTGCCAATGGTGTCCTGCTGGTATTCTACCTCGATGTTCAGGTCCTCGCTGCCGAGAATCTTCTCCGAGAGCTTCAGAATGTGCAGGAATTTCTGCGGGGCCAGCCGGTGGTCGTAGTCGCCGGCTTCCCACAGCTGAAAGTTGGCCACGGTTTCCCGACGTTCTACGCCGCCGCAGTCGATGAAATGCTTGCTCACTAAGCCTACTTCCGTCACGTGGAAGTGGGATGGCAGGTAGTCGCCGGTGGGTAGGCGGAAGTTAACGGCGTCGAGTTTGGCCAGGGACTGCTTCATTTCGGAGATTTTCATGGGTTGGAGCGGTTTGGTGAAGGATATGGTTAGCAGCCACAGGCGTCGGCCGGCCCACAGGCCGCGCTCGTCGTGGCCTCGATGAAAAAGGCCGTGAATTGCTGGTGCACCTGGCGCAGCAGTTCGGTATTCAAACAGTAGCAGACGGTGAGGCCGTCAATTTCCCCGCGAATCAGGTCCAGGGCTTTCAGCTCCTGCAGGTGCTGAAAGACGGTGGTGCGCGAGAGCGGCAGCTCCGCCGCAATGTCCCCGGAAATGCAGGTTTGCTTACTGGCCAGCAACTGAATGATGGCCACCCGGGCGGGGTGAGCCAGGGCTTTGGCCACGCGGGCCAGCTGCTGTTGCTCAATCGTAAAGGCCTTGGTTTTCGCGGTTGTCATAAAGAGGTCAGTAACTATGTCGTAAATGTACGACATAGTATGTCGCAAGTTTGCGACATAAGGAAAATAGTTTTCACAAGGCCAAAAAAAGCCTGAGCCGGCGCCGCGCAACTGCATGGACGACACGGCTCTGGCGTATTTCGAACAAATGACTGGCTACCTATTTTTTGGTGCAGCAAGAAGTAGTTAGTTGGAGGGCGCAATGGCATGGGCCTTCAGCCAGCGCTGGTACTGCTGGACCTCCACTTGCTCATCCCGAACAATGTTGCGGGCAGCGGCTTTGACCTCCGCATTGCGGCCGAAAGACAGCTCCACCCGCGCTAAGGCTACGCCGCTCTGGTGGTGGAACTGCATGAGGGTGGCAAAATCAGCATCAATGCTGCCAGTAGCGGGCGGCAACTCCCGTAGGGGCCCCAGTGCGGCAGTCATCTGCCGCACAAATGGGTCTTTGGTATTGTCCGGGCGGTATTCTTGTCCCGCCGGCGGCTCGCGGGTAAGGGCCAGCGTGAGGACGTGGTTGTCACGTTCATGGCCTTTAAGCACGTGCTTCGCCATGGCCCGCAGGGTTGAATCCTGGCCCTGCGCTATTTCCACCGATGCCAGGCGCTGAGCCCCGGCGTGGTGCACGGTCATGACGCGGGCAAAGTCCTCGTCCCAGCAGCCGATGCGACGCACCGTGTCGAGCTGTTGCATCAGTAACTGTACGGTGTCACGCAGGGAGGTCGGCCGCTTCACGGGTGCCGGCACCGGCTTCGTCTTGGCTCCGGCTTGGTCCTTCTGCTCGTATTCGTCGGAATCGTGCCGGGAGGTGCAGCTGGCGGCGGCGAGACTGCCGGCCAACAAGCCGGCTACAAGAACAAGGTGCGGTTTCATGATAAGAATTGATAAAGTCAGTCAGGGTTAAGAGCGAGGCGATTCCCCTTTGCTGGTGAAGTCCATGCGCTGGATGCGCACGGCGTTCAGAATCGCCAGCAGGGCCACGCCCACATCGGCAAATACGGCTTCCCACATGGTGGCTAGGCCGCCCGCGCCCAGGGCCAGCACCACGGCTTTCACCCCAAAGGCCAGCCAGATGTTCTGCCACACCACCGTGTGGGTGGCGCGGGCAATGCGCCGGGCGGTGGCAATCTTACTGGGGTGGTCGGTTTGAATGACCACATCGGCCGTTTCAATGGTGGCATCCGAACCCAGCCCACCCATGGCAATGCCCACGTCGGCCAAGGCCACCACGGGCGCATCGTTTACCCCATCGCCCACAAAGGCTAGCTTGTACCCGTCGTTGAGGTACTGCTGCACGTAGCGGGCTTTGTCTTCGGGCAGCAGCCCGCCGTGGGCCTCATCAATGCCTAACTCCTTGGCCACCCGCTGGGTGATGCTGTCTTTGTCGCCGGAGAGCATCACAATCTTGGTAATGCCGTCGGCGCGCAGCTCGCGCACGGTCTGTTCGGCGTCGGCCTTGGGGGCGTCGGCCACAGTCAGGTAGCCGGCGTAGGTGCCATCAATTGCCGCCACCACGATGCTGTCTACCACCTTATCAACTTCGGCCGGATAACTTACCCCGTATTTGCTGAGCAGCTTGGTGTTGCCGGCCAGTACGTCGCGGCCATCGACCCGGCCCCGTAACCCGTGGCCTGCTATTTCCTCTACGTTTTCAACCCCGACCCCGGCCGCGGCTGCCCCCACGTGCTGCACCACCGCCTTGGCAATGGGGTGCGTGGACTTGGTTTCCAGCGCCCCAACCAAGCGCAGCAGGGCGGCCGGCTCGGTGCCGGGCACCGCCATTACCTGCTGCACCGCAAACACCCCTTGGGTGAGGGTGCCGGTCTTGTCCATCACTACCGTGTCTATTTCGCGCAGCACGTCCAGGAAATTGGAGCCCTTGAGCAGGATGCCGGCTTTCGAGGCGGCGCCGATGCCACCGAAGTAGCCCAGCGGAATGCTTACCACCAGGGCGCAGGGGCAGGAAATCACCAGAAACACCAACGCCCGGTACAGCCAGGTGCGAAACACGTAATCGTCAACCACGAAGTAGGGCACCACGATGAGCAGGGTGGCCAGCAGCACGACGATGGGCGTATAGGTTTTGGCAAACTTGGTGATGAAGAGCTGAGTTTTGGCCTTGCGGCTGACCGCGTCCTGCACCATGGCCAGGATTTTGGCAAGCTTGGTGTCCTGGTAGGTGGCCGTCACCAGCACCTGCACCAGCGACTCCTGGTTTATCATGCCGGCCAGCACCACTTCACCGGTTTGCTTGGTCTGTGGGGCTGATTCGCCGGTCAGCGCGGCCGTGTTGAAGCTGGCCGGGCCCTGGGTCAGCGTGCCGTCCAGGGCCACTTTCTCGCCCGGCCGTACTTCGATGGTATCGCCCAGCTGCACCTTTTTGGGGTCCAGCACCAGGGATTGACCTCCGCGCAACACCGTGACCTCCGTGGCCTGAATCTCCAGCAGGGCGCGGATGCTGCGCTTGGCCCGGTTCACGGCCGCGTCCTGAAACAGTTCGCCCACGGTATAGAACAGCATCACGGCCACCCCTTCCGGGTACTCGCCGATGGCGAAGGCGCCGAGCGTGGCGAGGCTCATGAGCAGAAACTCGTTGAAGACGTTCCCCGAAGGAATGCTCTGCACGGCCGAGCGGATAACTTTCCAGCCCACCAGCAGAAAGGCAACCCCGTACCAGAGCAGGCGGACGTACTTGGTAAAAAAGGCCACGTCGTAGTAGTCCAGGGCAAGCCCCGCCAATAGCAGGACCAGGCTGGCCACGGCTGGCCCGTAGGGGTTGTGCCACCACGACTCGCTTGGTTCGGCGGCCGCTGCCGGCGCGTGGTCGTGGCCGGATACGTCGTGGCCCTGTGGTTCGGCCGCGGCGGTAGGGGTTAGTTGGTCGCGGGTCAGCGCGCCCACGTTTTCCAGCTGCACCTGCTTGGCGGTGTTCAGCTCTTCGTTCAGCTTGTCAGGAGTTATATCAGGCATGATAAGTCGGGAGTTGGCACGCGACCGGTCGCCGGGGTAAATCCAGGGCACTGGTCGAGGCAATCTTGGCAATTAAAGGGTCTTCCAATGGCGAGGCCGGAGGACTATTATTCTTCTTCTTCTTCGGCGTTTTTCATCTTGGCCAGCAGCGAGTAGGCCCCGTCGGTGACGAAAGAGGTGGAAGCCGGTACCGAGTCGGGCAGGGTGACTTCGGTAAAACCGTCCTCGCTGCGGCCCAGGGTGACCGGCACCATGCGGTAGCGCCCGGGAGCCTCCACCGCGTAGGCGTAGTTCTTGCCCTCGAAGCGCACCAGCGCCGCATCAGGCAACGTAGGGGCTTGGGTGCGGCCGGTTTCGATGGTAGCCCGTACGTAGAGGCCGGGCAGCAGGGTCGGGTCGTTTTCCTGGTCGAGGTGGCCGTGCACGCGCACGGTGCGGTCCTCGCCAATGGCTTTCCCCACCAGGTACACGCGGGCCGTGCGCTGGCGCCGAGAGCCGGTGGAATCGCTGGCTAGGGTGAAGCGAATCAGCTGCCCCTTCTGCACCCTTGCCACGTCGCGCTCGAAGACGGTCAGCTCCACGTGCAGGTGCTCGGGGTCCACGATTTCAAACAGCGCATCGGTGGCCGTCACTGCCTGCCCTACCGTCACATTCACGGCCCGCACAAAGCCGGCCCGCGGGGCGCGGACGCTGGCCGTGGTCACCAGGCGACCACCCACGGGCAGGCCGGCCAGCCGCAGGCGGGTGGCCTGGGCAGAAGTTTGCACCTGCAGGGCATTAAAGTCCGCTTGGGCGCGCTGGTAGTTTTTCTGCGGGGCCACTTCCTGCTCGTACAGCTCTTTCTGGCGGGCCAGCTCGGTACGGGCATAATCGAGGCGGGCGCGTGTTTCGAGGTAATCCTGCTGCAGGGTCACGAACTCCGGGTTGCGGATGGTGGCAAGCACCTGGCCTTTGCGCACCCGGGTGCCCTGCAGCAATTCCGTATTCTCCACGAAGCCACCCAACGGGGCGGTGATGGAAACCGCGCTTTCCGGCGGCACATCCAGGGTGCCCGTCACGGCCAGCCCCGCGCCCATGGGACGGTCGGAAATGCGCCCGGTTTTCAAACCGGCGGCCTGCTGCTCGGCGGGCGAGAGGCGGACCACATCGGCGGCTTCTTCGGCCTCGCCGGTTTCCCCACCTTCGGCGGCCTCCTTCGTTTCGGCCGCTTCGGTATCCGCAGGCTCGGTTTCTTTCTTGTCGGTGGTGCAGCCGGCCAGGGTTAAGCCGAGGAGCAGCACCAGGGATGCAATCTTATTCATGGTTGTCAGGTCAGAGGGAGCTAAAGGCTTATTGAGCGGCAGCGCCCAACAGGTACTCCAGGTCGATGGCGGTTTGGTTGTGTTCGAGCACGGCGTCGAGGTAGGCCGTGCGCACGCTCAGGGCGCGCTCCAGGTTGAGCAATAGCTCCGAGTAGGTGGTTTCGCCGGCCTTGTAGGCGCGCTGGCTGAGGCGCACGATGACGGCGGCTTGGGGCAGGCCAGTCTGCTCGTAGAACTGCACCCGCTGGCGCTGCTCCTGCAGGCGCAGGCGCAGCTCGTCCAATTGGGCGGCAGCTTCGGCCTGGTAGCGCTGGTAGGCCGTCGTGGCAACCTGCTCCTGCAGCTTGGCGGCCTGCACCCGGGCCTTTTGGGGCCCGCGCAACAGCGGAATGGCTATGCCGGCCTGCACGCTCTGGAATCGGTCGCCGGCCCCGTAGGTCGAGGTTTTCCCTTCTATCTCGTAGGTGCCGCGCAAGGATTGGTTGGTGTAGCCCACGGTTAGTTGAGGCAGGGCCTGGGCCTGCTCCACCCGGGTTTCGGCGCGGCGCTCCGCCAGTTGCTGCTGCAGCACCCGGGCCTGCGGGGTGGCAGCCAAAGCCGCCGTATCCGCGGGAACCGTGGGAACAGACAACAGACGCAGGGTGCTGTCGGCAATGGCTACCGGTTGGGCGGTTTGCAACAGCGCCTGCAGCTGGCGCCGGGCAATGGCGTAGTCGGCCCGGGCCCGGGCCAGCAGGTTCCGGGTTTCACCCTGCTGAATCAAGGCGTTGGCCGGCTCTAAGCGGGCTACTTCGCCGGTCTTGAAGCGCAGCTGAGCCGAGCGCAGAAATTCGGTATAGATGCTGTCTTGCCCGCGCAGGGTGCGCAGGCGGTGCCGGGCGTGCACGGCCCGCTCGTAGCTCAGACGCACCTGCCGGCGCAGCTCGGCCTGCACCTGGGCCAGTTGCTGTTCCCGGCCCCCAATCTGGGCCTGGCTTAGGCCGGCCTGCGCCCGGTAGTAGCCAGGCAGGGCCAGGGTCTGGCCGATGCTGAGCAGGTTGTCGGAAAGCGGGGAGTTTACTTGCCCGTAGGTGCCCAGGATGCTGGTGCGGCCCACATCGAAGGAAGTGCGGCGCAGCGCCTGTTGGGCATCCAGGGAGCGTTGAGCAGCCTGCACGGTACCATTGGCCTGCAGCGCTTGCCCCACGGCCTGGGTGGCGGTAATGGGTGCCTGGGCACGGGCAGGCGCACTGAGCAGCAAGCTGCCCAGGAACAGGAGCACCACCACCGAAACTGGCACAGTCGTGGCGGACTGCGGCCTTGCTTCTTCCTGTTGTTTGGACTTGCGTTCGGAAAGCGCGTAGAGCACGGGCAGCACGAGCAGGGTCAGGAGCGTGGCCGTGACCAGCCCGCCGATGACGACTGTGGCCAGGGGGCGTTGCACTTCGGCGCCCGCCGATTGTGACAGGGCCATGGGCAGAAAGCCTAAAGAGGCGACGGTGGCCGTCATGAGCACCGGCCGCAGGCGCACCTGCGTGCCCTCCATTATGCGCTGGTAAAGGTCCGTGCGTCCTTCGTCCTTGAGTTGGTTGAAGTAGCCGATGAGCACGATGCCGTTGAGCACGGCCACCCCGAAGAGGGCGATGAAGCCCACCCCGGCCGAGATGCTGAAGGGCATGCCCCGCAGCCATAAGGCCAGCACCCCGCCGATAGCGGAGAGGGGAATGGCCGTGAAAATCAGCACCGACTGCTTGAGCGACTTGAAGGTGAAGAACAAGAGCACGAAAATCAGCAGCAAGGCCACGGGCACGGCAATGCTCAGCCGCTCGGAGGCCTGGCGCAGGTTCTCGAACTGGCCGCCGTAGGTGGTGTAGTAGCCGGGGGCAAACTTCAGCTGGCGGTCCACTTTGCCCTGCAGCTCCGTGACGACGCTTTCCACGTCGCGGCCCCGCACGTTAAAGGCCACCGTGATGCGGCGCTTGGCGTCGTCCCGCTGAATCTGGTTGGGGCCTTCCTGCAGGTCCACCGTGGCCACCTGCTCCAACGGGATTTGCTCGCCGCCGGGCGTGGCGATGAGCAACTGGCGCACGTTGCCGATGTTGCGGCGCAGCTCGGGGGCCAGGCGCAGCACCACGTCGAAGCGGCGCTCCTGCTCGTAGAGCTGGCCGGCGGTTTGGCCCGCGAAAGCCGTCTGCACCGTGCGGTTCACGTCCTCGGCGTTGAGGCCAAAGCGGGCCAGGCGGTTGCGGTCCAGCTTGACCACAATTTGGGGCAGGCCGGTGACCTGCTCCACGTACACGTCCTCAGCTCCTTCGACCTGCCGCACCAAGCGGGCAGCCTGCTGGGCATAGGAAGCCAGCTGCTGCAGGTTCTCGCCGTAGATTTTGAGCACCACGTCCTGCTTGGCGCCGCTGATGAGCTCGTTGAAGCGCATCTGGATGGGCTGCTGAAAGCCGAAGGTCATGCCCGGAATCACGCTCAGCGCCTTGGCCATCTTCTCGGCCAGCTCCTCCTGCGTGCTCGCGGAGGTCCATTTACTTTTATCCTTCTCCAGAATGACCATCAAGTCCCCGCCTTCGACTGGCATGGGGTCAGTGGGAATCTCGGCTGCCCCGATTTTAGCCACGACCTCCTGCACTTCGGGAAACTGCGTTTTAAGGATAGCCGCGGCCTGCTGGCTTTTCTCCACCGTATAGCTCAGAGAGGAGCCGGTGAGCGTGCGCATTTCGACGGCAAAGTCGCCTTCGGCCAGCTGCGGGATGAATTCGCCGCCCAGGGTGCGAAACAGCAGCAAGGCGCCCGCAAACATCATTACTGCCGCGGACAGCACCACTGCTTTGCGGCGCAGGGCCCATTCCAGCACTGGGCGGTAGCGGGCTTCGAGCCAGTTCATCATCCGGTCCGAGAAGTTGCGCTTCACTTCCGTGGAGCGGCTTAGGGCCAGCGCCGACATCATGGGCACGTAGGTCAAGGAGAGGATGAAGGCACCGAGGATGGCAAAGGCTACCGTTTCGGCCATGGGTCGGAACATCTTGCCCTCGATGCCGGCCAGGGCTAGCAGGGGCAGGTATACAATCAGGATGATGATTTCGCCGAAAGCGGCCGAGGAGCGGATTTTGCTGGCGGCCTGGTAGGTTTCCTCGTTCATCTGGGCCGAGGTGAGGCGGTTGCCCGGGACCCGCAGCTGCCCGCCATGCAGGCGGTGCACGATGGCTTCGACGATGATGACCGCGCCGTCCACCACCAGACCAAAGTCAATGGCCCCGAGTGAGAGCAAATTGCCCGAGACGCCGAAGAGGCGCATCATGCTGATGGCAAAAAGCATGGCCAGCGGAATAACGGAGGCCACAACCAGGCCCGCCCGCCAGTTACCCAGAAACAGCACCAGCACGAAGAGCACAATCAGGGCCCCTTCAATCAGGTTGGTTTTCACGGTGCTGATGGCCCGACCCACCAGGTCAGAGCGGTCCAGGTACACGTCGATGGTCACCCCTTCCGGCAGGGACTTGCGCACGGTTTGCATGCGCTGCTTGACCGACTTAATGACTTCGTTGGCGTTGGCACCCTTGAGCATGAGCACAAGCCCGCCCGTCACTTCGCCTTCGTTGTTACGGGTCATGGCCCCGTAGCGTACGGCTGAGCCCAGGCCCACGTCGGCCACGTCGCGCACCAGGACGGGCATGCCACCGGCGGTGCTGCGCACGACGATGTTGCCCAGGTCGGCGGCGTTCTCGGCCAGCCCTTCGGTGCGGATAAAGTAGGCCGTGGGCTTCTGGTCGAGGTAGGCCCCGCCGGCGTTCTGGTTGTTGCGCGATACCGCTTGGTACACTTGCTCGGTGGTGACGTTCAACGAGCGCAGGCGCGTGGGGTCCAGCCGGATTTCAAACTGCTTGAGTTCCCCGCCGAAGCTAGCCACGTCGGCCACGCCGGGCGTGCCCAGCAGCTGGCGGCGCACAATCCAGTCCTGAATAGTGCGCAGCTCACGGGCGTCGTACTTCTTCTCGAAACCGGGTTTGGCGCGCACCAGGTACTGATACACTTCGCCCAGGCCGGTGCTGACGGGGGCCATTTCCGGCCGGCCGATGCTTTCGGGAATCTGGCTTTCGGCCTCGCGCAGACGCTCGGCGACTTGTTGGCGGGCCCAGTAAATGTCCACTTGGTCCTCGAAGACGATGGTGACCACGGAGAGGCCAAAGCGGGAGAAGGAACGAACTTCCTCGCGGCCGGGAATGGTGGCCAAGCTCTGCTCGACGGGAAAGGACACGAGGCGCTCAATGTCGCTGGCGGCCAGCGAGGGGGCCACCGTGTAGACGACGACCTGGTTGGTGGTGATGTCCGGCACCGCGTCAATCGGCAGCCGGCTCAGCGAGTAACTGCCCCAGGCCACGAGGGCCAGCGTCAGCAGCCCGATGATGAGCTTGTTGTGAATAGAAAAATGAATCAGCCGGTCAAACATCCGTTGCTGTGGGGGTTAGGTCTAACGCTTCCGTGAAACCCTGCGGCCCGACAATTCCGGCTTACCAAGCGGGAACGACTAGGACCTGACGCACCCGAAGACCGACGCTGCGCGACGGAATGCCCGGCATACCCAGTTCACACAGAAACGGGCCGCCCGGCGAGGGTGGTTAGCAGGAAAAAGAGGGAAGAGTTAGGCCTGTGGCGGTTGCCACACAACACCAGATGCCCGGGTAGGTGCCCCAACGACCAGCGAGCCGTGTTGGGGGCTGCTGCCCCATTCCACCGGGGGTGGGTAATCAGCCAGCGAGGGGCTGGTCAGGCTGACTACAGCCCCGCCGCAGCAGTGGCATTGGCAAAGCGGCGAGCACCAGTCGCCCAAGGCATCGGTGTCGCTAGCGGCGTGGGAGGCCGCGGCAACGGTGGTTTGCGTCTGGTCCTGGCGCACAACTTCTTCGTCTGTACAAGTCAGGGTCGACAGGCAGGCGAAGTAAAAGGCAAAAAACAATGACAGCAGGCGCATGATGCGGCGAAGGTAATAAATCTCAGGCGGTAGGTGCAGCTTTTACCAGTTAAGGCGGGCAAAGGTTCCTTAGCAAGCGAAGACTGTCACTACCCGAAAGGATAGGTTTTATAAGTCAAGTGGTAAAGCTGAGCAGGTGGGCGCGCTCTCACGGGGCTCGGCTGTTCGAGGCTGCAAATTTGCCTACTGTGCTTCGCACTGAACCGTCCACCCCTCATGCACATTTTCAACGATGCTACGCCAACCCCTGCGGCGAGCACGCATTAGGCACCCTTCGGTAACGACGCTTACGATTGGGGCAGTGGGGAAAAAAGGCAGAGCAGATGCTGAAACCGGAAGCTTAATTATTTGTATAAAATACGATTAATAATTGTATAAAATGCAACTAAAGCGTGCCGTTATTCGTTTAATAAGTATAACAAACAAACGGAATAACAGCTCTTTAGCCATGAAAAAGACCAGCAAGCCCGCCGTCAAGAAAGCAGCCAAAACGACCACTGCCCGCCCCGACGTGTATCAGATTGTGACGGACCGGATTATTTCGGCGCTGGAGGGTGGCATCATTCCGTGGCGCAAGCCGTGGAACGCGGTCTATGGCCTCCCCCGCAACTATGCCACGGGCCGAGTATACAGCGGCATCAACCTGTTTCTGCTGCATTTCAGTGGTGCCCTGCCCTTTTTCATGACTTTTAAGCAGGCGCTGGCCTTGGGCGGCAACGTGCGCAAAGGGGCTAAGGGCCACCAAGTCGTTTACTACAACCTCAGCAAGCGCGAGAACAAGGAAACCGGCAAAGAGGAGAAAATGCCCTTTTTGAAATATTACACCGTGTTTTCAGTGGAAGACATTGAAGGCATCGACTTCAACTTGCCCGAAGTGCCCAAGCGGGAATTTACCCCCAGCGAGGTAGCCGAAGGCATTGTAGAAGCGTGGGACGGCAAGCCTGCCATTGAGCACTTGCACCAGCGCGCTTACTACTCTCCTTCGCTGGACTTTGTGAATATGCCCAAGCCGGAAACGTTCACCACATCAGAGGGCTTCTACCAAACCCTATTCCACGAGCTGACCCACAGCACGGGCCACAAGGCCCGACTTGACCGAGAAGAGCTGACCGCCGGCGAAGGCAAGCAGAGCACGAGCTACGCCCGGGAGGAGCTGACGGCCGAAATGGGCGCATCATTCCTGAGTGCCGCGGCCGGCATTGCCACCGAGCAAACGGAGGAAAACGCCGTGGCCTACATCCAAAGCTGGTTGGAGCGCCTGAAAAATGACAAGCAGCTAGTGGTTAAAGCCGCCAGCAAGGCCCAAGCCGCCGCCCGCATGATTCTGGGCACTACGGAGGAGCCCGAAGGCGAAGGCGAGGAACAGCCCACGCCAGCAGCGGAGCCGCTGCCAGCAGTTGAATCGGTGGCCCGTGAGTCCGCCGCAATCCTCGACGACACGGACCGCGAATTTTTGGCCGCTGAGCTGAGCTGGTTGCAGCCGCTGTAGTCCACTAGAGCTAGGAGCAGCGCCCGAGCTGCTCCTAGCTCTAGCCTTAACTCTAGCCATAAACTCTCACTTTTTATAAGTCATGAAGCACGCCTTTTCAAGCACCGCCACCGCCGCCACGACAGGGAGCCAGCCAGTAGACGTGCAGTGCGGTTGGGACCGGATTCTACAGCACCATTTCCTCACGGTTTGCGAGGCCGGCAAGTTGCCCGAAGGCATCATCTATACCAGCTTGCTGGAGCGCGGCGGTGGGTTGCCCGACGTGGACACCGTCGCGGAACAGCTGGAAAAATTGGGCATTGAAGCCCCTGCTGGCTTTTACGAGCGAATTTATCTTGATGAAGCATTTAACGAGGGAAACGGATTCAAGCAGTGGTAGCCCCTTCCCGTCTAAAGCCCGAGCCATGAAAGCCAGCGAAGCCCCGACCATCCAAAGCCCGGCGTGGAACCAGTACCGCAGCCAGGTAATTGCCGCAATTGCCGATGTGGAGGTGCTGATGCACCAGCTTGATAAAGGGATAAACAGCGAGGTGCTGACCGAGGAAGTAGCCCAGCGGCTCGGGATGGAAATTGACACGCCGGCCGCTTACGAGGCGCTGCTGAAGCTTGTGAAAGCCACCCGGCAGATTGCCCGCGAGGGCTTACGCCGCACCTGCGAGCTTCAGGGCGGGCAATTCTCACTAGCACTCTAATTCTATGAGCAGCCCCCTAACCACCATCAAGCACACGTCCCGCCACGTTCAGCAGGCGCTTTTAAATAATTGCTGGTACGTGTACCACCTAGCGGCCACCGTCGAGGGAGAGCCGGCAACGGAAGCAGCCCGGGTGTACCAGGCTCGGACCAAGCAGGGACGGTTTCAGGTACGCCACCTCAAAACCGGCCAGTGGCACGACGTAGCCCCAGCCGACCTGCTTTTTCAGCAATAGGCCCTCCCCTCCCCTACTCCGAACCTTTAACTCAGGCGGGCTTACCCAGCCGCCTTTTACTTCCCGAGCACGCCATGAATCAGCTCCCTCCGTTTCACTCTCCTGCCACGGGCTTCCCTGCGCAGGAGGCCTACTTGGCCATTGAGCTCAAACCCCTCGACAAGGCCGAAAAACAGCGCTTAGAGCAACTTCGTCGCTACGTCCAGGCCCACGTGCACCAGGTTGATTTACGTGACCTTGCCCCGGCCGTGCGGGAGTTGATGGGCGCGGGTTACCAGGTGGGTAGCGGTAGCTCCCACGTCTGGATTAAGCGGCTCACGGACGACCCTGAACCCGCTGCCCCGGAAAGGCTGGCTATCGTGGCAGACCGGCTGACAACCGCCTTTCGGGATTGGTATGAGCCCAAGTTGCCAAGCGGGCCCCGCTTAAGCATTCGCCCAGAAGAAGGGTTGCCGATAGCCGGCCAGCATCATATGACCGGCAACACCGTGACTCGTTGATTCTAGTGATGAGTATCGTCGGATACTGGGCTTTATTCCCCACCGCCCAAAAGCAAGGGCAGCCCCATTAGGAGCTGCCCTTGTTTATTCATGGGAAACCGCCGCGCCGGATTCGCTGGCTAGGCAAAATGTCGGCGACCAAACCGGCCATTACTTCTTGGCCAGCTTGTAGATTAAGCTAGTTGGCCGCGGGTAGCTTGCCCTGCTTGCGAAGGTGCGCTTCGTAGTGCCGGTGGGCAGCGTGTATATAGCCGATGATGTTGGTTGGCATGTCCGGCCCTTTGGGAAGCTGAACGATAATCTTGCGAATCTCGGACCAGACAGATTCCGCAATTCTTACCCCTTTTAGCTCCCCTGCTGGCTCCGCGTCCGCAGCTGCTGGCTTTCGACCGCGAGGGCGGCGTTCAACCGGTGCGGGAGCCACAATAGGTGCAGCGGGTGCCGCAGCCGCCACTGGCTGCGCAGCGGCGGGGGCCGGTGCTGGCTCTGGCGCAACTTGAACCGCAGGCGCTGGCACCGGTGCAGGCGCTGGCTCTGGAGTTGCTACCGCGGCTGGGACGGCCGCAGCTTCCCTTTGAGCGGGCTCAGCCGGAGCACTCGGTTTTACTTCTGCCTCCAGTCGGGTTTGCTCCCCTCCCATTCCGGCCCGGGCTTCGGCCCGTAATGCTTCATCAACCGGGATGCGTTTCCGGGGGCCTTCGATTTTTGCCTTGACAAATGGAGACTTCGCCATTACTTGGTTTCGGTTGGGGTGGTGGTTTCGGTTGTTTCTTCCTGCTCGGCGGCTACTTCCTCAGATTTGCGTTTGGGCAGGTCCAGCTTCTCAATCAGCTCGTCGCACACGCGCCGGATTTCCTCCGAGCTGTCCTTAGTGCCCCCGGCATAGTTGCGGAACGCTGGGGTGAGAAGGCTATGCAGCGTCGAGGCCCGGCTGTAAACCATGCGGTGGCTGAGGTAGGATTGAAAGCGCGACAAGCCCAGCTCATCGATGTAGTCGTCCATCTCTTTCTCTTCCCGCCGCCCGGCAATCCGCTTTGTGGCGAGGCCGAAGTATTGAAAATCCACGTCGGCCTTGTCAGCAGCCTTTTTCAAGGCCTCCAGGATGCCCATGAATTCAGCCGTAGAAGCTCGGTCGAGGTAATCTGATACCAGCGGCACTATCACCGCGTCGCAGCCGGTGAGCGCGTTGAAAACGTCTTCACCGTCGGCCCGGCCGGGAATGTCGATAATGATAAGGTCGTAGTCGTTCTCCGGATTGTCGATGAAGTCAAAGATGCTTTTCAGCGACATCGGGAAGACATCGTAGGGATAAGTAGCATTCGGGTCCGTTTCCTGCAGGATGGCCAGGCTGGGCTCGTCCAGCTGCTTGCGGGTTTTAACGATGCTCTGCTGGTAGTCACAATCCAGAATTGCGATTTTCAAGCCGTACTCGGTGGCCAAAGGAGCCGCCAGGACAAGGGCCAGAGTAGACTTGCCAGAGCCGCCTTTTTGAGTGGCAAAGCTGATGACTTTCGACATAGGGTAACGGGTTAGAAGGTGTTGGCGCGGATACCTCCGGATGGTCAAGCCGAAGACGAAGCAAATGTAATCGGAAATGTCGTAAAGTAGTAAAGTCGCCTTGTTGTAAAGTTGCTAAGTAGTAATAGCAATAAGTTGCAATGTCGTAAAAACTATAAGTAGTAAATACAGCTTGTTGTAAAATGCAAATGTCGTAAAGTAGTAAAGTTGCATAGCTGCCCTACGTTGAATCTTCGATAGGTAGTAAAGTTGCATTGTCGTAAAGTAGTAAGTTAATTATTTCGGGGAATGTGGCTTAGTCGTAAAGTAGTAATGTCGTAAAGTAGTAATATAAATAATCGCCACAAACTGGTGGGTATGATATGGGCTCCTATTGCATAGTGTTCTATTGTCGTAAAGTTGTAATGTAGTAAAGTAGTAAAATAAATATAAAAGGCCGTTTGCTAGTCTGTGATGCAGGATTTAGAAAGCAACTGGTGTAAGGATGGAAGAATAAGCTAACCCGACAGGAGAAGGGAGCAGGTCAGGTAGGGGAGTACTTAGACAAGAAGTAACGGAGAATTGTGAATAGGCAGCCTAGAATAAAAAAGCCAACCTAATTCCACAGGCGATACGTATCCAGGGTTCTGAAACAGTTCTGAAAATATTCTAAAACGCTTCTGAATAGTGCGTGTAGTTTGCTTAGCAAGAAGAGTAGCACAATTACATGGCTAAGCCTTTGTAATTGAGCTACTTATGATTCAGCAGAGCTGAAACTTGTAGGTTTGAATTCATAACTATCTGATTAGCAGGTTTGAAATAACCTAGCGGAGCTGGCCAAAGCTTAGTTTTTAACCTATGCCGACGAACCCCGGAACGAAGAGTGTCAATGTGCCTGCGGAGACCCATCACTTGCTCAGTAAAGAGGCCAAACGGCTGCAGATAAGTCAAGCTGATTACACCGGAGCGGCTATTCGCTACTTCGCCGAGCGAGGGTTGCATCCGGTGGAGGACGTGGCCCGCGAAGGCCAGCTGATAATGCAACAGGTGAAGAAGCTAGGGGACCGCGTGTTTGGCTACTTGCAGGAAGAGGAGCGCAGCTTGCTAATCCCGATGCTGGCGGAGATGCTGCGCAGTCGCGTGACGTTAGAGCGCGTGCTGCGCCTGAATGAAATCCTAGTAAACAACCTGACGCAACAGCTCAATGACCTTCCCGCAACTCAGCTTAATGAGCAGCGGGAAGGCCTCAAAAAGCTCCGGGCGCAGAACGAAGAGATGATAGACCGGCAGGTAAATGAGGCATTGATTAGTGCTCAGAAGGAAGGTGTTGGCAAGCTGAAAGCAGAGGAGCAAATGGGTAAAAGTGCCTCCGCGCTGAGTCAATAACTGCCCATGTATGTCAAGCTAATCAACCCCGCTACGCACGGGAAAGCCGCTTATAGTAACAGCGGGAGCAGCGCTCAAACGCTCAATTATCTGAAGCAGGAAGCCGGCCGGGATGGGGAAGAAGCCTCGTTTTTCGGGGCGGACCGCGACGGCCTCAGCGCTGCTGAACTGCGGCAGGAGATTGATTCCAACGTCAAGGGATTGCGGGCCACCGACGCCAAATTCTACTCCCTGGTTATTAGCCCCAGCGAGTCGGAGTTGCTGCACATCGACAACGACGAGGACAAGCTGAAGAACTACACCCGGCAGGCGATGGAGCAATACGCCGCGAACTTCCAGCTAAAGGACGGGCGGCAGCTTAGCAGCCAGGATTTGGTTTGGGGAGCTACGATTCACCGGGAGCGCAGCTACCGGGGTACGGACCCAGAGGTGAGCACCGGCAAAGCCAAGGTAGGGGAGCAGCGGCCAGGCTTGCAGACCCATATTCACGTCGTTGTGAGTGCCCGCGATGCGGAGCAGAAAATAACGCTCAACCCCGGAGGACGCCGCAACCGCTTTGACCTGATGAAGTGGCAGGCCGCCGCCGGCCAGCAGTTTGAAAAGCAGTTCGGCTACACGGCCCAAGCGCACGAAAAGCTGCGGCCCAAGCAGCGCGACGCCAGCCGCGATGCCGGGCGCGCCGCCAAGATTGGAGAGCGGGTAGCCGCCCTCAACCTGCGGGTAACAAAGGAGGAACTGTTGGACCCGCAGCGGGTGCAGCAGATTGCCCAGGGCCGCGAGTACGACAAGACCTTTTACCGCTCCCTGGCCACCATTGAGCGGCGGGCGCAGCAGGGGCAGCCCATCGATAACGCTTACCACCTGCTGCGCACGGGCCGGGAGCGTCCGGAGCCCCAACGCGCCGCCAGCACCATGCTACAGGCCGTGCAACAAGCGGTGCGGTCAAATACCGGCCGCGAGGAACAGACCGAGCACATCAGCGAGAAAAAAGGCCGCCACAGTGCTGAGCTGGACATTGAAATGTAGGGCGGCCGCCGCCCCTAATCCACTCCCTAAACAAACTTCCTTTCCCGACCCTATGAGCAGTCAAGCACCCCGGCCCGCGGCCAGCACGCAAAACGCGGGACTCATCATTGTCCTGCTGTTGCTGGCCGTCATCGGCGGCGACTACTACGTGCTTATGCACGGCCCCGAGGTTGCCGAAGCCCGCAGGGTTCAGCTAGCCCAGACGGCGGAAGTCCCGGCTGAAAACCTGACTCCCAAGCAGCGGCTGGCCGCAACGACGGCGCGGTTTGCAGAGCGGCAGCGCCAGGCGCGCATTGCCAAAGCCGAAGCAGCGGCCAGCCCGGTGATAGGGGAGGGGGCCGCGAGCGGCGCGGTTGCCATCACGCATTCCACCGACCAGGCGCTTACCAAAACCAAAACCGGGGCCGATGCCTTAGCGAAAGCCGGCAACAGCATCGGCAGCAAACTGCTGGTGAAAGCAGCCAGGTTTTACGGGCCCGCCGGGGTGTACCTGCGCGGGCTGTTGCTGCTGGCCGGGCTTGTGCTGGTATTCGTTCAGAAAGCCCCTCAGACGAAGCCCGGACAGGCCAAGCGCAAACCCATCGACCCAAAGGCGCTGCGCATCGTGGCGGGCCTGTCCGGGGCCGTATTCGTGGCGGCTGGCTACGCGCTGCTGAACATGCACCACTACCCGCCGGGCTTCATTGAGTATGGGTATCCCGGCGCCGCCGTTGCCGTGTTGGGCAGTGGGGGACTAGTGGGCCTGCTGTGGGCGACGACTAAAAAGCCGGCCTTTGGGCTGAGCACTGAGCGCAAGAAGGTGGAGAGCCCGGATGCGGTGTACTTCCCGACGGCGGACGGGGGCTGGATTACCATTGCCAATCCATTCCGGGGCACCATGGTCCTCGGCGGCGCCGGCGCGGGCAAGACCTACTCAATAGGGGAGCCGCTGATTGAGCAGTTTGCCTACAAGAACTTCGCCGGCCTGGTGTACGATTTCAAGTTCCCGGTGCTGGCCGAGGCCATGCAGAAAGCCCTGGTACTGGCTGAGCGCCGGAAGGAGCGTGAGCAGCAGCAGGCCGATAGCTACGCGGACAGCATCCAGGGAAAGCTGCAAGCCCGGCTGACTTCTCTGCTTACCAAGCCTGAGCCGAAGCCAGCCGAGGAGCCGCCCGTGCAGCTGCACATCATCAACTTCCGGGACCTGACGCGCAGTGAGCGGGTGAACCCGTTGCGGCCGGCCGACATGCCGGTGGTGGCCTTTGCCGAGGAGTACAGCAAAGCCATCATCAACAACCTGAACCCATCCAGCATCCGCAAGATGGAGTTCTTTGATACCAGTTCAGTCGCTTACCTGACCGGCATCATCTGGTTTTACAAAAAGCACTACCCGCAGTACTGCACCATTCCCCACGTTGTGGCCACGGCGATGTACAAGGACTATACCCACGTGCTGAGCATGCTGGAAACCGACCTGGAATGCGGTGACCAAGCGCGTAGCCTTATCTCGGCGGTGCAGACCCGGGCCGACAAGCAGGTGGGCGCGGTGCTGGGCACCCTGCAGGTGAACCTGACCAAGATTAACAGCCCCGAGGTAGTGTGGGTGCTGACCCCGGACGAGGAAAACGGGGAAGGGTTTTCGCTGGACCTGAACAACAGGAAAAGCCCCAAGCTGCTGTGCATCGGCAACGACCCGACGCTGAAGGACACGTTTTCCCCGGTGGTCAGCTGCGTGATTACCGTGGCCCTGAAGCTGATGAACCAGCAGAATAAGCATCGCAGCTACGTGTTTCTTGATGAAGCCGCGACCGTCTACGTGCCAGGCCTGGAAGTGATACCGGCCACGGCCCGCAGCAACAAGGTGGCGATGGTGTACATGACGCAGGATTTGAGCCAGATGACGGACGCCTACGGCAAGGAGAAAATGCAGGTCATGGTTTCCAACCTCAACAACCAGTTTTTCGGCAAGGTGAACTCGCTGGAAACGGCCAAGTTCATTTCCGAGCTGGTGGGCCGCGAGGACAAGGAAATGGTGAGCACAAGCACCGGCACCAGCCAGGGGAGGGGAGCGCGCAACAATTCCACCAATCAAAGCACCAGCTACCAAGAGCGCAGCCTGGTGCGGGTGCAGGACACCATCGGGCTGCAGCAGGGCGAGTTTATTGGGCAGACGGTGGAAACGGGCAGCACCTTTTTCCAGGGCACCATTTCCCGGTCCGATGCCACGCAGGAGCAGTTTCCCCTGCACCAGATGGTGAGCTTCGGCGGCCCCAATGAGGAACCGGCCAGCGCCCTTTCCCGCACGGTGCAGGAGAACTTCCTGCGGGTGCGCCAGGAGGTAAAAGAAACCTTGGCCAAGCACGTAAACACCTTAGCAGGAGGGACAAAAACTGATGCTTAAAACGGCCTGAAAGCGATGATTGAGGCCTTTTTTACGTTATAGAAGTACCATTTCACCTTCCCCAAAGCCATGACCAAGACCTTCTTCGCGCCCGCTCCGGCCGGCCTCACTGCCGAGCAGCTAGCCGCCCGCCAGCAGCGGGAGCACGACAGCAACAACGCCATTGCCACGATGATGAGCAACGGCCCCGCCCCCAGCCCGGAGGCCCTGGCGCTGATGCAGCGCCACGTCGACGGGGAGCTGACCATCGAGCAGGTCATCGAGATGACCGACGAGATGCTGAAGGCCCGCTACGCGGCAAAAGCGGCGGCCGGTACTACCCCGAAAGAAGAGCACTAATGGCGGTGCTCAATGACCGGTTCAGCGACGAGCACGGTGTTCGGCTGAACAAGCTCGGGATTACCAACGGGGAGGATTTGGCGCAAGCTGAATCCGACTCCTCTATTCCTCGTCTGAAACTGCTCAATCAGCAGGGCGGCATCCAAGGTGGGCAGTACGACCAGGCCCACTTAAAGCAAATTCATGAGCGGCTGTTTGGGGGCGTGTACCAGTGGGCCGGGGAAACCCGGGCGGACCGCGAGTTTCAGGGGCACAAGGATACCCGAGTCACCGGCTTTCGGGAAACCATGACGTACGCACCCTACAAGGAAATCCCTGAGCGACTGGATGCCATCGGCGCACAGCTTAACAAGGAGAACAACCTGAAAGGCTTATCGGCCGAGCAGTTTGCTGAGCGCGCCGCCTATTACCTAGACCAGTACAACCACACGCACGCGTTTCGGGACGGAAACGGCCGGACCATTCAGGCCACCTTTACGCAGCTTGGTAAAGAGGCGGGCTACGACGTGGACTTTAACCGGGCCAGCCCCGAGATTCTGAACCGCAGCCGGGACCTGGCCATTGTGCGGCAGTACCCGCCGGCCGAGGCGGAGAAGAACCTGCAGCCGCTGAAAGCGATGTTTCAGCAAATCATTACCCCCACCCCAGGGGCAGTAGGGGAGGAGCTGCGCCACCCCAGCCAGGCCGTAACGCCCATCCCGGAGCTAAGCCCGGCCATGAAGGCGATGGATGCGCGGCGGGAACTGGAGGTGACTGGCTACCGGACGGCCAGCATTGTGGCCAACATGCCCGGCGCCGGCAACCGCGAGCAGGGCATCAGGCTTGGCCAGCAGGTCGAGGCCGTGAATCTTGACCCCCAAGCCATCCAGGGAACAGTTATTACCGAGTTTCAGCAGGCCGCCGATAAGGTTCTAAAGCACCCGGCCATGAAGGATACCCCACTGGACTTAGCCGACGCCCAGCGTCTGAAAGTGGCCTCGGTGCAAGTGCTGCAGCTGGCCGAAGGCAAGGAGCTGGTGACCCCGCAAAGGCAGAAGCAGCCGAGTACTGCAGAGCTCAAAAGTCACGCGGAGGCGCAGCCCGTATTTGCCGCCGCTGCCCGCGAAGTAGCCAAGGTGCTGGAAGCCCACGGCCAAGGGCCGGCCGGAGCCCGCTTGCGGGAAGTAGCAAAAGACGTGGAACGCAACCCGGTCATTGTCGGACCCAACGCCGAGAGTCTTAAAAAGTCGCTTGAGCTAGCCGAGAAACTGCCAGGGATTGGCAGCAACAAGTTTCTGGCTGAATTGCGTAGCTCATCCAGGATTCTGGAAAAGGCTCTTCATACCCAGGAGCGCGGTAGTATCAGCGCTGGCCGCAGCAGCGCAGGCATTGAACGCTAACCCTCGTACCTTACCGCTATGCAGGACGACGAATTAACATTTTTAGAGGACCAGCTTGCCGGAACGGAGCTACTTGCTTGCATGATGTGCGGCGAGGACACCCTACATGCCCACGCGGAAGTGCTGGAGGTGTACTCTATGGCTACCGAATTGCTGATGCAGTGCACCTGCTGCCAAACCGAGCGAACGTGGATTGATTGGACGCCGCCTAAGCCAAAAGCTCAGATTAATTAAGCTAACCATTTCCACAGGCATCAAGCCTGAAAGCCCCGCTTTAGCCAGTGGGGCTTTTTTGGTCTTTTAAAATTGTATTTAATGCGATTATAAATTGCATAAAATGCAACTATTGAAAGGGTCTTAGCGTTTCCTAATAAGAAGCAATCACCCATTTAAAGGCTAATTGTAATGGAAAAGACCACCGCACCCGATGCTGCTACCCTAGCGGCCGAGCCACTGTTGTTTAGCCTGCACAGCAGCCAGATACTAGCCAGCAATGAGAAAGGCCATCCGTTCTGGAAGCCCCTGCCGCCGCGCCTGTTTGTGCAGGTGCAGCCCGAGCAACCCGAACGGGCGTGCATTGTGGCTCTGTGTGGGACCACCGGCAAGCGGTTTCTTACCCACGCCTATGAGCATGGACCATTTCAGCTGCAGGATGGGCAGCGGCTGCCTACCGTGTGTGCCCTCGGTGTGTACTTCGCCAGCCAGCACCGAGCCATGTTTCCGGCCGAAGGGGCAGCCATGCTGCTAGGCGTTGACGGCAGCATTCAGGAAATCCGGCCCACGAAAGGCAAGACCTTCAAGCTGGAACAGTTGTATGCGGCCTTAAGCTGCGATTATATCGACGTGCACCATCCCCAGCACGGTTTGTATCAGGACTGGATACTGGTTTTCGACGATGAAGGCAAGTTCAAGGAGCGACCCATCAACCCACTCGCCACGGCCCTTTGGTATGAAACATACCCGCTTGACCACTACTCCCCCGTGGACGTGGTAGCCGGTCCGGTGCTGTTGATGAAGTCCCAAATGATGAGGTAATACCCACAGCATCCCGGTTGGCCAGTGGCTGGCCGGGATGTTTGGCAACCGGGCCTTTCCAAAGGTATTTTGTAGTAAGTGCAATTCTGTTTTGTACATTGTGCATAGAATAGCTATGGCTGTTTCCTTCCCTGCTGCCCTTTTTGATTTTGACCTACCGCCGCTGAAAGCTGCCAGAGCCAGACTTACTGATGTACTCAATCATCCGGCTTTTTCTGCCGAGCGCCGGCAAAGGGCCGAGCAGCTGATGATGACTACTTCTGATTCGCAGCAGGTCTGGCAATGGGCGAGGCTGGCGCTACTGGAAAGTGAGCGATGGGAGGATGCAGTACTGGCCTGGGAGGAGTCACAAACCGGTCCTCCTGCTTATCCTGCTTATCCATACTAATGAGCTCGACTGTACGTAACCCTGGCAGAATACCTGACTCCTTTTCTCAACTTCCTCTACTAATGGAAAACCTGCGCAACATTCCCGGCGTCCAAATGGCCCCATCGTTCAACTTTACCGGGGTTCGTGCTCAGCTTGCCCAGTGTGACCTGGTCGTGCACCCCGCCCAGGGGTGGGCCATTGCCACCGAGCCACCAGAGGCCAGAGTTACTGGCTTTAATGAATGCGCAGAGAATCTGGCGGCCAAGATTTGCATCGAGTATGACATTGCTCCAACCGCGCTGGTACTGGTAGCACACTACGTGTACGCCGGAAACGAGTATTATTTCCTGTACCACTTTGTGCATGGTGACCATGACATTTTTGGTGGTATCACTTTTATCGGGGCACACCGGAAACTGCTTGACGCCGGTCAAGTAGCCCAGCTTCTGCAGCACCTTCTAGCAGGCGGCCAGCCCGGCCCCGAAATGATTGCCATTCAGAACCCTGTCCAGCCCCTGCGCCGCAGAACACGACTATCCCTATGACCCGCCACCAGATTTCCATTCAAGCCAAGGCAGCCACGGTCACGGCTAGCACCCTTGCCGAATTACTGCAACAGACTGGCACCAAGATAATGCAGTTCAGCGAGGGTCTGGATATCAACCACCGCACAGCCCAGCGCCGCATGAAGGAGCCCGAAACGCTCACTATCAAGGAACTGCTGGCCCTAGCTGCGATGCTGAGAGTGCCAGAGCAACAGCTGCTCGACCTTATTCGTGATGAGTACCAGAATCGGCCCGCGCAGGCTGAGGGAGAGGCATCAATAGATGAAGGCCAAATTCCTCTAACTAAAAAAGGGCCAACTAAGAAGGCGTCTTAGTTGTGAGTTATTTGGCACCGTAAGGGGCGTTTTGCCTTGGCTGTAATGTTAGGTGCCCAGCAAGCAACCCGAGGCAAGGAAGAGGACATACTAGCTCAGCTTGAAAACGCCAAAATTCAGAATAATGGGTTTGACCGTCTAGGTAAGGGAAGCAACCCAGCACCGTGGAACGTGATTGGTGAAATGTATTTTAGTGTTTTCTTAAATAAGAAAACACTACTTTTGTATAAATTCTATTTATGACTGGTTCTTCTTGCATCCGGGTATTTGCCGACACCGAACACATTGAACAGTGCCAGCGGCAGCTGACGGCCGTGGAGCCGGGGCTAGCCGCATTGGCGGCGGTGCTGAGTCTGGCCGGCAACGAAGTGCGCCTGAAGATGCTGTTTTTGCTAGCCCAGGAGCAACAGCTGTGCGTGTGCGACATGGCCGATGTGTTGCAAATGAATGTCTCGGCCATCTCCCAACACTTGCGCAAGCTCAAGGACGGCGGTATGATTCAGGCTCGAAAAGTGGGTCAAACCGTGTTTTACTCGCTGACTCCCGCGCAACTGCCCTTGGTGCAACTCCTACTGGCATCCGTTTCCACTTCCCTCACTGCCTCCGTAGCATGACCCAATCCGCTTCCACTCCCACCAAGTCCCTAGCCGGAACGGGCCTACTGGCCGCGCTGGCCGCTTCGCTGTGCTGCATCACCCCCTTGCTGGCCATCGTCGGCGGGCTGGGCGGCGTTGCCTCCACCTTCTCGTGGCTGGAGCCCCTGCGTCCCTACCTAATAGCCTTGACGGTGGGCGTACTCGGCTTTGGCTGGTACCAGCAGCTCCGGCCTGCGCCGGTGGCGGCCGATGACTGTGGCTGCCCCGTGCCGGCCAAGCCCTCCCTGATGCAGTCGCGCGGCTTTCTGGCCAGTGTGACGGTGCTGGCCGGGCTGCTGCTAGCCTTTCCCTACTACAGTGCCCGTTTCTACCCGTCGTCGGCACCCAAACCGGTGGCGGCTACCAGCGTAGCTCCGGTGTGGCAAACGAGCGCTTACCGCATTGGCGGCATGACGTGCGAGGCCTGCGCCCGCCACGTGGAGCACGACGTGCAGCAGCTGCCAGGCGTGCAGAGCGTGCGGGTGTCTTATGACCAGGGCACCGCTCAGGTACGCTTTAACCCAGCAGTAACCCCTGCTGCCCAGGTAGAGAAAGCCATTAACGGCACTGGCTACTCGGTTCTGAACCCAACCCCTTCCCGCTAATCGTCCCGGCTATGATTCCCTTGACGCCTACTACTCCTACGCCATCCGTCACGCTGATTTCGGTGCTCACCTGCCCCGTATGTCAGCACGCGCAAGCCGAGCAGATGCCCACTGATGCCTGCCAGTGGTTTTACGAATGCACCAGCTGCCACACCGTGCTTAAGCCCCTAGCCGGTGACTGCTGCGTGTATTGCTCTTATGGTACGGTGCCCTGTCCGCCTATTCAGGAGCAGGGCAAAGGGGCCTGCGGCTGCTGCTAGTTACTTTCACCTTGCTTTTCACCCCATTACCTCCCCATTCATGAAAAACTTCCTGCTTGCCCTAACCCTGCTGGCCACTATTGGCAGTGCTTCGGCCAACGACGGTAAACCCGGCAAAAAGAACAAAAAAGCGGCTAAGGAAGCGGCTATGCAGTGCTCGAAAGACGAGAAGCCCGGCGCCAGCTGCTGCGCCAAGAAGCCCACGACGGCTGCCGTCATAACGCCGGTTGTTCCGGATGCGGCCAAGAAGTAAGCATCCCATCCTGCAGCGGACACGCGACTGCTGAGACCTCATAAGAAAAGTGCCTGACTCCCGTGGTCAAGCACTTTTTTGTTCTTCAGCGAGTATAAAACGGCTGTCGTCTCGCTCAGCAATTCTCTCATTTCGCCAGTCGGACGGTAAAACCGGAAGATGCCCAGCCTTGCCATTTTTGCGCCTTCCCTCGCTCGTTGGGACTTGATTCCCGAAGGCCCGCCGCTCTATACCGCCAGCAGCGCCCTATTGCCGGTGCGCTATGCCGGCGGGCCGGCCATGCTGAAAATAGCCCGCACCCTGGAAGAACAGCGGGGCGCATCCCTGATGGTTTGGTGGGCTGGCAAAGGCGCCGCCTACGTCTTGGCTCAGGCCGGCGCCGCGCTCTTGCTGGAGCGGATTGAAAGCCCAACAAACTTGGCTGCCCTGGTCGATAGCGGTCGGGACGACGAAGCCAGCCGCATTATTTGCGCTACTGCCGCGAACCTGCATACGCCCCGCGCTCAGCCCTATCCCACGACGCTCATTCCGTTATCAGCGTGGTTTCAAGCACTGGAACAAGCAAGCGAACACGGTGGCGTGCTGCGGCTGGCTGCGGCCGTCGCCCGTTTGTTGCTTGCCACCCCGCACCACGTCACGGTCCTGCACGGCGACCTGCATCACGGCAATGTGCTTGATGCCGGTCCGCGTGGGTGGCCATCGACCCCAAGGGATTGGTGGGCGAACGGGCGTTTGACTTCGTCAACATCTTCTGCAATCCCGGCGACCAGGTGCCCACAGCCCCCGGCCGGCTGCTGCGCCAAGTGTCGGTCGTTGCACCCGCGGCTAACGTGTCGCCAGAACGGCTGCTGCAATGGATACTGGCTTACGCGGGATTGTCAGCGGCGTGGTTGATACAAGACAACGAGAGCCCTGCCTTGCCCTTAGCCGTTGCGCAATTGGCAGCGGATGCCTTGAATGAGTAGAGGCGATTTAGAAGGGCAGGCCCTCGTTTTTAACAGGGTCTCAAGAGCTCACTGGCGTCTTGTATAAGCTACTGCTAATAGCTAAGTTAAAGGAGGGTTCTGTGTATCATCCGCACTTTGATTACCCATTTTATAGCAGCGCTGGGCATTTTAGAGATACTTCCAGAGACCTATATACTTGCACTCACACGAGCTAATCCCAAACGGTCCTTACATAAAAAGGCTGCCCCAATGCTTCAGTTAAGTATTTCGCAGCGGCTCGTGCTCCCGCTTCGTTTACATCCATGCTTTGAACGGGGAAGTTCGTAATGCTACAGAGTAGATAACTCCCTTCTACCACGGTGGCGTGCTCAAGTTGAAGCAGCGCCTGTGTAATTTCCGAGTGGCCATCATGCGTAGCCAGATTGGAAAAGCCGGCTGGGCCCGAGTCCCCATTTTTGGTGAATAACTCCTGAGAGGCAGCATGGGCAACGCGCTTGGCTTCCTCAACCGCTTCCTTCACTTTCTTCAAGGTTGCGGCCTCGACTATTACCTGCTTGATTTTAGGAATGGATTGCAAGGGCAGGTCATCGAGACGCACTTTCTGCATATCTACGCGCAGTTTACTGAGCGACTCAAATGAGAGCACACCGGTGTTTGAAATGAGCGCCCTATCGTAGTCGCGGTCATAATTGTTACTGCCAGCATCATACAGATTGCGCAACTCCCCAACAATCTGTTTTGCTTCCTTATCTGACTGAACCAGAATAATAAGCTTGCTGAAGCTATAGCTACCGTTTTGAAGAAAGAAGGCCATGCCGGGCTCTTCAAACCGTTCGTTTACATCGGCCCAGCGCCACTCCCTTTCGTGGGTCCAATCCATCTTCGTCTTACGGGTGAGATTGGTGGCAACGTAGCGGTACTGTTCACGCAAGCCAATTCCAAGCGAGGAGTGTAGCGTTCGCAGTCCAATTCCTCCAAACGAGTCGTTTTTATCTGCCTCCCGATGCGGGGAGCTGGTGCCATATATGACCGGCCGCGCTCCGGCCTCGAATAGTTCATTCCGCAAGAATGCCAAGCCGTAGTTCTGCACTGTGAGTTCAGAGTTTCTGGTGATAGCATAGTCAATTAAGCCGTGCAGCGGCATTTCCGTGAAGCAGACGGCGGCCTTGGGCCCGTAGATGGTGGGCAAAAGGCCGGCTTTGGTGCGCCGGTACGACCAGCCGGCTTTCAGGAAGCCATCATGCAAGATTTTGCGTAGCACGCCGAAGGCAGACGCATCCGGCTCTAAGTTCCAGTCGTTGTCATATTGGGGCGATAGGAACAAAGGCTTGCCCGCGTAAGTGAAACCATCGGGCTGGTCCAGTGGCTCAAACGTATCAGGTTCTGCGGAGAAGAATGCCGGGTCCGTTTCTGGATTACGCCGGTGAATGAAGTGGATGACCCATTGGGAGATGTCGGTTCTCATTGTCAAATGCGGCTGAACTTACCTAATCGGGGCTTAAAGATCACCCTGACCTCCCACACTAGGTACGAGGCTCCACTATAGATTTAGGGCCTGCTGCACAATTAAATGAGCCTCGGCAGCTTCCTTCTTCGCATCCAGCTTGGCTTGTTTGGCATCTTCCAGCGCCTGTTTGCCCGCCCGCACAAAGGCGGCGTTGCAGTAGCGTAGCTTATCGTCGATGTGGCGATTGGAACGGTTCTTTAGGTCCCAGGCCCGCAGCAGCTCCAAGGCGCCTTCCTGCTTGAGAATGGGCGCATATTTGACAATGTTCGCATCAGTCACTTTCCACTCCCGGAGCCGCTGAATGATGCTGCCCGTCGCCGAGTTTTCCAGCCAGGAATCCGGGATGTCCTTCAGCGCCGGCCCTTTCTTCAAGTCAAACCGAAAGCGGATGATTTTCTTACGGCCCCGGGTGGGCCGGGTCGTCTCGTAGATGGGGGTGAAGGTAAACTCGTAGTCGGTGCCGGCCAATTCCTTTTCCGGCTCCTTCATGGTGTTATCAATGAGCAGCTTGGTGTTCGGGTATTTCAGCAGGGGCTCCCCGTCCTTGCCCTTCTTCACCTGGCCGCGCTTGTCGTACTCGTGCCAGCAGTCCATGTACTGCCGGTATTCCTCCACTGGCACTTCCCAGCGCCCTTTGTCCTGCCAGGCCGCCAGAATTTCAAAAAAGCGCATGCTGTACCAGCTTTTCAGATTCATGTAGCCGTGCAGCGGGAATTTGCTGTAGTGGGCGGCCTTCACCAGGTATGGCGCGAGCTGCGGGTTGAGCAGGATGGTGATGATGCCGTCCTTATAGCCGACCCGCTGCTCTTTGGTAGTATCAAGCAGGTGCCGGAAATACCATTCCTTGCGGTCGATGCTCTCAAACTCCCACTTCATGTCGGCTAGCTCGTAGAGCGCACCCTTGATTTTCGAGTAGGCCGTATCGGCATCAATGTCCGTCCCTTCGATAATGGAGGAGATGTGCAGTTGGTAGAAGTCCCGCAGCTGGTAGTCATTGTCGCGGATTTGGTCGATGACCCGCGCCATGATGCGCTTGCCGTAAACAGAAATCTTCTTCTGGTGGGCAAAGGTGACGTTCCAGTGCTGCTTGACTTCCCCCCGGTATTCGGGCTCGTACTTCAGGCCAAGCTCCAGCATGGGGGTGGAGGGGGCGCGGGAAATGCGTTTATCGGCCATAGGAGGATAGCAGCAGCGGTGAACCTTTGATGTGCAAGGTAGTAAACAAAGTATAAAACACTAAGGTGTGTATTCGGCCACCTTAGTGTTTTAGCGAAGTGCTCACATTACCGATGTTTGATGGCCTTGAACACCTGTCCAAACCTTAGCTTTTGAATCGGGAAACTCAGTGCTTTCCCCCGAGATAGTACCTGTCCAAACCTTACTTTTTACCGTTGGTTTGTGTGGATAAGTGCCTGTCCAAAGCTTACTTTTTGCCTGTCCAAAACTTACTTTTCTCAGGGGATAACCTGTCCAAACCTTAGCTTAAGATGCCTCAGCACCTGTCCGAAGCTTACTTTTTACCTGTCCAGAACTTAGTCTTTGGCCGTTTACTCCTTATAGTAAACTAGTATGTTATTTTTAACTATTCAGTAAAAAGACAACTATCTAGTTTGCCCGACGGAGAAGGTATATAAGGCTCGTAAGGATGTACCCCAAATGCACAAGGAGAACAAAAAACAAAGTCCAAAAAGGTAAAAAACCGTGATTGCACTTTTCTGCTTTTTTATACCACTATTCTTATAATAATTCATTTATTTACTATGCCACTAAGCTAAGACCTAATCTTATCATTTGAGTCTCTTCTGGCTATAGGAAGCAAAGGCACCCCTCACGAGCCAGCACGAAGCGACAGCCCTCCTCATGGCCTCTAAAAAGCCCACAAAGCACCCACACGCTGCGCAAGGCCTTCAATCCAGGGAAACACTTGCGGCTGACGTTTCGAGCGCAACTGAGCGAAAATCCGGGAACAGCCGAAAGCAGTTGCTTCCTAAGGCTATCAAAGTATTAAAAACAGCCTTAAGGTCATTAACAACCGCGTTTATACCCTCATCTACAACCCTGCCTTCACGCCAGCCAGGTCCTGCCAAACACGGAACCCCCGGCGTTGTGGCGACACCAGGGGCTCAGAAGCGGGTTGAATAACATGCTAAATTATTTCAAATCAATCGGATGCGTTTCTTAAAAGCTTAAAAATAAAGCCCGCAAAGGCACGCTAGGCGTGCAAACCCATGCTTTGAGAACAAGACCTCCTAGTTAGGTAGCGCATCAAAAGCAGCTAGCTCAGCTTTGAATTTGCTTAAATCCGCTTCTGTATCCAAGAAAAAGAAGTGACGGCGACCCGTCACTGGGCCCATCTCAAATTCGATTTGCTGCGCATTGTAGCCAAATACTCCTAGCAGAGTCCGAATGAGAGCCGGCTTAGGCTTTGCCGAAGGGCCGAAATAAAGGCTATGTAATGCAGCTTCATCAACTGACTGGCCCAGCTCGCTGCATTGGGCGAGCAATGTTGGCAATTCTGCGGACCCATAGGAGCGCAAATGGCCGCGCACCAAGCGCAGTCCTTCCTCATAATTTACACCAAGTGCGGCATTGAAAGTGGGAAATTCAAGGGTAGTCACCATCAGGCTAAGGAGCAAATAAAGCGTGGTAGAATGCCGGCAAAGATAGAAAAGCACTGCAATGGACAGGGGAGACCTTGCGGACTCTGCGAAGCACAAATTGACAAGACGGTGCATTGCCGCTAAGTGCCGGCAAGGAAAAAGCTGCTGCTGCAGTTGCGCGGGTTTCCTTACCGGCGTTACCGTGCTACTCTGGCTGTTGCTAGCCTTTCCCATTACGGGGTAGGCTTTTCCATATCCATACCCGCCATGGGGTCGGTGCCCTGATACAAAGCATACTCGCTTTCTAGCAGGTAAGCCCCGCTGACCACCACCAGTGCATCGGCGTCCAGGCCCCCGGTAATGGCTACGGTCTCATCTGTTTCAGCCCCCGTGGTGACGTTAAGGCGTCGGAAACGGCCCCCAGCATCTACCTGCTGCCAGACGTAGCTGCCGCGGCTGTCGTGCAGCACGGCGTCCTGGGGCAGGGTCCGCGCACTGGTCGCAGCGCGCCGACTGGTCAGACGCACGTTGGCCTGCATGCCCGGCTGCAGCCGCCCGCCGGGGTTGGCCACCAGTACGCGCAGCAAAGTGACCTTGCTGTTGGCCTGCCGCTCGGGGCTTAGAAAGACCACGCGGCCGGAGTAGGTATCCGGCCGGCCGGATACCTGCACCTGCACAGACTGGCCCATCGCAATGCCGGCCACTTCTTCGGGGTAGAGCTGGGCTTCCACCCACACCGAAAAGAGGTTGGTAAGCGACACGAGCAGGGAGCCCTCGCCCACGTACTGCCCTTCCGTGACGCCCACGGCTTGCACCAGGCCCGCCTGCGGGCTGTAAAAGGTCAGGGAAGTAGTTGGCCGGCCCGTGGCGGCCAGGGTGCGCAGCTGCCCCTCGGTCAGCCCCAGCAGCCGCAGCCGCTGGCGGGCGCTGGCCACCAGGCGGCCGTACTGGTTGACACTCTTCCCCACGGCCCGCTGCTGGGCCAGGGCCAAGAGGTATTCCTGTTGCAGGGCCTGTAGCTGCTCGCTGTAGATGGACACCAGCGGGGCCCCCGCCCGAATGGACTCACCCGTCTGGCGCACGAACAGCCGCTCGACGCGCCCGGCCACCCGGCTGCTGACCGTGCGGGTTTGGTTGGCGTTGGCGGTGATGGTGCCCGTGAGCACGGTGCTGCCGACTGCGCTGCCCGAGGGGCCGAAGGCGGCCACGCGAATGCCTGCCAGCTGCCGCTGTTGGGCGCTCAGCATCACTTCCGGCGCCGAGGTTGTCGTGCCGGAAGTGGCCTTTGCTGCTGGAGCCGCTTTGGTCGCTTTCACTAAGTCCATGCCGCAAATGGGGCATTTGCCGGGCTCTTTGCGGCTGATTTGGGGATGCATCGGGCAGGTGTAGTGCGTGAGTGCAGCCGGCGCGACGGCGGCAGCGGGTTTAGCCGCCGCCTGTTTGGTGGCTTTAACCAGGTCCATGGAGCAGATGGGGCACTGGCCGGGCTTATCCCGCACGATTTGCGGGTGCATGGGGCAGGTAAAGTACGTGGTGGTGCCGTCGTGAGCCTCACTCTGCTGCTCGGGGGCAGCTTGCTGGCATGCGCTAACCCCGAAGGCCAACAGGCCCGCCAGCAGCAGGAAGGCCGGCAGACGATGCACGACAAAGCGCAGGGGCAGTCTAAGGAAGCTATTCATCACGGTAGTCGGTTTGGGGCTGGTTGGTCGTGGGGGCAGTTTGCACGAAGCCTTCGCTGTCCACGAGGAATTGGGCGTTGGTTGCCACCGCGTCCTGGGTGGTAAGGCCCTGCAGGATTTGCACCCGCTCGGCGCTGCGGCGGCCGGTCTGCACCGGCACGGCCTGAAAGGCCCCGCCGCGGCGCACAAAGGCCACCTGGCGGTTGCCCAGGTCCACCACCGCCGCCCGGGGCAGCCACAGCCCGCCGACGGCTGGCACGCTGACCGTGCCCGTGAGCAGGGCGCCACTGCGCAGGCGCTCGTCGGCATTGCTGAGGTGAACCCGCACAGCGCCGGTGCGGGCCCCTTCGCGGAAGAAGGGCTCTATCAAATCAATGCGCGCCGTGCGGGCCCGCGCCGGGTTGTTTTCGGGCAGTACCCGAATGGGTTGGCCCACCTGCAGGGCGGCCAGCTCGTCGGGCTGGGGCTCGAACACGCCCCACACCTGCCGGGTGTTGACCACCCGAAACAAGGTCTGGCCCGCCGTGATGTAGGCGCCTTCGGTAAGCGTCAGACCGGCTTCGGCCGGCAGGGACGCAGCGGCCGAGGCGCTGCTCAGGGAAGGAGCACCGCCCGCCATAGGGTCTGCCCCACCACTGTTCATGCCGCCCGCTTCCGGGGCCGGCGGAGGTGGCAGGGCCCCACCGGGCTGGGCCGGCTGCTCGACCACGTATCCCGAGTAGGGGCTGTAGATGGCCACGCTGTAGCTGGGCTTGCGGGTGGCGATGGTTTGGTTGATTTGCGCGTCGGTCAAACCCAGCAGGCGCAGCTTCTGGCGGGCACCCCGCAGCAGGGTCTGGTTCTCCGCGTCGTTGGTGAGGATGAAAATCAGCTCCTGCTGGGCCGTCACCAGTTGGGGGCTGTACACTTCGAGCAGCTTCTGGCCCTTGCTGACGGGCTGGTAGTTGTAGCGCACGAGCAGCTTTTCCACCCGCCCCCCAAAGCGGGCGGCAATGACTTCCGTGCGGCGCGTGTCGTACTCCACCCGGCCGGTCAGGGTCAGCGTAAGGTCCGGGGTGCTGGCCGACGGGTACACCGTGGCCTGGGTGGAAACGACCGTGGCATCGGGCGAATTGAGCAGGTTCTGTAGGGTGCCACTGGCCGGGGCCTGAGCACCGTCGGCCTTGGGCTTTTTCACCAAGTCCATGCCGCAGATGGGGCACTGGCCGGGCTTATCCCGAATGATTTGCGGGTGCATGGGGCAGGTATACACATCCCCCGCAGCTTCGTGGTTGTGCGCGTCGGCGGCCGGTGCCTCCGCAGTGCCGACCGCTCCCAGGGGCTTTTTATCCGACTGGCAGGCGCCCAGCAGCAGAGTCAGCGGCAGGGCCAGCAGCACGAGCCGGGCCCGCCTAGGGCTATTGTTCCAGCTCTTTTTCATATGCGATTTGCTGAGTGAGTTGTTGTTGCAGGTTGTCCAGGTATTCCAGCCGGGTTCTTTTCAGGGTCGTCCAGGCTTCGAGCACCTGAAACAGCTGGCCGGTATTCTGCTCGTAGGCCAGCATGGTGGCCTGGTAGCTTTTGCGCAGGGCGGGCAGGATGCGCCGCTCAAAGGCGCGGGTCTGGTCACGGCGTAGTGCCAGGTCGGTTTGCAGGCTGGCCAGCCGGCCGGCGGCTTCGTTGAGTACGTCTTCGCGCTGCTTGCGCAGGGCCTGGGCCTCTAAACCCAGGGCGGCGGTGTTGGCCTTGTACTCCCGCGCTGCCCAGGGCACCAGCGGCAAGCTCACGGAGCCCATCAGCGTGAATTGATTGGCCCCCGTGCCCAGGAAAGGCATGTGGTCGAACTGCACACCGAAGTCGGGCAGGCGGCGGCTGGCTTCCAGGTTCTGGCTCAGGCGCACGGTGGTCAGGGCCCGGTCTAAGCTGCGCACGTCGCTGCGGCGGCTGGCCAGCGCGGCCGTATCGACCGGCGTAGGGGCGAGCGTTTGGGTGGTCAGTACAGCCGTGTCCACGGCAAAGGCTTCGTTGCGCGGCCGGTTCATGAGCGTATTCAGGGCAATCAGGTTTTGCGCGGCCAGGGCCGACGCCTGCCGGTGGTCGTTGAGGTGCATTTCCAGCCGGGCTTTGGCGTCGTAGATGCTGGGCAGCGTGGCCTGGTTGTAGGGGTAGCGCGCTTCGGCCAGCTTGATGAGAAAGCGCAGCAATTCCTCGTTCTCGTCCAGCACGGCCAGCTTTTGAGTGAGCACGGCCTGCTCCACGTATAGCGTCTTGGCCTGCGCGCGCAGCTGCACCAGCCGGTACTGTTGGTCGGCGAGCACCGAGGCCGCCTGGCTGCTCAGGTACTCACGCCGGGCACGCTGTTTAGCCGGGTTGGGAATCATCTGCTCCACCGATACGATGGCCTGACCCTGCAGCTGGTTGCTGCCGGCCCCGCCATTCATACCGCTCAGCTCGCGGGCCTTGCGTTGGTTGTAGGGCGTCATCCACAGCCCGGCGCTGACTTTGGGGGCTTCCCAACTGTTGTAGCCGGCCACGGCCGCTTCCTTGGCCTGGGCCTGGTAAGCGTACTGCTGCACGGCGGGGTTGCGGCGCTCCACCCGCTGCAGTACCGAATCCAGGGGCAACACCGGGCCGCGCAGACTCGCCGGATGCATGTCCTTGCCCATGGTTGGGTGTTGTTAAACAAACAGGGGAAAACCTCCGACTCGGATGCCAATTAGCTTGACTGCTAGTGATAAGGTTCAAATGCGCCGTAAGAGTAGCGAGGGATGATAGTTTTACACGCTCCTTAACCCAATCGGAAAAGACGAGCGAAAACGAACGTTTACACTATCGCTCGCCCTATTGCATCATGCATTAAATTGTTTAACAAGGAGTTGCGCTCGAAAATCAGTTGCTTGCGCCCCTGAGTCGGAGGTTTTCCCCTATTTGTTTAACAACACCCTTACTAGTACTGGTTTGTAACTTTTATCACATGCCCTTGGAGGGAGCGATACATCTGACTTTTATGCTTAGCATTGCCCAAAACTTGCGACTCTCTGCAAGCAACCTGCCATAAAGCATGAATATAAAGGATAGGGTATTTTCTGTGGTGCCGAGGGAGAACAGCGGCCCAATGGCTTCCAATAGATTCGATTTTCAAAAGAATTGGGCAATTACTAAAATATTAGAACTTCATGCTAAGCCAGAAGACTATTTAGTCAGTTTTGAATACCATGATGATATTATCGTTTTTGACTCTAGCTCTGACCCAAAGAAAATATCATTTTATCAAGTTAAAACTAAGACCGAAAAGGCCGCTCATTGGACTGTTAACGCGCTAATCAAGAGAGAAAGCGGTAAAAATGGTCCTTTAAACTCTTTTATAGGTAAATTATATGATAATATCATCAAACACAAAGGGGATGTATTGTCCCTAACATTTGTTACTAATTCAAGAATAAAGGGTAAGCTTTCTAATGATATAAGTTGCGTAGATATTTCAGGGTTCTGTTGCAATCAATTGTGTGATAAAGATTTAAACACAATCATCGATGCATTAAAGGCGGAACACTCATTGAGTGACCTTGGAGATTTCAAGGATTTAATGTTTTTCAAGTTAGGGGAGTTAGATATTAACCACCATGACCAACTAGCGAAAGCACAGTTAGCGGACTTCATTGATGCCAAATTTCCAGGTGCTAAATATCAGATTGTTCCATTATATAAAAGCATATTCGACGAAGTCAGAAAGAAGAGCAATGTGGAAGAAGTGATAGTGGACTTCGAGACACTTAAGCGAAAAAAATCGATTAGCAGAGATGATTTCGACAAGTACTTGCAAGTTGTGACTAAGAATTCATCAATTGAATCTACAATGGCTTCTATTGAAGGCAGGCTGAACGCAGAACAAGTCAGCGTTGGCTTCATAAGAACATTCAAGCGTTATGCAAAGATTTTTGAGGTAGAGCGCATGAACCATGCAAATCGGATGCTCAAGACAGTTATCGATGAATCTAATCTAATTGTCAAGGCAAGTACTTGCGATGAAGCGACCCTTTGGGCAACCTTAGATTGCTTGTATGCAGAGGTGAAGAGGACTATTGCTGCCGCTAGCTTTATAGAGGATGATTATTTAAGAACAATACTCCTTTTCCACTTCTACGAACAATGATAAAAGGAAACTTTAAACAACTCGTTCACACCCTGCGAAATTGGCCAA
>NZ_CP043649.1:0-125550 GCF_014217645.1 Hymenobacter sp. NBH84
ATGAAAAAGATACAAGTACTTGCCCTCCTGTTTGCTGCTTCGCTTGCCAGCACCGCGTGCACCGATTTTCTGGAAGAAAAGCCGCTGGATTTTGTTACGCCCGACCAGGTAACCGACGTCAACTTTATTGCCAATGGGGCACTCAATACGCTGGCGTCTGGCTCCATGTTCCGCTACGGCCCGTTTCCGAACCTGTGGGACTACGACTCAGACGATGCGACGGGGCCTAGCTGGGCCTTCGGCGACGTGGGTGCCGGCAACTACCAGTCCTATTGGGGTATCGACTACGGCTGGAATGGCCCCTATACGTTGATTCACCGCTGCAACTTCGGTATCTCACGCGTTAACGCTATAGCGACAGAAGACGAGGCCGTGAAAAAGAACGCGCTCGGGCAACTGTATTTCCTGCGCGGTTGGGCGTATTTTATGCTCGTGCGTGGCTACGGTGCCGTGCCGTTATTTGAAAAGGCCGTGACCGAGGGCGCCGAGCCACAACAGCCTCGCACACCGGTGAAGGATGTATACGCCTTCATTATCGATAACCTGAAGCTGGCAGAAGCCAACCTAAAATCGACCAAGGATGCCGGCTACGAGCCAGGCCGCCCCAGCAAGGGTGCTGCCAGCAGCTTATTGGCAAAGGTATACCTCACCATGGCATCGGGTGCTCTACCCGGCGGCCAAGTCACGGTGATGGGCGGGAAAGCCTTTCAGCTAGTAGATGGTGAAAAAGTACTGCTGAATCCGCAGCCCATCACGCACAACAAAGCAGTTGTAGCGGGCTTAGAAGGCCTAAACGCAGCCGAGTACTTCAAGCTGGCCCGCGATAAAGCGCAGGAAGTGATGAACAGCGGCGAGTACTACCTGTTTCCGTCGCATGCCGAGGTGTGGACGGTGGGCAACCGTAACCGGGGCGAGCATATCTGGTCGGTGCAAAGCCTCTCCGAAAACCCAGATTTCGGCAACGAGATTTCCTTGTTCCGTCGCGGCCGCCTCGACCCCACGAAGGCCGACCAGCTGGAAGGCGGCTGGATTGGTACATCTTACCAATGGTACCACAACTTTGAGGAGAAAGACCAGCGCATCACCGACGGGGTGCTGCACCGCTGGAAAATGTGGAGCAACACGCAGTTTCACTATTACCCGCTAAGCGACAGCTCTGTAGTGGAGGGGGTGGACTCCAGCCCGGCTGCCGAGGCTAAACGCACCAAGTATGGCTACCAGCCCACCGACGTATCGGGTCTGGATGATGGCCGGATTGCCCGCCTGCGCAAGTTTGAGGCGGTGTCTAAAAACAACATCACCTTGGGTGACTTCCACTTCCCGCTGCTGCGCTACCCCGATGTGCTCTTAATTTTTGCAGAAGCCGACAACGAAGTGAACAGCGGCCCAACTGCCGCCGCAAGGGACGCCGTTAATCAGATTCGTCGGCGCAATAGTGCCACGGAGGTAGGCAGCCTTAATCAGCAGCAGTTCCGCTCGTTTGTGCTGGAAGAGCGCCGCCGTGAGCTAGCCTTGGAAGGCGACCGGCGCTGGGATTTGCTGCGCTGGGGCATCTACCTACCTGTGATGAATGCCATTGATATTGACGAGAACAACGTGATTAAGCGCCGGCAGCCGAAGCACTTGCTGTACCCGATTCCGATTTCGGAGGTCAACTCCAACAAGCTCATCGGCGGCAACAACCCCGGCTGGTAGGCATTGGGCAGGCGACTTCCGCAGCGCTGGTTGGTGCTGCGGAAGCTGCCTGCGGGTCACACTTCATCCTTCTCACACAACACAATGAACTCTTATACTTCTCTTAGCAAAGCAGGCTCTTTTGGTTTGCTGGCTGCTTTGCTAGCTTTTTCCTCCTGCGAAAAGGAGGACGACAATGTGTGCGGTGGCACGCCAACCGTTAGTCAGGTAAGTACGCCTACCGACCGCACCGCAACCCTGGCTTCAGGTAACCTGGCCGATTGGGTTATTATTCAGGGTAGTAACTTCTGCAACGTCCAGAAAGTGCTGTTCAACGATGTGGAAGCCGACCTGAAAGACGCCTACATTACCTCCTCAGAAATTACGCTACGCGTCCCGCGGGCAATACCCAAAGATGTCAGTAACAAAGTAACCGTCACAACGGGTGCGGGCTCTGCCGAAACCCAATACACGGTAGCTATTCCGGCACTGGTCATAACGGGCATGAGCAACGAGTACACGCCTGCGGGGCAACGGATGGCGATTGTCGGGAAAAACTTCGACCTCTATGGCGTAACGACTGAGCAAGGCAAGCTTACGTGGGCAGGTGCTCCCGTTGCCATCACCCGGGCCACCTCCGATTCGGTGTACTTTATGGTGCCTACCTCCGCCACCAAAGGCGCTACCGTGAAAGTGGTGGATGCCAACGGGATAGAACGCTCCGTACCCGGACAATATTTGGACGACCGCAACATCCTGTTTGGGTATGATACAGGCGGCAGCCTATGGGGCGGCGAAGATTACATTACGGATGCTGCTTCGCCGGGTCCTATCAACGGCAAATACCTGCGCGTTAATAAAGCAATTGGCGCCTGGGAATGGACCGAGTTTACGGCCAACAATCTCGTTGTTTCCAATGATATAGTAGCTAACCCAGGCAACTATGTGCTCAAGTTTGAGGTGAATACCTTAAAGCCTTTCAACAACAACGTTATCAAATTCCTGATTGACGGTAATGCTGGCGACGTGAATACTTACCAGTGGAAACCCGTGGTGCCATTTAATACCCGTGGCAAGTGGAGCACGATGTCTATCAAGCTGAGCGACATTATCAACACGCCCTTAGCGCCTTCTAAAGCGCAGCACGAATTCAAATTCCTGTTTCACGGCGATGGTGCGCTGAACGCGGATATATCCTTCGACAACTTCCGGATAGTACTGAAGGACTAAAGTCAGACGGCGTAAATCGACTTCCTACCCTCTTCATCTACCCAAAGCTGCACCATCGTTTTACAACTGTATACTGGTCTAGTAAAACCAGACGGCCTGAGGCCTGTAGCACGTTGGCTTTGCAGATAACACAATCGCATACAACCTTTTAATGAAAAAAACAGCACTCTTTCTCCTTGGCCTGGCTTTCTCTTTTCCAGGATTTGGTCAGGGCAACAACTACGTACAGAACTACACTAAATACGAAGGACTCGCTCTGACTCCGCCCATGGGCTGGAACAGTTGGAACAAGTTTGCCTGCAACGTAGACGAGAAAATGATCAAAGAAATGGCCGACGCTATGGTCTCTTCTGGTATGAAGGACGCCGGCTACACTTACATCAACATCGACGACTGCTGGCACGGCGAGCGGGATGCGCAGGGCTTCATCCACCCCAACAAAGACCGTTTCCCTTCCGGCATGAAGGCTCTGGCCGACTACGTGCACAGCAAGGGCTTAAAGCTAGGTATCTACTCCGATGCGGGCTCCCAGACCTGCGGAGGTAGGCCCGGCAGCCGGGGCTTCGAGTTTCAGGATGCCCAGCAGTACGCCAGTTGGGGAGTTGACTACCTGAAGTATGACTGGTGCAACACGGAGGGCCTAAAGGCTGAAGGCGCCTACAAAACCATTACGGCGGCGCTGCGCAAAGCTGGTCGGCCGATGGTGCTCAGCATCTGCGAGTGGGGCAACGACACGCCCTGGACCTGGGGCCAGACGGTAGGACACCTGTGGCGCACCACCGGCGACATCTACAACTGCTTCGACTGCATCGAGGACCATGGCACATGGAAATCGTTTGGCGTCATGGCTATTCTCGACAAGCAGGAGGGACTGCGGCAGTACGCTGGCCCCGGCCACTGGAACGACCCCGATATGCTGGAGGTAGGCAACGGCATGCCTGCAAACGAGGACCGGGCGCACTTTACGATGTGGTCGATGCTGGCCTCGCCGCTCATTACGGGCAACGATTTGCGCAAGATGAGCAAGGAAACCACCGACATCCTCACCAACCGGGAGGTGCTTGCCGTAAACCAAGACAAGCTAGGGATACAAGGTTTCAAGTATGCCAGCAAAGACAGCGTGGAAACCTGGCTGAAGCCTTTGGCAAATGGAAAGTGGGCTGTTACGTTTCTCAACCGCAGCCGCAAGCCTCAGCCCGTTCGCTTCGACTGGAAAGCCACGCCCGTCACCGACGACCTATCAAAGCAGGAACTGAATGCGGCGAAGACTACCTACAAAGTCCGCAACCTGTGGATGAAAAAGGATGTGGGTACCACCAAGAAAGCCTTTACCGCCACCGTGCCCGCCCACGACGTGGTATTGTTGATGCTAACGCAATAGTCAGTGCATGAGTGGATTGTAGAAAAAGCAGCCAGCGACTTCGCCGGGCTGCTTTTTCTGCTTCCATCCCTGCTCTTGACTACTTGACTCACGAATAATCAACCAAAACAACATAAAACAGATAGCATGGTGCGCAAGTATTTACCCGCTAGTCCGCGTATTTGGAAAGTATTACTGACAACCAACTTGCTACTACTAGGCACCGCCGCGCAAAAAGCGGCCGCCCAAGTGGAATTGGCTCCCTGGGGCAATCTTACCGGCATTCGTACCGATGGGCAGCTACTAGAGGTTGAGACGAGCCTACGCCTCGTGAAAACGGATGGCCACGTAACCGAAACCGGCAAGGAGCGCCAACGCCCCAAGTACACGCGGGATGGTACCCGGCAACTCGTCACCACCCAGCTAGACAGCCTCGATTTCGTGGAGACTGTGCAGGATGCTGGGCCGGGCAAGGCCCGCGTGCAGGTACAACTCACGGCCCGCAACAGCATGCCCAACAGCAGCGGTGTGTACTTTAGCGTGCAGCCTCCCGTTGCTGCCTACCCAGCCAGCAGCACGGTAGAGGTACGGGATGCCAATGGCACGGTGCTAACGAAGGGCACGCTCGGCAGCCTCAAGCTACCAAGCAGCCCCGCCAGCAGCATTCGCCTGACGGCTCCTACCCGGCAGCTCACCATTACCTTCGGCGAGCCAATGCCTGTAGAATTGAAGCAGGAACAAGACAAGGAAGGGCCGCACTATCGGTTCTACCTGCCCTTGCTAACGGGGAGCGTACAGCGGGGCCAAACGGCGCAAAAAACCTTCACCGTTCAAGCCACTGGCAGTATCGACCGGGCCCCTGTTAAGCTAACGCTGAACCCGGCGCAACCCGGCCGCCCGTTTGCCGGCTTCGGGGGAAATTTTCGCTTGCAGAACCCCAAAACCGACCCGCAGGTAATCGACTACTCGCTGCAAAACATGCGTGTGGCTTGGGGCCGGGTAGAGATGCCCTGGCAGCTGTGGCAGCCCGCCCAAGACCAAGACCCCACGGCCGCGGCCCGGCAGGGCAAGCTGGATCCGCACGTGCGCGAGTCGATGGAAATGGCACAGAAGCTCAGCAAGCGAAATATTCCTATTATTCTCTCGGCTTGGTCGGCGCCGGCTTGGGCTGTGGTGGGCACGCCGGCTAAGGGCAGTGGCCCTGGGCCAGATGGTAAGTGGGGCAACCCGCTCGACCCAAACCACTTGCAGGCCAGCTATAAGTCTATTGCCGACTACATTCAGTACCTCAAGGACCAGTACGGCGTGGACGTGGCGCTGTTTTCCTTCAACGAATCGGACCTCGGTATCAACATCCGCCAGACTGGTCAGGAACACGCCCAGCTCATCAAGGGGCTAGGTGCCTACTTTGCTAGCCGGGGCCTGAAAACCAAGCTGTTGCTAGGCGACAACTCCGACGCCAACAGCTACGAGTTTATGACGCCTGCCTTGCAGGACGCCAGCACGCACCCCTACATCGGGGCCGTGTCGTTTCACTCGTGGCGGGGCTGGGAAACCAAAACCCTGCAAAAGTGGTCGGCCGCTGCCGAGCAGCTCCGCCTCCCGCTGATTGTGGGCGAGGGTAGCATCGACGCGCAGGCCTGGGGCTACCCCGGCATCTTCCTGGAGCCGACCTACGCGCTGGAGGAAATTAGCCTGTATATGCGGCTGCTGAGCGTGTGCCAGCCGCTTACCATTTTACAGTGGCAGCTCACGGCTGATTACTCGCCCATGGCGGGGGGCGGCATCTTCGGTGACAACACGCCTCTGCGGCCTACCCAGCGGTTCTGGAACCTGAAGCAATTTGCGGCCACGCCCGAAAACGTAATGACCCTACCCATCACCGCCGACCGGCCCAATATAGCCGCTGCCGCACTAGGCAACAGCCAGAAAGGCACGTATGCGGTGCACCTCGTCAACAACGGCGCTACCCGCCGCGTGACGCTCACGGGCGTGCCCGCTACGGTGAAAAAGCTGCGTGTTTATACCACCGATAAAGCGCGCTCCATGCAGGAGGGCAAGCCCATCACCGTGAGTAAAGGCACGGCGCAGTTCACGCTGGATACTGGCTCTTACACTACCTTGATGACTGATTAGGTTCTGTGTAAATCAACTAAATAGAACATCATGCTGAGCTTGTCGAAGCATATCTACCGCGAGCGGACTGGTTACTCACGGTAGAGATGCTTCGACAAGCTTAGCATGACAGTACAAATACATGTTTATCAAAAAAGATATGCCCTTACTACCTAGGCTGCTGCTGTTGCTGAACATGATGCTTCTAACTCCGCCGTTGGTTGCGCAGCATCTCACCGATAGCATTCGGCTGAACCAAGTGGGGTTCTACCCAGCTGCGCCCAAAGTAGCCGTGGTAGTAGGGGCGGCGGCTGGTCCGTTTTACGTCACCACGCCCGACCGGGCCACTATAGTTTTTACCGGGCAGCTAGGCGAGCTGCGCACGGCAGAATCAGCCGAACAGCAAACGCGAGTCGCTGATTTTTCGGCGCTTACCCGGTCGGGTACGTTTGTGGTCTTGGTGCCGAAAGTTGGCTATTCCTACTCGTTTCGCATTCAGCCTAAGGTGCACGAAGGCGTAGCACAGGCTGCGCTGAAGGGTTACTACTACCAACGAACCGCGACGCCACTACCAACCGCCTATGCGGGCCAGTGGAACCGCCCCGCCGGCCATCCCGACACGCGGGTGCTGGTGCACACCTCGGCGGCCAGCGCCGCGCGTCCGGCTGGTACGGTGTTGTCATCGCCGCGCGGCTGGTACGATGCGGGGGATTACAACAAGTACATCGTGAACTCGGGCATTACGATGGGCACGCTGCTGTCGTTGTACGAGGAGTTTCCGGCCTATTGCACCCAGCTCAAAGCCAACATTCCTGAGAGCCGAAACGCCCTACCCGACGTGCTGGACGAAGCCCTTTGGAACCTACGCTGGATGCTGACCATGCAGGACCCCAACGACGGCGGCGTGTACCACAAGCTGACCAACGCCTCATTTGATGGCATGGTGATGCCCGACCAAGTGACTACCCCGCGCTATGTAGTGCAGAAAAGCACAGCCGCCACGCTCGACTTTGCCGCCGTGCTGGCCCAGGCTAGCCGCGTGCTGCGCCGGTTCGATCGGCAGCTGCCGGGGCTGGCCGACTCCTGTTTGCGGGCATCGCGACAGGCGTGGGACTGGGCGCAGGTGCATCCGGCCGTGCTCTACCAGCAGGACGAGATGAACAAGCAGTTTCAGCCGCCCATTGTGACGGGTGCCTACGGCGATGATTCTGTGAAGGACGAATTTATATGGGCGGCGGCCGAGCTATACATCACTACCAAAGAGGACCGCTACTACTCGGCTGTGCCGCTGTTTCCCGATGAGCACGTGCTCCTACCCACCTGGAATCAGGTACGGACGTTGGCCTACTACTCATTGGTGCGCAACAAGGCTACCCTTACGCCCGTTGCCCGCCCAGCTATGCCTAAGCTGGAAGCCCGCCTGCGTACCGCCGCTGATGCGTTGCAGCAGAACTACACGGCCCAGGCGTACCAAACGGTGATGGGCAAAACGGCTACCGATTACAGTTGGGGCGGGAGTGCCACAGCAGCTAATCAGGGAATCCTTCTTATCCAGGCGTACCGCGTCACCAACAACCCGCAGTACTTGCAAGCGGCGCTATCCAACCTCGACTACCTGTTGGGTCGCAATGCCACCGGTTACAGCTTTCTCACGGGCAGTGGGACTAAGTCGCCGCAGCACCCGCACCACCGGCCCTCGGAAGCCGATGGCATAGCCGCACCGGTGCCGGGCTTGTTGGTAGGCGGCCCCAACCCGGGCCGCCAGGACGGCTGCGCCTACCCCTCCGCGCTGCCTGCCCTAGCCTACTCCGATACCGTGTGCTCCTACGCTTCCAACGAAATTGCTATTAACTGGAATGCACCCCTGGTCTACCTGGCGGCGGCGTTGGAAGCGTTGCAAACTAAACTGAAGCCCCAGACGAAGTAATTCTTAGAGCTAATTGCAGTACTAAAAACGGTCCTGCTACGCTTGTCGTAGCAGGACCGTTTTTAGTACTGCAATTAGCTTCTTCGTTAGGCAGAGGCTTTCGGTTACAGCACTTCGGGGCGAGTGGGCGCTTTGTCCGTTTTCAGCTTTAGCGTGGCCGTTTTCAAGCCTTTTGCAGTGGCCGTGAGCGTAATTGCACCAGACTCTTTTGTCGTCTGAATCAGCACTTGGGCTAAGCCATTAAACGCCTTCCGTTTCCAGGGGGCCGCCGGCGTGAACACCTGAATGGTGCCGGGGTTGGTATTCACCACATCCCAGTCGTGTTCCTTGGTCAGGGGAGTTGCTACTATCTCAAGGGTGTTCCGGCCCGGCTTCAGTAGGGATAAGGGTAGGCGAAATACGTCACCTTCCGCGCTCTGCTTCAAGTCTTTCGCTATTTCCTGGCCATTGATATAAATGTGTTGCGATTGGCCAATGCTATTATAGAAGAACGTGACCTGCGCATCAGCAAAAGTGGTTGGCAACTCGAAGCTGCCTTGGTGACGGTAGGCGGGAGCCAGTTTTTTATAGTCGCGCTGCACGAAAGCGGGCTGCCAAGCAGCGGGCTGGTTGTGCATCCTGGCCGCTACGCCTTCTGCTACACTAGACACGGCCGCTTCTTGTAGTTTTTGGATAGCCACCATCTGGATGGTCTCCACAAATTTCTCCTTTTCCAGGGAGGTAGGATTGCCATTGCCAACACCGATAATTTTGGCTGGGCCAGTAACGGAAAAAGTCATTTCCTCGGCGGCGGTTGGCACGGTGAGGCCGTGTCGGTCGGCGAGGGCCACTGTGACTACAGCCAAGTCCTCGCCGTCGGCCTTAAGCGTCGTTTTGTGGGAAGTGAGCTGTATAGCAGCGGCTTGGCTTGTTGTTTTCACAACCTCCGTCAACGTTTGCCGGCCATTTTTGTAGCCGTGCGCTTCCAGCGTACCTGGCGCGTAGTTGACCTTCCAGGCTACATGGGAGTTCAGGGGAACAGCTTTTTTGCCCAGGCTTTTCTTGTTTAAGAATAGCTCCACTTCATCGCAATTGCTGTAGGCCCACACGTCTATAGGCTGCCCCTCGCGGCCTGGCCAATTCCAGTGTGGTAGCAGGTGCAGAGTGGGCTGCTGGCTCCACCACGACCGGAGGTAGTAAACGTTGTCTTTCGGAAAGCCGCACACGTCCATCATGCCAAAGTAGGACGTAACCGACGGCCACTGGTAGGGCGTAGATTCGCCCCGATAATCGAAGCCCGTCCAAATGAACATGCCGGCCAGGTAGGGCCGCTCGGCGTAGAAGCGCCATCCTTCCTCAATGCTGTAGAAGGAGGGCCGGGGCTTTTGGTCGTAGGCGGCTTGGTAGTGCTGCTGCGGGTCGGTTACATACACGCCGCGGGTGGCAAACGTAGAGCCTTCCTCTGTGCCCATGCCGGGCTGATTGGGAAACTGCCGGTGGTGCGCATCAATGTCGCCGTTGCCTAAGTAGTTGTAACCCATCACTTCCAGTACATCCGAAATGCCACTCCGAAAGCCCCCGCTGACACCAGCCGTACAAAGCCGCGTTGAGTCGAGGCTATGCACGTAGGCCTGCATGGTAGTGGCAATGCGCGCCCCCATGATGCTGTTTTCGATGCCCCACTCCTCGTTGCCAATTGACCAGCTGATGATGCTCGGGTGGTTGCGGTCGCGCACGATCATGTCGTGCAAGTCTTCCTGCATCTGGTAGTTGGTGCCCATCAGGCGGTTTTCGTCAATCACCAGCATGCCAAGCTGGTCGCACGCGGCCAGCAGCTCCGGGGTAGGGGGGTGGTGCGAGCAGCGGTAGGCGTTCGAGCCCATGGCTTTCAGGGCCCTAATGCGGAAGTACTGCAACTCATCGGGTAGGGCCGTGCCCACTCCGGCGTGGTCCTGGTGGTTGTTGGTGCCCTTCAGCTTCACTGGCTTGCCATTCAGGAAAAAGCCCTCCTTGGCATCAAACCGAATGGTTCGAATACCAAAGGGCGTGTCGTAGCGGTCTACCGCTTGGTTGCCCACGAGAATAGTTGTGCGCAGTGTATATAGGTAAGGCGATTCCAGGTTCCATAGGGTGGCATTGGCTACTGGCAACGTCAGCGTAATTTCTTGCTGCTGAAAGGGTAGTAAGGCTACCCTGTCTTGCTTTCCGGTGGCTACTACGCGTCCTTGGGCGTCGAGGATGGTTTGCGTAACAGCGCAGGTTTGGGTTTGCTTGCTCTCGTTTAGAAGGTTGGCGCGGGCCGTGACGGTGGCGGCCGTAGCGGCTACTTTGGTTGTTACCCACGTGCCGTTGGGGGCTACGTGCACGGGGTTGGTTTTCGTGAGCCATACGTGCCGGTAAATACCTGCCCCTTCGTAATACCACCCTTCGGGCATCGTGGCATCTACCCGCACCGCCACCACGTTGCTGCCGCCGTAGTTGAGGTAGTCCGTGATGTCGTACCGAAAGCTGTTGTAGCCGCTAGGCTCGTTGCCGAGGTAGTGGCCGTTCACCCATACCTTGAAGTTGCGGTACACGCCATCAAACTCCAGGCTAAGCTGGCGCCCTAGGTCCCCGGCCGGGATGCGAAACGTCTTGCGATACCACCCCACGCTGGTAGCAGGAAAGTTGCGGCCAATGGCCTTGTAGCCGTGGCTGGCCTGGGCGGTGCTATCGAACGGCAACTCCACGGCCCAATCGTGCGGTAAGTTGAGCTGGCGCCAGGCCCGATCGTCAAACGTCTGACTAGCTGCGCCGTCGCCGTAACCGGCCTTGGCGAAGTAGGAAAAGTAGCTAGTGCCGTTGGTGAAATCCTGGTTGGTATCGAAGGGATGTCCCAAAGCAAAGCGCCAGTTTGCATCCATCAAATACCGCTCTCTTCCCAGTTCAGAAGGTATTTGTGCGGAAGCGAAGTGCGCCCAGCACAGCAAGTACACAAAGAAGAGTTGCCGGGAAAGTATAGGATGAATTGTCATAGAAAACGGAGGATACAATTAAGTGAAGACGTTGCTAAAATGGCTTTGCCTAAGCAGGGCCATGCGACGTATCTGATCAGCAATAGCCTAGATTAGACTGCATCCACTGGGGCCGGCACAGGCTCCGCAACCAGGTAGGCAGCGCCAAACACACCCGCGCTGTCGCCGAGGAGCGGCTTAACTACCGGGGCCTCAAACTGATGGTCAAAAATGTGTTGCTGCACGTTGGCGATGCCGGCTTCGTAGAGGCAATCGATATTGCCTACCCCGCCGCCAATCACAATCACATCGGGGTCGAGCAGGTTGATGACGTTGCTGAGCGCGAGGCCGAAAAAATGGGCGAGGCGCTCCATGGTTTGGGTCGCCACGGCATCGTGGCCGTGGGCGGCGCGTTCAACTATTTCCGGGAGGGTGCGCGGCTGGTCGCTGTGGCGGGCGTAGTACCGCTCCAGGGCTGGGCCTGCCAAAATGCTCTCGTTGCAGCCCGTTTTGCCGCAGAAGCAAGGGTCGCCTTCCGCCGCATCTAGGTAGTTGTGGCCCCACTCGCCGGCAATGCCGTGGTAGCCCCCCAGGATTTGCCCGTTCACAACTAAGCCGCCGCCTACCCCCGTGCCGAGGATAATGCCGAACACTACCTTGGCGTCGGGGAATTGCTGCTTCACCACACCCAGCTGGGTTTCGGCCAGGGCAAAGCAGTTGGCATCGTTGGCCATAACTACGCGCATGCCCAGTAGCTGTTCCAGGTCGGCGCGCACGGGTTGGCCGTTGAGCACCGTCGCGTTACAGTTCTTCATCAACCCCGACTTCGGGATGGTGGTGCCCGGCGTGCCGATGCCTACTTGGTCGGCGCGGTAGCCGGCCGCGGCTTCCAGGTGGTCCACCAATTGGGCTACCTGGCCTAGGATATGGGCGTAGCCGTGGGCTACCCCAGTAGGCACGCGGTGCCGAAACAAGACCTCAGGTTCTTGGGCTGACTTCAGGATGACTCCTTCTATTTTGGTACCGCCCAGGTCGATACCCCATAGGTTGTGTTGTTGGTTGAACTGTGTCACGTAGGTAGTAAATGCTAGTTGTAGAGCCGCCGGAAAACCGCCGTTTCTTACAGTTGAAAAAAAGAAGAGACCCGTGCTGTTTACCAGCCTAAGCTGCTCTTTAGGTAGGCAGTGAGCTCAGCCGCAATTAATTGGTGCTCAGCTGTGCTAGGATGACTGTCGCAGCCGCTGGTATAGCTGCGCGAAAAGAAGAATTTATGCACGGCTGCATCGCCGCCCGCGTTAACTTGGGCAACCACGCTCGTCAGGTAGCGCTGCAACACGGCTGTGAGTCGAGCGTCGGCCATAGGGCTGGTGAGGCACACTACCTGCGCCTTTGGGTAATGCCGACGTAGCTTCTGAAGGAACGACAGGTAGTTGCGGCAGAACGCAGTCGAGTCCTGCACGCCGTCGTTCTGGCCCAGGCACACAGTCACCACGTCGGGCTGGTAGCGGCTGAAGTCCCACGGCAGCAGGTTCTCGCGCGTGTTGATTTTGTCGTATACCTGGGGCATGACGTAGGGCAGGTCGCAGCAGCTATGCATCAGACCAATGCCCGACACAGCCGTGAGTTGCCACTCGGCGCCCAAGGCGCGGGCAGTAGTAGGGCCATAGGCCTGGTAGGCGTTGTGCTGATCTTCCCAGTTCCCTTTGCCACACGGCACCGACGATTCATCACTACTAGCCCCGCAGGTAATGGAATTGCCAATGAATTCGATGCGCCGCGTGGGGCGGGCCACCGGAGGCAGCAGCTTGGCGCAACGCAACCCCACAAACTCCAGGTAGCCGATGTTCGATTCGGTGTTTTTGCACACGGTGAGCGTATGCACCTTGCCGGGCAGGTTTTCGGCTACCGTCACCGTGTTTTCCTTCCCCGTGAGGAGTAGGCGTTTCGGCTTGCCGTCCACCACCACCTCTAGGTAGTTGTGCTTGCCCCACAGCATTTCGTCGTTGACGACTACCGCGCAAGACGGTCCCGAAAACCGAGCCGTGAAATAGGTCCCTGGCGCCCAGCAACGAGGCTTTTTAACGTCGCTGAAATCGATGCGCCCGGTGTACTGAATATACTGGTTGTCGGCGGGGTAGAAGGTAGTAGGCTTCGGCTTCGCTACGACCAAAGTTGGCAGTGACAGCGCCAGAAGCAGCACGGAGGGGAAAGCGTATTTCATGCAAGAAGAAAGAGAAAACATAGTACTTAAGGCTTACTAGCCGTGCCCGTTGGCGCATCGGTCCGGAAAGGCACGGCGGGCAAGCCCTCGCGGTTGTAAAGGTTGCCAAGCGGGTTGTTGGCCCAGCTATAACGCACGGCCACCGGGGTAGGTACGGCAGCGCAGGTTAGCACCACCTCGTTCGAGCCAGCTAGGGTAGCCGCGGCCCAGTGAAACTGCCCATCGGCGCCGGCCACAGCAAAACCACTGAGCGTCGTCGTGCCACTTTTCAGCATCAGGCCCGAGCCCGTATTGCCAAACGTCAGGCGTACTTGGTTGCCATTCACGCGCATGCGTTGGAAGGTAGGGCCCGCGGCTACTACCTTCTTGTCGCCATAGGCAACCTGGCGCGCTACCAAGGCCAGGCGGTGGCCCACGTCCTGCTTGTTGGCGGGGTGGATGTCGTCGGGGTCGCCTAGGTCGATGGCCACGGCCATGCCCGTGCGGGGTAGGGCCAAGGCAAGCGCCTGGGCTTCGCGCACCTCGGCCCAATCAGAAGGGCCGGGGAGGGGTAGGGTCTTGGTGAAGTTGGCGAGCTGCACAAACAAGAAAGGCAGCTCGGCTCCCCAACGGGCGCGCCAATCGCGGATAAGGGCCGGAAACAGCGTGCGGTACTGCGCGCCCCGGCCGGTATTGCTTTCGCCCTGGTACCAGATAACGCCTTTCAGCGCGTAAGGCTGCAAGGGTGCAATCATGCCATTGTAGAGCACCGTAGACGTGTTCTGGGCGTCTTTTTCTAAGGTAGCAGGGCGAGCAGGACGCTGCGCTAAAGCAGCCACCGGGGCCTGAAAATCGGGCAATTGTTGCAGGGCTTCGGCGCTCACCCAGGCTTCGGCCGGTGTGCCACCCCAAGGGCTGCTGATTATCCCGATGGGCACGTGGTAGCGCTGGTACAAGTCGCGGGCAAAAAAGTACGCCACGGCCGAAAAGCTGCCGGCTGTGGCGGGGCTGCACACCTGCCAGTTGTAGCCTTCGTTCTCGGCTTGGGGTTGATAGGCCACCACTTTCTGCACCGTAAACTGCCGAATCTGCGGAAAGTCGGCCATGGCTACTTCCTGCTCAGCGTTCAGGATAAGCGGGTAGGCACCGGGCGCAGGCGCGTTTTTGTCGCGTAGCGGCAGCTCCATGTTCGACTGACCCGAGGCCAGCCACACGTCGCCTACCAGCACATCGTCTACCGTAAGGGTGTTCTGCCCTTTGATGGTAATTGTGTACGGCCCACCGGCCGGCGTGGCGGGTAGGGCCACCTGCCACCGCCCCGCCGCATTGGGGGTAGCTTGGTAGCTGCGCCCCCGGAACGTCACCGCCACCTGCTCGCCGGGCGCGGCCCACCCCCACACGGGCACCGGCACGTCGCGCTGTACCACCATGTGGTTGCCGACCAACGCCGGCAAGCGCACTGTGGCCTGGGCCACTAAACTAGTGCCCAGGCTAGCAGGTAGCAATAGCATCAATAGTTTTTTAGAGTTGCTGAGACACATAAAAAGGAAAGGCAAACAATTGGGCAATAACGTGATATAGCCGTGGTAGAAGCAGTCGAGGAGGCCGGCTGCTGGCCGGCTCCTAGCAGCGCGGCAATCATCATAAGTGGCGCCGCACGGCGGCTACATACGTTCAATAAGCGGCGCTGGTAGGACCAGCATCAGGAAAGAGCATTCAGAGGAGAAGAGGTTCGGGTTGGATGCACCGCGTGCGCGTCCCGCGTTCTTAGAAGGCGTCAGCTAAAGTGCGAACTATTAGTCGTTTGCGTAACTCAGCGAGCGAGGTAGCACCTTCACCCTTGAAAGTCAACGTCTTGGTTTGGCCGGGCAGCAAGTCGAAATAGTTGTCCTCGAAAAAGCCGTCGCCCTGGCTTAGCGACAACCACACTTCGCGGGCCAGCGCTTTGCTCCTGAGCGTTACCTGGTAGGTGCTGTCGGTGGTTTGCTTCCAAGTGGCGGCGATGTTGGCCTTGGGCAACGTCATTTCCTTGGGTAGGGCGAAGTAGTGCGTGTTGGTGGAGAGCGTCTGATTGCCGGCCGTCAACTCACAGCTTAGCACCACGCGCTTGGGGTCGTGGCCTTTCAGCAGTTTAGCTTTCGGAATATCGAGGTATACCTGGCTAGCCAGCGGGGCTACTTGCACGGAGGTGGCCTGCTTATACAGCACCTTGCCGTTAAGATCGAGTAGGCGCACTTGCAGGCTGGCTGGCGTTGCCGTCGTGCGGTCCGATACCACATATACACGCACGTTGTCGCCCTCTTCGTGGGGGCTCACTAGCACCGGCTCATAAAAACGCTTGGCGTAGTATTGCAGCGCTTTCCAGCGGCCGTAGTAGTCGATAGACGACCACGAGGCCACGCCCCAGCAGTCGTCGAGCTGCCAGTACATCGAGCCCATAGTGCGGGGGCGACTGCGACGCAGGTGTTCAGCGCTTAGTTTAATCGCCTGAGCTTGCAGTACTTGGCTTACATACAAAAAGGAGGCGAAGTCCTTCGGCTCTTTGTAGTCGCGCAGCAGGTACTCCTTCAGGCGCGGGTTGCCTACGGCGCTGCGCTGGTGCTCCTTCATCACGGGGGAGGCAATGTCGTGGTCGGCGGGCACAGTGAACTGCTCCACCGATTTCAGCTCCGGGAACGACTGGAAGCCGTACTCGCTCATAAAGCGCGGCACCTGCTTTTCGTAGTCCGAGATGGGGGCAGTGCCGCCCCACACGTCCCAGTAGTGCATGTCGCCGTTGGTTTGCGAACCAGCCATGTCCTCAAACTCGGCCGAGGGGCTCGACGATAGGTAGGGGCGGCTAGGGTCCTCGGTCTTCAGCACCGTCGGAATCAGGTCGCGGTAGAGCTTGAGGTAGTTGCTCCACACTTCCAGCTTGTGCGAACCCATTTTCTCGGGCACGCCCCACTGCTGCCAGGCCACTTCATTTTCGTTGTTGCCTACCCAGATGGCAATGCTCGGGTGGTCGCGCAGGCGGCGCACCTGGTAGGTGACTTCCTCGCGCACGTTGTTGTTAAACGCGTCGTCGCCGGGGTAGAAGGAGCAGGCAAATAGAAAATCCTGCCACACCAGCAAGCCCATCTCGTCGCAGGTGTCGTAGAAATACTGGTTCTCGTAGATGCCGCCGCCCCACACGCGCACCATGTTCATGTTGCTGTCTTTGGCAGCTTTCAGCAGCTTATGGTAGCGCTGGTTGGTCACGCGCGTCTGGAAAATGTCAGCCGGAATCCAGTTCACCCCTTTGGCGAAAATTGGAATGCCATTCACCACAAACTCAAAGGATTTGCCGTAGGCGTCCTTCTCGCGGCGCAGCTCCACGGTGCGTAAGCCAATGCGGGTGCGCGCGTCGTCGAGGGGCTTGCCGTTTTGCAGCAACAGCGCTTTAAAAGAATAAAGCGGCTGAGCGCCGTAGCCAGTTGGGTACCAGAGCTGTGGGCTAGGCAGGCGCAGGTCGGCCGTTACGTCGTGGCGGTTGGGCTGCAAGGTGACGGCCTGCTCTACCCGGGGGCCGGGCTTGCCGTCGGGGCCAGTCGTTTCGACCACCAAGGTAGCCGGACCGCTAGCAGCGGCGGCGCCCTCGTATGTCATAACCAAGTTAAGCTGTGCAGTCTGCGCACTCAACTGACGCTGCACCACGTGAAAATCGGTGATTTTAGCCGCGTCCCAGGCTTCGAGCTGCACCGGCTGCCAGATGCCGGAAGTAACAAACCGAGGGCCCCAGTCCCACCCGTAGTGGTAGGGAGCTTTGCGGGTATAGGGGCTCAGCACCGGGCCTTTCTCGCCCACAATGCCCATGGCTTGCTCGTCGTTGATGGCAAACAGGTTGTAACCGTATTTCTTGGGTAGGTCGGCTACTTCCTTCAGGGGGGAGCGGAGGTGCACCAGCAAGCGGTTGGCACCGGCCTTTAACTGGGGCTTAGCCTCAGCGCGCCACTCCCGAAACATGTTGTCGGTGTGCAGAATAGCCTGGCCGTTCAGCGTGACGTCGGCATAGGTGTCGAGGCCTTTGAACACCAGCTCCAGGTGCTGCCGCTGAAGCATGGCTGGTGTCACCTCAAACGTCGTTTCGTAGTCCCAGTCGGTATGGCCGATCCACTGGAGCTTCATTTCGTTGTCGCGGTACAGAGGGTCCTCTATCTGCTTGGTAGCCAGTAGGTCGGTGTGTACGCACCCGGGCACCGTGGCCGGTGCCCAGTTGTCTTTGCCTACTTGGCGAAAGCGCCAGCCCGTGAGAATGGGTTGAATGGTTTTGCTGCTTGCTGCACTAGCAGCAGCAGCGGTTTGCTGCGCTGCAACTGGGGTAGTAGGCAGCAGCGCAAGTAGGCCTGCAAGACCTAGAAAAAGGGTAGAAAAATGACGCACAAATGAAAAAAAAGAGAAGCTGGGTGGAAGGAGAACAGGCCGAACGCTCACTAGGCGTTGGGGCTTACAAACAGCCGCATTTCATAGCCACTGTAGATGTGACTATGAAATGCGGCCGGTTGCAAAACGGACAGCGTTCCGGCGCCTAGCTTAGTAGCCAGGATTTTGCGTTACGCCCCAGGTTTCAGAATCCTGCAACGGAATAGGCAGCAGGGGAATGGGATTCACCACATTCGTTGTGATGCTGCGGGTGCGGGCGCGGGCAGCCACTTCGTTTGGCAGCACAGAGAAATACCGGCCTGTGCGCACCAAATCCCAGAAACGCAACGACTCTTCGGCAAACTCTACTCGGCGCTCGTGCCAGATGGCGTTCAGCAGGGCTTGGCCTGATAAGCCAGCTGCCAGGTCGGGTAGGGCGCCAGCGGGGGTGTTGGCCGGCGCGTAGGTAGTGGTTCCTACGGTAGTACCGGGGGGCTGCGTAGCGGCGCGGGCGCGCTGCCGCACTTGGTTAACGAGTGCCACCGCTTCGCCACTTCTGCCGAGCTGAGCCGCAGCTTCAGCTTTCATCAGCAGGATGTCGGAGTAGCGCATCTTGCGAATGTTCTGCGGGCCCGACTGGTTCACGGCGGGTGGTAGGATAGCCACTTTGCGGCTCAGGTAGCCGGTAGCATTTTCCGAAAGGTCGATGCGGTTGAGCACGCCCAGCACCACGTCGCCATCTTTGATAATGGTGATGGGTAGGCGGGGGTCGTTGGTCTCAAACTCGTTCACCAAGTTCTGGGTCGGGTTGTTGAAGCCGTAGCCGAAGGTTTTGCGGTTGTTCTGGAATACGTTGTTGGTGGTACCCGTCATGATAGGCCCGTAGCCATCATTGGAAGTCGCAAACTGAATCTCGAAGAGCGACTCGCTGCTGTTCTCCCCAACCGTTTGATGAATGGCGGCATAGTTGGCCAACAAGCTATACTCGTTGGAAGTGATGATGCCGTTGGTCAGGTCGTATACCTGCTGCCACGTGTGGTTATTGCCGTTGTCCGTGCCAAGTTGGTACATGATGGCGCGCGCCAGGTAGCCGTTAGCGGCTCCTTTGGTTGCCCGCCCAACGTCGGCCGAGGAGTAGCCACTTTTCGCGGGGAGCAGGGCAGCAGCAGCCACCAGGTCTTTTTCCAGAAAAGCATAGGTTTCGGCAATCGTGCTGCGCCGAACGCTGCTCGTATTGGTAGGTAGCACGGCCTGCTCAAACAGGGGCACCCCTCCAAACGACTTCACGAGGTTGAAGTAGAAATACGCCCGCAGGAATAAGGCTTCCCCTTTCAAGCGTGCTTTCAGCGCCGGGTCAATCGTGCCCGCATCAATGTTGTTGATTACCGTATTAGCCCGCGCAATACCCGTAAAGCTATGCACCCACAGCGTGTTAATAGGGGAGTTGGCCGGCGTCATGGTCCAGGTCTTTAGCTCGGTTAGAGGCGTAAAGTCGCTGGGTGTGCTGCCTTTTTCCGCGTCATCGGTCATGATGTCGCCAAACATCCACTCGTAGGTTTGCCCCACGTATTCGCCTACCCCAAACTTGGGGCCCTGGTCCCAGGAGGCGACATCGTAGATGCCGTTCACGGCTTGTATGGCGTTGGTTGCGTCGTTGAACAGGTTGCCTTGGGTAAGCGTCCCTAGGGGTTCTTTATCCAGAAAGTTCTGGCAGCTAGGTGCCAATCCTAAGATGGCCACGAAGGCGAGGAGGCGGGCTGTAGAAGAAGTTCTCATTGGAAGTAGCGGATGGGAATAGCGTTAGAACTGCACGTTGAGGCCTAGGCGGTAAGTCCGCGGCTGCGGATAGTTGCCGTAGTCGACGCCGTACGCCAAGGGGTTGTTGTAGTAGCCGGTGGCCGAAATTTCGGGATCCAGCCCGCGGTACTTGGTGATGGTAAACACGTTGTCTACCGACGCAAACACCCGGAAGCCACTAATTTTGAATTGGTCTAGTACCGTTCTTGGCAGCGAGTAGCCCAGCTCCATATTGCGGGCACGCAGGAAACTGGCATTCTCCACGTGGCGGCTGCTGAATCGGTCGTTATAACCACCGCCGTTGTTGGTGTCGTTCGATGTCACGCGGGGCTGGTCGCTGTTGGGGTTGCTCGGGGTCCAGCGGTCCATGCGGTCAGCATAGAAGTTGGTCCAGATGCCGGAGAAGATGCTCGACTTGCTGAGGTTGAACGCGCCAGCATTCACGGCTTCGGCACCTTGCACACCGTACAGCAGAATCTTGAAATCGAAGTTGCTGTACGACAGGTTTAAGGAAGCACCATAGGTGAAGCTTGGCGTGGCACTGCCCAGATAGGTATTATCGGTGGCATCGATTTCACCATCGCCGTTGATGTCACGGTAGCGCACGTCGCCGGGCTGCGCGCCGGGTTGGATGGGGGCACCTGCCGCGTTCCGGTAGCTGTCCACTTCTTCCTGTGTGCGGAAAATACCATCGGCTTTCAGGCCGTAGAAGTAAGCAACTTCGCGCCCTACATCGGTGCGGGTGGTGTTACCGATTTGCGAAATCACGTTGCCGCTGGCAATGGGGTTGGCCCCGCCCAAGTCGGTAATCACGTTGTTGATCTTGGTGAAATTCACGCCCGCATTGTACTGGAGCTTCCCAATCTCATTGCGGTAGTTCAGAGCCAGCTCCAAGCCACGGTTGCGTAGCGTACCCACGTTGGCGGTAGCCGGGGCCTGACCTACGTAGTCGGGTACGGGTAGCAGAGCAATCATGTCCTTGGTCTTCCGCTCGAATATGTCACCTGTAAAGGTCAGTCGGTTGTCCAGGAAAGCAGCATCAACGCCCACGTCGAACGTAACAGCAGTTTCCCACTTCAAATCAGGGTTGTTGAGCGTGGCCACAGCCAAGCCTGGCGCCCGCGTCTGGTCTACCCCAAACACGTAGTTCTGGTTGTTAACGGCCGTGGAAGCATAACCGTAATTAGGGGCAGCGTTTTGGTTGCCCACAGCTCCGTAGCTGGCCCGCAGCTTAAGCTGCGAAATGGCGGTGGCATCCTTCAGGAAAGCCTCGTTCGAGATGTTCCAGGCAGCACCCAGCGACGGGAAAACGCCCGTACGTTGCGAGCCCAGGAAACGCGATGTTTGGTCGAAGCGCAGGGTACCGGTCAAGAGGTAACGGTCGCGGAAATTATAATTAGCGCGTCCAAAATACGAGAGCAGGCTCGCATCGGAAGGGTTAGGCGTGATCAGGGTGAAGTTGGCGCTACGAGCGGCCGTTAGGTATTGCAGCGAGGCACTGGCCGGCACATCAAAACCCCGGATGCCGATGCCTTCGAAGGTGTTGCGCTGAGACTCTTGGCCCAACGTGGCTGTAAAGCTGCTATTGTCAGCAAAAGTCTTCGTGTAGTTGAAGTAGTTCGACCACACCCAGCTTACACTGGCCAATCGTGTCTCCGACAACGCGCTTTGGTTGCGTTGGTCGTTGGGACCCAGGAAGTACTGGGGCTGATAGGCCTTTGCTTGGGTGTTATTGTACGTGATACCGAATGTAGACCGAAAGTTCAAGCCTTTCAAAAGGCTCACGTCGAGGTAAGCACTGGAAAACAGGGTGTTGTTCCTGGTTTTGTTGAACTTCTGCTCGTCCAGGTAACGCCCTAGGTTTGGCGTGAAGCTCGTGATGGTGTTGTAGGAATAGCTGCCATCCGCATTGTAGGGCGAGGTGATGGGGTTTGCCTGGATGGCGTTCTGCAGCACGGTGCTATAGAACGGGTTGCCAGTGCCATCGCCCGCGCCCGTCTGGTTGGCGTGCGTAAACGTTGCCGACACGCCCGCTTTCAGAAACTTGGTGAGCGTTGCGTCGTCATTAAACCGCACCACGTACTTCTTGAGCCCCGACTGCTTGACGATGCCATCCTGCTGGAAGTAGTTGCCGCTGATGAGGTAGCGGTTTTGCTCCGTACCGCCCGACGCCGATAGGCTGTAGTTGGCAATCAGCCCCTTCTGGGTCACAAAGTCTTGGTAGTCGAAGCTCGAGTTGCCCTGCAAGCCGCTATTCAGAATGGCCCGATAGTCGGCCGGGATAGGGGCGTTAGCGTTGGCGTATGCCTCTGTCACCAACGTGGCATACTCCTGGCCACTAGCCAATGGCAGCGTGCGCCGTATCTGCTGAAAGCCAGTGTAGGCAAACGCATTGAATTGAGTTTGGCCGGCCTTCCCGTGCTTGGTCGTGATAATCACCACACCGTTTGCCCCGCGTGAGCCATAAATAGCCGTCGCGGAGGCATCTTTCAGAATTTCTGTCGACTCGATATCCGTCGGCAGCAGGAAGCTGATGTCGCTGGTTTGCACGCCGTCTACCACGTACAGCGGGTCGCTGTTGTTGATAGTGCCTACCCCCCGTACCCGGATGCGAGTACCCGAGCCTGGCTGTCCGCTATTAGACGTAATATCTACGCCGGCTACGCGGCCCTGCAAGGCCTGCACGGGGTCAGAGGTGGCTACCTGCGTGAGTTGAGCCCCCGTTACGCTGGCTACCGAACCCGTCAGGTCGCTTTTGCGCGCCGTACCGTACCCTACTACCACTACATCATTCAGTGTCTGCGCATCAGCCGATAGCGTAATACGGAAGTTGGTTTGCGTGCCAATAGGTATTTCCTGGGTTTTAGACCCCACCGAGCTCACTACTAGCGTAGTAGCGCCGGTCGGTAGCCCTAGCTGAAAACTGCCATCGGCACCAGCCGTGACCCCAGTGGTAGTGCCTTTCACCAAGATGGTTGTTCCTGGCAAAGGCTCGCCCTGAGTGTCGGTCACAACGCCCTGCACAACTCGCTGTTGCGCAAAGGCTGCTGTGGTGCTGCAAAGCACTACAGCTATAGTCTGTAAAGAGGCCCTCATTAGGTGATAAATTAAGTGGGAAGTAGAGTGTCAAATGTGCAGTGATTTTTTACTTAATGTATAATGATATTTTATCATTTTTTTGTATTAAAAAACTAAACATTATGGTAACAAAGCTATTTAATAGCGTAAATTATTGATTTTAAGAGCTATATTGTTTATATTTGATTAGCGTTGGTTTGTATATATTTATGATGTTAGTTTTCATTTAGTAACCTACTGTTTTCTTTACAAGTAGGGAGTAGGCGTGCGTATTCATCTATGCGATATCTTTTTGCAAGCTCAATGTACAAGGGGGGTAGCTGAACCCTAGGCAGTGTTTAGCATTCTAGAATGTATAGTCCCAGGGAGCGATAGTGTATTTTCTGGGCTGGACTTTCGCACGCATCTATGGAACAAGTACTCACGGCAGCGCCCGCTTGAGCGGCGGCCATACAGCACGCTATCCAACACGGCCAGGAAAGCCTACAAAGTGTAGCCACGCGCTACAGCATCAACCCGAGAACGGTGGTCAAGTGGCGTAATCGCCCCACGGTCCAAGACGCGCAGATGGGCCCCGAACCGTCTTCGACGATGCTGAGCGCCGAACAGGAGACCATTGCCGGGCACACGCTGCGGCCGCTGGACGATTGCCTCTACGCGCTACAGGCTACAATTCCGCGCCTTTCCTGCTCAGCGTTGCACCGTTGTTTCCAACGCCACGGCATCAGCCGATTGCCTTTGAGCGAGGATGGATGTATCTCTTTGCGGCCATGGACCGCACTAGTAAGGTAGTCTTTGCCGCGTTGCATCCCCGCCAAACGCGTCGTGGCGGCTGACTGCGCTGGGTACTAGACAAGCTGCCGTACAAAGTGCATACGGTCCCGACCGATAACGGCGTGCAGTTCACGTCGCAAGCGCATCAGTTCCTGCCCAGCTGCCACAACTTTGACCGTGTCTGCCGCGAATATGGCCTGGAGCATCGCCTCCCGAAGCCAGTTCACCTCTGGAGCAATGGCCAAGTCGAGCGCATGAATCGCACAATTTAGGAAGCGGCTGTGCTGCACTACCACTACCAAACCACGGGCGAGCTCAACGAACACTTACAAGCCTTTTTACTATTTTTACTAGCCTACAACCACGCCTAGCGCCACAAGACTATGTGCGGGCTAACGGCGCACTAATTTGTCTGCGCCCAGTGGCAAAAGAACCCAACTATTTTTACCTGAGACCTGACCCACCTCACCCTGGGACTATACAACTAGGGCTACTCCTAGTTGCCGCTTAGGCGCATAACTCAGAATTTTCTCAGATTATAGGCAATCGCCGCCAGCAGCATGGACTTGTGTGCGCCCGCCTGACCCCGCACCTAGATGCGCCGCCAGCTATAGTGCTGGAGCAAGCTACCAAATACCGGTTCTAGTGTTCGTTATCGCACCTGACTCATGTATTGGCCTTAGCGGCTGCGCTGCTGGTGCCATGCTCGACGGTAAGCGGCATCAAAGGCTGAGCGGACCAACAGAGCAGGAGTACATCATTTTGGTCCTGCCCGGAAACAGTCTAGCGCCTAGCTACGCTAGCTGTAGGTCAGCTCTAGTTGAATAGGTTGAATTCGGTAACTTGGCCGCATGCGAAAACCTGAGAGCCTCCCCGAATTCTACCAACATCACTTCAAGGAGTTGCCCGTTTCCAGGCCCGTAGAAAGAGGGCAGGTGAATGTGTTCCGGCTGGAGGACGTGCTGGCCCCCAGCGCCGAGCCGGTGCCCTACAGCCGGCGAGATTTTTATAAGATCACGCTCATCCGGGGCCGCAACTTGTACCATTACGCCGACAAGAGCCTGGCCATAACGGGGCCGACACTGTTGTTTTTCAACCCTCAGGTGCCCTACACCTGGCAACCTTTGTCGGAGGAGACGACCGGCTTTTTCTGCATTTTCCGCGAAGAATTCTTCCAGGGCTGGGGCAACCCGACGCTCACCGAGCTGCCGCTGTTTCAGCCCGGCAGCACCCCCGCGTACCCGCTCACGCCCGCGCAGGACGAAGAGGTGAGTGCGCTCTACGGCAAGATGCTGACGGAACTCCACTCCGATTACCCCCTCAAATACGCGCTGTTACGCAGCTACGCGTCGGAGCTGATCCACTATGCGCTGAAGTTACGGCCTACTGACGCCCGCTACCAGCATCCCGATGCCAAGTCCCGCCTGGCAGCCGTGTTTCTGGAGCTCTTGGAGCGCCAGTTTCCCATCGAGTCACCTCGTCACCGCTTTGCCCTGCGCTCGGCCAGCGACTTTGCCCGGCACCTGGCCGTGCACGTCAACCACCTGAACCGCTGCGTGCGCGACACCACCGGCAAAACCACCACCGCGCACATCGCCGAGCGCCTGGCCGGCGAAGCCCAGGCCCTGCTGCGCCACACCGACTGGAACATTGCCGAAATCGGCTACAGCCTGGGCTTCGACGAACCGGCCAACTTCACCTACTTCTTCAAGAAGCAAACAGGCGTGGCTCCTTCTGCTGTGCGCTGGGTTTGAATTGCATAAGTATCGGCTTGATTTCCATAAGTGCTAGCCTGGGGGGGGGGCGACCTTTGTGGTCGTTACACACGCAACCCCCAGTCCCCTTATCACGCATGGAACATCAAGTAAACGCTCAACAAGTATGGTTTATTACCGGCGCCTCCAAAGGCTTTGGCTTAGAGCTGGTGAAGCAACTGCTCCAGCAGGGCCATCAAGTAGCCGCTACTTCCCGCGACGTAGCCCAGCTACGGGCCGTGGTGGGCACAGACGCGGCTAGCTTCCTGCCGCTGGCCGTCGACCTGACCACGGAAGCCAGCGTGCGCCACGCCATTGCAGCAGCAGTACAACAGTTCGGTCGCCTGGATGTAGTGGTCAACAATGCCGGCTATGGCCAACTAGGTAGCCTGGAGGAAGTAAGCGACGTCGAGGCGCGCGAAAACTTCGACGTCAACGTGTTCGGCACGCTCAACGTCATCCGCCAGGCCATGCCCTATTTGCGGCAGCAGCAACGCGGCCACCTCATCAACTTCTCCTCCATTGCCGGTATTCAGGGCGGCTTCCCCGGCTGGGGCGTATACTGCGCCACCAAGTTCGCCGTCGAAGGCTTGTCCGAAGCACTGGCCGCGGAGGTCGCCCCGTTCGGGGTGAAGGTGACGGTGGTAGCGCCGGGCTACTTCCGCACCAACTTCCTGCAGTCTGGCTCTTTGAAACTGGCTTCCGACCAACTAGTAGATTACCAGCTCGTGCGCGATAATGAGGCCTACCACAACCAGGTGCGGCAAGCCAACTCCCAACTTGGGGACCCGGCCAAAGGGGCCGCCGCCCTGATTCAGCTGGCGGCCGCGCCTAACCCGCCGCTGCACCTGCTGCTCGGAGCAGACGCGTATGACATGGCCGAGGCCAAAATCCAGCACCTGGAGGACGAGATGGCCCACTGGAAGGACCGGTCGCTGGCCACCGCCGCCGAGTCGGCCGACGCGTAACCCTTCCCAGCAACGCCCCCTGGACTGGCCCGGTACTGTGAGGCCAGTCCAGGAGGGCTTCTCGTCCGAGCGAGCCAGTGAGCAGTGGAGGAAATCGGGCGTGTATCATTACTTGAACGTCGGTTGGTAAAAGAGTACCCGTTTGGCCTTGGTTCAACGGCTGATCCGGCTCTTCGCTCAACCCGACGCGCGCGTTGCCAAACGCAAATCGCTGTGCTCAGTTGATCGGTTGCACCCCAGCCAGGCGGGCTCCCACCGGGCCCAGGTGCGTGTCGTGAAAGCCGGTGGCATATTTGAGGCCGTAGCCCAACAGCCGGTCGAAGGCGCTATGCAGGAGCAGCACGGTGCCCGCAAGCAGCAACAGGGAGGAGCCCAGCCACCAGCCGCTCACGCCCACCGCTATGGCCAGGGCTTTGTGATGGGCCAGGTTGTAGCAGCGGGCTCCTACCCGCGGTCCGGCTAGGTAGCCCAGCATGCTCAAGTCTGGCAGCAAAAAAGTAGCGGGCAGCACCCACCAAGCGTAGGGCAGGTGAGCAAAGACCAGTACGGCCAGCAGCAGTTGGGCCAGTTCTTCGAGTTTGAGTAATTTTTTCACGAGGCAGTGGGGAAGTAGAGGAGAAAAAGAATACTCAAAGGTCCGCCTTCCTACCCCCCGCCGACGATAACAATCGCTAAGAAAAACCGCCGCTCCCGTTAGTGCCCGCGCGCCACTCGCGCCCGAATTCGGCTCATGGAGACAGCGGTGATGCCCAGGTAGTTGGCCACCAGGTGCTGGGGGATGCGCTCCAGGATCTTCGTCTTGCCACTGGCCAGCAACGCTCGGTAGCGCTCCTCGGGGGAGAGCAGCAGGTGCTCGACCAGGCGTGCATCCGTACCCAGCAGATGATACTCGGCCAGCAAGCGGCCGAAGCGCTCATACACGGGGCGCTCCTCATAGAGCCGGTGCAAGACGGCATAGTCAAAGACGACGAGCTCGGTGTCGACCAGGGCCTGAATGCTGAGCTGACTCGGTTGCCCGGTCAGGCAGCCGGCATAGTCGCCGAGCAGGTGGTTTTCGAAGAAGAAGTAGGTGGTGCGCTCCTCCCCGTTGGGGCGGGGGTAGTAGAGGCGGCAGGTGCCGCGGAGCAGCAAGGCCAGCACGGGCCGGTGCTCGCCGGCCTGCAGGAAATGCTCGCCGCGGGCGAGGTGCTGTACGCGCAGCGCCTGGGCCAGCGGCTGCCAATCGTTATCGGTCAACTCGGGCACGAAGCGGAGCAGGTAGGCGCGGAGCGGGTGCATAGGAGCGAGGGGGTAACAGGCCGTTTCGTTCGCCCGTGAAGATACGAACACCCCATTAGGTCTCTTCTTCCACAAAAGTTACATACTAAGGACGCTGCTGCTTAGTACGTTACCGTGCAAGCGTTCTTTTTTATGTATAAGGGAGGCGTACAACGGCGATATGAAGGTCGAGCCATACGCTGTTGCCTAATGGCCTACTGTCTATAGGCTGTGGGTGGAGGAGTACTACAAATAAGCAGTTTCACCGATACTTCTAGCATAAACGCGCATTGATAATTGAACGCTCCATCGTTAGGAAAGGGCGAATACAGCACTAGGACGACTGGCGCGAACAAAGCCACCACTATAGAAAACACGATGGTTAGCTCACCAAATCCACCCCACCTAGTTTAGCACTAGTTGACTAACCGTGCCATATGCTGTTGGGCAAACCCACAAGCAGTTGTCATGCCTTTGCCACCAATGCCCGTTGCAATATGAATGCGCGGATCGGGGGAAACCTGAAAAATTTCGGCTGATTTACTCTGGGCGTAGTAGCCGTTCCAGACGCGCTGAATGCGCCAATCGGGTAGGGTGATGATACGTTGGGCTTCGCTGAGCATCAGTTGATTGAGCGAATCAGTATTATTAAAATCCAGCCTACTACCATCCGCCACAGGTGCATACTCGTGCGTGTCGCCGATGATGATGGAGCCGTCCACAGCTTGTTTGAATAGGATATGAATGCCCCATTGGCGCAGGTCAGCATCTATCTCCTCCGCTTGAAGCGCTGCGAACGATGGGCAGGAATGGAAAGCATGGTAGCGCCGAATGGATAACCCTGTGAGCACTGAGCCGGGCAATTGCACCTGCGGGAGCGGGTAGGTAGCTAGCATTTGCAGCTTGCATAGTTGCAGGTCGCTTTGGGCAAACAGGTCCGGAAACAGCCACTGAAAATCCCGACCGTTACAGACCAGCACCTGGGTTGCTTGGTAGCGCTGACCACGCGCATCTACTACCTCCGCGGCGGCGCTGCCCGCCGTTACGTCTTGCACGGGCGTACCGGGGCGGTAGTCGAGTTGCCACCGGGCTACTAGGTAGGCCAGCAGGCGGTGGATCATCTGGTCGGGCTCGGCAGTGACTTCCTGCTCGAACAGCAAGCCGCCTACACAGTAACTAGCCTGCACAGCAGGTAGGCGCTGTTGGCATTGCGCTGGCGTGAGCAACTGCGAAGGGTAGCCTATTTCTCGGTAGCGGGCGTGCTTTTCTTCCAGCACCTGCATTTCCAACGGGGTAGAGGCCAGGTAAAGCGCGCCTGAGGGTCGAATGGAAATGTCGTATTCTGCCTGAATGGCTTTGTACGTGTCCTGGCTCACGCGGGCGTAGTCGAACCATTCCCCCTCGGCCATACCTGAAGGGATAATCTGGCCGAAGTTGCGCACCGTTGCGGCCATAGGACGGTTATCCTTTTCCAATAGCAATACCCTCAGACCGCGTTGCAGGGCAAAATAGGCGTGAAATGCGCCTAGTACCCCTGCGCCTACCACAATCAGATCATACGACTTTTCCATAGTGCTTGCGCTCATAAGAGAGCAGGCACAAACGTAAGATTAGTTAACTAATATGAAACATATAAACCGTTATGAGTTTGTTATATTTCATAACAGCGAATGGGGCACTAGATCAATCCGTGTGGCGCAGCAGGTACACTTTGAATAGCCGGGCCGGCTGGTCAGAGGTATTGCGAACGGAATGAGCCAGTAGGCCGTCGAAGTACAACGTGTCGCCGGGCGACACGGCTACTTCACCTTCTTTAAACCCGTACTGTACGGTGCCCTCCAGTACATATATAAGCTCTAGCGCATTAGTAGATAGCGGCTTGCGATATGTATTTGGATTGATAATGACTTCGTTAACGCGCAAGCTATAGTTAGCCAAGTCCTGAGAAAGCAGGTAGCGGTAGAGCAATCCTTTGGAATCGTCGCGGGTTTCGGGTCGTCCTTCCCCGGCCCGCACGAGCAGGTAGGGCGCGGCGGTTTCGCCGTTGATATTTTTTACCAGTACCGATACGTCAACTTCCAGCGAGTTAGCAATTTCGATGAGCACGGAAAGAGAAGGTACCGTTCGGAAGTTTTCGATTTTGGACAGCAGGCCGGCCGACAGATTGCTACGCTTAGCCAGTTCGCGCAGACTCATCTTTTTCGCTTTGCGCAGTTCCAGAATCCGGACTCCAATCAAACTCAGTTTGTCATGCTTCATGCGGACAAGTTCGGAATTCAAAATATAATATACGCTTGATATTGCCAGAACCTCCTGCCCCTATAGAACGGTATATTTGTTTCATATTTGTAAACAATACTGTTGTTCTATGAAAACTGTACAACTTGTCGTGCTGGATATGGCTGGTACCACCGTCCGCGACCAACACGAGGTAGAAGCCTGCTTTGCCCAAGCTGCCACAGCTACCGGATTGCAGGCCTCCGCCGAGCGTATCTTGGCCGTGCAGGGTCAGGCCAAACGGTTTGTGTTCGAGCTACTGTGGCGGGAGCAACTAGGCGCACATGCCGATGCTGCCTTACACACGCAACGAGTAGACCACTCCTACCAGGTATTTCGGGAGCTGCTAGAGGCACACTACCGCACCGCCGAGGTAGTACCAACTGAAGGCTGCTTGGAACTGCTGGCGTTTCTGCGTAAAAGTGGTGTCCGAATTGCCCTCACCACCGGCTTCTACCGCGAGGTAACAAACCTCATCCTGCGCCGCTTGCGCTGGGACATTGGCCTTGATGCCCACTACCAGGGCAATGCCCAATCCCTCATCGACTTATCGATTGCCAGCGACGAGGTTGCCGAAGGCCGTCCCGCCCCGCTGATGATTCAACAAGCAATGCACACGTTCGGCATCACGGACCCGCAGCACGTGTACAACGTTGGCGACACCCCTTCGGACTTGGAATCGGGCCGGCGCGCTGGGTGCGCCGGGAGCTTCGGCCTCACGAATGGGACGCATACCCACGCCCAGTTAGCCGCTTGTCAGAATGACGGGTTGTTTGCGTCATTGGTGGAGTTTCAGCGACACTTGGAGACAGAACTGGCCAGAAGTTGACATAGCACGTGATACGAAGCGCCACCTCGCTACCGCTTGAAGGCGTTCTGCCGGTCACGAAGCGGCGCTTCGGGCTACTATCAATCTGCTTGTGCCTTTGGTCCTGGCTTCTCGTTGGTCAGCCAGCGGTTTACGGTGTTGTGCTCACCTTCCAGCACAATTTTATAGAATTCCGCTGGATACTGCTTGCGGCTGACACTCAACGACTGCCGAGCCAGTGGCACAGTACCGAGCAAGGTGTAACGGTCTTGGCCGCCCGTTTGGAAGTCGTTAGTGGCAGTCAGCCACACCTTCACCTTTTCCGTTTTCGGCCCCAATGCCTTCCACGTAATGCGCAGACTATCGCCCGCTATTTGCACTTGCGGCTGGGCCAGCGAAACGGGGCCAAGAAGCGGCACGCCGTCCAGCTCCCGTTGCGTAGTTTGGGGTAGGGACAACTGCATAAACCGGCTGATGGTAGGCAGAATATCTACGATGGCGACGGGCTCTGGCTGCTGGGCATAAGCATTGACGTTCTTCGTGCTAACGACCACCCAAGTGGCCCGCTCCCGCGCCGACTGCCCGCCGTGGTTGCGGCCGGTTTGGGGGTCGCGGCCATGGTCGGTAGTGAGTACCAGCAGCCAGTCTTCCTTGTACTTTTTCTGGCGGGTCTGCACGGCGTCCCACAGGCGCCCTACCTGCGCATCAAGGTAGGCAATGGCCTGCTGCTGTTGCTCACTGTCGCCGTGGCGGTGGCCCATATCATCCGTGTATTCTAAGTACACCCACGACAAATCGGGACCCTTGGCAGTCAAGGTTTTAACAGCTTCCTCCACTACCCGCTCGTCTATGGCGTGAATGTACTGGCTCTGCTTGTCGTGGGGGTAGGCGATGGTGTCCAGCTCGTAGCCGTCGGCGCGGTAGTCAACACGCAGGTTGCCGGTGGCTGGTAGGCCTTCGCCTACCAGCTTGGTGCGGTTGTCGAGCCAGGTGGAGAAGATGGCGGTTTTCTTCGTGGGCTGCTGGTCTTTCAGCAGACGAAAAATGGTTTTATACTGATAATTAGGCGCTTTAATGCTGTTGCCCCACACATTGTGCTTGTAGCCCCAGGTGCCCGTGAGCAGGTTGTTGTAGCCGGGCGCTGAAATGGTAGGCGTCTCGGTGTAGGTGCCTTGGTCGCCGCCCACGTGGGCGCGCAGGTAGGTGCCGGCGGCTATAACTTTGCGAATGTTCGGCACCGAGGCCTTTTCGATAACGTCGGCCGGAATGCCATCGGCAATGATGAACACTACTTTGGGGCTGCGCTGCTGGGCAGTTGCAACGTGTGTGAGTAGCGCAGCACACACAAATAGAAGACTCTTTTTCATGGTATTAGCAAGCGGTGCTTACAGCGTTACTTCCGAGAACCACTCCCCGCAACGCTTCCCACGGGCTTGCCCGTGGCGGGGGTAGGGGCGTAGTTCAGGCCTAGTAGCTGGGCCAAGGTAGCCGCTACTTGGTTTTGGTAAAGCTGCCCGGTGCGGGCTTCGCCCGAGGCTGGTGTGTCGGGGCCAAGAGCAGCCATCCAGATCTGATCGGCACCGGGGATGTCGGCTCCGTGGCTGCGCCACTTCTCGGCGGCGGCGGCGCCGCGGCCGTGGTCGGTGGTGATAAGCAGGGTGGTTTTGCCTTTATACTGCGGGTCGCTTTGCAAGTAGTCCCACAGTTGGCGCAGGAACTCATCAGTGTAGTGGGCAGCGTGCAGGTAGGCGCCGTATTCGCCGGCGTGGGCAAACTCGTCGGTGTCGCCGAAGCCGATGTAGAGCACCCGCGGCTTTTTGCGCTTCAGGTAGGCCTGAGCGTATTGGTCGGTGAACGAGTCGAGGCGCTCGGTACCGAACGGACTGGGCGTGGTCGGCAGCATCTCGTTCAGCAGCAGCTCCTGGGGCGAAAGGCCGGGGCCGGGCACAGGCTCCATGCCGGCATTCACGGGTAGGCCGCTGCGCTTGGCATTGAGGATGGCCGGGTACACGTCCCAAGACCCAAAGGCCGCTACCTGGCCGCGAAAGGCCGGCTGCTGGTTCAGCCACTCCAGCACCGACACATTGGGATTGGGCAGCGGGTCGTTGCTGTGGATGCGGGCGTTGTCGGCGGCACCGGTCAGGATTTCGTTGTAACCAGGGTAGGAAAACCACTGGTTGTTGGTCACATTCACCAGGCTGCCAGCGTCGCGGTTGCCGTGGAGCTGGCCCTGCTTGGCAACGGTTCCCCACAGAAAAGGCATCAGCGCTTGGCGTCGCTGCACGGCTGTACCTTGCCCAAACTCCTTGCGCAGAGCCGCCTGGTCGGCGTAATAGTGCTTGCTCTGGCGGAACAGGCTGGTATCAGCCCCACCGAAAACTTCCTGCCAGCGCATGCCGTCCAGGGTCACCAACACCACGTTTTCGGTGCGGTGCTTAGGTGTTTGGGCGTTGGCAGCGGTCAGGCTGAGGCTCAGTAGCAGCGGGAGAAAGAAGTGAGTGCGGTGCATGATAGGCAGGAGTAGGGTGTCGTGAAGAAAAAAAGCCCGCCATGCTGAACAAAGTCGACGCATGACGGGCTAGCTAGGTAGTAATTATTTCAGCAGGTACATCGCGCCGTTGATGTCGTCGTTGCCACCGTACTGGCTGGTTAGTGCTGCCTGGTAGTTGTCGGTATTGGCCGTTTGCTCGGAGGTAGGGTAGCGAAAGCGCAGCGCAATGCGGCCGCTGTTGCCGGTGCCAGGGCCGGTAGAGAAGGCCGGTACGCCGGTACGGCGGTAGGTGTAGTAGCCTTCCAGGCCCGAGTGGCGGAACAAAGCCAGGTACTTCTGCTGCAAAATCTTGGTGAGGCCGTCGACCCCGGCTGCGTACTGCACGCTGGGCTGGGCGTAGTAGGTGGCGTAGTTCACGGGCACCACGTAGGTGTCGTAGTTGCTAAGCACTTTCACGTCAGTGGCGCCGGGGCGATAGAAATAGGCCGTGTAGGTGCCGCTAGTAGGTAGGTCGTAGGAGGCCATGGATGCCTGAATGCCCGCCGTGTAGTAGCTCTCGGCGTTGCCACTGGCCCAACCCCGATTGATACCTTCGGCGATGTTGAAGCATAGCTCGGGGTAGCCCAATTGGATACTAGGCTCGCCGGTGAGGGTGCGGAAGTAGCGGTAGCGGTTCAGGAAAGAATAGCGCCCCTGGCCGGCGTTGTTGTACATCACACCCATATCAAGGCCAGGGTCAGCACCCACGAACGACGCAAAATCGGTTGGGCTCTGCTTGAGGTTATCGACGTAGTAGCGGGCGGGCTCGCAGGTGGCGTACACGCGCGGGTCGTGCAGTTGCGTGAGTAGGCCTACGTAGGTGGCAGCCATGTTCTTGCGCGAGCCATCCTGACCAAAGTTGCGGTTGTTGTTGGGGTAGAAGTTGTTGGTGGCCTCTACGTAGGTGTACTGCAAGTTGTCGGCGTTGCTGGCCATGAGCGGGTACTTGGCGGGGTTGCCCACAATGGCCGCAAACTGCCCGGCAATGTTAAGGTCAGCGTCGCCGTTTTTCTTGCTCAGCTCTACTAGCAAGCGCACCCGCAGGGTGTTCACGGTGCGCTGCCACTTGCGCAGGTCGCCGCCGTGGTAGATGTCGCCGCTCACTGTGGTGGTGCCACCCTCAATGAGTGCCCCGAGGTCGGTGTTAGCGGTTTCCAACCACTTGAAGGCCTGCACAAACACGGCTTTCTGCGGGTCGTAGGCGGGTGTCAGGTTTTCGCTGCCCAGCAGGGCCTGGCTCTGGGGCACGTCGCCCATTTGCAGGCTCATGCGGGTGAATAGGTAGGCCCGGAAGAAGTTACCCAGTGCGGCATAGGGGTTCACGGCCGGCGAACCCACCGCCAGGGCCTGCTGCTCCATCAGGTCCACGTTTTTGAGGGTAGTATAGTAGGCGGTGCCGCTACCAAAATCGTAGCGGTTGTTGCCGTAGTAGTCGTAGTTGTGCAGGTAGTACTGGCCCCACACCTCGTACTGGCTGTTGGGGGCTTCATACACGTTGTTGAGCACGCCCGTGAGCAGTAGCGCCGCGGGCACGGCGTTGGGCTTGTTCTCGTTGATAGTCAGCTCGTCGAGCGTCTTATCGCAGCTCGTAGCACCGAGAGTTAGCAGCCCCAGCAGCGCCGCAGTTTGGATGATCTTTTTCATGGTAGCAGAGCCGGGGATGTTAGAAGGTAGCGTTCAAGTTCAGGCCGTAGCTGCGCACGGTAGGCGACTGCAAGCCCGTGGAGCCAGTGGCGTAGTTGTACTGGTCGAGGTCGATGTCCTTGAAGCGCTTGTCGCCGTAGAAATACAGCAGATTGCGACCGATAAGCGACACCGAAACCCGCTGGATGAACGAATCACCGAGCAGCGTGCGCGGCAGGTCGTAGCTGACGGTGACTTCGCGCAGCTTGCCGAACGTCTTGCTCATCAGGCTCGCCTCATCCACGCCATAGTAGCGACTCACGTAGTCCTGCACGAAAACCTTGGTGGTGTTGGGAGCAAATTGCAGGGCTTCGCCGTTGAGGATGGCCCCCGTGCGCGAGTCGTAGTTGATGCGCGCTTCGTTGGCTATGACCACGCCTTCGCCCACGTAGCTGCCCGTGTAGCCTTGCACGCCATACTGCTGCCAGTCTTGGTAGCGGGCGTCGCCGAGGGCGCCTTCGGCGGTGAGGGCGTTGCGGCCGCCGCGCATCGTTTGGCGGAACATGTAGTCGGTGGTCACGCCGCCCACCGCGCCGTCAAATTGAAAGGCCAGGCTTAGCGACTTGTAATGCAGCTTGTTGTAGAGGCTCCAGTTAAACTTGTTGTTCATGTAGCCCAGTTGCTGGGCCACGGGGTTAGCCAGGGGCTTGCCGCCCGCATCGTTCACAATTTGCCCATCGGGCGAGCGCACAAATGCACTGGTGCGCAGGATGTCGGTACGGTCGCCTACCTGGTAAAAGGTGTTGTAGAACTCCTGGCCGGCCGGCAGCTCCAGGTAGGTTTCCCGGAAGGTCGACCAGTTGGCTAGCACGTCCCACCCGAAGTTGGTGGTTTGCACGGGCGTCCCAGTCACGCTCACTTCGTAGCCTGTTTTCTTGGTTTTCAGAGCGTTTACGTACTGCGTCGTAAAGCCCGTGGCTGTCGATACGGGGTTAGGTAGCACCCGCGGCCCGTCGATGTACTGAAACGCCGTGGCGCTCAATCCTAAGCGGTTGCCTAAGAATTTGATGTCAAAGCCCTGCTCGAAGTTCACACGGGTTGTGGTCTTCAGGTTCTGGGCCAGCAGGTTGTCGGTGCCGTAGCCCGCCGTTTGGTTGTTGTAAGGCTTGCTGGTCGAGTAGGGCGAGGTCAGGGAGTAGTCGGGGCCATTGTAGGGCGAAGTGTACACGTTGCCGTAGTCCAGCGGGTTGGCAAAGAGCGAGTTGCTGGCATCGCTGCCGAACACCGTGATGGAGTTGAACGGCGCCGGCCCGATGGTAGGCGACGTGGCATCGGCCCGCACGTTGGCAAAGGAGCCGCGCAGCTTCAGGAAGGAAATGGCATTTGGCAGCCCACCGATGTAGTCAGAAAGCACCGTGGCCACCGACACGCTGGGGTAGTAGTAGGTAGTAGGCGTCTGGAAAGCCGACGATTTATCGACGCGGCCCGTGGTCGAGATGGTAGCATAGCGGCCCAGCGAAGCATCGAGCGAGTAGTAGGCGCTCAGCACCCGCATCTGCGAGTTGAAGCTCGTGCTTTGCACCGGGTTCAGCGAGTTGCTGAACGCGTACACTTCCGGCACGTTGAGGTAGTCGGTCGACGCCCAGTTGGAGTTGTAGGTGAAATTGCGAACGTTGCCACCCAACAGACCGCTGATGTTGAAGAACTTCTGGTTTCCTAGGTCGTAGTTGAAGTTCAGGAAGCCCTCCGTGTTGTTGTCGAACAGGTTGCGGCGGTCTTCGCGGTAGTCGCCCTGGTTGCCCTCGCGGCCGTAGGGGTGCGCCGAAAACGGCATCTTTTCGGTGCGCAGCAAATTGTAGGTACTGATTTGAGTGCGCAGCGTGGCGCTCAGGTGCTCGTCAATTTTGAAGTTGCCGGTGAGGTAGGCGTAGGTATCGTTTTTATAGTGCCCGCGCGTCCATTTCTTCACCATCAGCCAGGGATTGTGGTAGCGCTGGTACTCGGCAAACACCGATTGCACGCCTACCTGCCCCGGCTGCCAAATGCCTCGGATGTCGGGCGCGTTCACGTCCCAGTCGGCCCCAGTCCAGATGCCCACGTTGTAGAGCAGGCTGTTAGGGCCGTAGTCTATGTCGGGGAAGTTGTCGGTAAACTGGCGGTTGAAGTTGACGTTGGCTTCCAGCTTGATGCGCGGGCTAGGGTTAAAACCACCGTACAAGTTGAAGTTGACGATGTTGAGCCCGTTGTTGGGGATGTAGCTGTTCTGCGTTTGCTGCGACACCGAAAAGCGTGTGGTGTACGTGTCGCCGGTGGCGCTTAGGGCCACGCTGTTGTTGGTTTGGAAGCCCGTGCGCAGAAAGTTCTTGAGGTTGTCTTTGCCCCGCGCTACCCAAGGCGTACCCTGCCGCACCCCGTTCACGATGGGTGAATCATACTGCGGAATCAGTTGCCCCGCAAAGTAGGGGCCCCACACGTCGTAGTCGCCATCCACGCCGCCAGGGGCGCCGCCCTTGCCATTCACAAACTCGTAGCGCGTGCCTCCACCCGGCCCGTAGGAGTCTTGCAGGCGCGGAAACGCCAGAAAGCCCGACTGGATAACGTTGCTGCTGTTCAGCTCTACTGTAAAGCCTTTCTTGTTTTTGTTGCCTTTTTTGGTGGTAATCAGAATAGCACCGTTCTGCGCGCGGTTGCCATACAGGGCCGCCGCCGCGGGGCCTTTCAGCACGGTATAGGTTTCAATATCGTCGGGGCTGATGTTCCAGGTATCGGTATTAATGGGAAAGCCATCGACCACGTACAGCGACACCGTATTACCCCGAATGGCTACGTTGGGCGCCCGCAGCAGCTCGGCCGACGGGCCTACTGATAAGCCTGCTACCTTGCCCACTAAACCCGAAATTGGGTTGGGGTCGCGGGCTCGCACGAGGTCCTCGCCGTTCACTTCCTGCACCGCATAGCCAATCTTGCGGGTTTCCTTCTTCACGCCCAAAGCCGTTACCACCACTTCGTCCAGCGCTTTGGTATCGGTAGGGAGCGTCACGGTAATGTTCTGCTCGGTGCCCACGGTCACGTCTTGCGGCACCGAGCCCACGAAGCGAAACTGGAGCACGTCGCCAGGGGCAGCGTCGAGGGTGAAACGGCCGTCGCTGCCGGTGGTGGTGCCGCGGGTAGTGCCTTTCAGCAGTACGCTCACGCCGGGTAGGGGCTCCTTGTGCTCATCGGTCACGGTGCCGCCAATGGTGCCCTGCGCCCGTAGCAGGGTAGGCACCAACAGCAAGAGCAGGACCACGAGGATCTGCTGGTAAAGAGTTTTCATAAGAGGGTTTTGGAGGTGAGGAGTCGGGTAGAAAGCAGCCTAGAGCGCTTAGGAAGACAGCATCTCGGACTGGTAGCGTAGGTGGCGCAAGGCCATGTCTTTCAAGCGATTCAGGTCGCCCACAGGTAGGTGTTCCTGCTTGGCTTGGTCGTCCCACTGCCGCATTCGGATGATGATATCCGCGTCGGCGTCCTGTTCGAAGGCTGCCGCCTCGGCGGCCGTCATGGGGCCACCCTGGAAGCCTAGCGTAGCTTGGCTGGCGGGAGAAAGCTGCCGCAGGTACTCGGGGTAGCGGTAAGTGAGGTAGCGCTTGGCCAGCACATGGCTTTCTACCAGCCGGGCCACACGCTCGGCAAAGCCGCAGCCCCGCAGATAATCGGCACCCAGCTTTTCGTGGTTCACAGCCCCGAAGCCATTCATGGACTCGGTGTGCTGCTCCTGCTGGGCGCATAGGTGGCCTAGGTCGTGGAAAAATGCGGCCAGCACTACCTCATCGTCGTAACCCTCGGCTTCGGCCAGTAGGGCGGCCTGCCACATGTGCTCCAGCTGCGACACCGGCTCACCGATGTAGTCATCGTCACCAAATTGATAGTACAGGGCAAACAGGTGTTCTACCGTTGCCGCCGGGTTTTCAGGAGCCATCATAGCAGGTAGGGAGAAGATGGGCAGTAAGTAGGTCTGCCAGGTAGCCTAATGAAAGCAGGCAGGAAAATACCGAGGCCACGCAAGCAAAGGCGCAGCAAGAGAAATACCCTCGTTACGAGCTGAAAATGAGGTAAATGAAAAGATGAAGCTCGTGCTAACAGCTCAGCCTAGTCCTATTTCTTGAAGGCAAAGTTCAACCTCGGCAGTCGGAAAAAAGTCACCAATTAGTCACTAAATTGTTAACTAATTGTGTGCAATAGTTTCTTATAAGGCAACACTTTTTCACTGACTAACTATGCCGCGTGGCGCTCCTGTGTGCGGTAAAAAACTAGGGCTGCTCCAGCGGAAGCCGCTGCCACTACTGCCAGCGCCAAGAAGGCGTAGCTCCAGCCATAATACTCGGCCAGTGCACCCGTAAGCCACAAGGCTCCTGTGCCTCCTACGTACCCCACTGCATCTACCAAACCCGACGCCGTTGCCGCGCCTTGGCGTCCGCCTACATCCAGCGACATAGCGCCAGCCAAGAAAGAGTAAGGACCTAGTAGTAATAGCCCTGCTAGTGAAAGCAGAACTAAGGGTAGCAAGCTGTTAGTAGTAGGCTGGGCCATGGCCAGCAACACGGGTAGGAGCAACACGCAGGCCCCGCCGATGAGAGGTCCCCGTTGGCCCCGTAGCCAGCGGTCAGAAGCGTAGCCGGCTCCTAGAATGGAGAGCATACCGCAAAGCGAATACAGCGCACTGTACTGCGAGGCAGCGCCCTCCGAAAAGTGTGCCGCCTCTACCAAGTACAGCGGCAACCAGAAGCTCAAGGATTCGCGCAGGGCCGTCAGGCCGAAGGATAGCACCAGCATGAGCAGGAAGGACTTGCTGCGAAAATAGGGCCGCAGCAAAGCAGCCAGGGAAGCCGGTTCAGTAGGGGTAGCACCAGAAGCCGTGAATACATTCACGGGGCTGGCTGGTGGCGCGGGTACGCCTACGCTTTCTGGGCTACTAGGCAGGCGATACCAATTGATGAGCGCCACCGCTGCCAAAATAGCAGCGGCCACCATAAATAATCCACGCCAACTCAACCCGGCTGCCAGCAGCTGACCCAACAGTAGCTTCGCTACGATGTCGCCTACTAAGTAGCTTAAGCTCAGCAGAGCCATGATTCGACCGTAGGAATGGTAAGAAAACCAATTGGCCGTAGTCTTCACCAACCCGGCCCACCCCATGGACTGTACCAACCGATTGACGGCCCACGCCCCGAAGAATACGGCCACGCCTTGCCCCAGACCAAATACCACCGTAGCCACCACGGCCCCAATCATGCCTAGTAAGAAGACCTTCTTGCCGCCCAAAAAGTCGCCCAGCACACCGTTTACTACCTTGCCTCCCGCATAAAACAGAACGCCTACCGACGCAATTTGGCCCAGTACTTCCTTGTCAAGCCCCTGCCCACCAAACTCTCGAATGAGCAGCGGGGCAACAATAGCCAGGTTGGAGCGGCACAGGTAGTACGCGCTGTAGCCCACAAACAGGTGAAGAGCCGTGCGACGTTGCCACTGCTGCAGGGAGGTATGAGGAAGGGTAGCAAGCATGGCCGAAGGAGAAGGTCAGGATGCAGCCAGCACCACCGCAGTTAACCCGGTGGCTCGTACACTTCCTTACCGTTACAGTCGGTAAACTTGCCAGTTTCAGCACAAAAGGGCGTTGCCTGTAAATTGCTTATTTGTTAACAAATTATGTTAAAAAGTATATTATAAGTAAACAGTGAAGCACTGTTTACAGGAGGTAAAAACAACTCATACAATTATTCGAAGGCTATTCCTCGTGGTTTACGATGTGCCTAAAACAAAATAAGCAGGACTTGCAGTAGACAACGAATCATATTTTACCACTACTAGAGCCCGGTTCGACACAGCTATTTCTGTCATCCTAATACGCTACTTACTGGTCTAAAGTAGCAAGCAAGCGCACGTCGTTTCAGACGAAACAAAGCCGTCAGAAACAAAAGCAACCCAAGCCAAAGAGCAAGCGCTCAAAAAACGATCTGTTGTCAGAAAACACACGCAACGCTATTCGAAGGGAGTTCCCGCTGCCGGTTCGATAAGCGTAGCTCAACTGCTTTCTTGCGCACCGTAGATCGCATGAAAGCGGAAAGTGGTGCAGCGCAATCCAGATAAAGGGCAATTAGTGTATGATAGATAGATTTTGAGGCGTCCCTGCGTTGCGTGGTTTCCCAGGGCTGCTTTCCTGACGTAACAATTTCTTGATGTGGACAGTACGGCCTCCACCCTCTGCGCTCCGTTGGATACGCGACTACCCCTCACCTCCCGTAGCTGCCCCCTATGCCTACATCTGTTCTATCCATTAGCCTACTGGCCGTCAGCGGGCTCGTCCTTTTCTTATATGCCGTGAGCCGCTTAGCGCTGGCCCTACGGCACGTGGCTGGTGAGCGGGTCAAGCACTACCTCGACCGCTTTACCAAGACGGTGCCCATGGCCATTCTAACCGGCACAGTGGTGACCACCCTGCTCGACTCCTCCTCCGTGGTCATCATCTTGGCCATTGCCCTGGTGAGCGCCGGGGCCCTTCCGTTCCGCAATTCGTTAGGCGTTGTGCTCGGGGCGAACATTGGCACAACCATTTCCAGCCAACTATTCGCCTTTGATTTGGGCCAGTATGCGGCGGTAGTCATGCTGCCCGGTTTACTGCTATTGTCGCTGAGCAAGAAACGTCAGGGCCGCACCATAGGCCGGGCCCTGTTCTGTTTCGGCTTGCTGTTTTTTAGCTTATTTCTGATTGGCGAAGCAGCCGCCCCGCTCAAGGAGTATGACGGGGTGCAGGCATGGCTGCTGAAATTGGAGCATCCTGTGCGCGGGGCGGGCGCAGGGGCGCTGGTAACACTCGTGATTCAGTCCTCATCGGCTACGTTGGGCATGGTCATTAAGCTAGCCGGCAAGGGCCTGCTTTCCTTGCCCGCGGGTATTGCCGTCATGCTTGGAGCCGAGCTAGGCACTTGCTCTGATACCCTGCTGGCTACCATTGGCCGGGGGCGGGCGGCGCTAAAAACCGGCCTGTTTCACCTGGGCTTCAATCTGCTCTCCATTGGTGCGGGGCTGTTGCTCATTGCGCCGTTTACAGCCCTGGTACTGCGGGTGGCGGGGCACGCCGATGTCGCCCGCCAGATTGCGCACGCGCACGTGTTGTTCAACGTAGCGGGCGTACTGGTATTTGCTCCGCTGGTGCCACTGTGCCAACGCTTGCTGGACGGATGGCTGCCTGACGAAACAGCATCACTGCCCACGGCGCTAGCCCCATCGGCGTAAGCTAGCGCTGTAAGTAGCATTGGGGCTGACCTAGCCGCGCATCGCAACGCGCTAGACGGTGGGCTATCAGCGGCGCCGTTCACGCGCAACGCTGGGAGCGCCTCGGCCCTGCTGGGGGCCACTCGCATGACCGGCGCGTTGGCCTCCGTGGGCGTGAGCGTGCTCAGTAACCACACCGCCGTGCCCATGGTCGGGATTATGGCGGGCACCTCGGCGCTGGCCCTACTGCTGCTACTCGTTGGCCGCCGACAGATTACCGAGCAGGTAGCAGTGCCGGTCGGCCAGCTCGCCGAGCCAGTCCACTAGCCATTGCTGTTCGTCCCCGTTTAGGCAATATGGGGGGACCATCCAGCTGTTAGTACTGCGGGCTGACCCGATTGGCTGCTTACTTATATACAACTTGCTGCGCATCAGACAAGGAGTTGATAAAATCAACTAGGGCTTGCCGCTCCGCTGGGCTGAGATTCAACCGGTCTTCGGCTAGGGTTTGGGTAGGCACGGATAGGCCCAGACCGGCCCCACCCCCCTGGTCATAGAAGTCGATTACCTGCTCCAGGGTCTGATACACGCCGTTGTGCATGTAGGGCGCGGTGAGGGCCGCATTGCGGACGGTAGGCGTTTTGAACGCGTGCTTCTGGTGCGCAATGCCATAGAGCAGAAACTTGCCGGGGTCGGCATCCAACATCGGAGACTGGGCATCGGCAGTGGCTGGTACACCCAGTACTTCGCTTTCCGTTTTTTCGTAGAGGGGCGGCACTGCCCCGTTGAACAGCGGCATATAGTGGCAGGTGCCGCACTGCGCTTTGCCCATAAAGAGGTTGAAGCCGAGCACCTCCGAAGCGTTGAGCGCAGTGGTGTCGCCCCGCATGTACTGGTCGAAGCGGCTGTTCAGGCGGACCAGCGACCGGACGTAGGCCGCTACGGCACGCCGGATGTTGCGCTCCGACACGGGTTGTTTTTCAGTGGCAAACGCCTGCGCGAACAGCTTTGCATACGCGCCTTTCTTGCGTAGCAAGGTAGGGGCCTCGCTTAGGTGGCCACCCATCTCGGCCTTGTTGGATATAACAGCGTGCACTTGATCTTCCAGGAAATGCACCCGGCTGTCGTAGAACTGATCGGGCTGCAAGGCTGCGTTGAGCAGCGTGGGCGTGTTGCGCTCTAACCCCGCATCTGCCAGCAACGAGCGGTTCACTTTCAGGCCATCGGTGTAGGCTCGCTCGGGTGCGTGGCAACTGACACACGAGCGGCCCGCACTACCCGAAAGCAGCGGTTCCTTGAACAGGGCTGCGCCTAATTTTAGGACGGCCGGCGTGGGCGTGGCCGCGTCTGCGGGGGCGAAAAAGGAAGCGTCGAATGCATCGGCCACGAAGTAGCCAGCCGCATCTGCCCGCACTGCGCGCTTCGCTGCCACAAATGGGATGTGCAGCTGCGCTTGTACTTGCCGAAGCGTTGCCAGCGCCGGGTTGAAATAGCGCACGAAGAACCGGGCGCGGTCGAAGCGGTTGAAATCCTGCGCAGGAGCGGCAACGGCGGCTTCACAATGGGCCAGTTGTGTGGTTAGCGCGGCCGGCACGTCGAACATGGCCAGTACGTCGCGGCTGGCTTTCAAAGTCGCGGCGGCTTCGGGTAGCGAGGCGTGCGCTACGGGAGAGTCGAAGCCGGATACGCCCTTGGCCGCCAGCCGGTAGAGGTTGAGCCGCACGGCATCAAACACCTCCGCATCGGTAAAGGCCAGGTAGGAAGCCTGCTGCTCTAAGTGGCGCACCTGGTAGAGCAGATTATCGATTTCCTGGTATACCAACTCGCGGTTGGCGCGGGTGTCGGGGGCTGCGTATATGTACTCTTCCAACACCTGAAACCCCGAGGGGGGAACGACCTCTCCCGGTTCGCCGGGTTCGGTTTCGGGTAGGGGCGCACCATTGATGCGCGAGGCGGCATGGGGGTAATAGTATTCGATGGCAAACTCCAGCTGTTTGTACTCCTGCCGGCAAGCGGCAAACTGGGCGCGCAACGTTACTGCATCTGCCTGTGGGGCCATTTGCTGAAAAGCGGTCAGGGCAGTATGTAGCTGACGCAGATGGGTGGTGTAGTGTTCCTTCACCTGCTCAGTCGGACTTTTGTGCAAGATGGCAAACGAGAACAACCCTGCCGCTACCAGCAGCAGCAGCGGACGGGCAACCGCCCGAAACCAAGAAAAACGAATACTCATTGAAAATAGAGGGTAGCATCCGGCAGCGCGGCTACGGCCTGCCGGCGGGCTTCCGGGGTGAAGGCGTTGTTCTTGACAATGACCGTTTTCAGCTTTTTGAGCTTGCGCACCGAGCGGGGTAGGGCCGTCAGCTGGTTGTCATTGGCAATCAGGATTTCCAGGTTCTGGAGCCGGCCCAGGTGTTTAGGAAGAGCGGTGAGCTGGTTACCGGAAACAATCAGCACTTTCAAGGCTTGGCAGCCTCCTAGGCTCGCTGGGAGCTGTTCCAGCTGGTTGTTCGACACGTTCAACTCCTCTAGCTTCCCCAGCGCCCCCAACTGGCTGGGCAGGCGCTGGAGCTTGTTGTCGTTCAGATACACGTAGCGAAGACTGCCCAGCTTGCGCATCGATTCCGGCAAGAAAAGCAGCTGGTTGTTGGACACGTCCACGTATTCCAACGCCGCCAGCTCGCCCAACTGGTCGGGCAGGGAGGTGAAGTTGTTGTAGCCACCCACGAGAAAACGCAGGCTGTCCAAGCCGCCAATGCTAGGTGGCAGTTCCGTGAGGTTGTTCTGGTCTATTTGCAGTTGTTGCAGCCGGTGCAGCTGACCAATGGTCGTCGGCAACGTCAGGAGACTGTTTTTATTCAAGAACAATACCCGCAAACTGTCGAGTTGGGTGAGGGCTTCGGGCAACTGGCGCAAGTGGTTTTCGTGCGCGTACAAGCGTTGCAAATGAGGAAGTTGGCCTACACTGGCCGGCAGGAGCTCCAGGCTCTGGCCACGCACATTCAGTTCCCGAACGCAGCCCGGACGGCTCAGCGCATCCGGAAGTGTAAAAGCGGTAGGGGTAACGCACTGCGCCAAACACGTGTTGCCCTGCAAGACTTGCAGGGCAACACTGAGTAGAAGCGAAACGAAAATATGGGCTACCCTCACTGCTTGATGAAGGGACGGGTAATGGTGGTAGTAGCCGTCTTGATAACTAGATAGTACTGTTCGCTGTCCAGCATACTAACCGGTAGCTTGAGGGTATTTACACCCTTCGTAAGCTCCACAGACTGCTCCAACACGGGCTTCCCTACCCGATTCATCACCTGGAGCGTGGCTGTCTCTTTTCGGGAGTTGGTTATTTGCACGTTTATTTCTGTGCCGCTAACCGGGTTCGGATACACATCCATCACTACCTCCTGCTCGAAAGCCTTCTGTTTCTTGGCTTTTCCAAGCACCTCTTTGCGCGCAATGACCAGGGCCGTGGACTTGTTGAATACTACCTCTTGACCAGCAGCGTCAACCATCACCTCCGTGTTGTTAGCGCTAGGGCGCTGCATAGAGATAAACATAAACTGCTCATCGGGTGACAAGGTCATGCCCGTGGGCTCGCAGCCGGCGGGGGTAACGGCAAACAGTTCAACGGCGGGAGTAGCCGGGGTGTGCGACGCCCGAATCAGCCACACGTGGTTGCGGCCGCCATCCTGCAGCACATACAGATTGCCCTTCGAGTCGAAGGTCAGGTTGTCGTTGCCGGTACGCCACAATTCCGACACCTCGCCGGAACCGTAGTTGATGGTGTAGGCTTGGTTGGGATTTGTAGGCGTGTTGCCCGCGAAAATCTCGAAATCACTAACGGTAGTGCCTTCGTTGCCTGAATCGGTGAAGCGGTAGATCGTACCGGGACCTTTCGCCGTGAAGTAAATTTGGTGAGTTACTGGGTTGATTTCGAGGTCTTCCACGCCGTTGAAGCTGGTGGCTCCCAATGCCCGCGCTAAGTCCGTAGTATTGCTGCACTCGGCAGGTGTGCTGTTCGGCACTTGCAACCACGTGCCGGTAGTAGCCGTCCCAATTTTACCACTAAGTTTCAGTACGTAAAGCGTACCATTAGCTAATTGGCCGGCTTGGTCGCTCACGTATTTGTACACGAAGCTATTTGTCGAGCCGTGGTCGGCGCCTTCGTATACCGTGCGCTGGTCGGGGGCTACCACGATGTTTTCGTGCTTAATCCGGCCCATGCGCCAGAGCTTATCGGGCGTACCGTCGCCGTCGTGGTCCTTTACCGAGTGGGTAGCCGGGTCTATTTCCACGTTCCAGCCAAAGTCGAGGTAGCCGTCGCCGTTGCTATCGGTAGGGGCAGTCGGCGTATTTTCTTCGCACGTAACCACGGTGCGCCACGGGGTAACACCCCCCGAACAGTTGTTGTAGGTGCCCACCACTGGGCCAAAGTCAACGGCATTTTTCGCCGTTACATCCCAAAGTTGCTTCCCTTGATTGAAGTCCAGGTTCAGCATGCTCACGCCCGAGGTAGCCGTCGAGGAACCTTCGTGGTTGATGGACAAGTAGCCTTGGGCGTTATGATCCTGGCCAAAAGCGCTGTTTCCTTTGTTGTCGGATTTACCGCTGTAGATAGGCACGTACCCCGTGAAGTCAAAGGCTTCCTTGATCACGCCATCGGCGGCTTGCGAGTAGGGAGAGCCCGCTTGTACCAGCATTTGGAAAGTATGCGTGGCCGGGATGCGCAGTATCTGCTGCTGCGTGGAGGGCTCAACGGATGTAAACTGACTGATATCGGTGCTGCCTTTTTTGGCAGCGTTGCCCTGGGCTACGGCTTGTCCGCTGCCAAGTAAGGCGGCCAAAAGAAAAGTAGATGTGTGTTTCATAGGTGCGTTCTAGGTCGTTGAATTGAGGCCGCAAATACAAAACGTACTGTTTCTTCTGGTTTATAGCTAGATTACCGTTGTGTGAATTAATGGAGTTGCCCGAGCTTGAGGTGGTTGGGTAAATCTAGACAGAATAGGGCCTTATCTTTCGAATGTCATGAAAGACAGCCCTCAACCAGCCAAACGCCGCTGCTACGATGCGGCCTTTCGCGCCGAAGCGTTGCGCTTGGCTAGCGAAAGCCGCTTGACGCAAGCTGCTGCGCGCGCCTTGAACCTTCACAACCTATAAATTGTCGTATGAGGTGGTCTAGTGAAAACAGACAGTGGCAAGTCTTACCTTCCAGTGCCTATGTCGACCAAAGTGCTTTCCAGCGGCCCGCCGCTGACCCGCAAAAAATATACGCCCGCTTTCAAAGCCGAGTGCGTGCGCCAAGTAGCCGCTGGCGCTCGGCAGACCGACGTGGCCCGGGCCCAAGGTCTGTCGCCCGCGCTCCTTGGCCGCTGGCAGCGTCAAGCGTTAGCCGAAGCTGTGCCTAGTAGCGCGGAGCGCGACGAGATTAGGCGCTTGCGCGCCGAACTCAAGCGCGTGGAGCAAGAGCGCGATATTTTAAAAAAGTCGTGACCATCTTTGCGCAACCGCCTCAACTATGAGCCGTTACCACTTTATCGAACAGGTGGCGGCTATCGAGCCGGTGCAGGTGCTTTGCCGCGTACTACACGTCAGCCCTGCCGGCTACTACCAGTGGCGGAGGCGAGCAGTGCGCCCAACGCCCGACTGGGAGCCGGCGGCCACCGCCGCCTTTTCGCGCCATGCCCAGCGCTATGGCACTCACCGCTTGCGGGCCGAATTGCGCGCCGAAGGGCACGCTGTCGGACGCTATGCCCTGCGCAGTTGGCTGCGTCGCCACGGCTTGCGGGCGCTGAGTACGCGGCCGCAACGCCCACGCACCACCGTGGCTGACCCCGCGGCAATCGTGGCCGAAAACCTGTTGCTCGGTCAACCCGCGCCCACCGCGCCCAATCAGGTGTGGGTCGGCGATATTACGTACCTGCCCCTAGTCGGTGGGCGCTGGTGTTATCTGGCCACGTGGCGCGATACCTGTTCGCGGCGTGTGGTCGGCTGGCACCTGGGCCAGCACATGCCCACCGAGCTGGTGCTCACGGCCCTGGAGCAAGCCCTGACGCTACGTCAGCCGGCTCCCGGCCTGATTGTCCACGCCGACCGCGGCAGCCAATACACCAGTTCGGCGTGCCGAGCGCGCATCGAAAAAGCCCACGCACTGGCCAGCTATAGCCGACCGGGCAACCCCTATGATAACGCGCAGGCCGAGCCGGGTGGAGCACGCTCAAAACGGAACTGCTGCCCCGTGGCGGCGCATTTGCCAGCCTCGAAGAGGCCCGTCTAGAGGTAGCCTACTACCTCGATACCTACTTCAACCTGGACCGGCGCCACTCCGCCCTGGGCTACCGCTCGCCCCATCAATTCGAACGCGACTTTCAAATCAGCCTATCTTAGCGCACTGTCCGTTTTTACTGGACCATCCCACGATATGGTGGTAGACTTTTTCCGCACCCAGGGCGCCGAGTACGAGTTGCGTGCGCAGCTCTGCACTGACCTGCAGGCCATGCCCGTGGAAGATGCTTCCATCGACTGGCCCCAGGACCAGAGCCCCTACCAGGCACTAGGCAAAATCGTGCTGCCGGCGCAGGATGCGTATAGCCCCGCCCGCCGTGTATTCGCCGATGATGTGCTGTCGTTCAACCCCTTCCACTGCCTGCCCGAGCACCTGCCGCTGGGCTCCATCAACCGCGTCCGCATCAAAGCCTACGAAAGCTCCGCCGCCTACCGCCACCACCTGAACGCCCAGCCTCGCCGCGAACCGCAGGATATTAATGAGCTGCCAGACTAAGCAGCTCGGCGAATCATCTAATGCTCTCTACACTATCGCAAAGACATCTACTTTTGTCTAAGACCTCATCCGCCGAATTATGAACGGCATGTACCTCACCCATATATCCTACACTTCATCAGCTATCACTCCATGTACAAAGCAGTCATCATTACAAGCACTTTATTAGCTAGCCTTGTCACCACCGCTACCGCCCAAACACAATCTGATGCAGCCACCGTCCCTATTGGGGTGAGTCGCCACCGCGTGCCAGTAGGTAGTGTGCCCCCTGAGAAGCGTGCCGAGGATATGACCTCTTTGTTACAAGGGCAGTTGAGCCTAAACCCAGAGGAGACGAAGAAGGTGTACGCCGTCACGCTTCGTTACGCTCAAGCGATCCAGGCAATCGGGTCAAAATATGAAAAGCAAGGATTGACTACCTACCAAACATCAAAGCAAGACGCAGCAGAGCTTAAAGCCAATTATGAAACGGAACTCAAAGCTGTCTTGACGTCCAAACAATACGAGCGGCATCAGATGATTGAGGAGCGCTTTCGCAAGGTCCTGGAGCAAAGCGGCCTCGATTAATGGTAAGTTGGAGTGCGTGAAGCAGAGATATAACTACACAAACACCATCATAACTATCATGCTACTATTCCTGGGTGACTTAGGCGGCGCAGAAGTGATGCTGCTGAGCCTGATTGTATTCGGCCTGCCCTTTGCGCTGCTATTCTGGTGGCTAGTGCGACCGAAGAAGCCACCCGTTCACGTCCATCAAAACGGCGGTTCGGTAGCAGACGAATTACAAAAGCTCCAGACACTACACGCGCAGGGCGTGTTGACCGAAGCGGAATTTCAAACGCAGAAACGCCGGCTATTGCACTAGCTGTCCTGACGAGAAGAATTGATACAAATAGTTATAGCGCAACAAGAAGCCGACCTACTCACGCCCGAAGAGGAAGAGCAATTGCGTGAGTTGCTCCCAGTACGCATCGCATCCGGCGTTCCTGCTACCTGATTCTTACCCCGCTGATTTTTTCAACAACGCTACAGTTACTCTTTCTAAACAATGAGCCGCCTTGCCCTACTAACGCCGATACTCTTCCTGGCTGCCTGCCAAGGCACACCCACTATGCCCGATACGGCCAGCACCGTTGTGCCCGCACCCACTCAGCCCGGGCAGGTCAACGAAGCGCCCACTACACCCGCACCAGCGCAGTCCGAGTATATAGAGGCGCATATGATCACGGTCAATGGAAAACCCCATCAGGAACTGACGACCCGGCAGCTAGAGCGGCAGTTCGGGCGCCCGGATAGCATCGCCACAGGTGCCGTGGAATGTGGTGGGGTGCTCGATAATCTGAACAAACCCGATAGTGAAGCTGGTGATATCTGGTACTATGGCAACACGATGTACGAAGTGAGCGGTGGCCAAGCGATTCTCCTCAGTTTCGATGTCACGACCGGCAAGTTCCACGGCAAGGTAGGGCAACTCAGACTCAATGAGAAGACAACCCTGGAGGATGTGCGGCGCTTCTTCCCCGAGTCCGCCAAAGAAGCGGATGTACCTAGCTCGGGGCGGCCAGGGGAAGAGATGAGCGTACCTTTCTTTTATAAGGGCACGCCCACAGATGCCTCCTTGAGCCTGCTATTCAAGAAGGGACGCTTGCAAAAAGTAGAGTTTTTCTTTCCCTGCTAATGATCAAGAACTCCTGCGTACCCCTGGTGGTATGGAGAAGTTTCTGAGTGAGAACTTGCATAACGTTAGTCGACCAACACCCCGCAAAAAAGGAAAACCAAAGTCCACAGATGATCCGACCTAGTTACTAGTAATTGTAGTCAGGAAGCGTCTTGCTAGCTTACCTTTGCCTTGCTATGCACCACCAGGAAGTTGCGCCGCCGCCCGCCTTACAGGATCTGATCCACTGCTTCTGGTATGACCGGTTCGACTTCGGCCCGCAACCAGTGCAGTTTGACGTCCCCCCGGATGGCTACGCGGAAATCATTTTCTATGTGGGCAGCCCCTGCCGCCTAGCTACGCCCACCGGCTGGCAGCCCCTGCCCTCCCCGTTTCTGCTGGGGCTGCTTCCGCACCCGGCGCAGCTGACCACGAAAGACCGGTTCGAGATCATTGGCATCCGGTGTTTCCCCTGGACCGTCTTTGACCTGCTGGGCTTGCCACCCGCCCCCGGCAATGTGCTCCTCGGGGAGCATCCGATTGCCCAGTTGCAAGTCCCGTTGACGCAGTACCTCCAGGCTGGAAACGTCGCGGCAGCCTTGGCCGAGGCCGCCCGGTATTTCGGACAGCCCCGGTCGCCGCTGGAAGGTGAGCGCCTGCTCGGCAAAGCGGGCCAGGCGATGCGGGACGCCACGGGTACGCTGCCCGTCCACCAGGTCGCGGCCGCGGCGCATGCCACGGTGCGGACCCTGGAACGAACCTTCAAGCAAGCCGCCGCCCACACGGTGAAAGACGTGTCCTCGTTGCTCCGCTTCGAGCAGGTACGGAATTGTTTACTCCTGTATCCCACGACGAATATTGCGCGCTTGGCGTACGCGCTGGGCTACACCGACCAATCCCACTTGAGCCGGGAGTTCAAACGCTATAGCGGCACCACCCCTGCCGCCTTCGCGCGAAAAGCCCTGAACAGAGGGGCAACAATTAGACCCGATTGCAGCGCGTTCATTGAACCCTAATCCCCGTGCAGCCCGTCACATACAGCCTGTTTTCTGTATGAAAGAAGTCGCGCGAGGGAGTGCGGGTGCCGGGTAGTGAGTTTACCGCTGGAAGCGTTGCTGGAAGGAAAAGGCCTCGTGGTGCATGGCCAGCTCATTCTGGCTTGTGACCCGTTGAGCCTCCCGGGCGTAGCAAAGCATCTGCTGCTCGTAGTCGTGGATGGCGTCCTGCAGGCTGCAGAAAGAGCCGCTGGTAAGATTAGCCGCTAACAGCCGCGCATCTTGCAGGCCACTGTTTACGCCGACACCGGCAAAGGGCGGCATCACGTGGGCCGCGTCGCCGATCAGGGTGAGGGGCAAGGGGCGTTGTGCGTGCCAGGCAAGATCCAAGGGGAGTTTGCGGGCGGGCAAGCCAACGAACGTGGTCGTGGCGTGAAACAACTGCTGATAAACGGCAGCCTGCCGGGCGAATAGTGCGGCCAAGAATGCACGACTCGTCGAGGGCGTTGAGAAATCCAAGCCGTTGTCCCGCAGCCAGCTCGCCGGCCGCCGGAAGCTAACGCCGTAGCTCAGCGCCCCGGCGTTGTCCGGGTTCGCCACGAGCGTAAGCCCGTTGCCGGCAAACATGAGGATGTTGTGCTGACAAAGGCGGTAGAAGTCGGGGCAGGTGCGGGCCGGCTCCGCTACTTCGCCCTGCAGGATGAACGTACCCGTGTAGGCGACTTCCGCATCGGTGACGTATTGCCGGGCCCGCGATCTGCCCCCATTGGCCCCGATCACCACATCGGCCGTGACCGGAGGGCGGCCAGCGAAGTGCAGGTGCCAGGCGCCCTGCGCCGGCTCCAGGTGGGTAAACTGGTGGTCCCACCGTACGGTGCCAGCCGCTAGACTGTCCAGTAGCAGGGTGCGCAGCGCGTTGCGGTTGATTTCTGGAGTGGTCGTGTTCGGCGGGGTCGTCAGCAGTACTTGGCCCTGGCCATCCACGAGCGTCCGGCCCATGGGCTTTGCCAGCTCGAAGAAGCGGGCCAGCAAGCCCGCTTCTTGTAGGGCACGCTGACCGGTGTCCTCATGCAAATCCAGCGTGCCGCCCCACACGCGGGCCTGGGGTGTGGCATCCCGTTCGTATACGGTGACGTGTACGCCCTGCTGTTGGAGCAGGCGGGCCATGGTGAGGCCCACCGGGCCAGCTCCGAGGATGGCTACTTGTCGGTTATGCAGCAACATAGCTTGTCTTGACGTGAGGTAATTTTCATGCTGCAAAGTTGCTGGGCTGCCACCGCCTAATCTTGTACAAATGCGACAAAATGGGGGTGCTTCCTTTCCCCGAATAGCTGCCTTTGAAGAGTCGGCGGTTTGGGCAAAGAAACAGCGGTGGCTGTTGCTATAATAAGGCCTTCTAATGCAAGAGGGAACGACCAACATGTTCGCCTTGATACGGGCTACGTTGAACAGGCAGAGCACGAGACGGCTAGTACAGTAGATACGACGGCAATGCGCCCCGTCACTTCCTCCTCAATTACCAAACATTCCCGTAAGCGTGGGCTGAAAGACGAAGTACCGAAGCCCACAGCTGATCTATCTTAGCTATACACTGGAAAGGTCTTCATGAAGGGGCCTTCTGGTTTGCAAAACACCTTCTCGCTGGCTCGTGAGCGAAATCAACCAAAACAGTATAATCGCCGCCTTCCCACCTTGTACTTCCGCTCATTTCTATTGAATACCAAGGAGCAGAATCATTGCCCTAGGCGGAGGAAAAAAGCAACTTTCTGCTGTTCAGCTACATATTTTTTTATGGCATTATTGGCAGATACTTTTGGCTTTTCTAGCACACTATTTGTCGAGCTTCCGCTTGTCCGCTAACGTCGGCGCGACGCTTCCCTTTTCTATGTTTTCCCTGTTCTGGGCCAGCTTGCTGACCCTGCCAACTACAGTTGGTCCCATCCCGCGTGCCCTACAACTGCCGCTCCCTGACCCCCGCTTCTACTACACGTTGGGTGCCCTCACTGGCCCAGCCACGGCCCCTACCCGCACACTGTGGGTCAAGCCGACGCAGGGTAATCATCCCACTCACTCGGTTACGCTGTCCGGGCCAGCCGCGCTGGACCCCGCCCAGGAGGTCGTCGTGCGCGACGTGAACTTTGACGGGCACCCGGACCTGATGCTGACGCGTGCGCGCGGCCTGGTTAATCAGCAGTACGACTATTGGCTTTACGAAGCCTCTACCCAGCGCTTTGTGCACAATACGCCCCTGAGCAACACGCTTGGCGGCTACCAGGTCACGTTTGACGCGGCCACGCAGCACGTGGTGACGGCCGCGCGCTTTTCGTGCTGCGAGCACCAAACCCGCACCTATGCGTTCAATCCCACGGGTACGTTGACCCTCGTGGCGACCCGGACGGAGAACGTAACGGCCCAACCCAAGTCCCCCCCCACACGCACGGCTTTTTTTCTCGTTGCCTTTCAACTGTATGTCCCCCCTCCGTTTCCTACCCGTACTGCTGCTGAGTGGTACCCTGCTGGGCTGCCACTCCCTGCCCACCACCGTCTCCGAGCCGCTGCTTACCCGTACCTGGCGCATGACCAGCCTGACCGAGCAGGTGGGCCAGGCCCCCGCCACTAACCTGTTCCAGGCGTCCGAGCCGTGTTGGAAAGACAACCTTTACCAGTTTCAGCCCCAAGGTGCCTATACCCTACTAGAAGGCGCGACGCCGTGCAACGCGCAGGACCCGGCCAGCCGTTCGGGCCGCTGGGAACTCACGCCTGGTACGCAGTACTTCCGGGCCACCATCGTGTACGGGCCGCCATCTGCAGGCGCTGAAACACGCCTGCAGGGGCGCATCGAATCGCTCACCGCTCATCAGCTCGTGCTGACCCAAATAGACACGCTACAGGGCGTTATCACGCGCACCCGCACGACCCTGCAGGCCCAGTAGCCAACTAGGCCGAGCCTCCTTTGTATTCCTTTGCCTCTCTTCTTTTTACCTCATTTCCTGCCTCCGCTTACGAAGCGCACTACCATGACAAGCAAACAGATTGTCTTCCTTTTAACCCTTGGTTTATTCACTGCGTCGAGCGCCACCAGCGTTGCCCAGACAGCATGCCAGACAACGCCTACTTCGGTACGTGTCGCTGCGGCCCCCTTGGCACAGGCGCTGACCGATCTTTCCCGCCAGACGGGTTGCCTCGTGCAGTACGATCCGCAACTGGTGCAGTCCTATCGTGGCCGGGCCGTAGAGGGTCGGTTGACCACGGCTGACGCCTTGGTGCAACTCGTGAAAGGCACGGGCCTGGAAGTGCACACCGACAAGGATAAATTCAGTGTGAATCAAGCCGATCAGCACGCTATTGGAGACAAAGCCGCTACGCTGCAGGCCCAACTGGGACAAGCCATGCAAACCAAGAAACTACCCCAGAATAAGACGACTGCCCTGCATATCGAGCTAGGCGCGGTCAGAACCTCGGTGGTTGAGTTTGCAAAAAAGCAGGGCTTTGTCAGCGCGGCGGAGAAAGCTAGCTATCAGCGCACCTTTACCAAGGTAGAACAGCTGCTCGCCAGCGTAAAATAGAAGTTAAGCCTACCTCAGAGATAATCACAGCCAACCAGAAAGCCCCTCATAGGAGGGGCTTTCTGGTTTTACACCACCGCAAGCTTCTGCGTATTATGCGCAGCCTTCCCTGCCCAAACAGTAGTCGACAGCAGCGCGAGTAGGAAAGGACAAGAGCCTCCGGTGACACACGTCATACACGAAAACCTAGTTAGCAGTCTAATTGAACTGGTTGCTTCTCAAGTCGCAAACGTTTCGTTCATCATTACAGACAAGTATTCGCCTATATTCGTGTACTCCGTATTTCGCGCTGCTGTTTATACGTATTTCGCTGCCTGATATAAGGTTTTTTTTGGCCGGCCTTCTCCGTACTCCTACCATGAGTATTCCCGCAGAGGAAGCGCAACGACGCCAGGCCCTTGCCTGGGCGACCACGCTGACAAGCAATACACCGCTCGAACCACAGGCCTATGAACGGCGCTTATTGGAGATGTACTGGATCATCACGCACCTGCAGACTCATCAGTACAATTTAGTAAGCCCGCGACTTCCGATTACCGATCCGCACCTACTCACCCTACTCGGTGCTTTCAGCCAACTATAGTGGCGCTGACAGCTGGTTACTCTCTCTCTCTTTATCCTTTTCAACTTATACCGGCAGTTACACGCGCCCTACGCTCATGCTACAGCTCATATTTGATACCTACCCGCTCTCGATGAGCTACGATTTTGATAATATGTGGCTATCGGTCGAGTGGCGTGGTCACCAGGAACCCGGAACGATACAAGCCGACTGCGAATTGATTCTACATTACCTCATGGAACATGACGGGCACAAGCTGCTCTGTGACGGCAGTGATGCGCGCGATGGCTGGGATGGCATCGAGCGGTGGGTCGGCCAGCAGTATTTTCCCCGGCTGGCGCAAGCCGGGGTGCAGGCCGTCGCGTGGATCAACCCCACCGACTTGGTGTCCAAGGCAGAAATCTTAACTATTGTCCGCTACGCGACCACGCCCTATGTTTCGGTGTTTGACTGCGGGGCCCAGGCCTGTGACTGGCTGCGCCAAACACACTTGGCAGCGTATGAGTAACGCATTACTACGTAAAGGCAGATATAGCAACCCCGAAGTTCCCGCGCTACGCGTCCGGATTCGCGGCTAGCGAGCTAGGCTATCGGATTGCCAAACGTTTTGATGCATAATTGCGTTTGTTGGTATACCTTTGCACCACAACAAAAAAATGGCAGGCAGCCACACGGGCCACCTGCCACCTTCTTTACGGCTCTAGCAAGTAGCTAACCACTGCCTTTGCCGCTCCTGTTACCGCTGCTTTACACAGCTCTAGCAGGACGCGAAACAAACCGAGCTTCTCGGTCTCTTTCGCTTTCGTACGCACCTTACGTTCCATTGCGATTGGATTTAGGTGTTACCGCACCTACTTCCTGAAACCCCGGTTGTTCCACCAGCCGGGGTTTCGTCTTTTCCAAGACTACCGTGTTGGCGAGGTGTTTACCGTACGTTGCCCCAAAGATAGCGACTGCGCCCCGTAGTGGGGTTAGGTACTCGTCGGCTGTTTCTGCGAACTTGACGCGCATGCCTGACCCTCGTAAACCACCTTTTGCTAATCCTGCTTTGCCAGTTCATTACGCGTTGGCGTTGGAAGCCACGGCTTGTGCCGAGCGCGTACTACTCTTGTTTGAGCAGGCGTACCCCGATGATCAGCGTCCCCGTGAGGCGTTAACTACGTTGCGGGCGTGGGTAGCAGGACAGTCCAGCATGCTGGACTGCCGAAAGGCCGCGTTTGGCGCGCACGCGGCGGCACGCGCCGCGGCGCAACCAGCCGCCGTCGCCGCTGCTTGCGCCGCGGGCCAAGCGGCAGCCGTCGCCCACATGTATACCCATGCGCCGCATGTGGTTGCTTATGCTGCCAAAGCTCTTGCAGTAGCAGCCTAGAATTTACTCGCGCTACTTTGACATGCTATTGTTCAGGCAACCAAACTATGGATGAACTGAAGAGCAAGTAAATAGAAAAGTCCACCCGCATACGGGGTTTTCCTTGTCCCCTTATGTCACAAACCTATTCTGTGACAACCAAAAGTAGCATGGGAACCACGGGAAGATGAATCATATAATGGAAATACAACTGAATATCTACAAGATATCATATTCATAGTATTCATTATAACATACTTGCCTTTATACGGCAAAACTACAGGATGGAGGGATAATACACGAGCAGTACGTGGAGCGAAGTCACAAAAACTAGTAGAAGTTCCTGGTTGAAGGTGCAGGATCAGTATACATTGAGATGTCCTTTCCATCCCTCCGATAAAGCGGAGAGACCCGATTCCGTTGAAGTGGTATCTACTACTGCCATGTAGTAGCCCTGACGTTGCGGCAACCGCTTCTAGCGCTTCGCGCAAACGAACCAACCCTGCGGCCTAATAAAGCGCAGGTCCACAAGGCTCTATTTACCCACCAAACTCCCATCCTATGCAACCGAACCATGCACCCTCCCTCCCCCAGCTTCAGGCCTCGCCGACCGGACTACAACAGATGCTGCGCCGGAGTATCCTGCCGGCCGTGCTCCTAAGCCTGCTCGCGGGCTGCCAAGAGAAGGCATTCACGGAAGATTCTGCCACCGGAATAGCCCCTACCCAGGTCAGTGCGCTGGCCGTCGTTCCCAAAAGCGAAGCCCTGCTGGCGTTAACCAGCTACGACAACAAGTACTATAACCAGTACGGCACGTATGGCCCTACCTTCAAGGCGAACTACTGGTTTGATCTGGCCAAGACCCGGCGGATGGACTTCTGGACCCAGGCCGAGGCCATCGAAACCGTCATCGACGCCTACAATGTCAACCCGACGACCGAGTACAAAAACAAAATCCAGTACCTCTACAACGGCATGCGCGATGCCCACGGCCTGCTGTGGAGCAGCAACGAGTTCAACGACGACATCATCTGGGGCTCTCTGATGTGCATCCGCGCCTACGAGATCTGGAACGACGGGGGCATGCTGGATATGGCCCGGCAGAACTTTGACCTGGTGTGGGCCCGCGGCTGGGACACCACGCTGGGCGGGGGCCTGTGGTGGAAAACCGACAAGCTCTCCAAAAACACCTGCGTGAATGCGCCGGCCGTGATTTGCGCCATGCGCCTCTACAAAGCCACCGGCGATGTGAGCTACCGCGATAAGGCGAAGATGATCATGGATTGGATGACACCACGGTTTTACGTGGCTGCCACAGGAGAAGTGAAAGGGGCGGTGAACAAAGCCGGACAAATCACGGAGGGCGCTTTGCTGTATACCCAAGGCACCTTCATTGGGGCCGCCAATGAATTGCGCCCTTACTATAGCAGCCCCGACTACCGGGGGATGGGATTACAAGCGATGAATTATGCCCGCACCAGCTTATCGAAATCACCCGGCGGCATTCTGCAGGATGAAGACGCCGTGCTGGACATTCAGGGGGGCAAGTCCATCTTCGCGCGGTGGGCCTGCATCTTCGTGAAAGACACCGGCACCGCCTCCACGTATGGCCCGTGGCTAGACCTAAATGCTAGCCAGGCGTGGTCGATCCGCAACTCAAACGGATTGATGTGGAATCTGTGGAGCACGCGCACCTCCGACACGGACAACCTGAACTCGTGGCGCACGAACGGCGGCGTGTCCATGATGCTCAATCTCTACCGCTTCCGCTAGGATGCGAAGCAGGGTCTAGCTAATTGAGACAAAGGTTATAGTCAAACAAAGGGAGCCGCATCACTTGGTGTGGCTCCCTTTGTTTGACTGTAACGACAACCTGCGCCACGCAACAAGAGAAGCGGTAACCCACAGGACTCTACTAGCCAGTGACACGGATCTTCCACTACCGATGCGCAACAATCGGCAGCTTGCCCTTCACCCAAAACACCCCGTCCAGCACCAGGTCCATCCCGGTTTCCTTTTGCACCTCGACGAGCTGATTGCGCAGCGCGACAGAGCGCAATCCAATGCGCTGGCGGCGCGCATCAGACAAGGCTACCTCCTTCGTGGTCAATGGATTAAGATAGCCGTAGGAGACTTGCTGCCCGTCGGACTTGATGACCACGTACCAGTCTTCAATGACGGCGTAATCCGCGGGTGCCAGTTCCCCGCGGCGTACAGCTTGCAACAGGTCGGGCTGCAAGTGGGGGTAGAGCGTGTCCCGCTGCGCGTAGGTAGTGGAGATAGAGTTGTGGTGACTTAGGATGCGCTGCATGCTCGTGCGGTTGCCAATGAGCTTCTCTCCTGGGTAGCCATACACTTGAAGGATTTGTGCTATGCGGGTTACTCGCCGTTCTGAATGAGGTACAAACTGCTGGGTAAGGAATCGTTCTTTTGCTCGCTTGCTGAGCTGTAAGAGGTTGCGGAACGCCAGCTGTTGGTCTCTCCTAGCCATAGCCAGTACCTCCGCGCGCAGGGGCTGCTGTAACGTGTGCTCGTAGCTACTCCGTAAAGTAGCATAGTCCCGCTGCACAGCATTCCACGCTGGCCCCGTGCGCAACGGTTTGAGAAAACGGTGTTTTCGGATGTCTGATAGTTTCCACCCGCCTAGAACGCCGCGGCGCAACCAGTGGTAAGCTTTGTGCTTATCCCCTACATACAGCGCGAGTTGAGTAGTGACCTGACAGTCGCGCAAGAACACGTAGTCGTAGGCGTTGAGCACCTGTTCAAACCCAGCTAAGGCCGCACGGTAGTGGTGCTGGGCTAAGAGTTCTTCAGCCTGAATCATTCGCTGGTGATACACCAAGTAATCTGGCGGCGGCTGTGCCTTCCCAACACGAAGTCCTACCAACAGCGCCAACATCACAAGGAGAATAGAAGACTTCATACCAAAAGAGAAGTGTAGCGTGCGTCACCACTTGTTAAACTACCTATCCGAGGCACACCTCACAGTAAACACCTAAGCGGTAATGAAGTGAGTTAAAAAAAGCCTGAATAGTTGCCTCGCCATTTGGCTATGTAGAATGATCGTATGAATCACCCGGCCACTACATGTGTAGCGTTATAGCGCATAATAGAAAGCCTCGCACACGCGGGTTTTCTTTGTCTATCATATCCAGAAGTAATGCATTCTGCTTACTATGCGCGGTCTTTTCGCCTCTACTGCTCTTACTTCTTTCTGCTTTTATCTTCTTCAGCATGTGGCAGCACCTCTTTGAAGTCCTGTGGTTTACGTTGGCTTACCCTGTGTCGCTGCTACTGGCCGTCTTTATTGGCTATGTAGTCGCGGAGTACAACTACCGCCGCCGCGGCTTCCAGTGGAAGCCTTCTGGCATTGAAAGCGCGCTAATTACCATCTTCGGCCTGCTGCTCTCTTTCACATTGCTCTCTTCCAACAACTCGCTTAAGGAACGTACCACGTTCATTCACCAATCGTCGGATGCCGTGACGGAACTCTACCGGGAGAGCCAACTGCTCCCCCCGGCTGAGCGCGTCGCCATTCGCTCGTTTTTGCTACAGTTTCTGTCGCTGGAACTGCGCGCGCACCGCCCAGGCCGGACACAGGTCCCCGAACACTCCCGTCAGCTTGCCGCGTTGTACCGCCAGTCGTGGCAACGGTTCCGGGGCTCCATGGCAGCTACTTCCACCGAGGCAGTGGCTGTACGCCGGCTACTGCCGGCCTTCAACAGTCTGAGTTCGGCTACCTCCCGGCTGCATTACGCCAATCAAGAGCGTACGCCGTATCCGATCATCGTGCTGCTGATCATTTCCTCCTGGGCCATCGGGGTTTTGGTTGGGTTCACGAACAACGCGCAGGAGAGTCGCCATTACTTTGTCCCGGTTCTTTTTGTCATCATCTCTTCGTTAACGATTCAAGCGATTCGAGATTTAGATAACCCCTCACTCGGCTTTATCCGTCCAAACTATACGAACTTAAGCGACTTGCACCAGCTGCTCCGACAGGAACAAGTGATGGATACAGTGTCTCCATGAAGCAACATCTCACCTCCTTTTCCTACCCAATACCCATCCCCGCTCAGGGCCGCGCCGGGCGTGCTCCTGGTCCCGCTCCAAGGTCCGCGCCGCGCCCGTGCGCGTGGTGTTGTTCGCGTAGCTTTCTTCCAGCTGCGCCCCCGGCGAGCGCCGCACCGCATCCAGCACGCGGCTGATGCCCTCAATGGTCTTCTAGGAAAAGAAATAGCTGACCTGCTGCTCGGACAGCGTTTCCCGGCTCCACACGTTGGCGCCGGCCTTTTCCAACACTTCTTCGATGCAGTCCGCCTGCCCAGCGTCGCGGGCCTGAATTACGGCGTGCAGCGCCGCAGGATTCTGGGCCAACTTCTCCCGGCGCTGCTGCTCCTGCTCCGCCTGGGTGCGCTCAATGGCTTGCTGCACTTGCGATAGGAGCTCCTGCCCGTTTGGTCGTAGCGCCGTTAGCGGGAATTCCACGGCCGTTGCCGGGTGACGCACCCCCAAGGTCTGATCTGGCTGCTGATAGAGCACATACCCGTCTTGCTGCAACGCTTTCTCCACCTGGCCGGCTTCCGTCACTGGCCCGCGCAGCACCTGCCCAGCCAGCTGCTCGGCGCGCTGACGCTGGCGCTCCTGCAACTGGTTGACCTGCTCCATAAGACCCGGCGATAACGCTTCCCCGCGGGCCATGCGCACGACCAGCTGCGTGAAGTGCGTACTCTTCTGCGCCAGCTGTTGCTGTTTGTCAGCCAGCTCTTTTTCTTTTTGCGCTAGTAGCATCTTGGTCTGCTCGTGCTGGGCCTTACTGGTGGCCAACTGTTTTTCCAGCACCCGCGCCCGATCCTGGCCAGCGTGTTGGCCGTAGCGATAGTCGCTACCTCCGCCAGCCTAGTATTGGCCTGCTCCAACTGCTGGGCGGCTTGGTGGTTGAGTCGCTCCAACTCGCGTTGCAGGTGCACCCCACTGTCGACGTACCATGCTTTCTTGGTTACCTCTAGTAGCGTATGCACGATGGGGATCAGCACGTGGGCCAACTCCCGCTGCGTGGTTTTCTGCGCCCCGTAGTAGCGGCGCACGTCCTCGTGAATAGCCGTGCTGTATATCACTCCTCGTTGCAACCCGTAGGGCGCCATGGCCTGCGCATACTCGGTTTGCAGCTGCCGTAGCGCCGTTGGATTGAACAGATCCCGAGCCGACAGGCGCACGGCGGCCCCGACCTTTTTGTACGCTTCCCCCGAATCGAGCGCCAGTTGTGAGTAGAGAAAGGCGTAACGTTCCCTACCTGACGACTGAGAAATGAAAAAAGGACGATTCAGCGAAGCCCAGATTGTGGCCATTCTGCAACAGCAAGCCAGTGGGCAGACCGTGGCCCAGATTGCGCGCGAGCACGGGTTGAGCGAGGCCACATTTTATGCCTGGAAAAGCAAATACGCCGGGGCCAGCGTCGCGGAACTCACCCGGCTCAAGCACCTGGAAGAGGAGAATCGCAAGCTCAAGCAGATGTTCGCCGACCTAAGTCTAGAGAATCAAGCTATTGAGATCCTGCGAAAAAAGTAAGTAGCCCTGCGGCGCGGCGCCAGGCAGCGCAGGGCTTAGTGAGCAAGGGCTGGAGCCAGCGGCGAGCGTGTGCGCTGCTGGGGCTTTCCCGTGGTAGCTATCACCCGGTGGCGCACGGACGCAACGACGAGTCGGTGCAGCAGGCCCTGCGAGCGTTAAGTGGGCGGTCAACCATAAACGCACGCTACGCATCTACCGGGTCCTAGCCCTCAACCTACCTCGGCGCCTGAACAAAGCGCGTGCCCGCCCGCGTGCAGCAACCCTTGGCGGTGCCCGAGGCAGCTAACGTGTGCTGGTCGCTCGACTTTACGAGTGATGTGTTGACCGATGGCCGTCGGTTCCGGACGCTAAGTGTGCTCGACGACTACAACCGCGAGCTGCTGGGTGTGGAAATTGACTTCTCTTTGCCCGCCAGTCGCGTCGTACAGGTGCTGACGCGCCTAGTTGAGTGCTATGGCCGCCCCGCGCGGCTGCGCACCGATAATGGTCCTGAATTTATTAGCGCCAAATTGAGCGAGTGGTGTGAGCAGCAGGGTATTACCCTGCACTGGATCCAGCCGGGCAAACCGACGCAGAATGCCTACATCGAACGCTTCAACGGCTCGTTCCGCCGCGAGTTGCTCGACGCCCACCTGTTTCGCTCGCTGGCTCACGTGCGCCAACTCGTGGACGAGTGGCGGCATGACTATAACACCCAACGGCCCCACCAGGCCCTGAATTTTATGACCCTACTCGAATTTAAACAAGCGGCTTAACCTCTACGAACCACTGGCTTATCGAACGGGAAAGCGTACAGGTATGCGTACACAAGCTTTTATGAACGAGTAATAGGCGTTCAGAACACATACAAAAAAGCGCCTCCAAAAACCGCGTTTTCGGGGGCGTTGAGGCAGTCGCTAAAACCGTTCAGAAAAGAACTGTGGCTGTTGCAGAACGCGTATCCCTACTCCTTACCTAGTTCGTAGAGAGTAGATGCAAGGCAAGAAGCTGTTTCTCGACAAAGAAGTTACTCGCTTTCGGCTCTCCGAGCGGGTGCCACAGCATAATCTGTGCCGCCGACTGGCCGAGCTCGTGGATTGGTCGTTCCTCTACGACGAAACCCAGGCACTCTACAGCCGCACCGGGCAGCCTTCGTTGTACCCGGTCGTGTTCTTCGAGTTGGTGTTAGTGAGCCGGCTGGAGAACCCAGTCAGTGACCGCCGCCTCGTCGAGCACTGTGCCTTGCGGCTCGATATCCTGTACTTTCTGGGCTACGAAGTGGACGAGGCGTTGCCGTAGCACTCGACCGTGAGCCGCACCCGGCAGATCTTCCCCGCGGCCGTGTTTGAGTGCCTGTTCGACCACGTCTTTGCCCAGTGCGTGGCCGCCAGGCTGGTCACGGGCCACACCCAAGCGGTGGACTCGGCGTTCGTTAAAGCCAATGCCTCCTTAGATGGCCTAGCGAAAAGCTGCCCGCTGAAGCCTCCTCGCCCACCTTACACGTGTCTGGTGAGCCGATACCTGACGTAGCGGTCGCTTAGCCCGCGGCCCTTATTTCCAGCCCCGCGCGTCAGCTGCAGCGCGTCGTCACCACGCATGCCCGCTACCTGCGCAAGGACAGCGGCCCTTTGGGGCGCAGTCGTCCCCAGGCGCGGCTGTTGAGCAACAAAACCCACTATAGCCCGGCCGACCCCGAGGCCCGCATCTCGACCAAACCGGGCAAGGCCCGCGCCCTGAACTACCTGTGCAGCATGGCCGTGGACGACGGCACCGGCGTGATTAGTCACATGCAAGCCGACTTCGCCGATTAACGAGACAGTGTGCTGCTGGAAAGCATCGTCGAGCCGTTGCACCAGCGCCTACTCACCCATCACATGCCGGTCCAAGAAGTAGTTGCGGACACCAATTACTCGAATGGCATCAACTACGCCCTACTCGAAGGCCGAGGCATCACGCCCTGAATTCCGGTTTTTGAGAAATACAAACCCGAAATCGCCGGCTTTACCTACCATGTGGAAGCGGACTGCTTCACTTGCTTAGCTGGCAAGGCGCTGTCATTCAATGGTTTTTACATGAGCCAGGAGGGTAGGTTATCCAAGGTATATCCAGCACTACGGCCTGCGACGCGTAAACACGCGGGGCCGCGGCAGTGCCCACAAAACGATGCTGCGGACTGCCATCGCCTTCAACCTAAAGAAGCTGCTCAAGCACCAGCCCCAGCGGCAGGCAAGCTTGGCCATGGCCCAACCTAAACCACCCGTTCGGCAGCAGATTTTGCTCTTTTGGCGGAAGCGCCGCCGGTAGTATCCACTGGAGACAGGAAGCAGAGGCAGGCCCGGAGTTCTACAACAGCCATAACTCTTTTCTGAACGAATAATAGGTATGTGCACAATGACAATGGGCAACTATTTCAGGACATGATGAGCGACCCAGTAGATAAGCTGCGCAAACTCTGCTACACTGGTTTACTTCCAGTCCGGCAAAAAGGCGTTAGCAAATAGGCGCACGCGATTCTGGCGTGACAGGTCTATAGTCCATATTTCGGGCGGACTCAGGTTGTCGTTGGCCCTATTCACGAAGATAACTTTGCTACCATCGGGCGAGAAGCGTGGGGCTACATCATTAGTGCCCGCTGGCTTGCCCACGAGTGTACTAGTCGTTGCACCAGAAAGGTCCACTATGCCCGTACCATCCAGATTTTGCAGGAAGAGGTGCGCATCTAGCTGCCGGCCGTTTACATCATTTAGGCCAGCTACATCATGCGAATACAACAGTTGCCGGCCGTCCAGGCTGAAGGAAGGAGAATCGACGCGGCCTGGCAGATTGCTGACCAGTAACGTGGGGTTTGAACCATCGGCGTTCAGTAGATAGATTTCAGAATCAAAAACGTTGGAACCAATCGTTTGTACCAGTAGCCGATTGCCTTGGGCGGTCCAGTCGCACTCGCGGAAGTGGCGGCCGGCGGGCGCCGTGGCCAGCAATGTCAGGCCGGTTCCATCGCGGTTGATACGGTAGAGCTGATCGTAGTGGGCGTACACAAGTTGCGCACCATCAGGCGACCAGCGGTAGCCGATGCCAGGATTGGAATAGCCCTCCACCGCGAGGGTTGTGATGCGCCGCGCATTGGTGCCATCCCGATCCATCGTGTACAGCTGAAACTGCCCAGTCGCATTCGACGTGTAGGCAATCCGGTCGCGGTTAGGACTCAGTTGGGGCGCCGTTTCGATAAATGGTGAGGTCGTCAGGCGGTAGCCAGCACCGGCCACATCTGCCGCGTAAATATCCGTATTGCCGTTCTCCTCCCGTACGTACAAGTAGCGGTGTTCGGGTAGGGCAGCGGTCTGAAAACTCCACACTGGGCCGCGTACGGTTGCGCCGGCTTGGTCGCGCACAGTCACTTGCCAGAAGTAAATGGTGTTGAATTTCAGGTTGGAGACCGTTACGCTCGTATCGCGGGAGTTACTCAGCAGCTGCCGCCGAGTGGTGGAAGTGCTTTCGTAGAGTATCACGTCGCTACGCAGCGAATCGCTCTGACCATCGGGGTCGGTTACCCGCCAACGCAATGTCAGTGTTATAGGAGCTACGTTGGTCGCCTCATCGGCCGGACTAGGAAGCGTAGGCGCATTGGGCGGACGATTAGCGCTGTTGGCGCGTTCCAGTACCACTGTGACAGCCGTTGGTGCCGCCTCTGCAATAGTCACGGCCAGGTCTTGCGGGCTGTACTCGGCTTTGCGAATCGAGAGCGTATACTTTCCCGTGGTCAGAGCAGGCAGTGTAAACTTGCCTTGCGCGTCGGTGAGGAAGGAAGAGGTAGCCGGATTCGTAGTCACCACCGCATTGACCACTGGCGTGTTGTTCCGACTTTCCAGGACTACTCCTTCTAAGGAGCCATAGCGCGCTGGCTCCACCGTGGTCGACTCACAGGCTATTAGCAGCTGACTAATGAAACCTATTACTAGCCATACGCCTACGGCCCGAAAGAAGCTAAACATAGAAAAGGTAAATCTGGGCAGAGACTACTCCACCGTACGAGGCGCACGGCCACAAAAAGTTAGAATGAAAGTTAGCAGGAGTAGTGTAAACCTGCTCATCAGGGACGATACGCAGCCTGGCCTTGCTGAATACTGATCTTCATTCCATTGCCCACCATCTGCACCTGATAGCCGGGCGGCGCCTGAGCCCCGCTTTCTACCTGCTTCAGTTGGTTGTCCAACCCCTGCTGTAGCACTGCATACCGACGCCCATCAACCGTAAGTTGTTGGTCTACCACGTTGCGCGCCCCCTGCTGTACGATTTCAGAACGCGTGTGCTGACCGGAGATGGTACTGTTCACCACGTTGTCAACTCCGACCTGGGAGATCAGGGTTACGTTGCTGCTTCCTACCTGCACAATGTGCGCCGCATTGCCGGCACCTTGTTGCGTGAGTTGGGTCACGTTGAGCAAGCTGGTGGGTGCGGCGGCTCTTTGGAACACGCTTCGCTCAGTAACCAGTTGCTCCAAAAGCTGCTGCTCGGCATTTAAGGACGTATTACGCACTTCCTGCGCCCAGCCTTGCTGCACGGTTGCCAACAGAACTAGTATCGTCAGTAAACCTACTGCACTTATTTTCATAGTCTTACAAAAATGTCGCCTCTGCCAACAGTTAAGTTGTGAGTTATCAGTAAATCAAGTAATCTGATGTTAACAACTTACAACTTAACTGTTGCATGGAAGCCGTGTTATCGTTTAGCGCTAGCAGTCAGTTGGCCTACCGGTTCTGGCGCACCACCGACACGTTGTTGGTGCCCGACTGATACACCTCGTTGCGGTTGCCCGACAAGCCCTGGTAGGTACTGGCGGAGTTGTTCTCCCCGCTCTGCTGTTGCCGGGCGTAGTTGGAAGCGCCGCTCTGCTGGATCAGGAACTGGTTGTCTACCCCACCCTCATCCAGCTGGATGGCCTGATGGCCCGTGCCCTCTTGCAGGATGCGCATGCGGGCCACATCGGCGCACCCAGCGCCCGCCTGCGTTTGCGTCGCTGTGTTGCCTGAGCCGATCTGCTCAATTATGGCCTCGTTCAAGCTATTGGTCTGGGTTTGGCTGGCTTTATTGCCATTGCCTTGCTGCGTGATCTGTGCCGTCAGGTCGCCGAAAGTACGTTCTTGTTTCTGCGCGGCTTGGTTGCTGTTGCCATTCTGAAGAATGGTAGCTGTAACCGTGGTATACACTATATTTTGTACCTGAGTAGCACTATTATCGTTGCCATTTTGGGTAGTGATGGCAGTTGAGTAGCCCGTGTTCTGCTGTTGAGTAGCGGTATTACGTTTGCCTGATTGAGTGATAGAAGCCTGGCTGCCGCCAACCTGCGTTTGCGTCGCCCGATTGTTGTTACCCGACTGGGTAGCAGCAGATCTGCCAGTACTGAGATAGAAGGCCTCTTGCGTCTGCTCCACTACATTACTATTCCCTGTCTGGGTGGCAGACACACTGCCGCCCTGACCATATTGCGTCTGCATGAGCATGTTGTCACTTCCATTTTGATTGGCAGTGGCTTCATTGTAGCCAAACGTTTGTATTTGGCTTGCCTGGTTCCGGGTGCCGGTTTGGCTGATGCCGCCAGTATTACCACCAAATTTGCCTTCGCTTTGCTCCTGAGTAGCGCGGTTGCTGCTACCTAGTTGCGTGATAGTACCCGTGTTACCACCCTCTTGCGTTTGGCTGGCATAGTTAAAATCCCCTCCGGCTTGCGTCACACTAGCCCTACCTTCACCATAGTAGGTTTGCTGATACTGGATAACCGTATTATAATTTCCAGTCTGCGTCGCCCCTACCGAAGAGCCAGGGAAGCCTGACTGTTGCTGCTTGGCGTTGTTGCCCGTTCCCGTCTGCGATAAGCTAACGAGGTTATTGAAGCTACCATTTTGCTGCTGCGTAGCTATGTTACTGGTTCCTACCTGGGTAAGCGTTACGCGGGACACATTAGTAGAATTCGTTTGTGCCTGCGTGGCTTGGTTATAGTGAGGTGGTCCAGTTACGCTGGACAGTTTAGGGCGTTAGCTTGAAGTAGTTGTTGGTGAGTAAGATAGGGCGTCTGGTAGTCGATGCTGGAGTGCAGGCGCTCGTGATTATAATAGTCAAAATAGTCGGCGACGCTGCGTTGGGCGTCCGACAGGTCGGCAAAAACGGGTCGTTCGCGCAGTTCGAGTACCTCCGTTTTGAGGCGGGACCACAGGCTTTCGGCCTGCGCATTATCGTAACAATCGCCACGGCGGCTCTGCGAGCGCACGGCTCCGTGGTCGTGCAGCAGTTGCCGGTAGGCGTTACCGCAGTACTGCCCACCCCGATCCGAGTGCACGAGCAGGCCCGGCGTCGGTGGCTGCGCCCATAAAGCCCGTTGCAAGGCGGTGGTAATCAGTTCTTCGGGCATGGTGGCTCCGACTTGCCAGCCGACCACCTGTTTGCTGGTCATATCCTGGTACGCGCACAAGTAGGCCCACTCGCCGTTAGCCAGCGGCAGATAGGTGATGTCACTGACCCACACGCGGTTCGCGTGGGTCGGCTTGGGCTGGTCGAGCAGGCGGTTGGGGGCGCAGCGCAGCCCGTGGGTCGAATCGGTCGTGCGCGGGGTGTAGGCCTTGGGCTGCAAGGCGTGGAGGCCCTGCCGACGCATCGCTGCGCGCAGGCGCTGACGACCTACGTGATGGCCCTTTTGGCGCAAGGCTACCTGCAGCCGACGGGTACCGTAGCGGCGTTTATGCACGCCAAACACTTTGACCAGCGCCGTTTCCCAAACGGGCGCTTCCTGCTTTACAGCTTGTCTTTGCGCGTGGTGCCAGGCGTAATACCCACTGACCACCACGCCCAACACGTGGCACAGCAGGCGCACGGGGTAATGCTCGCGTTGCGCCTCAATAAAGCGGTAGTGGCTCATTGGTCTGGGGTCTGCGAAAAGATGGCAATGGCTTTTTTTAAAATATCCAGCTCTTGCGCCTGCCGGCGCGCCAAGGCCCGCAGCTGGCGCAATTCGGCTGCCGTGGCCGGGTCTAGTTCTGCCCCGCGGGCGGCTGCTATGGGGGTGAGCGCCTCTTTCTGCCACTTGTAGAGCAGCTTGGGACTGATGTTCAAGGCGCGCGCGGCGGCCTGCGTCGAGCGGCTTTCGCCAGCTAAGCGCAAGGCTTCGGCACGGAAGGCGGCATCATAACGCCGACGTTTGGCAGGTTGGGGGCTGGCTTTCATGACATGGGAAAGATAAGACCCTATTCTGTCCAGATTTATCCGACCACCTCATAGCTACCTGCTTGCGACAGGGTAGCTTGATTCTCAATGCCATTCACACTTTGGCTACCCGTGTTATAGGTGCCGTTTTGTATAAAGCTCGCTTGGTTATTTTCACCATTCACACTTTGGCTACCCGTGTTATAGGTACCAGTTTGCGAGAGATTCGTCGGGTTGTTGGTACCATTCACGCCCTGGCTAATCGAATTATTGCTACCCATTTGCGCGAGGGTCGCTTGGTTGGCGACACCTGCTATCGTCTGCGTGCTGCGGTTGCTGGTGCCGTTCTGCGTGGCTCCTACTGTATTACCATCTCCCGTAACCGTGGCCTGCGCCGCGTTGTACTGGCCCGTCTGCACCAGGCTCACCGAGTTGTCGGCACCGGTGGTACTTGACTGGTGCGTGTTGTTCTGCGCCCTGGCTGTGCCCGCTGTCAGCAGCGCGGCGGCCAAAAAGGTAAGTTTTTGCATGGGAGTAGAAAGAATAAAAGGGTGAAAATGAAAAGGAAGTTTTCCGCCGAAGCAGCCCGCTTATCTTTTAGGAGGATGAAAATAGAAGGTCAGGGTAGCCCGCACGCCCCAGTAGAAATCATTGTAGCGTCCCAGCGGCAGCTGATCCAGCTGGTCGGAGAAGTAATAGTGCGTATCAATGCCCAAGCCCAGTCCAACCTGGTCGGTAAGCAGCGCTTCCACTCCCGCCCCGCCTACTACGTGCGGCAACAGGGCGGTGCTGCGTCGGGGGGTGCGCACGGTAAGGCCGCCGCCGCCGAACACGTAGGGAGTAAATTGCTCGCGGGGAAACAGCCGGTACTGCCCGCACAATTCGGCGTAGGTGAATCGTTGATGGAAGTAGTCGCCTGCTCCCAAAGCAAATTGCCCAACGTGCAGCGCCGCACCCCACCGACCCACCGAAGCTCCCTGGTAGAGCAGCGAAACCGCGCCGCCGCCTTGCACCTGCGGACGACTTAGGTCGCCGCTGTAACGCACCACGGCCCCGCTTCCTGCTACTCCCCACACGCCCCGCCGGTCGTGCTGCTCGCGTCCCAGCAAATCAATCTGCTGATTCGCCGCTTTTTCCTGGTAGTACTGCGTAATACCCGGCCCGGTGCTGTCGGCTGAAGAACGCGGACTCCATAGCCCGTCGTGTATGCCTTCATACACCAGCGCCTGCACCGATTTTTCAATGGCATCCTTCACCGCTATTTCAGTGGGCTCGTTGTACGAAAACCCCGTTTCCGCCTCCAGCAGCCGCTGAAACTTCACGAACCGGAACAGACTGGCGCCTACTTGCTGGGAAAGAATCGTGCGGGTAGTATACACAGTCTTGAGAATCTCCCCAGTGCTGGTGCTAATTGCCCGCAGGTAGACCGTAACCCGATCCTGCCGGTATTGCCCGGAGGCACCCGCCCCAAAGTAACGTAGGCCTGCCCCGCCGGTCAGCACGTTGGCATCGTAAGAGATGATGCCCCCTTCCAGAATCACGCCCGCAAACAGCAGCGAGGGTAGCACGGGCTGTGGTTTGCCTGTGAGCTGCGAATACTCGGCCCGGCTGGACCGGATAATCTTGCGCTCATTAAGCAGATTGCCCAGGTTTTCGCGCTCAATGGCGTTGAACCACCGTGACTCTTCTAGCGCCCGCAAGAGAATACTCGTGGCGCCTTGCGTAACGGCTGTCGAAAAGCCATTGCCGTTGTCTGTGGGCTTGTACTGCCCGGTCTGGTCCCGAAACTTGTAGACGGCTACCACCAGGCGCTCCTTGGGCGCGGGCAGCTGCTGCAACAGGCTGTTGCCTTGCAACTCCGCCCCGAGACGGGCCCGCTCTTCCCCCAGCGGTTGATGAAAGTACGCAGCACAACCACTCAGGGCGAGTAGCCATACAGCTGCAATACAACGATAAAACCCAGCAGCTACCCTCATTGTACAGCCACTAACTTATAAAGCTGGAATAGTAATCGTTGTCTGATTACCTGTACTCGTATCCAGAATGTTGATGGAAAAGCCACCTCCATTCGGGTTGATGCCAATCTGGTAGGTGCCCACGGTATAGTTGCCGGGTTTCAGCGGATCGGTGCCCGCGCCAAACTGGTTGCCAACGAGGCGCTGGGCCAGCTGCCCCAAGATTTGTTGATTTAGACTTTGCTGAAACTGCTGCAGCGGATCTAACGGCGTGTAGGCCTGCGGCGCGGCGGGGTCCTTCAGCGAGTTCTGGGCCTGCGCCGAGCTTTGCAGCCATTGATAATTGAATGTATCGCCGCCAAACGCCGGATTGATGGGTCTGTACACCATATCCTGGGCTGCCGCCTGCTGGCTGGCTATGGTTACTATGCTTCCAATCAAGAATGCTTTCAGTATAACTAGCTTCATACTATAGAATGAGTAGCATAAGAAGGATTTAAATGCCTAATACACCTCGGTACCAGGGTCGTCGGCTGCTTTTTCCAATTGCTGACTGACGTTATGGGCAGTCACCAAGTGTGCTATGGTCAAGCCAAGTGCATAGGTCACTGCCTCTTCCATCGCTTCGTAGTTAGGCAATAAAGGCATCTCGACTATCATGTCGTCATTGGCCTCAATGGAAATAAGGGCGCTTATTCCTCTGTTGGGCCTTTCCCGCACAACGACGGTGTACGCTCCCAACGATGCTGGCACATCCCACTGCGCGTAAAAGAGGCTATAGAAGTCGTGCCCTATCTTAGTTAACGTTTGGTCGATAACCAGTCCTTCGATTTCTAGTACCGTTTGTGTGGCCATCTGATCCGGGTTGGCAGAGGTCGTGTGCAGCAGCATGCGCAACGCCTCCTCTACTTTAGACGCCGGGAGTGTACCAGCGGGCACGTTGGGTGAAGCAGACTTCTGTTTTGCAGCTGGGGCGGGTGAGGGCGCCGTTTGAGCGTACCCCCTACTGCTTTGGAGCAGACCTAATAGTACCACTAGGCATAGGCAATAGAATGGCCTGCTTTGTTGCCTTAAACTACACCACCACATAATCAAGTAAAAGATTAACTAACAACGAGTAGGATAAAGAATTGCCACCTTGATCTGGTAAATATAAATTATAATATCTGTATATGATATAAATATTTAATAGAATTATCATAAAATACAATCATCCTTCTGTAAAGCCAAATACGATACGACATTGTGGGGGAAGAGTGTGCAGAGCACACCTGCCTATTCTCTTACCCGAGGATTAGTGGTATCAGCACTCCATGATTACTGCCTCCTACCTTGCGCTGCTTTTGCCTCTGCATGGCAAATGGTCGCCTCCCGTATGTACTATAGGTATGCAATTTCAAGAAGTAAACGCTCATTAAAAACGAAATAAGCGCCAGCTAGTGTGTCAGCTAATCCCATAGTGAACCCTTACCTCTTCGTGCTATATAGCACTGGAATCAGCGTCCAGGTCTATTTAGGACAGTTTTTGTATTACTTATTCAGATTAACGTCAGCTAGCGTGAACCCTTTAGCACGTACTCGGTCCCCACCCCGGTCGTCCCTGATCTTAGCAGGAAGCCGAGACGTTCCAACTCATTCAGAAAGCGCGTGGCGGTGGATTTGCTCACGTCCACGAGCTGCTGCACCGCCGAATTAAATGGCTCCTGAAGCCTGAACCGACAGCATAATGGTAACCAATTGGTTGCGCAGGCCCTCTGCCTGCAAGGAGGCTTCCATATACTTGAAAAACTTGACGGTGCAGCCGCCCGCCTCGAAGCGGTAGCGCGGCAGCGCATGGCGACGGCATTCGGCTATCATTTTGAGCGTGCCGCGGCCCCACGATTCAATGTAGCCCGCCCGAAACAGCGTATTGGCTAGGTCCGGGTTGAGCGGCCGCGAAGGATGCTTGCGGGTAAGGTTTTCGATGGTCCAGTGCTCAGGCAGGTGGCCATCGTTCCAGAAGATCACCCGGTCGTCGTACACGCTGATCTGCACCGGCGCGCCGCCGCTGTAATCCTTATGCGCCAAGGCGTTCAGCAGGGCCTCTTGCGGAAACAGGAACTCCTCCCGCCGGTGGACGCCCTCATAGGTGATACCGGCAGCCAAGTACTTGGTCAGCAGCAGGTCCAACCCTTTTTCAATCTGGTCAAATAGGGGGGCGTGCACTTCGTCCTGGTAGGCGTAGGTCATCATCCGTGGCGAAGCGGCCAATTTTTAGATACACCCTCGTCACAAACCGCTCCGGAGTAGGGGGAAATAGCAAAATGGCGGCCCGCTTCAAGTAGTCTCCTTCCAACAAATGCAGATTTTCCAGCAGCACGTATTCTGGTGAGCCGGTCGGCCCGGCCCCAACGGCACGGCCCGCCTCTACCAAATCACCCACGACTACCTGCGCAACACCAAAGGGCTCACCAACCTCATCTGGGTGTGGAACGTGCAGGATTTCAGCTACCTAGCTTCGGGCCTGGCCAACTACAACCCTGGCAGCAGCTATTGGGACATGCTGAGCCTGGATATGTATTATACGGATGGTCAGGGGTATACCACGGCCAAGTACAACGCCATGCTGAATGCAGCCGGCGGCAAGCCCATTGCCATCTGCGAATGCGAAGTGCTACCCTCCCCGAGTCTACTGGCGTCGCAACCAAAGTGGAGCTTCTTTATGGGTTGGTCGGAGTTGGTATTTGAGAAGAACTCGAATGCCACTATTCAGAACACGTTCTGGGCCAACAATGTGCTCGTGCGCGATGAAATGCCGGGCAGGGGGGCAGCGAGCAGCATCAGAACACTGGTTAGGCCCACAAACCACCCGGCAAAAAGCGTTGGGGACGCGGCGAAGTAGCATAAGGCGATTCCAGCTGCCCCGGTCCCCAGTGAGCAAAGCAGCCACGCGGGCGTCGCCGCTCTATTCCAACTCAGCCTAGGAGATTGGGCCACTAGTGTGCAGAATCCAGTGGCCCACAACAGAAAAGCGCTCAGCCAGTACAACGGTCCAACATAGGCCGTCACCGAGCCCAACGCCACCGAGAGGAACGTGAGGGTCCAAAGAAGGGCCAGCAGGCGTTTGCGAGTCATAACGGAAAGATAATGGCGCAAGCTCTAAACACCAGGAATCAACCCAGTATTTGGCGGTGGTGGTGGTCTACGAGGTGGTGCATCGTCGGTTATGCTCATCAATGACGAGTTGAATGCGCACGTGATGCATGGCCAGCGAGCGGCTGAATGAGCAGGACTTACGCACGAGCACGGCGCAGCGCTGGCGCAACGAGCAATTGATCGACTCGACAATGCTGGTCTGCCCGCTGCCTTTGGCGTGGGCCCGGTGGGCGGCCTTGGGTAGCACGCGCCGGTAGGCTTCCCAGGCGTCGGTATGGTACCAGGTGCTGCGGCGGTAGGGAGCGGGTAGCGCCCGCCACAGGCGTCGGGCCGTGGTGACCCCACGCCCGCCCAGCACCCAGGCCACGATGCGTCGTGAATGGCGCTCGACGGCCAGCCAAAGCCACTTTCTGCGCCGTTTGCGCCCCACAAACGTCCACATCTCATCTAACTCCAACTCTTTCAGGCGTGGTGGCAGCGGGCAACTAGGTGGGCTAGTCTGCGCTTTTTTTTGCCAGTTTGGCTACGTTCCGTTCATGCGGGCCATGCCCGTGGCCTGCACAATAGCGCGTTGCGAGACCCGCTCGACGAGCAGCTTCTCGACCTGGGCATACTGGGCGGCTTTGCGCGGAGCCGCCGGCTCAAATACCGCCTGATGGCAGCAGACAAGGCATAAGTATTTGGCTTTGCCATTACTATGCCCATTCTTGCGAATGGCCGTGCTCCCGCACTTGCCACAGGAAAGAATAATCTGGATCATTCCTCAAAATACAAAAACCACTCTTTAGACCACCGCCAAGTTTTTAATACAATCTGGCGTGCTGCGCAACGACGGCGACCTGCGCCGACGCGTATGGCGCCGTATTGGGGTTTAATGCATTCTATGTTTCGTGTAACAAAAAAGCCCTCTGGCACTACGTCAGAGGCATTCTTTCTTTCTGAGCTCAGGCTATTCAATGAACAGCTGACGGCCCGTGCCGGTCACTGCTAGCCAGTAGGTTCCCGGGGGTATGGTTAGGGGCAACTGGAGCGTGGCTGTCGCCAGCACCCGGCGGTACACCACTTGGCCGATGCTGTTAACGATGCGCACCTCGTGGTGCAGCAGGCGGGAGTGGTTGTTTGTAGGGTGAGGTAATGGCTGGCTGGGTTGGGAAATACCTGGAGCGCTGAGGCAGCTATTCGCGGAGCGGTGGCACTCGTAACCACGGAGGCCAGGGCGCGGGCGGCGTTTACGCGGCCAAACCCGTAGTACTGGTCCCAGACGGCAACATCTTCGCTGGGCGGACCAATCTGGTCATCAGCGGTTGATTGCAGTGTGGTTTTTATCTGCGCGGGCGTCAGTTGGGGCCGGATGGTCAGCAGCAGCGAGGCGAGGCCGGCCACGTGCGGCGTGGCCTGCGAAGTGCCGCTCCAGTAGCTGTTGTAATCGGTGTTGGAAGTGTGGCTCAGACCGTAGATGTAGTTGCCGGGCGCCACCACTGAAAGGTGGGCCCCATAGTTGCTACCGCTGGTGGCGCTCCAGAAAAAAGGACTCGTGCGGGCGTCGTTGGGGTTGGTAGAGCCCACGGCGATGACGCCCATCATGGCGGCCGGGTAATAGGGAGTATTGCTGTTGGTGTTCATGTTGCAGGCCACCACCACCACGCCTTGCTGGTTGGCAAAGGCGATGGCATCCTGTAGGAACTGCGAGAACGAAAGGCCGCTTATCGACATGTTGATGACGCGGGCCCCGTTGTTCACGGCGTAGAAGATGCTACTGATCCACCAGGAATAAAAGCCATCTTTCTGAGCATCGAGGCCTTTGCAAATCAGTAGTTTGCAGTCCCAGTTAACCCCCGCGTAGCACAGTGAATTATTGCCCGAAGCCCCAACGATGCCCGCGATGTTGGTGCCATGGCCTTGGTCATCGGTGGTATTGCTGGTGTTGGATACAAAATTCCAGCCCTGCACATCGTCAATGTAGCCATTGAGGTCGTCGTCAATATTATTGCCGGGAATTTCCCGACGATTGCGCCAGATGCGACGGTCAAGTTTGGGGTGGTCCAGCTTGCAGCCGGTTTCGATGATGGCCACCGTCACGGAGGAGTCGCCACGGGTGATGGCCCACCCGCCCTCCATGCGGATGTCCGCCCCGGGCCGGGGAGAGCGCAAAGAAATCCGTGTTTTTTAGGTTCCATTGACGGCTATATAGGGCGTCGGTCGGTACGACGCCCTATATAGCCACCACCCTGCCCGGCCGCGTCTAACTCCACGTAGCGGAACAGGTTGGTCTGCTCATACTCTTTAACCGCTTGCTCACCATTGGTGCCCGCGGGCAGAGTGATAAGGTACAGGGCCGGCGCCGCAACGGCCGCCCCCCGGCTCTGGAGGCGCCCCCGATTCAGGGCCTGCACCTGCACCGCTCCGTGGCGGCGGTTCAGCTGTTCGAAAGTCTGCTTTTTGGCCGTGGCCGAGGAGGCGGCCGCTGCGGGCGCAAGGTCGTCGATGAGCCGCACGATAAGGCGCGGCGCCGGCGCCATTCCCTGACTATGAGCACCAACTCCCATGGTCAGCAACAGGGCAAGCGTGGTAAACACCTTTTTCAATAGAGAAGAAGCAAAGGGAGTAATAGGAAGGAGTAAGACGCCTAAAAAAGTACTTCACGAATACAATAAGAACCGATTAGTACGGGGTCGTGTCATAGTGAAGTTTAGTAGCGATAAGGCCGGGTTATCGAGCCTTATACCGGCAGATGCTCGAACGGTCTCTTCCTCTAATTTTTCTTTTTCGAGGGAAAATCTTGGGCGCGCATTAGAATGCCGTCAGCAGGGCGGCCGGAGCGTCGAAAGGCTGCGGTGTCTTGCACGGCCGATACTGACGCCGTGCGTGGTGGCGTGGTGGCCCGTTTGGGGGGAGGGACTCCTTTCCCCGGGCGGGCGTTCGGTGCAGGCGTTGGCGTTGTTTGGGCGGCAGCAGGACCGTAGAAGGCTGCTAGCGTTACACCCAGCAGGAAGAGGGGGTTGAATTTCATGAACAAGGGGGAGGTGAGAGGGTGAAGATGCTGATTATTAGATGTATGGACGTTCAGGCAACCGGTGATTTTACTAAAGGTTATAAGCCCACTAGATCAGGATGAGTCACCTGCCCAACCCCAGCCAAGTAAGTAGCAATGCCAACGACGCAGCCAAGTTGCGCGAGGTGCTGGCTGGCTAGGACATACCGTAAGTTGTTTCGTGAAAAAGCCGTATTAGTGACCTACTCCACCACCAGCCGAAGAGTATGTGTCGCCACGGCAGTGGCCGTCCGCACAAAATATAGACCCGGTCGCAAGCCTGTTAGCGAGAGGTGAGCAGTCGTTGCCGTACGGAGCAAGCGTCCCTGCGTATCGAAGACCTGCAGGGCGACCTTCCCCAAAGGGAGGCCCAATACCTGTACTTGGTCGCGCGCCGGGTTAGGCGCCAGTTGCCAAGGACCAGGACGACGGCCCGCACGGCTACTAAGCGTAACGCCCCCCGTCGGAACATTCACCGGGGAAGGGTTGGCAATCGGCTGCGCGAGTTGCCCACTCCGGTTCAGGCCCCACGCCCAGAGCTGATCATCCGTGCGAATCGCCAGCATAAAGTCCCGCCCGATGGCGAGCTCGCGCCAACTTGCGCCAGTAGCTACCTGCACTGGCGTGTATTGGGTCTGGGTGGTGCCATTGCCTAGTTGTCCCCACTCGTTGAGCCCCCAGGTCCACAGCGAACCATCCCCGCGCAGCGCAGCCGATACATAACCCGCGGCGCTCACCTCTTGCCAAGTAGTGACGGTACCAAGTTGTCGGGGCGTGGCTTGCGTGCCCCACGTGGGATTCCCTAATTGCCCCCAACTATTACTCCCCCAGGTCCACAACGTACCATCCGTGCGCACGGCCAGACTGTGCTCCCCACCGGCCGCGATGCTGCGCCAGGTGGTGGTAGTCCCAATGGATACTGGCTGCGGCTGGCTGGTCCGCGTACCGTCCCCGAGTTGAGCACTACTGTTATCGCCCCAGGCCCACAGCGTGCCGTCCGTGCGCAACGCTAGCGTGTGGCGCTGCCCCGCGGCCACGCTGCGCCAAGTGGTGGCCGTACCGACTTGCGTCACGGGGCTATCCGTCGAGCCGGCTGTACCCAATTGCCCCTGGTTGTTGCTGCCCCAGGTCCACAGCGTACCATCGGTGCGGATCGCCGCCACATGGTGATTACCTGCACTAACCTGCTGCCACGTCGTAGCCGTTCCCACTTGCACGGGAACGAGCGCGCCAGCCCCGCGGCCAGTACCCAATTCCCCCTGGTCATTACTTCCCCAGGCCCAGAGAGTGCCATCGGAGCGGATGGCCAGCGTGGTAGTATTGCCGGCACTCAGGCTCTGCCACGTGGCTGCGCTGATTTGCACCGGGGTATCGTGCCCGCGGGTGGTGCCGTCTCCCAACTGCCCCTGCTCATTGCTGCCCCAGGACCACAATGTGCCGTCGGAGCGAATCGCGACGGTATGCGCGACGCCCGTGGTCACATGCCGCCACAGGCTGGGAGGCGCCACGAGAACGGGGGTAAGCTGCAACCCCGCATTGTTGCCCAGCTGGCCGTACGAGTTATCGCCCCAGGCCCAGAAGCCCCCGTTGTTTTGCACGGCAACAGTGTAGTCTGCGCCCGCCGCTACCGCGTTCCACCCCGTGGCGTTGCTGACCTGCCCGGGCTGCCGGCGCGGGGTTGTCGTGCCATCGCCAAGTTGACCATACGTGTTATCCCCCCAACTCCACAGCGTCCCGTCCGTGCGCAGGGCCACCGAGTGTTGCTGACCGGCGCTCACCTGTTGCCAGGTCGTCGCGGACCCCACCTGCTGTGGGGTCGTCTGTCGGAGAGTGTTGCCCGTGCCTAGTTCGCCAGCAGCGTTGCGGCCCCAACTCCAAAGCGTACCATCCGTGCGCACGGCGAGCGAATGCTGGCCCCCGGCGGCGATGCGCTGCCAGGTGGTGGCAGTGCCGACCTGTGCGGGCTCCCAGTATGGGCTCCCAGTGGTACCCAACCCTACTTGCCCTTCCGCGTTGGCGCCCCAACTCCACAGCGTCCCGTCCGTGCGCAAAGCCAGTGTATGGGCACCGCCGGCCGCCACGCTGCGCCAGGTCGTCGCCGTGCCAATTTGCCTGGGCGCTGCCAGCGGCCTGGTCGTACTCTCGACGCCTACTTGTCCCTGATCATTTCTCCCCCAGCCCCACAGCGTTCCATCGCTGCGTAGGGCGACTGCATGGTCCGCCCCAGCTGTTATGCTTTGCCACGTATCGGTACCGATCTGTACGGGTATCGTCTGACTATACGTCCCGTCATCTGTGCCCCGCTGCCCGGAGTCATTGCGCCCCCAGGCCCAGAGCGTACCATCCGTGCGCACGGCGACAGTGAAGCCATCCCCTACGGCAACCGCCTGCCAGTTGCCCGCCGCTCCCACTTGCGTCGGGGTACTCTGATTGGTGAACGTACCGTGCCCTAATTGCCCATACGTATTGTCTCCCCAGGTCCAAAGCGTCCCGTCCGCGTGTATAGAGGCCGTATGGGCATCACTGGCCGCAACCTGTTGGGCCTGCGTGGTGCTGACAACGAGACAAAAGCTGAGTAAGAGTCCCCAAAAAAAGCGGAAGAAAGTCATACCAAAGAAGAAAGAAATACGATGAAGATAGAGATAGAAAAATGGGATGGGTGGAGTGTAGTAAATATACAACCACTACCATATTACAATTATTGTGTAGCTGGTTAAGCGAGCTCCTAAAGCGTCGGAGTGAGGGTTTCTACGCCAAGCAGGATACGGTACCTTTGATCTGGGCTAAAAGGGTAAAATTGAGGTGGTCGAGTAAATCTGGACAGAATAGGTTTTACTCTTTCGAACGCCATGAAAGTCAGCCCCCCACCCGCCAAGTGTCGGCGCTATGACGTCGCCTTCCGCGCCGAAGCGTTGCGCCTAGCCAGCGAAAGCCGCTCGACTCAGGCGGCTGCCCGTGCGCTCAACATCAGCCCGAAGTTGCTCTTATAAATGGCAGAAACAGGCACTCACGCCGGTCGCGGCTGCCCAGGGCGCGGAGTTGGACCCGGCCACGGCGGCTGAGGTAGGCCGCCAACCGGCGGCAGGCGCAGGAGTTAGAAATTTTAAAAAAGCCATTGCCATCGGAATGCTGTAGCCGCATTATCGCAGACACCGGACCAATGAGCCGTTACCCTTTCATCGACGCGCAGCGAGATCACTACCCCGTGCGGCTGCTCTGCTAGCTAGCGGCAGTGCCGGCCTGTTGCTGCTACGCTTGGCAACAAGCTCAGCAGCAACAGGCCGGCACTGCGTGAGCCGGCGTGGGAAACGGCGCTGGTGAAGGCGTTTGGGGTGCATAAGCGCTGCTATGGTACACGTCGGCTGCGTGTCGAACTGCGCCGCAAGGGCTATCACGTGGGGCGGCAGCGGCTCCGCACGGTCATGCGCCGCCGGGGCTTGCACGCGCTGCAACCCAAGGCCTTTACCCCGCGCACCACGGACTCAACCCACGGGCTGCGCTGCGCGCCCAACTGGCTGCTCCACCAGCCCAAGCCGACGCAAGCCAATCAGGTCTGAGTCAGTGACATCACGTATCTACCGCTGACCAACGGCGAGTGGGAGCTGACATGCTCGAGAAACTGATTACCATGGCTTTGCAGCGGGCTTCTGGGAGCAACCGCCTACCCCGGGCCTGCTCGTGCACTCCGACCGCGGTGGGCAGTATTGCGGCAATGTCTATCGGCAACTGCTGCACGACCACCAGACCGTGCGCTCGCAGAGCCGGCGCGGCGACTGTTACGATAATGCCCAGGCCGAAAGCCTGTGGTCACGCCTCAAAACCGAAGTGCTCGAAGTCCGCGAGCGGCCCGTTTTTGCTGATCTAGCGGACGCCCAACGCAGCGTCGCCGACTATTTTGATTACTATAATCACGAGCGCCGGCACTCCCGTATCGATTACCAGACGATGTATCACAGTCATCAACAGTTGACTACACTTAGTACTCTAAACTGTCCAGCGTAATCGGACCACCTCAAATACAATCCCAGCAATAACAATAAGCCAGTTTAAATTCGTTGCTATTCTCAGACCTGTCCAGGAAACAGTAGTATGCTAATCAAGCTTTCTCAGAAGCTTGATTAGCTGGCGAATAGTCCGGTTCTGGTTTTTGTCTATTTTTATGGGAAGAAACTATCTGCGGCTCTATTCTCCCTGACAAGAACACGCCGTATGTCGACTTCATGACGTACCGGACGGAATCCCTGACCTCGTGTGGGACCAATAAGGCACGCCGGGCCGCCTTGGTTTTCCAGTAGCTTTTTGATACGTTGCTCCGCTTATACTTATCTGTTTGTTCCGACTATCCCTTGTTTCCTTATTCGATCCTACGGCCGTTGCTCCTGCTGCCGTTCTGGGCAAGTAGTGCCTGTCAGGCCCCATCCTACCGTTACCAGCCCTCTCTCAAGCCGGCAGCGCTTATTCCCGCCGGATCCCAATACGTTACGTATTACTTGGAAACGCAATGGCGTACCGTTTCTGCGCCGGCAGGGACAAGCGGCGGTACCGTTAGCCTCGCTGCAGGAAGGCACCAACCGGATTCAAGTGGAAGTTGTAGATACGACGGCGCTGACCCGGCAGAATCAGCACTTACGGCAGCACCTATATGTGGTCGACTGGACCATCACGGGCGTACAGGTGAAAGCAACGCAGCATGACTACCAGGTCAAAGTTTATCCCAACCCCGTGCGGGAGTTCATCACTCTACACACTGCCCACCAGTGCCCAGGTGGATTTTAGCCTCTATGATGTGAGCGGGCGGAAGGTAAAGACCGTGGTTCGGCAGACTCAAGCGGCCAGGCAGTATCAATATCAGCTCACTGCGCAAGAAGCGCACTTGCGTCGGCCTGGCCTGTATGTGGTCGTCCTGGAGTTAGACGGACACCGCATCAGCCAAAAAGTCCTGCGGTAATAGCCGTCTTCTGTTCTTTGGTAAACTTACAAGAGAGCAATCGAGTCGTTTTGGGGTGGTCTAGTGAAAACGGACAGTGCGCTAAGATATGCTGATTTGAAAGTCGCATTCGAATTGGTGCGGGGAGCGGTAGCCCAGGGCAGAGTGGCGGCGGTCCAGGTTGAAGTAGGTGTCGAGGTAGTAGGCGACCTCTAAATGGGCTTCTTCAAGGCTCGCAAACGCGCCGCCATAGGGTAGCAATTCGGTTTTAAGCGTGCTCCAACCGGCCTCGGCCTGGGCGTTATCATACGGGTTGCCCGGCCGGCTATAGCTGGCCAGTGCCTGGGCTTTGTCGATGCGCGCCCGGCAAGCTGAACTGGTATATTGACTACCACGGTCGGTGTGGATAATGAGGCCCGGAGCCGGCTGGCGTAGTGTTAGGGCTTGCTCCAGTGCCCTGAGTACCAGTTCGGTGGGCATCTGCTGGTCCAGGTGCCAGCCCACCACGCGCCGCGAACAGGCATCGCGCCACGTGGCCAAATAGCACCAGCGCCCGCCCACCAATGGCAGGTACGTAATGTCCCCGACCCACACCTGATTGGGCGCGGTGGGCGCGGGCTGGCCCAGGAGTAGGTTTTCGGCCACAACGGCCGCGGGGTCGGCTACGGTGGTACGCGGGCGTTGCGGACGGGTGCTCAGCGCCTGCAAGCCACAGCGACGTAGCCAGCTGCGCAACGCGTAGCGCCCGATGGTGTGTCCTTCCGCCCGCAGACGCCGGGTGCCATAGCGCTGGGCATGGCGTGAAAAGGCGGCGGTAGCCGCCGGCTCCCAAGTGGGCGTCGGGCGCGCTGCCCGGCTCCGCCACTGATAATAGCCAGCGGCACTGACTTCCAGCACGCGGCAGAGCACCTGCACCGGGTCGGTAGCCATAGCCTGCTCAATAAACTGGTAACGGCTCATGGTTGAGGTGGTTGCGCAAAGATGGTCACGACTTTTTTTAAAATGTCGCGCTCCTGTTCCACGCGTTTGAGCTCGGCACGCAAGCGCTTTATCTCGTCCCGTTCCGCACTACTTGGTACGGCCTCGGCTAACGCCTGACGCTGCCAGCGGCCGAGTAAGGCCGGCGACAGGCCCTGGGCGCGGGCCACATCGGTTTACCGGGCTCCGGCGGCTACCTAGCGCACGCACTCGGCTTCAAAGGCCGGCGTATAGTTCTTGCGGGTTAGCGGCGAGCCGCTTGGAAGGGTTTTGTCGGGCATGAGCAGTGGAAGATAAGACTTCGAACTGCCTGTTTTTACTCGACCACCTCACCATCAATTCGAATGCGACTTCCAAACCAGCTTATTTTAGCGCATTGTCCGTTTCTACTGGACCACCCCAAAATATGGCTTCGATTTGCTCGTAGCTCCTCCTAGCCAACGAGAGCTGGGTACAGAATATGACAAGGCACTAAATATTTTAAGAGACACTACCGCTCCTGTTCGAATCCTTGAGGAAGGAGACGACTTAGTTGATTATTCAGAGAATGCTGCTCATTATTTAGTTAGCAGTTCATCTGATTGAGGTATTTAAAAGCTGTTGAGTAATCTGCTACTACTTTACTGTAATGGGCTCTTTCATTACAGTAGCAGGAAGTAAACTTACTGTCTCATTAGGCTGGTGGAGTGGCGATTTCCTGTCGTAGCAGTAGTCGGCGGACAGCAGTAGCATCAAACCTTTTACCCCGGCGCGTGCAATACTCTCCGCTGTTTAGTTCCTGCGCAATTTGTTGGAGAGTATGACCCTGTTGGCGCAGGAGCACAGCTAAGCGTGTGGCCTGCCGATTCTCCTTGTTTTCCCGGGCATTTCGCTCTCGCACCTGCTGGCCTTGCCGGATGGCAGTGGCCGTCAAGTTAGCGGGCTGACCGAGGGCAATACCGCGCGCCTTAAGAGCTGCAAGGGCTTCTTTGGTACGTTTACTAATCAATTCCCGCTCGTGCTGGGCCAACACGGCAAAGATGCCGACCGTGAGCGTATTAGCGTCGGGCATATCGCAGCAGACAAAATCTACTCCGGAGTCGCGCAAGGCGAAGATGAAGCCCGCGTTGCGGGAGAGGCGGTCGAGCTTGGCAATGAGTAGGGTTGCGCTAGTACTTCGGGCGTGAGCAATAGCAGCCAGCAACTGGGGACGCTGGTTTTTCTTGCCACTTTCCACTTCCGTATAGTGCGTGAGTACGTGAGCGGGTGGTCGAACATACTGTGCGACTGCGTGCTGCTGGGCTTCTAGACCCAGTCCGGAGGTACCTTGTTTCGTGGTGCTAACCCTATAATAAGCAATATACTGGGGCATGAGGCGAAGATAAACCAAAGTTGTCATTTTATAAACGCCCATTTGTAAAATGACAATTGCTTCCTCGTTTCCTTTCAATCCGTAGCATAGGTATATGTACTATTAACATTTATAGTATATAAAAGTACAAATTTATTCACTAATATACTGTGATGTACTATTTAATATTCAGGCAACGACTAAGCTAGTTTGCGCATCTCATTGGTATTCTTTGCCTAAAGAATTTATACTAAGGCCAATTCAATATTTCAAATCCAAAGCTCTCAAATATCAGCCGCTGCGCTTGTACCAACAGTCGGGTTGACCGGCGGCCACGGCCATCCACCGCCAACGCTGCTCAACCACATTCAGCCAAGTCACAGACGCCCGCGGACCGACTCCTGCCAACGGCGCCAGGTTGCCCAGTTTTAGCCCGCAAACGGCGGGTGCCGTAGCCCGCCAACTGCCACGCAAACTATTTGTACATAGCCACTTGCTAAGCCAGTTATACCGGCCTCTGTCGTCGCTGCGACGCATAGTATAGTACGCTCTTGGCCCTACGCACAGCACCTACCAGAGCTGGCGTACGCGTACGTGCGACCGGCGCTGAGCTATGTACTGATAAGTGCTCACCGGGTGGCTGGCTGAGCCTGCGCCTACAGCAGGCAACTGACCAAGGCTTTTTTTAAAATATCTAACTTCTGCTCGGCTCGTCTGAGCTAGGCGCGCAACTGCCGCGCTTCCGGGTCCCGAACTACTTCCATACTGCTCACTTCGGCCACGAGCTGCGCCTGCTGTCAGCGGTAGAGCCGTTTGGGGTTGATACCCAACTGCTGGGCGGCCCGGCTCTCCACGGCTAAGTGTAGCGCCGCAAATTTATATACTATCCCCTTAATTACTATTATTGTTGTCTTATTACCCAATCTTTACCTTCCTGATCTTTGCGTAGTACAAATCCTTGGCTTAAATAAACTCGCTGTAAATGCTCTTCGAATGTAGCGTCAGGAGTCTTCTTTTTTTTGACAAGGGTTTGGTACACTGGCTCTAATTCACTCACCCGAAAGCGTACTGATTCTTCCTTTTCCAAAACCGCTACTTGACGTAATTTCTTGCGCTCTTGAGCCTGTTGGTATTCTGTAACTAAGTGACATTTCGTAATAGCGGTAAAAACGGCTCCTGCTAGGCTCTTTACTTTACCCAGCCGGTGTTTTTCACGCTGCGCCTTCACCACAAAAGTCACATATTCGGATTTTATTGAGCCTTGTTCTACTAGCTTCACAATGGTAGCCAAGCTGCTAGGTGCCAATCCTACTTGATGCAGTATCTCTTGCCAGCCAGAAGGCGACGCCGACAACGGTTCCACTAGCAAAGGCATCTGTTTAAAAATGAAACGAATCTGGAACACGCTTTTGCCTTGCCGAATTAGTTCATACTCAAACGGTAGATCTGTTTGGCTCAGTTCGATCTGTGCCTTATCCAAAACTCGAAGCCTAAACAGAGGGAATTGCTTGTATTGACCATCTAGGTTTAACAAACTCTTCAGTTCCTCTACACTTATCACGCGATTACCAAATGTGGAGTATTCTTTCAAAAGCCAGTAAATCCGGTACGAGTGGGGACTCTTCAGCTTGAGTAACTGCACTACCTGGGCTTTAGTGAAATTGCGGTGCAGTTGCAGTAGATACGGCATCACTTCATCGTTGAAGCGTACCCGCAATGCTCCTTCCTCGCCACGGTATTTGGCATAGGCCATCAACGGAATCTTATCGAAGTCGGGTGAGTTGCGACGCTCTTTACGTTGGGCCAAGGTAGGACGCTCAATATGCAAAATGCGACTTACTAATTGGTCGCACATGCTGGCTACCTGCTGATAGTCCTTGCTACTAGGCCGACGCCCCGACAAAGCCACAATTTCGGTGAGCGGAATACACATTTCCCGAAACTCACTGTCGTCGCGCCCGATACGGGAAAGCATAGCCATAAATAGGCGCATTTCCACAGTGCTAAGATCAAAGCGAGCATTTACCAGCGCATTGTGCTGAACTACAATTTTGCCGCTAGGCTCCTCAGAAGGGGTAGAGTCGAACAGAACTGTTTGCATCGTCAAGCACTAAGTAAGAGAGCGAAAGATGCAAAACGTTTACATCTATTACAACTCTTATTACCTGTAATAGATACAGAATGTATTGGTGCGCTTATTTTCACCCACCAGTCGTGCTTTATTTTCACCCACCAGTCGTGCTTTTGTAATACCAACTCCCATCCATCCTTGCCTTATCTAGCTCTTTTCGTGCTTTTGTAATAGGCTGTCGTGCTTTTGTAATAGGCTGTCGTGGTTTTTGTAATAGATTGTCGTGGTTTCTGTAATAGATGCTGCGTGGTTTTTGTAATAGGTTGTCGTGGTTTTTGTAATAGGTTGTCGTGGTTTTTGTAATAGATGATGCGTGTAAGACATTGCCTAACAAACAGTTGTGGATACTGTAAACCTTATAAACCTTATAAAATAAGGAACAACCTCTTTAAAAGGTGAAAGAGGTCGTTTTTTTAATTGAAAAGGATAACCCATGCAAAATCAGTTAGCAAGCCGCTGTTGACGCTAGCAAAGGCTTAGGTTTGTTGCGCCGCGCGGTCGTCGTGGTTTTTGTAATAAGTGCTCCTTAGATATCAATCAGGGCCATAAAGATATAAGATAAGCATTCAACTGATTAATAGTGATTTATGCTTTATAAATGCCACTTATAGGTCTTCGCCAAGACGTTAAGTATTACAAAAACCACGACGATAACCTTCTCCCCTACCCTCTTGATTACAGTTAGATACATGCATCTATTACAAAAACCACGACAGATGTTCTCTAACCTCACGATTATTGTGGATTGCCATAATCTAGCTGTCTTGCAACAGGTTTTGTCGTGGTTTTTGTAATAGGTATTACATAGTTCAACTTGGTGGCAGACCATGACGTGCAACTTGGTCTATGGTGCGTCAGCGTCGCAGCTTTTTCAGGTTCAGGCGGTGCTTTTCTTCCTCCGGCAACGTTCGGTTGGCTTCCGGTAGGTTATCCAGATAATCACTCAGCGCTTTATCAGTAGCCTTCTTAATCATGAACCCAGGCTTCCAAAACTCCGCTTGCTTTAGGCGCAGAAAGGTGGTTTTGCGAATCAACGTGGTGAAGGATACCTCCATCATCTCGTCATCTTCTGTTGAGGGTAAGGGCACAGAGGTAGGTGCTGTCGTAATTGGCGTCTTCATTTGAGTAGATTGCGCCGTGCCAGCCGCAGGTGGCAGTTGTAATCCATACAGCAAAGCATCTGTTTGTTGTAGGGGAGCTGGCGACTGTAGATTACGTCCAAAATCAGGTTTCTGCTTTTTCATAGCCGGGTCAGGATTTCAGCGGTAAGGTTTTCGTAATCGGTAGCGCCATTGCTGTCGGGTGCCCAGGAATGAATACTTTCCTTTTGAATCTGAGCTTCCGCCAACGCTACATTTTCGCGGATTGTTGTCTGCATAACTAGTTGGCCTAAGACTGCATCTTCCTTCATTAGGCGCACAATGTCATGGTGTAGTTTGCGCCGATAAGTAGGCGAGTACTTCGTAAAAAACACCCCCCCTACCTTCAGGTTGGGATTGAAGTGTTTCCGTACGCGGGCACAGGCATCAAGCAAAGTAGTGAGGCCCTCGAAGCCGTAGTACTCCGGCTGACTAGGAATAAACACTGCTTGACTGGCCACCAACGCCGCGTAAGTCAAGGCCGAAAGGCTGGGTGGTGTGTCTAGTAGGCAGAAATCGAACTGGTCGGCCAAGGGCTCTAGGGCCTCCCGCAGCAACATCTCGTAGCCTAGTTGAGTGGCAATAAGCTTTTCCAGGTAGTGTAGATGTGGAGTGGCATTAACTAGCCATAGGTTTGATTCTACTGTGCGCATTACCTCTGCCAGCGTCTTCTCGCCTTGCAACACCTGACCCACGTGCGCTTGCGCTTCACCATTGTATGGAAAGGACATGGTTAGGTTGCACTGCGCATCACAGTCAATCAGTAAGACTTTCTTTCCCGTACGCGCCAAGGTTTGCCCCACATTCAAATTAGATGTGGTTTTGCCAACGCCGCCCTTATGGTTAGCAAATGTGATGGTATACATGTTGCCTCTTTGTTAAATGTCTACAATGATACATATTATGATAATCAATGTCACTATAGTAATTACTATAATTATAACGATTACTGTAATAATGTTGATTATCATAATGATAATAATTTCTTTATTTTTAGAAATAACATATTAAAAATATAAAAGTAGATACATCTAAATCAGGTGAAAGGGTTAAGAATCATTGCTTTATGTAACTATCATAATTATGACAATTATGATAGTTACATAAAGCAATGATTCTTAACCCTTTATTTTCTACAAAGTTGCTACAGGTGTTTCGTCTTCATCATTCTCATAATTATGAGAATGATGAAGACGAAACACCTGTAGCAACTCACGCTGATTTGGGATATATCCTCTGTAAGCTGGCTTTGTATCACTTGTTGGATTGCCTACTACCAGCTATTCTTATACAGGCGGTGATGTATTATATAGAGCTTCCAACCCGGAGTGTCACGCGAGAACACACTTGTACGCTTCCCCGAATCGAGCGCCAGTTGTGAGTAGAGAAAGGCGTAACGTTGACCTCCTCCCATTTACTCGACCGCTTGAAAGTGGAGTATTAGGCGTTCTGAAGCTCGACCGTAACAGCGGCTACCATTACCTGATCGGGCGTTACATTCTGCAGCGAACTGTGGGGCCGGAAGCTATTGTATTCCTGCCGCCACTGCTCGATCTTTTCCTGGGCATCGGTCAGCGATAGAAACCAATGTACATTCAAACATTCATCCCGGAAGCTACCATTGAACGACTCAATATAGGGGTTAGCAGTGGGTTTTCCTGGGCGCGAGAAGTCCAGCGTGACCTGCTGCTCATAGGCCCAGCGGTCCAGCGCCTTGTTGATAAACTCACTACCGTTGTCGACCTGGATGCGCTCAGGCACGAGGCCTAGCTGCTGGTGTAGGCGTTGCATCACAACGACGACATCTTCACCTTTCAACGACTGGCCGACGTGGCGAGCACGGGTTGAGCGAGGCCACATTTTATGCCTGGAAAAGCAAATACGCCGGGGCCAGCGTCGCGGAACTCACCCGGCTCAAGCACCTGGAAGAGGAGAATCGCAAGCTCAAGCAGATGTTCGCCGACCTAAGTCTAGAGAATCAAGCTATTGAGATCCTGCGAAAAAAGTAAGTAGCCCTGCGGCGCGGCGCCAGGCAGCGCAGGGCTTAGTGAGCAAGGGCTGGAGCCAGCGGCGAGCGTGTGCGCTGCTGGGGCTTTCCCGTGGTAGCTATCACCCGGTGGCGCACGGACGCAACGACGAGTCGGTGCAGCAGGCCCTGCGAGCGTTAAGTGGGCGGTCAACCATAAACGCACGCTACGCATCTACCGGGTCCTAGCCCTCAACCTACCTCGGCGCCTGAACAAAGCGCGTGCCCGCCCGCGTGCAGCAACCCTTGGCGGTGCCCGAGGCAGCTAACGTGTGCTGGTCGCTCGACTTTACGAGTGATGTGTTGACCGATGGCCGTCGGTTCCGGACGCTAAGTGTGCTCGACGACTACAACCGCGAGCTGCTGGGTGTGGAAATTGACTTCTCTTTGCCCGCCAGTCGCGTCGTACAGGTGCTGACGCGCCTAGTTGAGTGCTATGGCCGCCCCGCGCGGCTGCGCACCGATAATGGTCCTGAATTTATTAGCGCCAAATTGAGCGAGTGGTGTGAGCAGCAGGGTATTACCCTGCACTGGATCCAGCCGGGCAAACCGACGCAGAATGCCTACATCGAACGCTTCAACGGCTCGTTCCGCCGCGAGTTGCTCGACGCCCACCTGTTTCGCTCGCTGGCTCACGTGCGCCAACTCGTGGACGAGTGGCGGCATGACTATAACACCCAACGGCCCCACCAGGCCCTGAATTTTATGACCCTACTCGAATTTAAACAAGCGGCTTAACCTCTACGAACCACTGGCTTATCGAACGGGAAAGCGTACAACACCTAATGAGCCTGCCCCACTACCTGCGCCAGCGGCCGGTCCCAGAGCTGCGCCATGCGCGCGTTGGCAAACTCGATGATGTGCGTGGGGCCTTGCAGCAGGCTAATGGCCACAGGCGCTTGCTCAAACACGCCATACAGCGTCGCTTGCTGGGCTTCGGCGGCAGCACGGGCGGCCTGCTCGCGGGCCTAGGTAGCGCGCAAGGCTTCCTCGGCGTGGCTGCAGTCCTCGTCCTGGGTGTCGGAGAAGATGACGAGCAACCCGTCGCCGAGGCGCTGGGCCGTGACGCGGAAGTAGGCATCGAAGCCATCGGCCTGGTAGTAGAACTGGAACTGCCCCGCTTCCTGGCCCAGCCAGCTGCGGCGGTGGTGGGAAACTGCTGGCGGTAGCGGATGCCGGGCTGGGCCGGTAGCCGGGCCATGCGCTGGGCGGCCGGGTTGAGGTAAGCCAGCGTCAGGTCGATGAGCGTGCCGTTGGCATCGACCACGGACGTGTTGTAGATGACCCCCAGCAGCAGCAAGTCCAGCAGGGTGGAGAAGAGGGCGGGGTCTGCCGGCAGCAAAAAGGAGCATCTGCCATACAAGCCGGGGACCGATAAGCTACGAAAGTAGCGAGTAAGGTTCGGCTAATGGTCCACGCGTAGCTTCTTTTTTTCGCTTCGGTGTCCTTAGTCTTTTTCAATGTAGGATTCGGCTAGCAGCCCTCCTCGTACATGAACGAGGCTCTTGTAGGCACCGGCAGGAATGCGCCGTACACGCAGAAGGGTAGGACGCGAGGAGCTCGTAGGGGCGGAGGCGTGCACGAAGCGTTTACTCTAGACGGAGTCAATAAGGTATAGTGGCTGTTGCAGAAGCTGCCATCCAGTTCATGGCTACGCGCGTAGCAGGAGCATGCAAGGCTAGAAGTAGTTCACGGACAGAGACGCGCTTTCGGTTGTCTGAGCGCGTACCTCTACATGGTTTCTACCGCCGCCTAGCGGACCTGGTTGACTGTGGTTTTCTCTATAAAGAGACAGAACCGCTTTACAGCCATACGGATCAACCCTCGCTCGATCCGGTCGTCGTCTTCGAGCTCGTGTTGGTCGGCCGACTGGAGAATCTGGTCAGCAACCGACGGCAGACCCGACCGGGCCGCATCCCGGCAAATCGTCAAGGCGTCGCCTTGAATCTCCCTGTAGTCACAGGGCTGCACCTCGGCAGGATTGTGGCCTACTACAGTACCAAGCGGTACGCCCCACAGCGCTTTCACTTCGGGTGTAATCTTGCCACCGGGCCGTTAGGTGCTACGCAGAGCACGCCTCAGGGCATAGCAGTTAGCAGTCCCTTAACCGCTGCTCCATCGCCTACCCCCCAACGGTAGTAGGCTCAGGTACGCAGCTACAGGTTTGCGGCGATTATACTGCTTAACATACATAAAATAGGAACTGCTTCTCCATACTTTGTTGATTGACTACTACGTAAAAACCGCCGACGCATTTGAGGAGAATACGGAGGAAGAATTGGTATTCACCACCTTGTCTTGCGTTAGATCCTCTCCCAAATTTACAGCTGCACAATACAGGTATCTAACTCGTTAGTATAATGGTAGTTGAGTGAACGTATTGCGGCGGTGATTATCTACGAAACATTAGTAGAAGACGTATGCTACTGAACGCTATACAGTTTAGTTCTGGGGGAGCCTGTGTTCTGAGTTATGATGAATCCTCGCACTGGCTGTATGCCAAGTGGAGCGGTCTAATTGGTCACACTGAGGCGTTGCAGGGAGCCATTGGGTACTTGGACAAAGTATCGAATCATCGGAGTGCTTTTCTACTCAATAACAATCTAGCCCTACAAGGCCCTTGGTTCAACTCCGTAGAGTGGCTTGAACGCACATGGCTACCACAGGCTCAGAAACTGGGTTTGCGCTATATCGCGCACGTTGTGCAAGCCAATAGTGGGTATGATATTCTCACCCTTACGAGCTCTACGCATATGAGTGATTTGCTTGAATTGCAACTCTTCCATGATGTAACGGAAGCTCAAGATTGGCTACGCAGTTGTCAGCAATTGGCTGCAGCGCCAAACAGGGCTTCCACCTCCACCCACCGGCAAAATAAATAACAGCTGAGGGTAAGCGGCACCTTACTGAAGACAGTAGCGGTGTACCTATCGCCTGTTTGATGCGGGAATAGCTGTAGACTGTATTGGGGTGAATGGCTCTGTATTTCCGAGCATCCTTACCTAACGGTATTGCGAGACTCAATAACCCAAACAGCGTATGCCGGGCTGCGCGTTGTTGGTTTGTCCGAAGGCATCGTTTCTGCCTGATCTACCTTATTCCTACTGGTTATGCTACCACGCGTTTCCTCCTTAATTCCGCCCTGTGAGCCGGCCCGGCTACAGGCATTGCAGCCTTACAGAAGCTTGAGAGTGGCTCCGGATGCGGTTTTTAGTGCGTTAGCCGATTTAGTCTCTCGTCTCTTCGATGTACCACTGGTCTTGCTTACCCTTGTGGATGAAGAGCACACTAGCATCAAAGCGAGCTATGGCGTAACGCAGCACACGATTCCGCGGCAGCAGAGTTTGTGCGCGCTAACCATTCTACAGGATACCATCCTCATTGTGGAAGACTTAGACCAAGAGCCCGCTACATTACTGGATTTTGCGTTTGTCCGTTCCCTACATATGCGTTTCTACGCAGGATACCCTTTACCAACCTCTGCTGGCTATAACATTGGCGCGCTTTGTCTGCTAGACTCTCATCCCCGAACCCTCAGTTCGCCGGAGCAACACCGTCTGCAACTGCTGGCCCGTCTGACCAGCCAACTTCTGGAACTGCGGCTTCACCTGCAACAGCGTCAGCCAGTGCCTTCGCCGGACTGGACCTCTCTCTACGATGCCCTTCATACGGCCCTGCTCCAATTAGACGAATCAGACGCACAACTGCGCCACGTCCATACTGCTGGCTGGGCCGCGTCGCTTTATCAGCATAAGATTCAGCAGCGAGCAGATACCATCGTATACACTCTACAACGACAAATTACGGCCTTACAGGCTAGATTACTATCGTAGCTTACCTGCTAAGTGGTGTAGTCAAACATCCACTTGCCCACGAGGTGACACACGTAAGCCAATGACATACGAAGGAAAGTATCGAGCAGCGCAAGGCGAAACGAGCTAGGCTGCCTTCCTAAATTCAGTGCAGGATAAAATGCTTGTTCCCGCACTACTCGTCGATTTCCATCGGTTGTAGTCATCTAGCACGTTCAGGGTGCGAAATCCTCACCATTGGTAAGAACAGCACTTGTAAAGTCAAGCGGCCAACTCATGTTTGCCGCCCAGGGGCCATACAGTCTATGTGCTGTTGTGCGCCTCGGATACCGAAGCAAAAGCCGAACTGGCCAGCAGCAATTCCTCCTTCACGCGCGACCATCGACTCTCGGTCTAGACATTATCATCGTACTCGCTTTTTCGACTCATACCATGCACGAGGTGTCGGTTCGTGAGCAAGCGCCGGTATGCTTTGCCGCAATACTGCCCGCTCCGCTATGAGCCCGGCTGCCGAATCAGTAGTGCCCGACGTACGGCACTCACCACCCGTTCTTCGGGCATGATCTCCAGCTCCTGCCAGCTCACAACGCGTTTGGTTACATATCCTGAAAGGCGACTAGATAGACCCACGAACCGTTTTGCAGCAGCAAGTAAGTACTATCCCCTGGCCAGCAGCTGTTGGGGTCGGCCGAACAGCTAGTTTGCCGCTACCCGTAGCCCCTGCTCACTGCAGGTGGTGCGCGGCATAAAGGCGCGCGGTTGCACAGCCACCAACTCGAATCGGCGTAGTGTCTGCCAGATGCGATGACGATCCACCTGGGTGCCCCCTATGCCCGCAACTAGGCCTGCAAATGCTGTGCCCTTGAGCTCCTGCTTGATATTACCGCTACGGTAGTAGCACTAGCCTTTGTAGCTAATCGGATATGGGTACGCCTCCACGACAATTTCCAGATAGCTCCGTAAGGAAGTTTGATTACGCTGGACAGTTTAGGGTGCTAAGTGTAGTCAACTGTTGATGACTGTGATACATCGTCTGGTAATCGATACGGGAGTGCCGGCGCTCGTGATTATAGTAATCAAAATAGTCGGCGACGCTGCGTTGGGCGTCCGCTAGATCAGCAAAAACGGGCCGCTCGCGGACTTCGAGCACTTCGGTTTTGAGGCGTGACCACAGGCTTTCGGCCTGGGCATTATCGTAACAGTCGCCGCGCCGGCTCTGCGAGCGCACGGTCTGGTGGTCGTGCAGCAGTTGCCGATAGACATTGCCGCAATACTGCCCACCGCGGTCGGAGTGCACGAGCAGGCCCGGGGTAGGCGGTTGCTCCCAGAAGCCCGCTGCAAAGCCATGGTAATCAGTTTCTCGAGCATGTCAGCTCCCACTCGCCGTTGGTCAGCGGTAGATACGTGATGTCACTGACTCAGACCTGATTGGCTTGCGTCGGCTTGGGCTGGTGGAGCAGCCAGTTGGGCGCGCAGCGCAGCCCGTGGGTTGAGTCCGTGGTGCGCGGGGTAAAGGCCTTGGGTTGCAGCGCGTGCAAGCCCCGGCGGCGCATGACCGTGCGGAGCCGCTGCCGCCCCACGTGATAGCCCTTGCGGCGCAGTTCGACACGCAGCCGACGTGTACCATAGCAGCGCTTATGCACCCCAAACGCCTTCACCAGCGCCGTTTCCCACGCCGGCTCACGCAGTGCCGGCCTGTTGCTGCTGAGCTTGTTGCCAAGCGTAGCAGCAACAGGCCGGCACTGCCGCTAGCTAGCAGAGCAGCCGCACGGGGTAGTGATCTCGCTGCGCGTCGATGAAAGGGTAACGGCTCATTGGTCCGGTGTCTGCGATAATGCGGCTACAGCATTCCGATGGCAATGGCTTTTTTAAAATTTCTAACTCCTGCGCCTGCCGCCGGTTGGCGGCCTACCTCAGCCGCCGTGGCCGGGTCCAACTCCGCGCCCTGGGCAGCCGCGACCGGCGTGAGTGCCTGTTTCTGCCATTTAATAAGAGCAACTTCGGGCTGATGTTGAGCGCACGGGCAGCCGCCTGAGTCGAGCGGCTTTCGCTGGCTAGGCGCAACGCTTCGGCGCGGAAGGCGACGTCATAGCGCCGACACTTGGCGGGTGGGGGGCTGACTTTCATGGCGTTCGAAAGAGTAAAACCTATTCTGTCCAGATTTACTCGACCACCTCATCTTGGCTATCCATGTTTGGAGGCAGTGCGTGCTCAATAAAGCTACTTCCTTCCCGTTCCTCTTTCTGGACGTATGTATGAGCTTGTCGTTTACAGCTAAGCCCTTTTGACAAGCTCTACTTTCGCGGAATTCCAAAGGAATCTCTGTAATTGGCCTGATCCATATATTGCGATAGTAAGCTTCTGCTGCTTCAGACTGGAGTTGAATTTTGCCATCTACAAGCGGGCTCCAAGAGCCATCTAGCTTCCATTCTCGGGAGTCTTCTAACACCATTACAACCTCCCCGTTCACAACATGAATGCTTTTTTGACCTAAACAGATTAGTTCAATGGTGTTCCATTGCCCTAATGGTTTTTCTCTATTTTGTCTTCGACGGCAGCGGCCGCCATTTGGCTGATTCAGACCGAACAATTTTGACGGAGCCGTTGGCTCATAAATCCAACCACTCTCCCCTTCTATATTTTTAAAAATGGCATTTATAGTCATGCTAGGCCCCAACCCGAAATAATCTCCTATATCGGCTTCCTGAATCTGTAGTTCATGCGACAGCATCCACACGTTCCAAAAGGCGCCCTGATTACCTTTCGCATGGTATAAAATGCCACTGTCCCGTTTGTCGTTCAAGCGAGGTTCGTACTTGCGAGTACCCCATTTGAATTCTGCTTTAAAATGATAATTGCTGAATTCCAGTTTAGTGCTTAACCCACCGTAAATTTCTCCAGAAATATGCAGCACCGGGAGGCCATTTTCTGAGATTACCTGAAATACATTTAAAGGGTCCTGGTTCAGGCCAATTGGTGTACCTGTTACGCCATCGCCTTTGGGGTAACCGGGCAGATTAACGCTGTAATGTGGCACTCCGATGAACTTGTTCCAGTGGGTTAGATGCTGATCTAGCAAATTCGTCCATAAATACGTTGGCTTTGGGTCTGGAGGAGTCTCTCTTTGGGAATCCCCCATAGCATAGCGTATACCGCCCAAGAGATGCTGTAAAAATAGTGGTTCCTGATAGCTTTCGTCTGTATGACCACCAGCTGTATAAAATGACCGCCCGCCTTGATATGTATGATACCAGGTGATTGGATGAGTATCTCCATGAATGCCACCAGAGTAGCTTTGTTCATCCAGCGTTGCTAGTACCCGAATGTCAGGATTTAGATCTTTAAAATTATACCATTCATCCGTCCGTTGCCAGGTATCGGGAAGAAAAGCAGTTGCTTCATGATTTTTGTCTGATACGTGCAGGGTAGCGAGCTGAATAGCAGGGTGTCCGTTGAAATAAGCGCCTACTAATCCGTTATACCATGGCCAGTCATATTCTGTGTCGGTAGCCGCATGGATACCAACAAAGCCATTCCCGTCTTTTATGTAGTGTTCGAACGCCTGTTGTTGCGCATCGTTCAGTACATCTCCGGTGGTGCTTAAAAATATTACCGCCTTGTATTGCGCTAGATTGAGTTGGTTAAAGCTTGCCCCTACCTTAGTCGTATCGACGTGTATGTTATTTTCGGCACCTAGCTTTTGCAAGGCTGTAATAGCTACCGGAATCGAAGAATGAAAGAAGCCAGCCGTCTTATAAAAGACCAAAATCTTTGGTTTGGGTCTAGGCTCACTGGGATTGTCTTTCTTGTTAGAGGCACAACTGCAAAAAGTAAAAACTGCAAAAAGCAAAAAACAAGAACGTAGAGCTACACTCATGACTGTTGCGTTTAAAAGTTTAACTCCGCCTTATAAGGAGATTCAGAGTGCAAAGCAACGTTGCGACATAAGATATAGCGTACGTGATCTGGTCACTAAAGTATCTCTTTACAGGAATTGTAATTACATCCCAATTTTCTCTCCTTCAACTAGCCCCCTCACTTTACCCTGTAGGAAAATCTCCGCTAATGCAGTATAACACAGTAGACGGATAAGTAACTTGGAGTGCAAACGCTGACGCAGGTTCTCTAAATGGGGAAGAGCGAAGATGGGCAATATTATCCTTTACTTTGATGCAAACCGTATCCCTTTCTCTGCTTTGGTAGAATTTAAGACCCTCTCCATCGTGGTGCCGATGTATAATGAGCACCGCTCTATCCACCTTATCTTAGATGTACTGCGCGAGGTGGACTTGATCCAAGGCATCCGCAAGGAGATTATTGTCGTGGATGATTGTTCGACCGATCAGTCTGCGGCGCGGGTCGAGGCATATGCCCACCAATACCCTGCTCTGGAATTGCGTCTGTTCAAGCACCAATCTAACCAAGGGAAGGGCGCGGCCCTGCACACTGGCATCCGCGAAGCAACCGGCGATTATGTTATTATTCAGGATGCCGACCTGGAGTACGATCCGCAGGAGTACAATCTGCTGCTCACACCAGTGCTACGGGGGTTTGCTGATGTAGTATATGGATCGCGCTTTATGGGAGGTAATCCACACCGCATTCTGTTCTTCTGGCATAGCATCGGCAACAACCTCCTCACGTTCCTGTCGAACATATGTGCGGACCTGAATCTGACCGATATGGAAACATGCTACAAGCTGTTCCGGCGCGACATCATTCAGGGTCTACAACTGGAAGAAAAGCGCTTTGGATTCGAACCGGAAGTGACGGCCAAGGTAGCGCGGGTGCCTGGGGTGCGTATTTATGAAGTTGGCATTAGCTACTATGGTCGCACGTACGCCGAAGGCAAGAAGATTGGCTGGCGCGATGGGGTCCGGGCCATTTACTGCATTCTGAAGTATGGTTTACTGAAGCGCTAAACCTCTTGAAGCAGGGATTCGGCTGCGTTATGCTCAGGCCCGCACTTGGATGAGCGAAAGTGCGGGCTGACCTTATTGGTAAAGCGTTTATGACCTTGCGTCTACCTTCTACGAGCAGCGTACCTCTGCAACAACCAAAGGAGTTTTCGCGCCTCTTTGATTGTTTATTGTGTCTAATACACGGACCAAGTGCGACTTCGATACCAGCCTTTCAACCAATCCATTGCTGTATGTGTATCGCTCCGGTTGCTAATACAAGGCCTTATCGCCGCACTTACCAAGTCACTCCATAACGGTTGCTGCCAAATTATAATGCCTTCAGGCTATTTTCATACAAAAACATTTTTTCATTAGCCACTTCTACACTGTCAATAATTTTATACTTGTTATTTCTTGCGCCTAGCACCATCAAAACTTTAGATGATTCGCTATTTAATTTGTTATCAATCTCTGAAGCGCTTAAAAAATAAAATTTACCAAGTTTTTTGAAGTTATCCCATCCGTATTTATTTATTTCTTTATCGGATATTTGAAAATATTCTGGCTTTATCGAGCAATAAGTAGCTACAAAAATATAATCCTGCCCATCGCCGTTATCTTCTTGAATAAATATTTTATTATATTTATTCTGATAAATATTAACTTTCTTGCATATCTCTACAAAGGTATGCCGCATTCCAACATTTCTTAGTTCTTCAGAAGAAATATATTTATTAATAAAATAATAGCTATTTAAAGTAATTAGGGTAGTAAAAAAAATCAAATACGCACTCTTAAGCACTGGTGTATTGATGTAGTTATAAATGAAAACTATGCCTGCTGCTGTTATTAATGGTGCCAGTACAATTAAACAGGAAGCACGTAGCGCGTTCGGATTTTCTTGCGTTAAAGCACTAGGTATTATAGCTATAATTAATATACTATAGAAATACATAGGGCTTATCACTTGTTTTTTATCTATGATTTTGTAAATAAAAAACAAGCCTATATAAAAGAAGATAAACTCGAGCATTAGTAACCTAGCTACAGTAAAATAATTATAATTACCAAACTCAAAAAATAGAAAGTTAGGTGATATATTAGAAAGTATATTTTTGAATATACTGTTTATGTAATCAAAAGAGAAGGAGAACTTCATCATGCTTCCCTCAGCCCTAGAAAAGAACTGCTTCGGCATGGTGAGTGCAGCAATAATCTGAGGACTAGCGCCGACTAGACAGCTAATTGCAAAAGCTACACCCTTCTCCAAGGCTTTATTAGCGTGCCGAAATAAATCATAAAAGACAAGAAGTGTAAATAAGAAAAAAATAAGTTTACTAGATTGGTACGTGCTAGTTCCAAGGCCTATGCACACTCCTAACAGGAGCAAGCTTTTAATATTATAATCTTTGTCTTTAACTCTTTGCCATAGGTAGCATGTACTAATTAAAAAGAATGAAGGTAATAGAGTTCCTTCTGACGCTATTCGAGAAAACAATATATGCCATGGAGAAAGTACAATGAGAAGTAAAGCAAAAAAAGCAAACAATTTTCCTCCCATTTTTTTGGCAACTAAGTAAAGTATAATTAGAGAAAAACAGCCTAATATGACTGATACTAATCTACCAGAAGCAACCGAAAATCCGAAAAGACTAATAATTATAGCACTCAACCAAGCGTACATTGGAGGACGATAGTCTAACGTCCCAAATCCTCTCAGAATTAGCGGGTATTTCTGACCCCACCGGTCGGCTCCAGTCTCTGCAATGGAATAACCATCGTATATATTAGAAAGCTCATCATGATGTGCGGATAATGGATAGTTTTCTAGCTGTAGGAATCTGAGCAGAAAGCCGACTAGGAGTATAAAAAATAATCCAATCGGCAAAATGTTGATAAATCTACTTCGAATACTTACTTGCATATTTTACAGAGAAATTTGGTTTTGCTTACAAATATAGCTGCCTTAAGAAAAATAAATACTATTTGACATACATTTCATGTCTAGATGTCGCTAAATAATTGAAAAACCCCAGACTCACTGATAAGATTTAAGAGAAACTAAGGCCGTGTTGGGTAATTGGATAAGACGATAAATAAAAACGAGTCAGTAAGTTGCGTAGGGAGTTCTTAGGCTCTGCTTTACTTTATGGTTGACAGCTATTAACCTCTACCTAACTCGCCATGGCAATTTATTGGTTCGTTGCTGCCTTTGCAACGCCGACAGTGCGTGTGTTTGCGTCACGCTGCCGACACGGTGCTCTACGTGTACCGCACCTGGTTTACATGCCTTATAATTTTAGCTAATCAGGCGTTTCCTTTGGAAAATCAGCCCAAACCAGACCCTATAGGAGTGAACCGTCTAGCAAGGTACGCCTTGCCGGCCACAGCCGTTAGGTAGGCGGAAGTGGGGCTACCTACGTTTTTTGCTGGCCCCACCTTGTTGACCTATTCGGTTCGTTCAGCGATGCTGTCTACAGCAGGGCTATTGACTAACAGGTACAGGTCGACCCGGGCTAAACGAGGGAATGGCTTGCTGAAAAGGTGGCTTCTGCTTAATCGTCAGGGCGAGTTCGACGTATAGGGAAAAGCAGGTAGATACCTGCTCAATTGACATATGGGCAATCAAGTCAAGGACAATAGCCAACTCGTCGTGGCTGTTGCAGAACTCGGCACCCGTTCAAACTGGCTATGCTTTGCGTGGCGCTTTCGTGAGATTATGCCGGGCGCGCAGCCAGTAGCGTGACCCAGCGGCTGATGCGGACGAGAGCAGGGGCACTGCCACCACCATTGCCACTTGCTGCTGGGGCTGAGCACGGAGCAGCTTTTTCAGATTATAGGCAACGGCGGCTAGGAGCATAGACTTATGAGCGCCGGCTTGCCCCCGCACGTTGATGCGGCGCAGACCGTAGTGATGGAGTAAGCTGCCAAACACGGGTTCGACCGTGCGTTGTTGGACGCGGCGCATGCGGCCTACCGCCTTGGTGGCTGCGCTGGCGCTGCCACCAAGGCGGTAGGCCGCATCAAAGGCCGAGCGCACGAGTTGCTTATAATCGGCGTAGGGTGCGCAATTCGCTTTGAAGGCACACTGTTGACAGTCCTGGTACGCCGCCTAGTAATGCTTGACCCAGCCGCCGTCGGCCTTGGTGCTGTACTTGCGAAAGGGCAGCAGCTGGTCCGCTTGACACCGGTACTCATCTACGGCGGCATGATAGGTAAATCCAGCAGCTTCCGGTTTGTAGTGCCCAAAAACGGGGATCCACGGCGTGACACCCTGGTGTTCGAGCCACGCATAGTTGAAGCCGTTGGAGTAGCCCGTATCGGCCACCAGGTCGCGCAGGTGCATCTCATGGGCCTGCAAGCGGTGCTGCAGGTGCTGCACCAGGCCGGGCAAGTGCAAGCTGTCGCGGGAGTCCGCTACGTCGGCTTGTACATGGCTGATGATGCCCGTAGCGGTATCCACGGCTAGACTGCACAGGTAGTTCAAGGCGCGCGCTTTGCCAGGCTTGATGGAGATGCGGGCTTCTGGATCGGTGGGGCTGTAGTGCGTCTTGTTGCTCAGCAAGCGCGCCTTGGGATGGTGCGCACCCAAGGCGCCGCTGGGCTGCTGCTGCCGTTTGGCTTTGCGCGCGGCTTCGTAGCGAAGTTGATGGGCGGGCGCCGAGAAAACAGCCGCGGCCGGCGGGGCGAGAACCGGTTCGTGGCCGACGACCGTCAAGGGTGGCACCAGCGCGGACACGGCCTTCTTTTCGCACACGCTATCGAGGGACGCATTCGCTTTCACGGGCGTCGAGTCCACGACTTGCATGTCGCCTGCGACCAAGCCCTGCTGCACGCAGAGGCGAAAGACCCGGTCGAAGAGCTGCTCGAACAGCGCCGCCGGGTAGAGCTGGCGCGTGCGGCTCACGGTGGAGTGCCAGGGCAGGGCTTCGTTGAGCTCGTAGCCCAGAAAATAGAGCAGGTCCAAGCGTAGGGCACAGTGTTCCAGCAGGCGGCGGTCACTGGTGATGTTTTCCAAGTGACCTACTAAGACGAGCTTGAAAAACACCACGGGATCGAGCGAGGGCTGGCCCGTGTGACTATATAGGTCGTGGGTGGCCTCATAGAGGAATGCTAGATCCAGTAGCTCGTCGAGCCGCCGGTAGAGATTATGCGCGGGCACCCGCTCGGAGAGGCGGAACTGGCTGACGACTTGATCGGTAAACGGCTTCTTGCCTTGCATTCTCTCTCTACGAAAAGACTTAGTAACAGGCTGTCACTTCTGCAACAGCCACCGTCGTTTAACCTTTGTACTAAACTTTTAACCAAGGCCAACTATCTAAGGGTTGTATTCGGTTAAAGAAATTAGTTGGCTGGAGTAGTGGATAGGACCAGAAGGCAGCATATTCGTAACAATAGAAGTGAGTGAGTGAGTGAGTGAGTGCTCGCGTTGTCGTCAGCCCACCTTCGGTACATTGAAATAGCTAAACAGTTATTCATAGCGTCTGTTAGACCAACTTTGGGTTGCTCGCGGCTAACGCCGCGCTCCAATTTGGCCAGTTAGTTAGCCTGTAGACCACTTATGCCATGGCTGCGCCTAAGTGGAGTGTCTACAGGCTGATGAAGTGGATTGATGGTCCGTACAAGGATCATTTAGCGAGCAGTTCAGGTGGTTGAACTTTCAGGTGGTTGAACTTATAGATCACGAGCATATAGATCACGAGCATATTGACAACGTATAACTGAGTCGATGGGCCCGCTCTTGCAGTGAGTTTTTGGGAGAGGGTATTTTTCCAGCACGATATCGGCGGTCAATTGATAAATGCAGTGGCTAATATTGAGTACTCACGCGAGCACCGTTGATTTTTAGGCAGGTGTCTTATGAAGCCATGGTGGCAAAGATGCGCGAACATAGTTTCGTGAGATAAAGCGACACAACAGCCTAGGCGATAGTTTAGGGGGCTTTTCGATGGAGTCGGCTTGTCGCGGAAAACCTTCCTATCGCGGGAGGATAAGACATAAGTGCAAATGGCCCACCAGGGCAACTTTTCCTTAGCTTTACCGCCCTGCCTTATTCTATTGTATGTCTATCCTATTCAACAGCCAAGCCCGCGCCACGGCCACCCGCTCCCTGACCCAACTCAACACGCTCACCAAGTATCCGTCCATTCTCACGCTGCACGCCCTCGGCGAGCGGGGCCGCCTCACCACCGACTTCACCACGCCCGCCCTGTTCGCCCAGTCTCTCACAGCCACCAAAAAAATCGACGGCACCAACACCCGCCTGCTGGTCTTTGCTGACGGCTCCTACGTGGTCGGCTCCCGCGAGAACCTACTTACTGTCAGCGACGACCTGTTGTTCGACCCCGCCGTGGGCATTGTCGACGGCTTACGCCGTCTGGTGTTTCCCCAATTCGTCGACGAGTACGGCCACCTGCCCCGGTTCGTGTACACACCGCCGCCGGTCAGCCCGCGCCGCTCACTGTGCTGTTCGGCGAGTTCTACGGCGGCAAGGTCACAGGTAACTCCAAGTACTACGGCCCGCCCACGCAGGTCGGCTTCCGCGTCTTCGACGTGGCAGCGTTTTCTGATGCCGACGCCCTAGCCACCCAGCTACAGGCCGACATTCGCGACCTGTCCACGTGGCGCGAGACCGAAACCCCCACCGGCTTGCGCTACGGCCAGCACTTCCTCCCCGAAACCGCCCTGGCTGCGTACCTAGCCCAGGTGGGCCTGCCTGCCGTGCCCCCGCTGCCCACCTTTACCGCCTCGGCCGACGAGGCCACCCACGAAAGCGTGCTGGACTGGCTGCGCCAGCACCTTCCCCACACCCAGGCTGCCCTACCGGGCCACACCGAACCCGGCCGCGCCGAAGGCGTCATCCTGCGCACCGCCGACCGCTCGGCCATCGTCAAAGTCCGCTTCGAGGACTACGAGCGCACTCTCAACCAGCGCGGTAAGAAGTAAGCTTGATTCATTGATAAATAGCCGCCCCGCTGTTTCTCTCATCACCGGCGAGAGAAACAGCGGGGCGGCGTTCATCGACTGATTTCTACCAGTTATAATGCCCTGAGCTGATTTACACGGCCGCCGGAGTAAAAGCTCTAACTTCATGGTGCGTCACCATCCCAGCATTCTACTGGTACACGTACACATGCGTCAGCTGCGGTTCTCCCTGTCCATTCTCGCACACGGTCCTGACCAATTGCTGTTCGCCGTTGTAGTACAAGCGGCGCCGATTTAGTACGTCGCCGTGGGCCGTGACAGTTTCTCCTCGCTCTACTTGACCGTTGCGGTTCTGGTAGCGAATGAATGTATACTCTGGTCCATCTTGTTGCTCCTCAGGTTTTGCATGTGTAGGGTTGCCATCGGCATCATACCAGGTGCGGGTGAAGCCGTAACCGGCCGGAAAATACGTGTAGCGCTCTACCCAAATCAGCCGCTGCCCGTCGTAGGAATAATAAGTCTGTACCCGGTCCAGGCTGTCATAGACCCAGGTGTACCGGTTCTGACGGGAGAAATGTAGCGCGGGTGCGTCGTAGCTCACTCGTCGTCCCTTCGCGTCCTAAGCGTACTGAATGCTGCTGGTTTTTTCCCAGGTGCGGTGTTGCTCATAGTCCGCCTCTCCTACAATGCATCCGTCGCGGCCGCCGATGCCTTTGTCTACGTCTTGCCGCAAGCGTCGCTCATAGGTAAAATGCTCCTGCCGCACCAAACGCCTCTGCTGGTCGTGGTAGTACAGGGTCTTAGCTTGGTCTCCTTTTTTATAGGTAGAATAGGTAAAGACACGTGCCACAAGCATCGTATCCTGGTACTGGTAGCGTGTCGTTCCGTCCACGCAATTATCCCTACACGTTTCCTGGTAGTTGGTGGCGCGTTCCTGAAGCACCTGCCCGCTGGGGCTGAGTGTGCGCACGAGCACCAGCTGCCGCGCCGCGCTGTCAGTCCCCGCAAACTGGTATACCTCGCACCGGGCACCATCGGTTACGGGCATAGAAACGCTAGCAGGAGAAGGCTTCGGCATTGCTTTCGAACCAATCGACACTAGCCGAAAGACAAGCGCACATACGACTAGTAAGACGAGCAGTGCGGCGAACAGACGCATGGTGGAGTAGCTGGAATTAACAGACAAGAAATAGAGTAGCCGACAGTTATACGTCCTTCCCTAGACGCGCCTGCTCCTCCCGCACCAGCTGTTGCAGCTCCGCTTCCGAGGGCAAATTCACCCGGTATTTACTCACGAACAGTTGCTCCGACAATCCCGTGGTAGCGTAGCGCACCAGCGTATCGTTCTTCTGCGCGCACAGAATCAGGCCCACCGGCGGGTTGTCGCCCTCCGTCATTTCATTTTCGCGGTAGTAGTTCAGGTACACGTTCATCTGCCCGGCGTCGGCGTGGCTGAAGGCCCCAATCTTCAGGTCGACCAGCACGTGACATTTCAGGATGCGGTGGTAAAACACTAGGTCGATGTAGTAGTGCTCGTTGTCAAAGGTGATGCGCTTCTGCCGGGCCTCGAAGCAAAAGCCCCGCCCCAGCTCCACCAGAAAGGTCTGCAGGTGCTCGATGATGGCCGTTTCCAGATCTTGTTCGCTGTAGCTGGCCCGCTCTTCCAGCCCCAGGAACTCCAGCACGTAAGGGTTCTTCACCACGTCGGCTACCTGTAGTGGCTGCGCGCCGGCGTGGCCTGCCAGCACCGTGGCCTTGTCCGTCGACAGCCCCGTGCGCTCGTAGAGCATGGTGCCCACGGCCCGCTTCAACTCCCGCACCGACCAGCTGTTCTTCACCGCCTGCAACTCGTAAAAAGCCCGCTGCAGCGGGTCCGTCAGCGGCAGCAACTCCAGGAAGTGCGAAAAGCTCAGCCGACGCAGCAGCAGCTCCGGTGCCACGCCGGGTAGGGGCGCCTCAGCCGGGGAGAAGGCTGGTAGCGCAGGCAAATTCAACCCTGACAATTCTCTCGACGCTGTTGAGAGAATTGTCGGGTAGGTTCGATAAAAGTCGACGCACCGGTACAGTTGCTGCGTCGATAATCCCCGTACCTGCTTCACTTGCTGCGCCAGTTCCGGCATCAGCCGGGCGCCGTAGGTGGCCCGGTCTTCGCCGTGCTGCTCATATTCAGCAATGTAGTAGCCGATGAGCCAGTTGCGCACCGTCAACCAATAGTTGATCTGTCGCGCCGCCGCTCGTTGCGTTTGCTCGTGCAGGTGTGTAATGCGCCCAGCCAGTCCGGAAAACGTTGCTTCTGCCATGGCGCCCAAGATACGCGGCCCGCCGCGGTTCTGCGCAACGTATCCGATACGGAAGAGGCTGGCCCCACATCTGGAGCTACTAGGCGAGGTAGGGAAAACGGCTGAGTAAGCCACTATGCGCTTATGACAAGGCATAAGTCACGCAAGAAGGCTTTCCACCTTCAATTCTTCTTTGCTCCTTTGCCTTGCCGTAATTGCGTTGTACCTACTCCGCCGTATCCTTCCAACGTATTCCCTTCTCCTGCAATGGGCCTTGATATTCACCTGCAAGCCAACCACCAAGAAGAGTCAGACGCAGACGAACTGGATTTATTCGACCAGCATAGCCTGAGCCGAACCTTCTGCAACCTGATGTGTCGCCGCAATGTCGTGGAGGGTGAACCCGAGCTTGACCAAATCGGCCGATTAACAGGGATAGACATTACTCCCTTGTACGACATGGAGAACTACCCTTGTGATAAATCATTGGAAATGCAACTAGCCTTGGCCGAAAATGACGAGGAACGAGAAGAAATTCTGCAACAAGCCGAAACAGACAAAGCGCAGCTTGACGGCAACTTAGCAGTGGTAACATCTCTCATCGACCAGCTGCTTACAAAGCTCCCCCAACTGGAAGATCTACCGAGCCGGCTGAATGATCATGGCTATGATACGCTCCGCGACATAAGCTATTTCGCTGATTTCGCTCAGGATCCAGGCGACGGGTATCTCGACAACAACTTCGGCCAGGACCTGCGCAATTTCCGGCGCTTCCTGACGCGCGCGCAGCAGCAAGGCAGCACGACCGTGTACTTTATGTACGGCTAAGCGGCGGCCCGAAAAGCCAACCGAAGGCACGTGTTGCCCATATCTTCTCTACCCTTCGCCTCATGGATTTACGGCCCCTTTACGAAACGCTGCAGCAGCGGCGGCGTCCCGAAGACATTGCCGACCTACTATTGCCCTTGCTGCAAGACCGCCTGACGCCGACGCAGCTGGCTACGTTGCGCCGAGCGGCCAGTCATTCCGTCCGGCAAAGCGTCTGGCAGTACACATCCCTGCTGGAAACCTTTCGCACACCCGTCGGGGCCACGCAGCAAGTGCAGCAGTCGGCCGTCTTGTTTGGCGTGCCGCTTCCTGCTGCGCAGCGCTACGACTCGGCCGACGAGGTAGCCGCCTTCCTGCGACAGATCAACCCGCTCATCGGCAAGCAGTACCAGGCAAACAACTACCGTACCGACCGCCTCGACCGGGCCGCCCGCACGGCGGCCGGCCTGGACCTTTCCAAACGGCGCTACAACAAGCTTTTTCGCTCGGTGCGGCATTTGGAGGAGAAATTACAGCGCATGCTGCGGGAGTGGCGCAAGCTAGAGCTGGAACAAGTAGCCAAGCACGGGTTGGTCCACGACCTATCCTATGAAGTCTTTGCTCGCGACCTGGATAGCGCCGCCTTCATCGCCTACTACACAGCCCGCTGCAACTTGCGCAGCGAATTTACCATCGACGGGCAGCAGCGGCCCTACGACGAGGTAGCCGACATGCTGTTTCAGCGCTGTGCGGGTACTGCCCCTTCCACCGTGGCACGCTGGTTGGGCGCGGCCGCGCAGCCCGCCAGCCCCACGGCCAACTGGTGGGCCATAGCCCACGTGTACCCCGCTCCCCACGTCTTGGCCCAGCTTTCCAGCGAGCAGCAGGGCCAGCTACTCGGCCGTTGGACCACCTTCCTGCAGGAGGCCGCTACGTATTTACGGGACGTCTGGGCCCGCAACACCTTTGCCCGGCAGACCATGATTGTGAAGCGGGGCGACGACTCCTCCACGTGGAATGCCGCCGCGGGTGCCTGGAACAAGGCCCGCGACAACTGGATTAACCTGCTCTACGCCCTCGGCATGGAGTTCGTGCTCGAGGAGCTGTGCTTCGGCAAGGCGCTGCGCCTGATGGCCGCCGATGTGGCCGCCTGGCACCGCAGCGCCGGCCAGGGGCTGGACCCCAACACGCAGGTCTGGGCCGCGTTGCCGCTGCCGTGGGAGGTGTTTGCTGGCACCGCTACCTGCACCCGCGCACAAGTGGCCGCCGCGTGTCAGCAAGCGGGCCTCGACCCGGAAAAGTCCGGTTGGCTCGCCCCCCGGCCGCATGGCGTAGTAAAGTTTCGACCGACCCCGGAACTGGTGCACGGCGTACGCATTTCCAATCCGTATCTTGCCACCGTCTTAAAGCGGCACCGCTATTTCTCGGGCAAGGCGGCGTGGCCCCTCCACCCCGAGTAGAACGAACGGAATACGCTAGCAGGATGAGGTAGTTCAGTGGAAGAACGTCCGGCTCTACCCGGTTGGTCGCAGGTTCGAGTCCTGCCCTCATCCCAACTCTGGTATAGCTCAGTGGAAGAGCGCCCGGCTCTGGTACCGGGTGGCCGCAGGTTCGAGCCCTGCTATCAGAGCAGACCCAAACGGCAGTAGTTGCCGATCGTTTGAAGACAACTACTTGGGTTTACGCCACCACCAACGTCCGCTGTCGCATTACTTGGCTATGTACCGAGTTGGTGAAGGTGAGCGGCACCATTAGTCCCGCTGCCCAGTGAGAAGGTCATTGGCCTCGGTTAAAAGGTTGGTACAGCAGTTAAGTGAGCGGCTCCCAACTGCGTGCGTTACAAGCTGAAATTCTGCATTCAGCGGTTTTTAGGTCGGTTTGTTCAGGTAGCCCCCCCCTGTTTTGGACGTACAAGACAGCCAGGGCATGGTTCAGAACTGTTGTACAGTCTATTTCTTATAAGGCATTCCTTCCCGTTTTCCAAGTCCTACCTTCCGGTATGCACCCGCTTCTCCAGCACATGGCGCAGTTCACAACCCTCTCGCCGCCGCTCGCCGCCGCGGTGTGCCAGCGGGCGCACCACCACCACTTTCAGAAGGGGGAACTGCTCCACGCGGCCGATACAGTATGCCGCCGCACCTACTGGATCCAGCAGGGCCTGGTGCGCATCTACTTCAACAAGGATGGCCGGCTCGTGACCGATGGCTTTGCGGCCGAAAACCAGTGGATGACTTCCGCCTACAGCTTTATGCGCGGCGTGCCGGATGCGTACGCTATTGCGGCCATTGAGCCGACGCAGGCGTATTCCCTGTCCTTGGAGGACCTCCTAGACCTGTTCGACCGGTTTCACGAAATGGAACGCTTCGGGCGCGTCCTCATGAGTGCGCAGTTCCTGGAGCAGTCGGAACGGCTGAACTCGTTGCGTTTCACTTCTCCGGCCGAAAAGTATCAGCACTTCTGCGCCCACTACCGGCCCATTCTAGCCCGCCTGCCGCTGGGCATGATTGCCTCCTACCTGGGCATCACCCCGGAAACGCTCAGCCGGGTTCGCGCCAAGGGGTAGGGGGCACCACCGAGAGCCAAGGGACCGGCTAGGCGATAACCGGCGACCAGCTCGGCCTTTTTTGATTGTAATCAAGTGGCGGGGGCAGACCAAGCAGCACCTTTGCCTAATGGATCTTCTTCGTTTCGTCGGAAGGCGCTGGTCGGCTGGGCTCTGTGTGCTCGTACCGCTTTGCACCCTGGAATACCTGCTGGGGGAATATCCCGGCCGGGGGGCGCTGCTTGCCTGGCTGACCCCGCTGCTGTGGCTCGTCTTCTTGCACCCGCTGCGCCCCCTGGTGGGCTACGCGGTCGGGGTCCTGAGCCTGACGCTCGTCTACAGTACGCAGCACACAATCAATGTATTGACGGGACCCGCCTTTCACGTGACCAACCTGGTCTTCGCCGCCACCTACCTGCTGCCGTTTCTGCTGCGGCGGACCCTGGCCCCCCGCGTCCCCCCCGCGGTCCGCTGGCTGCTGCTGCCCCTGGCGGCCGTCAGCGTGGAGTACGGCTTGGCGCTGGGACCCAATGGGACCTGGGGCTCGGTGGGCTACTCGCAGGGCAACCGCTACTTGCTACAGCTGACGGCCTGGACGGGTATTTACGGCGTGACGTTTGTGCTGTACGCCACGGCCAGCCTGCTGTTCGAGGCCGTGCAGCGCTGGCGCTTGGGCCAGCGCGGCGGCGGGCCGGTGGCGCGGACGCTCGGGTTGCTGCTGCTCTGCTTCGGGGAAGGATGGCTGCGGGTGCACCAGCAAGTGCCCGCGCGGGCGCAGGTGCGGGTGTTGGGTCTCACCTTTCAGGATGCGCGCTCGTGGCCTTGGTTTCAGGACGTAGTGCGAGGCCGACACCAGACGCTAGCGCGCGACAGCACACGGCTACGGCACAAAGCCGCCGCCGCGCACCGCTACTACTTGGCCCAGACCCGCGCGTACGCGCAGCGCTACCGGCCGCAGTGGGTGATCTGGCATGAGGCCGCCGTGCTCGTCTATCGGCCCGACTCAGCGGCCTTTGCGGCGCGCAATGCCCACTTTGCCGCGGCCAACGGCCTTTATCTGGGCGTGACCTACTATCTGGTAGAGCGGGGCTTTCCGGTCCGCCCCGGACGAAACCACTTGACCATCTTTTCCCCGCAGGGTCAGGTGGTCTACGACTATGTGAAGAACAAGCCCGTGGCAGGCATGGAGCCGGCCGTTGCCGCGCAGCAGACGCCGACTGTATTTCAGGTAGACTCCGTGGTTTACTCCGGCGCCATCTGCGCCGATTTCGATTACCCCGGCCTGATCCGCCAGGCAGGTGCCGCCAACATCATGTTTGCCCCGGCGGCCGACTGGCCCGGCATTCGGGACCTGCACGCGCGCATGGCCGCCGCGCGAGCGGTGGAAAACGGCTTTGCCCTGTTTCGCATCGCGGGCCAGGGAAAAAGTAGCCTGACGACGGCGTACGGCGAAGAAGTGCACAGCCAGTACCACTTGGCCCCCGAGGTTAAAGCCTTAGTAGTCACCGTGCCGGTGCAACAGGTGTGGACCTTCTATCGGGCGTGGGGGGACGTATTTGCTTGGCTGTGTCTAGGCAGCCTACTCGGAATAATTGTGGTGGGCGTTGGCTTCCGCCGAGACACTTTTCCTGCTAGACGTCGTTAGCGGCGGCTTGGCATCCGTAGCGGCCGCGGTTCGGGTACTGCGGCGCAGCGTGGCTGTACCAGCGCTAGTATTAGTTGTCTAGAGGCGATAGGGAAGCTGCTAGCAGGTATCTCGGGTGGAGCAAGATCTACTTGAGGCAACGCTTGACTTTTGGCAGCGCTTTTCGCGTAGGGGCCCGCGTGCGTAGCGGTGCGGAGTCTAGCAATTGGAAATGCTGACGCCGTGCCACAGGAAGCATGCGAGCAACTCAGTGCGCAAAAAAGGGTATTGAAAAACGGCCCAGAAAAGTAACTTTTCTGGGCCGTTTTGGCTGTTGCCGGAAGTGCGCAAGAAACGGTAGGTTGGCGAAAGGAGCATCAGGCACTGTGTCGATAAGTGGACACGGTGTTCATTCATGGACACCGTGGAAGTAGGGTAAACTTAGTTAAGTTCGAGTAAGATATTGTCTAGCAATAGGTTGCAAATAAGGTATGATACTTGGCCCTATTTCAGGCAGATAGCGGCTGACTGTCCAAACTCGGACAGGACAGCGCGTTATTTATTACTTAGTCCATTTCCCTTTTTTTACATGCCTTTTTACGATTCTCATTCCAAGCTAGCTTCTCGGACTTGGTCAGCCAGCAGACTGGCTGCTTTTTTAGTAGTGCTTCTGCTCGGGCTAGGCCTGGGTAGCGGCTGTTGGGCCCAGGCGCCGGCGCCTAAAATCCAAGTGCTCGCCATTGGCTTCGACCACTTAAGTCAACTCTACACGAAGCAGGCAGCGCAGTCCGATGTATTCAGTCCAAAGAAACAAGCGGAACTCGCCCAACTCCGGACGCGATTAGCTAGGTTTAAGCCGGACCTGATTCTGGTAGAAGCCGAACCCCGAGAGCAACCGCACCTCGACAGTCTCTACGCGCCCTATCGACAAGGCATACTGCCCTTAACCGCCGTGCCCTACGGGCGCAGTGAGATCTACCAAGTCGGCTTTGCCCTAGCCAAGGCTTTGCACCTGCCCGCGCCACGCGGTATCAACTACTATGTTAGCACGTCCCAAAGTCTGCTGCGCAGCGGGCACAATATAGCCTTGTTCCAGCACGATTTGCAGGCCCTGCAAACCACGGCGCGCCCGCTCAAACGCTTAGTGCAGCACGACAGCTTATCGGTCTACGACTACATTGCTTTGATGAACCAGCCGAAAATGCTTGCCCTCAGCCATCGGGCCGTGTACAACACGCCGGCCTACGTGACCGATGGTGCCTTCTCCAGCGCGAACCCGCCCGACGTGAGCCAGGTAGATACTGCCTACATCGGTGTGCAGTACATCAGTTTGTTTTACAACCGGAATTTAAAAATCTATGCCAACCTATTACGCGTGCAGCAACAGACGCACGCGCAACGCCTCTTGGTCATCTACGGCCAGAACCATATCGCCGTGTTGGAAGAGTTGTTGCGGGTAAATCCTGCGTACCAGGTAGTGCCGGCCACCAAATATTTAAAGACGTCGGCCACTCGGTTATTAAAACCTATGCGGTAGAGCGTCCCACTATTCTTCCGTTTTTCGGTGAGAGATAATGGTGCGTTAGTAGTCCTGACGGGAGGTTGTCACTGTTGGTAAATGGGGCTCGTTAGAGCCCTCCTTTCTACGGGATGGGTATACTTTCGGCTTCCATAGGTGCTGCAATGGTTCGGTACTGGCGTGGGCTGCGGCTGGCGTCAAGTACCCGCAGCTCATGTGAGGCCGCAGGTGGTTGTAGTTACGGTACTGGCTTCAACTGTCCGTTGCGCTTCTTCAAAGGTGTTGCATACCCAGTTCAAGCGGAAGTCAATTTTCAAGATGTCGTTGACTAGCTCGGCAATGGCATTCTCGTACGGATCTCCGTTTTCCGTCATACTAATGTTAATGCCGGCTTGTCGCAACTTTTGCACGTAGTGGAAGCTGCAGTACTGGCTTCCCCGATCCGAGTGATGGATGAGCTCTTGGCTGATCTCACCGTGGCTCAGCGCCATGTCCAAGGCCTTGGCGGACCCTTCTGCCGTCAGGAGAGGATGCAGGCAATACCCCATGATCATTTTGGAATAGGCATCTGTGATCAAGGATAGATAGGCGAAGCCTAATCCAATGCATAGATAGGTAATATCCTGACCCATACTTGGCTAGGCGCTGTGATGGGCTTATTCCGCAACAGGTTGGGGTATTTCCGCAGGCTGTGCAGTGAATTCGTTGTCTTGGGGACTTTAGGCCATGCTCGTGCAAGAGTTGATGTAGTTTGTCCACCCCATTTTAATTCCGCTTTCCACTAAGGGCTCTTGCAGCAACACGTGCAGCTTACGTGTGCCCAGGCCCGGTATTTCGCGCCGTAACGCCAGTACCAGGTTAAGCACCAAGAGCGACTGACCACGCGCCCGCTGCAGATACTGCTCTTTGCGGTAGAAGGCTTGTCGGCTCACACCAAACAGTCGGCACAGGCACCCGACGCTCACCTGTGCTATTTCATTGCTTTTCAGCCGTGAGACCGTTTGGTGCCAGACTTTTTTCGGATCGGGACCTTCAGTTCTTGTTCACCCACTTCGATTATCGTGTTGAGCGCGAGCATGAGCAGATTAGCTTCCTGCAGCAACTGCGTCAGCTACTGATTGCGCTGTTGTAGCGCATGGACGTCCTGTTTCTGAGTGCGTTTCATCGCAGGCGCAACGAACAAGCCCGTCTGGATCTTGCGTTGATACTGACTCACCCAGTTGCGCAGCGTGTAGCTGTTATGAATGTCCAGGTCCACCATGACATGGCGGGGATCTTCCCCGCCGATAAGGATGCGGAACGCCGCCGCTTCTTTCAGTTGCTCGCTGTACTGGAACCGGTGAAGCAGGTCGCGAATGTGGTCTTGCATAGAACAGTTTTTAAGGTGAAAAACTGTCAACGTATTTCCGGACAAGACAGAACCCGACTATCTTTACACAAGACCCGACCCACTTCACGCTGGGACTATACATCTAGAATAAGACAAATTCATTTAGCACTAAATAAAGATGCGGGTGCCGGAATAATTTTCCCTAAACTCAGTAGGTGTACAGCCTTTCTTCTTCTTGAACGTGCGATTGAAGTTGGAAATATTGTGAAAACCGCACTTATACGCTACCTCTGCAACGTTATGCGTTGTGTCGATGAGCATGCGCGAGGCGTGCCCAAGCCGAATTTCATTTAAGCTGTCGATAAATGTGCTACCGATCCGCTTTTTGATAAAGCGGCTGAATGAGGCCTCGGGCATGTCGGCCACCTTTGCTACATCCAAAAGGGTGATAGGTTGGCTGTAGTTATCATTCATGTACTCAAACACCTTCTCGATACGCCGGCTATTATAGTTAAGCTGCTCGTTGTTGGAAGTTGCGTTGGAAAGCGTGTGCATGTTGCGCGAGGTAGAAAGATCGTGCAACAACGACATAAGCTCCAATACCGAGTCGAAACCGCTCTTCTGCTCTAGTTGCAGTAATCGCGGCAGCAGACGTTCTATTGTTTCGCGGGAAAACAAAATACCGCGCTGTGATTTCTCGAATAAGGTGCGGATAAAGCTGAGCTGGTTTTTACGCAGAAACCGCTCGTCGAATAAGTCTTTGTGAAACTGAATGGTCAACTCGCGAATGTCTTCCGTCTCGCATTTGTGCGTAAACCACGCGTGGTACAGATTGGGTCCAACTAATACCAACTCCAAGTCGTCAATTAGGTCAATGTGGTCGCCCACAATACGTTTTGCGCCCTTAGCATTGATGATCAGGTTGAGTTCAAACTCCTCATGATAGTGCAGCGGGAAATCGAACTTTTTCTTTTTTCGTGAGAAAAGTGTAAAGCAGTCGTTCTGCGTAAGTGGAGTAATCTCCCGCATAATCTCCTGTCTCATGATCAGTTGGCAAGTAAAGAGTGGGCAAAAATATATTAGTATTATTTTCTGTAATAAACATCTAATAATTAGATAATTAAATTAAATATTTGATCATCTGTTTATTCAAAAATAGATAAAATAAAATTTAATACAAGATAAAGTTAAAATAGTATTACTAAGGGATATTATAGGTGAATACCTTTGCTTATATCGCTTATCTGTTGGGCTCGTTGAGTGGCCTTTGCGCGGCAATAGACCTAAAAACTGCTTGACCAAGTGTTTCCTACCTGAACGTAAGTCAACAACTATAGCAGCCCGCCTTAGTCTGTAATTGCTTGTCCAGCTAGCTGTAATCTTTGGTAGTATGATTCTGCTGAAACGAAGCGCGCTGCTACCCTACTTGGTTAGTACGCAATTGGCAAACAGGGATTACTTCGCGCGTCCTACCCAAGTCAGCAGGGAAGGTATTTAAGTATTTACTATGCTCCGGGGTGGTATGCCAGACCGGGCCAACGCCAGAACACCTTCGTGAAAAACGATAACGATTTGTTCTTTTTCTTCTCCCTACAACTCTCCGCGCTTACGCCAGCAGCATGAGGCTACACTTACTGGATCTTTTAATCATTGCCGCTTATCTGCTGCTAACCGTACTCATTGGCTTATACTATCGCAAGAAAGCTCGCCAGAATAAGGATAGCTACATGCTGGGTGGCCGCACTATTCCGTGGTACAAGCTAGGGCTGAGCGATGCTTCCGATATGTTCGATATCAGCGGCACCATGTGGATGGTGAGTTTGTGCTTTGTGTATGGCATGAAGAGCATCTGGATTCCATGGCTATGGCCTGTATTCAACCAAGTGTTTCTGATGATGTACCTCTCACGCTGGCTGCGCCGCTCCAACGCTAGTACCGGCGCCGAGTGGCTGGCCACGCGCTTTGGCAAAACTGGGCCTGGTGTTACCGCGTCGCACCAGGTGGTTATTGCGTTTGCGTTGCTGAGTTGCCTTGGCTTTTTGGCCTATGGCTTCGTAGGGCTGGGCAAGTTCATTGAGATTTTTGTCCCCTGGGAATTAGTGCGCGATTATGTGCCGTTTGCGGTGGCGCCGCAATACGTGCCGCACGTCTACGGTATCGTGTTCACCCTGTTTGCGATGTTCTACTCCATTATTGGGGGGATGCATAGCATTGTGCTCGGAGATATGATCAAGTATGCCATCATGACGGCGGCATGCTTTTCCATTGCTATCATTGCCTACATACAATTGCAAAGCAAGCAATTAGCGGTACCCGAAGGATGGTTCAATCCTTTCTTTGGATGGCGCTTGGGCTTGGATTGGTCGCGCCTGATTCCGGAAGTCAACAGCAAAATCGCCAGCGACGGCTACTCCCTGTTTGGTCTATTCTTTATGATGATGGCCTTCAAAGGCGTGTTTGCTTCGCTGGCCGGCCCAGCGCCGAACTACGACATGCAGAAGATTCTCTCGACTCGCTCGCCGGAGGAAGCCAGCAAAATGAGCGGCTTCGTGTCCATTATTCTGCTCCCCATTCGCTACTCCCTGATCATTGGCCTCACGGTACTGGGGTTGCTCTACTATCGTCAGATGAATCTGACGGACTCGGCTGGCAGCATCGACTTCGAGCGGATTTTACCAGTCGCTATCAATAATTTCCTACCCACTGGGCTGGTAGGGCTGGTGCTCACCGGGTTGCTGGGTGCCTTTATGGGCACGTTCAGCGGTACCGTAAATGCCGCGCAGGCCTACATCGTAAACGACATTTACCTGAAGTACCTCAATCCCAGCGCTACTACCCGCCAGATTATCTCCCTGAACTACGTGGTAGGCATACTGGTGGTAGCGGTGGGTGTGCTGCTGGGGTTCTTTGCCAAAGACGTAAACAGTGTGCTGCAATTCATCGTGTCGGCGCTGTATGGGGGGTATATTGCTTCTAACGTGCTGAAATGGCATTGGTGGCGCTTCAATGCCACAGGCTTTTTCTGGGGGATGCTGGTAGGCATTGTGGCAGCCATGCTTTTTGGGTTTTTCATTCCCGCTGGCAACCTGCTTTACTTTTTCCCACTGCTGTTTGCCATCTCATTGGCCGGGTCGGTGGTAGGCTCCTATGCCACGCCCCCCACCGATGCAGCGGTACTTACCGAATTTTACCGCACGGTACGGCCCTGGGGCTTTTGGGGGCCTGTGCATGCACAGGTAGTAGCCGAGGACCCCACGTTTCAGCCCAACCGCAACTTTCGGCTGAATATGTTCAATGTGGTGCTGGGCATCATTGCGCAGCTGTGCCTGACTATTCTACCCATGTACTTGATTCTGATGCAGCAGTTGCCGCTGCTCATCACGGTGGGTATTCTGGCAGTAGTAGTCATCATTCTGAAAAAAACCTGGTGGAACCGGCTTAGTGCTTATTAAGGCGCTACCGCCGCTCATCGCTTTGCTACGCCTTCGCAGCAGCCAACTGCTCATCTACTTCCCTCTACCACTTACCAACAGGAAATCGTCCCACACACCTTCGGTGATAACGCTATGGCTACTCTTTTCAACAACCGTTTTCGCGCGCTACACGCCCACCACGAAGCTCTCCTGTCGGCTGCTAACTTTCCGGAAGAGCTAGGTAACGGCGTTATCAAACGCTATCAGCATCCCGTATTAACGGCCGCCCACACGCCCCTTACCTGGCGCTACGACCTGAACCCCGCTACCAACCCCTACTGTATGGAGCGGATCGGTATCAACGCGGCCTTCAACGCCGGCGCTATCAAGTGGCACGACAAGTATGTGCTAGTGGCACGGGTAGAGGGTGTAGACCGTAAATCGTTCTTTGCGGTGGCCGAAAGTCCGAATGGCATCGATAATTTCCGTTTCTGGGAGTACCCCATTGTGCTTCCTGAAACCGACGAGCCGGAAACGAACATCTACGACATGCGCCTGACAAGGCACGCAGATGGCTGGATATACGGCCTGTTCTGTACCGAGCGCCGCGACCCCACTGCCCCCGCCGCCGACCAGTCGGCTGCCGTGGCGCGTTGCGGCATTGCCCGCACCAAAGACCTGGTAATATGGGAGCGGTTGGCCGATCTGAAAACCAACTCAGCGCAGCAACGCAACGTGGTGCTACACCCCGAGTTTGTGGAAGGCAAATACGCCTTTTACACGCGCCCACAGGATAGCTTTATTGAGGCGGGTAGGGGTGGCGGTATTGGGTTTGCGCTATCTGGCTCCATCGAGCAGGCCGAGGTGACGGAAGAAGTGATTATAGACCCAAAACGCTACCATACTGTGTATGAAGCCAAGAATGGTCTGGGGCCCGCCCCCATCAAAACCGAGCGAGGCTGGCTGCATCTGGCCCACGGCGTACGCAATACAGCCGCCGGCTTGCGCTACGTGCTCTACTTGTTCATGACTGATTTAGATGACCTTACTCGTATCATTCATAAACCTGCAGGGTACTTCATTGCGCCGGAAGGAGAAGAGCGAGTTGGAGACGTGTCGAATGTGGTATTCAGTAACGGTTGGATTGCGGACGCCGATGGTCAGGTATTCATCTACTATGCCTCTTCCGATACCCGTATGCATGTGGCTACCGCTACCATCGACCAACTGATAAACTACGTGACGAACACACCCGAAGACGGTCTACAGTCCAGTTCTTCAGCGCAGGCCATCTGTGAGCTGATCGAACGTAACAAAGCTTTTTCTAGCGCCAGCCAGCCCTTTTCCACTGCTACGCACTATAGTGGGGTAGGGCAGTAGGCGCGGCTAGTATTGCGGCCCTACCTCACATACCCAGTGATTTCTCATTCATTCTGCCTTCCGCCATGCACCTCACCAACTCGTTTCAACGCGAGCTGTCCGCCATTCTTTCCTACTGGAGTACCCACACGCTGGATGAAGAATACGGCGGGTTTCAGGGCAAAATAGATAGCGACAATCGTGTGGTACCCCACGCCCCGAAAGGCTCGGTGCTGAATGCCCGTATTCTTTGGACGTTCTCGGCTGCTTACAACGCTACCCATCATGCCGACTACCTGCCGCTGGCTACCCGCGCTTTCAACTATATAGTGCAGTATCTTATTGATCCAGAGCATGGCGGTGTGTATTGGACAGTTGATTACCGGGGGCAGCCGCTAGACACCAAAAAGCAAATCTATGCGCTGGCGTTTGCGCTCTACGGGGTGTCGGAATACTACCTAGCCAGTGACGACGCACAAGCCCTGGCGCTGGTGCAGGAGCTTTTTCGTACCATTGAACAACATAGCTACGATGCAGAACATGGAGGATACCTAGAAGCACTGGCCCGCGACTGGACCCCCCTGAACGATCTGCGCCTGAGCGCTAAAGACGCCAACGAGAAGAAGACTACAAATACGCACCTGCATGTGCTGGAAGCGTATGCCAACCTGTACCGGGCGTGGCCAGAGGCACTATTAAAGCAGCGGATTGTCGAACTGCTGGGCCTCTTTGCCGACAATATTATCGACCCTACAACCCACCACATGCACTTGTTCTTTAATGAACAGTGGGTAGCACGGCCCGATGTAGTTTCCTACGGGCACGACATCGAAGCCGCTTGGCTGCTATTGGATGCGGCCGAACTGATAGGGGAGGAGATCTTAGTTGTTCGTTTTCAGCAACTAGCAGTAGCCCTGGCCCGCGCCGCCGCCGAAGGCCTTGCTGCCGATGGTGGTCTGAACTATGAATACGATCCGGCTCAACAACACATGGTAGCCGAAAAGCATTGGTGGGTGCAGGCCGAGGCGATGGTTGGTTTTTTAAATGCGTTCGAGTTGACGAACGAGGAGCAGTTTTACGACTACTTCCTAAGTGTCTGGAAGTTTACCCAACAACACCTCATCGACCACGAACACGGCGAATGGCGCTGGGGCATCAACGCCGACCACACTGTGATGCCAGGACAGGATAAAGCCGGCCTGTGGAAATGCCCCTACCATAACAGCCGCGCCTGTCTGGAAATTCTGAAGCGGTTGGCCAACATGCTTTCATCAACGCCTAAGTAGGTAAGCTACCGTTCCTTCGGAGAACTAGGCGTGCAGTTTCATTTGATTACCGCCAAAGTTATTCCTGGCTGATCCTGAGCAAACCATATAGGCAGTGCGCTCCAGCAGATAACTCAGATTGCCAACCTGTATGTACCAGCAAACCGGTCTAAGCTGATGGCACTGGATATGGGGAACTGCTCGTGTTAGAGTGAATGCTACTAAGAATAGCAAGAATTTGCCTCGCCTCCTTACCCACGAACAGCTCCACTTAAGTTAATAGCTGGCGGTGTGAGCAGAGGGACTATGAGCGTATCAGGCAATGAGCAATAGGTAATGGTGTTGGCTGAATAACACAGGATAGGGCATATCCAAATCGCGTAAGGTTTATGCTTAGAAAATGTTAAAATAGTATCATATATAAGATAAGCCACTTGTCGATCATATATATAAATATGATAAGGAACATGGCAAACTATGCGTCTGTTTGATTTTCTTTCTTCTGGGAGCATAACGCACTATCTTATTTCGATAGACAGGCTATTATTGATGCAAAAGGGACTTATTTGACCTATTGATCATCAATCAAGGTCCTTCATGGGTTTTGAAAAGGATTCTCTTTGTTCTGCAAATATGCTTTTATCTATTAAATCAGAGTTGTGCTATAGAGAGGTTTTTGAGTAGATAACACGTGTGCAAAATTTTGTCATTTGATTAAAAACAATAAAAATAGCGTCATAAAAGTATCATAACAATAATATACCTTTTTTAATATAAAAGTAGTTATAAGTGTATACATAGTGATGCAGTATTGTACTTTGCAAGTAGCACAGGAGTTAGTGTGTATTAAGGGTAGATTGTTTGTTGCTTTTTCATTACTAAATCGATTTAGATTTATCGTAAATTTTCGTCGCAAACGATTTCTAACCCTGTGTAGCTGTGTTTAAGCTCACTTAAGTGTGGATTCTCTCGGAAGAGAGCTTGTTGTTTGCAATACGTTCACAGTCAATAGTTAATGTTAGAATGTTTCTGCTCATATGTCATAGAAGCTACGCTCCGTAGTCCTCCCGTTGACAGTTGTGCGAAGACGGTAGGGGATAAGCGCCTCTCCACCCGTCGACGCAAGATATGAGGCCCTAGTAAGTAGCCCGTTTGTAACGTTTTGCCTCCTGATGTGAGGTTATTCTCCTGTTCTCAAATACTAGGGGTAGGGAATTTCATGCCTTCTGTTTTCTGCTCACTAGCCTCAAAAAACTTCCCATCACTACTCATTTCCCTCAATGAAGAAGCCTTTACCCCTTCTCCTACTACTTACACTGCTACTAATTTCAGTAGAGTCCTGGGCGCAAGCTGTTATAAAAGGGACTGTTACTGATGTAGCGGATAACAGTGGCTTGCCAGGCGTTAGTATAGCCGTAAAAGGCACCAGTACGGGCACCATTACAGATGCCCAGGGAGCCTACTCACTAACTATTCCTGCGGGTAGCAATACGTTGGTTTTCTCCTTTATAGGGTATGAAACCAAAGAAATAACGGCAAGCAGTTCGTCCACCATTAATGTGCGGCTAAAGACCGACCAGAAGGCGCTGGAAGAGGTCGTTGTTATCGGCTACGGATCGGTGAAAAAGAGCGACGTGACCGGAGCAGTGTCATCTGTGAAAACCGATGACATCCTGAAGACCATTCCTACCAGCATTAACCAAGGGCTGCAAGGACAAGTAGCGGGCGTGCAAGTGAACCGCAGCGATGGAGCTCCTGGCGCGGGCATCAGCCTGACCATTCGTGGGGCAAACTCCTTTACCGGTAGCGAGCCGCTGTATGTTATTGACGGCATTCCATTTACCTCTCCCACGCCTACCGGATCTTCCGTTGGTGGTGCCAATCCTTCGGGCGGCACTGGGCAATCAACCAACGCTTTGTCCTATATCAACCCACAGGACATCGAGTCGATGGAGATTCTGAAGGACGCATCCGCGACGGCCATTTACGGCTCACGCGGCGCCAACGGCGTGGTGTTGATTACAACCAAGAAGGGTAAAACCGACAAAGACCGCATTGAGGTAGTTGCCAACACGAGCATCTCGGAAATTTCCAAGCGCGTGAAAGTGCTCAACGCGTATCAATATGCCCAGTTTCAGAACGAAGCGCAACGCAACGCTGAAACGTACAACGGCTATGCGCCGACCACCCTTCCCTTTCCGGGTACTCGGGGTTTCGACCCTACCATTGGTGACTCCACGTATCTGCCAGCACCAGAGGACTTCCTAAACGGCACAGCCGGCGACTCCTACCCAGCCGGTTTCACAGGTACCAATTGGCAGGATGAAATCTTCCGCCGCGCCATTACCAAAGACTACACGCTACGCATGTCGGGCGGCAATGACAAAGGCACCTACTCGGTATCGGGGAACATGCTGGACCAGCAAGGTATCATTGTCAACTCGGGTTTTAAGCGATATGGCTTGCAAGCCAACATTGTGCGGAAAGTGCACAAATGGATTGAGTTGGGTACCAACAACAACATCACGTTCACGAACTATAATCTAGGTAAGACGAACTCCAACGGCAACGAGGCCAGCATCATCAGTTCGGCGCTGTTCTTCCCGGCTACCTATCCGGTATCCTCACCCGAGTCGAAAGCTCGTGAAGATGCTACTTCTTGGTATGCCGCCGCCAACCCCTACAACTACACGCGCACGGCCAAAGACCAGACGCATGCCACAGGCATCTACTCCTCGACGTACGCGCAGTTAACGTTTACCGATTACCTCTCGTTCCGCCAGAACCTGGGCGTGAATTACAACGTGAACAACCGGGAGGTGTATTACAACCGCCGCTTGCAGGAGGCGCGCACCACCAATGGCTACGCCTACTCTTCGGATGATACGTGGCGTGGTATCACGTTGGAATCTATCTTGAGTTTCAACCGCACCTTCCACCAAGACCATAATATTAACGCTGTAGCGGCCGTAACGCGTGAAACGGGCTACTCCTACTACCGCAGTATGTCGGTGCGGGGCTTCCCCGACGACCTCCTTGAGAACAACAACCTATTTAACGGCACCACGCAGAAAACGCTGAACAGTGGGAAGTCCGAAAACGGTTTGTTCTCCGTGCTGGGTCGCGTAAACTACAGCTATAAAGGCAAATACCTGGTTACAGGGTCGTTCCGACGCGACGGTTCCAGCCGCTTCACCACGAAAAACAAGTACGCCAACTTCTCCTCGTTTGCATTGGCTTGGAATGCCGGTGACGAAACCTTCGTGCAGGACATGAACCTGTTCAGCACTCTGAAATTCCGGGTAGGCTACGGCCAGACCGGTAACCAGGGCATTGGGTCCTACCGCTCCCTACCCATGTTTGCGTTTTCGGCCTACCCCATCAACGGCACGCTACAGCCAGGCTATGCCGACGTAACCTGGCGTGGTCCGGCCGACGTGAATCTGAAGTGGGAAACGACGGATCAGTTCAACGCGGGTGTGGATATGGGCTTTATGCAGAACCGCTTCACGGTGACGGTGGATGTCTATAAGAAGAAGACCCACGACCTGTTGCAGCCCATCCAGATTCCGAACAGCACGGGCTTTACGACACAGCTCACCAACTTCGGCACGGTGGAGAACAAGGGTTTGGAAATATCCGGCATTGGAGCCCTCGTAACAACGCCGCGTTTCAACTGGAACATTAACGCCAATATTTCCTTCAACCGCAACCGCATGCTGGATCTGCCCGGCGACCAGTTTGCCGGCAGCCTCTACAACAACTTCGATAACTTCTTCCTACAACGCAACGGCCAGCCTATCGGCACAGTGTACGGCTTTGTGGAAGATGGCTTTTATGATAACCTAGCCGAAGTGGTAGCCGACCCCAACTACGCGGGCCAGTCGGAGGAAGTGCAGCGGATGATGATTGGGGAGATTAAGTACAAGAACTTCGACGAAGACCCCGCCATCACAGCCAAAGACCGTCAGATCATCGGCAACACCAATCCGAAGTACAACTTCGGTATCACGAACAACTTTTCTTACCGGAATTTCAACCTGAGCGTGTTCTTCCAGGGTGTGCAAGGCAACGACATTGTGAACACCAACCTGTACCAAATTCGGATGGGTAAGGTGGCCAACGTGCCTCAGTTCGTGTACGACGGCCGGTGGACGCCCGAAAATGCTGCCAACGCTACCTGGCCGAAGGCCCTGGCCGCTGATACGCGCCAGCCGCGCTTGTCGGACCGCTTGGTGCAGGATGGTTCCTACGTGCGCCTCAAAAACATCAACGTGGGCTATTCTTTCAAGAATCCAGCGCCCTTCATTGATGTCGTCAACGTGTACGCCAGCGTCAGCAACGTGTTGACCTTCACCAACTACAAGTGGTACGACCCAGACGTCAACGCCTTCGGCAGTGATGCTTCCCGCCGTGGTGTTGATATGAACTCCTACCCCAACAGCCGCACCTTCACGCTGGGGGTAACCGCTGGGTTCTAATTCTAATTGCTAGGTAGTCTCTCATCAG